>NZ_JAECZC010000037.1 GCF_016056305.1 Amazonocrinis nigriterrae CENA67 | reverse complement strand
CATCCCCCTCATCCCCCTCATCTCCCCATCGTCCCCAGTCCCCAGTATCAACTGCCTGGTTGCCGACTGACTTGGGCTGTTTGTGACCTATGTACTAACTGACTAAGGGCTGCCTCTAATTGCACGCCTGAGTCAACGGCAACCCAGCCGTCTTGTGTGAGGTGGCGAATTTCAAAGTGCAGGTGCGCCCCTGTGGAGTTGCCGGTGCTACCAACTAGCCCAATCACGGTTCCTGGTTCTACCCACTGACCTGGTTGCACAAAGATTTGTGACATGTGACCGTAGAGGGTTTGTTGAGCGGAACTGTGATTAATTACAACAGCTAAACCATAGCCACCCATCCAATCAGCACTCTGTACTTGACCTTTGGCAGCGGCTAAAATTGGTGTACCCATAGGCGCACCCAAATCTGTACCAGCGTGGAAACGGCGATCGCCTGAAATCGGATGAATTCGCCAACCAAATAAGGAAGTAATAGGAGCCGGTATGGTCAGCGGATAAATCATGCCGCTACCGCCACCATAGGCAACTGCACCACTGAAGGGGATTTGTGGCAATACTGATGCCAGCGCGAAATCGTAAGACACGTTACTAGGACGGGGTGCAACGTTACCCTCTGCCATTGGTGGTGGCAAAGTACCAGCACTCGGTGTTGGAGATGCGCTTACTGTTGTGGTGGCAAATTCGCTGGGGTTGGGGATAAACC
This sequence comes from Amazonocrinis nigriterrae CENA67, assembly GCF_016056305.1. Taxonomy (GTDB): domain Bacteria; phylum Cyanobacteriota; class Cyanobacteriia; order Cyanobacteriales; family Nostocaceae; genus Amazonocrinis; species Amazonocrinis nigriterrae. The sequence goes on along the minus strand of NZ_JAECZC010000037.1, from coordinate 53,043 downwards.
GATTTGGGCGATACGCTGTTTTGCTTTCAGCTACAGGAACGCTCTTAGTCGCACGCCATCCACCATTGTTGCCAGCAGAGGCGATCTGCCGTACTGGTGGCACAATGGGTAATTGAGCATTTTGGCTTCTTTTGAGCCAATTCGGTGCTGGTTTGCTATTGCTATCTGCTAAACGCTGATTTTGTGAGGGTGTTGTGCCACAAAGACCTCCTGATACACCTTTGGCAGACGACAAAATGGTTCGACAACCGCTCTTCCGTTCTGTCAACACCACAGAATCAGGTGCAGTGTAAGTAACCCCAGTATCATTGCTGTAATTGGTGGGGTCAATATAGGCGTTATTGTAATCCTTGGTTTTCCCTGTGGTCGCAGTTTCAGTACGGTTTGAGTTGTTGGCTGGTTGGGCAACTTCAGGAACTTTCTCAGGTATAGAGCGAGGAGCAATAGGTTTAGCTACCTCGATTTTGGGTTTTTCTTGTCTGAGACTGGCTGCTGGTTGGGAAACTTCGATTTTAGGTTTTTCTTGTCTAAGACTGGCTGCTGGTTGGGAAACTTCGATTTTAGGTTTTTCTTGTCTAAGACTGGCTGCTGGTTGAGAAACTTCGATTTTAGGTTTTTCTTCCCTGACGCGCACAGGAGTTACCCGCGAAGTTTCTGACCGATTTTCAGACTTTCTGACACGCAGTACAGGTTCGTTGACCGATGACTCCTGACTGCTGACTGCTGGTGCTGTGGTTTTGGCAACCTCTGAAGTGCGTAATTTCTGTTTCAGAATGGCTCGCCGTTGAGAAAAATTCGGCTGTGCTTGAACTGTTGTTGATACATCCGTATCTTTTTTTACTAACTTAGCAGTATTTGCAGCCGTTCTTGGTTGGGAATTTTCAACAGTGGGAACAATGTTATCTATTTGTGTTGACGTTTGAGCAAACACTATGCCGCTACTGAGGAAGCTGACGCTACTTAAAACACAAAAGCTTTGTGCTGGTAAGGTAGATACATAAATGCGGAGTAGGTTTTTGTAAGAGAAGCGTCTTGTCATCAGACCTTGCTGCCTTGAGTTGTGTAAACGGTTGTGGGCAGAATTATTGCGCTGCGTCATTTGTTCTCTCAGTTGTTTCTAAAGTAATCCAAAGATAGACGTGTTTAGATTTTTACTAATTCAATTGAAGTAGTTTTTGGTTCGATATTCTTTAAAGTTATCCAATAGAAGTTGCTGTCCAGATGAAGTATCAATGATGAAGTCTCCGGGAGCCTTGCAGCCAAGATACCCTTGCTATAAGCTAAACTCCATACATATTTTAAAGGCATTGGATGTAATTATTCTTCTTTGTGCCTTCATCCTTTGTTTGGTCAGTGGTTTGTCTTGCTCTACATAGCGTAATTTTAAACAAAGCTAACAGTTAAATAGACGAATTTCCATAGCAATTTTGTTTGAGTTATGAAAATTCTCATCATGTTTGTCATTAATCCTTTGTCACTACTAATGACAAAGGATTAATGACAAATGACAACCTTTATGAGTTTATCTCACAAATCATTTAAAGCGCCTACGTATCCCAAACTGATTTTACCTGGTTCAACAGAAAGTTCTGGTTTTATCAGTTCATCTGTATTATCTGTTTCCATTCTGAGGCGGAGATTTCCTTGGGGCGTGACTCCAACAATAATGGCTGGCTGGTTGTTGATGTATACCTTATCACCCATATTTCTCAGTAAATATAAATAGCTAGATAAGAGTATGCTTATTCCTTCTGTAGAAAGGCACTGCATACCGGATTGTATTCCCAGTAAAACTGTGGAGGTTAGCATTTCAAGACTTGAGATTGGTTTGGTAGCTTGGGAAGCTTGCCATAATTCCAAATTGATGCCGGTTTGTGGTACTGAGTTTGCCCAGTTAATGCCAACACCGATGACTGCTTGGGTGATTTGTTTGTTGTTGACTTTTGTTTCTGTCAAGATGCCGCCTAATTTGCGACCATCTAAAACTAAATCGTTGGGCCATTTAATCCCGACGTTGACACCGCACTGGCGCAATTGTGCAGCGATTCCCCAAGCGCTAGCTAAAGTTAGCTGATAGCTGGCATTAGCTTCTAGTTTAGGAGCGATCGCTACTGAAAGATATAATCCTCCGGTATGAGAAATCCACTGGCGACCCCATTGTCCTCTACCGGCAGTCTGCTGAGTGGCAATGACTACGGTACCACTTGGGGCACCCTGTTTCAGCAAGTCCCAGAGAACTTGGTTAGTTGAGGTGACAGTTTCAAAAATATGTAAACTAAATGGTAAATCACCAGACTCATACCCGGCTTTGAGAAAAGCTTTTAATATTTGCCGATTAATTTCCACAATAGATAGCCCAAATTGCGTTGTTCAAGTTAGCATTAATTGGCTGATTTGATTTCTGTTTAGGTTTGGTTTACGATGCACACTTGGCACTGGCACAATTGGCAAGGACTACCCTACCTGACTTGTAGTCTTTTAGAACATTGGCATCACGGTTTCTTTACTCAGCAGTTTTGGCCGCGATCGCCACAAGAATTAACAACAGTGCTGCAACCAGAAGCATCAGCTTATCGCTTAAAGCAGGTTCATGGCAATACTGTTGTCACTCCAGAAGAAATTACCAGCATGTTAAGTGCAGGCGGTAATTGTGTGGAAGGAGAAGGTGATTCTGCCTTGGTATCAGCAGATGGTTTAATCAGCGAACAGCCTCTACAAGCAGTGTGGGTAGCCAGTGCAGATTGTACGCCTGTGCTGATTGGCGATGTGAAAACTAAACAAGTGGCAGCATTGCACGCCGGTTGGCGGGGTACAGCGGCGAAGATTGTCCCCCAAGCCATCGCCCGACTCCAAGCTAAAGGTAGCAAACTCGATGATTTGAGAATAGCTTTAGGCCCAGCGATCGCTGGTGAAGTTTACCAAGTTTCTGTAGAAGTGGCTGCGGAAATTGGAGCTAGCATTATACCACATGAAGACCCACATAAGATTGTGGATGCATTACACCAGCTACCAAATTCACCTTTGCTAGCAGACCCTAACGAGGGTAAAGTGAGGCTAGATGTGCGGCGGGTGAATATTTTACAGCTAGAAAGTTTGGGAATTAGTGGCGAACAAATTGCGATCGCGCCTTATTGTACCTACCAAACTCCGGATCATTTCTTTTCCTATCGTCGGCTACAAGAGAAAAAAGTACAGTGGTCGGGAATTGTTAGTGAGAAGAGATAACTGATGACTGATGGCTGATGAACGCCAGGAAAGCTCAAGTCGGGAAACCATGCGCGGCAGTCGCTCATGGGGAGCCACTGCGTTGCGGTGTTAGCGTAGTGTTAGCGACGTAGGAGCGTCGGGGGTCGCAGTCTTGGCGGTTTCCGCCGATTGCGATCTCAAGAGCGATCTTCGACGCAGGAGCGTCACCCCCGAACCCGAAGGGGGGTTCCCCCCGTTGTAGCAAGTGGCGTGGAGACCCCCAAGACCCTTACGGGTGACGCTCGCAAGCTCGCTAACGCTCTTGCTAACGGCAGTCCCCCAGACGCTCGTTCGCCTTTGGCGTCTCCCTTTGGGAGAAGACACAGCTTAGCTGCGCTAACGCCGGAAACCGCTCCTGTCGGGGGCTGCCTCACCGCGCTGCCGACGCTCGTTCGCGCAGCGTCTTTCCTTGGGAGAAGACTCGCTACCGCTTCGCTAACACCACGCGGCTGGCTCCTGATGGCTGTTAATAGTCACCAATTCCCAATTCACCTATTACCTATTATTGGTAAACCTAACCAATCACTCAGTTCTTGTTTTAACCATTCCAGTTCTGGAACTGTGAACTGACTAAGACTATTAAGGTAATACAGAACAAAGTAATATTTAGCAGAGTTTCTATGATCAAACAGTAAAGGCTGAGTATCTAAATTTAGCTCAGGACTTAAGATGCTTGCCTTTAATTGAGATATATTTTGCTTGGTTAATGAAGGATAAGTCCACCAATGAATGCCTAAAAAATTGTTGAACAACTCAACCCTTTGAGAGTTAATTATAATGTGAGTACGTTTACAAAATCCCCATAAAATGGCACTTGCCAACAAAGCGATCGCTAACATTTGGATGAAAAAGCTAATTCCTTGTCCTTCTGCCGTAACAGGTGATTCTCCAAACCTGAAAAAATAAAATCCCAGCGCTATGGGCGTGATCAAAGAAATGAACGCTATTGAAGGAATTCCAAACCCTTTGGGTGGCAGTATAATTTCTAAAGTATCAGGAGTTTTAATTAAGCGAATTTTGCTACCTGGCGGCTGTTTTAAAGGTTGTTTTGTTGCTACTATTTCCTGCTTTCGGGGTTTGGGGTTCTCCAATGCTTGTATTGCTTCTTCTACCCCCAAAAATCTCTTTTCCAAACTTGGGTCAGTCATCCACTCTAACCAATCAGCAAACTCCAAACTGAGATTCACAGACTGACGAAATTGAATTTGCAACTCTTGCTGTGGTAATTCTGTAGGATGCAGTCCTGTGACTAGATAAATTAAAGTTGCGCCTAAACTGTAGAGGTCTGAGGCAGGAGTTGTGCGACCTCCAAATTGTTCTGGAGGCATATATCCATATGTACCTACAACTGTAATTGTGCTGCCTTCTTGGGCGGCTAAGGTTTGCACAGAACCAAAATCAACTAAATAAACTTCACCCACACTATTACCAGAACGATTTGTCAGCAGGATATTACTCGGTTTAATATCCCGATGAATAACAGGTGGTTGTTTTTGGTGTAAATAAGAGAGAATTGATAACAGCGATCGCGCTAATTCTTTGACTTCAGCTTCACTAAACGTCCGTCCCGCCTGTAAATGTTCTTCTAAAGATTTTCCCTCTACATAACTTTGCACCAAACCAAAGCCTTTATCGTTGGGTGTGTCTAGCTCAAAGTAATCCAAGTAACGCGGAATCGCTAGATGGTCAAGGGTTTTTAAAGTCTCCGCTTCCCGTTCAAACAGCTTTAAATCTTGCCAATCGAAATCTTGCCCCAAGTACAGCAGTTTTACCACTACTTGTTTTGAAGTGTGTAAGTCCAAAGCTAACAGAGTTCGCCTACTGGTTTGTCGTCCGAGTTGCCGTTGGACTTGATAACGTCCATTTAATATCTCGTTGCTCATTTCAATTACGAATTACGAATTACGAATTACGAATTACGAATTAGTATGATGTTCTTTTTCATACCACTGAGCAATAGACTTGCTAGCTGTTCCCATACCTAGCCCAGTGATAACTGAAGGGGCAATCATCCAGAAAACCTTATCTAGAAGTAAGGAATTAGTTTCGTGAAAACTTAAGGATTTGAAGCTAATTACAGCAATACTCATCCCCAGGATGGTGCTGATGATGGTGACTGTACGCCGATGCAAGTGGGAATTTTTCAAGGGGAAAAAGAACAACCGTGTAATGATAGCGACTACAAAACCATTGACAAAAGCGATGGGAAAACCAACAAAAGCGCCTATTTGTAGTCCCATATAGGTTCCTACTATAGGAATGACAACTGTACTGTAGAGAGCCGCACTCATTGCTACAACAATGCCACCGATCACCGTGCTGCGCCACATGGCATTCCAGAATAAACTTAAGGTGTTCACTGGCTGATCTAGACGAACCACCGACTGTGGGGTAGTTCTGATTTGTCCTGTTTTCAACGCGTTCAAAGCTGCTGATGCAGATGTCAAACGTTTCTCTAAACTCGGTTCAGTTAGCCATTGCAACCAAACCACCAATGCAGGACTGAGGTTAACAGCATCTTGAAATCCAATTCGCAGATTTTTCTGGGGTAGGTCAGCCGGATGGATTCCTGTTGCTAAAGCGATGAGTGTAGCGCCTAAACTGTAAAGGTCAGAAGCAGGCGTTGCGTACCCGCCAAATTGCTCTGGAGGCATGTATCCATAAGTACCTACAACCGTTACTGTCTTACCTGCTTTGGATGCCAAGGTTTGCACTGAACCGAAATCCACCAAATAAACTTGACCCACCCTATTGCCGTCAGGTATCAAGATAATATTGCTGGGTTTGATGTCGCGGTGAATGATTGGCGGTTGTCGCCCGTGTAAATAGGTCAGGATTTTTAATAGTGATGTGGCAATTTCTTTAATTTCACTTTCTGTAAACTTCCGCCCTGTTGTTATATATTCTTCTAGAGATTTACCTTTCACATAGCTTTGGACTAGGGCATAACCTCTATTGCTAGATGCATCTAATTCAAAATAATCTAAATAACGAGGAATGGCAGGATGATCAATTGCTTTGAGCGTTTCAGCTTCCCGTTCAAATAGCTTTAAATCTTCCCAAGCAAAATCACTGCTAAAGGTGAGCAGTTTGATAATCACTAATTGCTGAGTTTCTAGGTCATGGGCTAATACAGTGCGTCTTCCGGCTTTTTTACCTAACTGCTGTTGAATTTCGTAGCGTTGTTGCAGGATTTGTCTGTTAAAGTCATTCAGGCTTTGATCTGCCATTTACCCACTCCGAGTTCTCACCTTTACAGATGGTTATAATTCAGTTTCCAAGAAACTACAAAGGGGCAAACACAGATTCCGTAATCTTTGTGAAATTAGAAAAGCATCGCTCTCACCATTTAATTATGGTTGAAAGATAAAACCGCCATCTTGTGGATCGAAAATACTACACTTTAACTGCTGAGAGATATCTTGAAGAATTGTCAAGTCGCACATTCCAACATGAGGCTTTATACAAATCAATTTTACGGGTTCATCATCTCCTAACCAGACTTCCCAGATAGAAGAATTGCTCGAATTTTCTCTCCTGCATCCTGGTAAGTAATAATAACCTTCATGGGATGAAACTTCGGGAAAAAGTTCCGAAATTCTGGATATTATTTCTGATTTTGTCCCAATTTCTAAAATATTCGCTTCATTGAGGTCATTTATTGAAACAAGTTCAGGCGAAACTCGTATTAGCCAAAAACTGACGCTCATAACTAACTCGAACTCAACTAAAAGCTTCGTTCAACAACTCACGATGCATCAATGCTCTATCTACCAAAGACTGAATTTGTTCAGGTAAAAGCGGATCGCCATTAGCATAATGTTCTATCCAAGTTTTACCAATCAAATTAGTATCATCTGGTAAAGTTGCCAAGTCCCACCCCGGTATGGCTAGTTCTTCCATTAGGCGATTGACTTTGGGGTCGTAACTGAGAGCAAAACAGCGACAACCTTCAGCAGCTGCCATAATCAAACTGTGTAGGCGCATTCCAATTGCCATTTCGACACCGCGAAATACACCTTTTAAAAGTTGTGGGTCTTCTAGAGATAAAATCTGACTGACATCTTTTAGTTGAGATTGAATAATTTGGGCAATGCCTAAATCTTCACTTTTTTGAAATGGTAGTAATAAAATAAAAGCTTGCGTAGCTTTTTGAAAATCTACTAAAGCGCGAGTTAAATTTGCTAAACGTGCTGGTGTGAGTTGGGGATGCGATCGCAATGTCACTGCAATTCTCGGTGCTGGTAAATCCCAAAGTCCCGGTACTGGTTTAGATTCTAATGCCCAAACTGGGTCGGGAGCTATGATACAAGGAATGTGCCAATCTGATAATAATGCAGCACTGGCGCGATCGCGGACACTGACTTTAGTACAACCAGCGAAGTTTTGCCGTGCTAACCAACGAGTTTGTGGGCGCAGTAATGGCCCAATACCCTGGGCCCAAGCAACGGTTTTTAAATTCATTTTCTGAGCCAATGCCATCAGTCCCCCATAGTAAAATGGGCTGATGGTACTAGTAACATCTTGAATTAAACTGCCACCGCCCCAAATAAAGGCATCACAAGAGCGTAAAGCTTGCAGTACAGCTAAAGGAGCCATGCGATCGCAAGTTTCTACATTGTAGCGATCGTGAGTTTGTTCTGGATTACCAGAAAGCACCACAGGTGTGACATGAGATGGTAGCATTTGCAAAAGCGTCGCCAACAAAGCTTCGTCACCACCATTACCTTTACCGTAATACCCAGACAATAACGCCCGCATCTTTGTCATTTGAGATTTTGGATTTTAGATTTTGGATTATCAACTTTTTCTATATAGTTGATGAGATGTCCGTCATCCTACCAAAAAACATTAATTTGCTTGTGGGAAGATGAAGAAACAAGGTTACAACTAACAACTGACCACTGACAACTATGCACACCCTTTCAATTCCCACTTGGATTATTCATGTTTCTAGCGTTATAGAGTGGGTTGCCGCTATTTGGTTAATCTGGACTTACGGCGAACTCACTGGTAACCGCAGTTGGTGGGGACTGTCTTTGGCCATGTTACCAGCTTTAGTTAGTGCTATGTGCGCTTGTACGTGGCATTATTTCGACAATGCCGAATCTTTAGAATGGTTGGTGACGCTGCAAGCTACTATGACTTTAGTTGGTAATTTTACCCTTTGGGCAGCGGCAGTATGGATCTGGCGTTCCACCAAATCTACCGACGCTGCAATTAATAATGTTGAGCCAAAACCTATCAAATCACAGAGATGATATCTAAAGAAACCCTGTTTGCTCTTTCTTTGTTTCCCTATTTGGGTTTCTTGTGGTTTATTAGCCGTAGTCAGCAAATGCCACGTTTAGCCTTATATGGATTTTACGGAACGCTGGTGTTTGTTGCTATTACCATTCCAGCGGGGATTTACGCCCAACTACATTACGGCAAATCTTTGGCAAATGTGGATTGGCTGCATGGTAGTGCAGAATTATTTTTGACGCTGGCAAATATCTTGCTTGTGCTGGGTTTTCGCCAAGCTGTGAATCAGAGGAAGCTAACAAAATAGACTGCAAAAGTGGCGTTTAACATTGGGGCAGCCTCACCGCGGGGCTACCCCATGAGTGACGTTGCCCGAAACTATGCCTCAACTGCTATATCGTTTGAGATTTCTACCCACAAAATCATCCTGCATTTATGCAAATCTCAAAATTATCACCCCATACACTTCGCTTTCATTCAAAATTATTACTTCCAACTCTTATGAAAATTTTCATGAGTTAATGAGCAAATTTGGAATAGTTTTGGTCAGTGTTGGGGTTGAGAATAACTAATTAAGACTATAGATGATTAATAGGGGCTTTTCTCTGGATATAAAAGCTGAATCCGCTTTTGCCGTAGTGCCAATTCTTCTTTGTGTAACTGCTCTAACTGGTCTACTATTTCTTCTTCTACCCCTATAATAAAAGCCATTTCTTTCAGTTTTGCCTTTTCCTTTTCATGAATTTCTCCATCAGCAGCACAAGCCCTAATTGCAGTGAGAAGTAAATCTCTCTGTGCTATGGAAACTTGAGGAGAGCGAGCGATGACTTCTTTTAAATCTTCATCTGCCTCATATGCTTTTAGCTCTTTAATCACCCAGTCTGCTACTCCCCAAGATGCACAAAAACCAATAGCCCAATCCTTTTCTGCTTGTGAAAGAACTCCATCTCCTTTAGCGCAACATAAAACTGATTTCATGTAAATGCAACAATCTTCATCTGTAGGGATATTACTAAAACCAAAGAACCAACTGAATATCCAAGATTGACCAAGTTTTCTGATGTCAGACATAGCTATCCTCTATAATTTTGGCTTTTTTATGAAAAATTGCATGTCTATATTATTAAAAGCATAATCAACAAGCAAGAACAGATAAGACAGTTAAGAAAGAATAGCGAATATTTTGGTGAAATCTCTTACTTTTCCTACTTTTTGAATTAAAAACTTAAGTTTACTAAAGAAGTGTGTAGAAAAATAAAACTATGTGAAAATAAGCAAATTTTCTTACAGCTTTATGCAGCACAACCACAGCCGCTAAACGTTCTGAGGTATTGGCTGCGGTAACTAAAAAGCAAGTGCGGCTTAAAGGTGTTATGTATTTTTCAGGTAAAAGCTAATGGCTAGGACTTATGAATTGACAAAGATGGTGATATATGCATGAAGACTTATGGGCAAAATTGTAAGATGCGATCGCAAAAGCAAGGGTTTAATATTTTTTTGACTTTTGACTTCCCCCGTGTGGGTTGCTCACGATTAGTGTTCTTCGTTGACAGTAACTGTCGTTATGATGAAGTGAGAACCAAATCAGTAGCCCATTGAACGATTCTTGAAAGCTGAGTTGGTAAAGGTAAACAATGGTCACTGTAGTTGTAGTTATTAATGTTCTCATCTCGCTGGTACTACTTTACGTGGCTTGGCGAGTGTGGCAACTCAAGCAAAAGCTGGCATTCATAGCAGACCGATTAACTGTCTATGAACGTAATACCCATGCAGCACTATCTAACGCTCCCAAAAATATTTATACTGGCCAACAGAATATTCATAACTTGCGCCAGGGGAACCAAGGGTTACAGGAACAGATCCAACAAGTCCGGCAAATTGTCAGTCTGTTGTTTTTAGGAAGACGATTTTGGGGGCGTTCTTTTAGCAGGCGGGGGTATCAATTTAGCAAAAAGACAGTTGTAAAATAATTTCATAAATCAAAGCAACATTTCTGATGGAAATATTGTCAGGATAAGTTAACTGGATCAACCATTTAGGTCTTGCAAGGGGAGGAAACCCACCTAAAATGGGTGTAAGGAGAAAAACAACAAAATGTCTAACAACCGGTCTGGAGTATTTTTTGGCGGTTTAATGCTAGGGGCTACTATCGGTGCTGTAACTGGTTTGCTTGTAGCTCCACGCACAGGGCGCGAAACACGTAAACTTTTGAAAAAATCTGCTAATGCTTTACCAGAATTAGCAGAAGATTTATCTACGAGTGTGCAAATTCAGGCAGATCGTCTGTCTGCTAGCGCACTACGAAATTGGGATGAGACTTTAGACAGACTGCGCGAAGCGATCGCAGCTGGTGTAGATGCTAGTCAGCGTGAAAGTCAAGTGCTAAAGCGACAAAAAGAGCAAGAAGACTCAGATTCTCTTCCCCAGCAAATAGAACACTCATAGATGATACAACCGTGATTGATCCCCTGTTTTGGCTGGGACTATCCATACTTTTAGTCGCTACCAGTCTGACTGCTGTTTTGGTGGCGGCTATACCAGCTTTGCAGGAGTTAGCACGCGCAGCCCGCAGTGCAGAAAAGCTATTTGATACACTTTCACGAGAGTTGCCACCTACTCTCAATGCCATCCGCACGACTGGTTTGGAAATCACTGATTTAACTGATGATGTGAGCGAAGGTGTCAAAAGCGCTACTCAAGTCGTGAAACAAGTTGACCAAAGTCTGGATGGTGCTAAAAAACAAGCTCAAAATCTGCAAGTAGGCACACGCAGCATTTTTGTAGGCGTTAAAACTGCTTGGAAAACCTTTATACGCCAAAAACCTGCAAGGCGAACAGTTGAACGTCTGCCAATTAATGAAACAACACCGCTGACGTTGCGAGAACGAGAAGCATTGAGGCCAGAGAATCGCCGTACCAAAGCCGAACCTTACCCCACCGATGATGCTTACAATGAGGTTTCTAATTGGGAAACTAACGAAGATTGGTATAACCAAAATGGGGAATAGGGAATAGGGAATTGGTGAGCCAGCGCGGTCTTGGGGGTTTCCCCCATGAGCGACTGGCGAACCCGAAGGGGAATTGGAAAAAAGTTTTTAGTGAGTTAGTGCAGTGAGGTAGCCCTCCTCAGCGTTAGTGTTAGCGAGGAACGAGCGTCACCTAGAGGGTTAGTGGCTCTAGTTGTTGTGTTGAGCGCTATTGGCGGTGACTATAAAGCAAGAGTATACTTTACTAGGACTTACGCCAAACTGCACGTAGGGGCAATTCATGAATTATCCATACGTGATAATAAGGGTTTTGGCTATTGTTTGGGTGAGTCTTCTTTATATTGAATTGCGCCCAACTACATATAAATGACCAATAACAAGGGATGACTCTTTAAAGTCAAGATGCAACTTTTATGCATACTGGCTTAGTAAAGTCACCCATTTAGGTGAAGCATACGAAATTATTGGTAGTTATCATGAAGTAAAATTAAGCAACGATTAAGTTACACATTCGTCTAGTTGCTCAAAGATAAACATTTAATCCAAAAATTACTTTCAACTCTCAAATCCCGTACTTGCCATCCCAATAAAAGTTCAATACGGTTCAAATTAGCCTTTTTTCTCCTCTTGTCCCGAAAAAACTGTATTGAGTTCAAAGCTACTGAAGCGCAAAGCAATATTTATAGGTTGCTATTTATGTTTTCGCAGATAGAAATTCCCATTATTGGTAAAGTTAAACATCCACTAAACTGGCTACTTGGGCTGATGGCGGCAAGTACTTTGATTGTTGGTACAACGATCGCTTACAACTTGGTGAATCGTGGAAAAGGTGAAGATATTTCGCAACTCACCATTCCTGTGGAAGCAAAAAATGTCACTTTGCGGATTACTGCTAGTGGTAAAGTAGTACCAGTGCAAACTGTGAATATTAGTCCCAAAAATCCGGGTGTACTGGGGCAATTATATGTAGAACAGGGCGATCGCGTGCAGCAGGGACAAATTATTGCTCGTATGGATGTGGGCGATATTGAAGCACAAATCCGTCAGTACCGCGCCAACTTAGCACAATCCCAAGCCCAGCTAGATGAAGCCCGTGCTGGAAATCGCCCCCAAGAAATTGACCAAGCCAAAGCCAGATTAGCACAGGCGCAAGCACAGCTATCTCAAGCCCGTGCAGGTAATCGTTCCCAAGAAATTGAACAAGCTCAAGCGCAGGTGCAGTCAGCCCAAGCACAGGTAAATTTGACCCAAGCACGAGTTACTCGATATCGGGAACTCACACGCCAAGGAGCAACTTCTCAAGATCAGCTTGATCAATACATTAGCGAAGACCAAAGAGCAAAAGCTAGTTTAGCAGAAGCACAAAAACGTTTATCACTGTTAGAAAGTGGTACTCGTAGTGAAGAAATTGCTGCTAAAGAAGCAGCTGTCACCGAAGCTAGGGCAGCATTAGTATTGTTGGAAAATGGCAGTCGTCCAGAGGAAATTGCCCAACGTCAAGCAGCGGTGAAAGCAGCTCAAGCCCAACTGGCGGCGGCAGAAGTCAAGCTACAAGATACAGTAATTCGCGCTCCCTTTAGTGGAATTGTCACGCAAAAATATGCAAATATTGGTGCATTTGTCACTCCCACAACTTCTGCTTCTAGTAATGCATCGGCAACTTCCAGTTCAATTGTGGCAGTAGCACGGGGTTTAGAAGTGCTAGCCCAAGTCCCAGAAGCCGATATTGGCAGAATTCAACAAGGACAGCAAGTAGAAATTGTCGCTGATGCCTATCCAGATCAGGTTTTTAAAGGACATGTACGCTTGATTGCCCCTGAAGCAGTGTTAGAACAAGGTGTGACATCCTTCCAAGTGCGGGTTGCCCTTGATACTGGTATAGATAAATTGCGTTCTGGTTTAAATGTGGATTTGACCTTCATAGGCGATCGCGTCAATGATGCTTTGGTGTTACCGACTGTGACAATTGTGACAGAGAATGGTAAAACGGGCGTACTCGTACCAGATAAGAATAATAAACCCCAGTTTCATGAAATCACAGTAGGCGCACAAATCCAAGACCAAACTCAGATTTTAGAAGGAATTAAACAAGGCGATCGCGTATTTGTGAATCCACCGAAGGAGTACAAAATCGAGAAGCAAAAGCAACAATGAGGGAGAAGGGGAGCAGGGGTGCAGGGGAGATGGGGAGCAGGGGAGATGGGGAGCAGAGGAGATGGGGGATAAAAACAACTGACAACTGACAACTGACAACTGACAACTGACAACTGACAACTGACAAATGACAAATTGGCATGAATTTCTTAGAAAGTGTGAAAATGGCGGGTAAAACCCTGCTGTCGAATAAGTTGCGTAGTGCCCTCACCATGTTAGGTATCGTTATTGGTAATGCCTCAGTGATTGCCATGATTGGCATTGGCGAAGGTGGGCAAAGGTACGTCACTCAACAGTTGCAATCTTTGGGGCCAAATGTGCTATTTATTATTCCAGGTAATCGGGAAACTCAACGCATCACCAGAGATTTGCCGAAAACATTGGTGTTAGAAGATGCTAAAGCGATCGCAACTCAAGTCCCAACTGTAGCAGCAGTCACGGCAGAATTGAACAGTAGGCAGGTGGTTACTTACCGTAATAAAAATACTAATGTAAATATCGTAGGTACAACTCCCACCTTTTTGATCGTGCGGGATTTTGAAATTGACAAAGGGCGGTTTTTTACCGAGGTAGATAGTAAGCGTAGCAACCAAGTTGTTGTGCTGGGTGCGAAATTAACAGAAAGACTTTTTGGTAATAGTAATCCTATAGGGCAACAGTTGCGGATCAAAGATGCCAGTTTCCAAGTGATTGGAGTGTTGGCAGCCAAAGGTTCAAATTTAGGTGTTGATTATGATGATGCGGCTTTGATGCCGATTATGACAACTGCCAACAGAATTGTCGGGCGGACTTCTCCCTATGGACTAGAGTTAAGTTATATTACCGTTTCCGCTAAGAATGCCGATAGTGTGGATGCAGCACAGTTTCAAATGACCAATTTGCTACGCTTGCGGCACAAACTCAGCGGAGAAGATGATTTCACTATCAACTCTCAAAAAGATGCTTTGCAAACAGTTGGTCAAATCACAGGTGCATTGACAATTATGTTAGCTGCGATCGCAGGCATATCGCTTTTTGTCGGTGGCATTGGTATTATGAATATCATGCTGGTTTCCGTCACCGAACGTACCCAAGAAATCGGATTGCGAAAGGCAATAGGAGCAACAGAGCAAGATATTTTGTTACAGTTCATCATTGAAGCAGTGATTGTTTCAGCAATTGGCGGCTTAGTGGGAACGGCTGTAGGTGTTAGTGGCATTTTCTTAGTAGCAGCTTTGACTCCCTTAGAAGCAGGAATTTCTCCTATTGCCATTGCTATGGCCGTTGGTGTTTCCGGCGGTATCGGTTTATTCTTTGGTGTCGTCCCTGCGCGTCGTGCTGCTAAACTTGACCCGATTGTAGCGTTAAGAAGCGCTTAGTAATTCGTAATTCGTAATTCGTAATTTGTAATTCGTAATTACAGTCAGACCAGTAAAGTGTGTTACAGCTTTCGCCCTAACGCACCGTGTCTCCTAGCAGTGCGTTAGGCGCTTTGAGCTAATATATTTTTACTTAATTTTTTGAATTTGGTTGATATCGGGAGATATTCGTTAAATAATTGACTAAATCACTTTGACTAGTGAAATCTAACAGCGCTTCAGCTAAATCTTCGAGTTGAGTGATGGATAAAGTGCTTATTTGTTGTTCTATCTGAGGTTGGATGTCACCAAGGCGGCGTACTAGCTGACGTAAAATTAGTGCTTGCGCCTCCTGTTTCTTTGTAAATTACAGATTCCTGCATAATTTCCTCTCTAAACAACTGTTGAATCAAATTTTGGTCAAACCGTA
The DNA here is from genome assembly GCF_016056305.1 of Amazonocrinis nigriterrae CENA67. GTDB lineage: Bacteria > Cyanobacteriota > Cyanobacteriia > Cyanobacteriales > Nostocaceae > Amazonocrinis > Amazonocrinis nigriterrae. The sequence continues at coordinate 37,645 of NZ_JAECZC010000037.1, read as the reverse complement.
AACCAGCCAGAACCTGTACACAAGCTGATATATTCTGTCGGACGAACTGATATCTGAAAATCAAACACAATTATCTGGCTTAAAAAGCTTGATGGGGAAAATACCCAAAAAAAGCTTTGATTACACCAGATGCTTACAGGATTTGTAAATCCACCACACAGCCATTACTACTAATATTATTAACTACAGAACTTGTTTAGAGAAAATTCAAACTATTTGTAGTGGTAATAGTCCTCAATCATGTCAAGATTTTCTAAATAAAGACTGTCAAAAATGGCAACAACAAATCCAAACAGATATTAACTATCTGACACCTGGTCAAGAATTATTTGTACAGCTAGTTGATACAATTAGAGGTATAGTAGAAACAGAACAAACCGAGAGCGATCACTCCTTAAACAATACCATCCAAATAATAGGTATCGGCTTTGGTGGCGGTGCAATTATCTCCGGCGTTATTGTCCAACACATCGACAAAATCAACCAACCCGTAACAATCTCTTTACACAACCCACCACACCCATTTTACGCATCTTTAATTTTAAGTATCATTGCTACCGTGAGTTTTATCAGCTTAGGTTTCTGGATAACTCGCAAATATAATAAATGATGACTGACCACTGACAACTGACCACTGACAACTAACAACTAACAAATGACAAAAATTATTCGTTTAGAAAATATCTTTAAAGTTTACGGCAGTGGTGAAACCGAAGTCAAAGCACTCAACGACGTGAATTTGATTATTCACGAAGGTGAATATTGTTCAATTATGGGGCCTTCTGGTTCGGGTAAATCTACAGCCATGAATATTATCGGTTGTCTAGACCGTCCCAGTGACGGACATTATTATCTAGATAACATCGATGTGGCACAAATGAACGATAAAGATTTGGCACATATTCGTAATAAGAAATTGGGGTTTGTGTTTCAACAATTCCATTTGTTACCCCAACTCACAGCCTTAGAAAACGTGATGTTGCCAATGGTATATGCTGATGTTAACCCAGCAGAGAGACGCGATCGCGCAAGGGAAGCTTTAATCAAAGTCGGTTTAGAAAAGCGCCTCAACAACAAACCAACGCAACTATCAGGAGGACAACAACAAAGGGTAGCGATCGCCCGTGCCATTGTCAACCGTCCTGTCGTCCTCTTAGCCGATGAACCCACCGGCGCCCTTGATTCTCGCACAACTCAAGAAGTATTAGATATCTTCGGCGAACTTAATGCTAGTGGAATCACGGTTATCATGGTTACTCATGAACCAGAAGTTGCTCGTCAAACCCAGCGCATAGTTTGGTTCCGCGATGGTCAAGTAGTACATTCAAACTTGACTCCAGCCGACTTGAACCACTTAGCCGCATAACAAAATCACTAATACTAATTCGTACTACACCCTACACCCCACCCCCTTCTTGTTGGCATTATTTTCTACTATCTTCTATCTGCAAACCATACCAGCCATACCAATGACGCACCGCTAACCAAATAGCGGAAAGTAAACCTGCGACGCTGAGAGTCAAACCGCTAAACGGTACTAATAATCCCAAAACTGGTAATACTGCACCAGCGATGGTACAAACGATCGCAGCCAAAGAAGCACTGCGAGTTAACCCCAACCCCCAACTCAAGGTTAGCAACACAAGCGAAATCATTGTCCAAGCTAACTCTGCATTCATGAAGCGGCTTAGATAAGTTAAAGTCAACAAACAAGCAAAGAAAATACTACCAGCGATCGCGACATTTTTCAAACTCATTGGTAGGGATAAATATAACAATAATATCCACCACAAAAAGATTGCTGGTGCTAACAATAAAAGACGAGGAATAATGCCAGTATTACGAATGGGATTAGTGTTAGTAAATACGCCAAAGGGATTTTTCACCGAAACATTATCATTAAATATCCAAGTAAATTGAGTGCTACGTCTATCAGTTTTAATCTCATTCGGTACAATCCCACTAGCAAAATCAACAGAACTAAAATTAGCAATTGCTGTGAGGCGAAAGTTAGATAACAATTGTCCTGCGGTACTGTAAACCCAACGCGGCCCTCCTCTGGCTTCATAGGTAACGCGAAAGGTAGTTTCTTCCCCTGGTTGTAGCTGGAAGGAAAAGCTATAATTTCCTGGATTAATTGGTTCTAAACGAGTGCGATCGCGTTCTACTTTATAGTTAGCAAGTAGTGAGTAGCCGTTAGGTATTGGTGCTTCAAAGAAAAAACTATTAATATCTTTGAGTCGGTTGACAAATTTGTAATCAGCACCATAATCTACCTTATAAACTGCACTGCGACCTTGAACATCTGTGTTTTGGTCAAGCTTTACCTGAACTTGCGACCCAGCTAGTGGCAGAAAGCGGTTAACCTGTTGCGTATCACTTACCCTAACTATCTTGCCGTTAACTTGAGTATTATAAGTAATCGGTTCCTTGGTAACATAGCGTATTTGAGGCGCAATTTGTTCTAGTTTGTCCCCAGCTACACTTTGAACAACTTGCGCCACCTTTGTCTGTTCCCAGTAGTGATAGCGATTGCTTAAAGTTGAACAAAGAAAAAATCCCACCACCAACAGAACTAATACCAAAGTTAAATGTTGCAAACCTTGTAATAGTTGAGAGTAGCGAATAGCCCACTCGCCTAGAAAAATTGCTTCTTCTTGTTGGTGGCGACGAAAGGCAAAACTGACAACAGCGATCGCTACTCCCAAAGCTAAGATTAAAAAGACTAATAATAGAGAAGCTTTGAGTACATGGTTTCCAAACTGAATTAGTTCTGTTGGATGTGTTAAATCGGGCAATCCCGGAACACCCTGAGTAGAAAAAAACATTAGTGGTTTATGACAGAATTTGGAGAATCAGACCGATAAAATCTCACAAAAGTTTCTGCAAATATGTCAGTTGTCAGTGGTCAGTGGTCAGTTGTCAGTGGTCATATCATGTCCGCTCAATTACCCTTAATATCCGCGCTTACCCCACCCCGCCAAAGCGATGCTTTGTCTCCCCTCCCCTTACCAAGGGGAGGGGTTGGGGGTGGGGTGTTTTTATTATGGGCAATTTGCCGGACATGATATCAGTGGTCAGTGGTCATTAGTTATTCTCTCCCTCATCTTTCCATCCCCAATGACGCCATTTGATCCACTTGGGGAGACCCCAAGACCGCAATGGCTCCCCAATTCCCCTTACTTACTACGACTGTCTCCTGCTTGGCAAACAATCTCCATAGAGTTACTCTCAGGAGTACCACGCTTGAGGACAATCTCTCGCTTGGCTTTATCATCACGGATCAATTTGCCAGCCGAGTTGTAAAAAGAAAATCTTTTGGAAAACAACCGATGCTGAACACAAGAAGCACTCAGAGTTGTTTGTGCTGTACCATCTCCATCCTTGCGTAAGAGTGTATACTCGCTTCCTTTAACCGATGCCAAATCAAGTATAATTGGCTCGCCATTAATATCAGAGCCTACTTGAATATAAAGATTGGTATTAGTTGTTTGAGCGATCGCTGTTCTACCAAATGAAAGATTGATGGCTATACCTACACCTGCGGTAAACACCGAGACTACACTAGCGAATTTATTTAAAAACATAAAGTTTAAACATTGAGAAACTATATATTCTTTTTATTCATACAAAGTTAACTTGTGGTGCGGTAAAACTACTAAAAATTTTGTTAATCAAGATACAATTAAAAATATTAATACTAGTAATTATGTTGAAAAATTAAAAATATAAAATTACTGATATTTAGGTTTTTACGTAACTCAACCAAATTTCTAACCAGATACTAGCTTGCTAATGTTAGTAATTTGAAAAATAATTGCAACAGTTAAAGTGCTAAAAAGCTTATATAGCAATTATTTCAGAATCTAAAATGGTATGAAATAGAAAACTCCAGAGCTTGCTTGGCAAGCTCTGGAGGAGAGGATTCAATCATGGTTTATAAATCTATTGTTCCCAAAATTTATAATTAAATTCACAGGGTTTCTACTGAGAATAATGATGCGATTATTCTAGTTAATAAGTAAAAATATCTCAATTCATCTATATAAAGCAATTGATTTTATACCAAATTAGGAAATGTATATCCTACGGTATCACACACCCCACAAAATTAAATAGAGGTACAGTGGTAGGTAAATTATGCTTTTTGTTACGAAAAGCTTGTCAAATAAAATAAGTTATGTATGATATGTTTGGGATTTTAAATTATGCCAAGAAATATCAAAAATTAAAAAGTGTTACTTAGAGATAAAGTAAATTTTAGGAGATTTTTCGAGTTAAAAACAATGCTAAAAAATAGCAATAATTGATACAAGTTGAATTTTCCGAAATATATTCTTCATTACAACTTTAAAAAAGATTTATAGGCACAATGGGGGCAGAGAAACAATACTGTTTATTTGCGCTCGGAGACGAATAATGGTAGCGATCGCAGAGAACGTTCAGCATCGGCTAACTATACAGACTGTAGAAATTGCCCCTAACACCACAGCGATTCGCTCTCTTGACTGGGATCGCGATCGCTTCGATATCGAATTCGGACTGCAAAACGGTACGACTTACAATTCATATCTAATTAGGGGCGAACAAACAGTTTTGATTGATACTTCTCACCAGAAGTTTCGTCAGCTGTATCTGGACACACTGAAAGGACTTGTAAACCCTAAGACTATTGATTACATTATTGTCAGCCATACAGAACCAGACCATAGCGGCTTAGTAGAAGATGTGCTGCAATTGGCACCGAGAGCTACTGTTTTAGCTTCAAAAATTGCACTGCAATTTTTGGAAGGTTTGGTACATGATCCATTTTCTAAGCGGATTGTGAAAAGTGGCGATCGCATCAACATTGGTAAAGGACACGAAATCGAATTCGTGAGTGCGCCTAACCTGCACTGGCCAGACACCATCTTTAGTTATGATCGCAAAACCCAAACCCTCTTCACCTGCGACGCCTTTGGGATGCACTTCTGTGACGAACGCACCTTTGACGAAGACTTAGAGGCGATCGAAGCTGACTTTAGATTTTACTATGACTGTCTCATGGGCCCCAACGCTCGTTCTCTCTTGAATGCCATGAAGAGAATGAACGAACTGGGCAAGATTAACATTATTGCTAACGGTCACGGCCCGCTGTTGCACCATCATTTAGATGTGCTAACTGAGTGTTATCAAAGTTGGAGTCACAGACAAGCAAAGGCAGAGACCACTGTCGGCTTGTTTTATGTTTCCGAATACGGGTATGCTGATCAGCTAGCTATGGCCATAGCTGAAGGCATCCAAAAAACTGGTGTCGCCACAGAAGTTATCGACCTCAGTACCGCTGGTATACAAGAAATCCAAGAACTAGCAGGTAGAGCATCTGGTTTAATTATCGGAATGCCCCCAAGTACTGCTATTGCTGCTCAAGCTGGTATTAGTTCACTACTAGCCGTGGCCAAGAACAAACAAGTAGTTGGCTTGTTTGAATCTTACGGCGGCGATGATGAACCTATTGATACCTTGCGGCGCAAATTTATCGATTTAGGTGTGAAAGAAGCCTTTGGAGCGATTCGCATTAAAGATGTACCCTCCGACGCCACCTATCAGTTGTGCGAAGAAGCCGGTACAGACTTAGGACAATTGTTGGTCAAAGAACGCAACATCAAGCAGATCAAATCTCTTGATGTCAACATGGAAAAAGCTTTGGGACGGATTAGCAGCGGACTATATATTGTTACTACCAAAAAAGGTAATGTGTCAGGTGCCATGCTAGCTTCGTGGGTATCGCAAGCGAGTTTGCAACCATTAGGATTTACGATTGCCGTAGCCAAAGACCGCGCCATTGATTCCATGATGCAAATAGGCGATCGCTTCGTCCTCAACGTCCTGGAAGAAGGAAATTATCAAGAACTGAAGAAGCAATTCCTCAAACGCTTGCGTCCTGGTGCAGACCGCTTTGCTGGCGTCAAAACCCGCACCGCCAAAAACGGTTCACCGATTTTGACAGACGCTTTAGCATACATGGAATGTGAAGTACAAAGCAGCATAGAGTGCAGCGACCACTGGATTTTATACTGCACCGTCGATGAAGGTCGTGTATCCAAACCCGATGCATTCACAGCCGTTCGCCACCGCAAAGTAGGAAATTACTACTAATTGGGAATGGGGAATGGGGAATTGGTCAGTTGTCAGTGGTCAGTGGTCAGTTGTCATTAGTTATTCTCCCATCTCCCCTGCTCCTCTGCTTCCTCTGCTCCCCTGTGCCCCTAATCCCCACTCCCTTTCGGTCGTGGGGGCCCCAAGTTCCCCTGCTCCCCTGCACCCACGCCGCCAGCAACCCATGAGCCTCCTAAACACCCTGACTGGCTTGATTCAATCTGCTAAAAACTGGGCGCACTCTACCCGGTTTTTCCATTTTTTTTCCACACTTAACCGTAAATCTATGATCGATTCCAAACCCCGTGACGTACAAGTTCTTCCCATTGCTACAAACACTAAAATCCTCAGAGCGCGTAGTTGGTCACGTCTGCGGTTTGAAATTGAATATGCATTAGAAAGAGGTACTACCGCCAATTGCTATTTAATAGCAGGTGATAAAACCGCAATTATTGACCCGCCTGGTGAAAGCTTCAGCAGCATTTATCTGGAAGCATTGCAAGAGACTATCAACTTGAAAAAGTTGGATTATGTGATCGTGGGTCATTTTAGCCCCAACCGCGTGCCAACTATCAAGGCGATTTTAGAATTAGCACCACACATTACCTTTGTCTGTTCTGTTCTGACTGCTACTCATTTACGTGCAGTTTTCCCAGATGACGCTTTAAATATCTTAACGATGCGTGGGAAAGAAACTCTAGATTTGGGTAAGGGTCATGTTTTAAAATTCTTGCCTATTCCCAGTCCTCGCTGGCCGGAAGCACTTTGTACCTACGACCAACAAACCCAAATTCTCTACACAGATAAGTTATTTGGAACTCATATCTGTGGCGATGAAGTATTTGATGATAACTGGGAAGCATTTAAGGAAGACCAACGTTATTACTATAATTGTCTGATGGCTCCCCAAGCTCCCCATGTGGAAGCAGCTTTGGAGAAGATATCAGATTTACAGGTGAGAATGTATGCTGTCGGTCACGGGCCTTTGGTGCGTACTGGCTTACTTGAACTGACCAAAGCTTACGGTGAATGGAGTCGTTCTCAAAGAGACAGAGAGATTTCTGTAGCGTTACTTTATGCCTCAGCTTATGGTAACACAGCAACTTTAGCTCAAGCGATCGCTCTCGGACTAACCAAAGGAGGAGTCGCAGTTCAATCAATCAACTGCGAATTTGCTACACCTGATGAAATCCAAGCTGCGGTAGAAAAATCAGATGGCTTTATCATCGGTTCTCCTACCATCGGTGGTCATGCACCTACCCCCATTCATACAGCTTTGGGTATCGTTCTGAAAGTAGGCGATAACAATAAAGTTGCAGGCGTTTTCGGTTCCTATGGCTGGAGTGGCGAAGCCTTTGATTTAATTGAAGGTAAACTTAGAGATGCTGGCTATCGGTTTGGGTTTGAAACTCTCAAAGTCAAGTTTAAACCCGATGATGTCACTCTCAAGTTCTGCGAAGAAGTTGGTACAGACTTTGCCCAAGGACTGAAAAAAGCTAGAAAAGTACGGGTACCACAACAAGCCGCTACACCCACAGAACAAGCTGTCGGTCGGATTGTTGGTTCAATTTGCGTGATTACAGCTAAGCAAGGAGATGTTTCTACAGGGATGTTAGGCGCTTGGGTATCTCAAGCAACCTTTAATCCACCAGGTTTAACAGTTGCGATCGCTAAAGACCGAGCAATAGAATCTCTCATGTATCCAGGTGGTAAATTTGCCCTCAACATCTTAGCTGAAGGCAGTCATTCCGAATACATGAAGCACTTCCGCAAGAGTTTTGCGCCAGGCGAAGACAGATTTGCCAACTTTAGCACCACAGTTGCCGAAAATGGCTGCACAGTTCTCACCGACGCTTTAGCTTATGTTGAATGTTCGGTCAGTCAACGCATGGAATGCGGCGACCACTGGGTAGTATATGCAACTGTTGACAACGGTAAATTAATCCAACCTGATGCTGTCACTGCTATCAACCATCGCAAAACCGGGACGCATTATTAAAAGGCTCTAACGACCAGGGTTTAGCAACAGATACCTTGTAGGGGCGTACAGCTGTACACCCCTACAGTCTGTGTCGCAAAGATGATTGAAAAATGATAAGTCTTTAACCGGACACGATATTACGCCCACCATAAAATACGTTAAAAAATTTCAAAATAGCCGAAACCCTTACCACTGAAAACTGACAACTGAAAACTGACCCCTGACAACCTTGACGATTTAACTTAATTTGTGCCAACCTACTGAGGAACTTTTAGTCTATCTTTTGGTCTAGCCCGAATGTGGTAGAAAAGTTCAAGTGAGATTCCGCAATTGTCACCAAGACAATTGAATAAATATCATGTCATCTTGAACTAGAAAATCAGTATGTGGCAATTCTCACACAAAATGCCAACTACTGCCACAACGCTTTTATATTACTTGTTCCTCCTATGACCGCACAAAACAACAAAATTAAATTCCCTATTTGGCAGTATCTTAACCAACCCTTGTTTAGCCGCGATTCTAAATTAGAGTTGAATCCCCGGCGCTTTGCCCACGGCTGGCGAATTCAACTTCTTAAACGGTGTTGGACTAAAGAATGTGATGCTAAAGGGCCTCAACAATATTAAAAAACATTAAAAAGTGCTGCACTCACTTAAAGTTTGCAATCTCAGCCTCGTCCATATAACGTGGCTTTTAACGTTTTGTTTATGGCTGTCATTAGTCCTTTGTCCTTTGTAAATACAAATGACTAATGACCAATGATAAGGAACGACCACATCACATTAATTGCAGTGCAGCAAACATCTACAAATTAGTTTACATTCATCCACAAAGCTATATATTAGACCTCTTACAAAAGTTTTTGTACGTCGTCAAGCATAATAAATTTTTATAAGTGTGACTTCAGGCGTTAGTACTTTTGCAAGAAGTTTAATGCAGACATCATGACCTGACTTTTCACGGAAAGTACTGAAACCCTCATCAAGACTGGGGGTAGGGTGTGGCTTTTATGGGAACTGAAGAAAGTCTCACTACACCCCACACCCTCTAACTACTGAAGTAGTAGCCTGCCAAAAAGATTTTGACAGGCACAGGGATTGGGTAAGGGGAAAAGGGGCGGATGTTTTTAATTTCTTTCCCTTTCCCCTTTTCCCTTTCCCCGGTCTCCAAGAGTCAAAATTTGCGTGGTGAACTAGTAGGCTTTAGCTATTAGTTGAGAAATAAATGACCGAGGGGGTAACTCAGCCAACAGTTCAGCTATTTTTAGCTTCAGAAGACTCGCGCAACGCTTGCACTAATGACGCAAGGCGCTAAGACGGTAACTACCTCGCCAAAATCCGTCTTGAAAAGTTTGCTCAACGGGGGGAACTCCCCTCCGGGTTCGGGGGTTCGCAATCGACGGGAACCGCCAAGACTGCGACCCCCTCACCGCACGCAACTTTTCGCAAAATCCCATAACTCATGCTGATGTAACTATTCAAACATCAGTTGCGGAAGTGAAATTTTCCCAAACGAGTTAATCTAAGATCCCGTTGCCTTATAAAATCCTGCTCAAAAGGATGTCCTAGGATAGAGTTGGCTTGTGGTTGGAGAAGCATATGTCCTTTGTGCCATTACATATTCATAGTGACTACAGTTTGCTTGATGGGGCAAGTCAGCTGCCAGATTTGGTCGATCGCGCGATCGCACTGGGGATAAAAGCGATCGCCCTCACAGATCATGGTGTCATGTATGGCGCTGTGGAACTGATCAAAATTTGCCGCAGTAAAAATATTAAGCCAATTATTGGCAATGAAATGTATATTATCAACGGCGATATCGAAAAACAAGAACGCCGACCCCGTTATCATCAAGTTGTTTTAGCTAAAAATACAAAAGGTTATAAAAATTTAGTTAAGTTAACCACTATTTCTCACCTTAAAGGTGTACAAGGCAAAGGTATTTTTTCTCGTCCTTGTATTAATAAAGAATTATTAAAAGAATATCATGAAGGTTTAATTGTCACTAGTGCTTGTTTAGGTGGAGAAATTCCCCAAGCAATTCTCAGCGGCAGACCAGACGCAGCCCGTAAAGTTGCTCAATGGTACAAAGATGTGTTTGGTGATGATTTTTATTTAGAAATTCAAGACCACGGTTCTCAAGAAGACCGCATTGTTAATGTTGAAATTGTCAAAATTGCCCAAGAACTAAATATTAAATTTGTCGCTACCAATGACTCTCATTTTATTTCTTGCTTTGACGTAGAAGCACACGATGCTTTGCTATGTATTCAAACAGGCAAATTAATTAGTGAAGAGAATCGGATGCGTTACAGTGGTACTGAATATCTCAAATCTGCTGAAGAAATGAGGATGCTATTTCGTGATCATTTGCCAGATGATGTCATAGCTGAAGCTATAGCTACTACTGAAGAAGTTGCCGATAAAGTTGAGCCTTACCAAATTATGGGTGAGCCTCGCATTCCTAACTATCCGATTCCTTCTGGTCATACTGCTGATACTTATGTGGAAGAAGTGGCTTGGCAAGGACTTTTAGAAAGATTAAATCGTAAATCCCGTAATGAAGTTGATCAAGTCTACAAAGACAGATTGGAATATGAATTAAAAATGCTGCAACAGATGGGTTTTTCCACATACTTTTTAGTTGTGTGGGACTACATCAAGTTTGCTAGAGATAACAATATTCCTGTGGGCCCAGGTCGCGGTTCAGCGGCTGGTTCATTGGTTGCCTATGCCATGCGAATTACCAACATTGATCCAGTGCATCATGGGCTATTATTTGAGCGTTTTTTAAACCCCGAACGGAAATCTATGCCTGATATTGACACAGATTTCTGCATTGAAAAACGGGATCAAGTTATTGATTATGTCACTGAAAAATACGGTGCTGATAGGGTAGCTCAAATCATTACCTTTAACCGTCTAACTTCCAAAGCTGTTTTAAAAGATGTCGCCAGAGTATTAAATATCCCCTACGGGGATGCCGACAAAATGGCAAAATTAATTCCTGTAGTGAGGGGTAAACCCACCAAACTCAAGGTGATGATTTCTGCTGAAACTCCAGAACCAGAGTTTAAAGAAAAATATGATAATGACCCCAAAGTTCGCCATTGGGTTGATATGGCAATGCGAATTGAAGGGACTAACAAAACCTTTGGTGTTCATGCAGCGGGTGTGGTGATTTCTGCCGATCCCTTAGATGAAATTGTACCATTACAAAGAAATAATGACGGCTCTGTGATTACCCAGTATTTCATGGAAGACTTGGAATCAATGGGCTTGTTAAAGATGGATTTTTTGGGTTTGCGAAATCTCACATTGATTCAAAAAACCATTGAATTGATTGAACAAACCAATGGCTATCGTCTCGACCCAGATGAAATTCCACGTCAGGAAAGAAAAGCGCAGAGGATATTAGCCAAAGGTGAACATAGCACTTTACCAAAAGATGTACATAAATCCTATGAACTTTTAGAAGCTGGTGAATTAGAAGGGATATTTCAGTTAGAATCTTCAGGAATGCGTCAAATAGTGCGAGATTTGAAGCCTTCTAATATTGAAGATATTTCTTCAATTTTGGCACTTTATCGACCAGGGCCATTAGATGCAGGCTTAATTCCGAAATTTATTAACCGGAAGCATGGGCGAGAAGCTATAGAATATGAAACTTCAATTTTAGAACCAATATTGAATGAAACCTACGGAATTATGGTCTATCAAGAGCAAATCATGAAAATTGCTCAAGATATGGCTGGCTATTCTCTAGGACAAGCTGACTTGCTGCGTCGCGCTATGGGTAAAAAGAAAGTTTCCGAAATGCAAAAGCAGCAGGAAAAGTTTATTGATGGTGCGACTAAAAACGGCGTTAGAAAGCAAATAGCTGAGAAATTATTTGACGATATGTTAAAGTTCGCCGAATATTGCTTAAGCTATGATACCGAAGTTTTGACGGTTGAATATGGATTTATTCCTATAGGTGAAATTGTAGAAAAACGTATTGAATGTAGTGTGTACAGCGTTGATAGTAATGGCAATGTTTACACGCAACCAATTGCACAGTGGCATCATCGCGGTAAACAAGAAGTTTTTGAATATTGTTTGGAAGATGGTTCAATAATTCGGGCAACAAAAGACCATAAATTTATGACTACTGATGGTCAAATGCTGCGAATTGATGAAATATTTGAAAGGGGTTTGGATTTGTTACAAGTTAAGGGTTTACCGGAATAGAATTGTATTAGTTCAGAAAATGCGATCGCACTCATACTTGTAAATATAACTACAATTAAATAAACGCGATCGCCAAGCTTTTAAGTTACTCTTCATCCAAGTCGAAAAGTACTTGTAAATCAGCTTCTGGCATCAGCCGACGCAATACCACTAACTAACTGAACCGTATTGCCTGATGGCATAGCCTGAAAAAAATTAGCCAACAATTTCTATTCGGGTTTAGTCCAAGCTCTAATTACTTCAATTACAATACCAGCAGGAGCAAATAACACTTTTACAGTTTCAATACCTGCTGCGGTTATCACTCTTTGCAAACGTACTTTGAGGGGTGGACAACGTTTAATGGCTTGGTCAATAATTTGCGCGTCTTTGAGTACTGGATGTTTCTCAACAGCTTTATCAACAATTAATTGAGCTTCGATTGGTGTTGGTTTAGTCTGCTCTATTTGCTCAAGCAATTGCTGAAGTACTTTTTCTACTTCAGCAATATTTTGTGTTGATGGATAATTATTTTGAGTGCCAATCATATCACCTTCAAAATTTCCAGCAATATTGCCGCCAGTAATAGGGGCATGAAAATTCATTTGTACTTTAGGAGTTTCTGACATAGTTTTGAGAGTTTGTTTAATTAGCTCTAGATTATCGTGTATAGGGTCTTTTGGTTTCTCTTCTTCAGATGGAGGAGAATAAAAAATTGCATAATTATAAAACTTGCAAAGCTTTTGAATTACTAAAATCATATCTTTTTGATTAGTTGCAAGTTCTGGCATTAGGGTTAATAGTACCTCCCATATCTGGTATAGCAGTTCACATTTTATCAAATCATTATTTGATGATATTTTTGAATTTAAATGGATAGATAAATCTTTCCACTTATTCATTAAATTAGAGTTACTGAGAATACATTGTAGACAGTCATTACAAATTTGAGCTAACTTGTTTGCGGCAGTTTCAGAAACAAACGTGTTTTCATAATCATATAAAGAATTATATATATTTTGTAATACCTCCTTTACTAAAGAGTTGCGGATAGAAATTAATCCCTCTTTTGCCGTTGAGCAAATATCTGATTGTTCATCATCTAAGGCTTTTATCAAGGCAGGAATTGCCGTATCGCCACCAATTTTACCTAATGCTTCAATCACCTTCAGACGAACTTCTGATTCTTGATCATCAAAAGCTCCTATCAAAGCGGTAACCGCAGTTTTGTTGCCAATTTTACCTAATGCTTCAGCTGCCTTTAAACGCACAAAATATTTTTCATCATTCAGCGCTTTAATTAAAGTAGAAACTGCCTTGTCACTACCAATTTTGCCTAAGGCTTCAACTACCCTAGAACGTACAAAAGGCTTTTCATCACTTACTGCTTCAATCAATGCAGAAATCGCTTCAATACTTCCAAGCTCTCCTAATGCTTTTATTGCCATAGAACGCACAAAACAATTTTCATCTTTGACAGCTTCTATTAAAGCTACAACTTCCATCTCTGAGCCAATATTCCCTAATGCGAAGGCTGCATGATAGCGGACACGAAAATCTTGATTATTTAATGCTTGTAATAAAAATGAAATAACTCGATTAAAGACTATTTCACCTAATATCTTATTGGCTTGATAATTTCTTCCTTTTAAATAATAATCATAACCTTTTGGACTGATCAGTATTTGATTTTTTAACAAAATCAATAGTTTATCAATTGCTGTATCCGATAAAGTAATACTTTCTAACTCGTAAACAATATTGTGATACAGATAATCTTTGTAGTCATCTTCGTACTTTTCAGCCTCCCCTAAGCTAGAAATATACTCATCTTCCAATTGAATAATTGTAGACATTGCCTCATCATAGCCGACATATGCTAAAGCCTCAGCAACAATATAATCATTTTTATAATCTTGACTATTCCATGCTTTGAGCAATGATGGAAGTGCTTTTTCAGAACCTGTTAAACCTAAAAGATAAAATTTGAGTTCCTGGGAAGTATTTAACCCCAAAACTAAGTCCACCGTTTTCTCCTGAAACTCCTTCCTTGCTTCCCCCGCCAGCCTTGCCCCTAACATCAAATCTACTTCCAAAGCTAAGTTTACTATTTGTACAGTTTGCGTTTCATTGTCTACCAACGCTAACATCAGCGCTAGGGGTTCTGTCCACTTCAAATAATTCAGATAATCGCGTTTCAACCTTTCCTCACTAATCTTAGGAAGCAGTTTCAGCAGCTTTTCAGCAGCGTAGTATTCCTGAAGCAACTGGTGGCGAAACTCAATTTGATCATCTGTTCGCAGTTGAATCAGGTGATACCTAAGCAAATCTTCCAACCAGCGCCTTGCACAATCATCAGCATGGGCTACTTTGCCCTGCAAAAATTCTGTCAAAACATTCCTAGCTTGCTGTTTGGAAATAGATAGTCGAAACTCTGTAGGACTATCATCTTGCATCATCACAAATGCTAGATGCTGCAATAACTCAGACTGCCAATTTCGTAAACCTTCAGAAATTGGAACATCTCTCTTGAGTTTGTCATACTCTCCAGAGAACCAACGAAACAGCGAACCCAAGCTAGTCGGGATTTGTTTGCTGTAGTCAAATACCTCACACAGCATCCACAGTAACAGTGGGGTTTCTCCCAACTCTCGCAAACGCCCACCCAACCGCCGCAGCATCTCGTCACCCACCTCTGGCAAATAAGCCCGGACAAACTGCTGCATCTGCCCTTCCGTCAGGGGTTGCATTTCCAGCTTTTTCTCAATGCCTAAATCAACCCCTAAATCCCTGGTGGTGAAAATCATTGGTGTGACTCGGCGAAATGTCTGCCGAAATCCAGCTAAATCTCGTCTTGCCTCTTCATTAGGCAATTCATTCAACCCATCAATAAGTAACAATAACCGCCCTGTAAACAGCAAATTTTCAATTTGTGTTTCACTAAGTAACAATTGATTTTCAATCAAAAAATCCTGAATGATACCCAAAACGGAAGTTTTATACCGTCGCAGTTGTACCAAAACAGGGATTTTGGCTTGCGAGTCTGTTTTGGCTTTTTCTGCTTCTTCCCACAATAGCCGTTTTAAAGCAGTCGATTTACCTGAACCTGGTTTTCCTTTTAATAAAACATGGTTAGCTGCATAGTTCCGTAACCCTTCGAGAACATTCAACCGTTCAATTTTTTCTCTTTCTAATGGTTGCCCTTGCCCTTGTGGTGGTTGTATAGTCTGCACCATCAACCCCAAGTCCAAACGTCTTCGGGATTTTTTCTGTTCAATTCGTTGACGGTCTAAGGCATCGATTGGTGTATAAAATTCCTGCCAATCTCTGTATGTGTCATCTACACAGAGAAATTGTATATATGCTTGAAAATCAATGCTTTTATCTTCAACCATGCCAGTGAATCGGCTGAGAATAGCTAAACGGTGTTTTCTATACTAACAAATAAAATTTTTCAGTGTTAACACTTCGACCTTTAATCTTACTTAATTTGGGTTTTTTAGTAAAAATAAAATTACCGTAGGGTGTGTTAGGCTCATATTTTTAGATGATTTGCCACGAAAAACATAATCAAAGCGCCTAACACGCCATATAAATGATGGTGCGTTAGGCTAAAGCCATAACACACCCTACCTGAAGATTTACTTTATAAAAATTTTCTTAATTTAGCTTAATTTATTTGTTGCTTTGATAACAAATATTAAAAAAAGTTTTTCCATAACACTCAACATTAGAGGTAGGAATATCTGGTACAGAAAAGTTAATTGTGTATGAAGATGCTTTAAATAAAGGTTACGGACAATCTTGTAGAGCAGCTTTTTTATTAAAGTATTTAGGCTGCACTCAGGTATCTGTTTTACAAGGAGGATATCAAGCTTGGCTAGCTGCTGGATTACCTACCACTAATGAAGTTCCTCAACCTGAAAGCAGCATATTTCGATTGCATCCTCAAGCTGATATGATGGTGACTACAACCGAGATGTTGGAAGCAATTAACAATCCAGAAATTATTAAATTAGATGTGCGCGATAGGGAAGAATGGCTTGGACTGAGTTCTTCTCCCTACAATCCTGATTTTTGTCCTCGTAAAGGTAGAATCCCTAACGCAGTATGGATAGAATGGCATCGTTTCATGAATTGTGATTCGGAAATTACCACGCTGCGATCGCCTGCCGAAATCCGAGAAATTTGTCAGTCAGTGGGTATTACTTCAGAGTCTATTGTGTATGTATACTGCTTTAAAGGTTCAAGGGCTGCTAATACATTAATAGCCCTTGAAGAGGCAGGAATTACTGCTAGAAATTATTTTGGTTCTTGGAATGAATGGTCGCGTGACTTTTCACTACCCATTGATAGTACAGTAAAATAATTCGTAATTGATAATACCCTTCAAGAAGCCGCTATTGCGTCTACGTAATTCGTAATTATTACTGTTTTTAGGTGCATTTGCCCTGCGCGATCGCAGCAGACAGGAATTGCTTCCTCGTTCTTCTTGGCTGCGGACATATTACATTTAATTACGCCTGCAAAGATACCTGTACAATTGCCACAATTTGTAAATCTATTTGATGAAAAATTTTACAACCTGGAATCTCTGATTTTTTCAGTAGTATAAAAATATTGAATTATTCAGTATTTTGATATGCGTCAATTCTTTGATCATCTACGTACTTGGCTAATATTGGGTTTAGTTTGTCTAGTCTTAGGCTGGTCACTTCCTGCACAAGCAGTCAGCGAAATTAATCCCCAACTAGAACAGCAAGTTTTACAAATTCTCCGCCAACACCCAGAGGTAATTCTCGAATCCGTCCAGGCTTACCAGCAGCAACAGCAACAGAAATTCAAGCAAGCACAACAGGCTTTTTTACAAGATTTAAACAATAATCCCCAAGTTGTAATTGGCAATTCTCCTACTATCGGCCCGGCTCAATCAAAAACAGTATTAATAGAATTCTCTGACTTTCAATGTCCCTACTGTGCTGAGGCGCATAAAACACTTAAGTCATTGCTAGCAAATCATCAGAATGATTTAATATTGGCTTATAAACATTTACCCTTAGCTGCTATTCATGCTGAGGCATTGCCAGCTGCACAAGCTGCTTGGGCGGCAAATCAGCAGGGTAAGTTCTGGGAATATCACGATGCTTTGTTTGCTAATCAAAAGCAACTGGGTGAAGATTTGTATTTAGATATTGCCAAAAAACTCAATTTGGATTTGCAAAAGTTTCAGCGCGATCGCCTGCTTGCAAATACTGCTATTGGGCAAGATATCCAACTAGCTCAAAAATTGGGGATTGCTGGCACACCCACCTTTGTAATGAATAGTAAAAATTTCTCTGGCGCGGTGCAACTATCAGATATTGAAAGTAAATTGGCTGAAAGTGAAAATAAGCAAATTCAGGTTCATGATTAGTACTTTAGTACTAATCATGAACCATAAAGAATATTTCTTAGCTACTCACTAACCGACAAACAGCTTAATCTTCCAGTGATTTGGCTGGTACTTCAATTGCCGTTACATCAATTGTGCCATCTGGCGTAAAACGCCGAAAATGACCATTTTGTACTAATATGCGCTCTCCGCAATTAGCGCACTGCAACTGGCTGTTATTTAAACCAGTGAATTCATATCCGCACACCGGACACTGGTCAGTAACCAAGTTGCGTTGCAGCCACCAGCGAAACCCAAAGAAAGCAATCACAGGTGCTAACAGCAGCAATCCAAAAATAATCAATAACGAATTTACCAACCAGCCCAAGCCCAATGATGCTAGTAACCAGAAAACTGCTAACACAGTGAGCCAAGGGCGAAGATTGACAAGATTTAGCTGAAAAGATTTAAGGCTCATTTTTTAAATATTGTCTTGCTCTCCCTCTAGGATAGCGAGTTTAGGGAGTAGTCAATAGTCAGTGATCACTAGTCAATAGTGAAGAAAGGGGAGATGAACGGAGATAATTGATGACTGATGAACGCCAGGAAAGCTCAAGTCGGGAAACCCGCTCATGCAACTGGCTCCTGATGACTGGGAGCAGGGGAGATGAAGGATGAGGGGATGGAGGAACAAGGTAAATAATTCTTTACTGCTGCCTCCAGCATAGCTTCCTCCTGCCTCCTACTTCTTAACAACTGACCACTGACCACTAACAACTGACAATTGCCTCTTTTGGACTATAAACTCTTGACTAGAGACAAAAGCTGTTTTTGGAAGGCATCCATACCAAAATTGGCGATCGCTTGCTCTCGTAACCACTGTCCATCACAACGTTGGTCATTACCTTTGAGGATTTCTATACAAGCTGCTGCTACTGCGTCGGGATTACGGTGGGGCACTCGCCATCCCAGCTTACCATCAGCCAAGGGGTCAGCTGAGCCATCGTTGTCACCGGATAGCACTGGTATCCCACAAGCCATCGCTTCTAAATAAACAATGCCAAAGCCTTCTTGAGAGGGCATAATATAAGCGTCTGCAAGGTGGTAGTGTGCCATTAGTTGTTCTGTGGGAACGAAACCAGCAAAAACAACGCGCGAACTCACACCTAAGTCTTTAGCTAGCTGGGCTAATCGCGGTTGATCATCGCCACGACCAATCACCAAATATTTCACTTCGGGGAAAACTTCAGCTATTTTGGGTAACGCCCGAATCGTCACATCGACACCTTTGTAGATGTCCCCTGACCACAGTCGCGCCACGGTCATTAACACCTTAGCGTCTGTTAAACCATACTTTTCGACTAAATCCGGTAGCTTAGACCCAGGAGTAAACTGATCTCCATCAATGGCACAAGGTAGCATTTTCACCTTGTTGGGGTCTAGATTATTAGCAACACAGGCGCGATCGCGGCTATAGTGACTAATTGTCCAAATTCCCGCTGCTGATATTAGGGCGCGGCGTTCTTGAGGTTTAAGTGGTTCCCAAACTTCTTTGCCGTAAGTTAAGACAGTGTAGGGAATCCCCAAAGGCTGGCAAAGGGTTTGTATTAGTACTGCTAGCTTGATGTGACCGCAAAAAACGTGCTGGGGGCGTTTTTGCAATAAATACTTGAGCAGAGCCACAGCCATTTTCACCCTGCCCATCTGAGGAGACTGATTTTGAAAGTAATTAAACTTTAAATCATCGCACTCGAAAGGATTAGAGCAATCAGAACTATCTCGTAGCACAAAGACTTCTGCTTGATAACCAGCACTTAACCCCAAATAGGCACGAAAAATATCCTTTACGTATGATTGAATACCACCTTCACGTACAAAAATTTCTAGAAACACGAACACATGGTTGACTTGTTTGCTAACATTAGCACTTGAAATTAGGGTTTCGTTGACTGTATCAATTAGCATTTATCTTTTTTATACTCCTACAGAGGATGCAGAAGCAGGTATCACTAAACCATTTTGCAACCGCTCCATATCTGTTTTTACCATTTTCTCTAAAAGTTCCTCAAAGCTGACTTGAGGTTCCCAACCCAGATTCTTTTTGGCTTTGCTTGGGTTGGCAACCAAGTGAAAATGTTCGTCTGCTCTTAATAAGTTAGTATTAATTACTACATATTTTTGCCAATCTAATCCCACACACTCGAAGGCTGTAGAAACTAATTCCCTAACACTGTGGAGTTTACCTGTACCAATTGCATATTCTTCCGGCTCATCAACCTGTAGCATTCGCCACATTGCCTCAACATAATCTCCAGCAAATCCCCAATCGCGTTTGGCATCCAAATTGCCCATTTCTAAGGTTTGAGTTAAACCCAATTTAATCGATGCAGCTGCTAAAGAAACTTTGCGAGTGACAAACTGAGGTGGACGTAAGGGAGACTCATGATTGTACAGAATTCCACTACAAGCAAATAAACCGTAGCGCTGCCGATGATGTACCATTGTCCAGTGGGCGTGTAACTTAGCGGCTGCATAGGGATTTTTCGGACGAAAGGGGGTTTCTTCATCTTGAGGAGAACATGATACATCCCCAAACATTTCAGAACTGCTGGCTTGATAAAACCGTGTAGATAAACCAGCCTGTCGCACTGCTTCTAATAGCCGAGTCGCAGTACCAGTGATTAAATCCAAAGTTCCTAAAGGGTCTTTCCAGGAATCAGGAACAAAACTAGGAGCAGCCAAATTGTAAATTTCTTGAGGACGCAGTTGTTCAACCGCAGTCAACAGCGCCTTACTGTCTCTCAAATCAACTGTGTAAATTTCCACCTGGGTTGCTAAGTTTCCCAGTTTTGCTAAATTCGGTTGTCGATGTGGCGAGACCAATCCCACAACTCGGTAACCTTGCTTGAGAAGCAGATGGCTGAGATAGTAGCCATCTTGACCAGTAATTCCTGTAATTAAGGCTGTCTTAGTCATATATTGTTCCCGATTTCCTCTATCTCTGTCAGCACTAAACGACTCTTATTGGAAAACACAAATTTCCTGGAGTCACCAAAGGTAGTAAGCTGTTCTAAATCAAAGTTGCATATATTATTTTGTAGACTGTTCCCAGTTGACTGTTAACAGACCTGACGAATGTGAGTATGCAATGAGTATGTGTTTTAGCTTAGATGCGATAATTTTTATCGACAGATAGCATCACTAGGCCTGGTGAGCCGTGCCTCAACAAAAGTTAGGATTACCAACTACTTGCTGCCAAATCCTAACAAAGTATTAGCTGCAACTTGTATGCTGACTTTACTGGATTGAGTATTTTTTTTTATACAAAAATTTATGTATAATTAGCCGAAGAGTTTTAGTATAATTACGTAAATCAAGGCAAAATGAATTGAATTTAGGTCAGTGCAGATCTCTAAAAGGGAACAGTGTAGTTAGTAGGAACCAGGGGTCAGAAGCCAGGAGTTAGGAAATATCATGATTTAATCTCTTGGCTTCTGACTCCTTGTTTTTACACTTGACCTTGTTGGGCATATTTGACAATCAGCAAACAATTTCTATCATCTGCACTGCGTTCGTAGACAACACGGTCAGCTAAACGCCTCAGGAGAAACCATCCATAACCCCCTGCTTGCAGAGTACCTGGTTCTGGCTCTGCGATCGCATCAGGATTAAAAGGTTTTCCATAATCCCAAATTTTGATTTCCAGTCGGTCTATCCATAAGCTAACTTCAATCTCTATGGTTGTTTCTGGTGGTAAAGCACGATGAGCATGACGAACTGCATTAGTAAAGCCCTCTGCTAATGCTAAATTGAGGCGATAAAGTTGACTTTCTGACCAGCCAAGTTGAAACAAATATTTTAGACAAAACTGCTCAAACCATTGTTGCACTTGGTTTAGAAGGCTCAGTTCGCTCTTCACCGTCAGATGGTCTTGCTGCACTATGCTAAACATTGACGGTGTTTTGAATATAAGTAAACCTAAGTTGCTAGTTATGGAATTTTGCACTTTTAGCAAAATTTTTCTGATAGCTAAAAAAAACCTAGTTTGGCGGATTTTCTCTACCAAAATACAAAATATGGCTGATTTTGGCATTATTTGTAACTAGCAACTTCACATTAACCGAAGTAAAAGGACAAGGAATTAAGGAACAGTTAACATTATCAGTAAAGAATTTGATCACTGAATAACTCATAACTGGTATGAGTACTTAGTACTTTGCCCTCAAGTGGCGTTTCTAACGACACTCAGATAAAAGTATAGTACGGTTACTATGACGCTCTTACACTCGCGCTTCGCCGCGATCGGTAAAATATGTTTATATTTGTTGCGTTTTGGTGATTTGAGATTTTGGAATAGCTTTTCTATCCAAAACTTATAATCCCAGATGCCAGTTGGATTACTAAAATTGACGCCTGTCAATTTTTTTCAAAAGCACATCTATAAAATATGCTCTTGAAACTCACAGGCGTCAAAACTCTTTGCAGTGACTACTTTAGAAAAGTCCCAAGGTCAAAGATTTGTCTAATGGTAAGGCAGCACCAATACCTAGCCACAGAGTGACGAGAGTGCCAAACAGGAACACTGTAGTCGCTACTGGACGGCGGAAGGGGTTTTGGAACTTATTAACGTTCTCAATAAAAGGAACGAGAATCAGTCCCAGAGGTACGGAAGCCATTGCTAACACTCCTAAAAGTTTGTTAGGAAGCGATCGCAAAATCTGGAATACAGGATACAAATACCACTCTGGCAAAATTTCCAGTGGTGTGGCGAAAGGATTGGCTGGTTCACCTGTCATCGCTGGGTCTAGTACAGCTAGAGCCACTATACAAGCGAACGAACCCATGATTACAACTGGAAATACATACAATAGGTCATTGGGCCAAGCGGGTTCACCATAATAGTTGTGACCCATGCCTTTGGCGAGTTTGGCTCTTAATTGAGGATCGCTGAGATCGGGTTTTTTTTGCGTTGCCATTTTTTAATGCGCTCTCCTGCTTAATTTCAGTTAAAGCATTTGTCAAGCCATCAGCTATTAAATATCCCTAAGTTGCGGAAGCGCCATGCTGTCGAGTTCATGGGGCTTCCGCCCCTAGGGTTCTACAGCTTTCAGCTACAAATACAAGTTGTTTGTTTTTTTAGTAACTTAAGAGTCATCTATTGCTGATTTTCCCTCAGTTTAAAACAAACGACTTAATCTTGGAACTGATTGCTGTTGCTTTTCGCACTTGAGCTGATGAAATTACAAAGGCCCGGAAATACCTTGCTTGCGGATCATCAAGAAGTGGAATAGCATGAAGACCGCAATCAGCCAAGGTAGCACAAATGTGTGGGCGCTGTAGTAGCGAGTCAGGGTTGCTTGACCAACACTAGAACCACCGCGTAGTAGGTCGGAAATCAAAACGCCAACTACGGGAATTGCTTCTGGTACACCACTAACGATTTTCACAGCCCAGTAGCCTACTTGATCCCAAGGCAGGGAGTAGCCTGTTACACCAAAGGAAACTGTGATTACCGCTAAGATAACGCCACTTACCCAAGTTAACTCGCGGGGCTTTTTGAAACCGCCAGTTAGGTATACTCGGAAGACGTGCAAAATCATCATTAGCACCATCATGCTGGCAGACCAGCGGTGGATGGAGCGAATTAACCAACCAAAGCTGACTTCATTCATGATGTACTCCACAGAGGAGTAAGCTTCAGCAACTGTTGGTTTGTAGTAGAACGTCATGGCAAATCCAGTGGCGAACTGGATGAGAAAGCAAGTTAGGGTAATTCCACCCAGGCAGTAAAAAATATTGACATGGGGAGGGACGTACTTGCTAGTTACGTCATCAGCTAGCGCCTGAATTTCCAAGCGTTCCTCAAACCAGTCGTAAACGTTGGCCATACAATCTCAAATTCCTAAAAATCGGTTGCGGTTGATCAATCTCCCAATTAGCAATTTTGGGATTTTCACAAAGAGGAGTTGGTTTGTTTGCTTTTGAGCTTTCAAAGTGATAAAAGTTTATAAAAACTTAACACTCTGCAAATATGGGATATATTGCGTTCTCTTTGCAACCCAACACAGAAAATGTGGACACAAAGTAGATCTTATCGTTTGTTGAGCGCGATGCGTCAGCATCAATTGCCTTAACAAGTTGATGAGAACAATGCATCACTTCTATAAAAAAAGTAACATAGTCGAGAGATAGATTTCATCAAACTACAAGGTAATTGGGCAGTTATAGACAATTTGGGTTGAGGTGGGATTGAAAATGGGGTTCATGCACAAACAGACTTTTCGCTTTGGATTTTCATTATTAATGGCTTTTTGCTTGGCGCTGGGGGTACTCATCCAGCCAGCAGCGGCTTTGACGCAGGAACAAAAGCTAGTTTCAGAAGTTTGGCGAATTGTCAATCGCAGTTATTTGGATGGCACGTTTAATGATCAAAACTGGGCGGCGGTCAGGCAAAAGGCTCTACAAAAGCCGTTAAACAACTCGAAAGCAACTTACGGGGCGATTCAGGAAATGCTTAAAAGCCTTGATGACCCTTTTACCCGCTTTTTAGACCCAGAACAGTACCGTAGTTTGCAGGTGAATACTTCTGGAGAATTGACTGGGGTGGGTTTACAAATCGCCCTCAATCCCCAGACGGGAAAGTTAGAGGTAGTGTCTCCCATTGCGGGTTCACCAGCGGATAAAGCCGGAATTAGACCACGCGATCGCATTCTCAAAATTGAAGGCGTTTCTACACAAAATCTCACCCTCGACGAAGCAGCAGCCAGAATGCGCGGCCCCATTGGTAGCTTGATTACGCTGTTGATCGAGCGAGACGGAGAAGGAGAAACGGAAATTAGAGTAGTACGCGATCGCATCACTCTTAACCCTGTTGTGGCAGATTTACGCTTTTCTCCACAAGGTACGCCCATCGGCTACCTGCGCCTAACTCAATTTAATGCCAACGCCTCTATGGAATTGGCACATGCTATTTCTAGTCTAGAAAAAAAAGGCGCTGCTGCCTACATTCTCGATTTACGAAATAATCCAGGAGGACTATTACAATCAGGTATTGAAATTGCCCGCCTGTGGTTAGATTCGGGCACCATCGTCTACACCGTAAATCGTCAAGGTATTCAGGGTAGTTTTGAAGCATTCGGCCCAGCCTTGACAGACGATCCTTTAGTAATTTTGGTCAATCAAGGAACTGCTAGTGCCAGTGAGATTCTCGCCGGCGCACTACAAGATAATGGTCGTGCTAAGTTGGTAGGTGAAACCACTTTTGGCAAAGGTTTAATTCAATCCTTGTTTGAATTGTCAGATGGTTCTGGCTTGGCAGTCACAATTGCTAAGTATGAAACTCCTAATCACCGGGATATCAATAAATTAGGTATTAAGCCAGATCAAGTCATTACTCAAGAACCAATAACCCGCGAACAAATTGCTACAGAAGCGGATCAACAATATCAAGCCGCTGTAGAACTCTTAGCAAAAAATTCGTCAGAAATTTCGCATTCAACTGACCGTGCCAATTCTTAAATTTTAATATGAGTTCGATGAACCTCTCCCTCCCAGCCTCCCTCTTTTTGTAGGAGAGGGGTTGTGGGAGAGGTCAAAACAGCACTTGGTCAGTCCCTTAAATTATCGGCTGTATCGGCAGCAAAGCTGGTAAATCTAGAGAAGCAAGACGCTGGTAAGCATTATCTATGATACCTTTACCCCTGAGAAAACCAGTATTCGCACCCGGACAAATATACTGGAGAGTTTCTGGTGTAAAGCGGTCTAACAAAGACTGGAGACTTTTAATCTGCCTGGGCCAGTGGAAAGTTTTTGCTGTGCGTAATGGCATCGGTTCGCCTTGCTGGTTGGGAAGTAAATGTCGTCCAGAAAACAGTACACCTCCCAAATCACTGTAGTACAAGCAAGATGAACCAGGAGAATGACCAGGTGTCCAAATTAATTGTGCTGTGGGGAGCGTAAATTCTTGAGCAAAGGTAGTTACAGTTAATCCTGGTAATAAATAAGCTTCTTGTTCTTGAATCATAATTTCGCAGCCCATAGCTTGCTGCAATTCTGCCGTTTGACCAATAGCACCGCGATGGGTGAGAAATAACCAACGCACACCGCCATGCGATCGCAAAAAATCTTGATTTGTTTGAACTAAGGCAGGGCAATCTATGAGGATATTGCCTTCATTTCTTACAATGAAGTAAGATGTTCCTCCTAATGTGTCCCGATTTGGTGGAAAGGCAAAAATGCTGTTAAGAACAGCATGTGGTGGCTTAGCTGTTTGACTTGGCTGTTGAGGTAAGGGGCACATGAGAAAAAACCGAAACTGAGGAGTTGGGAAAATCTGGTGACAGAGTTGAACTTCTTAAGAATTGATACTTGAGAATTAACAAGCGCTGTTAACCGTTGGGGGAAAGTGGGTTTAGAGTCTGCCTTGTAGTCTCAGCTGTGATGCTGGCACTTAATGGTAGGACATTTTTTCAAAATCATTGAAGATCATGACATTTTTTTGGTTTCTTCTCCTACTACTGGGGCTGGCTACTTATCTAATGGTGCAGCGCAGTGTCGCTAACATTACTCGCACACCGGTCTGGCTGTTGTGGCTGGTTTTGATGACACCAGCATTGGTATTGAGCGGGTGGACGCTCATACATGGGGTCAAACAACCTCCACCGCCATCACTGATCATCTGGTCGTCAAGTTTCTGCCTTCTGTTATACTGGCTTTTATTTCAATTGGGGCGTCGGGTACCAAAAGATAAACAAACCCAAGCCCAAGCTATTGAATCACAATCGCCTATCCAACCTACCGTAGAACCAGTACCAGTGCGTCCCATCGAGCTAACAGAAGAAACCCAACTGCGAAATTGTTTTCCCTGGTCGGTTTACTACATCCAAAATATTGAATATAGACCCCAAGCCATAATTTGCCGAGGTCAGTTAAGAACTACACCAACTAAAGCCTATCAACAGATTAAGGCAAATGTGGAAGCGGAATTTGGCGATCGCTTTTTGCTGATTTTTCAAGAAGGCCTCAATGGCAAACCTTTCTTTGTACTTGTTCCTAACGCTCAGGCGGCTAAAGCAGCAAATGCAGGTAAACCAGAAAAATTAACGCGACCAGGATTAGCATTATTACTGCTATTAGCGACTTTAGCAACTACTACCCTGGTGGGAAGCAGAATTGTTGGGATTCAACCGACTCAAGTAGAATCTAATCCAACTGTCCTTTTGCAAGGACTACCCTATGCTATGGGTCTAATGACTATTTTAGGCATTCACGAACTTGGTCATTATTTGACAGCTCGGTTCTACAAAATTCGCTCGACGCTGCCTTACTTTATCCCCATGCCTTTTTTCTTGGGAACTTTTGGGGCATTTATTCAAATGCGTAGTCCCATTCCCAACCGCAAAGCTTTATTTGACGTAAGCATTGCCGGGCCAATTGCTGGTTTTGTCGCTACATTACCCTTACTAATATGGGGTCTGGCTAATTCTAATATAGTTCCTTTGACTGAAAAAACGGGACTGTTAAACCCTGATGCTCTCAATCCCAAATATTCAATATTACTAGCATTACTCTCAAAATTAGCATTAGGCAGTCAGTTAACTGCAAAATCAGCTATTGATTTGCATCCCATAGCAGTAGCTGGTTTTCTAGGATTAATCGTCACAGCATTAAATTTGATGCCTGTAGGACAATTAGACGGTGGTCATATTGTCCATGCAATGTTTGGACAAAGAACTGCAATTGTGATTGGGCAAATTGCACGCTTGCTGCTGTTACTACTTTCTTTAGTGCAATCAGAATTTTTTGTCTGGGCAATTATTTTATTGTTTATCAATCCAGTGGATGAACCTGCCTTGAATGATATCACTGAACTTAATAACGGACGTGACATTTTAGGATTGATGGCAATGGCTTTGTTGGTGATGATTGTGCTGCCATTACCCCAAGCGATCGCCAACTTGTTACAAATTTAAACACTCAGTTGTTATCCCTCTTCTCAAACACAATTACATGCTGCTGGGGTAACAAGTTTTTGGTTTCTCGCCAAACTAAACCAACGGCTTGCATTTCTTTACGGACTTGCTTTTGAGTCATCTTGTGCAGCCGTTTAATCATAATAAAAGGATTTTCGCCCCGATACTCAACCAGCACCACCCTACCACCAGGTTTCAGTGCTTTGACAATTCCTTGCATAACTTCTAGGGGATACTCGAACTCGTGGTAAGCGTCCACCATCAACACTAAGTCAACACTGGCTGCTGGGAGGTTGGGATTGGTAAGTGTAGCCAAAACAGGCTCAACATTAAAAATATTTTTTTCTTGTTTGAAATATTCAATAATCTCTAACATTTCTGGCTGAATATCCACAGCTAGCACCTTTCCCGCTGTTAATAACGGTGCGATGCGAAAACTCATGTAACCGGTACCTGCGCCAATATCCGCCACGACATCATTAGGTTTGAGGTTGAGGAGGCTAATAATTTTACTTGGCTGTTCCTCGGCTTCTCGACTGGGACGTTCTAGCCAGCCTGCGCCTGTGTGTCCCATCACATGAGCAATTTCTCGCCCCATGTAGTATTTACCGATACCATCCAGACTATGAAGCGATCGCTGTTCGTAAACTGTGGTAGATGTGGAATCTGCCCTTGCACCAACACTAGATAACTCCAGCAGTAAGCCTCCCAACATCACTAAAAAAAATAAGATAAATGGTAAAAAATTCAACTTGCGGTTATGAATCATATCAAGTGCAGTAAATCAGTTTGGGGACTTCTTACCTAATTAATGATAATCCTTGAACTCACGTATCATTAAGATAGCTTTAACTACAATCAAAGTTCAAAAGGGAAAAAACCTGTGAGTTTTCCATACACTGGAGGTTGTCAATGTGGACAGATTCGTTATGAAATCCGTGCTGAACCATTAACTCTTTATGTATGCCATTGTCAGGAGTGCCAGAAACAATCCTCCAGTGCCTTTGGAATGTCACTTACAGTAGCAGTAAATGCTGTTGTGATTGTTCAAGGACAACCAAAAACTTGGACTCGCAAAGCCGATAGTGGGCGTGAAGTCAAAAACCTGTTCTGCGGCGAGTGCGGAACACGACTATTTCATCAGCGGACTTATAGCCCAAATACTATTAACGTCAAACCTGGAACTTTAGATGATACCAGCTGGTTACGTCCAGTCGCAAATATTTGGACACGCAGT
Organism: Amazonocrinis nigriterrae CENA67; assembly: GCF_016056305.1. Lineage (GTDB taxonomy): Bacteria > Cyanobacteriota > Cyanobacteriia > Cyanobacteriales > Nostocaceae > Amazonocrinis > Amazonocrinis nigriterrae. Next base: position 8,736 of record NZ_JAECZC010000037.1, on the reverse strand, counting down.
GCCCAGCCGTGGGTAAATATTTCTGACCAAATGCTTAATTATGATGGACAACCAGAGGATGTGCATTCTCTGTGGGAAAAATGGACACAACAGCAATCATGAACTTATGTAGGTGTTGCAGGTCGAGGACACTGAGTATTTGACTTGGCTGTTCATCAACTTTGGGTTCAACAGTAAGCAACTCAAGATCACCAGAAAAATTACTATAAACTCTAGAAGATTTGATATTTGGTTATGGTTAATCTAGATATTTATAAGCAGCAACTAAAAGAATTTTATGGTAGTAGAACTACTTATGACTATGAAGAAGGTACTCGCCATCCCCTAGAAGCTAAGATTCTACTGGAATTTGTGCCACTTCAACAGGGACAGAAAATCCTTGATGTGGCTACAGGAACAGGTTTAATTGCCATTCCCGCAGCTGAAAAAGTTGGTTCACAAGGCTATGTAATTGGGATTGACATGACCCCTGGAATGTTGCATCAAGCAAGACAAAAGATTGCAGAAACCAACTTACAAAACATCGAGTTAATTGAGGCAGATGTAGAATACTTTAACTTTAATGATGATAGTTTTGATGTTGTCTTTTGCTGTGAGGCAATTGTACTTTTTCCTGATATTCTTGCTATGTTGCAAAAGTGGTATCACTATTTAAAAATAGGAGGGTTTGTAGCATTTACCTCTCCTCCTGAAACTGCTTATTTAGGAACTGTTTATCAGAATATATGTAAGAAAGTATTGGGCGTATCAGTACAACATATTCTAGAAGAATTAGGTACTCCAGAAAAGTGTCATAACTTGCTACAACAGGCAGGTTTTAGAGACATCGAAATTAAAATTGAGCCATCGGGGCGATATCGTAATTTGCAAGATAAAAGATTAACTGCGAGAGAATTGAATACGAGTTTTAAAGGTAATCCGCTGTTAGCAAATTTATCACTAGCACAATTAGATCAATTTCAACTTGAGTACAGTGCAGAAATTGCAAAACTGACAACTGATCAAGGAGTTTGGGAAGATACCACAAAGTTCTTTGTTCGGGCCAGAAAGTGAGTGATGCGGATAGACAGCACTAACAACTGATACTGTTTCACTTTAATTTTGATACAAATAGGGAGCAGGGGAGCAGGGGTGAAAAAATTTGTATCAGATTTTTCGTGAAATGGTATGACAACTAACAACTGACAACTAACAACTAACAACCTTTGATTTAAATTACAAACGGTTCAAGTTCGCGACTATACCACTCATGGGCAACCCGCTCAGCTACCAACGGTCTAACGATAAACTTAGGTGGACAACCATCCAAAACATCAACCCGCACACAGGAGTAAGGTAATCGCTTTTGATAACCGTGACCGTTGCGACCAACATATAGTAAAGAATCCGCAACTTTACGGCTAGGATTACCAGGAATATCGCTAAAAGTTTCCATCAACTCAGACCCTTCGGGACGCTGGCGACGAGGGCGGCGACCGCTACCACCGGAGATAACATAATTGATGTGAGAGTCAGCGTAACCAGTGTCAACGGTGCGGAGATATTCTAAACAGTGGGCGTGACCATTGAAAATCAAATCGACTACTGGACGATCCTTGATTAAAGAACCGAGAGTTTCCGCCACCTGTGACAACACCCAGCGCAGGCGGTGACGTACAGCCAAAGTTTGTGCTTGGTTCCACTTAGTCGCCTCAGTGACGTAGGGGGGATGGTGGAAATAGATCACACGTCCGCGCACTTCTTTTGTATTCCAAGATTCAATTAGCCTGTTGCGTAACCAATCAAGTTGTTCAAAGTCGATAATTGGTGTACTTTGGGATGCTAATTGCTTCTCGATATCAATTTTGACTTCATTAATTTGGTCTAACTTGGCGCTGAGATCATCAAGTTGTTCAGCATCAGCAGGATTATCGGCGTTGAGGCGATCGCACATTGCCAAAATCTGTAACTCTTGGGAGTCTATTTCCTGGCGACGCTTTTGCAATTCCCGACGGTAAACTTCTCCTGCTTGGGTTGTTGGTAAAGGAGATGGTGTATTAAAAGTATTGGAATCAAGGGCGAAGAAGTCAATACCACCGTAACGAAACGTATAATAACGGTTGGGTAAACGAGTGAACTTTCCGGGTTCATATCGTAGACAGCGCCCCGTGTCAGTTTTAGCGGTATAATGGCTGTCTAAATGACTTTGTAACTTTTCTGGGTCAGCCGCTATTATATAGTCAAGAAACGCCCGTGCATAGGCATCACCTTGATTAGAACCATGCCAGCCAATTTCAAAATCTTTATAGCGCAGCATTCGACGTAGCCGTAATGTGCTTCCAGTGACCAAACGATACATCAACGGCACATCATAATAATCATGATTGCCCAGCACCGGCAGAAACGGTAGATTAAAAACCATGCGATCGTAGCGAATATTTTTTGGGTTGTGACCACCCACGAGAAACTCTCGGTAAGGTTCAATAAAATTCGCTGGGTAGTACTCATGGGAACCCACCACATAAATTACATCCCCAGTGTGCAGCACAAAACGGCAATCATCCTTGTGGCGAAGCATAAGTTCAGCAACTTGTCGCTGGGGATGGTGTCCGTAATGAGATTTTGTGCCACTATCACCAATAACCATAAAGGAAAATTCGGGACTATTTTCCTTACCATCATCAATAACCATGCTGGTTTGGTCGATACCCGACGAGATAATCTTGGAATGTTTCCACCGCACCCTTTCTTTCATCTTTTGAATTTTCACAGGTATAGGTGGTTCAGCAATTAATCTCATACTAGACACTCCCAAATTGTAGTCAAAGGTCAAAAGTCAAGGGTCAATAGTCAACAGTCAAGAATGAAATCTGAAATTTTAGCTTCCTAAATTTAACTTCCGAGATCAAAGCTGCAATTTCCGAGATCAAAGGCGCAATTTTCGAGATCAAAGCTGCAAGTTCCGAGATCAAAGCTGCAATTTCCAAGTTCAAAGCTGCAAGTTCGGGGATCAAAGCCTCAACTTCAGGGTTCAAAGCCTAAAAAGATATCTATATCTATCAACTAACATTCTCAACGCAATATAAAAAACTTTCCTCCCATGCCCAATTCCCAATTCCCAATTCCCAATTCCCAATTCCTAATTATTTATAACCCGCCGCCTGTAATAAAAACAGCTTGGCATAACGCCCTCCAGCCGCCAACAATTCTTCATGAGTTCCTTGTTCCACCACTTCCCCAGCTTCAATAACCACGATTTTGTCAGCCATCCTGACTGTAGAGAAGCGGTGAGAAATCAAAAATACCATCTGTTTTCGGGTCAGGGTACGAAAATGATTGAAAATATCAAACTCAGCTTGGGCATCCATTGCTGATGTTGGTTCATCTAATACCAAGATATCTGCTTGACTCCGCATAAAAGCACGAGAAAGGGCGATTTTCTGCCACTGTCCCCCAGAAAGTTCTTGTCCTCCCTTGAACCAACGCCCCAGCTGAGTCTGAAAGCTTTGGGGCAATTGTTCAATAAAAGGTTGTGCCATGCCTTTTTCAGCAGCAACTCGCCAACGGTTTTGATCTTCTAAATGTTCCACATCGCCCACACCAATATTCTCGCCTACAGTGAATTGGTAGCGAACAAAGTTCTGAAAAATGACACCGATGCGCCGCCGCAGCGCATCCACATCCCATTCTTGCAAGTCCAAGCCATCCAACAAAATACGTCCAGAGTCGGGAGTGTAAAGTCGGGTCAGGAGTTTGATTAAGGTAGTCTTGCCAGAACCGTTTTCACCCACAATTGCCAGTTTCTCGCCAGGTTTCAAATGTAGCGAAATATTTCTCAATGCTGGCTTGGAACTACCTGGATAAGTAAAAGTTACATCGATAAAGCGAATCCCATCTTGAGGATTTAAACCTCTGGTTGCTTCACCCCAAGGTTGTACTACTTCTTCTTCTAAAAAATCGTAGAGATTTGATAAATATAAGTTGTCTTCATACATTCCCCCTATAGAAGTCAGGGCATTAGAGAAAGTAGACTGACCTTGGCGAAACACAGTCAGATACATTGTCATGTCTCCCAAGGAAATCCTACCCATTACTGTCTCTACCACAATCCAAGCGTATGCCAGGTAAAAAGCAGCAGTACTCACCAAACTCAACAGATATCCCCACAGTCCCCGCCGCATAGTCAAGTCGCGGTCTTCGCCGTAGAGTTGATCAAACAGTTGATGGTAACGTCCCAGCAACATCTCCCCAATTTGATAGAGTTTGACTTCTGTAACATAGTCTTCTCTAGCCAGGAGATTTTCTATATAGTGTTGTTGGCGGGTTTCTGGCGCACGCCAACTAAATAGCCGAAAGGCTTCTCCAGCAAATTTTGTTTCTGCAATGAATGCAGGCATAGCTGCTATAACTAGCACTACTACCGACCAAATTGATAAATTCACCAGCAAAACGCCATAGGTGACAAGAGAAAGGGCGTTTTGTACTAAGCCAAAGGTACGATTTACTAAAGAAAGAGGACGAATCGATGCTTCTCGCCTGGCATTCGTTAATTTATCGTAAAATTCTGAGTCTTCAAACTGCCACAGATCCAGTGTCAGCGCTTTTTCCAATATCAATACATTTACCCGCTGACCCAATAGCACCCGTAACAACGACTGACAAACACTAAGACCCCGCTGACTGCCAGCTAGTAAAGCTACAGCGATCGCTTCTAATCCTACATACAATAAAGGTCGGTAAATATTGACAAAATTATGGCTTTGTGATTCAACTTGCGAGGCTAAGACCACCGCATCAACGATTAACTTGCCGATGTAGGCGATCGCAGCTGGTAAAAGACCAGCCATCAAAGTTAAAGTAGCAAGGATGATGGTCAAAGAGCGGCTAGTATTCCACACCAAGCCTATAGCCCGCCCGCTATAACGGAAAACTGCCAGTGATTGGCGCAGGGCATTTCGTTTCTTTTTATTCTTCATTATTCTTTTTATAGCGTGGAAATACCCGCAATTGCTCAAAGGGCACTAGAAACTAGAGATTAGGGATTAGATACTAAGTATTAACTACTATCAAAGACTTCTTCTAATCCTCGTTTCCAACACCCAATTTCCTACACCCAATTTTTTCAATTCGGATACTATAACTTCATCCCTGCATCTTTGAGAGATGTATCAGCTTATTGACTTATTTTTCAATATTTATAACTATTTGTAAATATAATATATACTAAGTAATATCATCAAAATTAACGTATTTCAATTCTCAAAGGAACTATGATTAAGTAATACTGCTAGCTAAATTTTGGACTAATACAACCTTATTTGAAAATTTATCAAAACTTTAAGTAGATTTGACTAGAAATATTATACACTGTTATCCTGGGTATAAAAGCTTTAATCAAGTGTAAATAGCAAAGATCAAAATATTCAAGTCGGAGTATTTCTTTGCTCATACCCCCTATTGAAAATGACCTACTAGTTACCTTACAAAGCACACGGGTATTAAGGCCTTTTAATCCTTATTAATGGCGGTTCATATACCCTTTTACCCTTTATCAAAGACTAGACATTGCCGACATGGATCAACTTCCTTTTTTGAGGAAAGTCTGGGAACAGGTCACTACCTAACCTTTGGGTTCTGCATTGTAGTACGCATAAAACTTTGTCGAAGCCATCTACGCTACCTTTAAATATTAGAAATACTCTGCTTTGGTGGATATCTGCTATTTGATTGATCAGTGAATTCAATGGTTAATAGACAATTAAAATGTACGAGTTAATACAGTTTAAAAAACTGATTTCAGAACTTATAAATCAGTCTGTTGTCCTGTAAAAATAATGATTCACATTTTGGTTAGTGTAGGTAAGTCTTCGTCACTAGTGAAGGGTGGTTTGAGAACAAATCCTAACCAAAAGTTCTACAAATTTAAGTTTTTTGGTGTCGAGAAACTAAGAAATCAGACCATTCCGGTGGTTATATCGCCAAAATCGGAATTTTCCGAAATATCTTGTATCCTATCAAGACAAAGGGAAGAGTGCTTTTTATCATCATTTCAAGACAAAAACTTTTGTTTTACATAACGGATGATAGCTAGCGAAATTGCCGAGTTAACCTGCGGAATTAATGATTTGAGTTATGTTTATCTACACATAGGAGACTATAAGTTTGAAGACCACGAGGTAGTAAAGATTATGCAGCAAGGATTATCAAGCAATGAAACGACGTTCTAGATACATCATTTTATTTTGCTGTACGCTCTTCACGATCTTACTGATGTCCTTCTGGGGTCAGATAAACGGGCCTATAACAGCCCAAGATAGTTTACAAAAATCGAACACCAAAGCAGTGAGTGCGATCGCTTATAGCCAGGATGGAAATAACCTGGTGAGCGGTACTGAAGATGGTCGAGTTGTGGTGTATGATGCAGCCACCGGCAAGAAGAAAATAGCTATATCGGCTACCTCAGCAGAAGTCGCCATCACAGGACTTAGCTTCACAAAAGAAGGAAAGCTCAATAGCGCTGGACGAGACTCTGTATTGCGTCAGTTGGATCTACAAACAAGCAAACAAACTTACACCCTCCCAGGACACGAACACCCAATTAAAACACTTGCCACCAGTCCAGACGGTAATTTCCTAGCCACTGGAGGCGAAGATACTAAAATCTTCTTGTGGAACGCACAGACCAACAAACTTGACAAGATTCTCGAAGGACACGACAGCTTTGTCGAGAGCTTGGTCTTCAGTCCAGACAGCAAGACCCTAGCCAGCTCAGATGATCAAGGTCTAATCAAGCTATGGGACGTGAAAGAAGGTAAAGAAATCAAAACCCTCCTCGGACACGCCGATAGAGTCAATCAACTTGCCTTTAATCCCAAAGGTGACATCTTAGCCAGTGTCAGCGATGACACCACAGCTCGACTTTGGGATGTGAAAACCAAAAAACAACTCAAAGTTCTGCGTAAAGCTACTCAACCGCTGAAGACAGTGATTTTCTCTGCGGATGGGAGTAGCTTGCTTGCTGGTGGTGATGACAAAAAGATTTTCGAGTGGAACACAGTAACCGGTAGTTTTACTAAAAGTCTCATTGGACATAATGGTTCTATCAAAAAGCTGGCTCCTAGCCCCGATGGAAAAAAGTTTGTCAGCGCAGACAAAAATGGTGAGATTAAAATCTGGAACGCAAAAACTAGTATCCAGGAGCAAAACATCCAAATACCAGATAAGACAGTGGATAAGCCAGTATCCATTGACCTAGATGGAGACAAGAGCCTGAAAAAACAGAAAACTCCTAACTCTGTTAAAAAAGCCGTCGTTAGTCCTACCAAACAAACACCAATCATCTCAGCAGCATCCCCATCAGGAGCATCAATACTGATAGTCATCAGCACTAGCAACCCGTTTAGCAACTACTACAGCGAGATACTACTCAACGAAGGATTAAACAACTTCAACACCAGCGACATCACCAACATCAGCCAACAAACACTAGCACAATACGACATAGTGCTACTAGGAGAAATCGCCCTCAGCACAGACCAAGTAGCCATATTCACCGATTGGGTAGCCGATGGCGGCAACCTGATTGCCATGCGCCCCGACAAAAAACTAGCAAACCTATTGGGGCTTTTGGACACATCATCCAGCCTCGACAACAGCTATTTGCTTGTAGACACCTCCACAGAAGCAGGCTACGGCATAGTAGATCAGACCATCCAATACCACGGAAGTGCCGATCGCTACACACTCAACGGAGCATCTAGCATCGCCAACCTCTACACAAACGCCACAACAGCCACCAGCAACCCAGCCATCACAGTGCGTAACGTCGGCAACAACGGCGGTACAGCAGCAGCATTCACCTACGACCTAGCACGTTCAATCATCTACACACGCCAAGGAAACATCGCCTGGGCCAACCAGGAACGCGATGGACTATCACCCATTCGTTCCGACGACCTCTTCTTTGGCAACGCCAATAGCGACATGCAAATAGATTGGGTAAATCTCAACAAAGTCGCAATTCCTCAAGCCGACGAACAACAACGCCTGCTAGCCAACCTAATCATCAAAATCAACCTAGATAAAAAACCACTACCACGTTTTTGGTACTTCCCCAACGGCAAAAAAGCAGTCGTACTCATGACAGGTGACGACCATGCCAACGGCGGCACAGCAGGAAGATTTGACCAATTTAAAGCCAAAAGTCCAGCCAACTGCGTAGTCGAAAATTGGGATTGTGTACGCGGCACATCATATATCTTCCCCAACTCCCCACTAACCAACCAGCAGGCAGCCGCCTACACAGCAGAAGGGTTTGAAGTCGCCTTACACATCAACACCAACTGTGCAGACTTCACAGCCAGCACATTAGAAAACTTCTACACACAACAACTCAGTAGCTTTACAACCAACTACAGCAGCATTTCAGCACCCAGCACCCAGCGACATCACTGTCTAGTGTGGAGTGACTGGTTTAGTACCCCAACTATCGAACTCAATCATGGCATCAGGTTCGACACCACCTACTACTACTGGCCACCGAGTTGGGTTGCCGACCGTCCAGGATTCTTCACAGGCTCTGGAATGCCAATGCGCCTAGCCAACACCAACGGCACAATCATTGATGTCTACAACGCCACCACCCAACTAACCGATGAATCAGGACAAACATATCCATCCTCAATCGACACTCTCCTAGACCGAGCAATAGGCAGCCAAGGCTATTACGGTGTTTTCAACGTCAACGCCCACACAGAT
>NZ_JAECZC010000036.1 GCF_016056305.1 Amazonocrinis nigriterrae CENA67 | reverse complement strand
GGGGAGTGGGGGAGCAGGGGAGCGGGGGTGATGGGGAGCAGGGCTGATAGGGAGAAATAACTAATAACAATTCCCAATGCCCAATTCCCCATGCCCAATTCCCAATTCCCCATTATATTGATTATGGTTGATAAGGATTATCCATATGGTGAGACAAGAGGCACTTAGAGTATGGTAGCTGACGTAATCACAAATTCAGTTCCCGTCACTGTTCTGACAGGCTATTTGGGAGCGGGTAAAACAACTCTACTCAATCACATCCTCACCTACGAACATGGCAAAAAAGTTGCTGTGATTGTTAATGAATTTGGGGAAGTGGGTATTGATAACCAATTGGTTATTGATGCAGATGAAGAAATATTTGAGATGAACAATGGCTGCATCTGCTGTACAGTGCGTGGTGATTTAATTCGGATCATCGGTAACTTGATGAAGCGGCGTGATAAGTTTGACCATTTAGTAATTGAAACTACTGGACTAGCCGATCCTGCACCAGTGATTCAGACATTCTTTGTTGATGAAGATTTGCAAGGACAACTATCTCTAGATGCAGTGATCACAGTGGTAGATGCCAAGCATATTTGGCAACATTGGGATGCAGACGAAGCACAAGAACAGATTGCTTTTGCTGATGTAATTTTACTTAATAAAACTGATTTAGTAGCGCCAGAAGAGTTAGATGAATTAGAAAAACGGATTCGGGCGATGAATGCTATGGCTAAAATCTACCGTACCCGCAACTCAGAATTAGAAATGAATGCCCTTTTGGGTGTGAAAGCTTTTGATTTAGACCGCGCATTGGAAATTGATCCAAATTTCTTAGGTGAAGATGCTCACGAACATGATGATAGTGTCTTTTCTGTGGCTTTAGTAGAAGCTGGTGCAGTCGATGGAGAAAAATTAAACGCTTGGCTTTCTGAGTTACTGCGTACCCAAGGCCCAGATATCTTTCGGATGAAAGGCATTTTAAATATTACTGGAGAAGATAATAGATTTGTGTTTCAAGGCGTGCATATGATATTTGATGGCAGACCCGATCGCCCCTGGAAACCCAGTGAAACCCGTAAAAACGAACTAGTCTTTATCGGTCGCAATCTTGACGAAGCCCAACTCAAACAAGATTTTCTCGCCTGTTTAGTATAGAAGGGAAGTAGGGAGTAGGGAGTGGGGAGTAGGGGAGATGAGGGGGATGAGGGGGATGAGGGGAGAAGTAGGAAGTAACTGCTTTTTCTCATGCCCCATGCCCAATTCCTAATTCCCAATTCCCAATTCCCAATTCCCAATTCCCAATTCCCCATCGCCCCTTATCCCCAGAGGGGGCCCCGAGTTCCCCATTCCCAATTCTCCATTCCCCATTCCCTCTACGATGAACACCACAACCAGCAAATCCAAGGAATTTGAAGAACACTATTCAGCGACGCTTTCAGATTATGTGACGGCGCTTGCATGGTCGCCACAAGGCAAAACTCTAGCAGCAACTACCGCAGCTGGTGAAGTTGTGCTGTGGAATGATGGTGAACTAACAACTTTACAAACTGGTAACGGTAAATCAGTTGACTGTTTGGCTTTTTCCTCGGATGGGAAATTTTTAGCCGTTGGTGGACAGGATGGACAGGTAAAAATCTGGCAGGATACAGAATTAATTGCTACTTTGGAAAATGCCCCAGCATGGGTAGATAAGCTGGCTTGGAGTCACACTGGTAATCAATTAGCTTTTAGTTTGGGACGTTACGTCCAAGTCTGGAATGCAGATACTCGTGAGATTGTCGTCACGCTGAATTTTGACAACTCGTCTGTATTGGGTATTGATTGGCGTAGGGATGGACAATACTTAGCTATTGGTGGTTACAAGGGAGTTAAGATTTGGCACAGTCAAAACTGGGATGAAGAACCATACGTTTTGAATATGTCAACTGTTAGTGTGGCTATGGCTTGGTCGCCAGACGGCAAATTCTTGGCTTCTGGTAACATGGATCGCAGCGTCACAGTTTTGGAATGGAATAACCCCGACCCTTGGGTAATGCGTGGCTTTCCCGGTAAAATTCGCCAATTGGCATGGTCAGAAGCTACCACGCAAGTGGGTGCGCCGCTACTGGCATCTTCCAGCGTTGAAGGTATTGTAGTTTGGGAAAAGTTAGAGGATGATTCTTTAGGTTGGGAAGCACGAGTTTTAACTAATCATGTGGATGTGATCACTGCGATCGCTTTTGCACCAAAAAGCTTCCTTCTCGCTTCTGCTGCTGCTGATGGCTGGTTGTGTATATGGAACGAAGCCAACCAAGTATCCCAAATTATCACAGGTGTTTCAGCAGGATTTTCCAGCCTAGCTTGGCATCCTCAAGGTAAGTTACTGGCCGCAGGCGGCGAAAAAGGCGAATTATTCATTTGGTCAAAAGCTTAGGGACTTCCAGAAATTAAATTATTCAATGAGCAAAAGCGAAGATTTTGATCAAATTCTTCCTCTTTCCCTGCTCCCCTGCTACCCCTAATCCCCAACGCCACATGCTCCACTTGGGGAGCCACCCCTGTGGGCGGGTCTCCCGACTTGAGGGGAGTGGCGTGAGACCCCAAGACCCTTCGGGTGACGCTCGCAAGCTCGCTACCGCTACGCTAACGGCAGTTACTCCACTTGGGGAGCCACTGCGTTGGGCGGCTTTGCCGACTTGAAGCACGTGGCGTGAGACCCCAAGACCGTACTGCCTCACCGCAGTGGCTCCTCACGAGCGGTCGTGGGGGCCCCGAGTTCCCCTGCTCCCCCTGCTTCCCCTAACGATTGGATATTTTTTTAGTTGGAAGTCCCTTAGCGGGGTCAAGGGTTCGGAAACAGTTTAGCAATATTACATAAACAAGTCGGTCTGCATCTGCCTGAAAGCAGCATCACAGATCACTTATCATTACTGAGTAAAAATATTCTGTTAGCAGTCAACAATTTCCCCAAAAATTCACCAATCTGTCGTCAAAACAATTCAATTTTCACACTTTGCGAAACCACCGCTACAATTGCTTTAGATTCACGACTTGATCTGCGAAATTGACCCGTATGAGTACGCCCCATCAATACATTCCACACCTTAACCCGATAATCTTGGTCAATTTGCGACCTTTAGCGTAATTACTTCAGCAAAGGTGGATTTGCACTACACCACTTACCGGAAGCACTACAGGACTGACAAAAAAATATTTCATACTAAATTGTTGATTGTTCACAGTCAACAGTCATCAGTCATCAGCCATCAATCATCAGTCATCAGCCATCAGTCATCAGTAGTTTTGAAACTCTAGCATTTCGCTAATTATCTAGTGATAATCATTATCATTTTATACATCTAGCAGGAATTAAGGATGTCAAAAAGGTTACTATTAAATTATTCCTTACGAGCTAGCCTTGTTGCTTTGACCATTGGATTTGTTGGGTGTGGAAATCAAGCAGCAAGCACCTCTTTTAATCAGTCCGCTAGCATCAACGAAAATTTGCCCAAAGTTGTAGCAACTACAAGTGTACTGTGTGACTTAATCAAACAGGTTGCCGAGAATACAATCAACCTTACCTGCTTAATTTCTCCAGGTCAAGACCCCCATGTCTATCAACCAAAACCAGAAGACCGCAAAGCCATTGAGCAAGCAAAGTTGATTTTCTACAATGGCTACAATTTGGAACCAGGATTGATCAAAATAATTAAAATAACTCAAAACTCTGCAACCAAAATAGCTATTGGTCAACTTGCAGTTCCCAAGCCACAGCAATTTCGGGAAAATGGCCGCAGAGTCACAGACCCTCATATTTGGCACAATGCCAAGAATACTATCAGTATGGTGGAGGTAATTAGCAGCAACCTCAAGAAATTAGAACCCAGCAATGCAGCAACTTATAGTGACAATGCCAGCCAAATCAAAAATCAACTAATCCAAATGGATAGTTGGATAAAGTCAAGAATTGCCAGCATTCCCAGCGGGAAACGCAAATTAGTGACAACCCATGATGCACTTGGTTATTACGCCAAAGCATACGGTCTTTCCTTGGGAGGGGCATTGGCAGGTATTAGCACTGAGGAAAAACCGACAAATACACAAGTTCAAAATTTAGTTAAAGACGTTCAGCAGGCTAAAGCCACGACAATTTTTGTAGAGACAACAATGAATCCTGAGTTAATTCAGTCCATAGCCCAAGAAGCCCAAGTGAAAGTTTCAGAAAGAGAACTTTATACCGATGGACTTGGGGAATCAGGAAGTGATGGGGATACATATCAGAAAATGATGGTTGCTAATACACGCACAATTGTAGAAGGGTTGGGAGGGACTTATTTAAAATTTGAAGCAAAATCTCAATAAGGAAACTTCCAGAAATTAAGTTATCTGGCTTGAAGTTGTTGAATGATGACTGATAGCTTTTGTCGGGGCGTCGCAACCGCGCCCCTACGCCTATCAATTATAAAATTTGTATTACCTGATATCTTGTATCATTCTCAATTAACTCTCAAGTTTCTGCGCTGCCCACCATGCTACTGCTTTTGTTTGCATCTCCTTGATAAAGCCATCTTTGCCATCCATATAACCATAGATATCGTCTGGATACTGTTTGGCTAACTGACGCTTCAATTCACTGTATTTGTGTGCATCTTCAGGATATGCAATCATGTAATCTCGAAAGGCTAAATGCCTTGTTATTTCCGTCGATGAGCTAAGGGCGAACGTGTGAATATGATGTGTTCTAGTGCCTGTTGTATCATGCTTACGGAAGTAACGACGACCTGGGATGCCAAATTCGCCCATGCCTTCATAACCTAATGCAGCGATCGCATCAGTTTGCTGATCTACTTTAGCAATGTCTTTGACCTCAACCAACATATCAATGATGGGCTTGGCATGGATATTAGGAATTGCTGTACTGCCAATATGGTGAATAACAACTAAATTTTCACCAAATGCAAAAGCAACTTGCTTTGATTCATTCTCAAATTTGCCACGCCACGCCGGGTCGTGTGGTACAATTTCTACTTTCATTGCCATGATGACTAATCCTGTAGTCTGGGCAATGAAAATTATACATTTCGCCACTGTTTGACCGCTTTTTGCAATTTTTCAGACAACCATTGATCAAATTGTGGATACACTGGCGATCGCGGCACTAACTCCCACCCACCAGAGTGTAAAATTTCTCTTAATGCTTGCTCCTGAACATGGGGATAGTCAGGATTGACTTCATCTTTTGGCCCAATTCCGCCTAAATCTCTAGCGCCAGCTTCGATACAAGCAAGTAACCAACGGTCATCTTTAACTAAATTCGGCGGAATTTGAATTGTAATATCTGGCGGTAAAATTTGTCGTGCTTTGGCAATGACTTCTGGTAACTGATGGGGGTCAAAAGGTGGTGCATCAAAACTTTGCTGATGTCCTGGGCTGTGGGGTTGCAGGATGACTTCTTGTATGTGATGGTAACGTTGATGCAGTTGGGATATGGCTGCTAATGTTTCCCACCAATCATCAGGGGTTTCCCCAATTCCCAACAGTAACCCCGTTGTAAAGGGAATCTGTAACTCTCCCGCCCATTGTAATTGTTGCAGTCTAACTTGTGGTAGTTTACTCGGCGCGTGCCGATGTACAGTATTTAACAATGCTGGTGTTAACTGCTCTAGCATCAAACCCATTGAAACATTAACATTTTTCAGCTTTTGCATCTCTTCCCAACTCAGCGGCCCCACATTTGTATGTGGTAAAAATCCCATTGCTAGTGCTAATTCACACAAATCATAAATCCGCTGCAACCATGCTTCACGCTTTGGCGATCGCGGATGCACTTCACCACTGAGTATTAGAATTTCACAAACATTTTCGCCTTGAAGTTGTTTTAAAACGCTTTCTGCTGCTAATAGTGTCATCCAGGGACTTTGACCTGGTTCGGTGCGGAAGTTGCAGTAGGTACAGCGATTAAAACACTCGTAAGTGGGAACGATTGTATAAGCAGGGCTATAAGTGACAATGCAAGAATTATTAGTTGGCATAAGACTAAAAGGAATGGGGAATAGAAAATGGGAATTTCCCTGTTCCCTCTTAGATACCACAACATCAAACATCCTCTAACACTTGCAAAATCAATGTTTGGGAGCTTTGCACAGGATTGTTAAGATTTTTTTCTCAAAATACTTTACAAAACGCAATAATTGCTTTACATTAGTTTACAGGTAGAAACACCTACCTAATCCATAAACAATAAACCGCACTTATAAAACCATGACAGCAACCTTACAGCAGCGCTCTAGCGCCAACGTATGGGAGCAGTTCTGCAACTGGATCACCAGCACCAACAACCGCCTATACATCGGTTGGTTCGGCGTACTAATGATCCCCACCCTGCTAGCTGCAACCACCTGCTTCATCATCGCCTTCATCGCCGCACCTCCAGTAGACATCGACGGTATCCGCGAACCAGTAGCAGGTTCCCTACTGTATGGAAACAACATCATCTCCGGAGCAGTAGTACCTTCCTCCAACGCAATTGGCTTACACTTCTACCCAATTTGGGAAGCAGCCTCTCTTGATGAGTGGCTGTACAACGGTGGCCCTTACCAACTAGTAATCTTCCACTTCCTGACCGGCGTATTCTGCTACCTAGGTCGTGAATGGGAACTATCTTACCGCTTAGGAATGCGTCCTTGGATTTGCCTAGCATTCTCTGCTCCCGTAGCAGCAGCAACCGCAGTCTTCTTGATTTACCCAATCGGACAAGGTTCCTTCTCTGATGGTATGCCCTTGGGTATTTCCGGAACCTTCAACTTCATGATCGTCTTCCAAGCAGAACACAACATCCTGATGCACCCCTTCCACATGTTAGGAGTGGCTGGTGTATTCGGTGGAAGCTTGTTCAGTGCAATGCACGGTTCTCTAGTAACTTCTTCCTTAGTTCGTGAAACCACCGAAAACGAATCACAAAACTACGGATACAAATTCGGTCAAGAAGAAGAAACCTACAACATCGTAGCTGCTCACGGTTACTTCGGTCGTCTAATCTTCCAATACGCTTCCTTCAACAACAGCCGTAGCTTGCACTTCTTCCTAGCAGCTTGGCCTGTAATCGGAATCTGGTTCACCGCGTTGGGTGTCAGCACAATGGCGTTCAACTTGAACGGTTTCAACTTCAACCAGTCTGTGATTGATTCCCAAGGTCGTGTGATTAACACCTGGGCTGATATCATCAACCGCGCTAACTTGGGTATGGAAGTAATGCACGAGCGCAATGCTCACAACTTCCCCTTAGACTTGGCTGCTGGTGATGTTGCTCCTGTTGCTATCAGCGCTCCTGCTATCAACGGTTAATTCTAGCCACGTCTAATCAATTAAAAAGCGCTCTCCCAATTGGGGGGGCGCTTTTTGGTGTCGGGCTTTAATTATGGTAGGGTGCGTTGCGCTACGCGACAACACACCCTACTTAGTGATAGTTTCTTAATTACGAATTAAGAATTACGAATTACGAATTAGTATTGCCCTGCAAGCCACCAGTGTGTACCAACAGCAAGCGATCGCCTTTTTGAAAAAATCCCCGCTGTAGCAAATCCATCACACCGTAAAACATTTTAGCGGTATATACGTAATCGAGAGGTATGTCATATTCCTGCCTAAACTGCTGGCTAAACAGTAACAGTTCATCATTTACCTTTGCATAGCCGCCCATATGATAATCACACATCAATTCCCAGGATGGTGGAGAATTTGATGGTTTCGGCAAACCAGAGACCAGATAATTCTTCACCAAGCTGTTGATTTCCTCAGTGAGAAATGCCCCATCTTTGAGGACAGGAAAACCTAGCACTCGCTGCCTTTGATGCAGTGAAAGCGCGATCCCAGCTAGGGTTGTACCTGTACCACAAGCTACGCAGATATAATCAAATCCTGTCGCTTCGCTAGCTATCTCCATACAGCCGCGCACACCATTCAAATTACTACCGCCTTCGGGAATAATAAATACTTCACCGAAACGTTGCTTTAATTCTTCGTGTAACGCTGTTGTGTTTCGTTGTCGGTATTCATTGCGGTCAAGATACACAAGTTGCATACCTTGCTGTATAGCAAAATGCAATGTAGGATTCAACGGTAGCCTTTCCTCACCACGAATCACACCGATAGTACGAAATCCAAAAAGATTACCAGCTGCTGCCGTTGCATAGATGTGGTTAGAATAGGCGCCACCAAAAGTCAGCAGCGTTGTAAAATTCTTCTGCTTAGCCTCCAACAGATTATACTTCAGCTTGAACCACTTATTGCCATTAACCCACGGGTGTATGAGATCGAGACGCAGCACATACAACTCAACGCCAACGCTGTGGGCGATTTTACTGTGGATTTGTTGCCTAGCAGGAGGAGCAAAAGTTAACGACATGAACAAACAATAATATTTTCAGCTTTGAGCGATCGCTATCAAAATACTCTATTTTTCTTTGATTTCAATTTGTAAAGATTTGTTTTTTCAGCCTTTACTCTTTCACTGCCTGACCGTAGTCCTTTGGGGCATTGGGAATTGGGCATTGGTAACTCTTACCCATGCCTCATGACGCCACTTGAGGGGAGTGGCGTGAGACCCTAAGACCCTACTGCCTCACAGTGGCTCCCCCATGCCCAAAAGTATATTAATTTTCTTTGTATAAATATTTCTTTGGATGTATATTATTAATAAATAGTCTCAAATACGTAAATCTACTTACATATAATTTTTATTAATTGTGGAGCAACTTCTGGAAGCAGTAGAAAAAATTCTGCAAGATAGGCCTTTCGGATACATTCAGCGGTTTGTGCTTCACCAATCTTGGTTAGGCAAAACTTATGGGGAGATGGCGAATGGTTCGGGATACCGTAGTGAATATATCAAGGAAGTTGGCTCTCAGTTGTGGCACGACTTGTCCGAAGTACTAGGACAGAGAGTCACGAAAAAGAACCTGCATTTAGTTTTGGGGAAATATCACCAAGACAGTACAGAGCTAAATTTACATCAGCCTCAAGAGGAATTTATAACAGAATATAGACCAGAAAAAGTTTTTTTAGACTCATTCTTAACTAACAAAATGGACTTTCCCAACGGCCCTGTGCCCCTGGATTCTCCTTTTTATATCAATCGTCCTCCCCTGGAACAACTGATTTTTAATGAAATTATGCAACCTGGTTGCTTGCTGCGAATCAAAGCACCCAGGAAAATGGGGAAAAGTTCACTGCTCAACCGGATGATTGCTCACGCTAGAAAGCAGGGTTGTCAAATTGTCTATTTAGACTTTCAAGAAGCTGATGAAGACATTTTTGCTTCGCTAGATAAATTTCTGCGTTGGTTCTGCGTTAATGTCGCCAGGCAGTTGAACCTTGTACCCAGTCTGGATGATTTTTGGGATGCGGAGATGGGCAGCAAGGTGAGCTGCAAAATCTACTTTGAGGGTTATTTACTGCAATACGTTGAAAATAGCCCCATAGTCTTGGCTTTGAATGAAGTCAATCGGATTTTTGAACATCCCAACATTGCTCAAGACTTCTTGCCCATGCTACGATTTTGGCACGAACAAGCAAAGCAGGATCAGACTTGGCAAAAACTGCGAATTGTGGTTGTTCACACAACAGAAATTTATATTCCCCTCCAGCTCAACCAATCTCCATTCAACGTGGGGGTGACAGTTTCACTACCTGCGTTTACCTTAGAACAAGTACAGAGTTTGGCGCAGCGCTACGGACTAGACTGGGCAGCAAACATAGAAGGAGCAAAACGTCTAGCATCCTTGCAAGCAATGATTGGAGGGCATCCTTATCTGGTGAACCTGGCACTTTATCATCTGCGCCAAGGAAAAATGACGCTGGAGGAGTTATTACAAACAGCATCTACACCAACAGGAATTTACAGTCAGCATTTGCGAGAACTATTGACGCTACTGCAAAAAGAACCACAACTTATGTCAGCTATGCAGCAGGTGGTGTCGGTTAATGAAACAGTAGAACTAGATGCGATCGCTGGCTATAAGCTTGAAAGTATGGGTTTAGTGCAACTCGATGGCAATCAAGCCCGCATCAGCTGCGAGTTATATCGCTTTTATTTTCATCAACAATTGGTAAAGCAAAATACTGCTAACGCTTTTGGTACTTCGATTGCAAAGAAACCACAAAAGTATTCCCTTGTCAATACAACTGATATACTGCCTCAGTTCATCAATTTACAATACTTCAAACAATATCTCGAAATGGAGTGGCCGCAGTGGCAAACATCGGCTGTACCCCTATCTCTAATTGTGTGTGAAATTGACTACTTTCACTTGTACAGTGACAATCATGGGTATTTAGTTGCAAATAATAACTTGCAGCGCATTGCCAGTACTATCCGCAACTGCCTGAAACATCAGGCTACTCTCATAGCACACTATGAACAGACCAAGTTTGCTGCAATCTTGCCACAAGCAAACGCTGATATTGCTATTGGAGTTGCAGAAAACATTCGTGAGATGGTAAAAGCATTAGCGATCGCTCACGCTAATTCTCAACTTGATCCACTTCCTACTCCCATTTTCAGTGTTAGTTTAGGAATTGCAAGTGTAAAACCTAGCTATGAAAATTCACCGAGTATGTTGATTGCTGCTGCTGAAGAAGCACTTGTGCAATCAAAGAGAAAAGAGTAGATTCGTCAGTCGCTTTCTATGAGCGACTGGCATCCAGTGCTAACAGCGGCACGACTGATCTTGCAAACAAAAGAAATCAAAGTTTTGATGAATCCTTAAAAATTTCTAGGTAGAAAGCCATTTTTTAGAAATAATTAAGTAGGTGGACATAATTAAATGGAAAACACCAGCTATAGAAATCCACTGGATTTGCCCTGTTTTACCTCCTAGTTTCTACGTTCTACTTACCAAAAAAATTCTAAATAAATGAACAATTATCGTTACCAAGTTGGTGGCACACTAACTACTGATGCTCCTAGTTATATTGAACGTCAGGCAGATGTGGAACTCTACAAAGCTTTGAAGCAGGGAGAGTTTTGCTATGTCCTGAGTTGTAGACAAATGGGCAAATCTTCACTATTAGTAAAAACCAAGCATCGCTTACAACAAGAGGGTTTTAAATGTACCACTATCGATATGACTAATATCGGTTCTGAAAATATAACTCCAGAGCAGTGGTACAAAGGAGTTGTGGGTGATTTATGGTTGGGTTTGAAGCTGTTAGGAAAGTTGAATTTAAAAGCCTGGTGGCAAGAACACAATGATATCTCTTTACTGCAAAAACTCAGTCGGTTTATTTCGGAAATCCTGTTAAATCAATATCCTCACGAAAGACTGTTTATTTTTATTGATGAAATTGATAGTATTAAGAATCTTGGTTTTTCTGTCGATGACTTTTTTAGCTTGATTCGCTTTTGCTACAATCAACGAGCGATCGCTCCTGAATATGAGCGGATTACGTTTGCTGTTTTTGGGGTCGCTACACCAAGAGATTTAATTCAACATCAAAATCATACTACTCCCTTTAATATCGGTAAAGCCATACAAATAGATGGCTTCAGCTTTGAAGAAGCCCAACCCCTAGCTCAGGGATTGGACATTAACGGTATCAATTCCCAAAGAGTTCTCAAAGAAATCTTAGCTTGGACAGGAGGGCAACCTTTTCTTACCCAAAAACTATGTCGGCTGTTTGTCAGTTTATCTCAGGATGATATGGGTAAAAAGCTCAAAGTTCTTCCGGGAACAGAAACATTTTGGGTAGAAAGCGTCGTGCGATCGCATATTATTGATCGATGGGAATCGCAAGATGAACCAGAGCATTTGCGGACAATTCGCGATCGCATCCTCAGAAATGAACATTCTGCCGGGAGATTGCTAGGAATTTATCAGCACATCCTACAAGGCATTGAAGTACCAATTGATGACAGTCAAGAACAAGTAGAACTGTTGCTGTCTGGTTTGGTATCTAAAAAGCAAGGTTTTCTCAGAGTTAAAAATACCATTTACCAAGAAGTTTTTAACATTGAATGGGTGGAAAAACAATTAGCTTACTTGCGTCCCTATTCCGAAGCCCTCAATGCCTGGATAGCCTCAAAGCAAGAAGACAAATCCCGCCTATTGCGTGGACAAGCCTTGATTGATGCCCAAACCTGGACACAAGGCAAAAGCTTGAGTAACTTAGATTATCGATTTTTAGCTGCTAGTGAAGAATTAGATCGTAAAGAAGTACAACAGGCATTGGAGGCAGAACGTGCCAAAGAAGTTGAAGCACGATTAAGTGAACAACAAAAAAGACAGGCTCAACAGCGAAAGTCTACCAAAGTTGTGACATTTTTGTTGCTGGGTATGACTATTAAGTTTATGATTTCTGTCATCTGGGGAGTATCACTTTTAAGGAAAATTGAAGTTTTGGAATCACAGCTTAATCAACAACAGACAAGCTTTCAGGAAAAAATTGGGAATAGAATAAGATGACTGATGACTGGGGATCAGGTAAATCACAACTGACAAATGACAACTAACAACTAACAACTAACAACTGACATCCCTACCATTGTGAAAAAGGATGTTTCACTAAATTGCTGTTGAAATATTTGGGGTCTTCAGAAACTTCTTTGTCTATCCAGTCTGGCAGTGCAATCTGTTGTTTTTCATCAGTGAGTTCGACTTCTGCCAATATTAGCCCTTTATTGACACCATCAAACTCGTCTATTTCCCAAATCAAATTATCCCACTTTACTTTGTACCTGATTTTTTCTATTAAAGGGCGATCGCACAATGTATCTAGCATTTCTTGAGCGTCTTCAATAGGAATAGTGTACTCAAACTCGGCTCTAGAATATTTGACACTGGGGCCTTTAATCGTTAAATAACCTTGGTTGCCTACTATGCGGACACGTACAGTAGCTTCTTTTTGTGTAGCAATGTATCCTTGACGATACAGAGTACCTTCGGTTAGTTTTCTCCAACTATCCCCTTTGACTAAAAATTTACGCTCTATTTCTTTTGCCATTTGAGGTTCGGTTGTTGCTCTGGTTGGTGGAGAATAATTAACTGGATTCTAGCCTCAAAAAGCGTACCATTTTATTAGCCATGTTATCAATATTACGAAATGTAGCTGACGCCAAACCTCGCTAGTTAGATAAAAGGTTTGCGTCAGTATGAAAGTGGGGAAAGTAATTTTTAGCGGTAATTTAGATAATTTGTATAGGCAGTTACAGTATTTTTATTTCATCTTACTATTCCAGCTTTTGAGCAATAAATAGGAGGCAGGAGATAAAGTAGTTACACATTTTAAGCCTTGCGTCGATTGCAAACTGAACTGTATTGGCTTTTGGAATTGCGATCGCTCTTTTTTGCACAGCAATCATCTAGCTGATTGCATTACAGTCATTACCCTGAGATTATGCAATGCTCCCACTTTTCCCACTTTTCCCACTTTTCTTACTTTTTGACCAGAAAAATTTATTGATTTAATCAACTTTTCCCACTTTCGACTAAACTAATTAAAGAAATCAACGGTTGCATTTGCATAACTTAAGTAAGTTTTGTTAAAAGCGTACTTTACCAGCTCTCTTTTCTCACTCACCTTCCCTAATTGATCTTGCCTCTGTCGCGGTCATACCTACCTGGAAGGCAATCCTTGTTCAATTTAAGAATTTGATGGTGACGCTGCTTACTAATCGCCAGACTAAGTAAACAGGGTTTTATCTGTCTAAATGATTACGTACCACTGCCACAGCAGTTTTTGCGAAAATTACTAACTATTTGCAATGAAAGCAAGTTTTTTACCAAGACTTTTCACACTCTGTTTAACCATAGAGTTGTTACTCAGCTTGAGCTTAGCTACTCCAGCTAAACCAGAATTCACAACCAGAAGTGCTACTTTCTCAAAACGGCTTGTTTTTCAAGATAGTTTTAACCCACCAGACACAGACCAACCAAAAGATAGCTCTGGTGCAGGTTCTCGCAGTCGAGTTAAACTTTATCAATAAGAAAAACTGATGAGTGATGACTGTCAGCAGAGTGTTTCATCATCTAGCTACGAATTATGAATTAGTATTAGAAACTATCTGCTCAATTAAAGCTTGATTTTCCAAGCTCTCTGCTTGCTTGAGATATTCGATCGCGATTTGTCCAGCAGCAGGTTGGTCTTTGCTAATAGCAACTAGCAACTCTACAGTTTGACAAAGCTGAATTTTTTCTAACTGCTTATTGGTAATCATTGGCAGAGTCATAGCTGCAACCACAAGCCCAATCATTGGCGGGACAGTGGGAATCCACCAACCGTTTAAAAAGGCAAGGTAAGCAATTGCAATCATTTCTCCAGAAGCGATGGTTACAGCAGCGATTACTGCTCTATGTGACTTGACTCGCCAACTTAAGGCTGCTCCCACCCCAGACCACAGCAAAATCCACAGCCACTCGAATTCTTCAGGCCAAACTCGTAGTGTAGAATGCCCTTCTAGGGCAGCATCTAAAATCTGACTGGTAATGTTTGCATGGACGATCACACCTGCCATTTGTTGGGGAGGGCCAAAAATGCGGTTACTATAGGGTGTTTGAAACATATCGTTGACGCTTTCAGCTGTTGAACCGATTAAAACAATGCGATCGCGTAACTTTTCTGGTGGAATCTTTTTACTTAACAAATCTGCAATGGAAAAGTTCTCAAATTGCGCTTGAGTGCCATGAAAGTTAAGCAAAATTTGATACCCCCCTGTATCAGCCCGTACATAGCCTCCGTCATTGGCTTGAAAGGGAACAAATACTGCTTTCCCCAACTGGATGTAATTAGCATTGTTCGGCAAGGATTTTGGGGTAATATTAGCAGTTTCTAGGTAGTGTAGCGCCAGTCGCAAGCCGAGATTCAAACGTAATTCGCCGTTTGCCAGTCGAATTGAAAGTAAGGCCCGGCGAATCTTGCCATCTCCATCTAGAATCTGATCGGAAAGACCCACTTGGCCCTTTTGAGCTAAAACTGGTGGTGCATAAACCTGGCTACCCACTGCCTTTTCAATACCAATCAAATTGGGAGTAGTGTTAAATTGTTTAACTAATTCTTGATAACCTGGTTCTACAGGCATATCTCGATACAAGTCTAGCCCAATTGCTTTTGGGTTGTAGCTTTTTAAAGTCTCGATGGTTCGAGCCAACACCCGATCTGACAGTGGGTATTGACCAATTTTTTGAATATCTGACTCATCAATTTTAATAATCGTAATCCTCTGGTCAACTTTTGCTGGGGGACGTGCTTGAAACAAGCTATCTAATATGGCCCACTCCATACCTTGTAGTAGTCCACTAAAACGCATTAGCAGCACTAAACTGGTAACTCCCCCAGCAAGACTTGCAATCCAGCCTTTGCCCAAACGTAATTTTTGAGCGTTGCGTCTAGCAGTTCTGCGTGCGTCTGCCAAGATTTGATTAGCTTGTTTAGCAGCAAAGATGGCAAATTCGGCTTTTTCGCGTTCAATTTGTCTTGCCTGTTTTTCTGCTGCTAAATCCAGTTCAATTTGCAGCTTTGCTAGTTCCTGACTAGCAGCTAAAAATCGATAATCTAAGTCACTGAGTTTTTTATTTTTTGACCAATTCAGTGCTGACTGCAATTTTGTTCCTGTCAGCAGTTGTGACTGATCTTGTTCTTTTGATTCTATCCAAGCATTCAAGCGTTTGGCGTAGGGACGCAGATGATCAATTTGTTTGGCAACCCATTCTGAGTTAAAGACAGCTTGATAAATTGGATTTTTTAGTTTTAAATATCCTTGTTGATTGACTACCAAACCTGACAGCAGTAGTTCAATTTGTTCTCGACTGTCATCGGTTGCTACGTCCACTCCTGCAAGAACTTGCTGGTATGTTCCTAAGATGCGTCCTGCAAGTGCCTCGTTACACAGCAGGCGATCGCGAATTGTCCGCAAATGCTCTGGCTCGTCCTGAGATGCCCATTTTTCAATGATGCAAGACTTCACAATACTTTCTATCCAAAATGCCTCAGTACCAGGAGGAATTGTCAATTGTTTACTGACTGTATTTTGACTAGAATTTACTACCAACTGACAAAGTTTTTGCGTCAGAAATGGCTGCCCGCCTGTCCATGCTAAAATTTCTTTGAGAATTGCCTGAGCATTACTGTCTTCAAATGTTAATCCCTTAGCTAATGGCTGAACTTCATCTAAGGTAAAACCATGCAGTTCTATTGCTTTACCGATATTAAACGGGGTGCGCTGAGGATTTTGAATTAATTCTGATGGTGTTGTGACTCCAAAAAGCACAAATGTAATGCGGTTGTATTCTGGATCAATTGCTCTTTGGTTATAGCAAAATCTAATGAGAGCAAAAAAATCATCAACTGCAAAATCTAAGCTTTTAATACTATCAACTTCATCAATAAATATAAATATCTTTTTATCGGGAAATTGGCTCAGCAGTACTTGGGAAATAAACTTATTTAGTCTTTGAGGTAAAGGAATATCTTGTTGCTCTTGCCACCAGGCTTTCAAGTTCAGCTTTCCTAATAACTTAAAACCTAACCATAACTCACCAATCACTCCCTTGTACCACTGCTGTGGGGTAATATTTTCACAGCCAATATTACTCATATCCACAGTTGTACATTTAAATCCTTCTTGTTGTAGACGATGCCGAGTCCTGACTAGCAGCGAAGACTTACCCATTTGCCGCGAGTTGAGAACATAACAAAATTCACCAGCTTGCAGCGCTTCATATAGTTGCGCGTCAGCCTGTCGTTCTACATAGCTAGGAGCATCAACAGTTAAACTACCACCAACTTGATATTTATATTGAATCATTTGACAATCTAGAGATACAGTAAAATGGCCGCACCTGGTATTAATTTGTATAAATACTTATTAGTTAAAGATTATACTAATTATCTTATCGCAATTACTACTTATTTTGGCAAGTCAATTCGTACCTAGTATTTAGGTATGAACCTTAATAATTACGTTACAGTATATCATAAGAAATGTATGCAACAAGTAAGCTACGAATTATCCGAACCTATACGTCGAATTAATTATGCTTTGCAGCTGCCAGGTTCAGTAAATAAAACTTTTTGATACTAATTGATGAAACACGGTAGTAACTAGATAGTCACCCTTGAAGGTACTTGACCGCTGACCGATAACAGTCATCAGCCAAAATGATTATCTCTGCAAATGTGATATGAAAAAACTTATAGATATTTATACTATTTTCTTACTTTTCTTACTTTTCTTACCTGTGAAGCAAGAATTATAATTAATCCTACTTTTATGACATTGATTTTATTGATTGATTTGCCAGTGAATCCCTACTTTGTCAAGTCGAAATTTCAAAAATCAACCTTTTAGCACTTGCTTTTATGAAAAATTTATTTTAAATACATAAAAGGTTGCACAATTTGAAAAACTGTCTTCTGCAATTATTGTAAAAAATTTTGCACAGACACATTAATCAAAGGAGAAACAATGGCTGGATGGGAAGCTTATCATAAATGTTTTAAGTTTCAAACTGGCAACACTAAAGCTTGGACAGAAAGTGCTGGTTGTAACTTCAGCCAAACCAGTGGCGAGCGAGTCTACAAACAGCGCATTACCTTCCCTGAAAAATTTACGGAGTCTGTCCCGACAGTAACCGTTTCACTAGCAGGCGACTACGGACTTCATCAGCGTATAAAACCTCAAGTTAACAACGTTGATAGCAGTGGGTTTGATTTAGAGTACGTTACTAGTTCTGATACCAAAGTATGTGGAGTCTTCGTTTCTTGGATAGCTATCGAACGTACCAACTTGTCTAACACAAATGTTGTTTTAAACCGAATTAATCAAAGATATACGTACGTACACTCATAGTGGAACAACAATTAAGAGAATGTTTCCAAGTCATTTTGAATACTCAAATCCTGACTTGAGGGGAGTGGGGAACTCGGGCCCCCGCGATCGCTTTCCTCGTGAGCCATCGCCGTCTTGGGTTTCCCCCAAGCATAGTTGTACTGAAGCAAAACCGATGAAAAATTTCTTCCCTTGCTCCCCTCCTCAACAGTTCTCCTGCCCAATTGGGTCACTCGCGCTTTAAACTAATTATTGACCTCACCGCTTCTGTGATACTGTCCATGCAACTACTTCAAACTACCGACAAAGATTTTTCTGCCAGATTCAAAACCCTTGTTAGCGATCGCCGGGAAGCTACAGTTGATGTAAGTGGGACAGTACGCGAGATTCTGGCTGATGTCAAGGTGCGTGGAGATGCCGCAGTCAAGGATTATACTAGCCGTTTTGACCACTACAATCCAGAGTCTTTGCATCTGAGCGCCAGCTTAATTGCTGAAAAAGCAGCACAATGTCCCGCCGATGTCAAGGCGGCTCTAGAACTAGCTGCCCAAAGAATTGCAGCTTTTCATCAAAAACAACTACCGCAAGATATTGGCTATACCGATACAGTCGGGGTAAAACTGGGATTGAATTGGGTTGCCTTGTCTCAAGTGGGAATTTATGTACCTGGAGGACGGGCTAGCTATCCTAGTTCTTTGTTGATGAACGCCCTACCCGCCAAAATTGCAGGTGTAGAACGCATTGTGATGACAGTACCAATGCCTGGCGGTGAACTTAATCCCGTGGTGCTGGCTGCTGCCCAAATTGCCGGTGTCACAGAAATTTACAGCATTGGTGGAGCGCAAGCGATCGCCGCATTAGCCTATGGTACAGAAAGCATTGCCCCTGTAGATAAAATTGTTGGCCCTGGTAATGCTTATGTTGCTGAAGCTAAACGTCAAGTATTTGGCACAGTTGGCATTGATAGTATCGCTGGGCCTTCAGAAATTCTCGTGGTAGCCGACAGTCAGAATAACCCAGACTGGATAGCCTGGGATTTATTATCGCAAGCAGAACACGATCCTAGCGCCCAATCAATTTTGATTACTGATTCCGAAACTTTCGCCCAACAGGTAATAGCAGCAGTCGAGCAAATTCTCACCACTCTACCCACCAAACAAGTCGCTGCTGCCAGTTGGCAAAACCATGCAGCCGTGATTATTGTCAGCGATTTAGCACAAAGTATACCACTACTCAATCAACTAGCTCCAGAACATGTGGAATTGTGCGTAGATAACCCACAACTGCTTGCCAATCAAATTAAGTGTGCTGGTAGTCTGTTTTTGGGACGCCATACCCCAGAAGCCATCGGCGATTATTTAGGAGGCCCCAACCATGTGCTACCGACTGCGCGTTCTGCCCGCTTTGCCTCTGGCTTGAGTGTCTACGACTTTCTCAAGCGGATAACTTATTTAGAATGCAATCAACAAGCGTTGCAGACAATAGGTGAAGCAGCCGTGACGCTAGCACAAGCAGAAGGTTTACCCGCCCATGCAGGTAGTGTATCTGTGCGTTTGCAATAGGGGAAGGGGAAGGGGAAGGGGAAGTAAATATTGGCAAGTAGATAAAAGTTTAAGATTGCAACCGAACAATTACTTTTTTCCTTTCCCCTTCTTTTCCTTCCCCTTCAAAAGCTAAAATAATTTCGGAGTTGGATAATGATTATTGAAATTCCGCGATCGCTTTATCAATCATGGGTATTTGAAGTCGATTTTGATGAAGGGGAAACTGGTATCGATATGCTTGATTGTGTTAGTGCTTGGATTGCAGGACACAATCCTCAGATTTTACATACTCCTGAGCCTGTATACCTGCAAGTTCAGGGAACAGATATCTTAATTCCTGTTAAGCAATAGCAGGATATTTAAACAGGGAATTTAGGTAATAATCGTCAAAAGTTATGTCATGTATATCGAGGACATAACTTTCTTGACTTGCCATGCTCTGTATTTAACTAGACTTCTTGTATAAATCTTTTTTTGTCTCACGCAGTGGCTCCACGATAGCGGGTTCGCCGTTAGGCGTTCTCGTACCCCTACGCTTAAGCAAGCTAGCAAGAGCGTCTTTGAAGGAGAAGAGTAGCCGCACCAAGCGTCTACAGCACGAGCGCACTTTGCTATACTTTCTCGCCTACTCTGAAAAGAAAATACATCGTTAGCTCAAACTGCGAGTTGGGAGAGGTACTTCTGTCGAGAAAGCTGTTGATAACTGATCAGTCATTAGTTATCAATCATTAGGCATATTTATGTCTGCAAGTTAACTCATGGAAGATAAAGTTAATAACAACTATATCTTTAGCTAGATGTTTCTGGTATTTGTAACATGTTGTATTGTAACCATATTATTAAGAGCAAGTAACAGAGGAAAAATAAGTTTTTTCACTCATTAATTATACTAATTATACACGGGAGGTATGAAGTTTGATTACTCAAGCAAAAAATATTGAAGTTTCAAAAACTCAAGAAGATCAATTGAGTTTAGAACCGACAAGAGTCAATGATGACTTGACTTTTAATGGACAAAATTTAAAAATAGCACAAATAGCAGCCCCTTGGTTTTCTGTACCTCCAAGAGATTATGGTGGAACAGAAGCAGTTATCAGTAATTTAAGTGAAGAGTTAGTCAACCAAGGACATCATGTTACTCTTTTTGCATCAGGAGATTCCAAGACAAGGGGAGAATTAAAATCTTACATAGAAACTTCACTTTCTATGCAAAAAATTCCTTGGACAAACTATCTTGAAGCTGAATATCACATGATTAACAGCTTTAGAGAAATAGCGCATAATCCACACAAGTATGATATTGTACATACCCATCTTTCCTCTGCATCAGACCTCATCATCTTGAAACTTACAGCTCAGATAGCAGTGCCGCATATATGCACTATACACAGTAATTTTCCTTTTGATAGAAGAGAAAATCATCTAGGTGAGGGAGATAAATACTATTTTCATTGGGCTAAGGATACTCCTCTAATTGCCATCAGTGATAGAGCCAAGGAAAACATGATGAGAGATTCCCAACTACCTTTAAATATTATCGGAGTTATCCCTCATGGTTTACCAGATAATCATTTCGTACAAGGAGAAATATCACCCCAAAAAAATCTGGTTTGGATTGGTAGAATTGTGAGAGAGAAAGGAACTAAATATGCAATAGAGGCAGCAATTAAAGCAAAAAGAAAAATTATTATTGCAGGGATAGTAGATAATTATTTACCTGCTCACATCGATTATTTCTATCAAGAAGTTCTGCCATTAATAGAAGCAAATCCAGATTGTGCCGAATATATAGGCCCGGTCAGTAATGAGGAAAAAATAGAGTTGTTAAAAAGTTCATACTGCTTTTTAAATCCTATACAATGGGAAGAGCCGTTTGGATTGGTGATGATTGAAGCTATGGCTTGTGGTTGTCCTGTTATTTCTTTTAATAGAGGAGCAGCCAAAGAGTTAATTAAACCAGGAATCAATGGAGATTTTGCAGCATCCGTTGATGAAATGGTTGCAAAGATTGAATCAGTAGGAAATAATATTGACCGCAAACAGATGGTTAAAGATACTTGGAATAACTATTCTGTTAAAACAATGGCGAAGCGTTATGTGTTGAAATATCAAGAAGTGATCAATTTTTATCAAAACCTTGGTTATTCACAAAGCATTCAGACTAAATCACTATAGCAATCCTTGTTGATTAGTACTTAGCCAAGTATCATCAATTTCTAGTTGAGGCTGTCAATAGTCAATAGTCTAAAAAAGCTTCCAGCATAGCTGCACTTTGGCTTGGTGCGGTGACAATCCTGCGTCAGTTTTGCTAACGCTAATCAACAGCCAAAAGACTTATATTCTCGACTTCTTCACCATTTTTCATGCTAGCTTGATTTTTGCTGCTTTGTACTAAATAATTTAAATAGTTGTATTGAGATGGTAAAGTAGCACTCAAGTATTCAGCTTTCTGTTTAATTTCATTAAATACAGACACAGCATTGTGGTCATCGATCAGATCTAAAATAGGTAGACTGGTCTCAGGCATGTAGTTTAACCCAAGCAACATCACAGAATAAGAGTAAGACTCGAAACCATGATAGTTCTGATTGATGTTCTTATTGTTTGGAAGTCTACTTTTCCACAGCCTTAACCTTTCACGCAGTTCTTCTGAGACTAGGATATCATGCTTGGTAGCCTTCCAGAATGGTGTGTCGGCTCGATCGCTAGCATAATAATGGAGTGTTAAAAAGTCCCGTACACCATCTATACAATTAGCGATCGCCTGATTATAGCTGCGGATTAGATCCTCATTGAAGGATTTGTCTGGGAAGTGGCTAACTAACTCTTCGATTCCGTGCTGAATAAAGAATATTCCGGTAGACTCTAGCGGTTCTACAAAACCACTAGAAAGACCAATAGCCACGCAATTTTTCACCCATGAATTCCTGTTGCGTCCTATCCTCATCTTGATATGCAAAGCCTTGCAATTATCAGCAGCTTCTCCCAGATGCTTGCGAAATTCCTCTTCTGCTGCTTCTTTAGAGATAAAGGCACTTGAGTAAACATATCCTGTGCCTGCTCGTCCGTAAAGGGGTATGTTCCATACCCAACCAGAACTTAACGCGGTTGCAGTCGTGTAAGGATTGATACCATGTTTTGCCATATCGCTTGGTATTTGCATAGCGATCGCATGATCGCACAGTAAAGATTCTGAAAAAGAAATGAATGGTTCATCCAAAGCTTGGTTGATCAATAAACCACTAAAACCAGTACAGTCTATGAATAAATCTCCACTGATCTCGCCATAGTTTTTAGCCTGAATGCAATCTATACTGCCATCTTCTCTTAAACCGACTTCGACTACATCATCAACAATCAGCTTTACACCCCTGTGCATTGCATAATCTTTCAGAAATTGAGCAAGCAGTTTAGCATCAAAATGATAAGCGTATGGGTACTGAACTTTTAAATTTGATAGTACATTTTTTTCTTGATTTTCCTCTTGATTGAATAACTTTTGAACTTTATCATCAAAGACTTGTCCATTGAAATACCTGGGTGACTTTTGATGATCGCACAGCATCGGAATTAAAAAGCAGGAATAATCAAATGCATCCTGTTCTTTCTTCATTTTCAGCCACCATTCTGAGACATCAAACCCATCTACTGCTTCATATCTCTGGAAAGGGTGATAAAAGTGTCTTCTCTGGGCGTTCCAATTGACAAATTTGATGGCCATTTTATATGTAGCTTGACATTTTGGCATCCATTCGGATTCTTGCAAACCGAGAAAATCAAAGAATAATTTGATAGTGCTAAATGTTGCTTCACCAACACCAATTGTTGTTAAGTTAGATGACTCAACTAAAGTAATCTGCATATTTTTCTTGAAAGCTTTACTCAGATACGCTGCTGTCATCCACCCTGCGGTACCGCCACCTACTATGACAATACTTTCTATGTTCTTTAACATATGAATATTTCCTTGAAAATTTTATAGGATAACTTTCCTGATATCCAAAACTAATTACTTTTATTGTCTGATTCAATAAATTAATTTTTGTATTAAGTTATTTTTATGTATTTACAATTATTTAGATATGGCACAATTTCAATATTCTCAGTTATTATCATTGATATTTTTTTTTAAGATAACTATCTAAAAACAACCTTGTTTTTAGTAGATAAATGCCAAACAACCAACTAAAAAAGACACGAATACACAAAAATACAAAGGATTTTAATTCGTTGATATGTAGGTAGTTATGATGGCTAATTGGCATTTAGTTGATGTAATTACAGATGAAGTTAGAAGTTACAGTTGCAAATTTTTGAATAACAGTAAAATACTGTATTCCAAGCTTGATTGACTGTAATTATTACTGGTTATAGCTACTAAAAATTTTTAATGTCAACAGTAAAATTAATAATTTAAAATGTAGAATCTTGTTGACAAGAATGGCTTAAATGTAGATATGATAGGGATTTCCAGACCATATGGCATGATTTTAGGCGCATCTTAGCTCAATACCTAGATGGCTTGGGACATCGGCTAATCAATGCTTCTGAGTGCAACCTGAAAGACGGCACATCTGACTGAGAGGAAAAGACTCTCGAAGAAATACTATGAAATGAGTGGGAAGCAGTAAATTTTACCATAATAAGGGGTAAATATTGTGACAGAGCCAATCAGAACAGACGTGCTGGAAGGCTTATTTGCAGGCGATGGGGAAATGTGTGCGTTGATGCGATCGCACGACTGGTCACAAACACCCCTCGGCCCTGTCAAGCAATGGCCGCAAAGTTTACGAACTACGGTCAGTATTCTTCTGTCTACGCGTCACCCGATGGTTCTGTTTTGGGGCCCAGACTTGGTACAATTTTATAATGACGGCTACCGTCCTAGCTTAGGAGCGCACAAACACCCCCAAGCCCTTGGACAGCGAGGTTCAGATTGCTGGGCTGAAATTTGGCAAATTATTGGTCCACAAATCCATAATGTGATGACCGAAGGACAAGAGACTTGGCATGAAGACCAACTTGTCCCTTTCCATCGCAATGGTTACTTTGAAGAAATTTACTTCACCTATAGCTACAGTCCAGTCCGGGACGAAACGGGAAGAGTCGGTGGCACACTCGTAGTTTGCACTGAGACCACTGGGCGAGTTTTGAGCAATCGTCGCTTGCAGACTTTGCGGGAACTAGGTGCAAATGTTATGAAGGCCAAAACCGTGGAAAAAGCCTGTGAGATTGCCACAGATAGCTTGTCTATTAATCCTTATGACATCCCGTTTGCTTTATTGTATCTGGTAGACACTAATAGTCAGCAGGCACGGTTGATTAGCACCACAGGCATTGAAAGGGGAACTGATAAAAGCCCCATTCAAGTGAACTTGACACAGGATGATGTCTGGGGTTTGGCGCAAGTTTGCCAAACTGGACAAGCAATGCTGGTGGATGACTTAGAGACTCGATTCCATAATTTGCCTGGGGGAGTGTGGCATACGCCTCCATTGGCTGCTTTGGTGATGCCAATCGCGCAACCAGGGCAGCAACAAGCCTTCGCGGGATTGCTAGTCATGGGTATCAGTCCGTGTCGCGCCTTTGATGACGAGTATCGGGGATTTTTTGATTTGGTTGTCAATAGTGTAGCAACAGCGATGGCTGCGCTAACGCCAAGGGCGATCGCTAATGCCCGTACCTATGAAGCTGAACGCCAACGATCACAAGCTTTAGCAGAGATAGATCGCGCCAAAACCGATTTTTTTAGCAATGTCTCCCATGAGTTTCGCACGCCGCTGACCTTAATACTAGCGCCAGTGGAAGATGCCTTAGCCGACACAGAAGCCCCATTATTCCCCAAGCAACGCGATCGCCTAGAAATTGTACAACGTAATGGCTTGCGGTTGCTGAAACTGGTGAATACACTCCTTGATTTTTCGCGGATTGAAGCAGGACGCGTTCAAGCAGTGTATGAACCAACCGACTTAGCTAGAACTACAACAGAACTTGCTAGTACCTTTCGCTCGCTGATTGAACGTGCTGACATGTCTTTGGTAGTGGAATGTCCGCCTTTGCCCGAAGAGATTTACGTTGATCGGGAAATGTGGGAAAAAATTGTGTTGAATCTGTTATCCAATGCCTTTAAGTTTACCTTGAGCGGCACAATTAGCGTGCGTTTGCAGAGTTTTGGCGATCGCGTTGAACTGGCAATTGAAGATACAGGCATTGGCATTCCACCAGACGAAATTAGCCATTTATTTGAACGCTTCCGCCGCGTTAAAGGTGCCCAAGGACGCAGTTTTGAAGGCTCAGGTATTGGCTTATCCCTGGTGCAAGAGTTGGTGAAACTGCACGGTGGTAGTATCCATGTCACCAGTCAAGTGGCACAGGG
Organism: Amazonocrinis nigriterrae CENA67; assembly: GCF_016056305.1. GTDB lineage: Bacteria > Cyanobacteriota > Cyanobacteriia > Cyanobacteriales > Nostocaceae > Amazonocrinis > Amazonocrinis nigriterrae. The sequence goes on along the minus strand of NZ_JAECZC010000036.1, from coordinate 30,051 downwards.
TAGTTGCTTCACCGTCTCGATTCCCACTGGATTTGCTCATCTACCTAACCAACGCATTAATGCATCTCGCACACTTGCATCAACTGCCATAGGAGCTACACCTTACGTTGAAGAAGCATGGCGGTGGCTAGCGGAAGTAGGAGATGGGGGAGATGGGGGAGATGAGGAAGCAAAGATAATATCCCCCTCATCCCCCTCATCCCCCAGCCCCAGAATCATCGTGGTGGATGACAATGCTGATATGCGGGACTACGCTAAACGACTGCTGGGGCAACGATATCAAGTAGAAGCTGTAGAAGATGGTATGGCGGCGCTGGCTGCTATTCGTCAACACCTTCCTGATTTGGTTTTGACGAACTTGGTTAGAGCATTTTTTACCGTTAAAGAATGGAGATGCAGTTATTGGCATTAGTACAGTTTGTGAAGAAATCACCGAACGCAAGCGCATCGAAGCTCAACGCCAACAAGCCCAGGAAGAACTCAGACAGTCCAAAGAAGAGTTAGAACTCCGGGTGGCAGAACGCACAGCCGAGTTAAGTCAAATCAACGCCGATTTACAACGCAGTGAGTCAACGCTCCGCAGTTTCTTCAACAGTGGAGCAATGCTGATGGGCATTGTTGAGCTACACAATAACGACATTCTACATATTTCCGATAACCGAGCTGTTGCTGAGTTTTTCGGCACAACTCCCGAAGCAATGCAGAATCGGTTTGCCAGCGATTTAGGCGTACCCCAGCAGACTATCCAGGAATGGGTGAGTTATTATCGTCAAGCCCAACAAGTTCAGGCTGCTGTGCGGTTTGAATATTCCCATGACACACCCAACGGTCAACGATGGCTCGCTGCTAGTGTTTGCCCAATTGCAGTTAGTCCCACTGGCTATCCCAGGTTTTCATACATTGTTGAAGATATAACCGCTTCTAAACAAGATAAAGAGCATATTGAAGCATCTTTACGGGAAAAAGAAGTCTTACTCAAAGAAATTCACCATCGTGTTAAGAACAATTTAGGCATTGTCAGCAGCTTGCTACAAATGCAGTCCAGACGAACTCAAGATGCACAAGCTAATGCCATCCTACGTGATAGCCACAACCGCATTGCCTCTATTGCTCTGGTACATGAAAAGCTCTATTGTTCCCAAGACCTTGCCAATATTGATTTTGCTCACTATATTCGTAACTTAACCGCTCATCTATTTGCTTCCTACAATACCAGCTCTAACCTGATTCAACTCAGTATTAATACTGAAAAAGTTAGCTTGGATATTGAAACAGCTGTTCCCTGTGGGTTGATTATCAATGAACTAGTGTCTAATGCTTTAAAATACGCCTTTCCCGATAATCGTGCTGGTCAAATTAAGGTCAAGTTTTATCAAGAAAACGAGCATAATTTAATACTCATTGTACAAGATAATGGAATTGGATTACCTGAGAACTTTGATCACAAAAAGTCTAAAACGTTGGGTATCAATCTTGTCCAAGGTTTGGTGAAGCAATTAAGGGGAAGCATTGATATTAACTGTCAGCAAGGAACAGAATTTAGAATTTCTTTTGGAAAAAGTAGGACATGAAATTAATGAACCTGTCTTCAGACAAACAGAAAACTCAAACCATTCGACTTCTTGTTGTTGAAGATGAGTACATTCTTGCCATGAACTTACAAGAAAATTTAGAGTCTTTGGGATACACAGTTATCGAGATTGCTGATTCGGCAGAAACCGCAATTGTCAAAGCCACTGAACTACGCCCCAGCTTAATTTTGATGGATATCTGTCTGCAAGGCAAGATGGACGGTATCCAGGCAGCAGAACAAATTTGGTCGAGTCTCAAAATACCGAGTATTTATGTTACAGGCTACTCTGACGTAAGTACTGTAGAGCGAGCAACGCTAACATTTCCTTTTGGTTACATCCTCAAACCTGTTAGGGAGCGAGAACTTTACGTTGCAATTAAAACAGCGCTTAATCGCTATGAACGTGAGCAATTTTTGAGTTCCATGCTTGAAGAAATGAAGGATAAATTGATTACCGTCGATGGAGAGTTAAGCATTGATACAATTCATCAATCAATGCTGTACAAGCAGATGCAAGCTGCTAATTTGGAACTACAAAGACTGGTTAATCTAGATGATTTAACGCAAATAGCCAATCGTCGCCGATTTGATGAGTGTTTACATGCTGAGTGGCATCGTCTCAAACGTGAACAGATGCCTCTGTCTTTAATTTTATGCGATATTGATTTTTTTAAGCGCTATAACGACACCTATGGTCATTTAGCAGGCGATGATTGTTTACGGCAAGTTGCAACTGCTCTCAAAAGTGTTGTGCAACGTCCAGCTGATTTAATTGCACGTTACGGTGGAGAAGAATTTGTTGTGATTCTTCCTAATACAAAACATCAAGGAGCAATTCATGTAGCTCGAACAATTTTACAAGCAGTACGCAACTTGGCAATTCCTCATGCTGAGTCTAGTGTTAGTAAACATGTCACCATTAGTGTAGGCGTTGTCAGTATTATCCCCAATTTAGATTTATCACCGCAAGACCTGATGGCAGCAGCTGACAAAGCACTTTATGCAGCCAAACAGCAAGGGCGCGATCGCGTGATCTCGTTTCAATTTAATCATAGCCAATGACAGTCATCAGTCATCTAAAGAATATATTGCTCACCGTCTGTTTCAATCGGTAGATAAATTGAAATCACTACTAGATAAGCTGTTAAACCAAGGTGAGTTAGTGATTAAGTGCCATCGGAAAATCAAAAATAAAGGCAATGTCAACTATATTGCAACTTAAATGCTGATTAGCTTACACTACTATTTTTTAGCGATCGCCAAACTTTTCGGTCTACTGAGATTTGCTCTTATACTTGGCTGATTTATTAACTTTACTTATGTCACAAGGTCAACTCAGCAATGCAATACTAGTATTTAAAATTACTAATCTTTAACCAAAATCCACTTAGACAAGTATTCACAAAAGAGTGATCGCAGAACTTTTTGGTCTACTGAATGTTGCATATTATTACTACTATCAAGCAACTAAATATATAGTGAGATATTAAAAAGAGGTTAATCAAAGCCACTTTCCCAAAAAGGGACTTTCCAAATATGCTTAGTGTTGATGACAAGGTTGTACTCTTACATCAGTGTATTGCCCAGGATGCTTGTGTTGATTGGCAAACTGGAGAAATTCCCACTTGTACAATTGCCAATTTGACTTCAGCGATACAAGCAAATCAATATTATTACGACAATCCTGAGTGGGCAAAAGGCTATTTTGATGCTTGTCATCGAGACGAAGCATTTAAACAATGTTGGCAAGCAGCAGTTGGTAGGGGATTTCCAGAAAATAAAATGCCCAACCGTCGCTTTCGCCCCGAAGGGGCGAAAGCGCCTCAGTCCTCGGTTTGAGCCAAAATATATTATTTGTGGACTGGTTCTATTAATGGTGTCAAGTTACAAGTCTGGGCTACTTGGTTATTCTATGCTGTTTTAATTGACTTATCCCCTGCCCCCCTGCCCCTCTGCCCCTCTGCTCCCCTGCTCCCCTGCTTGCCTAAATGTATCAACTTTGAGGTTATGTTTATTTACCCGTTTCTACTTGCTTCAATTCGGCAATGTATCGATTTCAGCTTTGACTACAGTGGGATCATCTGTGCGTTCGATGCGAAAACCAAGTTTTTCGCAAACTTTTTGCATGGCATAATTGTCAACCAGGATATCAGCAGTGATTTTGGTTAGTTGCTCATCTCGACTAACTTGCAGTAACCGTCGCAGTAATTCAGTGCCTATACCTTGGCATTGACAGCGATCGCTTACCAAAATAGCAAATTCTGCTTCGTTTGTATTATGTATTTTACTCAATCGACCGACTGCTAAAATTTCCCGTATCTGCGTTTGGGGATTTTGATATTCTACAACTAGAGCGATTTCGCGATCGTAATCAATAAAGCAAATACGTGTCAGCCGTTCATGGGCTACTCTTGACCGCAGCTTAATTAAATGGAAATAACGAAAATAAACACTTTGCTCTGAGAGTGTTTGATGAAATTGTACCATCAGCGGCTCATCTTCTGGACGGATGGGACGGATGGTAACTAACGTGCCGTCTTTCATCGTCCAATTTCCCACATATTGTATGGGATAGGGTCGAATTGCTAACTTTGGCAGTTGCTCTTGTTTCATATCTGCGTCGTGCAGGATCATCCTAGCATCGAGGGCAATTAATTCAAAAGACGAAGCCAGCAACGGATTAATATCGATTTCCTTAATCCAACGTTGTTCTACAACTAATTGACTAAATCGCACCATTAATTGTTCAAGGGCAGCCATATCAACACTTTTGCGTCCCCGGACTCCTTGAAGGGCTTTGTAAATTTGTGTTTGCTCCATCATGCGGCGCGCTAAAGTGGTATTCAGGGGTGGAAGTGCGATCGCGCGATCGTGAAAAACTTCGACAAGTTGTCCTCCTGTACCAAAAAGCAACACCGGGCCAAACTGTGCATCAAGACTACTGCCAATAATCAGTTCATAACCGACCATTTTCACCATTGGCTGCACGGTTACACCTAGGAAGAGTACTGAGGAGCCACTGCGGTCTTGGGGTCTCCCCAAGTGGAGCATGTGGCGTTGCTGAGGAGCCACTGCGGTCTTGGGGTCTCCCCAAGTGGAGCATGTGGCGTTGCTGAGGAGCCACTGCGGTCTTGGGGTCTCCCCAAGTGGAGCATGTGGCGTTGCTGAGTTTTGAGTGTTGAGTGCTGAGTAATGAGGGTCGTGTTGTAGTTTCTCGTGTAAAGATGATTCAATAGTGCGGTAGGCGTGTCGTACAGCATCAGCATCTTTTAAATTTAACTGCACACCGCCAACATCAGTTTTATGGGTAATTATCTCGGAAAACAGCTTTAAAACAACCGGATAGCCAATTTTTTGGGCACATTCAACTGCTTCATCTTCACTTTTAGCAACGCAAGTGGCAACTACAGGAATACCATAAGCTGCTAAAATCTGCTTTGATTCAAACTCTGTGAGAATAGTTCGCTGTGCCTGGCGTGCTGTTTGGATAATTTTTTCCACACATTTACGGTCTGGTATCCCTGACGACGCATCATTTGTTGGCATTACCGGAGTTTCGTAGATACCGCGCAGGTTATAACTAGATTGCCACATGTAAGTAAACAAGCGAGCGGCGGTATCAGGATAAGCATAAGTCGGGATATGATTACGATTGAGAATCATCTCGCCTGCTGCCACATCTGCGCCTCCCATCCAACTAGCAAGGATGGGTTTACCAGACATCTGCGCGTAGGGTTTCAATTGTTCGGCTGTTTGGGTGGGGTCTGTCATCGCTTGGGGTGTGAGAATCACCAATAAGCCTTCACTATTGGGATCTTTAGCAGCAATTTCCAAGGCTTTGGTATATCTTTGTGGGTCAGCGTCGCCTAGAATATCAATTGGGTTGCCATGACTCCAATGTGTTGGTAATAGTTGGTTTAAGGCTGCGCTAGTTTCCTCAGAAATGGGTGCAACTTCTCCACCAGCAGCAATCAAAGCATCAGTAGCAAGTACTCCCGGCCCACCTGCGTTAGTTAAAATTGTCAGGCGTGGGCCTTTGGGACGCGGTTGTTTTGCGAGTAACTCCGCCATATCAAACAAGTCAGAAATGCTGTTGACGCGCAACACCCCACAACGCCTAAAAGCTGCATGAAGCACTTCATCACTTCCTGTTAATGCGCCAGTGTGGGAAGCTGCTGCTTTGGCTGCGGCTTCACTACGACCTGCTTTAATCACAATAATCGGCTTAGTTAAAGCAACTTCCCGCGCTGCTGAGAGAAATGAACGCGCATCCCCGATTGATTCCATGTAAATTACAATACTTTTAGTGTGGGGGTCATCACCAAGGTAATAAATCAAATCTCCCCAACCCACATCTAGCATCGAACCAAGGGAAACAAAGGCGCTAAAACCAACGTTTTCTCTGAAACTCCAATCAAGGATAGCAGTACAAAGCGCTCCACTTTGACTAATAAAGCCGACATTTCCAGGACGCGCCATTGTACTGGCAAAAGTCGCATTTAAACCTGTGCGTGGACTCATCACACCCAAGCAGTTCGGGCCAATAATCCGCATTTTGCCACGATGGGCTTGCTCAAGTATTTGCTGTTCTAAGGCTACACCCTCAGCACCAGCTTCTTTAAAACCTGCACTCAAGATAATTGCACCTTTGACACCTGCATCTACGCACTGACTAATAATATCTGGGACTGTTGGCGCTGGGGTGGCAATAACTGCTAAATCAACTAATTCCGGGACATCATGTATAGTTGGGTAAGCTTTGATGCCCAGTATGCTGTGGCGCTTGGGATTGACAGGGAAAATAGTGCCACCAAAAGGATTACTAATTAAGTTCCATAATAGAGTGCGTCCAACACTATCAGCCTTTTCGCTAGCACCAATTACAGCCACAGTTTTGGGTGCAAATATGGCATCGAGGGGATTAACTTTCTCGGCTCGTAAAATATCATAAGCGCGTTCGACGGCTGGCTGCATAGGCTTTTGCATACTTTTGAATAAGTAAGTAGGTTGGTGCGAATAAAGTTAATTGGTGTTCGCGTAGCGTCTTTGACAGGAGGGGGTTGTTAGTTGTCAGTTGTCACTGGTCAGTTGTCAGTGGTCAAAGTCTCAGACATATTTACGTTTCGTAAAATAGTTATGTTGATTTTCACTTACTTGGTGTAAAAATTAATCTTCCCTACTGCCTACTAATAATTTGGGTAATTTTTTGAATGGCGATCGCTATTCCAGTTTCGGCAATTGGTGATAAAGTGTAGCCTAATTCAAAGTTTACTCCTGGGACTTTAATCCACCAAGCTGGCGGACAATAACCGTAAATTGCTTGAGTCAGAGCTAAGAGCGATCGCGGTTCGGCTGTATGTGCTGTGATATAATTGCCGGATGCAGGTAAAATTGGTTCTACTTGCACCTGAGAACTTTCGGACATCAAACAAGCATCGATAAAGACTGCCAAATCACTGTTTGCTAAAGCTTCAGCAAGTTCAGGTGTGAGTTGGTGGACAGCAATAGATTTCATGTTTGATAGATGCAACGCCTTAGCTACTCGTTGCCCAATACCATCATCACTACGCAACTCATTACCATAACCAATCGCTATTACATGACAATTCATACTTGTTAACTGCCTAACCTCATTTTGAAGTTAGTTAAAAAACTTGAGGAACTTGTGAGGAGCTAGAGAAGCTTTGAACTAATCCTCACAGTTTTTTCCAAATATTGACATTTGTGATGGAAGTAAATGTAATTTAATATATAGTTAATCCTTTATCGATCAGCAAAGCACCCGAATTGGCAAGACGTTCGTACCAATGCTGATTCACTACTGAGGCAGATCAAAAAGTTCTTTGACTTTCCAGTTATTGAAATCGTTTTCTTATGCTCCAAAGACTGTATATACACAACTTCAGATGCCTAGAAAACTTTGAACTGCCCACAAAGGGAATGTCATCTGTTCTCTTAATTGGTAAAAATGGTGCAGGTAAATCGACTGTTGCCTATGCATTAGAGGTGCTTCAATCCGTCGGGCGAGGTATAAATAGAGTTGGTCAACTTGTCCAGTCGAAAGATTTTGCTCGTGGCAGGTCTGATGTGCCGATTCGCTTTGAAATAGAAGTATTACTTGACGATAAATTATACAAATATATCCTTGCCTTGGAGTTACCAGAAAAATTTAAAGAACTTAGAGTTTTTGAAGAACAACTGTTAGTTTCAGGAGAACCAATATACTCACGAAAAGAAGCCAAAGTCACTCTTTACAATCGTGAAGCTCAATTTTCGGTGGATTGGCATCTTGTGGCCCTTCCAGTAATACAGGAGCAATCAGAGACTGATCGACTTCGTATTTTCAAAACTTGGCTTGCTCGCATGATTATTTTAGCTCCCATCCCAAGCTTGATGACTGGAGAATCTAACGGTGAAACTTTAGAACCAAAGCGAGAGGGTTCAAACTTCGGTGAGTGGATTTCTGGGTTACTTAGTCGTTATCCTGCTGCTTATACACAAGTTGATAAATATCTTCGAGAAGTTATGCCTGACATTCAGGATTTTCTGAATGAACAGATTGGCAAAGACTCTAAAAATATGATTGTTCGGTTTGAAGCAAATAATGCAAATCTGAGTATTGATTTTAAGGATTTATCAGATGGGGAGAAATGCTTTTTTCTTTGTGCTGTTGTTTTAGCTGCTAACAAATTTTATGGGCCACTTCTTTGCTTTTGGGATGAGCCTGATAACTATCTATCCTTATCAGAAGTTGGACATTTTGTTACATCACTGCGACGTTCATTTAAGAATAGTGGTCAAATTTTAGTGACATCTCATAATCCTGAAGCAATCCGAAAATTTTCAGATGAAAATACCTTAGTTCTCCATCGAAAAAACCACTTAGAACCAACTTTAATAAGACCGCTCAGTGATATATCTATTCAAGGTGATCTTGTAGATGCCTTGATTCGTGGCGATGTAGAACTATGAGCATAAATAAGTATCAGCTGCACGTTTTTGTATTGCCAGAAGATGATGCTAATCGCCAGATCGCAAACGGATTTACTCTGAATCTAAACCTCAACAGTCGGGCTATTCAAGTTTTACCAGAGGCTCGTGGCTGGGAAAATGTTGTAGAGATATTCACGAATGATTATGCTACTACAATGCGACAATATCCAAAGAGAATGATTGTCTTGCTGATTGATTTCGATGAAGATGAAGATAGACTGAGTTATGTTAAGGATAAGATTCCAATGGATCTAATTGACAGAGTATTTGTTATTGGAGCACTATCTGAACCAGAAATTTTAAGGAGAGACATTAGAAAGAGTTTTGAGGATATAGGAGAATCTCTTGCCAAAGATTGCTCTGACAATACGAATAAATTATGGGGACATGATCTTCTCAAACACAATAGAACTGAGTTAGATCGTATGATTGTATCTATCAAACCATTTCTGTTTGATTTGCAATAATGTTGTTGAATGGCAGATGCCCAACACCCTGTTTCAAATAAACACACCAGGGTCAACTTGAAAAAAATCTCCTAAAGCCTTAGCTTGAGATTTACTAATATCTTGCTGATTATTAACTAGTTCATAGACAAGATTTTCAGAACCCAAAATATTTACTAAATCTGACTGTTGGATATTCTTTTGCTCCATCAAAAACAGTAACATAGAATGAGGTGTCGATTCTCGACCTGGTAAATAGTATTCTTGTTCAAATTTTTCTATTAAAGTAATTAGCAGTTCATAAAGTTCATTTTCTTCAGGACTGCGATTAGGAAGATGCATCAATTCTTCGACTATCGCCAAAGCTTTTTCATTGTCTTCTTCATTTTTAATTAACTTTGGTTGATACTTAACTAATAATTCTTTATATTTATCTTGATTAAAAATAAGGGTCATTTTTCCATTCCTCCTTATCATATTCAGCATGGGTAAGGATATATTTTATATAAATCAATTGCTTTTCATAATCTATACTTACAATTAGCCGATATTTATTGCCTTTGATGTTGAATACAGTAAAATCACTAACTGCTTCGGCTGTTGGGAAAACAGATTGCACTTCAACCAAATTATACCAATCTGCATTGCTAGCAATTTTATACCAGTTATCAAGTGCTGTACGACAATCAGCGTGTTTTTCACAAAACTCTCTTAAGCGTCGGTAGCTGATAACATGCATTTTTCGTAATTAACTAATTTTAACCCAATTCTAGAGCTTTTTGTGTCTTTGTTCTTATTTTCTCCGTTTTCATATTCTAATGGGATAAAAATATTAGTAAGTATTAGCCGTAATGCACTATATCTATCGGTGCGTTAAGCGTTGCTATAATGCACCCTACTGGCTATTTTCTCAAATTTAGTTTCGTGCCTAATTCTCAGTTTAGCTGTTTGAGGAATTCACCAAAGGTATCCGTATCCTGGCTCAGAGGATGTTTGGAAAGTGGTTTTGAATACTCAAATCCTAGCTTGAAGGGAGTCGGGAGTAGGGAATAGGGAGTGGGTAAAACGAAAATTTTGATATTTTTAGCTTTGTTTGAGGTTGATTGTACTTAGATTTTATCTAAAATCTAAATTATTGAGACTTTTTAAACAACCTCTCAATACCTAGTACTAGCCAAAACCGCTAATTTCGTCTTCGATTTCAAAAGTTTGTGTTTGATTGACTTTTTTGGTTGATTACTTTGTCCTGGTGTCACATAAAAGATTGCGAGATTGATGGTATTTTATTTAGGCACAAACTCCTTTATCCCAATTGCGATCCAAGCTATGACACTTAATTTATATTTATTGCGGCATGGAGAAACTACTTTTAGTCAAAGTGGTAATTTCTGCGGTGAAACTGATGCTCTGTTGACACCCGAAGGGGTGCAGATGGCAGAGAGTTTTGCCAATGTTTATCAAAAATTGAAGTGGGAAGCGGTTTATGTTAGCCCAATGAAGCGCACAATAGCAACTGCCAAGCCATTGTGTGATGCCATTGGTATGAATATGCAGTTGCGTGACGGGCTTAGAGAAGGTAGTTACGGCGAATGGGAAACTAAGAGTAAATCGTTTGTCCAAGAGAATTACCCAGAAAACTATGTAAAATGGTTGACAGAACCCGCTTGGAATGCACCACTAGGTGGAGAAACTGCGGTAGATATTGCTAACCGTTCTATGCCTGTAATTGCTGAAATTCAAGAAAAACATTCCCAAGGTAATGTTTTAGTAGTTTCCCATAAAGCCACGATTCGGATTATGCTTTGCAGTTTACTGGGAATTGATTTGGGGCGCTATCGCTATCGGGTGAATATTTTGGTCGCGTCGGTAAGTATGGTTAAATTTGACGTTAATGGCCCTTTGTTAGAAATATTAGGCGATCGCCATCATATACCTGATCGTATTCGCTCTCGTCCGGGAACATAATAGTCCCTACTAGTAGGTCAAAATAATTCGTAATTGATAATTCATAATTCGTAATTACACCCCATACCTCAAGTTAGTTTCTCTGAACAATGAATAACTTTTTTTATTTTCCATTAATAAATTAAGTTGCTCTGCATCCTCAATTTATTAAATATTAATTACGAATTACGAATTACGAATTAGTAATTATTTGGTCATTTGGCACGCTTATAGCCATTGTTGGAAAAGGAGTTTGCGTGTTCTAGTGTGATACTTTGTACAAGCGCCAGAACCACCCAATCGATGTTGCAGCGATCGCCAACGAGTGGGATGGGGCGTACTCGATTAGCTCGCAATCTGCTGTATCTGCTGTTAATTCCGCCAAATTTCATTTACAATACTCCCATTTATCCCAACTAGTTGAATATGCAAAGGCATTTGTCCTGCGGCATGAGTTGAACAACTTAAACAAGGGTCAAAAGCTCTAATTCCAGCTTCAACACGGTTTAACATACCTTCAGGAATTTCTGAACCATGAATAAAATGTCGGGCAATTTGCGCGACTGTACGATTCATTGCCAGATTATTCTGACCTGTGGCAATGACTAAATTTACTTTCTGAAGCAACCCATTTTCATCAACTTTGTAATGGTGAAATAATGTACCGCGTGGTGCTTCACTCACACCCACTGCTTCTAATTGATTAATGCCAGCATCAGCACGCAGTCGATTTGATAGTAAATCTGGGTCATCTAGTAATATTTCAATTCGCTCAATTGATGCCAAAATTTCAATTAATCTGGCGTAGTGATAGAAAAATGATGAGGTGACAGTGCCTTTTCCTCTATCTCTAAATTCTTTCAACTCCGCATCAGCTAAAGGTGTACCAATGTGACTGCAAATATTCAGACGTGCCAGCGGCCCTACCCGATAAATACCACTATCTAAACGACAATAGTCGCTTTCATTAGGATAACCCAAAGGACGATAGTAAGGAGACTTTAAATAAGAATCAGGTTGAACTGCTTCACCAATAAATTCTTGATAATTAGTTGCATCCAGTTTATCAGCAATGATATTTCCCGCACTATCTACAAAACGAATATATCCGTAGTAGTTCTCCCATAAACCATCAGGGGTAACTAACCCCATAAATAAAGTAGGAAAATTCCCAAAGGTTTGCACTTCTTTTTGATAATCATCGAGTAAGCTTTTAAATCTCCCCAGTGCATCTAATATTGTGGTGCGTACTTCGGGAATGCGGTTCTGAATATGGGTGCGTCCTTCTATGGATAAAGGTTCACGGACACCGCCAGGAACCGCCCATGATGGATGTATTTTACGCCCTCCTAATTGTTCAATAATCTCTTGTCCAAATTGACGCAAGCGAATTCCGCCACGGGCAAATTCTGGTTCAGCTGCAATTAAGCCAAATATATTACGTTTTTCGGGGTCGCTATCCATTCCTAATAACAAATCTGGGGCGCTGAGATGGAAGAAACTCAAGGCGTGAGATTGAATAATTTGCCCCAAATTCATCAAGCGACGCAGTTTTTCAGCTGCTTTGGGAATTGTCACAGCGAGGATGCGATCGCCCGCCTTCGCTGATGCCAACAAATGACTCACTGGACAAATTCCACAAATTCGCGCCGTAATTCCTGGCATTTCCCACAAGGGGCGACCTTCACAAAACTTTTCAAAACCACGAAATTCTGTGACATGAAAACGAGCATCGCTCACTTGTCCTGTATCGTCCAGATAAATACTAATTTTGGCGTGTCCTTCAATGCGGGTAACTGGGTCGATGATGACTTTTTTCATGACTGATGGCTGATGACTGATGACTGTAAACAGTGGGATATTTTTTTGCTTGAAAGCGCCCAACGGGCACGTTCTTCGCTCCCGCAAAATATGAAAAAAACACTTTCAAACCCCTACTCCCTACTCCCTGTGTTTCTTGAAAGTTCCTTACCGAGCATCAGGCCAAGTACTGTACCAGTTATCGTAGATTGTTTTGGCTTGTGGATATTCATCACAGTATTCTTCAAAGGCTGTTTTCACTACTTTCTCAGCCCTTTGATGTGCTATCTCAGCTTGTAATTCTTCTATTGCATCCCAAGCAGCTGCACATTCTTCTGAATACATGCCTTTTTGATCGCAAATGGTACGAGCTTTTTTAATTTCGTCTTGAAGCTGTTGTTCTAATAGAATAGTGTGGGGTTGCTCAAGAAAGTTACTATTAGCTATAATGTCAGCCAAAGAAATGATACCCAGTAGTTCGCCCTGAATCACCGGCGCTCTGTGTAAATTATGGTCGGCGAATAACCGTGCGATGTATTCTAAGCCAAGGTCAGGATTAACGATAATACAAGGCTTGGTCATCACTTCATAAACACGCACCTTAGAGGGATCTTTGCCATAAGCAATCACTTTATACACAATATCGCTTTCGGTAATAATGCCGTAGGCGTCTTGTTCATGGCGGCGATCTACAACCAGCGCTTTCCAGTCCCTTGCTTTTAATAGTCTGACTGCTTCAGCCACCGTTGCAGAACTGCGAATTGTGGCAACGTCTTTAGTCATAATGTCTACAGCTTTTAGCATAGTCAATCACCTCAAAAATCTTTTAGAATCCAGGACTGATACCAATTCGTAATTCGTAATTGTAGAAACGATTCGGCGAATCGTCTCTACTGCGTTGCGGGGTTTGAATGTGTTGCCGGATTTTAGAGAAATGGTATTAAACAAAATTATGAAAAAACTAAGTGTTTCTTGAAAGTTAACCAAACTTGATAAATTCGCGTCCTACAAGCAGTGGTTTTTCTCCTTTTAACAATGGCTCTAACGCTGCTTTAATCCGAGTTGCATCAGGTGGACAACCTGGTAAGTACACATCAACTGCTACTAATGAATGGACTGGTATGACTCGATCTAATAAGGGTGGTACAATACCCGGTTCATAGGGAATTGTGGCGTGAATATCGGCTGCTTCGATGTAACAACGTTGGAGAACAGGTTCGGCACTACCTAAAGGGTTGCGTAAAGCAGTAACATTGCCAGTGACAGCACAATCGCCAAAAGAAACAAGAATTTGCGATCGCTCTCTGACTTTGCGAATCGTTTCCAAATGCTCCTCGTTAGCAATTGCACCTTCGACTAACACCACATCCACACCTTCTGGATATTCTTTAATATCAGCGAAGGGACTATAAACTAAATCTACCAGTGTTGCTAAATCAATCAGCCATTCATCCAAATCGAGAAAAGACATGTGACAGCCAGAACAGCCGCCTAGCCAAACCGTTGCTAATTTTAAACGAGCCATAATAATTCGTAATTCGTAATTCGTAATTCGTAATTCGTAATTCGTAATTCGGGAATTGGGAATTGGATTTTACTATTAGTCATCAGATCTCACCCATTACCTATTACCCATTACCCATTACCCATCTCTAAAGGTTCCATTCCTGTTTCTCCCGTGCTGTGACTAGGAAATTGAGTTTGGCGCGATCGCGTTTCATTTCACCGACGCTGGAGCCTTGGTAAAAAATTGCACCTGTTGGACAAGCATTAACGCATTTGCCACAGGATGTACAAGTATCTGAGGTTCCCCAAGGTTGATTTAAATCGGTGATTACATGGGAATTTGTGCCTCTGCCTGCCATGTCCCAAGTATGCGCTCCTTCGATTTCGTCACAAACACGTACGCAACGAGTGCAAAGAACACAACGGTTGTGGTCTACGCCAAAGCGATCGTGAGAAACATCGACTTTGCGATCGGGGAAATGGTAATCTAAACGTACATGATCCATACCCATTTCAATTGCCAAGTCTTGCAATTCGCAATTACCATTAGCTACGCACACCGAGCAAATGTGATTACCTTCAGCAAACAGCATTTCTATAATTGTGCGACGATATTTTTGCAGGCGATCGCTAGAAGTTTGCACTTCCATCCCCTCAGCAACTTTCGTTACACAAGCAGGTTGAAGTTTATTACTGCCAGCAATTTCTACTAAACAAAGCCGACAAGCCCCAACATCTCCAACTCCTTCTAAATGGCACAAAGTCGGAATGTGAATCCCCGCATCCTGCGCTGCTTGCAGAATTGTTTCCTCTTCACGAGCGCTGATTAATTGTTCATTGATTGTTAATGTTTTTACTGCCATTTATTATTTATTCCTTATGAAGCTAATGTGCATTAATGCACAATTTTTCCAGTTCTTTGTAAATACAAATGACAAATAACTATTGACTATTGACTATTGACTAATGACTAATCAAAACCAAATATTCATCACGGAAGTAACGCAAGGTACTAAATACTGGATTGGGCGCAGACTGACCAAGACCGCACAAGCTGGTATGCTTTACCATGTCACATAGTTCTTCTAGCAGTTCTAAGTCAGCAAGAGATGCTTTACCCTCACTAATCTTTGTCAACAATTTATACAACTGCACTGTCCCCACCCGACAGGGAATACATTTACCGCAAGATTCATCCATGCAAAATTCCATGAAGAAGCGGGCGACATCCACCATGTTGGTAGTTTCATCCATGACAATCATGCCACCGGAACCCATCATCGAACCGAGTTGAGTGAGTGATTCATAATCCACGGGACTATCAAAAGCTGCTGCTGGAATACATCCCCCAGAAGGGCCACCAGTTTGCACTGCTTTGACTACACCGCCATTGGGTACGCCACCGCCCATTGCTTCTACAATCTGTTTTAATGAAGTTCCCATGGGTACTTCTATCAAACCTGTGTTACGGATTTTGCCTGCCAAGGCAAAAACTTTTGTGCCTTTGCTCTTGGAAGTGCCAATGTTGGCGAACCAGTCAGCACCTTTGCGGATAATAGGTGCAACATTGGCGTAGGTTTCAACGTTATTAATTAAAGTAGGATAACCCCACAAACCAGATTCAGCAGGATAAGGCGGACGGGGATGAGGAGTGCCGCGTTTACCTTCAATAGAAGCCATTAAAGCAGTTTCTTCACCGCAGACATAAGCTCCTGCACCGATACGAATATCAATTTTAAAATCAAATCGAGAGTCAAAAATTTGACTGCCCAAAATGCCAAGACGTTGGGCTTGGCGAATTGCAGTTTGCAGACGGTTAATAGCAACGGGATATTCTGCGCGGATGTAGATGTAGCCTTGATTTGCTCCTACAGCATAAGCTGCGATCGCCATTCCTTCTAAAACGCGATGAGGATCACTTTCTAGGACACTACGATCCATAAACGCACCTGGATCGCCTTCATCGGCGTTGCAGATTACGAACTTGCGATCGCCTTTTGCTTTAGCAACTGTTGCCCATTTGACACCTGTAGGATAGCCAGCACCACCACGTCCCCGTAAACCACTGCGGGTAATAGTATCTACTACTTGGTTGGGTGTCATCTCCCGTAAGACATGGTAAAGGGCTTGATAACCTTTAGCAGCAATATAAGATTGAATGCGTTCGGGATCAATTTTGCCACTGTTTTCTAAGACAATCGGCATCTGGTATGTAAAAAATGGATGAGTTAAATCGCCTTGTTGGACTGTTGTCTCTCCTTCATTGAGAGCGGCGATAATTGAAGGTGCATCATCAGGTGTAACTTTCTCATACAATTTGCTATTTAGAGATTGCTTACACTCTTCCCCACTCCCGACTCCCGAACGCCACATGCTCCACTTGGGGAGACCCCAAGACCGCAGTGGCTCCTCCCGACTCCCCACTTCCACTAATGGCCCTTGACAGCACAAACGCATACAGCCAACGCCACGAACCTCCACTGTTTCTGTTAAATTCTCTGCTTCTACAGCCTCTTCTAAACGCTGTTTCACAGCTTGTGAATTGGCAGACAGACAACCCGCTGCAACACAACAGCGAATTTGCACAGGTTTCTCTAAAGCACGTTCTTTTTGGGCAATTTCAAGTAATTCAGGTAGATCCATCTTGCAACCATCCTTTGATGTGATCAAGAACTGATTCAGGGGTTTGATTGCCTAAAACAGTGCCATCAAATACTACAGCCGGTGCAATCCCACAGGCACCTAAACACCTTGCTGTTAGCAGTGAAATCTGACCATCTGCCGAGGTTTCACCAGCTTGGATGTGGGCAGACTTTTCTAAATTTGCCAGGATAGCTTGAGCGCCTTTGACGTAACAAACGGTACCCGTACATACCACACAAGTATGTACACCACTAGGTGCAAGTGAAAACAAATGGTAGAATGTGGCAACACCATAAACTCGACTAGGTGGCAGTTTAAGCTGATGTGCAATGTAAATTAATACATCTTTTTCTAAGTAACCAAAAAGTTCTTGCGCTTTATGCAATATCTCAATGAGTGCATCCTGTTGATACTGGTAGCGTTTGATAGTTGCATCCAGCATCTTGAAGCGCTGATCACCACGAGTTGCTCTTGGTGCTTTTACCGTGTTGTTAGTTTTAACAGCAGATGCTGAATTCATGGTTTGAGCCTTTTGAGAAGTTAGATCAATTCAATGGACTTTTCTAAGTTCTTTCGTCGTTATTGCTCTGGCCTCTTTTTCAGGTGTTCCAAGTTTTACAATTAGGATGATAGAAGAACAATTTGAGAAACTTGTGAGGACAGTTAAGTCAGTAGGCGCGATAAAATCGAACTCTGTAAACTTTTGTAAGAAAGGGTAAAGGTTTTAACCTTTACCCTTATTAATATAATTATGTTTATTTTTGCCGACTTCCTTTACTAACCGCAATAAGCCAAGTTGCTCAATCCAGGAGTATTTACTAAGTCAGTATTGACTATCCAACCATTACCGGATAATTCACCGGGAAAACTTCTAGCAAGGTCGATTTCTACCCATATGTAATTTTCGGATCTGTAGGACTTAACTACATTACCTGTTGTCAAGTTCACAAACACTCTTGTATTTGGATAAAGTGTTGTGATGTAGTTTCCTCTCGTACTAGGTTCACTACGTATAATAATTTCTGGTCGTACAATTTGCCGACAGACACTGTTAATAGTTGGTCTATTCCAAGGTTTTTGCTCACTGTTATTCGTTTCACAATACTTGAGTACAGCAGTTTGAATAAACCCGGAAGTAGGAGATTGAATTCTCACAAATCTATCTCCATTAGCTGGGATATATGCTAAGGAAACCTTTGTATTTGCAGAAAATATCCTAATAGCGTTAGATGTTGTTGAGGGTTCTTGGAAAATTGGAGTATCTACTTTAGTTGCACGACAACTAGCCGATGGAGAATTGAACTGATTTTCTTCTATTTGAGCTAAAACAGGTAAACTAAGAGCAAAATTAGCAATATTTACTACACTAAAAATATACAATAACTTATGAAATTCCACGTTTTTGACCTCAATTTCACTCATGAAAGAGTGCAAAATAGATTGTAAGTGTATCAACTCTGACGTGAAAATATTTTACTACTGTTGAGGGGTATTATTATTTACTTAATAAAAAAGATGAAGTATCAAAATTTATACTTCATCTTAGCCTCAATAAGCCGCTTAAAAGATGTTTAAATGCTTCATCCTTTAGCCTTGAAAAAGCGCTGGCGCATACGATCCACAAAAGTATTGACTTCTGGGATTTTCATGAATGAAGCGATCGCTCCAAATACTACAATCCCCACTAAACCAGATATGCTTAACTGCAACAGTAGAATCAGTAAACCCTGTTTACCTAATACCTGCTGACAAGCAACCAGAGTAGCGTAGCTGGCTATGCCAGAGACGATACTACCCGCAGTTAAACCGAGAATTGGCACAGTCCACTCACGCCAAGGTAAACCATTCAGCTTGCGATCGAGCAACCACAACAGCATCAACATTGAGCTACAATTGACACCCACTGTTGCTAACACTAAACCAGGGGCACCAAAAGGTTTAACGAAAATCCAATCGAGTGCAACATTGAGCAAGATGTTAAAAGTACTAATGCGAAAAGGTGTCTGTCCATCGCCCAAGGCATAAAACACCCGCACTAAGACATCACGCCCCAAATAAGCAAACATGCCAATACCGTAAGCAACCAACAGCGAAGATACCAACTCTGTAGCATCTTGCTTAAAAGCACCACGCTCATATATTACCTGTACAATTGGTACAGATAAAACCACCATTAATGCCCCCAAAGGTAGCATAGTAAAAGCGGTGAGTAATAAACCCTGACGAATGCGTAATTTTAAATCTGGCCAATTTTCTGGTTCGGCAAGTTTGGCAAATATCGGTAACAGGGGCAACAAAATAATATTAGAAATAATTCCTAAAGGTGTTTGCACCAGCAAATTGGCATAGTTAAAGCCAGCCGCAGCACCAGGAATTGGACTAGCAAAATAAAGGTCTGTGGCAACATTAATTGGCATCATCCCGGAGGAAATTGTTGCCGGAGTCATGATTCTAATTACTTCTTGAACACCCGGAGATTTAAAATCAAATCGCAACCGTAATGTGCCTAATCCTAACCGCCATTGCACAATTAACTGCACCAACCACTGAAGAATTGCTCCTAACAAGGTTCCCCAAGCTAATACCATGCCACCGATAAAAGCATATTCTGGCTTAATAATGTCTTTGCCATATTGCAAAGCTAAAATACCGATGCCTGCGACAACAGTCACACTTGATAATAAAGGACTAATGGAGAGTAACCAGTATTGATTGGCTGTATTGAGAGTGCCAAAGCCGATGCCAATTAAACCGGAAAATAAAGCCATTGGCGCCATGATTTGGATCTGTTGAATAGCGATCGCCCTGGTTGTCGGTGACAAACCATGACCGACAATATCAACAATCTCATCTGCCAAGAAAATCTGAGCAAATGTCACCAGCAACAGCAATCCACCCACCAGTGTTGTCACCGTTTCCACTAAGGAAGCAGCTTCTTGTTGCTTGCGCCTGGCTAAAACGCTGACGATCGCACTATGTAATGGCCCATTCACCCCACCCAGTAGTATTAAGAGAAAGCCTGGAATAATATAGGCGTAGCTGTAGGCTGTAGCAGCAGCACCAACACCAAAAGCAGCTGCGATCGCTTGCTGTCGTATTAAACCAAAGACTTTACTAATTAATGTGGCTGCGGCAACAATACCAGCAATCCCGGCGAATGAACGAGAGGGTTTTTGCTCTTGATTAGTCACGAAGTATACCTGACAACTCTGCTAGAGTGCATATTTCTGAAACATTTAACCTGAAATTTTAAGGGATGTCAGGCAAAATAGTCATTAAATTTTAATCTGATGGGAATCATTTTAAGTGCGATCGCTGCAAATAAAAATGCAAGTTGGTATAAATACAGGTTGCCTTAGCGAGAACGTTTTATTTGACACATATTTTTCAAATGGTCATTGCTCATATTGCTGGTCAAATAAGACTGTAAAAATACTACCGTTTGCATGATTATTTTTAACAGTAATGTTGCCGTGATGTACCTCGATTCAGATCTTGCACCTGACCCTGAGTACGCCTTGAACTTAAGTTCAAGGCTTATAGCTCAAGTCCGTTTTAACGGACTGAAATTGATGTTTAGTAAGCTTTAGCTTACTTCAGCTTTGAGCCTGTGAAATTTATTTCTTGGCGGTAAATTGGGCAGGTGCAAGATTTGAGCGTGAAAATCCCCTCTCTCGCAATGCCGATGCTTCTACGTCGCTACTGCTTCACTAGTAAATCAGTACAACCCACAGGAAAAAAAACTTACACTTGCATCAGTTCTAGCAAAAAATCAGATGCTCTCTGGGAATACTAACTTTATGAGGCAAAAACGTAATTTTATTATTAAGTAGGCATAAATGAGTATTGCGAGCCAAACCCCCATAATTGCTGGATATCAAATTAGCTCTCAACTGTATGCAGGTTCCAGAACCAGAGTATATCGAGCTATTAGAGAGCAAGGAACACTTGCAGTAGTCATTAAACTTCTGACATCTAAATATCCCAGCTTCAACGAATTATTGCAATTCCGCAATCAATATACCATTAGCAAAAATCTCAACATTCTCGGTATTATTCATCCCTTATCGTTAGAAACCTATGAAAATGGTTATATTTTGGTGATGGAAGATCGGGGGGAAATTTCTTTACGAGAATATATTCAAACCACTACTCTTTCACTGGTTGAATTTTTGGCGATCGCTATTCAATTAACCGATGTTATCCACAGTTTACACCAAAACCGTGTAATTCACAAAGATATCAAACCTGCAAACATTCTGATTCATCCCCAAACAAAACAAGTTCAACTGATCGACTTTAGTATCGCTTCCCTGTTGCCTAAAGAAACCCCAGAAATTAAAAGTCCCAATTTCTTAGAAGGAACCCTCGCTTATATTTCTCCCGAACAAACTGGCAGGATGAACCGAGGCATAGACTACCGCAGTGATTTTTATTCTCTGGGTGTCACCTTTTATGAATTATTAACAGGAGAATTACCATTTATCTGTGATGATCCGATGGAATTGGTGCATTGTCATATTGCCAAAATACCTACGGCATTAGGGAATAGGGAAGGGATTCCGCAGGTAGTTTCAGATATTGTCATGAAATTAATGGCGAAAAACGCCGAAGATAGATATCAGAGTGCTTTAGGATTAAAACACGATTTAGAAAATTGTTTATATCAACTTAAAGATACTGGGAAAATTACAAATTTTGAAATTGCTCAGCGGGATGTGTATGATCGCTTTCTCATCAAAGAAAGACTCTATGGACGTGAAGCAGAAGTTCAGACTTTACTGGATGCCTTTGAGCGCGTCACCAACGGCACATCTGAAATGATGTTGGTGGCAGGATTTTCAGGGATTGGTAAAACTGCGGTAGTCAATGAAGTTCACAAACCTATTACTCGTCAGCAAGGGTATTTCATCAAAGGAAAATTTGATCAATTTAATCGTAATATTCCCCTATCAGCTTTTGTCCAAGTCTTACGAGATTTAATGGGACAATTATTGTCAGAAAATGACGCGCACTTAGCACGATGGAAAACCAAGATTCTCGAAGCTGTGGGCGACAATGGACAAATTCTGATTGAGGTAATTCCTGAACTGGAACGAATTATTGGTCAGCAACCTTCTGTGCCAGAACTATCACCAACTGCGGCACAAAATCGCTTTAATTTATTGTTCCAAAAATTTCTTGCAGTTTTTACAACAAAAGAACATCCGTTAGTAATGTTTCTGGATGATTTACAGTGGGCAGATTCAGCTTCCCTTGTGTTGATTAAACTCCTGATGCAGGATCACAGCTATTTGCTATTGTTGGGGGCTTATCGAGACAATGAAGTTTCGCCGGCACATCCATTCATCTTGACGGTGGAGGAACTGAAGAAAGCTGATAAGACTGTTAATACAATTACTCTTTCACCTCTTGCCTTGAATGATACAAATCAGTTAGTTGCTGATACATTGCATTGTACGACACAGCGATCGCGTCCTCTCACAGAATTAATTGATCGCAAAACTCAAGGAAATCCGTTTTTTATCACCCAGTTTCTCAAAGCATTACACGAAGACGGACAGATTAAGTTTAATCGTGACCAAGGTTATTGGGAATGTGATATTGTCCAAATTAATGCGCTTTCCCTCACCGATGATGTGGTGGAATTTATGGCGCAGCAGTTGCAGAAATTGCCAAAAGTAACGCAACAAGTACTCAAGTTAGCGGCTTGTATCGGGAATCAATTTGATTTAGCAACCTTAGCGATCGTTTCCGAACAATCACAAGCTTCTTCGGCGACGGCTTTGTGGAAAGCCTTACAGGAAGGACTGATTCTGCCACAAAGTCAATTATATAAATTTTATCTCAGCCATGAACAGGCAGATGCAAACACTAGCAACATCGAAAATGTAACCTATCGGTTTCTACACGATCGCGTCCAACAAGCCGCCTATTCTCTGATTCCTGAGGAGCAAAAACAAACAACCCATTATCACATCGGACAACTACTCCTACAAAAGATTTCTCCAAAAGCAAGAGTTGAACGCATTTTTGAGGTGGTCAATCAATTAAACTATGGTACTGCTTTAATTACCGAACAAAGCCAACGAGAGGAACTCGCACAACTTAACCTCACAGCCTGTTGCAAAGCCAAAAGTGCAACCGCTTATCAGGCGGCTCGTGAATATGTGACAGTGGGTTTGTCTCTATTAGGAGAAAAAGCTTGGCAACAGCAATACCAAATTACTCTTGCTTTTCATGAATTAGCTGCTGAATTAGCTTACCTGTGTGGTGACTTTGAAATGATGGAACATTTCATTGAAATTGTCACCGAACAGACACATTCCCAACTAGAAAAAGTCAACGTTTACCGAATCAGAATCCAGGCTAATGCCTCTCAAAATAGGCTTGCTGAAGCTGTAGCCATCGGTACACAAATCCTGCAACAGTTGGGTGTCACCTTTCCCGAAACACCAACACAGACGGATATTCAACAGGCAATCCAAGAAATCAGCGAACTGATTGGTGACAGAGAAATTGCAGATTTAATTCACCTCAAAGCGATGGCTGATGCAGAAAAACTGGCAATTGTGCAGATTGCCAACAGTATTTTACCAGCAGCTTTCAACTTTGGCTCTCCCATATTCCCATTAGTAATTTGTTTGTCAATTAAATTATCTATTCAATATGGAAATACATCGACATCAGCCTATAGCTATGCTTGCTATGGCATCCTTATTTGTAGACTTTTGCAAGATGTAAATATAGCAACAAAGTTTGGACAACTGGCACTTGGTATCATAGCCAAATTTGATGCCAAAGCGATAAAAGCTGAAGTATTAACTGTGCTAGGACTGTTTATTATACACCGCAAATCTCACATCAAAGAAACACTATCAGTCTCCCAAGAGACTTATGTTACTGCACTCGAAGTTGGCAACCCAGAGTTTGCTGGATATTCTGCCTACAGTTTTTGTTTTAATTCTTTTTGGTGCAGTCAGCCCTTAGCAACTTTAGAACAAGATGTCCGCAGCTACTGCAATGGGTTGATGCAGTTAAATCAATTGACAACAGCTAATTACTGCCGGATTTATTGGCAATCTATTTTAAATTTGCTCTTAGTTGGGGAGTATCCGGTTATTTTATCTGGGGAGGCTCTGCAAGAAAGTGAATTTCTGCCTTTGTTGCTGTCTGCCAATGACTTGATTGGATTGTATTTCTTTTATTTGTATAAGCTGCTGCTTTGTTTCTTATTTGGGGAAATTGAGCAAGCGACAAACTATGCAGTTCAAGTCAGACAATATTCAACTGCTGGTGCTGGGTTGATCGGTGAAGCTGTGTTTTATTTCTACGATTCTCTGATAATTTTGGCACAGTTGAGTCAACCTTCAGATGGGACATTAGAAGTATTAGAGCAGGTAGAACAAAACCAAACACAACTGCAACAGCACTGGGCACACTATGCCCCGATGAATCACCAACACAAAGTTGATTTAGTAGCAGCTGAAAAATGCCGAGTATTAGGACAAAAAACAGCAGCCATTGAGTTATATGACAACGCGATCGCCCAAGCTAAAGAAAACGGCTACATTCAAGAACAAGCCTTAGCTAACGAACTTGCTGCTAAGTTTTATCTCGCTTGGGGTAAGGAAAAGGTAGCCGCAGGCTATATGCAGGAAGCCTACTACTGTTATGCTCATTGGGGCGCAAAAGCCAAAGTCGCCCATTTAGAACAACAATATCCGCAACTACTAGCGGCTATTCTCCAACCAAGTAACTTTGCCATCACATCTGAACCAACTATCTCGTCAACTCTGATGAGGAGCGTCAGTGGCGGCCAAAATTTGTGGTTAGATTTTCTGGCAGTGATGAAAGCAGCACAAGCCATCTCCCAAGAAATTGAATTAGAGAAACTGTTAACGAGCTTAATGCAGATTGCCATCGCTAATGCCGGCGCACAAATCGGTCATTTCATCCTGCGCCAAGATGAACAATGGTTAGTCGTCGCTCAAGCCGATCAACAACGAGCAAAAACTTTAGAAACTCCGCTAGATAGATATCAAGAAATTCCTCAGAGTTTGATTTATGCAGTGGCACGGACTCAAGAGACGGCTGTGTTTGAAAACTTGAGCGATTCAGTGCAATTTGCAGGCGATCGCTATATCATGACACACCATCCCAAATCAGTTTTGTGTACTCCCATTAGTCGGCAAGGTAAACTCATCGGGATTTTGTACTTAGAAAATAACTTAACTATGGGTGCTTTTAGTGGCGATCGCATCGAAATTCTACAACTTCTCACCAGCCAAGCTGCCATCTCTGTGGAAAATGCCCGTTTATATCAACAAACTGAAAACTATTCCCACACACTAGAAGCAGAGGTAGAGCTAAAAACCCACGCTCTCAACCAAAAAGCCGAAGATTTAGAGCAAACCTTGAAAAAATTGCAACAAACTCAAGCGCAATTGATACACAGTGAAAAAATGTCATCACTAGGTCAACTGGTAGCTGGTATTGCTCATGAAATTAACAATCCAGTTAATTTTATTAAGGGTAATATCACGCATACAAAAAGTTATATTGCAGACATGATCAGTTTGTTGGCATTGTATCAGCAAGAATATCCCCAACCTAGTGCAGTTATTCAAGCCAAGAAAGAAGAAATTGACCTTGATTTTCTGTTTGAGGATGTCAATCAAATTTTAGAATCTATGAAAGTAGGCAGCGATCGCATTAGCCAAATTGTCTTGAGTTTACGCAACTTTTCTCGCTTGGATGAAGCAGAATTCAAAGCTGTAGACTTACACAGTGGCATTGAAAGCACGCTGTTAATTTTGCACAATCGCTTACAAGCCTTTGAAAATAAACCTGAAGTGCGCGTGGTTAAGAATTATGGCAACTTACCTATGGTGAATTGTTATCCTAGCCAGCTCAATCAAGTTTTCCTAAATATTATCAACAATGCCATTGATGCCATTCGAGATCATCCCGAAACCAGTGAAAACCCGGAAATTCGGATTCGTACTGAAGTCATAAACAGTAAACAGTTACGAATTGCGATCGCCAATACAGGTAGTACGATTCCCGTGAGTCTTCAAAACCGTGTTTTTGACCCGTTTTTTACCACAAAACCCATCGGTCGTGGTGCTGGTTTGGGTTTATTTGTCAGCTATTCAATTATCCAACAACATGGCGGCACTTTGACTTTGCGATCAGAGCCAACAGAGCAAACAGAATTTCAGATTGTTCTCCCTATCTGTTGAATAAGTATTACAGATGTGCATCCCTACTGTTGTAAATTAATTTCTTGAAAATGTTCAGAAGCTTGATTTTTCATTACTAAGCAAGGAGCTTAGAGCCAATATCCGCCTTGTCCAATAAACAACCCAAGAAACCGAAGTAACTTGGGTTGAATAGTAAAGTTCAGTTTATTTTGTGTTTGCTCATGAATTTTTATATATTTACCTTTCATCAAAAACCAAAATAAACTCAAATTAGTAATTAATAATATATAACTTAATAAATCACCTTTATTTTGCATGTTTTGCACAAAAATCTTGTTGTTAATTTGCTATTCATAGAAATAACCTAGCGACATCCTAAACTATCTCGCGTAGACACACCTGTAACTGAATTTATGCCATCTGCTTTTTCACACAGTAGCGACACTTGATAACGGTCAATTAAAGCATCTGTAAAATCAGCGCCAGAAATATCAGCATCATAAAAGCGGCTGCGTGTCAAAGTTGCTTCTGTAAAAATGGCATTTTTCAGGTTTGCACCATCTAAAGTAGCACGGTCAACTAAAGCACCAGTTAAATTTGCACCTTCTAAATTGGCTTTTAATAAAACTCCCTTAGTCAGAATTGCGTTGGTTAAATTTGCTCCTTGGAAATTTGCACCCCGCATTTCCGCAGCAACAAAAGTCCCACCTGCTAAGTTAGCGCCCTGAAAGTCACGATTTTCTAGATTTATGTTGCTGTAGTTGATTGAGTTTAATTGAGAAAAAGCCGGTTTGGGATTAATCATTATCCAAAACCAAGCTAAAAGCAAAATTACAATTAAACTAAACAATTTGAGTAAAATCTTTTTCATAACTTTATTTTTTTTGTCAGTTGCTAGTTGTCAGTTGTTAGTTGTTAGTTGTCAGTTGTTAGTTGTTTTTTTTCTTTAACCACTGACCACTGACCACTGACCACTGACCACTGACCACTGACCACTGACTATTTCCAATCTTTCCCAATACGAATTGTAATGTCCGATTCTAAATCACCAGTAGCTGCCACCTCTAGTTGACCTAAGCCGAGAATTTTTTGCAATTCAACTCCTGGTTGTTGCTTTCCTTTGCGAAGGATAATCTGAGTTTGGCGTTGGGTATCCGGCCAATCCGATACTGTGTAAATATTTTTAAAGCCTTTCTGTTTCAGATAGGCAATAACTTTTTCATTTACTTGAGGCTGATTGGAGGCATTTTGAATAGCAATTTTGAGGTTAGAAACTGGACGTGAATCTTGTTTAAGACCAGGAATGTCTACCCCTACATAATTATTCAGTAGGCTCTGTTGTCCAGTCAAATTCAGCCAGTAACTATCAGGGTCTTTGCTGAAACGGCTGAATGTACCAGGCAACATGGTCATTTGGAAATTATCCCGCTCTAAATTCACGGAAAAATTCACCAAAGCCATCATTTCTTCTATCTTGAGGTTTGTGTCAAAATATTTCCGCATGATGCGGGTTAATTGGGGCAACCTGGGTAAAACGGTAGGACTGTTAAGGCGTTGGAGTAATGCCGCAAAGAGTGCTTGCTGTCGCTGTACTCTTGGTAGATCTCCTTGTCCTGGTTCGCGCCACCGTGCAAACTGTTGTGCTTGTTCGCCGTTAAGGGTTTGCCAACCGCTAACTAAAGTCATTGGCTGTCCACTGCTAGAGTCTCGATATTCCATTGTTTCAGGAACAAAGACCTCTACCCCACCTAACTGATCGACTAACTCCCTCAAGCCACTAGTGGAGATACGGACGTAGCGATCAATAGGCGCATTGTTGAGGGTACGGCTGACTACCCGTGCTGCTAAGACTGGCCCGCCTTGGGCATTGGCGTCAGATACCTTAGTTAATCCCTTTTCTGGGATGGCAATCATTGTATCCCTGGGAATTGAAAGTACCCGCATGGATTTGTCGCTGGGGTTGAGTCTGACCAGCAACATGCTATCGCTTTTGCCAGCAAAACTCTCTGGTGAGCCATCAACAGTACCCCTGACTGGTTCAATCCCCATAATCAGGATATTCATCGGGCGTGATAGCTGGTACTGGGAGATTTTTCCCCATAACTCCCCTGGTAATGGCATTTTCTGCTCATCTTTACCAGCAAATCCTAATTCTTCATCTGTTTTATCCAGATTGCTCCATAAAGGAGTCCACAGCGCCAAAGTTGAGACCAACAGCCCAGATAAGACAATGCCGACGACAACTGTCAAAATCCACAGTAGCCATCGAGGCATGGTCAAGCCCAACCTCTCGTAAAGCTCGTTAGGGATAGCACTGACAGACTCTACGACACTACGTTGGGTATTTGCTTGCTGTTGTGGTGCTTCTAGATCTGAAGCTGGTACAGTTTGCAGCGTTCCCTGAGTTTCTGGCACTTGTATTTGCTGAGGTTTTACCTCTAGATCCAGTTCTGATATCTGTTGAGGTGTAACCGAATTCTTCGACCATTGAAATTGTTTAATCACTATTATCTCCCCACTCAACCACTCCCTAAAAGTATGTTAATGCAAGCTACAAATCTTGCCAGAGGAAAAGCTCACTGTACACTATGTATTGTTCTTCAGTATGTGTGTATGACAACATGAGTAGTTATTTGTTCCCAGTAATCCTTGCCGGAGGCAAAGGTGAGCGTTTTTGGCCTTTAAGTCGCCAAGATCGACCTAAGCAATTTTTAAGTCTTGATGGTAGCTCTAGAAGTCTATTACAAGCAACTGCCGATCGACTGTTATCCATTGGAGGAAATTGGGAGTCCTTGTGGGTCATCACCTCTAGTCAAATAGCTGAAGGAATACGCCAACAGCTACCCGAACTACCATCTCAAAATTTATTGATTGAGTCGCAGGGTAGAGACACCGCCGCAGCCGTTGCTTGGGCAAGCTTGGAAATCAAGAAGCGTTATGGAGAAGACGCTATCATCGGCTTTTTCCCCTCAGACCACTGGATAGCTAACGAAAAGGCGTTTGCACGTACCTTAAGTGCTGCTAGTGAGCTGGCGGCAACCAAAGAAGCGATTGTCACATTGGGGATCAAACCTACTTTCCCATCAACCGGTTACGGCTACATTGAGCAAGGCGAAAAAATTGGTAGCTTTAATGAGTTGCCAGCTTATCACGTCAACCGCTTTACTGAAAAGCCCAACCTGGAAACAGCAGAAACTTTTTTATCTACGGGTCGTTTTAGCTGGAATAGCGGCATGTTCGTGTTTAGGGCTGGGGTGGTTCTTAAAGAATTACACACCCATGCTCCAGAAATCATCGAACCTTTAGAACAACAGGGGCCTGATGTCTATCCCCAGTTACCTAAGAAGAGTATAGACTATGCACTCATGGAAAAGACTACTCTAGCATATGTCTTACCAGTAGAGTTTGGTTGGGATGATTTAGGTGATTGGAATGCGATCGAACGTTTACTGAAAAAAGAAGAGACTCCCAATGTAGAACTCGCTACTCATGTGGGATTGGATACGCAGGGGGCTATTGTTTACGCTACTAATCCAGAAGATGTAATTGTTACTATTGGTTTAGAGGATGTCGTGATTGTCCGCGATCGCAATGTCACTCTCATTGTTAATAAAAACCGCACCCAGGAAATCAAGCTAGTTCT
Organism: Amazonocrinis nigriterrae CENA67; assembly: GCF_016056305.1. Taxonomy (GTDB): domain Bacteria; phylum Cyanobacteriota; class Cyanobacteriia; order Cyanobacteriales; family Nostocaceae; genus Amazonocrinis; species Amazonocrinis nigriterrae. The sequence continues at coordinate 297 of NZ_JAECZC010000036.1, read as the reverse complement.
CAAAACCCTGCAAAACGATCCCCGATTTACTGAACTGCTTTAAATGTAAAAGTTAAAACCCTTGGCAGAGGCTCAAATGGGTATTTATCTATTATAACTTAACTGTCTCTAACTTTGAGCCTCTAGCCAAAAAAGTTGGGGAGCAGGTGAGCAGGTGAGCAGGGGAGATGAGGGAGAAGTCAAAAATAACTTCTTTTTTCAGTAAACGTTCGATCGCATTCCAATCACCTAAATCATCCCAACCAAACTCTACTGGTAAGACATATGCTAGAGTAGTCTTTTCCATGAGTGCATAGT
>NZ_JAECZC010000035.1:58965-63836 GCF_016056305.1 Amazonocrinis nigriterrae CENA67 | reverse complement strand
GCTTTGGGGCCCCCTCTGGGGTTGGGGGGCAATGGGGAGAATAACTACTGACAACTGACTAATGACAAATGACCAACGACAAATGACAAATGACTATTGACTAATTTGTAGTCCTTCTGCCACTCGTTTGAGGCGACGTAGTTGAGCTTGCATATCTTCTTTAGTCCAAGATGCAGCAAAGGTATTGAAACCCCAACTCACCAGGGGATTAGGAATATCGAACTCAAAACGGTTCAGTAGACGGGTTCCCTGTTCTATTGGTTGACATTCCCAGCGATCGCGTCCTTGGAAAAATCCCTGAAATTCCCAGACTACTAAACCAGGTTTCCGTTCCACGACAACGCTGTTGAGGGTGGGTTTGACAACAGGAATTTGAATCACAAATTTACTTTGACTACCAATGTCAGTACTCCAAGCATCACCCACAGGTTCGCAACGCAGTACGGGGTTTAGCCAGCGATGCATGAGGGCTAAATCGGTAATACAGCGCTCTACCACCGTAGCTGTGGCATTGATTTGAATCGATTGTTCAAAAGCTTGGGACATTCTACATCTTTCATGCTGTTGCTGCACTTAGAGTAACTCAAAATTGAGCATGGAGATGGGGAGATGAGGGAGATGAGGGAGATGGGGGAGATGGGCAGATAAGAAGAATAACTTCTCACAACTGACTATTGACTAATTCCCAATTCCCAATGCCCAATTCCCGTGATCAACAACAGATTACCGCAACAAATGTATATAAAAATACTAAAAACATATTGAGAATTCATTTTTTAAAAGTACTCATTGGTAAAACGAGAAATTACTTAACAAAGTAAAAAATGGCTCTTGCGATGAATTCCATATAAGCTTTTACTGGTAGATGTATATTCAAAACACTAGTGAAGTTACTAGGGTAAAGGATTGTTTAAAGCAAACCACCCTATAAGCATCTCAAGTGTTGTGAGTGAATACCTAAGCTTAATTCCGGAAAACCATGAACACAACTTGGCAAGGAATAACCCAGTTGATAGACATTGGTTTGTCGATGAGGGTACAGCAATTTTTGGCACAATCGCCAAGCCTGTCACTAGATCAACAACAAGTTGACCAAGGAATTGCTGATGTGCAAAGAATTGTCCAACAGTTGATTGAGTTCACACCCCGTTTATTAGGGGCGGCAGCAATTTTGTTAATTGGCTGGTTAATTGCAGCGATCGCAGCAGCAGTGACGCGCGGAATCCTCAATCGCACAAACATAGATAACCGTATTGCCGCAGGCGTAACTGGACGCCAAGATGTTCCCCAAGTGGAGAAATTAGTCTCCAGCTTGGTATTTTGGAGCATCATTTTATTGACGGTGGTGGCTGTCTTACAAGCTTTGGGGCTGGAAGTAGCCTCTCGCCCACTGAATAATTTTCTTGACCAACTAATTGGCTTTTTGCCCAAGATAGTCGGTGCAGGAATTTTGTTGGGCGTCGCTTGGTTAATAGCAAGCATTGTCAAAATTGTGACGGTACGCGGGCTACAAGCCTTAAAGCTAGATGAGCGTTTGAATCAAGAAACCTCAAACGATACAATCAGCCTTAACCAGTTGTCTTTAAGTGAGACCATTGGCAATGCCCTGTATTGGTTCATCTTCTTACTTTTTCTTGTTCCAGTTCTAGACACTTTAGGACTAAGGCAAGCACTACAACCAGTACAAGCCTTAACTACACAGATTCTCTCAATTCTGCCAAACATCCTGGCGGCGACGTTAATTGCAGTAGTTGGTTGGTTTCTGGCTAATGTGGTGCGGCGGATTGTCAGCAATTTGTTAGCAACAACTGGTCTAGACCATTTGGGCAGCAGGTTTGGACTTTCTCCATCAGCGGGAGTACAATCTTTATCGAGTATTGTAGGCACAATTGTCTATATTTTGATTTTGATTCCTGTGGCGATCGCAGCCCTCAATGCATTAAAAATTGAGGCAATCTCAGTGCCTGCGATCGCAATGTTGCAGCAGATTCTCAACGCCCTACCTGCAATCTTCACAGCCGCAGCAATTTTAATTATTGCTTACTTCCTAGGACGATTTGTAGCGGATCTAGTCACTAGTATCCTCACAAGTTTAGGCTTTAATAACATCTTCTCTGTTTTGGGTCTGCCAACACCCACCAAACGAATTGTAATTTCCACAGAACCAACAGCAGACCCAACTCCAACCCGCACTCCATCAGAAATTGCTGGCATTGTTGTCTTAGTAGGCATTTTACTGTTTGCAACGGTGGCAGCGGTCAATATTCTCAATATTCCAGCCCTAACAACCTTGGTGTCTGGTATTTTGATTATATTTGGTCGGATTTTGGCGGGATTGATAGTATTTGCTATTGGTTTATTCTTAGCAAATCTAGCTTTCAACATTATCACCAGTTCTGGTAATCCCCAAGCACGAATTTTGGGGCAGGTAGCGCGGATTGCGATTATTGCCTTAGTTTCGGCAATGGCACTGCAACAAATTGGAGTTGCCAGTGATATTGTAAATTTAGCTTTTGGGCTTTTACTAGGTGCGATCGCCGTTGCTATTGCCCTAGCTTTTGGTCTAGGCGGTCGCGATATTGCACGAGAACAAGTCCAAGAATGGCTTAACTCTTTTAAAAGTAAAGGGTAACTCAACCCTTTATTTGCAAAAGAGAAGCACTTTAATTCAAATAGAACTAACGCCGAATCTCAAATTTCTTCGCATTTTGTGTTTAACAGCGATTTCTGCGTAAGTTCTATTTCCTTCTTTATCCAAGATGTTAAAGCCCCTCTCCGCGTCGGAGAGGGGTTGGGGAGAGGTTCATCGAACTCACGTTAATTACAAATTACGATTGGTATGACTTGCGTATCTTCTATAACTAAAGTTAAATGCACTTGAAAATAATAGGCATTGCATTTCCAGTTATTTTATCTTTTGAATTTTACTTTCAGTTGCAATTCATCTTTAATACGGTTGAGAATTGAAGTTTCATCAAGGCTTGCCAAAATTCGACTGATAACTGCTTTTGGCCCATCAGGCCCCCAAGTTGCTCCATTGGCTAAATAAACTTTAGTAATTTGCCCAATACCGTAAGAAGAAACACCAGCTACGCCTGCTTGAGTCATAGCCACCGATATATAGGGGCCGAAGGTAGCACCTGCCGTAGCTGACGCAGAAAGACCAAGTAAAGTTTTTAACCCACTCAAACCCAAGTTTGCCAATAGTTCACTAGCACCAATACCACCCATACTCAGGGCGATTTTTTGCAATAATTGTAGGGCGCCTGTTTCGCTGATGGGTATGCCATAGAGTTTAGATAAACCCAAAATTAGGACAATATCAATTACAACACTACTAAGTATATCTACCACAGTGACAGGATTGAGAGCGATCGCCACTGCTTTGGTCATCACAGCCTTCCAAATCAACTGATTGGCATTCTGTTCCCGAATCATCAGTTTGCGCTCTAGCAATTGCTGATTGACGATATCAGCATAAAGCATAGTATTAAGAGCAACTAAAGCTTTGCCTTCCCGGTGCAGAATCTCCAAGATTTTCAGCTTCAATTCCTCGACTTTGGCATTACCTGTACGCAACTGCACACCCCTAGTACCATCGGGGCGAATAATCGCCGTTTTCACAAGTGGTGATGCCGCAGCCATGACAATTTCTAAGGGCGTGAGTAACTCCCGCACTCGTTCATCCCGGATTTTATGGTATATTGCCATCCGGTCTGCTTCTGGATATTGGTCTACTTTATTAAATACCAGGATGATGGGTTTACCTGCTTGGCGCAACTGTGAAAGCGCTTCATGTTCTACTTTCGTCATATCGCCAGCAATCACAAACAAAATTAAATCTGCCTGTTTTGCCACTTGTTCAGCTAATGCTGCACGAGTATCACCATCTACTTCATCTAACCCAGGAGTGTCAATTAATTCCACCTGAGATTGACCGACACCAGGGAGAGTCACCCGCAAAGCACGTTCAGTTTGGCCAATGGCTTCTTCGCTAATAGTCCAATTTACTTTTTGTGCAGCACGGGTGACACCATGCAAAGGCCCAGTTTCAAACACCGTTTCCCCAACCAAAGCATTAAGCAGAGAAGACTTGCCACGTCCCACCATGCCAAAAGCAGCAATCTGTACCACCATGCGGTCTAATTTTCCCAGCATGGTTTCCAAATCAGCAATTTCCGCTTCTAATCCGTCTTTTTCTTGAGGCGTGAGGTCAAGATTGGCTACTAAGTTCCGCAGTGCCGTTTGTGCTTGTTTATAGTTGAGTTCTTTTTGAATGTCTTCAAAACTGAAAATGGCACTATCGAGTTCTTCCTCCCAATTGAGAGAATTGGCATCAGTGTTAGCTGAATCGCTGTGATGAGGATCAGGCAAGGGCAATGTCGAAGTCATATCAATGTGAAATTTGAGATTTGGGATTTGAGTTGACCCCATTTTCTATCCTAGTTATTTTTAGCAGGTGATTGGGGAGATGGAAAGTCGGGAACTCAAGGCATCCTCTGGGGATAAGGGGCGAGGGGTAAAAAATAACTAATGATTGATGACTAATGACAAATGACTAATGACTAACAAAAAGTCATAAACTGAAAAATGCATCTAGTAGCGTTAGAAACTTGACTAAATCACCTGTGCGGAAAATCGTTATTGCCGGTAACTGGAAAATGTACAAAACCCAGGCAGAATCCGAAGAGTTTTTACGTGGATTTCTGCCCCACTTACAGGAAACGCCTGAAGAGCGAGAAGTATTATTGTGTCCTCCTTTCACGAACCTCAGCGTTTTGTCGAGGAATTTGCATGGTAGCCGTGTACAACTGGGGGCGCAGAATGTTCATTGGGAAGAATTTGGAGCCTATACAGGTGAAATTTCTGGC
>NZ_JAECZC010000035.1:0-57756 GCF_016056305.1 Amazonocrinis nigriterrae CENA67 | reverse complement strand
CACATCATTTAAAAAACTATTGCGGGGGTCGTAGTAGTCTGTTTTATTTCCAGTAAATCCCAAGTCATCATAAAAATACTGGTTTAGACTTTTAATCAAGCGTAAGGGATACCGTGAGTCAGGCAAGCGTTCTTGAACTTCACCTGCCATTGTGTCAAGAGCATTAAGGTATTCTTCTGGGTCAAGGTCAGGATATTCTTCCTGTGCAATGTATAAAGCCGCCTTTGCTAAGTTAATACGCTCGTCAGGCTGATGAATCTCCTGATAAAAATATTGTCGCGCTGACGAGAAATTCATAAGTAACTGCTCGGTAAAGATATGAGAATCAAGCAGGTCAACTGACACCAGTTGTACCTACTTTTATTTTAGAGAAATTAGCGAGATTTGGAAATGTATTTTGTGCAGAAATTTTAGTAATTTTCAATTTGGTAAAATACAGATTTTTTTGTTTAACTAGACAAATACTCCACTTATATTAGTTTAGTCTGTATCACAAAAATTATTAATTACTATAAATTTAATAGCTAATTTCCTTCTTGTAAATTACTCTTGCTGCTAAATTTTGTCTGAGTAAAATTATTAATTCTAACAATAAAATAGTATCGCAATGATTTCTCGTCTTGAATTTAATATACTGTTAATTTTGTAATTTTGGATATTATAGTTGCATATTAATTCAATTTAAAATAAATATTTACACAGTACTTAAGTAAATATGTTTAAGTAGGTTTCGATAAAATAGCTTATTTACAAAAACTTTAACAAAACTTCAAAGAATTACTTTAACTACCAAGTACATCCATTAATATTAGGACTTACGCATCGTACATAAGTACTATACATAATTTGATTATTTCAGCCATTTTTAGCACCCAGCGATGTCTATGACGGGCTACGCCTACGCAAATATGCAAATAAATCAGGGTTATGCAAAGCGCTTGAAACAACCAAATACCGTAACACACATTATGGCTCATTTGTATAGCGCGTAAATTCTAAATATTTAAAGCTTTTATTTAAGCTGTCAATAACATAAATTTTCTGCAAACTGGTGTATTAACTATAGCAATTTAGTAAATTAACTATTAATGTAAATAAACACAGGAGCTAGAAAAGCATAGTTAAAAATCTAGCCCACAAGTACAAAAAGAATGTAACTAAACGCCTAAGCCATTTTCAGGATTAATGATATCTGCGATCGCAGCTATGGTCTGAGCTATAGCTGTAACAAAAAGCTGTATTGGCAATTTTGTAACCGATATCTTTAAGCACTTAGGAATCTTGACAACATTAACAGCACATTTTTGGAAAAAAGAGTTTCGTGACTATTTCAACAATGACACAAAAACTATCATTTATCAGCTTGGGCGTATCATTGATCACTCTAGGAATAGCTATAGGAGGACAGCAAGCACAAGCATCCACTCTTTTTAATAATCGGACAGCATTTCAGAATGACTTGAATACCTTCATCGTTGATGATTACGAAAACCCTAACTATTTGAAAGGTGACATAGTTGACGGCGCCAATATCGACATCCACACTAATACTTCTATGAGCAGTGTGGTTGGTCAGACCACCCTTTGGGTTGAATGGGTATAATATTATATACAGCCCACAATCAGGAAACCACGCATACTGTGCTGGTTGTAATGGTTCTTTCTTGTTAGATTTTACCCAAACAACAGTAGGAAATGCACTTGGGGTTTTTGGAGCAGGCTTTGATATTATTTTTGGTACTCAATACTTTGCTCATGTTACCTTCGGGGATGATAGTACCGAAGATTTTTCATTAGCAGGTCAAACATTTTGGGGCTTAATATCTGAGAAAAGTATCAAAGGAGTTCATGTTGGTCTTATAGGTGGAGGCTCGACCATCAACGGCTCCATTGTAATTGACAATTTAACTATCGGCGGAAAGTCTGTTCCTGAACCTGCCTCAGTTATGGGACTTCTGGCTTTAGGTGCTTTTGGTGCTACTTCATTGGGCAAGCGCAAACAGCAACAAAATACCATAGCTAAAGCATAAATTTATAGCTAACCAACTTTGAATACTGCTGTGTTAACGACCCCAGACACAGCAGTTTTATATTTTGGGCGTTGATTTAGTAGAAAGTGATTCCAATAGGTCAAAATCTAAATAAACGCGATCGCATCTGACGCCAATGCAGATAACTCAAAGTCTCCATACAGCTATTCTCGTGACTGACTTGGAACGTTCCGAACACTTTTATGGCACAGTTTTGGGATTATCCAAAATAGACCGTTTCCTAAATTACCCTGGTGCATGGTATCAAGTCGGCGACCACCAAATCCACTTGATAGTTGCATCAACGACTCCCACTGACAACCCCAACGAAAAATGGGGACGTAACCCCCACATTGCTTTTTCAGTTACAGACTTAGATACTGCTAAACAGGAGTTACTCAATTTAAATTATCCCATTCAAGCCAGCGCCTCCGGTCGTCCCGCCCTCTTCACTCAAGATCCGGATGGGAATATTATTGAGCTTGGTCAGCAGTGAGGGAGATGGGAGCAGGGGAGAATAACTAATGACAACTGACAAATGACAACTGACAAATGACAGATGAAAATTATCGCTTACACTTATACCGAACCTCTTTTAGAACCTTCCGTAGACAAAGCTATTTGGGGATGGGAGGTGGATCGAGTTTACCAAGATTTGGGTAAGTCAGAGTCCTCTGGATACTCTACGCGATCGCAATTACAACAATTGTTTACAGACTGCCAAATTGAACCTGTAGATTATCTGTTGATTCGTCGCTTAGAGGAATTGGGAGATACTGTAGAAGAAGTGAGCGATCGCGTCAATCAACTTGAGGCAATGGGAGTAGCAATAATTGCTACTGAACAACCTTACACTTCGGGAAATTCTCATCTCCGTGTTGATTTGCTGAAATTGCTACACGAAATCCAGCGTCAGCAACATAGCCGCCGCATTCGTACTGGACACGCCCGTAATCGTCTTGATACCGCACCTCCACCAGGTAAAGCTCCCTATGGTTACCGCAGAGGTAAAGATAAGTACATTATTGACCGTAGTACTTCTCCAGTGGTTAAAGATTTTTTTGAACACTTTTTGCTATACGGTTCCCTGCGGGGTTCAGTACGTTACTTGGCAAAAAAATACGGCAAAAAAATCTCTGTCACTACTGGGCGACGCTGGCTAACTAATCCCGTCTACCGGGGTGACACAGCTTATCACAATAGTGAAATTATTTCCAATACTCATATTCCCATAATTTCCAAGGAAGAAGCTGCCCAAGTTGACCGACTTTTGCGGCGTAACAGCCGTTTACCATCTCGAACCGCTAGTGCGCCCCGTTCGTTAGCAGGGTTAGTTGTTTGTGGTGAATGTGACTCACACATGACTGTCACCCGTGTCACCCAGCGCCACCAAGACAAAGAGTATCTTTATTTACGTCCTATTAGCTGTCCTCATCGCCCTAAGTGTCGAGCTATTCCCTACCAAGATGTATTAGAACATACAATTACAACGGTTTGCCGTGACTTACCCTTGGCAGTAGCGGGGATGAATTTTCCACAGATGGATGCCATTAAGAACAGTTTAGGAGAAGCGATCGCTCGTCAACAAGAAATACTCGAACAATTACCCGCTTTAGTGGAAACTGGAGTATTAGATAATGAAACAGCAAAGTTAAGAGCTTACAAACTCCGCACAGAAACTTCTGCACTCCAAGCAAAGTTAGCTACGCTTCCCCCTGTTAACTTACGTTCTGTTGCTGTTGCTGTTTCTATTCCACAATTTTGGTTAGATTTATCAGAAGCAGAACGACGATTTTACTTTCGGGAATTCATTAGGCAAATCAAGATTATTCGCCAAAACCAAGAGTGGGATTTACAAGTTATCTTTATTTTTTAAGATTGTCAGTTTCAAGATCATTCGTAATTATTACCCCATACTAAAGGAAGTTGCTCTGAAATAATGAATAAAAATTAATGGATTTTTAATTACGAATTACGAATTACGAATTACGAATTACGAATTACGAATTACTATCAGATACCAATATCTTTAAGCATTTCTAAATGCTTTTGAACAGGAGCGAGGGTGTTAGCAACAATCATCCCACTAGCGGCAACAGCAGGTAAACCTATACCGGGAAATGTGGAATCTCCACAACACATTAATCCTGCTATTGGTGTGTTGGGGCCAGGAAACAAACCGACTCCTGCTTGAATTGCCGGGCCGTAACTACCTCGGTGACGGCGCAGAAAACGCTCATGGGTTAGTGGCGTGCCAACTAGTGTAACTTCGCAACGCGAGCGAATATCAGGTATGATCCGCTCTAGGGCTTGCCACATGACCTCTGCACGCGATCGCTTTTGTTGCTCATACTCAAGGCTTTTTCTATCCATCCCTTGCCAAAGGGCATAGGGTTCATTACCAGGAGTATACACGTGAATTACATGTTTGCCTGGTGGTGCTAAGGATGAATCTAAAAGTGATGGAATCGACACCAACACCAGATTTTGGGGTGCTGTGATACCCATTTCCCAATCGTTGACCACGATATAATGACATGCCAAGTCTGATTGCAATCCTTGGGCATCGATGCCTAAATGCAGATGCATAAAACTATCACATTCAGGTGTCGCCTGTCTTTTAGCACGAAACTTTTTTGGTAAAGCCTCTTGAGGCAGCAACTTCAGCATATCCCAAACCGAAGTGTTAGATACAACTGCTCGATGCGCCCTAATTTCCTTACCATCACGTAGACGCACACCTACAGCCCTCTTGCCTTCTACAAGCACTTGCTCTACATGAGCGTTAAGTATTAACTGACCGCCATGTTTCTCTAATCCTTGCAATAAAGCATTAACTAAAGCACCGCTACCGCCAACTGGATAGTCAAGCACCACCCCCGGCCTGTACCAATCTGCAAACATAAATGCTACCTCTGCGGCATTGGTTCCAGAAGCTGGGAGTCCAGAGAGGAGAAAACACAACATGTTTAGCCAGTTGTGAATAAATGGGTCTTGAACCACACCGTCCATGATGCGGGAAAAAGGCCCTGTCAGCTTGCGGATATTTGCCGTATGTTTAGCCAGAGAGGGGGCAAATCGGCTGACAGTGATAGCTGCACCTATATCAAAACGTAATGCTGCTGGCGGAATTGCGATCGCAGCACGTGCCAATGGTTCCATCACCCGTTGCAACTCTTGCCATTGGACTACTGCATCATCTCCACGTAGTTTTGTTAACACCTCACAAAATTGCTCTGCACCAACAGAAGTATCAAAATCACCTTCAGGTAAGCGGCAACCCCAAGTATCGTATGTTACGCACTTGAAATCAGAACCAATTGCGTCTAGCACTTGTCGCAGGGGGTTAGGAGATGGGCTATAAGACAATCCAGAGTACAGCGATGGCCCAGAATCGAACTTAAAGCCATTACGCTCAAAAGCGTGTGCCGCCCCACCAGGGATAGAGTGGCTCTCACAAACTATCACATCAAACCCATAGCGTGCCAAAACAGCCGCACAACTCAAACCACCAATACCGCTACCAATTACGACTACATCTGTCTGTTTCACTGATTTTCGACAAACAACACCCTCATTTCTACTAGCTTATAGGAGTCATACCAATTCGTAATTCGTAATTCGTAATTCGTAATTGTAGAGACGATTAGGCGAATCGTCTCTACAATTACGAATCGTCTGTACTCAGATATGGCATGGCTTTCGGGGTTTGAATGTGTTGCCTCATTTTAGAGAATTGGTATCATTAGTCATTTGTTATTCTCCGCATCCTCCTATATCTCCTCCCAGTCCCCATTGCCCCTAATCCCCAACGCCACATGCTTCAACGGGGGGAACCCCCGCAACGCAGTGGCTCCTCCCGTTGGTCGTGGGGCCCCGAGTTCCCCAGTCCCCAATCCCCTTAATTAGTGATTATCCTGGAAGAAGTGGGGGAATCACCTTAGTGTAAATTGCCAGCAGGTGGAAGATGCTGCAAGCAGAACAGATATTACAAAGTCGTTATCAAATCCAACGCCAACTCGGTAATAATGGCATTCGCCAAACTTGGCTAGCAAAGGATTTACAAGCCTCGAATGCGGAAAAATCGCAAGTTGTAGTTAAACTTCTCGCCTTTGGTGGTGATATACAGTGGGATGATCTAAAACTCTTTGAACGAGAAGCACAGATTCTTAAACAACTACACCATCCTCGTATTCCCCAATATCTTGATTATTTTTGTATTGATGACCGCACACTTTGGTTTGGCTTAGTACAAGAATATATCCCTGGTGAGTCGCTCAAAGACAAACTGAATCTGGGTACAAGGGTGAGCGAAAAGCGGGCTAAAAAGATTGCTGCTGAGGTTCTCAAGATTCTCATGTATCTGCATGAACTAAATCCCAGCGTCTTACATCGGGATATCAAGCCGAGTAATTTAATATGGGGTGAAGATAATCGGATTTATTTAGTAGATTTTGGAGCAGTTCAAGATAAAGCTGCGAAAGAGGGCGTTACTTTTACCATTGTGGGTACTTATGGTTATGCCCCAATGGAACAATTTGGTGGTCGTGCAGTTCCTGCATCAGATCTTTATGCATTAGGAGCAACTTTGATTCATTTATTAACTGGCGTTCCTCCTTTTGATTTGCCTCAGCAGGATTTGCGGCTACAATTTTCTGAGCGAGTTAACCTTAGTCCTAGTTTTGTCGGCTGGTTGCAGAAGTTGACAGAACCCGCACCAGAGCAACGTTTTACAAGTGCCCGTCAAGCTTTGGATGCTCTCAAATCTGGTCTTGCCCTCAAAAGTGTAAATCAGACATTACTTAATAATTCTGGTTGCGGTGTAAATAATCCTAGTGAAACCGTTCCCGAAGAAATTCTGGGATGGAATTGGGGCGCATTTCTATTACCTTGGCTTTGGTTGTGGACTAATCAAGTTTGGTATGGGTTATTTTGCTTTGTACCACATGGTTGGTGGATAATGGCGATCGCTCTCGGTGCAAAAGGCAACGAATGGGCTTGGAAAAGTAGACGATGGCGCAGTATTGAACAGTTCAAAGCCCATCAAAGAGGCTGGGCGATCGCCGGCATTCTGATTGGTGCGCCCATTAGTATTATGTTGTGGGTTGGAGCGATCGCTTTACTTCGATCTGTGCTTTAACAACAAAGCAGTCAGTTGTCAGTTGGGAGGATTTCAAATTAGGAGTTAGGAGTTAGGAGTTAGGAGTTAGGAGTTATTATTTTTGTCTTCCTCATCTCCCTCATCCCCCTCATCTCCCTCATCCCCCTCATTGCTCCCCAACCCCAGAGGGGCCCCCGAAGCCCCCATCTTCCCTACTATCCGTTCACAGACGATTCAACTACACCCACAGGACAAGCAACATTTGTCCCTCCTAACCCACAATAGCCATTGGGGTTTTTGGCTAGGTACTGTTGATGGTAGCCTTCAGCATAGTAGAACTCAGGCGCATCTAGGATTTCTGTGGTAATCTTTCCATAACTTGCGCTGCTGAGAGCTTGCTGATAAGCATCTCGTGATGCTTGTGCTAACTGTCTTTGACTTTCAGAGTATACGTAAATTCCTGAACGGTACTGTGTGCCAACGTCATTACCCTGGCGCATACCTTGGGTGGGGTTGTGGCTTTCCCAAAAGACTTTGAGTAATTCCGAATAACTAATGATTTTGGGGTCAAACACAACTAAGACCACTTCATTGTGACCAGTCCTACCGGTACACACTTCTTCATAGGTGGGGTTGGGCGTGAAGCCAGCAGCGTAACCTACGGCAGTGGTGTAAACTCCTTTCAGTTGCCAGAATTTGCGTTCTGCACCCCAAAAACAGCCTAAACCAAACAGTGCTTTCTCCAATCCTTCGGGATAAGGAGGTTTTAGTGGATTTTTGTTGACATAGTGATGAGCGGGTACTGGCATTGACTGGCCTCTTCCTGGTAAAGCTTCTTCAGGAGTAGGCATAACCTGCTTTTTGCCGAATCCAAATAGTGCCATTGATCTTAACTCTGTTGTTTGGTATACATCTCTAATATATTTAATATTGTAAAGATTCTAGCGATCTTGAAAAGACAGCAGCCACCCAGCCGCCGCTTCTAGCTGGAGAGTGCCTTGAAGTACCGTTGCGGGTCGGTGGGGCACAGGTGACGGGCGATCGCTGTTCAAAAAAAAGATTAGGATTAAGGCTAGCGATCGCTTGTAGTTTAGTAGAATTCTCCACTGCTTATGTAGTAGTGCGCGATCGCCCGAAAGCACGTTTTTTGCCTTAAGCCGAGCTTGAGCTTTCTCCACTGAGAACAGCAGATGTAATTAAATGTGCCAAACGTAAAGCTTCTGGCACTTTGCCACAATCAGTTAAACGTTGAAGCACTCGAGCTACTACAGTAGGTTCTTCACCACTAACTTGGAAAAAAAAAGGCGAATAATCATAAATCGGGCCAGCTTGCTGCAAATGTTGCTGTCGCTTTTGGAAGTCTGGCAGACGACTCATCGCTTCCTCAACAGCAACTTTTGCAGGTTGGCGGCGCATCACGGTAACGCAGGGTAATTGCAGACGGTCAGCTAATTCTGGAAGATTAACGAGGTTAAACCCGCCAAATCCAATTCCATCTAATAGTAAGATATGTAGTTGTGGCAAAAACTTCCTTCCAATCAACAACTTGCAGATGACTTCTGTCGCATCAAAACCATCTTGTTGTACTTGACCCCACACCATACCTTCAAATCTGGTTCCTGCACACACCACCCCAGCTATAGATACATTGCCACCAGCACCCCGAATAAAAGGGGCATCATCGAAGCCAATAACGCGAATAGTACGATTGAGTTTCAGTAGAGATTCAAGTTTCATTAAGCTGCTGTTTGGTGGCTAAATTAGCATCAAGTAATTGCGATAAATAATCTCGCTGCGTAAGTCCTGTCTAGAAAACTTATAGTTCATGACTCTAGTACAAATAGAATGTAAAAAGTTTCTAAGAGTGTGTTCATGAAGGTTACGGTTGTGGGTGCTGGTATCATGGGTATGTCAGTAGCCTGGGCGCTTAAACGGGATGGACATCAAGTTAGTGTCTACGAGCAAACAGAGATACCTAATCCTCTGGGTTCTTCAGTAGACCAACACCGTTTGATTCGCTTTCCCTATGGTAATGAATTGGGTTACACGCGTATGGTTGCTGATGCTTACTGGGCATGGGAACAACTATGGTCAGACCTCGGTAAACAACTTTACATCCAAACCGGAACTCTAGTACTAGCTTCGGCTGAGCAAAATTGGATACGTGATTCAGCAATCAACCTACAAAAATTGGGTATATCTGTACAGTGGTTAGAAACTCAACAACTGCAAAGGACTTTTCCCTTATTTAGATTTGATGATGTAAAGAGTGCATTTTATCTTGATAGTGGTGGCGTTTTGTTGGCAGAGCAAATTATTCTTGCCATGCTACAGTACTTAGACAAAAAAGGAGTTAAATTTCATACTTATACCCCGGTCAGGGAAGTAGACTTGGAAAATGCCCAAATTGTCTTAGAAAATGGCTTGAGTGTGAATGCAGATATCTTAGTTATTGCAGCTGGGCCTTGGGTAGAGCGACTATTGCCAGATTTCAATCAACGGGTGACACCATCACGGCAAGTAATAGTTTATCTGCGCTCACCAGCCAATAAAATAGGACAATGGGCAAAAACACCAATGGTTCTGGATATTGATCCCGAATGCGGTTTCTATTTAGTGCCTCCTGTGGCTGGGACTAATATTAAGGTCGGCGATCATCGTTTTACCTTAACAGGTAATCCAGACTGCAAAAGAGTTGCAATGGAGGAGGAAGCCCGTATCATTTATCAATTGTGTCAGCAACGCTTTGCTGACTTCGACCATTACCAGTTGCAAAATGCCCGTACCTGTTTTTATACAGTAGCACCCCAAGAGCATTTTATTATTGAGTCCAGAGGGAAATCATGGCTGATGTCTGGCTTTTCTGGACATGGATTTAAATTTGGGCCATTGTTGGGTTTAGGTGTGGCTGTTGCGATCGCCGGATGTTGCACCCCAGAACAAATCAGCCACTGGGCTGCTGGTAATATCACTTAAGCTTAGGTGGACAGTGCTTACCCTACAGAGGAACTCGAAAAAATAAATTATTCTCATTTTTCCATGCAACAAAGCTTCAGCAATAGAACAAAAAACCGGGATGTGCAACTCACTTATAGGTGTTATCCCTATGTTTAAGGAGCCTATCTAACCTTAAATTGCTGTAAAAATTAAATAACCTTTCTCTTTGGAGTAGTAAGGTTTTTATATCTTCATCTGACAAAAAATACATCCATATGCCTAGACGAGCGCCCTTATCTTTGCTTTTAGGAGTATTAACGAGTTCTAGCTGTTTCGTCTTCAATGTAGCAGCTCAAGTCCCATCTACTTCGCAGCAGTCCTCGACTAGGAGTGAAACTCAAGCTGCTAGTTGGTTTGAAGCCCATCGTGATCAGCCAGCCGCTTTACGAGCATTTGTACAGCGAATGCCGAAGGGAGGAGATATCCACAGTCATCTAAGCGGGGCTGTGTACGCAGAACACTATCTGGAGTGGGCAACCACCGATGGGTATTGTGTAGATCCAAAGGCAGTGGCTTTAGTTGAACCATTAGCTTGCGGTCAGGACAGTAGCTATTTTCCAGCCTCAGAATTGTTCAACCGAACATCTGTTTATGATTCCCTGATTAATCGTTGGTCTACTCGCAACCTCCAATTTGTCGGCAAATCCGGACACGATCAATTTTTTGACGCCTTTGCTGGTTTTGGGGCTATTTCAGACTCTGCCAGCCGTCGGGATGATATGGTCGCGGAAGTAGCAAATCGGGCAGCTTCGCAGCATATTACCTATCTAGAGTTAATGCTTACCGTTCAGGGCAGTGAGGTTCGACAACTAGGGCGTGAAGTGGGTTGGAATAAAGATTTCCAACAGATGCATCGTCAATTGATCCAACGAGGATTAACCGAGCTAGTAAAACTCGGCAGTCAGCAATTGGCACAGTTGGAGCGCGAAGTCTCAAAAACACTCGGCTGCGGCACTCCATTGGCACAGCCCGGATGTGCAGTGACGGTGCGCTATTTGCAGCAAACGACAAGAACAAAGTCGCCGGTCGAAGTGTTTGCTCAGTTAGCTTATGCCTTTGCACTGGCTTCATCGGATTCGCGGGTGGTTGGCATCAATCTCGTCGCCCCGGAAGATAACCCAATTGCACTGCGCGACTACACCCTGCAAATGCAAATGCTGCAATTTTTCAAACGCCAATTTCCCAATGTCAAGGTCGCGCTCCATTCTGGAGAGTTAACCCTGGGGTTGGTTCCGACCGAGGATTTACGTTTCCATATTCGGCAAGCTGTAGAAGTGGCACAGGCATCTCGCATCGGACATGGTGTGGATATTCTTTTTGAGGAGCGTCCCTTCGAGTTGATGGAGCAAATGCGGCAACGCGGCGTGTTGGTGGAAATCTGTCTGACCAGTAATCAGGTGATTTTGAATGTCCAAGGAGATCAGCATCCTTTTAGGGAGTATTGGAAGGCTGGAGTACCAATGACCCTTGCTTCCGATGATGAAGGCGTTTCCCGCATCGATTTGAGTCATGAGTATCAGTTAGCGGCAACGAGATATGGGCTGGGATATAAAGACCTCAAGCGACTGGCTCGCAATAGCTTGGAATATAGTTTCGCTCCCGGAAATAGTCTGTGGAAGTCGCCTGAGTTTAAGGCAATGGTTGGAGCTTGTGCAAGCGATACCCCTGGTGGAACCTCTGTTTCTGCGGGGTGCAGTGCTTTTTTGAACAAGAGCGATCGCGCGCGGATTCAATGGCAGCTAGAGTCGGAATTTGCTCGGTTTGAGTCATTGCGGAACTGGCTTTGATTGACTTTCAAGACAAAAGGGGAACAGGGAATAGGAAATGGGTAATAGATATCTCCAGTAGTTTGGTGTAGTGCTTTAGCATTGTTTTTACCGTAACTTTGTAAGAGTTTGGTCAAAAACTTTGAAAAAACTCTTAGTCATGCCACAGCAAAGCTCAATCTTTGTGTCATCAGACTGATGCTCAAACGGCTAGCTAATCAATAGATCCTAAATAGGTTCTATAGGGTCAGTATTGACAATAGTGCTGTCTAAATCAAACAAAATTACAGCCAGCATAATTTTCTGGAAAAATGTAAATATTTGTTAAATTTATTTACATAGTTTACATTGTTTTTTTGTCCTTAGTCATTGTTCTTTCCTGAATAGAGGACAAAAAACCATGATGAATCAGCTAAATCCTGAAATCTATACTGGATAGGGACTGGGGACTAGGGACTAGGTAAGAGTTTTCCTAACACCCAGTACCCAATACCCAGTACCCAATACCCAATAATGATAGCCGCCACAAAGTTTTTTAGCGTTGATGATCTAAAAGTGCAAATTTACAACTCTGAAGCTGAAATGGCGCAGGACGTTGCAGAAATCGCACGCAAGTATTTACAAGATGTTCTCGAATTACAAGACACAGCAGCTGTTTTGTTAGCAACAGGTAATTCTCAACTCAAATTTCTTGATGCTTTGATTGCATTGGGTGGTGTAGATTGGTCACGAATTATCTTGTTTCATCTAGATGAATATTTAGGAATTACTGCTGACCATGCTGCTAGTTTCCGGCGGTATATGAGGGAACGAGTAGAAAAGCGAGTATTTCCACAGCAATTTCACTATATAGAAGGTGATGCATTGCAACCTGTGGCAGAATGCGATCGCTACACCAAACTACTACAAGCACAACCTATCGATTTATGTTGTCTTGGTGTTGGCGAAAACGGACATTTAGCTTTTAACGACCCAGCAGTAGCGGATTTTCAAGACCCTTACAGTGTCAAACTAGTGAAACTAGATGCAGTTAACCGCCAACAGCAAGTGAATACAGGTCATTTCCCAAACCTTAATAGTGTTCCACAGTACGCTTTTACTGTCACTCTTCCTTTAATTTGTTCAGCTAAAAAAATCCTCTGCTTAGCACCAGAAAAACGTAAGGCGCAAGTAGTGAAGGAGATGTTAGAGGGATCAATTAGCACAGAATCTCCAGCTTCTATTCTACGTAAGCAATCGCAAGCGACATTATTTTTGGATATAAATTCTGCTAGTTTACTGTCTTTGAAGTGCTGAGGCGCAAAGTTGTAGGGGCGGGTTTTGCAAATTTACTCAATTGGTAGCAAGATATGTCGGCTAAATCCGCCCCTACAGGAGTTAGGAGTTAGGAGTGAAAAATTATTTGCCTTATCTCCCTATCTCCCCATCCCCTTTACTCCCTAACTTATTCTCAAGTCTTGAAACTAGACAAGCAAGCTTCAAGATATGGACAGTCTTCACACTTTAATTCTTTCCCTGGATGGGCACACCCACAAGGAGGATTCATGAAACATTGTGCTGGTTCTGTAGGAGACAGATAATTTTTACATATAATTTGTAAAGTAGCTTCTTGTAAACATATAATTAAATCTCGCATCATAATAGTAGTATTTTTCAAAGCTTTTTGTCAGTTAAAATCTATTATAAAACTGTAAATTTATTTTACAGAAATAGATAGAAACTTTAAGCTACAGACCAACGTGTCCATACTGAAATTTTATCTTCTACCACAAATTCTCTCTTTTGAGAATTAGCAGTTTCAGCTACTAAAACTTTTAAAGTAACGATTGACACATTGTTAGTAAATTGATGCCCATAACCAATTACTTTTCCTAGATGTCCAGTTTGTTGATTTAGGACATAATCACCAATGGTGAACATAATAGTATTGTCATCGGTTGAGAATTTGCAAATGATGATTCATATATTTTCTATAGGCTTAAACTTAAAAACTTCATGCTTATAGTATGTCTTACTTGAGACTAAAGGAATAACTTAAGTTTTGTTAGTTTATTTCCTTGGATATAAGAAGAGTGCTATCGTTTACGCTATGGCGCAGTCAACTATACATTCGTTCCAAAATCTAGGAGTTAGAGTTAGGGGTTAGCAAGCAGAAGGCAAGAAAATAGATTATTCATTGTTAATTGTTAATTTTTAATTAGTTAGTCTCTCCTCCTCCTTTGCTTCTCTACTTCAGTATCATGAAACTTCTTTAATCAGTCGCCCATCTTCCATATAAACAATTCGATCTGCAACATCTAAAACTCGGTTATCATGAGTGACCATTACAATGGCACAATTCTGTTCTTTTGCAAGTTTTTGCATCAGGCTGACGACATCTCGTCCTGACTTGCTGTCTAAAGCAGCAGTGGGTTCATCAGCTAATACTAATTTGGGATGGCTGACTAAAGCACGGGCGATCGCTACCCGTTGCTTTTGACCTCCTGAGAGATCAGAAGGATAGTAATTAACTCGATTTTCTAATTTAACGGCGTGGAGTATTTCTTCTGATTGGCTACGAGCTTCCGAATGAGAAATATTTTTGTGTAATTCAAGTGACATTTGAACATTTTGTCGCGCTGTTAGGAAATCCAACAAGTTGTGAGCTTGAAAAATATAGCCAATATGGCGGCGTACTTGTACTAACTGTTGATTACTAGCTCCATAAAGTTCCTTATCTAGAAATTTTAGACTTCCCTCCTGGACAGAACGCAACCCCCCAATCAAAGTGAGTAATGTTGTTTTTCCTGAACCTGAAGGCCCAGTCATAATCACAATTTCTCCAAATTTGACACTCAGATTAATATCAAACAGAATTTGGCTGCGTAATGTTCTTTTACCAAAGTATTGATTAAGGTTTGTTATTTGAATAACAAAATTTGTTGGCATCATATTTTATTTCAACGATATATCTGTAAAATTAGAAAATATCTGCTGGATCTACCTTACGCAGTTTATTTGTAGATAAAAATCCCGAAACTAAGCACATTGCAACTGCTGAAGTTAATACAACAATAGCCTTTTGAATGTCCATAGCAATTGGTAAATTTGTAGCATTTTTTGCTATATCATACAAACCTAGAGTTATTGCAAAACCCGGAATGTAACCTAGGGTTGCTAAGATTAATGCCTGCTGGAAAACTACACTTAATAAGTATTTATTTTTAAATCCCATTGCTTTGAGTGTTGCATATTCAGCTAAGTGAGTAGCAATATTGCTGTAAAGAATTTGGTAGACAACAATTACACCAACCACAAACCCCATGAATACCATTAAATTAAACACGAAACCAATAGGTGTTCTGAGAGTCCAATAGTTTTTTTCCAATGTCATAAATTGCTGGCGAGTAACGACTTTCACATCTTCAGGTAACTTAGCTGACAGATTAGCCAAAACTTTTTGCGGGTCGGCATCAGGTTTAAGTTTAATTAAGCCTATATCTATGCTTTGTGCTGATCTATCTATAAATATCCGCCAGAAAGTAGAAGTATTGACAATTAAATTTCCATCGACTCCAAAAGAAGGGCCTATACTAAATAGTCCACCAACTTTAACTTTATAACCAACTAAAGCAGTATACCTAAATATTTCAATTTGGACAGGTTTACCTTGCTCAATATATTGACTTATTGGGCCAAACTCTGCTCTCGAAGCACGGTCAAAGAAAACTATATCTGGAAATTGTAGTAATTTTAAATTTTGCTGTATCTCAGGCATTTTAAAAATTGATTTAACAGGGTCAAAACCAATTACATACATTGGGAATTTTAGACCATTTGCTGGATTTTTCAGCTTAGCAAATTGCATATATAAAGGGCTAACTGATTCTACCCCTTCAAAACCTAATGCTTGGTATAAACGCCAGCGTGGGAAGCTTTGATTTGATGTCAAAGATTTATATTGAGCGCTGATTAAAAATAAATCTCCCTCTAGATTATTATGCAGTTTTGTGGCACTTGCATAGAGAGCATCTTGGAAACCAATTTGCATAAACATTAAAACAGCAACAAAAGCAATTCCAGCCAAAGCTACAAGAAAGCGAACTCTTTGCCGAGATAGCTGTAGCCAAGCTAGAGGTATAGTGAGAATCATCTTATAAACCTCATGTAATGCACATGTTGAGTAGTAGGTACTGGTAAAACTCTTAGCTAGTTGCTAGTAGTCTGCCAAGACAAATTTACTAAGAATTAGTAAATATGAAAAACAGAAACAACTCTTTTCCTACTCCCTACTCCCCATTCCCCAGTCCCTAGTTCCCAGTCATATATCAATTAGTACCTGCACCTGTAGGTCAGTAAGAGCAACAACTTGTTGATTATCGACTAGGTTATCGATACGAATTTTTACCTCGACTATTTTATTGTCTGTGTCTGCGCCTGGATTGTTATTGAAGATATTTTGTTTGCCTACTTGCAAACCAATATCTGTAACTGTTCCCCGTAATTTTCCTGGAAAGGCATCACCAGTAATAGTGGCAGACTGACCTAGACGCACTTTTTTGATATCAGTTTCATAGACTTCTGCTACCACATACATCTGCTGTGTGCGACCTAATTCAGCTATTCCTGTACTGCCAATAATTTCTCCAGGCCAAGTGTGAATTTTTAAGACTTGACCATTTATGGGAGAACGTACAGAACTCAAATTCAAGTCCGCCTGAGCCTGTTTAACTGATGCTTTTGCACTCTCGACATCAGTTTGTGCTGCTTCCACATCAGTAGGACGAATTTCCGCAATACTGTTGAGCTTGGCTTTAGCTTCGTTTAACTGTTTGTTAATACTTTCTACAGTCTTGTTAAGGGAAGCTTTAGCTTCATTGAGCTGCTGTCGAACAGTTTCGACTCGCAAACGCTTAGTATCTGAATCAGAAGCTGAAATTGCACCATCTTTGTATAACTGCTGATATCGGTGATTTTCACTTTCAGCATTACGCAATTCTGCTTCTAAGCGAGTGATGGTTGCTTGTTGTGCAGAAATTTCTCCATGCAACTCAGCTTCTAAACGAGCAATTGTTGCCTGCTGTGCAGAGATGTCTCCGGCTTTCGCTCCTGCTTTAACCTGATTGAGGCTAGCTTGAGCAACTAGGACTTGTTTTTGAGCTTTTTCTAAGGCTGCAAGGCGAGGATAATAACTGTCAAGAATTGCAACTATTTGTCCTTGACGGACGCGATCGCCTTTTTTCACCAAAAGCTGTGCAACTCTAACACCCCCTTGGGAATCAGGTGCCGACAAACGAATAACCTCTCCTTGAGGCTCCAAACGCCCTAGAGCAGCAACAGCCTTCATAGTAGGAGAACTACTTGGGGTAGCTGGAGTCTGCGATTTAGAGATTAAATGAAATCGTGAAAAACTGTAGATAGAAACTGCACCAGTAACTACAGCTATAGCTGTTAATGAAATTATCGACCACCAACCTAAAGGTTTTGTGATTGGCTGCCTTTGTTTGTGTACCATAATCATGTTTTCCTTAGCGATATCTCTTGAATCGCTGAGTGGGGTGGAAAAATGAGGGGGTGGGGAGGTGGGAAGATGAGGGGGTGAAGAGATAGGGAGAAGAACTATTTACTCCTAGCTTCTAACTCACCACTCCCTATTTTCAAGACAGCTAATCATAGGAAGATACCATCATCAAAGATGAAAATTTCTCTTCCTTATTCCCCACTCCCTAACGCCACTTGCTCCACTTGGGGAGCCACTGCGTTGCGGGGGTTCCCCCCGTTGAAACATGTGGCGTGAGACCCCAAGACCGCAGTGGCTCCTCCCTATTCCCTATTTGTTTAGCACTACCTCTTTTTTCTTTTTAATGATCGCTAAGTATTCACTACGAGTCCCATCTACTCGGTAGTGGTCACAAATTTGGCAAAGTTTCAAGATATCTAATCGACTGAATACTTTATGATGTTCAATTCCATTGTCATTTCTCCATCGCCAGAAAGTTGTTCGGTCAATGCGGCGATTGCTCTCAGGCCATCTTCGTCGGGATAAGAAATCTACTAGTTCTTCTTCGTAAAACGAGTAGCCTTTTGGCAATTTAAGAAGTTCTTCTCGTAATTCCGTTAGCGGTATGAGTGGATCTAGCTCAGATAGTCTCATGCCAGCAAGCCCTTATAGTTTTGTGTCATTTAAATTATGCAGAACGCTTTATGCAGCACGGTTTCATCGCATTTAGTTCAATTGTCATACTGTATGTTTCAGAGCAGAGGTCTTGAGGTAATCAGCTAATAAGCTGTCAAGCAATAACTTTTACAAGCTGATATTTAGAAAGCTTACTCAGAGAGTATTACTAACTCAAGGAGTGTCAAAATTATTGTGTGACAAGCTCTAAATTTAAATTTGTATTTTCCTCACTTCTATATCTCTCCTCTGGACTTATCGAACAGTATAGAATTTGATTTTCCACACACAATAAACTGATTTATACTCAATTGCAAGTCATATGCAACAATTTGGAGGATAAACAATTAGCTGTAGACGCAAGATAAATCGTGAAAGATG
Organism: Amazonocrinis nigriterrae CENA67; assembly: GCF_016056305.1. Lineage (GTDB taxonomy): Bacteria > Cyanobacteriota > Cyanobacteriia > Cyanobacteriales > Nostocaceae > Amazonocrinis > Amazonocrinis nigriterrae. The sequence goes on along the minus strand of NZ_JAECZC010000035.1, from coordinate 39,327 downwards.
TTTTAAACAGTTTACTAATTTTACACTTTGTTCTATTCCTGGCGTTATTCATCATCCCATAAGTAATGATTTGGTTGGGTAAAAGCATTATATCTCATAGATTGATATCCGTTTATTTGATTCTTTAGACATAGTTACTAGTGGTTAAATTTACATTGTCAAATAATTTATTCTGTGAAAATAAAATTCTTTAAGAAATCAACTAATTGATAGATGTGTAGATTGAGATTGAAAATATCTACTTTTGGATAGATGTAAAAAACAGTTAATAGAGTCAAAAAAATAATAATTGATACTTAATTTTACGTAGTTGTATCTCAAGCTGGTTGAATATACCCAAAAACCTACTTATAAAAATATTTGGCCAAGAGTGATACATAGCATTTTTAAAAATGCCGGAGTTACAAATGCTATCGAGGGATGATTATAGATAATCAAGGATACAAAATTTAATAAATTTCAGCTTCTTTCAACTGAAAAGCTTCTTGCTGATTGTCTAAATTATGTATGTAATAAATTTTATATCTTTGATTTTTCCAAATATATATTATGCTTGTATTTAAGCATTTATATCAACGAGCTTTACTGAAAACTATGCCCAGTACAGGATTGCTTACTTAGAGAAATTAGTATTTATCATGATAAGTATTTTTGTAATTTATATAAAATATTAGATGCAATTATCATGCAACTTTTTTCAGATTTTTTTGCTATATGAGATATTAGTAAATAAGAATTTTATAGCTATGTAAGTGATAGCGATCGCCCTTTAAAACATAAGAAAAAATGAAACTACAGCGACTCATGCTCTCATTGCCAAGCTTTGATAACCAGCGGCTGATTTTTCATGCGGCACGCCAGACTCTTCGCAAAGCTGAGATGGCCCGTCTTGCAGTGCGTGAATGGCTCAATTATCATGATTTGGAGCTAGAAGAGTGGAAACATAAAACTGCTTGCGAATTGGGAATAAGTATTAGTGAATTTGAGCAAAAGCTATTAGCTGCTGCTCAGCAGCATATCAAGGATGAAATATGAACTGACACTAAGGTTTTAGTCTGCAACCGAGACTGCAATCAGCCACACAAAGGGCGTCTACAGTCATTATCCTTTATTCAGTTGCATTTAAGTTGCATATCAGTTGCAATGCAGTAACAACCAGTCTACTATAAGCGCAAGTGGCAATTTGATAGGATGACATGCACCAGGATAAGTTTACTGCATTGAACTATCCCAAGCTTGAGCTACTCCCCCACTTATGATGTAGCCTTGAAGCTATGGATAATTATATTTCGCAAAAGAAGTATTTTCCCTCAAGGATAATCTCAACTTTCTTGATTTGTAGAGGAACTACATTTCTCAACACATCTACGATTTACAAGCACAAGAGTGAAGATGAAGTCATGGCTGCTTCTAGGATTGAAGCTGTCTTAGCACAGTTGGAAGACGAAGTAAGCAATTGTGAAAAGACTCTGCTTAAGCTCATACAGGTGAAAAAAACTATGGTTGAAAATGCACCACGAACTAACACCATAAATAGACAACTGCAACAAAATCCTATAGCCATCATTGGTATGGCATCTATATTCCCAAAATCAAAAAATTTACAAGAATATTGGGAAAATATTATTCACAAAGCTGATTGTATAACTGATGTTCCTCCTTCACGCTGGAGTATTGAAGACTACTACGACCCTAACCCCAAAACACCAGATAAAACCTACTGTAAACGAGGTGGATTCATTCCAGACATTGATTTCAATCCGATGGAATTTGGATTGCCACCCAACACTTTAGAAGTTACAGACATTTCGCAGTTACTCGGTTTGGTTATTGCCAAAGCCGCCATAGAAGATGCAGGTTACAGTGAATTGCGGCAGTTTAATCGCGATCGCACTGGTGTAGTCTTAGGTGTGGCGATCGGCAGACAATTAGCTGTACCCCTTGCTTCTAGATTGCAGTATCCAATTTGGGAAAAAGTCCTTAAAAGTAGTGGCTTATCCGATGAAGATACGCAAAAAATAGTTGAGAAAATCAAAAGTGCATATGTGCAGTGGAATGAAAACGCCTTCCCCGGAATGCTAGCTAACGTCATTGCTGGGCGAATTGCCAACCGCTTAGATTTAGGAGGGCTTAACTGTGTAGTAGATGCCGCTTGTGCCAGTTCCTTGAGTGCCTTAAAAATGGCAATTAGTGAGTTAGTTGAGCATCGAGCCGATATGATGCTGACCGGTGGTGTTGACACTGATAACTCAATTTCTGCATACATGTGTTTCAGCAAAACCCCTGCTGTTTCCCCTGGCGAAAATGTCAAACCTTTTGATGCAGACTCAGATGGGATGATGTTAGGTGAAGGAGTGGGGATGTTGGTGCTGAAGCGCCTGGAAGATGCCAAGCGAGACAACGACCGAATCTATGCCGTGATCAAAGGCATCGGTACTTCTAGCGATGGACGCTATAAAAGCATCTATGCGCCACGTCCTGAAGGTCAAATCAAAGCTTTGCAACGTGCCTACGAAGATGCAGGATTACCACCTGAGAGTGTAGGTTTGATTGAAGCACATGGCACAGGCACTATGGTCGGAGATCCCGCCGAATTTACATCTATAAAAGAGGTTTTTGGCGAAAACAATCAAAAGAAACAATATATTGCCCTAGGAACTGTTAAATCCCAAATTGGACATACAAAAGCTGCGGCTGGTGTGGCGAGTATCATCAAGGCAGCTTTGGCTCTACACCACAAAGTATTGCCAGCTACGATTAACATCACCAAACCCCATCCGAAACTAAACATCGATAACTCCCCATTTTATTTAAATACCCAAACAAGACCTTGGATTACCACCGATGCTCAGCCAAGACGTGCAGGAGTAAGTTCTTTTGGCTTTGGCGGCACTAATTTTCACATTGTCTTGGAAGAATACGAAAGCGAACACAACCGCCCTTATCGTTTACACAAAAGTTCTCAGTCAGTACTTCTATTTGCATCAACACCTGAACAATTGCTGTCACGCTGTCAAGAAATTCAACTTCAATTCAAATCTGATGCAGCAGAACGGCACTATGCAGAACTGATTGCAGCCTGTCAATCTCTAGAAATTCCCGTGACACATGCCAGAGTCGGGTTTGTTGCCGATTCTAAGAGCCAAGCTTGTGAATTGTTGCAAATCACAATTGAGTTACTCAAAAATCAGCCGCAAGCAGAATCCTGGGAGCATCCCCAAGGCATTTACTACCGCCAAACTGGTATGGGAACAGACAAAAAGGTAGTGGCGCTGTTTTCTGGGCAAGGTTCACAATACTTAGAGATGGGTCAGGAATTGGTGATTAACTTCCCTGACTTGCGACAAATCTATGCCCAGATGGACAAGCTTTTGCTCCAAGATAATTTACAGCCTTTATCAAATGTTGTCTTTCCCAACCCTGTGTTCGATCCAAATCAAAAGGCTGCTCAACTAGAAGCTTTGCAATTAACAGAATATGCCCAGCCAGCAATTGGAGTATTGAGTGCAGGTCTTTTCAAGATATTGCAACAAGCTGGGTTAAAGCCAGATTTTGCCGCAGGACATAGCTTTGGAGAACTAACTGCTTTGTGGGCTGCGGGTGTTTTGAGTGACGAAGATTACTTGTTCTTGGTGAAAGCTAGGGGACAAGCTATGGCTGCACCCAAAGATCCCCAGTTTGATCCTGGGGCGATGCTAGCGGTGCGAGGAGATATTCATCAAGTTTCAGAAATCATTAAGAGTTTTCCTCAAGTCACCATTGCTAACTTAAATTCCAATTATCAGGTGGTATTGGCAGGAGCAAAAGCTGAAATTGCCAAAGTGCAAGAGGCTCTCAAAGCTGAAAAGTTTTCTAACATCTTATTGGGAGTTTCAGCAGCTTTTCATACACCTCTAGTAGGTCATGCACAAAAACCTTTTGCCAAAGCAATTGAGACAGTTACTTTCAAAGAGCCACAAATCCCTGTTTTCACTAACTTAACAGGAAAACCCTATCCCAACGAGCCGAAAGCGATTCAAAAAATTCTCAAAGAACATCTGATAAATCAGGTACTGTTTAAGCAGGAAATTGAAAACATTTATGCTGAAGGCGGTTATTGCTTTATCGAATTTGGGCCGCGGAGCATTCTGACCAACTTAGTCAAAGACATCCTCCGAGATAAATCTTACGTAGCTGTAGCTTTAAATGCTAGCCAAACCAAAGATAGCGATCGCACTCTGCGAGAAGCCGTTGTACAATTACGCGTTGCTGGCTTGTCTTTACAAAATTTAGACCCCTACCAACTAGAGCAAAAACTGCCAGAAAGCTCCACAAACAAGCTCTTGAATGTGCGGATAAATAGCACTAACTACGTATCAGAAAAAACGCAACAAGCCTTTGAAAAAGCGCTGCAAAGTGGGCATCAAGTACAAATGACAAATAATAATACAGCAGAAAAGCTAACTAATTCCATAGAAGAAACTCCCGCTCACAATTGGCTTCCCAATTCCTTGGTTTCTGGAAACAAGCAAGTAGCCAACGATGAAGTGAAGTCTTGGGATGACGAAGCATTAGACGAGCTTGATCTCAACTTTCCTCAATTAACTTCCCAATCACAAGTCAGTTCTTCAGAAGTTTTAAATAGCTTAGAGTACACCCTGATCGAATTCAATCGTCATCAACGTGATATTTTGCATGTTCATGAACAATCCCTCAACCATCAGACGGAATATGCTAAAACCTTTTTCCAATTGATGCAGCAGCAGAATATGTTGTGGGGAAATAGTAAATTCGCTGAGCAAAAAACGGCATTCCAACAACTTGCACTCTCCAGTACAGAACGCAGCATTGTGCGGTTTCACGATCATCAAGCTGAAACTCTGCGGATTCACGAGCAATATCTTAACTATCAAAAAGAGTACACAAAAAACTTTTTCCATTTGCTTCAGCAACAATATGCTTCGCTGATTGTTGGTAAACACTCCATAGGATCTCCTGTGGTGAAAACAGAAATCAACAGCGATCGCAATCTCACCGAGACTCCACCCAGCAAACAAGATGATCTTATTGTTTCCACAACTGAATCAGTTACTGTACCGTTCAACAAATTTGCCGCTAGCAATGGCTCAAGTAATGGCTACAGCAATGGCAAAAGCAACGGCGTCAAGAATAAAGCAAAATTAATCGAAGACGCACATCAAGACAATGACGCTCACCTAATTGTCGAAACCACTGCAAAAATAGTACCGCCACCATCGATAGTTATTGATCAAAAAATCTTAAGTCAAACTCTGCTAACCGTCGTCAGCGATAAAACTGGCTATCCAATAGAAATGTTGGATTTGTCAATGGATATCGAGGCAGATTTAGGGATTGATTCCATCAAACGGGTAGAAATCTTAGGAGGACTGCTAGAGCTATACCCCAATTTGCCTCAGCCGAATCCAGAAGAACTAGGTCAACTACGAACCCTCAGCCAAATTGTTGAGTACATGGGAACTCTTGTACCAGAAATCTCAACAACACCAATTGAAGCAGGGGGAGCAGGGGAAGCAGGGGAAGCAGGGGAAGCAGGGGAGCAGGGGAGCGGGGGAGAACTTGTAACACATCTATCGCCCCACCTCCTCATCTCCCCATCCCCCTCATCTCCCGAAACTGAATATCACAATGAAGAAGTAAATCAAGAGCCTGAAATCGCAATTAAACCAGCGCCTCTAACATCAATAACCCTTGATAAAGATACTCTCAGCCAAACTTTGTTAGCCGTCGTTAGTGATAAAACAGGCTACCCAGTAGAGATGTTAGAGTTGTCAATGGATATCGAAGCGGATTTGGGAATTGATTCCATCAAACGTGTGGAAATCTTGGGAGCGCTGTTAGAACTATACCCCGATTTACCCCAACCGAATCCAGAAGAACTTGGGCAACTGCGAACCCTTGGTGAAATAGCAACATATATGCAACAGCAAGCTAAAGCTATTGAACTAGGGACTGGGGATTGGCGACTAGGGACTGGGGATCTGGAAGATACAGATGAAATTGTATCTTTAGACGAAAAGCAACTAGAAGTCAATCACAATATTTTCCGTAGTCCTGTCAGACTCAAATTTTTACCAGAACCCGATTTTTTGGATTTCACACTACCAGAGGGACATATTGCTTTAGTAACCGATGATGGTTCCCTCACCACATCGCAACTAGCTGATGCACTTTACAAACGTGGCTGGAAAACCGTTGTCTTGAGTTTTCCTTCCAACTTAGTAGCAGAAAAATCACCCTTATCTGAAGGAATCCATCGCGTTGTACTCAGAGATTTGAGTGAGGAGCATTTGCAACAACAGTTAAGCGCGATCGCTACTGACTACGGTTCTATAGCCGCCTTCATTCACCTCAATCCCGTTATTTCCCAACAAAACAGCCAAGAAATCCGCTATCTAGAAGCAGAAAAAGCCATCCTCCGCCACGTCTTTTTAATCGCCAAACATCTCAAAGAACCGCTGAATCAAGCAGCATTTCATGGACGTAGTTGTTTTGTGACTGTTGCTCGTCTCGATGGTGAGTTGGGACTGGGATATAAAACCAACTTCGGTGTGATTAGTGCTGGACTATTCGGACTCACCAAAACCTTGAACCAGGAATGGGAAACTGTATTTTGTCGAGCGATCGATTTAAGTCCTGATTTAGCTCCAACAGCCGCAGTCAACTATATCCTCGCAGAACTTCACGACCCCAATCAGTTGGTAGTTGAAGTGGGATATAACTCCCAACAGAGAGTAACCTTAGTGTGTGAGCAGGGGAGAAAGGGAGCAGAGGAGCAGGGGAGATGGGGAGCAAGTCTTTTATCTGAGTCCAATTCCCAATTGCCCCTAATCCCCAACGCCACATGCTTCAAGTCGGCAGAGCGCGATAGCGCAGTGGCTCCTCCCTTCGGTCGTGGGGGCCCCGAGTTCCCCATTCCCAATTCCCCATTCCCAATTCCCAATTCCCAATTCCCAATTCCCAATTCCCAAGTCTTTCTTGTCAGTGGTGGTGCCAAAGGGATAACTGCTGAGTGCGTGATCAAATTAGCACAGCATTATCAATGCAAGTTTATTTTGCTGGGTCGTTCTGCTGCTGGGCCTGATGTATGGGCTGAGAAGTTCCAAAATGAGGCCGAATTGAAAAAGCAGATTATGGAGGATTTCTTAGCCAGAGGAGATAAACCGACACCTGCAATGGTGCAGAAAAAATTCCAGGCGATCGCATCGAGTCGAGAAATCGCCGCAACCCTCAAAGCTATTGAACAGGCGGGTGGACAAGCAGAATATCTCAGCGTAGATATCACTGATGAGATTGCCCTGAGAGAACAACTGACTCCCATCATTGAACGTTTCGGTGCTGTGACTGGAATTATTCACGGCGCGGGGAATCTGGCCGATAAGCGAATTGAGAAAAAAACAACACAAGATTTTGAAACAGTTTACGGTGCCAAAGTCAAAGGTCTAGAAAATTTGTTGCGGTGTGTACCAGCTAGCCAACTAAATTATTTAGTGCTGTTTTCCTCAGTGGTTGGTTTTTATGGAAATGTGGGACAGACAGATTATGCGATCGCTAATGAAATTCTCAACAAATCTGCCCATAAAATCAAGCTTAATTATCCCAATTGTCATGTAGTAGCGATTAATTGGGGGCCTTGGGAAAGTGGGATGGTAAATCCTCAATTAAAGCGAGCTTTTGCTGAGCGCAACATCGAAACAATTCCCGTTGAGCTAGGGACGCAAATATTAGTTGAAGAACTGGCTGCTATAAATCAAGAAACTGTGCAAGTAGTCATTGGTAGCCCCTTGACATACAGACCTGAAACATGGAACCCTAATTTGAACACCTTTCGTATCCAGCGCCGATTAAAATTAGCAGCCAATCCATTTTTACAAGACCATGTAATTTTAGGTAATCCTGTTTTACCAGCTACTTGTGCAATGGCATGGCTTGCTAATGCCTGCGAACAAATCTATCCAGGTTACAAATTCTTTAGCTGCCAAAACTATAAAATTTTGAAAGGAATTGTCTTCGACAACAATTTGGCAGATGAATACATTTTAGATTTGTCAGAAATTGCTAAAAATTCTTCCAAAGAAATCGAAATTGATGCTAAGATATGGAGTAATAATTATGGAAAAATTCGTTATCATTTCAGCGCCCAACTCAATCTGAAGCAGCAAATTCCAATAGCTCCGAATTATGAGTTTTTTAACCAAGAGCAAACAAACCCCAAATACAGCAACACCTTTTATCAAAACGGGGATTCCAGCTTATTTCACGGCACTACTTTTCAAGGTGTAAAAACAGTCTTCAATATCAATCCTGAAAAGATAACTATTGAATGTAAATTGCCAAATATTCCAGAAAGTAAGCAAGGGCAATTTCCTGTACAAACATTCAATCCTTATATTGCTGACGTTCATGTACATTCCCTGTGGATTTGGACACAACATTTTCACCAAGAAGGTTGTTTACCTTCGGAAATCAAACAGTATGAACAGTTTGCAGCAATTCCATTTGGTGAAACCTTTTACATCTCCTGCGAAATCAAATCAAAGACTGATACAGCTGTAGTTGCTGATGTCATAGCCCACGACTGGCAAGGACAAATATATTCCCGAATGATTGGAGCTAAGGGCACAACCTTACCAACAAAATTAAAAGGGAATAAGTAATAGGTAATAGGGAATAGGTAGTACATTAATTCAATAGACCTTACAAAATTCCTTATTTCCTCACTTCCTTCTCCACCTCTGCGCCTCTGCGCCTCTGCGTGCTAAAAAATAAAACCGTGTTAGGAGATAGGTAATGAATAGATTTGCCAAAAATGAAATTCCCAAAATTGCAATTGTTGGGATGGATTGCATTTTAGGAAACTGCAAGGGATTGGATAATTTTGAACGCAGTATATATGAGGGAAATCAACACTTTATTAACCTTCCTCCTAATCGATGGCAAGGAGTATATCTAGAAGAAAAGTTACTGAAAAACTATGGCTTTGAAAGTGGCAAGCCACCATTAGGTGCATACATTGAAGATTTGGAAAACGAAGCTTTATCTTTGCAAATACAGCCAGAGGAGGTGGATAAATTTAACTCCCAAGAACTGTTGATGCTGAAAGTAGCTGATAATGCCCTCAAAGATGCGCGACTGCATCAAGGAGCAAGATTAGCAGTGGCAATCGCAACAGCTACAGAAGCAATAAGTGACAGTGAAAATAGACTAGCTAGTTATATTTCCAGTTTATGGAATTTTGCTGGCCCCTCATTTAAGCTGAATGCTAAAGAAAATTCCGTATTCCAAGCTTTGGAATTAGCACAAAAATTACTCACTGTCAGAGAAGTAGACGCTGTTTTGGTCAGTGCTGTAGACCTTGGAGGAAGTTACGCTAGCGTTGTACAACGCAATTGCACTGCACAAGTCAACAGCGGTGTAAATACCCTCAGTTATGACAAAAACGTCAATGGCTGGATGATAGGCGAGGGTGCAGCTGCTGTAGTGCTGAAACTTTACGATACAGCAAAACAAGATAGCGATCGCATCTATGCAGTGATTGATGCCCTCAGTCTTTGCAAAGACAACTCTATCTCTGACTCACAAGCAGTAACCCAAGCTTGTCAGACAGCTTTTAATTTAGCAGCTATCAAACCAACAGACATTGGCTATTTGGAAGTTTTCGGTAGTGGAATTCAGCAGCAGGATAAGTCAGAAATTGAGGGTTTGCTGTCCGCATATTGGACTTCTGAACAAAATTTAACTTGTGCAATTGGCAGTGTAAAAGCCAATGTTGGTCATACGTATGCAGCATCGGGAATAGTGAGTTTAATCAAAACTGCACTTTGCTTGTATCATCGCTATATTCCCGCAGTTCCGCAATGGTCTAGCCCCAAAAATCCCGAAGGGTGGAGCTTCAGCCCTTTTTATGTAGCTTGTGAATCAAGACCGTGGTTTTTAGAAAAAGGAGCCACAAAAAGAATAGCTGCCATTAATAGTATGGAGATAGATGGCAGTTACGTACATGTAATTTTGTCAGAGGAACCAAATCAGCAACAGCACAGCAGTAAATATTTAGAGCAAATGCCTTTTTATTTATTTGCGATCGCAGCTGATGATCAATCAACTTTATTAAACCAGATTTGTAGCCTCCAACAAACTATTGAAAATAGCTCTTCCTTATCTGCTGCCGCTAGCTTGAATTTTACGGCTTTTCAAGAGCATCAAAACGCAACTTATACTCTGGCAATTCTTGGACGTAATCAAGACGAATTAACAAAAGAAATTCAACGGGCAATTCAAGGAGTTAAAGTTGCTTTCGAGACAGGAAAAGATTGGTTAACTCCTACAGGCAGCTACTTTACAGCAAATCCACAGGGTAAACTAGGTAAAATCGCTTTCGTTTACTCCGGGTCTTTTACTTGTTATATCGGACTAGCTCGGAATCTCTTTCGTTTATTTCCTCAAGTTTACGATGATGTGATCATCAAAAACGTTTATAGTCGTGTCGCCAACGTAGAGAAATTTTTCTATCCTAGAAGCTTCAAAAAATTATCAACAAGACAACTAGAAGCCCTCGAACAGCAATTGCTAGATAATCCCATTAGAATGCTGGAATCCGAAATGCTGTTTGCCAGACTTATGACTGGAATTTTAGAGAATTATTTCCAAATTAAACCCCAATGTGTCTTTGGGTATAGCCTAGGTGAAATCAGCATGATGATAGCTCAAGGTATCTGGACTAGCTTGAGCTATCAAGATGGCAGTGATGGCTTAAACTCATCTGCTCTTTTTAAAACACGTCTATCTGGCCCTAAAAATGCAGTGCGTGAGAATTGGGGACTGCCTCAAAAACAGGATTATCAAGGCGAAGAGTTTTGGAAAAACTACATTCTGTTGTGTCCAGTATCTCAAGTTAAAGAAGTAATCAAACACGAGAGTCGCGTATATTTGATCCTGATTAATACACCACAAGAAGTTGTGATTGCTGGTGAAGCCCAAGCTTGTCAGAGGGTAATTAAAACCTTAAATTGTAATGCTTTACCTGCTCCCATCAATCATGTAATTCATTGCGAACCAATGCATTCTGAGTACAATGAACTCGTTAAAGTTAGTACCTTACCTATTCAAAACGTACCAGAAACTATTTTTTATTCGGCAGCAGAATACAAGCCTATTACTCTTGATAGTAATACCATTGGACACAACATTGCTACAAATCTCTGCCAAGAACTTGATTTTGCTCGGCTTATTAACCGTGTTTATGAAGATGGCTCTAGAATATTTATTGAAGTAGGTGTTGGTAGTAACTGTTCGAGATGGATTAGCGAGAACCTCAAGCAAAAAGAACACCTCACAGTGTCATTCAACAAAAGAGGAATAGATGACCATACATCTATTATCAAAGCATTAGCAAAACTCGTCAGTCACCGAGTTGATATTGATTTATCACCGCTGTATTCTCAAACGCAAAAGAGAAGTTTGAGCAGTTTGGAAGTTCCAAAAAATTATACTCCAAGTCAACCTAGGGTAAAAAATATAGCTTTAGAAAACACTGATAAAGATACAGCAGCTAAATCTTTCGATCGCCTTAACAATAAACCTCAGTCTAGATACTTAGATTTAATGGATTTAAAGGAATTTACAAAAATGAATCCTTCCTTAATACCAAATTATATCAAAACTTCTGTACATGGCTTCATTAATGCAGAAACTCAACAAAATGAAATTGCTGTCAAAAATGGCAATATTTTTACTAGTTTACCACTACCCACAGGTAATGCTCAATCTGTAGAAAAGCCACAAGTGTATACAAATTTTTTAACTGAACATGAAAACGGTAAATACAATTTACCTAGCTCTACAAATTCCAATTTGGTTAACGAAGTCTATTTGTCAGATTTACACAGCCCTTACTATCAAAGGCTAAGTGAAAATGCATCTAGAATTACAAAATCTCACGCGATTTTTTTACAAACGCGACAAGACTCACTACAACAAATGAGCAACATAATTAAGTTACAAATGTCTTGTATCCAAAATTTATACCAATGAATTCTGCTAACAAACTAAGAAAATTATCGTAACCATTTTTTGTATGAGAGGGCTAAAAACGTGATTGGTACAGACAAAGCACTGAACAACAATACTCATCAATTAAAAACATCAAGGTTTTTTCATGCTGGTAATCAAAATTGGCAAGGTGTCTTAAATTCTGTATCATTTGATGAAGTTGGGATTGAATCTAAACTTTTGAATTTAGATAAACCTTGTTATATTATCAGATATGAAGGCAAAATTGGTGTAACTAACGAAGGTTATCTGGATATTTCCCAGAATAGTAAAACCGAACAGATTGAGACACTCGTAACTGTTCCACCTTTGTCACCTCAACAATTAGGCGATCCCAGTTTCCTAGACTTTCATCATGTAAAATTTGCTTATACCACCGGTGCAATGGCTCATGGAATTGCTTCTGAAGAGTTAGTAATTGCTCTAGGAAAAGAGAGAATCTTAAGTACTTTTGGCGCCGGTGGTTTGTCTCCTTCTCGTGTCGAAACAGCTATAAACTGTATTCAACAAGCCTTACCACAAGGGCCTTACGCTTTTAACTTACTTCACAGCCCCAGTGAACCTGCTGTGGAACGCGGTATTGTGAATTTGTATCTTAAATATCAAGTCAGGACAATAGAAGCTTCTGCTTTTTTAGATTTGACTGATAATATTGTCTACTATCGAGCTGCTGGATTGGGTTTGAATTCAGCGAATCAAATCGAAATCAAAAATAAAATTATTGCCAAGATTTCGAGGAGAGAAGTTGCAAGTAAATTTATGCAACCTGCTCCTACAAAAATTTTGAAGCAATTAGTTGAGCAAAATCTGATCAGTGAATTACAGGCAACCCTAGCGGAAAAAGTTCCCCTAGCTGACGATATTACTGTAGAAGCAGATTCTGGTGGTCATACAGATAATCGTCCTCTAGTTTGTTTGTTACCTTCTATCCTGGAATTGAGAGATGAAATTCAAAATAAATTTGATTATAAAAATCCTGTGAGAGTGGGAGCAGCAGGAGGAATTGCCACTCCCAAATCAGCATTAGCCGCATTTATGATGGGGGCTGCTTATGTTGTGACAGGCTCAATTAACCAGTCTTGTATTGAAGCCGGAACTTCTGAATATACTAAACAATTACTAGCTCAAGCCGAAATGGCCGATGTAATGATGGCTCCAGCGGCAGATATGTTTGAAATGGGGGTAAAGCTTCAAGTTCTCAAACGAGGAACTCTCTTTCCCTTAAGGGCACAAAAACTGTTTGATTTATACAAAAACTATGACTCAATTGAAGATATACCCTTGGCAGAAAAAAATAAATTAGAACAACAAATTTTGAAAAAGAGCTTGGAAGCAGTTTGGGAAGAGACAGTTAGTTATTTATCTCAACGAAGTCCTGATAAATTAACCAAAGCAGTTAATAATCCCAAACTGAAAATGGCTCTGATTTTCCGCTGGTATCTAGGATTATCATCTCGTTGGTCTAACTTCGGGGAAAAAGGGCGAGAGATGGATTATCAAATTTGGTGTGGCCCTGCAATGGGTAGCTTCAATGACTGGGTAAGAGGTTCCTACTTGTCTGATGCACAGAATCGCCGAGTAGCCGATATAGCTCAGCATATTATGACAGGAGCTTTATTTTTATATCGCATACAAAGTTTGAAAATTCAAGGATTGCAAATACCTGATTGTTACAGTGAATATCGCCCAGTTAGATTTAAATAAAGGAGGACAATTAGATGAATACTGTTAAAATTAATAATCGAATCACCAAAATTCAAAATAAACTTTTTGAGCAGGCACATACTCAGCCTTTAAAATTAAAACCTCTTGCTATAGCTCTCAGCAAGCATGGAATTAAAGGAGAAAAACTGTACTTTCATCCTGGAATGATTCCCTTACCTATACCGATTTTTCAGTATTTATCTTCCTTGAATCCTCGTCAAATGCCAATTTTATCCGCAGCAGTTTTTGCTAACTTCTATAAGGTTGTTGCGAATAGCGAATCCCAGTCTATTATATCCAACATGAATATTGCCAAAAAAGTTTTTTCTTCATAATCAGACGAATACATGATTCTTCATCAAGAAACTAATGAGGAGATGGATCATATTTGGTCTTTTAGAACCGTATATACTATACTCTGCCGCGAAACAGGATATCAAGAATCATTTAGAACGCGTTATCAAAGAACTGGGATTAGAGTTAAATACAAGCAAGCTAGGTAATCGCTATGAGCGTTACAAAGATACTCTGGTAACTAAGAAGATTCAAATACTTATTGAAGTTGCCTAACAGTTGCTAGATATATTAACCCTGTTTTATAATTTTGATGAGTTGATAAATGATAGTATCTATCAATTTTGAAGACAACGAAAAAATAATTCAAGTTGAAGCAAATCAACAGTTAACTAAGGTCTGTGATGAGCATCCTAGTTTCATCTTATTTGGTTGCCGCAATATTGCCTGTGAAACATGCCTCATAGAAGTTGTCAATGGAATGGAGAATCTTGCTTCTGTCATGGAAGAAGAGCAGAGATTACTTGATTTATTAGCTCCAGGAAATCCTAATGCTCGCCTAGGCTGTCAATGTGTAATAAAGGGTGATATTTGCATTCGAGTAGCTAATTAACCGATAAATCTAATTTGACCCGACATACATTTTGTATACACAAAACAGTAGCAAAATCTCAAAGATTTTTCTATTATTTATTTTCCTAAAACATTAAAATCATGTAACCATTACATCAATTGTAAATAGGATATATACATCAACTTTTTATATCCTATTTATAAAAAGTTTACATCCAATTTATTGTACTTACAAGGTGTGCAAATGAGCCAGTCTCTTGATGATGCAACTAAAAAGCAATCTTATACCGCAGATGAAATTAAAGCTTGGTTAGTCTCTCATATTTCAGAGCAGTTAGGAGTCAAACCCGATGATATAGATGTACGACAGCCTTTAGACAGTTACGGTCTAGAATCAGCGCAAGCAATGCTTCTTGTTAGTCAAGCGGAGAAGTTTTTTAGCTTTCAGCTATCTCCGATTTTATTGTGGCATTACCCCACTATAGAAACGCTTTCCCAGCGCTTAGCCGAAGAATCTGAAGTTTCGCAGTCAGAGTTTTTTGAGATTTGAATACCTAACTACTGCCGTAAGTCAAAAGAAGCCAGTGCGTTCGGTCGCCAGACAGCCGTGCAACTGGCGTTCAAAAGTCAAATCAAATAGACATCAGAACCAAATTTTTAAATAATCGTGAGTTTCTCAAACTATGAACCCATCAGATTTTGTGATCAACCTTACTCAACAGGGTGTCCAACTATCAGTAGATAACAACAAACTAAATATTCGTTCTCCAAAGGGAGTAATCACGCCAGAAATACAGGCAGAACTGATGACTTACAAAACAGAAATTCTAGCATTACTGCGTGATGTCTCACGAAGCAATGTGGATAGTAGCGCTACTGATATACCACTTGCTAAGGGTTTGAATTTGCAAACAATTGGTCGCTTAATTGGAGAATCTGGAGACGGATTAAATCAAAAGTGTAAACAACCAATTATCGATCCAAAATTAATGGCTCAAAGGCTAACTGTTACATTTAGACCTTTACCAAATGGATACAATAATGAGGAGATTTTGAGATTTAGAACAGAATTAAAGCAGCAAATGCAGTCATATGGAGTAACAATTAAATCTTGGGAAGAAGCTACAAAAGAGTTTGATTATCAAATACAAATACCTTTGATTAACTGGAAGAAGAATATTAAAACCAGAGTTGTTAAAACTGGCATTCATGCTGTAATTGATGTTGAAATACCACTATCTTTATGCGTTATAGGAAAGAAATTTATAGCAGAAAAGTTTTATCAAAGCTATTCTCGCTTTATTTTAAAAGGTAAAAAAGTATCAGTTTCACGAATTGCTCGATTAATTAGTTGGGCTGAAGAATATGCAGCTAAATACATTGAAGATCCAACAAACACTCAAGTAATCGTACTTACAGACTTAGATCAGGAGTTTGTTGATTCACAAACATCGTATCAACAAAAGATTAAGATTGGATTGAATACTCTGGTTAGAACATTTTCAGAAATTGTTATTGGAATTGCTTCTGATAAGTTTTCTATTTTAAACATGAATTTGTCTGATTCTGTATTTTCTACAAACGAATTAGATAATTTTGTACTACAATCGCTCATTCCTAAGATCTATGTTCCTATTTTACCTTTACCCCTCAGCAAATTTAAAATAGGAAATTACAATTTTATAGATTCCCATTATGCCAAACAATTAGTGGCATTAAGTAATCATTTGGCTGATACAAATTTGTTTCCCCCAGGTTACAAGCTGAGTGAAGTAATTAAAAGACAGTCTCATAGAGATATTGTTGATATCATTGTTAATGGAAGAACTGGTGTCTCTTATGGTTTTGTTGCTTATGTAGAGCCACCACACTATCTTGGTGAAAAGGAAATAACAGAGAAAGATTGGGAAAGCTTATATCCTATTGCAGAATTTAGCAATGATGATGTTCGGCAAAATTCAATAGGTAGACGGTATTTAAAAACTAAGATAGGCGGAGAATATAAATTTCAGCAAATTCCTGATGTCTGGGTTTTAAGCGCTCGTTCTGGTTCAAATAAAACAAACTTGAGTCTTGAAAGTGACATCCTCAGAATTGGTTTGACTGATAGGTTATTACTACAATTACCTCAAGGAATTGATCATCAATTAGTAGATATCAAGCCTTCTTATGATGTTTATGTAATGCTTGGTATTAGCCTTGCTGCTGCTTTGTATGCACCAGAGTTAATTAAAAATGGTGCCCCAATTGTTCATTTCCACGGGTATCCAGCATTTGAATGGTTTAAACCGAATGAATATTGTGTTGGAGTTGACAACCCTTCAGTACCTTGTGGAACTTATGAATCAGGAGTATTTAACTTTTTGGGTATTTATCAGTTAGCTAAACAATCAGTGAAAGATATAGCTTTAGTGAGTTTAGTAGAACCAGATCATGGTACTAATTTTATAGCTCATGACTTGGAGTATTTAGTTGAAAGATTGAAGACTGGGTGTAGAGAAAATCAAATTGAATTAGGTGGAAAACATTTTATGTCTTTGAAGGCAAAGCTGAGCGATCGCAGAATTTAAATTAGTCAAAAAATAATCACTTCATCTGTCTTTATAGCTCTAGAAATCAACTAATAAAAGCAAGAATTTATTTTCATTAATCAAGACTAATTAACATCAATTTTCTATAGCTATAACTTCCAATAAATGAACATTAAAAACAAAACTATTCTCATCACTGGAATTGATGAATTTATTGGTTTGCGTGCAGCCGAGTTAGCCATAGTGCAAGGAATGAAAGTTCGCGGATTGCAAAAAGATAATCGCGAAAATTCTCAAAATTTGGGTGCTGAAATAATTGTTGGCAGTCTTACTGATCCACCTATTGCTCAAAAAGCTTGTCAAGGAGTGGACATCGTTTTACATACTGCTCAAATTACCCAAGAAGCGGGTTCACTGAAGGATTTTCGAGAAATTAATGTTATCGGCACAGCCAATATAGCTAAAGCTGCTAAAAATGCTGGTGTTAAAACTTTTGTGCATCTATCGAGTGTGTTAGTTTATGGCTTTAATTATCCTGAGAATATCACCGAATCCGGGCAACTCTGTGGTGAAGATAATCCCTACTGTCAGACAAAAATAGAAGCCGAAGCAGAAATTTTACCACTGAATACACCACCAGATTTCGGTGTGATCATTATTCGCGCCGGTGATGTTTACGGGCCAGGGAGTATTCCCTGGATAGTCCGACCAATTCTCATGATGCGTCAAAAATTATTTGCCTATGCGAATGATGGTAAAGGAGTAATCAATCATGTCTATATAGACAATCTCATTGACGCCATTTTTCTAGCAATAGAAAAAGAAACCTATGGAGAAATTTTCAATATCACCGACGGACAAGAGACTTCTTGGAAAGATTACTTCATCCGTCTAGCGGCAATGGAAGGTTTACCTACACCTATGTCTTTACCAAAAGATGAAATGAAGTTGTTTCTAAAGCTACGCCATCAGGGACAAAAACTTTTTCGTAAAAAAGCCGATGTCCTTCCAGAGTCGGTAGATTTTATGTCTCGTCCTCATGTTTATTCTGTTGCTAAAGCCCAGATTTTGTTAGATTATAAACCAAAAATTAACTTTGAAGAAGGAATGCAACGCACACAAGAATGGTTACAAAAAACCGAAATTCAAAAATTAATATAATTATAAAAAAAATGAAAAAAGTATATTTGATTATCTATGATATGGGCGCAGGTAATTGCAAGCATCCTCAACTTTAACTTACCAGATTATGCTGAAATCATCTCAATTCAGATTCTTTCTTATCTCTAGTTTAGTAAACCTCAACTTCGCCATACCAGTCAATGCACAACCTACTGCAAAACTGACTGTTGTAGTCAAAGGAATACATCACCAAAAAGGTCAAGTTTGCCTGAGAGTTTACTCTGGTGAAGAAGGATTTCCCTTCAGTGATACTAGTGAAGTCCAAAGTGGCTGCGTTAAGATTACAGGAAGTTCCATAACCAAGAATTTTCAAGGTTTAAAGCCTGGAACTTATGCTGTCGCCGTAGTAGACGATCAAAATGGAGATTACAAACTCAACAGCAACTTCCTTGGTATTCCACAAGAAGGTTTTGGTGTTTCCAAGAATCCCACCATCTCAGCAAGAACAGGTGCGCCAAAGTTTCAACAAGCAAGTTTTCCGCTGAAAAAAGATACAAAAATCAACATTGTGATCAAATATTCGCTTGATCCATAGCTTCAATTTTTTTAAAGGCTTTGTTGATAACAACCGCTGGAGATTGTTGACTCTTAGCTGTCAATTGTTAATATAGCTTCTCTAGCTGGTAAAAAGGGAGTTGCTTACAGCAGTATTTATTCTGCGGAATAGTGATGTTAGTTTGATGAATAAATCTATTTGATCATCTCAGACATATCTGAACGTCATAATCACTCGTAAAGGTCAATGGCTGATTAAAGTCATCAGTTCTCAGGATTTATATCATTTCACGAAATACCTGATACAGATACATGAGTAGGGGCGTACAGTTGTACGTCCCAAAGAGCCGATTTATGTGTTGCAAATATTTACGTAGTGTTTGTTAGCGAAGCGCGAAGCGGTAGTGAGGAACGAGCGTTGGAACTAACGTGACCTGTAAGGATCTCAGGTAGACAGTCTATTGAGCAGCTTTGCTGACAGCCAAAGCAAGTGCTGTAGTTTGCACGTCACTTGCTTTCGTCGTACATAATCCTTATATAACTGCTAAAATTGTTACAGACAATACTGACCTATGCAGCTTTCGTAATAGCTTATGTTATGAATTGCATATACAAGTAGAGTAGCAGTCTGAAATTTGTTAATTTGATTATGTAGTTAAAAATTTTTCTCAGGGCATTTACGATTAGAATGGTTCGGCGATCGCAATACATTAATGGCAATAAATATTACATTATTAAGTTAGTTAATCAGTTAAAAAATATCATGTATAAGGCATAAATATGCCTTATAACAACATAATTAAAGGCTATACTGAAAATCTCGACTTATGTTTTATACTTAAGTGAAGACTCTTAGATAAATAGGTTTCTATGGTTGAATTTTTACAAAATTTTTTTTTACTAACGAGTTTATTCCTCACGGGCATTGCTACCTTTGGAAGCCAGAATTAGTATGGTTGCATATCATCTCAGATGTGCTAATTACACTTGCCTATTATTCGATTCCAGTTATGCTGGTCTATTTTGTCCGCAAACGAAGAGATGTGCCTTTCGACTGGATTTTTCTCATGTTTGGCGCATTTATTATTGCTTGCGGCACAACTCATGTGATGGATGTGTGGACGCTTTGGTATCCCACCTATTGGCTATCAGGATTTATTAAAGCTATCACTGCTTTTATATCTGTATATACAGCCCTAGAACTAGTATCATTAATACCCAAGGCATTGACTATACCTAGCCCTGCCCAACTAGAGGAGGCTAACTACCAACTAGCAAAGGAAATTGCTGAACGCAAACGAGCTGAGGAAGTGCTAATAGAAAATGAACAACGCTGGCAGTTAGCTTTGCGCGGCAATAATGATGGTATTTGGGACTGGAATGTTAAAACCAATGAAGTTTTTTTCTCAGCTCGCTGGAAAGAAATGCTCGGTTATCAAGATTACGAGATTTCCAACTATTTAGATGAAAAAATAACACGAGTGCATCCAGATGATCTTGAATTGATGACAAAAGCAGTTCAAGATCACTTTGCTAAGATTACGCCATTTTATACTAATGAGTATCGAGTTTTATGTAAAGACAGCAGCTACAAATGGATTTTAGATCGGGGTCAGGCGTTATGGGATGACGATGGCAATGTAGTACGGATGGTAGGCTCACATACTGACATTACTGAGCGTAAGCAGGCAGAAGAGGATTTAAGCAACCTACTCAACCATTTAGAAAGCATAGTTGAACAACGGACAGTAGAACTAACAAAAATCAACGCATCACTACAGGCAGAAATCACTGAGCGCCAGCGAATAGAAGAGGCATTACGGGAAAGTGAACAGCGATTCCGCGCCGCATTCCATCAAGCTGCTGTTGGTATCGCCCATGTGGCAATAGATGGACGCTGGTTATTAGTTAACCAGAGGCTCTGCGATATTGTCGGTTACACACCCCAAGAACTACAGTTGGGAAGTTTCCAGGATATTACCTACCCAGATGACCTAGAAGCCGCTTTGCAATATATTAAGCAGATTTTAGCAGGTGACATTCAAACTTTCTCCCTGGAAAAGCGCTATATACGCAAAGACAATTCTCTAGTCTGGGTTAACGTTACCGTATCTTTACTGCGTGAAACTTCTGGTGTGCCAAAATATTTTATTTCTGTTGTCGAAGATATTAGCGAACGTCAAGCCGCCTTGCAAGAACGTCAGAAATCACAAGAGCAACTGCAAGCATCGCTTCGAGAAAAAGAAGTGCTATTGAAAGAAATTTACCATCGTGTCAAAAACAATTTACAGGTTATTTCCAGTCTGCTCAGTCTGCAATCTGAATATATCAAGGACAAAAGTGATATGGAAATATTCCAACAAAGCCAGCAGCGCATCGCATCAATGGCTTTGATTCACGAAAAAATGTATCAATCACCAGACCTAGCAAGAATTAACTTTAGTGAATATGTTCAAGATTTAGTAGCAAGTTTACGTACTTCCTACGAAGTAAATGCAAGTGCAATAACCCTAAAGTTAAATATAGACGAGCATATTTTACTAGGTTTGGATACGGCAATTCCTTGTGGATTAATCATTCATGAACTAGTTTCCAATTCCTTAAAATATGCATTTCCAGTAGGTAGAGAAGGTGAAATTAGCATTGAAATCACAGAGATTGTTGCAGGTCAGATATTACTAAGTGTTAGTGACAACGGTATTGGCTTACCATCAAACTTCAATTTTATAGAGACAGCCTCATTGGGTTGGCAGTTAGTAGATGCTTTAGCTAGTCAACTCGCTGGAGATATCAAAATTAACAGCAATAACGGAGTAGAATTTCAGATTAGATTTCCAACATAATAATTAGATACATAGTAAAAATGAGAAACATAAATATTTTGATTGTTGAAGATGAAGCAATTGTTGCAAAAGATTTAGCAAATCGACTCAAAAGGTTTGGTTATACCGTTCCTGCTATAGCTTCTTCAGGGCAAGAAGCTATTAATAAATCTTTAGAAATTCGTCCTGACTTAGTGCTAATGGACATTAGACTAAAAGGCGAAATGGATGGAGTAGAAGCTGCACAAGAGATTCATAAGTATTTGGATATTCCCATAATTTATCTAACTGCTTATGCTGACGATAATACTTTGGAAAGAGCAAAAATTACAGAGCCATTTGGGTATTTACTCAAACCTTTCAAAGAGAGAGAATTACAAACTAATATTGAAATAGCACTGACAAAACACAAATTAGAAAAGCAATTGAAAGCTAACCAGAAATGGCTAACTACATTACTTAAAAGTATCAGTGATGGAGTGATTGCTAGTGATGTCAAAGAAACAGTAACTTTTATGAATAATGTTGCTGAGAAACTGACAGGATGGAAACAGGAAGAAGCTTTTGGGAGAAATTCATCAGAAATCTTCAATATAGCTGATGCAGAGACACGTAAGCCTCTAGAAAATCCTATAAAAAAAGTTATAGAAAATGGTGCTATTGTTGGTTTACCTATAGAAACTATTTTGATAGCTAAAAATGGTGCAGAAATACCAATTGATGATAGTGCTGCGCCAATTAAAGATGATAAAGATAATATTACAGGCGCAGTATTAATATTTCGGGATATAACTGAGCATAAAAAGGCTATTGAGGCTCGACAAAAGCAAATCGAACAAGAGCAACTTGTAGCGCAATTGGAAGAACTTAACCAAATTAAAAATGAATTTTTAAATTTAGTTTCTCATGAATTGCGATCGCCTCTGAGTAACATGAAAGTGATGATACAAATGTTACAACTTTCTCCTACCCCTGAAGAAGCTCAGCGTTATTTAGAACTGATGGAAAGCGAATGCGATCGCGAAATGGATCTGATCAACGATCTATTGGACTTACAACGACTGCAAACTTCATCTTTTATCCTTCTAGCCCCTGACGCATTGCTCTTGCAACAGTGGTTACCTTGGGTAATCGAGCCATTTCAAGCCCGTGTTCAGGAACATCAGCAAACCCTCCAACTTCATCTACCCTCAAATCTACCAACACTGTTCTCAGATAGCACTTGCTTGGAACGAATCTTAGTAGAATTGCTCAATAATGCCTGCAAATATACTCCTGCTGGTGGTGAAATTCTTTTAACAGTGTCTCACAACTCCTCTGAAACACCTCCAGCAACTATCATCACTGTCAGCAATTCAGTAGAAATTCCAACAGCAGCACTACCACGAATTTTTGATAAATTTTATCGTGTTCCTAATGCCGACTTTTGGAATCAAGGTGGTACAGGATTAGGACTAACTATAGTACAGAAATTAGTGCAACAATTGCAAGGAAGCATTCAAGTTGAAAGCACCAACGGATGGACAAGGTTTACCCTCAAATTAACTGATTTAGTTTTTACTTCTCTCTAGTAATATTTGTGACACTTATCAAGCAGTCCCGCAAAATCCGATATTTTTATTTCTAGATAAGTCGCTTTCACATCTACATTTGTTTAGCTGAGCTAGTGTATTCAGCCACTAGACAGCCTTTGCAATTAGAGTAAAAATTTTAGTTGTTTGAATAAGCTACAAAAGATAAATTACCATATTACAAATTAGTTCAACACATCCTTTAGGAAGATGACCTCAAGTAAGAGTAGCTCTAAATTAATTCTGGTGTGTCGAATAACTGCTTTCTATAGAGGTTTAGCTGCTGCTAAACCTTTTTTATGAGTAAAAAAGAAGGTAATATTAATTTCAGCTTTTTTTACATCCCTCTATTGGTTGATGAATCACTAAATACTAATAGCTAAATTGTTCTAATAGATTCTACTTCTACTCAAGGCTTAGTTTGCCACTAAGCCTTTTTTATTATGTATTTTTTAATGCCACAATTACTTGTAACTTATATAGCTGTAAAAAGCAATCAAAAGATAAAAAATGGATACATAACTGGCTATTTACATAGTCTAATTTAAAATTAGATTTTGTTGAAATACTTAGTATTAGATTAAACTTGTTAACTATTATTACAACGAACTTTTTTGTTTTGAGTCTAGATTTTTCTTACAAATTATACTTGATATCCTCAAGTGAACAATTGAAATTAGTCTTATTTAATATACGAACTATCGAACCACTGGTATTATATTTAAAGTCAGTGTGTAACTCAGCCTATCTTGATAAAATTATTTCGATATCCCCTTATCACTTTTCTGGATATTTGGTTACAATCTTTAGATAGATGAACTTCAATAATAGTATTCCTAAATTAACTAAATATGGTAAACTCTTGGTATATATAGGCTTGGTTTTTAGCCAAGCCTATTTTATGAAAAAAGTTATTTTATATAAGTTTTAATAATATTTAGGTATCCGACAAAAAAATAAGTATCATTCAAATTTTGTCTCCAAGAATAGGTTTATGTATAGAAGCTATGCAGTTAGAAAAGCTTTTTCATATATCAATTGCATAGTTAATATGTCAAACAAATAATCAAAAATGATAAGAGATTATCCACCTAGAGATAGGGGAGATAAATTTTTTGCAGCGTTAAGATCCCATTTGTTAATGCCTGAAAAACGTGTATCCACCCTGGCACAAAACCAGGGTCTTCTTTTTGAGTAAAATCACAATTGATAAGATACACTTCATAGCTAAATAATATATCAATGTAATTTATAGCAAAGTCATACATCTCTTGTTTATTGATAAAGTTTTAGTAGATGCCAAGTATTTTAAGATAATTAAAGTTGTTTAATGCTTATCATATTTTCATAGATTTGTACACAGCTAATAGGTAGATGAAGTGATATAAAAATAGATATAAATTAACAAGATATGGTAAACACCTGGTATACATATTGGCTTGGGTATTGCCCAAGCCTTTTTCATAGTTATTATAAATTCTTATAGTTGTCTGAAAATCAATAAATCCTCTTATAAAAAGTAATGACTTAGCAGTTTTAAAGATGTTTTGACACATACTAAAGGAAGATGAACTCCCAAAAAACTAGGTCTAAATTAATGTAGTACGTTGTTAAGCACAGCAATTATCTAGGTTTGGTTTAAGACCAAACCTTTTTTTTCTTAGTAAAAGAGTACTGCCGTATCAGTTGTTAGGCTATTTGCATAGAACCTATAGGAGGATGAACTAAAGTAAGAGTAAGTTTAAATTAATCTTGGTGTAGTAAATGCTTGGTATATTGCAGAGGCTTGGTTAAGCCAAGCCTTTTTTCTCAGTGATTGGGTAGCTATTTATAACTCATGAACGTATTCAGACAAATCTAGAGGAAGATGAAATTTCACAAAAGTAGATCTAAATTGACTTTGGATGTCTGCTTAAGCACTAGAATCTTGGGAGGCTTAGTTGAGTACTAAGCCTTTTACTTAACTAGACTGAAATCTTGCACTATTCTCAATCAACCCTGTGGTGGACACTACCAACAATGTAAAAATCAAGCTTTGAACGAACTATTAACAGTGTCCACTCTACAAAAATGTCAATGAATTTTGACTCTTGACTCTTGACACAAAGATATGCGCCAGTTGCGTAAGACCTGAGTATAAATCCTTATTTTCTAGTGTAATTGCAAAATAAGGATTAAAATTATGCATTTATTGCATTATATGGATGCAATAAGGTCTTGTAAATGGCATTCTCATTGGTAGGAATAGAGTCGATGGCATATTACAGAAAACCCCCTGGTATTAACCAGGGGATTTTTATTTAGAGGATAAAAGGCGATCGCTTATCGTCATCCTCTGCTAAATGGCAATAAATTCTTGAACTACATTAAACAAATCTAATTGCAAGAATTTATTGCCTTCGACTAATTGACAATTACTCACGCCTTAAACGTAAGAATCGGACTCAACCGCGCTACAACATCAACCATTTCCGCCTCAACCTGTACATCAATCACAGATTGAATCGGCTTGTAAGCTGCTGGTGCTTCCTCAATCCTGCGTTCTGCACGCAAGGTAATGCAGTCTACCCCAGTTAGTCCCAATTCAGCCTCACTTTGAGATGCACCTCTGCGGTTGAGGTCAAACCTAGAACGCACTCTTCCCGCGCCATGTGATGCAGAATAGCAAAACACTGGATTGCCTTTCCCCACCATTAGATAAGAATAAGCACCCATTGAACCAGGGATAATCACAGGTTGTCCTGCATGGGCGGGACAAGCACCTTTGCGCGTTACCCACCTGTGGATTTTAGATTGTAGAGACTTTGAATACAAGGTTTTTACATCTTCAGTTTGGGGCAAGGTGATGTTGTGCGGCAAGTCGTAAACTAAAGGTGCTTCCACATCACCATACACATCACGCAAACGTAAACGTAGCAGTTCGGCTAATAATAAGCGGTTGATAAAGCCGTAGTTAGCAGCTGTGGCCTCAGCTTTTAGGTAACTAGCAACTAGTTCTGGATGGGAATGAACAGAAAGAGGAAAAATTTGGGATTCTGGGTGCTTCAAACCTTTTGGCCAAGTTGCCTTTGCTTGATCTCGCCACATTCCGCCAATATATTTACCCACGTTACGAGAACCTGAGTGAATCATAAAAGCTAGTTGTCCTTCGCGCACTCCCCAAGCGTGGGCTAAGGCACGATTTTCAACTTTATCAACTCGCTGCACTTCTACAAAATGGTTGCCAGAACCAATAGTTGCCAGTCCGCCATCGCGTACTAACCCATCATCAGGAACCAATTCTTCTGGTGCAAGTTTCCAGTCACCATCCATTGAACCACCTAAAAAGATGCGTTCGCCCTTGGCGTTGGCGCAGCCATCGCTCTCCTGAACAAGTTGATCTACATCAGACTTAACTACACTCCCAGTAGGCTTATCCAACATGGCATCTATCCAACCGGGAACCCCATACTGAAACAAAGCTCGCATTGTCTGAGCAGTCATTGTGACATCACGCGTACCGAAAAAATAATCCCCCTTCATGCGTTCTACAAATAAATCGCGCTTTGCCAAGAATTCATCAATTGTTAAATCGGCAACATGTAGACGCATTCCACAATTGATATCAGAACCGACAGCCGCAGGGATGACTTGATCCACAGTCTCTACGACTGAACCAATAGCAACACCAGCATCACCAGGGTGAAAGTCAGGTGTAGCACAGGCACGACAGACACATCCCCCTGCTGGATGACGAATGTTTGCCAAATTTGCTAACTGCTTCAGTGCTTTGGCTTCTACAGGAAAGCCTTCCGGCAATAACACTTCTGCTACTGGGGCATCAGCAGCATTAACTAAACGGATGAAATAAGTGTGATTACTGTAATTTACATCCAAACCTTGCCGCGCTAAAGCACGCAGGAGACGTTGAAGATTTTTTGGCTGCATGAAAACTCCGTGGGAGCCTTAAAAAGATCCTTTGTTTTGAAGAGATTGAGGAGACATGGGTTCAGCAGCCGCGTCTGGGGTAGTTTTGCTAGTTGTTGTCCCAGATTTGTGGGGAAACCAACAGGTTTATTCTAACAATTTTGGTTATATAGCCTTAATAACACACACTTTCATAAGATGGCAAGTTTAAGTTTTCGCTAACTCGCCCAGGATATCTAGGGTTTATGGATGAATGGCACGCTTGAAAACCTGAAACCTCGCTTTTGGCAGGATGTAGGGGGTAGTGCAAGGGGTGTAAGGTTAATCAAAACGTGCATTTTAGTCCACCGTATACAATCCAGTTGTCCCTAATAGATGTAGCGATCGCAGGCAAATTAAATTGCGATATCTTCTCAAAAAATTAGGCTTGACTGCTACTAATATACTGAAATTTTAATTAAAAAATTACCTATTTTCAATTGATTTGCTTACCTGATAAATATCTATTGCCTCAAAAAATATGCGGCTATTATGTCATGGGTTATTCAAAATTTTGAAGGCTAAATTTTAAGATTTCATCGTCTATCTAGCTATTACAGTACTGAAAATAACTGTTTTTCTTCAGCCTTAATGCTAATTCTATATCAACCGCTTCAATTTAAGCGAATTTCTAAAAATGAATGTTAACTCACAGAATGCTAGTTCAACGCGTAAACCTAAAAATTTTAATAACCCAGAACGTTTTATTGAAGGATGGTATTGGGTAATACCCTCTAAAAATCTGGGTTTATGTGAAGTAAAATCTGTGACTATTTTGGGTAGGGAATTAGTAGTTTACCGTGGTCAAGACAAAAGAGTAGTTATCTGTGACGCCTACTGTCCACATATGGGCGCTCACCTTGCTGAAGGTAATGTTGAGGGTAATGAACTACGCTGTTTGTTCCATCACTGGAAATTTGATGCTAAAGGTATCTGTGTTGATATTCCATGTTTAGATGAGCCACTTCCCATCAAGTTAAAAACTTGGCCCAGTGCTGAGAAGTACGGAATGATTTGGGTTTGGACTGGTGAATTTCCTCAGCAACCTCTACCATTTGTCCCAGAATTAGAACACAAGGACTGTGATGTAGCGTTCGGGCCCCGTTTCGTGATGAATTGTCACCCTAATGTGGTAGGGATTAATGCCATTGACGCTCAACACTTTAATACAGTTCACAAACTGCTATCAGAAATCATTTTTGAAAAACAGGAACTGAATGAAAATGCTATTACTTTCATTAACACTACATATAGTGACCAAGATTCTTTTTTAATCAAACTTATCCGTCCCTTCTACAAAAATCCTGTAACCTACAGTATTTGCTATTGGTACGGCAGTATTGGCATGGTGACACTTGGTTTTGACTTATTTCATATCCACGTTATGTTCGCTATGCGCCTCCTGGAAGAGGGAAAAGCAAAAGTGCAGACTCTGGCGATGATTAAGAAACGCAAGGGAATTCTTGGTTGGTTATACAATCGAATTGTACTGTGGCTAACTAAGATTGTCGGTAACCACTTTATCAAGGCTGACATCAGGATTTTTCAGACGATTAAGTTTGATCTGAAAACCCCAATTAAGGCAGATCAGTCAATTATGCAGTTTATTAGTCATCTGGAGAAACAAAAACCCTTAATGTGGAAGACTTGGAAACTGGCGCGATCGCGAGATATAGAATTTACCGAAAATCGCGATAAATGGCGAGATGCCCTGTCTAATGATTAAATCTTGAATAATTAAAAAACTAAAAAGCTAGTCAACTTGACCTTTTTAGTTTTTCTTAATTATTTCTTTATATTTTAGTGAATAAAAAGAAGTGGCAAAGCCACTTCGTAATTCCCAGGTAGAACCTAAAAATGAGTATAACCACTAGGCAAATCGAAAATAGTATAAAGTAACACTGATTATTTTGCTATCTGTGTTTTTTTAACCTTTTAAACCAGGGAACCCTAATTTTCATGCTGCAAATAACCGTTTGGTACATCACTGTTACCAGTGCTAGTCTTCTATCCTCAAAATAGCTGCGGAGCCTGATGCCCTGTATCAGGCAGTCAAAAATCTCTAATGACGCCAGTTGCAAAGGCTGTTGGCAAAGTTTTTCGGCAGTTCCTTCAAGATAGCGAGCTTCGTGGCTCCTTTATTCCCGACCTCAACAAATAAGCTAGCTACGTTAGTCTTGAATATGTTGCTTATGGGTTAAAATGGCTGGAACGCTTGTATTATAAAGAGTATGATTTCCTAAAACTATTTTTTGAAAAACTTTTCATCACAGAAACAGAGATGATAAAAGTGAAATGTTACTGTGTATGTATTTTTATTAGCAACTATAAAATTACTAGACGAGTAAACCAGGCAAAAAAGCAGTACTAAAGTACGAAAAAAGTAGAAATGGTAAAAAAATATTAGAAAATCAGGAATAGTAGGCTTATATTATTGCTTTTGCGTGTTTATTAAACTTATGCGTGTTTTTGTATTGATTTTTAATGCCCACACTGAAAATGAGGGAATTCACACGATTCGGGTAGGCGATCGCAATAAAATTTTGATGTTTGAGTCAGAAGACGACGCTCTGCGCTATGCTTTAATGCTGGAAGCTCAAGATTTTCCCACACCGACAGTAGAAGCACTGGATGCTGAAGAAATCAAGGAATTTTGCGAAAGTGCTGGTTATGAATGGGAAATTGTTCCAGAAAACAGCGATTTAATCATTCCCCCAGAACTAAACGTGGAAGAAACCGACTGGCAAGCCGATAGCCAAAATGAGGATACTATTGAGGACACCTCCGGCTTTCAGGAAGCGCCACAAGAATCAGAATTGTCTGATTCTGAACTAGATAGAATTCGTCGTCAGCTAGAAGGGTTATTGTAGTTAGTCATTGGTCATTAGTCAGTGGTCATTAGTCAGTGGAGTACGGTCTTGGGGTTTCCCCCTTCGGGTTTGGCAGTGACGCTCCTGCGTCGCTAACGCAATCGGCGGAAGCCGCCAAGACTGCGACTGCCTCACCAAGTGGATCATCTGGCGTGGTTTCTCCCATGAGCAACTGACGATCTCAAGAGCGATCTTCGACGTAGGAGGGTCACCCGAAGGGTCATTACTGATTAAGTAACTGACAACTGACAACTGACAACTGACAATTGACAGAGGATAAAGGACAAATGACAAATTTGCAGGAACGCGGGCATCTTTTGACCGAACAAGTAAATCCTAACAGTCTGAACTTAGACCAGCTCAGCTCTTTAGAATTTGTAGAACTTTTCAATAGCGAAGACTCGAAGGCAGTTGAAGCGGTAGCTGCCGCTAAAATTCAGTTGGCTCAAGCCATTGACCGAACTGCCGAGCGTTTGCGCCAAGGGGGACGCTTGTTTTATATTGGTGCTGGCACAAGTGGCAGATTAGGGGTGTTAGATGCAGCGGAATGTCCACCTACTTTTTGCACGCCACCAGAATTAGTACAGGGAATTATTGCTGGTGGTGCTGGCGCACTGGTACGCAGTTCAGAAGATTTAGAAGACCGTGCTGAAGACGGAGAAACAGCGATCGCTACTAGACATGTTACACAACTAGATGTAGTAGTGGGCATTACTGCTGGCGGTACTACACCTTTTGTTCACGGTGCGCTGAATGCCGCTCGACAAAGGGGAGCCATGACTATATTTATCGCCTGTGTTCCTGCGACACAAGTTCAATTTGAGGCTGATATTGATATCCGGCTGTTGACTGGGCCAGAAGTGCTAGCTGGTTCAACTCGCTTGAAAGCTGGTACAGCAACGAAGTTAACTTTAAATATCCTGTCTACCGGGGTGATGGTCAAACTAGGCAAAGTTTATGGCAATCGTATGGTGGATGTAGCAGTAACAAATCAAAAATTGCGCGATCGCGCTTTGCGAATTTTACAAGACCTCACAGGCTTAAGTCGTGAAGCCGCTGGTTTCATACTAGAACGTAGCGGTAAGTGGGTCAAGCTAGCGCTGTTGATGCACTGGACTGGTTTGGAAAAAGATGCAGGCGATCGACTGCTGTCAGAACATCAAGGTAATCTCCGAGAAGCTGTTGAAAGCTACAAAAACAGCAATCAACCCTGACCATCGCTAATTACTAGTTAACAAGAAGGCTGTGGAGGGTTAGGTGTAGGGTGTAGGGACAATAAATTAGTGTTTGCTTTGTACCCAGTTGGCTGCGGGGCAGGGTGTACAAAAATACAATTTTTGCTTTATCCCCTATATTCTACACCCTAATTCTTATCACATTTTTTTACATTAAAAAATCATTAATAAATTGTTTTTTATTATTACTAATATATTAGTCAATTTTAGCAAAAAATATCAGGATATGCATATATCAATCAAGCATGAATTGAGCTTTATCCCATATAGATGTACAATACAAATAAATGCCGAAGGCTCAATCTAACTCTACCTTCACAAGCAGCTGCCTGTACCTAGTGCTGGCATTCTGTAGCAAGTTAACGTGGAGTAGAGATAGATAAAAAGTAGCATCTCTGTAGGCAAAGGGAATATCTCGTAAAACCGACTCTGACAAAAGCTAAAAGCTCTACGGCGTTAATCTTTGGAATCTGCACAATTAACACGATTTGAGTGTATTTACACCTAGTTATACCAATTGTATGTAGGTTGCGCTTGATTAATGTAGGGGTAATTCATGAATTATCCTGCATAGCGTGTTGTTTTGCGTAAGTCCTATAAGCGCATCTTCAAAAATAAATGGTATGACTAAATACCATTTAAGCCGTTCAACATAAAAGTTGCATATTTAATCATGTTGACTGTTGACTGTTAATTTGTAACTATTAACAGCCAAAAACTGTAATCAGTGATTGTGCAATTGAGATATTTTAGCTGATTACAAAGCTAAAACATCAGCATACTTAAAGTTCTTAAGGCTTGGTAATCAATTGGATTCTATGTCGGTTTTTTGATGAATCATTGCCAATTCACCTACAAGCCTTTCCCTATTTAAAATCTAGAGGAGTCAATGACTATCACTACTGGCAGCAAGGCAAAAAATGCATATAAACGCCTTGAACAAGAAACGCATTTATCAGGAAAAATCCTGTTAAAAAATGGTATCAAATGTGAAGATACCAACAAAAAAGAGCCAATGGCTGACAGTTCCATAATCGATGGCTCAAACCGTGGTCGAGTAGCTATTTTTATTGATGGTGTAAACTTGTTTCATGCAGCTTTGCAACTTGGCATTGAAATCGACTATCTGAAATTGCTTTGTCGTTTAACTGCTGACTCCAGGCTGTTGCGTGCTTTCTTCTACACAACAGTTGATATTTCACGACAAACTGCCACACGTCCACGCGCCAATGAAAAGCAACAAGGTTTTCTATTTTGGATGCGTCGGAATGGTTATCGTGTAGTTACCAAAGAAGTTCAACTGACAGATAATTCCAAAAAACCCAATTTGAATGTAGAGATTGCCGTTGATATGATCACTCTAGCTCCCCACTACGATACTGCGGTTTTAGTCAGTGGGGATGGAGATTTAGCTTATGCTGTTGATGCTGTTACTAGCAAAGGAGCTAGGGTTGAAGTGGTGAGTCTACGGACGATGACCAGCGACAGCCTGATTGATGTTGCTGATTACTTCCTTGACATCGATAGCATCAAGCATCACATTCAAAAGGATTCTTACCCAGGCTACAATTATCGAACGCTGTCTAATTCCAATCTGTAACTCTCCATTGAATGTTACATAGTAGGGGGAATGAGGGAGATGAGGGAGATGAGGGAGATGAGGGAGACAAAAATAATTACTCCTAACTCTTAACTCCTAACTCCTAACTCTTGGCTTATACTTAACTCTGCGTATTTTACTTAATCCTGATCAAGATGGATATTTTAATTGTTGAGGATGAATCAGAAATTGCTCAATTAATCCAACGTACTTTAGAAAAAGAAGGATTTTCCTGTCGCATTAGCCGTGATGGTGTCAACGCTTTGCATATGTTTCAGGATCAACCACCAGATTTAATTATCTTAGATTTAATGATTCCTGGATTAGATGGACTGGAAGTTTGTGCGAGAATTCGTCAGAAACCTGGTGTAAAAGACCCTTATATTTTAATGCTGACTGCTAAAGGCGAGGAAATCGATCGCGTCATTGGCTTATCTACTGGTGCTGATGACTACATGGTTAAACCCTTCAGCCCTAGAGAGTTGGTTGCTAGAGTGCGGGCGCTATTGCGGCGTAGCCTCCGTCAAGGAGGACAACATCAACTCAATCGTACCCAACACTTTATAGTGGATTTAGATCAATACACTGCCAGTCGTCAGATGGATTCTCAAGAACCAGAAACTTTGGACTTAACTACCCTAGAATTTAACTTGTTAAGTACTTTTGTCAGCCATCCTGGTCGAGTTTGGAACCGCAGCCAGCTAATTGATAAACTTTGGGGTGATAATTTTTTTGGTGATGAGCGGGTAGTAGATACTCATGTAGCTCGATTACGCAAAAAAATTGAGCCTGACCCTGCTAATCCTACTTTTATTAAAACTGTTGTTGGGGTCGGTTATAAATTTGAAGACTCCCCCGTGATGTGAGGATGACCAAGATGAGTTGGCGTTGGACAAAGTCCTTGCCTTTGGCATCGCGTCTATTTTTCTCCCACCTAGTGGTGATGATAGTAGGCGTGATTAGTCTTGTGATCATGAGTAAAGTTTCTTCTCCCCGCTTTTTTGTACTGCACTTGGAAAGTTTAGAAAGCAGAGGGTGGAAATTAATTGGTGTCCGTACTGAACTGGTTGAAGGTTTTGAAACTGCTTGGCGACGCAGTACGCTTTGGTCAGTCATAGTCGGTACCAGCGCTGCGGGAGGTTTGAGTTATTGGGTATCCAAACGCATCATGCAGCGGTTAACAGAAATGGAACAAATTACACAAAAGTTTGCCGCAGGTCAGTTGTCAGCGCGTTTACCGCTGTCTGACATTCCAGAACTCAATCGCTTGGGTGCTAGTTTTAATCGCATGGCAGCGAGTTTAGAAGGAGTGGAAGCGCGACGACGCGAATTGATTGGAGACATGACTCATGAACTGCGGACACCGCTAACAGTTGTGCGCGGTTACTTAGAGGAACTGGCTGAGGGAGAAATCGAACCTTCTGCTGAGATTTATCAGCGATTAACAAAAGAAACTAAGCGTTTAGAACGTTTAGTCAACGATTTACAAGAACTTTCCAAGGCAGAAGCTGGTTATTTGCCAATTAATATACAGCCGATGAATTTGTATCCTTTATTGGAGTCATTAGTAGAGAAATTTTCTGACCAGCTTTTGGAAGATGGCCCGGTTTTACGTTCAGAATTTCCATCACAATTGCCGCTGGTACTGGCAGATATTGACCGTACAGAACAGGTACTAGTCAACTTGCTGGGAAATGCAGTACGATACACAAGCAAAGGAGCAATTACTCTCCGTGCTTGGACTGAAGGATCTAAACTCTGGTTGGAAGTTGCGGATACAGGTATTGGAATTGCCTCAAAAGATTTGCCGAATGTGTTTGAGCGTTTTTGGCGAGCTGATCAATCACGCGATCGCCATTCTGGAGGAACAGGTATTGGTTTAACAATATCCCGCCGTTTAGTTGAATTACAAGGCGGTCAAATTCAGGTAGAAAGTGAACTGGGAGTTGGTAGTAAATTCCGTTTTTTCCTACCTTTAGTTTGAATAGATACAAACAATCGTCACAAGTCGGTTGCACCTGTGTCATATCCAATTGCTAGGTTGAAAGATATTAGGGACTGGGGACTGGGGTAAAGGGTTACTGGGGACTGGGAAAGAGATAAAAAAGAAAGCCCAATTCCCAATTCCCAATTCCCCTTCGGGTTCGCCAGTCGCTCATGGGGGAAACCCCCAAGACCGCGCTGGCTCACCAATTCCCAATTCCCAATTCCCAATTCCCAATACCTAGCCTTCATATGACTACTTTTATTCTGGCTACATTTTTGGTTAGCTTACTCACTGCATCAGGTTGGGCTGCGATCGCTTACCTGTTTCCTCAAAATGATTCCCAAGACTAAGCGCTGTAATTACAACTGTTTCATGTATCTTGATATTTTTATGGTACGAGTGGTAAATTCTCTCATGTTCTAATGTTGGCTTAGATTCTAGCAATCAAACCCGTCTTTAATTAGACATAACAAATAGCAGGCTAGTTATATTTAACGGTATAATTCACAGCTTGTTTATTTTTGTTTAAAATTCAGTGCAAGTACCGATTTATGTGTGTTCTGACTTTGCATAATATTTATATTATTGAGAAAATACCAGGGTAGCCTCAAAGTTATTAAATAGGAATATCTTCACAATCAAGTAAAAAACGGCATTCGCGATAACCGAGAGGAAAAAGTTTTCATCCTTCCATTGCTGAGCCACTGAGTATGTAAATTTGCTCAAACAAATTGCGTAATAGCTTGATACAGGTTATTGTTGATGAATCGTCAAATAAGTTAAAACACATTTAGTTTGCATGATTTAATTTCATTGAATTCTTGTGATGTAGGTATCTCACCCTACTATATGCAACTGAAATGTGGAACAGCTTAGCTTAAGGAGTGTTGACAATGAATCAAATACAACTAACTTTAGTTATTAGTTATCTATTGATGTCGTGCTATTTTTTCAGCAACTGGCTCAGATTTTCTCTGCGACATCCTAGTTCTTCTCCAGAAGAAAAATTTTTATCTTTTGTGATGTTTTTGATTACAACAATCTTTTGGCCTTTAACTATTGTAATGTCTTTGTTAGAAATATTTCAAAAACGCAAATTAGAGTTGAGTAATATTATTCCTGTTATTTTAGCTATATTTGCTTTTAGTATTTCATATTACCTGAGTTATGTGTATTAAGCTTAAACATATCGAAATTGCATAGCTAATGGTATAATCCTAGCTCAAAGCAAGCTAAGTATAGGGTCTTCAGAGCTTCATTAACCCTTAACCGTTAACTGATAACTGTTGAAGTTTGCTTTAATGGGCAACTAGTATTACTTTGTTTCTAAATAACTTGTATTAAAAATTACTAAATAATCAAGTTTTTTTATCACACTATGCTTAATAATTAAGCAGATCAAAATTTTGTATTAAAAAATACTTAGTTTTTGAGATTTCACAAAAATTTTGTATAATAATAACCATTATTGTACTACGTTACCTGAACTTTTTAACTACGTATGGTGGCAAAAGCAAAAAGTTAAAATCAGATAATTGCTGATTTGAGAAGTCTCTGCTACTACCAGTAAACAGAAAACTCTTGTTGAGAGAGTACACAAAATCAATTAATATGGAGCGCCGTAAGTTTCTAAGGTATGCTACTTTAGCGGGGTCAGGTTTGGTCTTAGCTAGCTGTATTCGGGGTGGAAATTCTAACTCACAAAAGGAAGTACCGCCCTCAGCGTCACCTGTCGTAGTTAACGAACCTCTAAAGGTAGGATTTGTTTATGTAGGGCCTGTGGGGGATTTTGGATGGACTTATTCTCATGATTTAGGTCGCAGAGAAATGGAGTCCAATCTTCAGGATAAAGTCAAGACTACATTTGTGGAAAGTGTCAACGAAGGTGCTGACGCCGAAAGGGTCATTCGCCAACTAGCCTTAGATGGCAATAAGTTAATTTTCACAACTTCCTTTGGCTATATGAACCCGACTATTAAAGTTGCCAAGGATTTTCCTAATATTTTCTTTGAACACTGTACAGGATATAAGCGTGCTGCTAATGTCGGCACTTATCTAGGACGGTTTGAAGAAACGCGATACCTCACCGGCATGATTGCTGGCAAAATGACAAAATCCAATGTCATTGGTTTTATTGGCGCATACCCAATCCCCGAAGTAATTCGTGGCATCTGTGCATTCACCCAAGGACTGCGGGCAACAAATCCACAAGCTAAAGTGAGAGTGCTTTGGGTACAAAGTTGGTACGATCCAGCTAAAGAAAGGGAAGCAGCACAAGCTTTAGTAAATTTGGGTGCAGATGTGCTGACCCAGCATACTGACTCTGCTGCTGCTGTACAACTGGCTGAGGAAAAAGGTATTTATGCTTTTGGCTACAACACTGATATGAGTAAGTTTGGTGCCAAAGCGCACCTGACATCAGCGATTAATAAGTGGGGTAAATTTTATACAGATCAAGCCTTAGCTGTGATTAATGGCACATGGAAATCGCAAGAGGTTTGGGATGGTATTGGCCAAGGAATGGTGGATCTTTCACCCATGAATCAAGCAATTCCGGCTGATGTACAGCAATTAGTGAACGCCAAGCGCGAGGAATTGATTAAAGGTATCGCCCATCCTTTTGATGGCCCGGTGAAAGACCAGAAGGGTGTGGTGCGAGTGCCAAAGGGCAAAGTATTAAATGATAAAGATCAACTGGCAATGGATTGGTATGTTGAGGGGGTTGAAGGGTCAATTCCCAAAGAGAAATCTTAAGCATTGATCACTAATAACTGATGACTAATGCTAGTTTTTCACTCAGCACTCAGCAGTAGAGACGATTCGCCGAATCGTCTCTACTCAGCACTCAGCACTTAAAAAAAACTGTGTGATGAATCAATTAGTTTCTCGGTTGCAGGTTAGGAATATTAGTAAATCGTATCCTGGTTGTTTGGCGAATCAACAGGTAAATTTGACGATTCTACCAGGTGAGATTCATGCCTTATTGGGAGAAAATGGGGCAGGCAAGAGTA
The DNA here is from genome assembly GCF_016056305.1 of Amazonocrinis nigriterrae CENA67. Taxonomy (GTDB): domain Bacteria; phylum Cyanobacteriota; class Cyanobacteriia; order Cyanobacteriales; family Nostocaceae; genus Amazonocrinis; species Amazonocrinis nigriterrae. The sequence goes on along the minus strand of NZ_JAECZC010000035.1, from coordinate 1,441 downwards.
CTTTAATGAAAATTATATATGGATTAGTACGTCCTGATGCTGGAGAAATTTTTTGGGAAGGGAAGCAGATTAATCTTCATAGTCCATCCCAAGCAAGAAATCTAGGCATTGGAATGGTGTTCCAGCACTTTAGTTTATTTGATACTTTAACAGCAACAGAAAATATTGCCCTGACACTTTCCCCAAAGGAAAAATGGAATTTATTAAGGCTTAGTCAAAAAATTCGCACTTTATCTGAAGCATACGGTTTAAATATAGAGTGCGATCGCCCCGTCCATACACTCTCAGTTGGAGAAAAACAGCGTCTGGAAATTCTTCGCTGTCTCTACCACAAAACAAAGTTGCTGATTTTAGATGAACCAACGGCAGTTTTGACTCCCCAAGAAACAGAAAAACTCTTTGCGACTTTACAGCAAATTGCCTCTGATGGTTGCAGTATTTTATTTAGCAGTCATAAGTTACCAGAAGTGCAATTTCTATGCAGTAATGCCACAATACTACGCCAAGGCCAGGTTGTCGCCCAGTGTAACCCCCAACAGGAAACACCAGCAAGTTTAGCAAAGTTGATGATTGGTTCTGAACAAGGGGGCGGGGAAGAGTTTTATCAAACTTTAATCTCTGGTAAACAACAAAAAGAAAAACCATTAGGGCCAGTTTGCTTGCAAGTTAACAATTTGTGTTTGAAAAGCCAAAATCCCTACGGGATGATGTTGCAACACATTGATTTGCAAGTTCACATAGGTGAAATTGTAGGCATTGCTGGAGTTGCTGGGAACGGACAAACAGAACTTTTAGCTGCTTTGAGTGGTGAAATTTTGTGTCCCCAGCCGGAAATGATTTTACTAGGTGAGATGCCCATCGGTGATTGTGGTGTTGCGAAACGTCGCCGCTTGGGATTGGCATATGTGCCAGAAGAACGGCTACAAAAGGGTGTAGTCTCAAACTTCAGTTTGCTGGAAAATGCCTTGTTGACAGCCCACAGTCAAGGATTGGTAAGTCGTGGTAGGATTCGTTTTCGGAAGTTAAAAGCTTGGACTCAAAGAATTTGTGATGCTTTCAATGTGAGTCCCGCAGTGATAGATATGCCTGCGGCGAGTTTATCAGGTGGTAACTTACAAAAGTTTATTATGGGGCGGGAAATATCCCAAAATCCCGCAGTATTGATTGCAGCACATCCTACTTGGGGTGTGGATGTTAGCGCCACTGCTAGTATTCATCAAGCATTAATCGAGATACGGGATCATGGTGCAGCGGTGCTAATGATTTCCGAAGATTTAGATGAATTGTTTGCATTGTGCGATCGCATTGGCGCAATCTATAAAGGACAACTTTCTGCCTTCAAACCAGTTACACAAACTAGCCGCGATGAAATTGGGCGTTGGATGGCGGGTTTGGAATGACTGGAGTTAGGAAGCAGGGGAGTGGGGGAGCGGGGGAGCGG
>NZ_JAECZC010000034.1 GCF_016056305.1 Amazonocrinis nigriterrae CENA67 | reverse complement strand
CCCATTCCCCATTCCCCATTCCCCATTTCTGTATTTAATTTTTAAATACAACTAATAATCCACTGGAAAAATTAGCGATTTACACTTAGAATTATTAGAGTCGGTAAAAAATTGTAAACTAGATTGACAATCTAGTTAATTTTCTGCCTATAGGCGGCTATAAAATGCACCTCTATAGGTAAGCATGTACTTATAAAATTTTGGAGATTTGCTCTAATGACCATCGCAGTTGGACGCGCCCCCAGTAGAGGGTGGTTTGACGTATTAGACGACTGGTTGAAGCGCGATCGCTTCGTGTTCGTAGGCTGGTCAGGGATCTTACTATTCCCCTGCGCTTTCCTAGCATTAGGCGGTTGGCTAACCGGTACAACATTCGTCACCTCTTGGTACACCCACGGGTTAGCGTCATCATACTTAGAAGGCTGTAACTTTTTAACAGTAGCAGTATCATCACCCGCGGACAGCATGGGTCACTCATTGCTGTTGCTGTGGGGCCCAGAAGCTCAAGGCGACTTCACTCGTTGGTGTCAATTGGGCGGATTGTGGCCATTCGTAGCCCTACACGGAGCCTTTGCTTTAATCGGCTTCATGTTGCGGCAATTTGAAATTGCCCGTCTAGTAGGCATCCGTCCATACAACGCTTTGGCATTCTCTGCTCCCATTGCAGTATTTGTCAGCGTCTTCTTGATGTACCCCTTGGGACAATCTTCTTGGTTCTTTGCACCCAGCTTCGGAGTAGCAGCGATTTTCCGCTTCTTGCTGTTCCTACAAGGGTTCCACAACTGGACACTCAACCCCTTCCACATGATGGGTGTAGCTGGGGTATTGGGTGGTGCGCTGTTGTGTGCGATTCACGGTGCAACCGTAGAAAACACTTTGTTTGAAGACGGTGAAGGCTCCAACACCTTCCGCGCTTTCAATCCTACCCAGTCCGAAGAAACCTACTCCATGGTGACAGCAAACCGTTTCTGGTCACAGATTTTCGGTATTGCTTTCTCCAACAAGCGTTGGCTGCACTTCTTCATGTTGTTTGTGCCAGTTACAGGCTTGTGGATGGCGTCTGTAGGTATTGTCGGTTTGGCACTCAACCTACGGGCGTATGACTTCGTGTCCCAAGAATTGCGGGCAGCAGAAGACCCAGAATTTGAAACCTTCTATACCAAAAACATTTTGCTGAACGAGGGTATCCGCGCTTGGATGGCTCCTCAAGACCAGCCTCACGAACAATTTGTATTCCCTGAAGAGGTACTACCACGTGGTAACGCTCTCTAAGGCTTAATTAACTAGGATTTCATCATTGATGATTCTCCAGTGATCCTCCGCAATTTAGCGGAGGATTTTCTATTTTTAGTCAATTGTTCTAAATATCAAATAAAGTGTGTTATATTGATTCAAGGTCAACAACCCGGAGTCAAAATACTCCGCCTTTTTGAAACTAAGACCGCTTAGGCAACAAGGAGGTGATGCCCATGATAGAAAGTAGTAAAAGCATGGGTCATCAGGTTGCAGTTAGCCGGCTGTGCGCCGGGGCTGTTCTCTAGAAGTTAGCCTTAGTTATCCTTGAGATACTAAGTTAGCTCAATTAGCTAGGCTAAAGCTCGGAGTTCCTTCCGGCAGTCTGGTTGCAACCTGAAGACCCGCTAGACCGCTCTGATTTAGATCAACTGATCCAAATCAGAGCGGATAGTTTTTATGGGTAACTTTAGTTTTAAAACAAAGATTCTGTGGTATGGCGCAACTACTGAGTGATGCACAAATTCAAGAACAGACCAGCAGTCTTTCAGGTTGGACAGTAGAAGGATCTAAGTTACAGACTACTCGCAAATTCCCAGACTTTATTGCAGCAATTGAATTTGTTAATAAGCTGGTGGAACCTGCCGAAGCAGCAGGACATCATCCAGATATAGAGATTTCTTATAACAAAGTGAAAATTTCACTGACTACTCATGACGCAGGTGGGTTGACACAAAAGGACTTTGATGTAGCAGCGGTAATTTCGCAAATCAATTAAAAGATTTATTGTAATCAGCTGTCATTATCTGTGTTTTCCCTAGTTGAAATGGATAAGGACTAATAAGTACCTGAAAACCTAGTCCTACTTGAAATATGTAGGTGATTCCATGTGACAGTTAATCAGGCGATCGCTGCTATATTGCCATCTGCTTTAAATGCTTTATAATGATATGCTATAAAGCTATGTTTTTGCATAAGATAATCACATGGATTTTTAACATGAAATTAATCGGTTATTAGCTTTGCAAAAACTAAAATTGTAATAGTAGCAGCTAGCGCTCATTGATAGATTTCAACATGATGTCGCATTCGTGAGAATAGGTGCAGCAAAAACAATTATCTATACAAGGTGTGAGGAGAAAAGGAAAAATGTCTAATCTATTGTGGAAAACCCTAGCGGTTAGCCCAGCAGTTTTGGGAGCAACGTTACTAGTTTCAGCAACAGCAATGGCGGCTCCAAATGCCACCAAGGAAGTAGCAGCAGCTGAAAAAACAGCCGCAACAGAAGTTGCCCAAACACCACAAATTTTGGCTCAAGCAGCTCCAGCATCCAACGACGCCGCAGTTTTAGATCAAGTTAACCGTTACAGCAAGGAAGGCACACAAAACAATTCTGTGTCTCAAGTCACATCAGTGTCTCAGTTCTCCGATGTGCAACCAACAGATTGGGCATTCCAAGCATTGCAGTCCTTGGTTGAGCGTTATGGTTGTATTGCAGGGTATCCCAGTGGCGTCTACCGTGGGAACCGTGCTTTGACCCGTTACGAATTTGCTGCTGGTTTAAATGCTTGTTTGGATCGGGTTAACGAATTGATTGCCACAGCCACAGCCGACTTGGTAACTAAACAAGACTTAGCAACTTTACAGCGGTTACAAGAAGAATTTTCCGCAGAACTAGCAACACTACGCGGTCGTGTAGATTCTTTAGAAGCTCGTACTGCTGAATTGGAAGCAAACCAGTTCTCGACTACCACCAAACTAGTCGGTGAAGCTGTTTTTGCAGTGACTGACGCCTTTGGCAGTGACACAGGTGACACCAACAATACCGTCTTCCAAGACAGAGTTCGTCTAGGTTTGCAAACCAGCTTCACTGGTAGAGACGTGTTGACCACCCGTCTGGCTGCTAGTAATACAACTCCCTTTAACATCCAAGACGGTGCTGGCGGTCAGATCAACACCGCTGCTGATGGCGAAGGCTTACAAACATTTCAAGTCAATGGTGGCTCAACCAACAACAGCATCAAGATAGACAGGTTGACCTATGAAGTTCCCATTGGCCCAGCCCAAGTTTACCTTGCTGCGGCTGGCGGACAACACAGTCAATATGCTGCTGTTAACAACCCCTACTTCTTTGACAAAACTGACGGCGGTAATGGCGCGTTGTCTACCTTCTCTTCAGAAAACCCCATCTACCGTATTGGTGGCGGTGCTGGTCTAGCGCTGAATATACCATTTGGTCAAGGCGGCGGTATCCTCAGACCAAGCTCTCTCACCGTAGGTTACTTGGCATCAGAAGCTAATAATCCTGCTGATGGTGCAGGTTTGTTCGATGGTAACTATGCTGCATTAGGACAGTTGAACTTTAGTGTTGGCGATCGCATCGCCTTAGCTGCAACCTACGTCCACGGATACAATGGTCAAGGTAGTTCTCTATTTGATGCAGGTGGTTTCAATGGTAATAACCTTCCTCTAGTAGGTACTGAAGCAGCTAATAGGCTGGATACCCCAACTTCAAGTAATTCTTACGGTATATCCGCAGCATTCCGACCCAGCGACAAATTGTCAATTAGTGGCTTCGTATCTTACCATGATGTCACCCCCTCAGGTTCTGGTAACGACTATGAAGCTTGGTCTTACGGTGCTGGTGTAGCTTTACCTGATTTTGGTAAGAAGGGTAACGTATTAGGTATTTTTGCTGGTGCAGTTCCCTATGCTCTTAACCGTCCAGGCTTTACCGGCAGAAATGGTGGAGATGTACCATACCAAATTGAAGGCTTCTACAAGTATCGCGTATCTGATAACGTTTCAATCACCCCAGGCGTTATCTACTTGACTTCTCCTGGTCAAAACAGCGATAACGATGATGCAATTATTGGTACCCTCAGAACAACCTTTACCTTCTAGAGCCTTACAACTCACTTAACAATTTTAAGCTTAATTCCTCCCCGCCTGATGGCGGGGCTTTTTATTTTTGATAGAAATCATAAAAAACCCCAGTAAAGAACCGGAGTATACTAGAAAAGTTAGGAGTTAGAAGTTAAGAGTTAAGAGTTAATAGTGCTGAGTTAAGAATTAGAAACTTCTAACTTTCCCAGGAGTGACTTTTTCTAAGCGAGTTTTTTATAAATTTAACAGTATAAAATAGCACGCATTCACAACCTAATTTTTAACTTCTAACTCCTAACTCCTAACTTATTACTTAATTACTTATTACTGCCTGTGGAACTATCATGTAAATCTGAATACGCTCTTCTTGCCTTGTTAGAGATGGGGACTCATTACGAAAGCGGCGAACCGATGCAAATTCGACAAATTGCCGCACAACAAAATATACCTGATCGCTATCTCGAACAGCTACTGGCAACATTGAGGCGTGCGGGTATAGTTAAGAGTCAACGCGGCTCAAAAGGTGGTTACTTGTTATCGCGGGAACCTTGGAAAATCACCCTTTTACAAGTTATAGAATGTTTGGAAGGGTTAGATGTTAGGCCATGTGAGGAACCCATTAACCGCAAAAATTTAGATAGTGCTGTTGTGGATGAAATCTGGCTAGAAGCTTGTCAGGCAGCAAATTCAGTGTTGCAAAAATACACGCTTCAGGATTTGTGTGAAAAACGAAATTCCCGACAGCAGTTAGATGTTATGTACTACATTTAGTACTTTGTCAGTTGTCAGTTGTCAGTTGTCAGTTGTCAGTTGTTCAATGACTACTGTTGACTGTTGACTAATTCCTATTAACTAAGGAGTAATTATGCGGATTGCTCGTAATATTACAGAACTTGTTGGTCGTACACCTTTGGTGCAATTGAGCCGTATCCCTCAAGAAGAAGGATGTGTGGCTGAGATTGTCGTGAAACTGGAAAGCATGAACCCATCGGCATCAGTTAAAGACCGGATTGGGGTAAGCATGATTAACGCCGCAGAAGAGGAGGGGTTAATCACTCCTAAAAAAACAGTATTAGTAGAACCGACCTCTGGCAATACAGGAATTGCTTTAGCAATGGCAGCTGCTGCTAAAGGTTATCGTTTAATTTTGACAATGCCAGAGACGATGAGTGGCGAACGACGAGCAATGTTACGAGCCTATGGAGCGGAACTAGAACTCACACCCGGAATCGAAGGCATGAGTGGGGCAATTCGACGGGCGCAGGAAATAGTGGACAATACGCCAGATGCCTATATGTTGCAACAATTCCGCAACCCAGCTAATGCACAAGTACATCGTGAAACCACAGCTGTTGAAATCTGGGAAGATACCGATGGTAAAGTTGACATGATTGTAGCAGGAGTTGGTACAGGTGGTACGATCACAGGTGTAGCAGAAGTGATTAAAGCACGCAAGCCGAGCTTTAAGGCGATCGCAGTCGAACCAGCCAATAGCCCAGTTTTATCTGGGGGACGACCGGGGCCGCACAAAATCCAGGGAATTGGCGCTGGCTTTATTCCCCAAGTGCTAAATATGAAAATGATCGATGAAGTGATTAGCGTCACCGATGAAGAAGCGATCGCTTACAGTCGGCGTTTGGCAAGAGAAGAAGGACTACTATCTGGTATTTCTACCGGAGCAGCTTTATGTGCCGCCATTCGCGTTGCCCAACGCAAAGAAAATCAGGGATGCTTAATTGTGATGATTCAACCCAGTTTTGGAGAAAGGTATTTGAGTACACCGTTGTTCCAAGACCTGGAAGCAAAGGTAGCCGCTAGCGTCAGCTAACGATAAATTTGGATGAATGGTCGATTCTAAACAAAATTTTAACCACTACGACACACTCAAAGTTAGTCCCAATGCCAGCCAAGCGGAGATCAAGCAAGCTTATCGCCGCTTGGTAAAATTATTTCATCCTGATAGCAATCAGGATACAGCGGATAACGAACAGATTATCAGGATTAATGCTGCATACGAAGTTTTAGGCGACAGTCAAAATCGCCATAGTTACGACCAACAACTGCGGAATGGCTCTAATAGATTAAATAGCGATCGCCGTCAACAACGTACAGCATCCGCTCAAAAGCATCACCAAGCAAGAAGGCAAACAGGAAAGGATGCAGACGAGCAAATCGAGGAATGGCTGCGGCGAGTTTATCAACCAGTCAACCGCTTGCTTTGTAACATTCTCTATTCCCTAGAAGAACAAATGGATGAATTAGCCGCCGATCCCTTTGACGATGAATTATTAGACCAATTTCAAGAATACTTAAAAACCTGTCGAGAAGACCTCAAGCAGGCACAAATTACTTTTCGTTCTCTACCAAATCCCCCCAGTCTGGCGAGAACAGCGGCTCATCTTTACTACAGCCTCAGTCAAGTAGGAGATGGATTGGATGAGTTGGGTTACTTTCCCTTAAACTACGATGAACGTTATTTACACACAGGTCAAGAAATGTTCCGCATAGCGACAAGATTGCACTGTGAAGCGCAGGCTTCGGTTAAGAGTTAGTTGTTAGTTGTCAGTTGTCAGTTGTTTTTATCCCCAATCTCCCCAATCTCCCCAATCTCCCCTGCACCCCTGCTCCCCATCTCCCCTGCACCCCTGCCAACTCAGGACACCGCTAGAATAGTACTCTAAATAAGGATTATGCCAAAATAGTGATATGACTTCTGCTACTACCGTTAAAACCAAGTACGAAGCGATTATTGGTTTAGAAACCCATTGTCAGCTGAGTACCAATACTAAGATTTTCTCCAACAGTTCCACAGCATTCGGTGCTGACCCGAATACTAATATTGACCCGGTGTGTATGGGTTTACCTGGGGTTTTACCTGTACTGAACCAAAAAGTACTAGAGTATGCTGTCAAGGCGGGTTTGGCGCTGAATTGCCAAATCGCTAAATATAGCAAATTTGACCGTAAACAGTATTTTTATCCTGATTTACCCAAAAACTACCAAATTTCTCAATATGACCTACCGATTGCGGAACATGGCTGGTTAGAAATTGAGTTAGTCGATGCTGATGGTAATCCTGTTCGCAAACGCATTGGGATCACGCGTTTGCACATGGAAGAGGATGCAGGCAAACTTGTCCACGCAGGTAGCGATCGCTTGTCTGGTTCTACTTATTCTTTGGTAGACTACAACCGCGCAGGTGTACCGCTGGTGGAAATTGTCTCAGAACCAGATTTGCGTTCCGGACAAGAAGCTGCTGAATATGCCGAAGAGTTACGCCGCATTGTCCGCTATATCGGTGTCAGTGATGGCAACATGCAAGAAGGTTCTCTGCGTTGTGATGTCAATATTTCTGTGCGTCCGGTGGGACAAAAAGAGTTTGGCACTAAGGTAGAAATTAAAAACATGAACTCGTTTAGTGCCATTCAACGAGCTATAGAGTACGAAATTGAACGGCAAATTGCAGCTATTGAAGCAGGCGAGCGTATTATACAAGAAACTCGGTTGTGGGAAGAAGGTTCGCAACGCACAATTAGTATGCGGGTTAAGGAAGGTTCTAGCGATTATCGCTATTTCCCCGAACCAGATTTAGCACCCATTGAGGTGTCAAGCGAACAATTAGATAAGTGGCGCAGTCAATTACCAGAATTACCAGCCCAAAAACGCCATCATTATGAAAGTGAATTGGGGCTTTCGCCTTATGATGCGCGGGTGTTGACAGAAGAGCGTGCCGTAGCTGAGTATTTTGAGGGAGCGATCGCAGCCGGAGCAAATCCGAAAGCTGCTGCTAACTGGATTACTCAAGATATTGCGGCATATCTCAATAAGCAAAAGCTTAATATTACTGAAATTGCGCTAACTCCTGCGAATCTGGCTGATGTGATCACTCGCATTGAAAAGGGTAAAATCAGTAACGCCCAAGCGAAAGAAAAGTTAGCAGATTTACTGACGGGGGTTTCTCCTGAAAAAGCTTTTGCTGGACAAGAGTTAATTACTGATCCTACGGTGTTGGAACCGATTATTGATGAAGTGATTGCTGCTAATCCCAAAGAATTAGAAAAGTATCGCAACGGTAATGTTAATCTCAAGGGTTTCTTTGTGGGACAAGTTCTGAAAAAGACTAGTAAACGTGCTGATCCGAAACTAACTAATGAGTTGGTGGAGAAGAAGCTGAATAGTTAGGGAAGTTGAAGAGATAAGTTATTTCGATTTCAGTTGTTGAATTTTGTGGGCAATTTTATGAATTGCCCATTTTTTTGTCTCACGCAAAGGCGCAGAGACGCAAAGGAAGAACGCAAAAATAAATAGGGTTTGCAGAAAGGACTGGGTAAAAATACTGAATAGAGGTCGTAAATGACTGGGGTTAAGTGTAGCTATGTTAAATAAAGTGTGTAAATTATTGCTTTACAAGTTAAAGTAGTGCTAAAGCAAATAGAAGCATTACAGTATGGATACTGATGAGTTAAAGTTCCTGTTAAAGTTATTAGGATTTCCCAATTATCGAGCAAGTCTGAGTGCTTTCAGCAGTACTAGAGGTAGGGACAAGATTTTGCAGAATTTAGGCGATCGCGAACTGGTAGACTATTCGCGTGAGGTTGCGGCAGTCAAGATTTTACCTGCTGGACAAGCGCTTTTGAAACTTGGCTCAGGCGAGTTACCTATCACAGAGAAAGAACTCAAGGTGCTGGAGAAGGTTAGTCAAGCTTCAGGTAAAATTACACCCAGCAACATCAAGATTTCATCGCTGAAAGCTGCTGATAAAGAGGCAATATTGAAAACCCTAACTGAACGGGGTTTGATTGAACCGGAAATCAAAAAAGCTAGGAATAAAGTTGAGGTTTGGCTGACTCAAAGAGGAGTTGAGTATTTACGGGATGATTATGATCCTCAAGGTAAGGCAAACATTACCCTAGATTTACTAAATAATTACTTGCGGTTTTTACGCAAAACCTTGCGGGTTCAGCCACAGACAATTTCTACTCCACTACCCAGCGTGAATATCACTGACGGAAAAATCAGTGATGAAGAAATTTTAGAAATTATTGAAAAACTAGACCGAGAATTAGGTACAGATAATTATTTACCCATTTTCCATCTACGGCAAAAGTTACAACCGCCTCTGTTAAGGGATGAATTAGATCAGGCTTTGTATCGTTTGCAAAAAGATGATCAGATTGATTTCAGTTCTCTATTAGATCCGACACCCTACACTACAGAACAAATTGATGCGGGAATTTCACAAAATGTAGGTGGTTCGCTGTTCTTTATCAGTGTGAACTAACAATACTTAGAGTCTTTTTGCCAAAATAACTTTGCTCATTCACTCTCATTAATTATGGCATCTATCAACGACATTATTAAACGCGAGGTTAATCCGTTTGACCTGGTAAATTTGAAAGTAGGTAATTTTTGGAGTCAACATCAAGAATTAGACTCTGTGGTTGAGTCTATTCATCAAGAGGCGATAACGGAAATTGAAGGATTTCTCAATTTAGTAATTAGAGATAACTGTAGTCGTACAGTTTTACTTGTGGGTGATTCTGGTTCTGGGAAAAGCTATATTTTAGGTAGACTAAAACGCACCTTTAACTCAAAAGCTTTTTTTGCTTATATAGGGCCTTGGGTCGATAATGATTATATGTGGCGTCATGTGCTACGTAATACAGTCGATAGTTTAATTCAAATACCAGATGGACAACAAGAGTCCCAGTTAATTCTGTGGCTGAAAAGCTTATCTGCTTTCACGAAAAGCAGTCTAAAAAAACGAATTTTTAATGAAAGTTTCTGGAAATTATTGTTAAATGACCGCCAAAAGTTTATTAAACATCTCAAGAGTAATTATCAACAAGTAAGTATTTACAATCCTGATGTATTTTTTGGAGTACTGTATGAACTCACAGATCCAGAGAATTATTCTATAGCTTGTGAGTGGTTAAGAGGAGATGATTTGAGTGAGGAATCAATGCAAGCTTTAAGAGTTAAACACTGTATTAATTCAGAGGATGCAGCTAAAAATATTTTAGCAAATTTTGGCAGAATTTCTATTGAAACTCAACCGATCGTCCTATGTTTTGACCAGGTTGAAACTTTGCCAAATTGGATTTCTAATCCTCAACCTATATTTAACATTAATACTACTATTCACAATGAGAATCTCAAAAATTTCTTAATTATCTTAACTATAGGTACAAGTTATTGGAAGCAGTGTTATCACAACATTCAACAATCAGATAGAGCTAGAATTGAGCGACAAGTATCATTAAAATATATCAATTTAAACCAAGCAGAAGCACTTTGGTCTTATCGATTAAAACCACTACATCAGGAAGCTGAATCTCAGCCTGATTCACCTATTTTTCCCTTAAAGAGACAATTGTTAGAGGAAAATTTTCCTGGTGGTAAAACTATGCCACGAAATGCTTTGATTCTTGGTAGATTGGAGTATCAAAAATATAAAGTTTCGCTTTTAGATGAAACTGTAGTGATTAATATACAAACACCAAGAGGAGAACAGTCAAAAAATGAAAGTAAGACGTTAGAGATTAAAATACCAAAAAAGGAAATTTCTAAACCTATTGATCCTCACGAAAGAGAAAAGGCTGAATTTCAATTAATTTGGCAGCAAGAGTATACAAAAATTCAGTCTAAGATAAGTAAAATATCTTTTTTAGCTGCACCTGACCTCATACGAATGCTTCAAGAAGCTTTAGAGATATCACAAGTAGATGCAATTAAACCTAAACTCATTCCTGGAGCATATGCAAGCTATTCTTTGAGTTATCAACAGCCGGGTAAGCGAGACAAAATAGGGGTAGTCTGGACAGAAGATGCAAGCATGAATGGCTTCTTCAATATAATGAATGCTTGCCAAAAAGTTATTCAGCAAAATCTATGCCAACGTTTGTACTTAATTCGCTTAGGAAGAGTGGGAGAACCAAAGCTCAAAGGTTATCAAATCTATCAACAGATTTTTACTGCTACTAATCATATCCATATTCGACCAAATTTAACTGCTGTTTACTATTTAGCAACTTACCATAGTTTGGTTAATTCTGCACTTGCTCAGGAATTAGTTATTGCAGGTAAGACTATTACTTTAAACAAGCTACAATCTTTAATGTGTGAATCAAAAATTTTGGATAATTGTATTTTATTGCAGGATTTAGGAATTGTTACAAAACAAAAACCTAACGAAGATAATGGAAATGGTAAAAAAGAAGATTTACGACCAGTTAAAGATTTTTTGTTAAATCTCATCAAAACTCAAGGCTTTATGGGAGTACCAACTTTAATTACACAGTCTTCTGTCCAGTTTCCTGCTGTTAAAGAAACTGATGTTAAACTCTTGATTAAACTATTGTGTGAAGAGAAGAAAGTAAAAATTATTAATCCAAAAGATAAATTGCAAGACCAATTAATTTGTTTTATCGCCTAATTATCCGTATTATCGGTTAATTTTACTCAATGCACTACCTTACAGAAGCAACAGAAATTAAAAGTTTAATATCTAAATTAGTAATAGCTAAAACGCTGTGGTTAGATACTGAAGTTGCTAATTGCTTTACTTCCTCACCAAAACTATCACTGATTCAGGTATTGGTTGAACCAATAGACTCAACAGATACATTTGCTTACATTCTTGACGTACTTAATCAATATGATTTGGCAACATATTTTATTAACCAAATCATGGTTAATCCTCAAATTGAAAAAGTCTTTCACAATGCTAGTTTTGACCTGAAGTATTTAGGAGGACAACTAGCTAAGAATGTCACCTGTACTTTACAGCTTGCCAGAAAAATTACTCGTCAACGCCTACAAGTTTCTAACTTAAAACTTAAAACCTTAGCAGCAGAACTCTGTCAATTTACCAATGTAGATGCAGAAGAAGGAAGAAGTGACTGGGGAAAGCGTCCTCTAAGTAATAAGCAGCTAAAATACGCTGCGATGGATACAGTTTATCTGGCTGCTGTGCATCGCCGCTTACTGGAAATTTCTAACCCCAATACTATAAATAATATTTTTGATATGTTAAAAAATAACTCAAAGCAGTCAACCAATAAATCTGAAAATTCATCTTTAACAGTTACTAAAGTCAGAGTTGCTTTTGAGTGTCCCCGTCTGTTCTACCTCAATCATCAGTTTGGGGACAAAGCCATATTTTTTCCACCAAATACTGCTGTAGGTGTTGGTAACGCTTTTCATCATTTAGCTGACGAATTTGTCAGCCTAGCTATTGCTGAACCACAATTTAAAAGTTGTTTTCAGCTAGCTGCATCAAATTTAAATGTAGAGGATATTTCCTCTAAAATGCAACAGTTATTTTATCAATTAAAATTTTATCCTTATTTGCAAGCAATAATTAAAAAAGATGCAAGCAAAGCATCAGCTTTACTCCAAGTTTGGCAAGGATTACAAGGACTAATCAAACGCTTTGTAGAATTACTGGTAATCAATAGGCGCTATTGCAGTGCAGAAACAGTTATTAGTAACACCTTTGTCTGTGAAGAACGTAGCATTGAATATTACTTTAATCTACCCGACGGAACACAGCAAAGGGTAGGAGGTGAATTTGATTGCTTAATCTTCAATTTTGAATTAAAGCGTCTTTGTGTAGTTGAATTTAAAACTTATCAGCCTGTAGATCCATCAGCGCAATTAGCCCAAATTGCGCTTTATAGTTATATGCTATGGCAAAATAAAAAGGTAGCTGTGGACTCAGCAGTTTACTGTGTTTTGCCAGAGTTTAAAGAATATCATTATTCTTGGGAACAGCTAGAAAATGCGGTGCATCAGTTGATTCCCTACAAACTACTACAGATGCAGCAATGGCTAACTTGGGAACCACCTCATCCCAACCCGCCACCACCAACAACTCAGCTTCATTTGTGCGAAATTTGTCCGCAGCAGCAAAAGTGTCAAACTTTTTTTGTTGATACCCGCGTCGAACCTCCCCAACCTCCTTTAGAAAGGGGTGAGGAATCTACAAAACCTAATTCGCCATCACCCGAAGCTGATGTCATCGGGGAAGAGTTAGCTGCTACTTTGCAATCTTTTAAAATCAAAGTTGATTATCAAGGCGCTGCTGTTGGGCCAGCTTTTATCCGAGTCAAATTGAAGCCACATCTCGGTGTGAGTGTTAATTCAATTCTGCGTTTGTCTAATGATTTACAAGTACAATTAGGCTTAGCTAATCCGCCTCTAATTGCACCGCAGGCTGGTTATGTCAGTATTGATTTACCTCGTTTGGATAGGCAAATTGCTAGTTTTGAAAAATATATTCAGCCACAATTTTTACCTCCAACCGCACCTGTCAAAATTGCAATTGGAGTTAATTTAGAGGGACAGTTGCTAGAGGCTGATTTATCTGATCCGAATACTTGTCACTTTTTGGTTGGTGGTACTACTGGTAGTGGTAAAAGTGAGTTTTTGCGATCGCTCCTCCTTAGTTTACTCTATCGCCACGCTCCACAAAACTTAAAAATCGCTCTGGTTGATCCCAAGCGAGTGACGTTTCCAGAGTTTGAACATATGCGTTGGTTATATTCATCGGTGGTTAAAGATAGCGATCGCGCTACCGA
The DNA here is from genome assembly GCF_016056305.1 of Amazonocrinis nigriterrae CENA67. Taxonomy (GTDB): domain Bacteria; phylum Cyanobacteriota; class Cyanobacteriia; order Cyanobacteriales; family Nostocaceae; genus Amazonocrinis; species Amazonocrinis nigriterrae. Next base: position 46,833 of record NZ_JAECZC010000034.1, on the reverse strand, counting down.
ACTCATGGAAGAATTAGTCATAGAAATGGAGTCGCGTTACCAGCAGTTTGAAAAAGCTGGTTGTGCTGATTTAAGCACTTACAATCAACGTTCTTCCAAGCCTTTACCTCGTATTGTTTGCATATTTGATGAATATGCCGATTTTATGGCAGAAAAAGAAATCCGTATAATATTAGAACAAAGTATAAAGCGCTTGGGAGCAATGGCACGAGCAGCTGGTATTCATTTAATTATTGCTACTCAACGCCCAGAGGCAAAAGTTGTGACACCGATTATTCGCTCAAATTTACCAGGACGAGTTGCTTTACGAACTGCTAGCGAAGCAGATTCAAAAATTGTTTTGGGTGGTACACAAACAGCCGCTGCTTATCTGTTAGGCAAAGGTGATTTATTGTACCAAATCGGCGCTCAACTGCATCGCTTACAAAGTTTGTTAGCAATAAATATCCGCATACCGTCAACTTAGACTAACCCAAATTGCTATAATCTGATTGCCTGAATCGAGGAAGTAACGCTGATCAGCTTATTCAATATAATTAACTCATGAACATCCAACTTCAAGGAAAATACGAGCAATTTATACAAGCCCGAATTGCTACAGGGAGATATGAAAATGCTGAAGATGTGATTGTTAAAGCATTGAAATTGCTGGAGGAATGGGAAAAGGGCTATCAGGAATGGGAGGAAGAAACTAAGAAAAAACTGGCTGCTGGGCTTGCTTCTGTAGAACGAAAAGACGTAGTAGATGCTGAAGTGGTGATGACACGACTAGAGGAAAAATTACGTAAAGCCCGTGAAACTCAAGGATAATGGAATACTTTATTGCTAAGGAAGCAAGTGAAGATTTAGATGAGATTTTGGATTATTTTTTAGGTCGCAATATCAACGCTGGGGAAAGATTTATTCGAGAATTTAATAAGAAATGTCAAAACATAGCTCAATTCCCGAACATAGGACGAAGTTCTGCCCAGTTTGACCCCAAGCTGAGAGGAATACCGTTGGATGGCTACATTATTTTTTATCAAGTTTTTGAAGATAGTGTTGTAATTGTGCGGGTCGTTAGCGGTTATCGGAATTTAGAATCTATATTTGCAGATGTGGATGATGAGTAGATTTTAAGTTGTCAAAACAAAGTTTTGACTTCGACGCTTCCACGATAGTAAAGATGGGCTTGTAGACAATTTTACTTATACTATTTCCAAAAATATCTGCAACACATGAATCGCCTGTAGAGACGTTCCAGCGGAACGTCTCTACTAAATTAGGTATTTCGTGAAGTGGTATCAAATTCCGCATCTATACTTTTGCGCCAGTTCCATCAGTCCTGACTCTTTGAGGTTCCGGAAAATATTAAATTTAGTGGAAGTTTTAAATGTTTACTATGGGTGTACGCTACCTAGATGGGAATGCGTCATCAGAGGAATGAACCAATGGGATATGTAATTGCTACTGCAAATATGAAAGGTGGTGTCGGCAAAACTACCATCACTGTTAATTTAGCTACTTGTTTGGCAAAAAATCACGGGAAACGGGTGCTGGTGCTTGATTTAGATAGCCAAATTAGTGCCACGCTGAGTCTGATGTCGCCTTTGGAGTTTGCTAAGCGTCGCAAACAAAGTAAGACGTTTAGATATTTGATAGATGAAGTTATTATTCCTGGGACACAAGGTCAAATGACGATTCAGGAGATTATCGAATCTCAGATTTGTAATCTTCCGGGGTTGAATTTATTGCCGGGTGATATCGACTTGTATGATGAATTTGTGGTGTCAGAAATGCTGCATCAACAAGCCACTGCTTTGGGTGAACAGGATTTTGAAACTGTTTGGAATCGGTTTGAAAGAGTTTTGATAAATAATATCTTGAAACCTGTTCGCGAAGAGTATGATTTTATTCTTTTAGATTGTGCGCCTGGCTATAATCTTTTAACTCGTAGTGCTTTGGCTGCTAGTGATTTCTACATCCTGCCGGCAAAACCTGAACCTTTATCTATAGTGGGTATTCAATTGCTAGAAAGACGCATTGCACGATTAAAAGACAGTCATGAACAAGAAGCGAAGATAGATATCAAAATGTTGGGAATTGTATTTAGTATGGCTAGTTCTAATTTGTTAAATGGCAGATACTACAAACAAGTGATGCACCGTGTTGTTGAAGATTTTGGTGTGGAAAAAATTTGTAAGGCACAGATACCGGTTGATGTAAATGTTGCTAAGGCTGTTGATAGTTTTATGCCTGTTGTTTTAAATGCTCCTCAATCAGCCGGTTCTAAAGCTTTTAATCAGTTAACTCAAGAGTTGTTACAAAAACTTTAATACAGTTAGGAGTTGGGAGTTAGGAGTTAAGAGTTGGGAGTTAGGAGTTATACCAAGTCCGGTTAATTAGTTATGATTCTCAGAGTAATTGACCCCACCCTCAACCTCTCCCCGTGAACCTATCCATTAGTTACATCTTTCTTTACAATCTTGAAACCCTTGTTTTATAACCATCCTATCAACTGAGGGATTAGACATACTTGACAAATTCGCGCTTATTATTCTCGCTAAAACTGCGTTTTTATTGAGAATTAACGACGAACTAATAAGGGTTAGAAAAAAAGTGAGTGAATACTCTCACAAATGTTGAGAAAGATCCGGGTAATGGATAGCCCCGTGAACGGGGAGGTGAGCAAAAGCGTAGCTTTAGCGGGGTGGGGTTGAGTGGGTTTAATAAGTAATCAAGCAGACTTGATATGAAGAGTTATGAATTGTTAATTATGAATTTTTAACTCATAACTCCTAACTCCTAACTCCTAACTCATAACTCCTAACTCCTAACTCCTAACTCATAACTCCTAACTCCTAACTTTTAAAACTCGCCTGCTAAGGCTGCAACGCAGCGTTCGCAAATTAAAGGATGCTCTGCTGATTCTCCCACATGGGTGGAGTAGTTCCAGCAGCGATCGCATTTTTCCCCTTCTGCATTCACTACCCCAATTCCCCAACTGTCTGACTGCAAGTTGTATTTAACTTCTTGCAGTTTTTCAGCAGAATCTAATAATTCTACTTGGGAGGTGAGGAATAAATAGCGGAGTTCATCGATACCGTTACCTTTGTCTGGATTCAGGGCTTTTACTGAGGTGCGTAACTGCTCATCATTTATATAGAGCAGCACTTTTGCTTCCAGTGAAGAACCAATTAACTTTTCTATTCTGGCTTGTTCTAATACCTTGTTAACCTCAGTACGAATTTGCCGGACTTGTTGCCAAAATTCCGCTAACTCTGGATTATGCCATTTTTCCTCAAGCTGCACCCAACCGGACTCAAACACCGATTTGTATGGTGTTTTATAAGGCAGATATTGCCAGATATCCTCCGCCATGTGACACAACACAGGTGCGATCGCTCGTGCTAAATTTTCTAAAGCTATCTTCAGCACAGTTTGACAACTGCGGCGGCGGAAAGCATCAACTGCACTGATGTACAATCTATCTTTGGCAACGTCTAAATAAAAGTTGGATAAATCCACCACACAGAAATTCTGCACTGTTTGGAAAAAGCGGAAGAATTGGAAACTGTCAAAGGCTTCCGTCACTTCTTCAAACACTTCTTTGATGCGGTGCAGCATGTATTTATCGAGTTCTGGCAATTCCTCGAAAGGTACTGTATCCTTTTCGGGGTCGAAATCATGCAAGCTACCCAACAAGAACCGCGCTGTATTGCGAATCTTGCCTCTGATATCGTTTAATTGCTTGATGATGTTGCTACCCAAACGCATGTCGGAGGTATAATCTACAGAAGACACCCACAACCGCAACACATCTGCACCATAGGCGGGTTCTTTTTTCTGGTCTTTACCGCCAGAAATCACAATGGCTGGTTCAACGACATTCCCCAGAGATTTACTCATCTTGCGCCCTTGTTCGTCCAAAGTAAAACCGTGAGTTAACACAGTTTTGTAAGGGGCAATGCCATTTACCGCTACACTGGTGAGCAAACTAGACTGGAACCAACCGCGATGTTGGTCGGAACCTTCCAAATAAATATCGGCGGGATAGCGTAACTCTGGACGTTGCTTAACTACAGCTGCCCAAGATGAGCCAGAATCGAACCACACATCCATTGTATCTGTACCTCTGCGGTAAGACCGACCGTTATGGCGATAGGATTCTGGTAATAATTCTTCTGTTGAAAGTTCCCACCAAGCATCGGAACCTTTTTCGGCGATAATTCCTTGCACATGGGCAATAGTTTCCGCATTTAGTAGCGGTTCTCCCGTTGCTTCATCGTAGAATACAGGAATCGGTACACCCCAAACCCGTTGACGAGAGATACACCAATCAGAACGTTCCGCCACCATTGGCGTGATGCGATTTTCACCTTGGGCTGGAAACCATTTTACAGTAGCGATCGCTTTTAAAGCTTCTTCCCGAAATCCCTCCACCGAAGCAAACCATTGTTCAGTAGCGCGGAAAATCGTTGGCTTTTTCGTCCGCCAGTCGTAGGGGTACTTGTGTTGATAAGGTTCTTCCTTCAACAGCGAACCCTCTTCAGTAAGTGCATCAATTACCGCTTGATTTCCATCACCCAACACATTCAACCCAGCAAACCGTCCCGCCTCCTGAGTAAAATCGCCATTGTCATCCACAGGCGCAAGGATAGACAAACCGTAACGCTGACCCACAATGTAATCTTCTTGACCATGACCTGGAGCAGTATGTACCAACCCAGTACCAGACTCAGTAGTGATATAATCACCACCAACTACCACCGGACTTTCACGGTCATACAAAGGATGAAGATAAGTGATATGTTCTAAATCCTTACCCTTGAAAGTAGCTTTGACACCTAACTCAACCCCCAGAGTAGCAGATAACCTCTCCACCAACTCAGCCGCCACAATCAAGTACTTAAAACTACTCCGCGCCTCTGCGTCTCTGCGTGAGATTTCCACCACCGCATAATCAAGGTCAGCATTCACCGCCACCGCCAAATTCCCTGGAATAGTCCAAGGCGTAGTCGTCCAGATAGCCACAGCCAAATCTGGCAAATACTCCGCCAACAGAGGCTTCACCGCCTCAGAAAGACTCGTCACCGCAAAAGCAGCATAAATACTCCGGGAAGTGTGACCTTCAGGATATTCCAACTCAGCTTCCGCCAAAGCCGTTTTAGAACTGGGACTCCAGTGAACAGGCTTTAAACCGCGATAGATATAACCTTTTAACACCATTTGCCCGAATACGCCAATTTGCGCCGCTTCGTATTCCGGCTTTAGTGTTAAATAAGGATTATCCCAATCACCCCAAACACCAAAGCGTTTAAAGCCTTGACGCTGGTCATTTACCGTCGCCAATGCAAATTCTTTGGCTTTTTGCCGCAGTTGTAAAGGTGTCAAGTTTTGCCGTTCTGCTGATTTCATGTTCTGCAAAACTTTCAATTCAATTGGCAAACCATGACAGTCCCAACCAGGAACATAGCGCACCTTACGCCCTTTTAGCAGTTGGTAGCGATTAATAATATCTTTGAGAATTTTATTTAAAGCATGACCAAGATGAAGTGAGCCATTTGCGTAGGGAGGCCCATCGTGCAGTATAAATAATTCGCCTGGATTTTCTTGGGACAGGCGATCGTAAATTTGATTTTCTTCCCAAAACTTCTGGATTTCGGGTTCGCGCTTGATGGCGTTCGCCCGCATATCAAAGCTAGTCTTAGGTAAATTTACAGTATCTTTGTAGCTTCCTGTTTCTGTCACGGTGCTAATGTTAGGGAATATAGAAGTCTGATTCTCACTATTATCTGTGAGAATTTCCAATGTCTTCAACTTGATTGCGTTTCTAGTCGCAATTTCAGTCTTTTCGGCTTTGCTGATTAATGGGATGAATTTTGTTTCACGCAAAGGCGCAAAGGCGCAAAGGCTCGAAAAATTAATCTTTCACTTTGGTTAAGCATCTAAATTCATCCCGCATTTATGCAACGCCGTCTTTTCAATGGTAATGCATCCCACTCATCTCAGTTTGTTGAGGATGTGGTGGGATGCTGCTTTTGTAGCATATTGTAGCATAAAATCTGATGCAATGTTTTTTTGTGCTGGTAATCTTGCCGATAATTAGAGTTTTGTAAAGAAGATTGAAGCTGACTTTATTTACGTCGCGCTTGACTTTATTTACGTCGCCCTTGACTTTATTTACGTCGTGCTTGACTTTATTTACGTCGTCCTTGACTTGATTTACGTCGCGCTTGACTTTATGTACGTCGTCCTTGACTTGATTTACGTCGCGCTTGACTTGATTTACATCTATCAGAACTTTGTGATTTGGCAATTTTTGATCAGGTGTGTTGCGATCGCTTGCAAATTCAGCCTTAAAATCAGATAAATCGGATAACTGTTCGACTTTGCAGCCTACCAAGCTATCCGACTCGGTTTGATATTTGGAGGCTTCATCAACCTCACTGGATTAAGCCTGGACTCTTTTTTGGTACTCCCGATAAATTCCCATTTACCAGTTCTGACACAAAAGAGTACTGCGCCGCACCACCACAACCCGAAAACCCACGTTGTTGTTCCTATTGTCACGCGCGTTATAGTTGCGGTTCGCCGAGCGGCAATTCCTCGGATTGTTGTTCCACGAACCACCACGCAGCAGTCGGTATCGCTTAACCCATTTTTCAATTTAACACGGTAAGTCACACAATAAACTGCTAAATATTTGCTGGCGTAATTGCCATGTATCACCATGCTTTAAATGGGCAACCCAACTCTGTATTGATTGGGCTAATTTTTGGGGTTCAATTTTGCCTTCATGACAGTCTAAGAGCATTTGCCGTAATCTTTTTCTAGCCATACGTAGATTGTCACTGCGTATACGAATCTGGTTTGGTAAGATGCGAAATCCGACAAAATTAGCTCCGTGTTTTGTTTCAAATAATTGGCTTTTTATCGGATGAATTTTCAGTCTTAAACTGCTCAGATATTCTTCTATTTTATTTTTGGCAGCTTCTAAAAACACTTGATCATTTGAAAATAAGGCAAAATCGTCAACATAACGAATATATCGAGATGCTTTAATTTGTTCTTTAATAAAATGATCAAAGTTATTGAGATACACATTAGCAAAGAATTGACTGGTTAGATTACCGATTGGTAAGCCACATCGTCTTTGCAAGGGCGTTAGTAAATCATCCAGTGGAAAGTAGTTAAGGACTGGTTCTTGGGGATTGCTATGATCAATAATAGTGTTAATCAGCCAGAGTGTATCTGGACATTTTATTTTTCGATATATGATTGATTTCAAAATTTCATGGTCGATACTAGGAAAATATTTACGAATATCAGCTTGCAAAACATAACGACTCGAACGGCAAAATTTAGTAAAGCGGTGCAAGGCGCGATGAGAGCCAAAACCAACACGATTGGCGTAGGAGTCACTAATAAATGTGCGTTCAAATATGGGAACAAGTATATTACACAGAGCATGATGTACAACTCTGTCACGATAAGGAGCCGCTGAAATCATTCGCGGTTTGGGTTCATAAATTTGAAATGTGGTGTATGTTCCTGGACAGTATCTTTTTGACTGTAATTCTTCTTGTAGTTGAAATAGCTCTTTTTCTAGATTGTAGTTGAACACTAAAACATTGTCTCGGAAACGTTTACCCCGTTGTGCTTGTTGAGCAGCTGATAGTAAATTATTAAATGCTATAATTTCATTCCAAAGGTTGCCATATCTTTTCATCCATTCGTCTGTTTTTTTTGTTGTTTTATCCATCCACCCAAATCGTTACCAATATCATTTAACAGCTTTTGGGCATATTCATAACGCTCAGTTTTAATTAAGTTAAAATCTAAAAGTAGGCGAGTTTGATAACGCAAGATGTCTAGCCTACTATTCAAAGATTCTAATTGAGTTAGTTTATGTTTAGCGTACCGTGCTGTGATGAGAATATCTAGTACTTCGTATAGTTCTGTAATAATGCGATTACCTAGTAAAAACCTATGATTTCTGGGAAGGCGGTTTAAAATTGGCACGTACCACTTGATTAAATCGTAAGTTTTTTGTATGATGGGTAAATCACTCATCCGATGAAAAATAAAAAATATTTGATCGCGCGAAGCGCGAAAGGGCTAAGAAGGGAAAAGAGAAGAAGAGCAGAGTGCTAAAGAGCAAAAGCATAGAGGGCTACTAAGTGCTGCGCCGCACCACCACAACCCGAAAACCCACGTTGAGGCTCCTATTGACACGCGCGTTATAGAAGCGGTTCGCCGAGCGGCAACCCCACGGATTGAAGTCCCACGAACCACCACGCAGCAGTCTGTTATTATTGCTACTATTATCAATAGACCAAGCAGTACCGTCTACTGGAGCATTATTATAATTGTTGTGCCACTCATCCTGACACCACTCCCATATATTACCATGCATATCAAATAAACCAAAGGGGTTGGCAGGAAATTTTCCTACATCTGTTGTTTGCTCACGATATTCACCTTTAGGCCCTTGAGCATAATTACCTGGGTATACTTTTCCCTGATAATCCCAGTCAGTACCTCGATAATTCGCCAAATCTGTTGTAATTGTTTCACCAAAATAAAACGGGGTAGTTGTGCCTGCACGACAAGCATATTCCCATTCTGCCTCACTGGGTAGACGATAGATTTCCCCAGTCTTTTGAGAAAGTCGATGACAAAATTCAACTGCCTGATTCAAAGAAACGCTTTCAACAGGTCGATTCGCTCCTTTAAAATAAGATGGATCGCGATCTAAATCAATATTCACTTTACCAAGAGCAGCTACAGCAGCCCATTGGCTTTGAGTGACAGGAAATTTACCCATGAAAAAGGGTTGAATGGTGACGGTGTGCTGTGGACTTTCAAAAGAATATCGTTCTGGCTCATTTTCTGGCGAACCCATCAAAAATTTACCGCCAGGAATTGCAACCATCTCTAGAACAACACCATTACCAAGGTCTTCTATAAAAAATTCGGCGCGTCCCTGACTGCGGTTAATTTCATAGGTTTTTTTCCCGATACCTAAAAATCCTGAGCTTTTTACCGTTAGGGTAGCGGTGTCGAATTCAAAAGTCTGAGTTGGAAAACTTGGAGGAAAAACAGTTTTAGCTGATTCTCTTTCTTGCTGTCTTTGAGATTCAACTGTTTTTAATTCTTGGCGTAATCTTTCAGCTTCCTGTTGCTGGCGCTCATATTCAGCTTGCTTTGGGGCTAGCACTCGTTGTTTTATTAGTTCTATATCTTCATCCCTGAGTGCTAAATGTTGTTGATAGTCTTGTAAATCCTGTTGAACTCCCTCAGTAAAGGGATATGTTTCTTGATTAACTGCAAGAATCAAAGCTTGTTCATACTGATTTCGTTTACGCTGGTATTCACGATAAGGTTGTAAGACTTCTTCTTGAATTGCTATTGCTTCATCTTGTGATAATCCCCATTTAATCCGCTGAGATTCCAATAGTTCAAGAGCAAATACAGAAAAGCTACCCTGATTTAGCTTGGCGCGTTGTTCAGCTTCCTGACGATATTTCAGTTTGGGGTCATCCTTGGGCGACTTCGCCAGAAAGATTCGATAACCGTCTTTAACAGGATAAAATTCTGGTGTCATCGCCGGCGCTGCTTCTTGCACTTTGCTTTTAGCATAGCTATGCAACTCATCCACCGAAATCAAACCATCACCGTCTTTATCTGCTGCACCTTTTTCAATCCCTTCTACTAAATAATGAGTGTAAATTGAAAGGTTTAAGTCATCAGACTCAAAAGCATATTGCATCGAAGTAGAAGCAGTAAGAATTGCTCTACCTTCACCTCCTAAATGTTGTTGCAAGTCAATAGTACCGCCATCTTTAGCTGTCAAACCCCTAGCAAAAGCCCCACTAAAGCAGCAATCTAAAATTACCACCAGTCGCCTAGACCTAGTGTTGTTCATCCAATTATGTACATTTGTAGCGGCTACAGCTGAGGGGAGGATCAAGTTTCCTTGGGGATTTTTTCGGGTGCGGCGAGTTGAAAAGTAAAAGTCACCATTTTCTACTTTCACGCCATGACCAGAAAAATACAAAAGCAGCAAATCATCTTTTTGACGATTATCATACAACTGATAAATAGCATCTTCCATAACTTGCCGTTCGGGATTTTCCAGTACCGTCACATCATCCGCAGCAAAACCACCCATTTCTGGGTTTACCAAAACTCGCTGCATCGCCTCAACATCATTTACAGCTTTTGGTAACGCTGTTAATGTCGGTTCATCATATTCACTAATCCCAATTAGCAGTGCTAGCTTCGCCATGTGACACTAATTTTAAAAATGATTGCGACAGATGCAAGACTGGTAGGGGCGGGTTTAAAAATTTTATCAATGATTAATGATGATCTCGGTGAACCCGCCCCTACTGAGTTTCACAATCCAAAATCCAAAATCCAAAATCCAAAATGGTATTAGCCGTTTGATTTATTGTTTAAAAAATCCTGTGCTTTCTGTAAGGCAAATTCAAACTCTTCTCGACTACTCGCTTCTACAGTCAATTCTCTACCATCGGGTGCCTTGACCCCGATTTTAATTGGTTTGTTGCCAAAGCGATCGCTCAAAAATTTAAATAAAGCCGGGATATTAGCTGCTTTAGCCTTGATCAAACCCCACACAAAGCCGCTAATACTTTTTGTACCCTTGGGGGCGTTTTCCACTGGAACTAAATTTGCATCTTCTACGCCATCGACTTCTTTTAACTGGGGTAGCAAAATTTCTACTTGTTCTTGCAAGTCTTCATCATCTAAACCCAGATCAACCAGAGAAATCGTCACCTCAACGTTAGATTTCGTTGCCATGTGAATCGCTTAAGTATGATTTAGTCATTTTTAACGATTCTATCGGTTATTTTGGTTAATTCAGACCTTACCCGCCAAAGTTATGTTTTGTCTCTCTACCACATGAACCTACGGTGTACACACTTTGTCGAAAATTTTCATGCTGAACCCATATCCCGCCTAGAACTAAAGTTCCAGGCTAATAGCCAAAGTCCACTTAAGTGGACTGGAATGAATTTCTTTTTGAGTCCTCACTAGAGGACTTGCGCTCTTAAACTCGGAATAAATTCCGAGGCGGGACAGATATAGGACTTACGCACTGAAGCCTGAAACCCTGATCCCCCCAAAAAGGGGGGAAAGTCTAAAGCCACGCCAGTTGCTCATGGGGGAAACCCCCAAGATCGCACTGGCTCCCCTTTTTAAGGGGGTTGGGGGATCTGAGTGCGTAAGTTCTAAGATACACTGCGCCAAGACTTGTGTGTACACCGTATTGGAAAGGGGAGGGGTTGGGTGCAATCAGCGAAACAAAAAGCCCGACTTGTCTAAAAAGTCGGGCTTGTGGTTCAAATTATAAAACTGAAATCTGACGGATTAAAATACTCATCACTTCGTCAGGGTTGCCGGTTGATTGTGGTGGACTCCAATCTCCGACGTTTGCATAGCCAATCATCTGCAAAAAGTGAATTGTGCTAGTAACGGCTTTGGGAGAACCAATCAATAAATGTTTAATTGGTTCTCTTTTGCGTAATGGCTTTTCGGGAGATGGCTTGAGGTTGGCTGCATCCAAGTCTTCACTGTTGAAATTCTCTTGAAACTCTGCTTTTTGGAAGTCTTGATGATCTCCGAAATTTTTTTCTTGTGCCATGATATTAGTTGACTCCTAATGTAGGGGTTTAGAGAAAGGCGGTTGCAAACTCTTGGACGAGGGGCGATCGCCTTTCTCATGTTTATTATATTAAAGTATAATTTTATACTTGTCAACTATTAATTTAAAAAAAGTTGGCAACAAATTATTGTTTTTATGTAGGCGTGTATAGCTTTTCTCCGGCTTAGATTACTGACTGTGAATTTTACCAATATAAAAGTAAAATACTTATCTAAGAGTGTTGTAATAGTATTAACATTGGCAAGAAGTGATTGCGATCGCTAGTTTAGAAATAGCTGGCGTTGCTGATTGAAAGTATGAATATGTCTCACCCATAGACGCAAAGGCGCAAAGAAAAACAAATATAATTTTGCGTAAGGTAGTATTTAAAAAATTCCTGTGTCAATCAACCGTCTAACTCAACAAATTCAATTCATCATAGAAATTGACCGCCTCAAGCTGGTATTGCGACAAACCTCACTCACCGACAATTCACGCCGAGAAAATAGCGCGGAACATTCTTGGCATATTGCAATGATGGCCTTGACATTGGCAGAATATGCTCCTGAAGGAGTTGATATATCCCATGCCATCAAAATGCTGCTAATTCACGATTTGGTAGAAATTGATGCAGGTGACACCTTTTGTTATGATGTGCAAGGGAATCAAAATAAAGCTGAAAAAGAAGCTCAAGCAGCGTTACGATTATTTGAACTTTTACCAGCAGACCAAGCTAGGGAATTGCGTTCACTTTGGGATGAGTTTGAAGCAGGAGAAACACCCACCGCCAAGTTTGCCGCAGCTTTAGACAGAATACAACCTTTACTGCACAACCAGCAAAACGGTGGTGGAACTTGGCGCATTCATAGCATTAGGCGCGACCAAGTTATGAAGCGAGTAGCACCAGTAGAAACAGGTGCGCCGCAACTGTGGCCATTTGTTTTGCAATTAATTGATGAATGTGTAGTAGCCGGTTACATAAAAGAGGCTGCTATCAAGATTTAGGGTTTACATTCTTTGAAATTCCGAGAACAGCCTTGTGATCAAGTCTTGTAATCCAAAATCCAAAATCTCAAATCTAAAATTAATTTAAAATTGCCTCCCATTCCATCTGTGAGAGGGGTTGCACTTCTATTTCCGTAGCAAAACAATTACTAGCTGCGGCAGTCAAAGCTGTAATAATTTTTTCTACAGTTAAACTTTGGGGTAGTTGCGGTTTTGTAAAAGATTCTGCGCCAAATACTTGAGTAAATAATTCTGCATCCGGTTGCAAACGCATTGAACCATGTTGCAAAATAGCTCCAGCACTTCGCAGTTGGGCGCTACCAATGAGTTTATATCCATCTGCTGTAACTAAATCTGCACTGGTGGCGGTGCCAAAACAATTAGGGTTGTGGATGTAACCCCGCCCAGCTTTACCATAGTGTAATTCTACGCCAAGCGATCGCCATCCTTGGATTAAAAACTCACAAATTTTTTGATATGCATCAACACGGCTACCTGTAAAACCAGATGTAATCACAGCATAAGTTAAATCACCTTGATGCAATACCGCCCTTCCACCACTAGGTCGCCGCACTAAATTTAATTTCTCACCTTTCCAAGTTAGATGCTGCCAATATTCAGGATATTGGCGTTGATGATACCCTAGAGAAATAGCAGGTGGCGACCAAGTGTAAAATCGCAGACATGGCGGCTGTTTTCCAGACTGGTGTTGTTCCAACAACCAGCGGTCAATAGCCATCTGCACATTACCAGAAGCTTCTAGCACAGGAATTAGTCGCCACACTTTAGAGTTAGGAATGGGGAGTTGGGAGTTGGGAGTTGGGAGTTGGGAGTTGGGAGTTGGGAGTTGGGAGTTAGGAGTTTTAAATCAAAAACTTGATACCACTGACAACTCACCACTGACCACTGACCACTAACAACTATGTTCAAGCAACACCGTACTCAGATTGTAAAGCTTCATCATTGTCATCAGCGATCGTTGCCACAATGGTAATCAGCCGTGAAACTTCCCCAGGAGACAAGTCTGCTAGAGGACGTGTGGAAATCACCACCACTTGGTCTTCAATAATACCAAAGCGGGCTTCAAAGGTGCTAGAACAGTTTAACTCTAAAAGATGCCGCATCAACTTGGGTTCGTCTTTAGCAGGTAACTTTAGTACCACCGACCAAACTGTTATGGTGTCTTCGTCACTTTTTCCAGTAAGACGGACGAACACTTCTACACTACCGTACTTAAACTTCCAGAGATAACCACCTTCTGGGGGGTGACTAACCATAGCACTGTCATCTTGTTCTAGAGTGTCGATGACATTTTCGATTACCTCCACATGGTTGATACTGGCTGTCTCTGCAATTAACTCATCGACGAATTCGTTATCAGTTACACTTTCTTGGTAGCTTGCCATACAGATTTTTTCTCAATATTGTTAATGTTTCATCTACAAATACTTTATAGCTTGTGGGCAAGGTTAACTAGAGCTTCCTGAAGTGATAGTCTGGTCGTAATACTAATTCCTATAAGGTATATTGAACTGCGCCTAAATTTGCATTAAAGATTAAAATCTAACATTAAAAAGGATGTATGAATCTATGTCTGCTTTTTCTCCAATTGTGCAAAGTCGTGATATGCGTCAATTGGGGATTAACCCAAATCACTGGTATGTGGTGGCACGTAGTAGTGAGGTGACAAGTAAACCTGTAGGTGTGGTACTTTGGAAGCAGGCGATCGCACTTTACCGCGACAGCGAAGGACAAATTCACGCTTTAGAAGACCGCTGTCCCCATCGCCAAGTGAAACTCAGCCACGGACAAGTCGTTGGTAATGAGTTGGAATGTGCCTATCACGGTTGGCGTTTCAATTCCTTGGGTGAATGTGCAGCAGTTCCTTACTTAGCAGCAAATCAGAAACTACCAAATTGCACAATTCGCCGTTACCCAGTCAAAGAACAAGACGGTTTCATCTGGTTATTTCCTGGGGATGTGAAACCATCAATAGAACCTCTGGGTTTACCAGAATGGGAACATCTAAATTATATTGCCACAGTTTCAGTTATTAATTGTAACGCTCATTATTCCTATTTAATTGAAAACCTGATGGATATGTATCACGGACATTTGCATCAGGATTTACAAGCTTGGGCAGAAGCAGTTTTACAAGATATTGATGAAGATGATCACCGTGTAGATGCTCATTATACAGCACAAAGTTATTACAAAATAGATAAAATTTGGTCTATATCTCAGTTATTTTTTCCAGCTTTACGGCGGTTACATCCTGAACCATTGGATGTCAGTTATGTTTATCCGCATTGGGTTTCTACATTGGGTAAAGATTTTAAAATTTACTGTTTATTGTGTCCGGTGAGTGAGACACAAACTAAAGCTTATTTAATTCATTTCACTTCATTGAATGCCTTTTGGAGATTGCACAAATTGCCTATGTGGTTTCGGCGGTTTATCAAAGATAGTTTGTTTGGTGCAGCGCAAAAGTTACTTGATGGTTTGGTGGTTCAAGATGTGCAGATGATTGAAGAGGAACAACAGGCTTATTTGCAGAATTGTGAAAGAAGGAATTATGAATTGAATCGGGCTTTGGTGAGTGTGCAAAGGTTGATGAGGAGTCAGGTTGAGAGGTTGGGTTAAGATTTTGAACCGCCAAGACGCAGAGGACGCAGAGAGGATTTAAACACAAAGCGTTTTAGAATGGCTAATTATGGGAATACTTAATGTGGAATCAATCTGCAAACTATCCCCTGTATGAGCTATTGTCTCAATGCTTCTTGCCGTAAACCTGAAAATCCAGATAATCTGGAATTTTGCCAAAGTTGTGGATTAAAGTTGCTACTCAAAGAGCGCTATCGTACTATTAAGCCAATTGGTGAGGGTGGCTTTGGCAAAACTTTCTTGGCGATGGATGAGGATATGCCATCGAAACAGTACTGTGTAATTAAACAATTTTTCTATCAATGTAACAGAGATAGAGAAAAAGCAGAGCAATTATTTCGTCAAGAAGCAGTACAACTGGAGAACTCCTTAAAACGTTTACGGGACATTCAGAGTCCATTAGCTCAGCTACTTTTAGCCCTAATGGTCAGTTTCTTGCTAGTGGTAGCAGAGACAAGACTATCAAAATTTGGCAATGTGATTGCTGACAAAATTTTTCTTTTTAAAGCTTGATGTGAGTGTTGGAATTAAAATAAAAAAAGGTAGAGTCAAAAAAATTATGATAAGTAAAGTAGTGAATTTAACTTATGAAATTGAACTTCAACCAGGAGAGAAGTTGTCTTTACCTGAATCTATAGTGGAAAGTGTAGGTGCAGGTAATTGGATAATAACAATCCAACCAAAGCCAAGTTATCCTGTTATTACTCGTAGCCGATAATGCCTTTTTAAATAGCTACGCACTAGAAGACGAAGGACTCTATGATGACTATCCAACCGTATAAGAATCTTATTAGGCGATCGCTTCGTTAAAATATAGTCAAAATCTCGAAAGTAGCCAAAACAAATCTTTAACTATGCAGACTTATACTCTCACAGATGCTCTCAACAAACACAGCGAGGTTTTTGACAAGGCTGCTATTGAACCAGTTTTACTGACAAAGCAATCACAGCCTAGTCATGTAATTATGTCTGCCAAAAGCTATGAGAAATTAATTAATAGGCTGAAAGAATTAGAGGACATGGTTTTAGTCCAAACTGCTGAAGCTGCTCTTAGTCAATCAAAAATGGTTGGTACGGAAGTTTTTACATCCACAATGATGCAACTGGCGGAAACTGGATTTCAAGAGTGGAACGACCCAGAAGAAGATATATATAAATGACAAATGATGAGCAGGAGGGTGTAAAACTTACCCCTAGCGGACTAAAGAAACTTGGCAATCTTGTTAATATTAAGGATGACATCATCGCTAATGCTATTCGTGAACGTGGCGGAGGACAAGCACAGGTTAATCAGTTACGTAGCGATTATCAAAATCTTAAAGTTGGTGACTTAGCTAATTTAGCTGCTGGGGGAGACATAGACGCGGAAACTGCTATTAAAATTCTCAAGCAAGCAAGGAAAAAGCGTGATAAATATGGCAATCAATGAATTTCCTATTGGGCAAGTTCTAATAGATGTGTCAACAATTGAAGACCAAGAATTTGATGGGAATGAACTTTGTCTTAATGAAGTTAAACTTTATTTTAAAGATGAAGAAAATAGGATTACACTAGTAACTCTTTTGCCTGTTATTGATACTGATGAAATAGAAGTAACAATAGAAGTTATCAGAGATAAAACTCAAGTTCATGGTTCTAACGTAGGTAATCATCATTTACAGTCTTTACTGGCAAGAGGTGCAAAAATGATGTCAGTGTGGGTGTGTGAAAATACTCAAGGTTATCAAGATCAGGTAATTTTTGCTTTTCAAAACTTACATCCCACCATTACATTTCTTGCTGAAGGTTCAGTTATTAAAGTATTTGTGCATGAGCAAGTACACAAGAAAATAGACAAATCCGCAAAACTAAATGAAGCAAATAATAATGCACAAATTAATAGTGCATCGATGGGTTTATATGAAACTACTGAAACCTCTGTGAATGAATCAAAAATAATGAAGTAGCGATCGCTCCCTCATTCACCCCAGATCAAAAATGATAAAATCGCCCTAGCACAGATGCTTTCAAAGGAAGCAGCATGGAAAAAATAGAACTGCAACTCGACGAGAAAACTTTATACCCGTTAAATCAAGGGCTTTTCACCTTTGTGCCTTAGTGTCTTAGTGGTTCATAAGTCAATTTTTTAACCACGAAGGCACTAAGACACCAAGAAAAATACATTGCACTATTTTCGATTAACACCCTTTGGTTGAGAACAGGGCAAAATAAAGACATATAAGAGCGATCGCACGCTACCCTGCAAATGAGCTACTGTCTTAACCCTCGTTGTCCCAAGCCGGAAAATCCCGGTGATGTCAAGTTTTGTGTGAGTTGTGGTTCTAAGTTACTCCTCAAAGAACGCTACCGTGCTATTAAACCCATAGGACAAGGTGGTTTTGGCAGAACCTTCTTGGCTGTGGATGAGGATAAACCTTCAAAACCTCGCTGTGTAATTAAGCAATTTTATCCCCAAGCACAAGGCACCAACACTGTACAAAAGGCAGTGGAGTTATTTAACCAAGAAGCAGTGCAGTTAGATGAATTGGGTAAACATCCGCAAATACCCGAACTGCTAGCATACTTCACCCAAGATGATAGACAGTATCTTGTACAAGAATTTATCGACGGGCCAAATTTAGCTCAAGAATTGGCACACCACGGTGCTTTTAGTGAAGCACAAATATGGCAATTATTAAATGATTTATTACCAGTATTGCAATTTTGTCATGCCAGACAAGTAATTCACCGCGATATTAAGCCAGAAAATATTATTTTACGTGCCAGTGATCGCAAATTTGTTTTAGTAGATTTTGGTGCTTCCAAATCTGCCACCGGAACCGCCTTAAACAGAACCGGTACAAGTATCGGTACACCCGAATATGTAGCACCAGAACAAATTAGAGGTAGAGCTATTTTTGCCAGTGATATCTACAGTTTAGGAGTTACTTGTATTCATCTTTTAACCGAGCGTTCGCCCTTCGATTCATATAATATTGATAACGATACTTGGCTTTGGCAACAATACTTAAAAACACCAGTCAGCAACAAGTTGAGTCAAATTCTCAACAAAATGCTAGAAAGTATCCCCATGCGGCGTTACCAAACAGCAGACCAAATTATTAATGATATAAATCAAAATCCACAAATAGCAGCCACACCAGCAAAATCAGTAAAACCGATTATTCAAGCACCACAAAATACTGCACCACCTGTTAATAAAACCCCTAGTCAAGTTGACTTAGAACTAGAAGAAATGAAAACTCAATTTTTGCTA
This sequence comes from Amazonocrinis nigriterrae CENA67, assembly GCF_016056305.1. GTDB lineage: Bacteria > Cyanobacteriota > Cyanobacteriia > Cyanobacteriales > Nostocaceae > Amazonocrinis > Amazonocrinis nigriterrae. The sequence continues at coordinate 28,255 of NZ_JAECZC010000034.1, read as the reverse complement.
GGAGGTAAATCTCATAATAAACCACAACCAGCAAATCCCCAACCGCAACCCACTAGTAAAAGTCAAATAGACGAAGAATTAGAAGAAATGAAAGCTAAATATTTGAGAAATAATAACTCATAATGTCAGTGCTTAATTGTCAGTGGTGAGTCAGTGTGGTCTTGGGGGTTCTCCCCCAATCCCCACTCCCTTTCGGTCGTGGGGGCCCCGAGTCCCCCATGAACAACTGACGTTAGCGAAGCGGTAGCGAGCTTGCGAGCGTCACCCGTAAGGGTCAGTTGTCAGTTGTTAATTGTTATTCTCCCTCATCTCCCTCATCTCCCTCATCTTTCCACCTCCTCCTCTGCGTCCTCTGCGTCTCTGCGGTAGCCTGCGGCAAGCCGCTTACGCGTCTACGTAAAAAAGTGACCCTGAAACCCAGAGTCACCTGCAAATCAACTCAAAATTTAAAAGTGTGAGAAATTACTTTTTCTCAGCTTCAGCAATTGGTACCCATTCAGTGTGGAAAGTACCAGGCTTATCAAGACGCAAGTAGGTGTGTGCGCCAAAGTAGTCGCGTTGTGCTTGAGTGAGGTTTTGGGGCAAGCGATCGCGGCGATAGCTGTCAAAATAATCCAAAGATGCGCTAAATGCTGGCACTGGAATCCCCAGTTTTGCAGCTGTTATGATTACTTCCCGCCAAGCAGTTTGTCTATCGAGAATAGTTTGCTTAAATTCAGGAGCCAATAACAGGTTAGCTAATGCTGCATTTTCGTCAAAAGCCTTCTTAATCTTATTCAAGAAGCCAGCGCGAATAATACAGCCACCTTTCCAAATCCGCGCCAATTCACCCAAAGTCAAATTCCAGTTATATGTTTTGGAAGCAGTGGAAAGTAGCGCCATCCCTTGAGCATAAGAACAGATCTTAGAGCAATAAAGCGCATCCCGCACCTTATTGATAAAATCCTTAGTTTGCCCATCATACTTGCCACTGGGGCCTGTCAAAATCTTCGATGCTGCAATCCGCTCGTCTTTGATTGAAGATATAATCCGAGCATTCACCGCTGCTGTGATGGTGGGAATAGAAACTCCTAATTCCAAGGCAGTTTGTACAGTCCAGCGTCCGGTTCCCTTTTGACCTGCTGCGTCAACAATCAAATCCACCAGAGGCAGATTTGTATCTGGGTCAATGTAAGGGAAGATATTTGATGTAATCTCAATCAAAAACGAATTGAGTTCGTCGGTAGTGTTCCATTCTGCGAACACTTCATGTAGCTGATTATGGTCTAGTCCAGCAGCATTCTTGAGCAAATCGTAGGCTTCAGCAATCAACTGCATGTCACCGTACTCAATGCCATTGTGTACCATTTTGACGTAGTGACCAGAACCACCAGGGCCAATATAAGTTACACAAGGGCCATCATCGACTTGAGCAGCAATTTTGTTGAAAATTGGCGATAAATACTCATAAGAGCTTTGTGTACCGCCAGGCATGAGAGATGGGCCATTTAATGCGCCTTCTTCACCGCCGCTAACACCCATACCGATAAACCGAAATCCAGCAGGTTCCAACTCTTGAGTGCGTCGTTCTGTGTCTTCAAACCAAGAGTTGCCACCGTCGATAATGATATCGCCTTCATCCAGCAAGGGTTTGAGTTGAGCAATAACTGCATCAACTGGCTTACCAGCTTGCACCATCACCAGGATTCTACGGGGACGTTCCAATGCAGCAACAAATTCTTCTAAAGTAAAGGCCGCTTTAACGTTCCGTCCTGGCGCACGCTGCGCCATAAACGCATCCGTTTTTTCTCGGGAGCGGTTGTAAACTGCAATTGGGAAGCCATTACGCTCGACGTTCAGGGCGATATTCTCACCCATAACGGCTAATCCAATCACACCAAAGCTTTGTAGTGTCATAATTTGTTTGGCTAACTCTTGCAGATCCTTTTATCTTTAGGGTAGTCCGAGATTTTCGCTTCTCTCCTAAAGAAGACATTAAGAGTTAGATAAACGCCAAAAATTTACACCTAACACAGATAATTAATTTTAATTTGTATCTAACTCAACAATTGACAAGCAAAATTTGCAAAATTGTTAGTTGAGGGACTGGGGAGATGGAGAGATGGGGAGATGGGGAGATGGGGAGATGGGGAGATGGGAATGGCAAAGAATTTTCCTAATACCCAATTACCAATTACCAATTACCAATTACCAATTACCAATCCCCAATTCCCAATCTTTAGTCAAAGGAGTAACCAAAAAATGCTGGCATATGTCCTAGCTTTGGTGGTCGGTCTTGGTAGTTTAGCCCTTTACATATCAGCTTTTTTCTTCCCAGAAATCCACCGTAAGAATGATTTTATTTGGAGTGGTGTAGGGCTTTTCTACGCTTTAGTATTATGGGTGTTTGCACAACGCATTTCTGGAGGTTTGTTGCTGGGTCATGTGGCTAGTGTGGCTTTGTTGGTCTGGTTTGGTTGGCAAACTCTCTCATTACGCCGCCAAATAACCCCACAGCTACAACAAACCCCAGTACCTAGTTCTGAAACAGTGAAAACTAGCATTCAGGAACAAGTAAATAAGTTGTCACTTCCGCAACGGCTTGCTCAGTTGCAACAGACTATTGGTAGTACCTTCAGTGGTGTGAAAAATAAAGCACAACAGACTGTCAGCAAAAAAACAGCTGCAACCCCCAAACCTGAAGATATTACCTCTGTACTGTCAGAGGCACCGACTGTTGAGATTATTGACAAAACTACTTCTATATCAGAAAAATCGACAACAGAAGCAGTTACTACCGACACTGAAGCCAAAACTGAGAGTGTACCCGAAGCGATTCCACCACATCCGCCATCTCCCGAATTAGTGGAAGCAGCACAACCTGAGACTGAAGAAAAACCACCGATTCCCGTGGAAGAAATTGCTCCCGATGCGGTACTCGCACCTCCAGCAGAAGCACCACCGGAACAAACACCGCCAAATAATCAGCCTAGTTGAATCTTGTGAAACCCAGCATTATGTAAGGTTAAAGCTGGGTTTCACTTTTATCAAAATTTAAAAGCTGCTTGATTTGCAAGCGATCACACTAATACCAACTAACACAAAAGTCCCTCTTCCTCTCAGCAGCTATTAATGTTAATTAAGATAATTTTGATTGCTGCCATAAGATGAGTTGCAATTCAGAGCAGTTGTAAATCCCATTACTGATTTGGTGAGAATGGTCTGCTAGCCAATCATAAATTTGTGCAGCTTTTGCCAATGCTGCTTTTTCACTTCGATAAAGCCTTGGGGTAGGACAGTAGGCTTGACCATTGATGTGTATAGCTGCAATCTGCCAATAGTCACTGTCTTCACCCTCTGGTACAACGTCTAAAAACCCGTTACTGTAAGGCTGGATTATTCCTATATTCATCTACAACCATCGAACTTTAAATCAAGACCACAACAAACCTGATAAAGCAGTCAAAGCATAGTTTAGGACAGTGCTGATTGCTCGAAGCCTTGAAATAACTTACTTTCTACTCGGCAACGCCAGTCCGCTCAAGTCGGGAAACCCTGACTGTGCGGCTGGCTCCTCAGCACTCAGCACTTTACTATACCAGCCGTTCAACGAGTCAAAGCTGGAATCATGAAGGAATGCAGTAGCAACCCCTGCTAATGATTTTGGGTTCGTAGTCAATGAAAATCTGAATTATTGGTAACTTTTTGGCTAAATTCCGTTATAGACAGCAACAATCGCAAGAGGAATATACACGCTAGGCTAAATTACTCCTCGGTCAGTCACGAAGAGGGTGTGGGGTAGATAGAGCTTTCCACCAATTACCCTACACCCTACACCCTACCCCCAGTCTTGATGAGGATTTCAGTACTTCCCGTGAAAAGTCAGACACCCCACACCCTTCTACTTGACCTAATTCCTGATAAGCGATTTTTATTACCGCTATCAGCCTTTTTATGTCAAGTCCTATTGACCATTTGTAACAATCTTGTTATATTACTTAACATAAAGAAACAAACAAGAGAAAAAGCTATGTACACCACAATTAACGAAGACGGCGTTCTCAACAACTATGCAACTGAACCCAAGATGTATTACGCCCAGTACCCTGCCATTTGGGAACAACGCAAATATGTTTTACAAGGTGTGTTCGCTACATTACTTGTCACCACTCTAGTTTTGGTTGGTATCAGCGTTAGCTAAGATTTTTAGACTTCGGTATTTCCCATCGACTCTTGAATTTCCCCCTCACCTCGGTACTTAATGCCGGGGTTTTTGTGTTTCTCTCAAGAAACACAGGGAGTAGGGAGTGGGGGAAGAAAGTGTTTGTTTTATATTTTGCGGGCGCGATGAACGCTCCCGTGGGAGGCTCATATCTTGCAGCAGTTGCTTTATTGGAATTAAATTCAGGTGGGCAATGCTGAAAATTTTTCAAACCCTTATTATTACGTTGTGGGCATTGCCCACCCTACAGTTCAACGCTTTCTTCCCTACACCCTACACCCTACACCCCATTGTTGACATTTTTGTTTTCAAACAAAGCCCAAGCTAGAAAGCTCTCTGTATGGTAAAGTGCCAGTTGATTACTTGGGCCGTTAAAGATGTAGTCAAAAGCGTGTTCTGCCCAAGGAATTTCTAATAGAATGGCTTGATTACCAGCTGTTTGCAAAGCTTGGAACAATAGCCTGGTGAAAATTATGCGACTGATGTGATCACGACCACCATGAATTAGCAAAGTTGGTGGAACTGAGCGATTAGCATAGTGAATGGGTGAAGCTTTGGTATATTGCTCTGGAAGTTGATCTGGTGTACCTCCTATAAAAGCTTCGAGTACAGACCGTACATTCAAGGGGTCTGGTGTAGGTGGTTCGTAGTAGCCTTTAACTAAATTGGATGGGCCGTAATAACTAATCACAGCACGGATGGGTGGGGCATCTTGTTGATAGGCTGCTAACATAGCCAAATGTGCCCCAGCAGAACGGCCGAGTAAGGCAATGCGGTTGATGTCTGTTTCATACTCGGCGGCGTGTTGCTGGATAAAAGCTAAGGCGCTGCGAACATCATCAATTTGTGCAGGAAATTTATAAGTAGGTGCATAGCGGTAAGTAATGGCGAAAACAGTATAGCCTCTAGCCGCTATGTAACGACTGAAATCGGCATTAGTGGTGGGACTGCCACTTTGCCATCCTCCACCGTGAATGACAACAATTCCTGGGTATTGTCCAACTTGGAGAGGACGGTAAATATCTAGGCGTAGAGGTATACTATCGGGGGATGCAAATTCAATGTTAGGTGTGTAACGAATCTTACTAGTAGGAATGCCTTGAAACGCGTCTACTAGACTAAAACGATGCGATCGCCCAAAATGTTGTTCAATTGATGTGAGATAATCCTTTCCTAATTCTTTTTCCATTGCCAACTGCATCTGCTGTTGTGTCGCAGATAGTTGCAGAAATGGCAGCATACTCAGCACAATTCCCACTCCGCTGATACCCAAAGCAACATATTGCAGCCAGTGACTACGTATTCCGAAAAACGATACTCCAAAAGCTGTGAAATTCAACAATAGTAGCCAATGGCAGACTTCTGGCGCTCCTACCCCCAAAGGTAGCAAAAAGGCAGTAGGTACTGGAACTACAATCCAGATACTTAAGAAAAGACCAATAACACTCAAAAATATTGCCGAACCAGTTAAGACTTCTTTGATGAATGAGGGCAGAGTAGACATTATTTACATTCGTTGCTAGTTATTTAGATATAATCTAGGTATTTGGTCATAGGTAATTGGTAATTGTAAATAAATTTTACTTAATGACCCCTGCTGAAACTTCTTCTGTAGATAAATCCACTAACAAATTAGATTGATTATTAGAGGAAATTAATAACAATACAGGCAGCGATCGCCTCCACACAATTCAAGTGAGGATGAGGGGCGATCGCTGCCTTGATAATCTTTTTATAAAGCTAGTTTAGGCTAGATTTGGGCTGAATTTTTGTCTGATACCAATTCTTTCAAATTCGGCAACAGATTCAAACCTTAAAACCTAGATAAAATTTAAAATTCGGAAATTGCAAACTGGTATAAGTTCCAGTCTCATTACAAGTTGGTTGACTTGGCAATTACCGCCAACTGCAAACCAGGCGGATAGCTACCTTCTTCTTTAATGCGCTTAATTTCAGCATCGGTAATCCGCAAGTTTAACTTTTGTGCTAACCCCCGCACAATGTCTCCTCGGTCAATTACACCAGCTACAGCACCAGCAGGTGAAAGCACGGTGATGCGGGGTAACTGCTCATTTTCCAACTTATTAATTACCTCAGCCAAGATAGTTGATTCGGCAACAGTTGGTATTTCTGTCAAGGGATGGACAATACTTTGCAAAGTTTGGGTTTCCCATTCACTTCTTTCTACTAAGCGCAAATCGTCAATAGCAACCATACCCCTGTAACGCCCATCAGAAGCGGCAAAATAAACTTCTGGGGCATTAGAATCCAATAAGTATGAGTCGGCAAAACTGCGTAATGTCTGATTAGCATCAACTACGCGAAAATCACGCGTCATGACATTGGCGGCTACTACCTCTAATAATGTTTCCTGTAATGTAGTTACGCGGTCATAGCTGCTAGCGTTGCGGACACCAAACCAGCCTAACAGTGCAATCCACAAACCAATTACTAACTCTCTAGTAAAGAAATCTACAGCAAACCCCAAAGCGATCGCAGCATAACCTAAAATTTGCCCTGCCCTTGCTGCTAAGTGTACAGCTTGAAAACGGTTCCCTGTAACTTGCCATAATGCTGCTTTTAATACTTGTCCGCCATCTAGGGGTAAGCCTGGGATGAGATTAAAGAGGGCTAAAACCAAGTTAATTCTTGCCAAATCTCCAACCATCACACTGATGGGACTTGTATCAGGTATAATAATAGCCACAAAGCGCAGTAGCAAAAATAAGGCAACACTAACCAAAGGCCCAGCGATCGCTACTTGAAATGCTTTGCCTGGAGTCTTAGATTCTTCTTCAATGGCAGCAATGCCACCAAATAAAAACAGGGTAATTGAGTTAACCTTAATGCCTTGCGATCGCGCTACCAAACTGTGACCTAATTCATGTAGCAACACTGAAGCGAATAGCAATAATGCCATACTGATACCAGCAATCCAAGCGATCGCAGTTCCCCATTCTTGGTAAGCTACCCCAAAATTGAGGGTTGCCAGTCCTAAAATGACAAACCATAAAGGATCTAAAAATAGCGGGATTCCAAATAAAGACCCAATTCTCCAATTTGTTTGCATCACATTGTCCTAAGATTTAGTATATGAACGCAGCTATGCAGCTATGGTAAATAAATATTGCTTTTAGCATTAGCTTTTTTAACTTTGTCTGCTAGATATTTATTTGTGCCATGCTGCATTAGGACTTTTATTACTGGTAACATACAGTTGTATTTAAATCTCTATAGATAGTTGTTTTTACTGAAATTTTCAGCTAGATACTATGTACGAGCAGCACTTTGCCATTGGACATCAAACAATCAACTTTGGTTGATTTAGATGCCCTAAATTCTAGAATAGACAATTAAAGCTATTTAATCATTTTGAAAATAGAAAAATTAATTAACACCCTGAACTCACGTTGATTTCAGGGAAAACCATGTCCCATAACAAGCCTTAACGTAACCTGCGGCAATGCCTGAAAAAGTTGATGAGAATAATGGTTATAAATTTTACTCGTTAATTAGCGCTTTATTAAGTATTGGCCGAATATAGCAGTTCTAAATTATTTGTGAAAATTATATATCTCTTTCTTTTTCCCTTTGCGTCCTTGGCGTTCTTTGCGGTTCGTTTCCTTGTTTATATTTTTCACAACTTAAATAGGATTGCTATAGAAATCGCCATTGACTAACTTTGGTACATTTGTCAATAAGTAATTATATTTAAAATATTACGAAAACTAGGGTAGTAAACAAGATTTTGAGGTAGACGTTGACTTAAGATTTCAACACATCATTAGTTATTGCTCTGATTCTTTCTCCTGTATGAACAAACAGATTAAGTCAGTATCAGCTACGTAAAAACTTAGCTGGTGATTACGCAAAAGCTAGGTATACTCATTCTGAAAGTCTCATAGCAGGAGAAAGAACTCGAATTGGGTGTCAGGGTTTTGGATTCATCAAGACGCGATCGTTAACGTCTTTGACATCTCCAATTTACAGACGACCGATATTAGTCAATCCTAAAACGATACCAACGCCGATAATATGACCAAAAGCCATAGCAGCGACGAATGTAGGAACACTGACTGGCAGAATAGGAAACTTAGGGCCAACGAGGGGTTTCTCAATTCTGGTAGCAAGCAAAAGAACCACTAGGCTGCTGACGCTAATAATGATACCTACTGTGGGATTCCATGCGGGGGTTGCAGGAACATTTGCCGCAGCTGCTAGTAAAGTTGATGCAATCAAGGTTGTATCTCCTAAATGGCAAAATTAATTTAGACCTCCAAAATTATAAAGTTACTCAGGAAACAACTGAAAACTATTAGCAAAAATTCGACTTTTTTTCAGTTACCCTTATCACTATTTTCTATGCGTGTTAAAATCTGCGGCATCACTCAATCAGATCAGGCTGTAGCGATCGCCTCTCTGGGCGCAACTGCATTAGGATTTATTTGTGTACCTACTTCACCCCGCTACGTAACCACAGCGCAAATTCAAGCAGCTGTGGCACAGCTACCAAAAAATGTTGACAGAATCGGTGTATTCGCCAATGCTGACATTAGCGAAATCAGCGACACAGTGATTAACTCTGGGTTGACTGGCGTGCAGTTACACGGAGATGAATCTCCAGAATTTTGCGACCAATTGCGTCAAGTCCTACCCCAGGTAGAAATTATTAAAGCTTTGAGAATTCGATCTGTTGAGCATCTTGACCAAACTACTAACTACGCCCAATACGTAGATACCTTACTACTGGATGCTTATCATCCCCAGCAGTTAGGTGGTACAGGTCAAACTTTAGATTGGCAGATGTTACAACAATTTAGCCCTGGTTGCCCTTGGTTTTTGGCCGGGGGACTAACACCAGATAATATTGTCACAGCCTTGAGTCAGGTAAAACCCGACGGTATTGACTTATCTAGTGGTGTAGAACTCAAACCAGGAGATAAGGATTTAACCAAGGTAGCCAAGTTGTTTGAGAAATTAGGGAGATAGGGGGATGGGGAGATGGCAGGGTGGTTTCATACAAGCAGAGAAAAATGACAATGCTTCTAGAAGGCGATCGTCAATTGAAAAACGGTTTATATGAATAATCTGCTCGAACAGTTGCAGCAAGTGCCAGACTATCGGCACATTAGAGGACGAAGACATCAATTATGGTTGGTACTGTTTGTGATCTTGCTGGGAGCAATGACAGGATATTGGGGCTACCGACCACTCGAAGACTTTACCAAAATACACAAACAAAGCCTGATTGAACTGTTAAACCTAGATGCGACAATCAAGTTTCCATCCTACTCCACATTCCTTTATAGTACTAAAAACTGTAGATTTTCAGCCGTTAACAGACTTATTCAATAATTGGGCATCAGTTTTTGTTTCACCAATGCCTGATGAGAGACTGGCAATTGATGGTAAAGGCATTCGTTGCACAGTGACAGATTATAGTCAGTCCTACCAAAACTTTATCAGTACAGTATCAGTTTATAGTCATCAGCGGGGTATTGTACTGAGGATGCAACCAATGTCTAATAAAAAAATTAGTGAGGTGGCGATTGTACAACAATTAATCTCGGAGTTTTGTGGTCAACAAGTAGTTTTTACTCTTGATGCTTTACACTGCCAAAAAAACAGCATCACTCATCATTGACGGTGGCAACGACTACATAATTGGATTAAAACAAAACCAACCTACTCTCTACAAAATGGCTCAAACCCAAGCACAAAAAGAGACTCCACTCAGCTGTGCCACAACTTTTGAGAATGTTCATTCTCGATTAGTCCAACGTGAGTGCAAAGTTTTTGCTGCTCCTGAACAAATTCAAAAAAAATGGTCTGGACTCAAAAGTTTTGTTGTTGTCGAGCGTCAGGGTGAGCGTGATGGTCAACCATTTTACGAGCGTCAATTCTATATCTGTAGTCAATGTCTCGCAGCTCAAGAGTTACTTGCTGATATTCAAGGGCATTGGGGCATCGAAAATCGCCTGCATTGGGTGAGAGATGTGACATTCTCTGAAGACTTTCCACCACGCCGTGGTGGCAATGCTCCTGTCAATTGGTCTATCTTACACAACTTTTTCATTACGATCGCCCGCCAACTTGGTTTCCGAACTATTCCTCAAGCACAACGTGCCCTCTCCAATCAACTGCACAAAGTTTTTTCTTTCTTTGTATGAAACCACCCTGATAGGGGGATGGGGAGATGGGGAGATGGGGAGATGGGGGAATAAAGAGAATAACTCCCAACTCCTCACTCCTCACTCAGCACTCCTCACTCAGCACTCAGCACTTAAAAAAATGCTGCTTGGTGACGAATTAAGTTAAAGAATTCTTCACGGGTTTTGTGTTCTTCTTGGAATACTCCAACCATTGCGCTAGTCACAGTCCAAGAACCAGGTTTCTGTACGCCTCGCATGACCATACACATATGACTAGCTTCCATTACAACTGCCACACCTTCAGGTTCTAGGATAGTTTGAATTGCTTCGGCGATTTGGCGGGTTAACCTTTCTTGCACTTGCAAGCGGCGAGAATACATTTCAACAATTCGCGCCAGTTTACTTAAGCCTACAACTTTTTGCCTTGGGATGTAGGCAACATGTGCCCTCCCCATGAAGGGTAGCATGTGGTGTTCACAAAGGCTAAAGAAGTTAATATCCCTAACTAGTACCATCTCATTGTGTCCTTCATCAAAGATGGCACCGTTAACAAGTTCTTCTAGAGATTGGTTATAGCCACTGGTGAGAAAGCGCATTGCCTCTGCCATCCGCTTGGGTGTTTTGAGGAGTCCTTCACGTTCGGGGTCTTCTCCAACACCTATTAGCAATGTCCTGGCGGCTTCCATCATTTGCTCCATGTGTTCCTCTGTAGGCGGATGCAAATTTGGTTCGCGTCCATCATGAGTGTTGCGATCTGGTCTGGAGTTGATGGCTTCTGCCAAGTCAGGAATTAAAGGAGATTGAAAGCGATTGGAACCGTTGGCACCGTTGGAACTAGCAATAGTCATGGTCTAGATTTTGGTTAGAGGTTAGTCATTAGTTATTAGTCATTAGTCATTAGTCATTAGTTAGTGGAAGAGATTAACAACTGACCCTTACGGGTGACGCTCGCAGGCTTGCTAACGCTGCGAAGATCGGCAGTTGCTTCAAGTTGGGGAACCGCAAGGGCGCACTGCCTCACAACTAACAACTGACAACTGACAAAGGACTAATCAAAGGGCCCCAGCACTGGGCATCAGGATTAATTCATCAATGACCGCTTGCTGTGGTAACAATGCGGTGTGGAGAATTGACTGAGCAACAATTTCTGGAGTTAACATTTTTGAACGGTCAAGGTTAATACGGACTGTTTCGGTATCCCATAGTTCGGTATTAACAGCTCCAGGACATATGGCAGTAACGCGAATGCCGTGGGCGCGTTCTTCTTGGGCTAGGGTTTGAGATAGGGCGATAAGACCAGCTTTGCTGACGCTGTATACTCCCCAACTGGGAAAGGGTTGTTTGGCGGCAATGGAAGCAACATTAATAATCGTGCCTGTGCTGCGATCGCGCATTCCTGGCAGTATTCCCAAAATACACTGAAATACACTTGTGAGATTTAAGTTAATTACTTGCTGCCAGTCTTCTAAGGATGTTTCAGATAAAGTGGCTGTATATGCTATGCCTGCATTATTTACCAGAATATCTATATCCCCAAAATCATTGGCGATCGCCTGTATCTTTTTTTCTACTAAAGATACTTCAGCTAGGTCTACAGCATAAGCTTTGGCTTCCACACCAGCGTGTCTTGCTGCTTGGGCAACAGCCTCCAACTTATCACTAGACCGACTAACTAAGGCGACATCAATTCCTGCTTTGGCAAACGCCAAAGCTGTTGCTTTTCCAATTCCACTACTCGCCCCGGTAATCAAGGCGCGCTTCTGCTTGACACTCATGCTCTCTCCCAATTTTTTGGCAATTCCCAAAGCTCTTTGCCACCCAATTATCAAAATCTCTCGGAAGGTGTAGATTAAAATAACCTTAAAATCCGATAATTTCTGGTGATAACTGTTAAAATTCCTGTTTAGTGTGGGTATTTTTACCGTCTGTTTTTCTCCAGCTAACACGACAAGTGTTTGCCTAGAAGTTTAGGTTGTCTACTCAAATTAGATTACTCAATACTACACAAACCACCCATTAAGTCACTGACAAATAGGAGTATCCGCTTGTAATTGTTCTTTAATGATGGTTAACTGTCAACCGTGAACAGTTAACAGGTTTCAGCAGAATAAATTATTTGTTGGAGTTACTTCACAGAGTGATTTGCTAGAAATGTAAATGCCTACGGCTGATAAGATTGTTAAAAATCTTTAAGAGCCATAGGCAATTATAGCACTGCTTTTGGGTTATTCACTGAATTTTCTGGTGCTATTAGTGAGCAACTTCAGTAAAAACGCCAATTTTGCGGAACTTCTCATAACGCAGCTGGCGTCGTTCAGTGGAAGTTAGCTGATTGAGTTCGTCTAAGTTGTCTAATAGCGCTTGTTTGAGAGTTGTGGCGGCTTTCAGGGGGTCGGCATGGGCACCACCAATGGGTTCGGGTAATATTTCGTCAATAATTCCCAAATTTTTCAGGTCAGAGGAAATAATTTTCAGAGCTACTGCTGCTTGGGGGGCTTTGGCTGCATCTTTCCACAAGATAGCGGCACAGCCTTCCGGGCTAATCACGGTATAAACGGCATGTTCAAACATCAACAGGCGATCGCCCACACCAATACCAAGGGCGCCGCCAGAACTGGCTTCACCGATGACTGTGCAGATAATAGGCACATCCAGACAAAACATTTCTCGCAAATTGTAAGCGATCGCTTCACCTTGACCTTGACGTTCTGCTGAGACTGTAGGCAAAGCACCAGGGGTATCAATAAATGTTAAAATGGGCATCCCAAATTTATTGGCATGTTCCATCAACCGCAGTGCTTTGCGATAGCCACCAGGGGCAGCCATACCAAAGTTGCGGGCAATGTTATCCTTAGTGTCCCGCCCTTTTTGCTGACCTAACATCACCACGGGTTGACCACCCAAACGACCCACGCCACCAACTAAAGCTGGGTCATCACTGCCGTTGCGATCGCCATGCAATTCCATCCATTCATCACTGATAAACTGAATGTAATCAAGAGTACTAGGGCGACGGGGGTGTCGAGCAACTTGCAGTCGTTGGAACGGTGATAAACTACTAAAAATTTCCTCACGCAGTTGCATGGCGCGTGTTTCTAGTTGCCGAATTTGACCAGATACATCGACGCCATTTTCTTCTGCAAGCTGCCGTATCTGATCGATCCGGGTTGCAAGTTCTGCCAGTGGCTTTTCAAAATCTAACAGTAGCGGTTTGCGCTCACTATTTGCCATAGTTAGGGATTGGGGAATTGGGAATTGGGAATTGGTGTGAGAGATGGGGCATAAGTGTTGGCTGTCAGGGATTAAGTATCTAAGTAACGAGGATTGGATACTGCATATCAGGTGGGTATGAGTTACTAGGGATAAGGAATTGGGAACAAGATATGAAGGGTTATAAATCAGGGATTATCAATTTCAGATTGGTGGCAATCGAAATTATATCCTAGACCCAATTCCCCATTCCCCATTCCCCATTCCCCATTCCCAATTTTCAATTTCCTAAACCAACAATGGTCTAAATCCGTGTTTCACCGATGCTTGACCAATCTGTTCCATTTTGTCTACGGTAATCTGATTGCGCCCCCAAGAAAAGTTCGTATATAACTTCTCAAATTCCAGGAGCATTGATTCAGCAAAACATGCAAATAATTGGCGTGCTGGCACTTCCATATTGACAATTTTCATAATTTTCCAGTCAATATCCAAAGAATGCTCCACAATGCCACCATTTAACACATATACCCCAGGATGTTGAATTTTAGTAGCTAAATTTTTAGGATAGCCACCATCAATTAACAAACAGGGTTTTTTCAAAACATTGGGGTCTATTTCCACACCTTTGGGCATACTGGCAACCCAAACCACAATATCAGCTTGGGGCAATGCTTCATCTAAAGCCAGGATTTTTCCCCGCCCCAGTTCATCTTGAAGATTTTTGAGACGTTCTTGGTTACGGGCTATCAATAAGAGTTCTTTAACATCTGTTCTTGCATCTAGCCAGCGCGTGACTGCACTGCCAATATCCCCAGTTGCCCCACATATAGCAACTGTTGCGTTACTCAACTCAATTCCTAATTGTTTTGAAGCTTGTTCTACCTGCCGACAAATAATGTAGGCAGTATGCGTATTTCCTGTAGTAAAGCGTTCAAACTCTAATTTGATGTTGCGGACTTGGCTAAACTGCTCCAAATTAAAATTTTCAAAAATAATTGAGGAGAACCCACCAAGAGCAGTTATATTAATGCCATGCTTTTGAGCGTGAGCCATAGCATTGAGAATTTTGCGTGTTGCTGCCTTAATGCGGCGATTGGCTAGCATTTCAGGCAAAAAACAAGATTCTACATACCGTCCTTCAATTTTCTGTCCAGTAACACTGGTAACGGTAATATGATCGACAATCTGCGGCGGGGCGCTGCACCAAAAATCTAGCCCTTGGTCGGCATATTCTGGGTAGCCTAATTCTTGAGCTACCGCTTGAGCGTGTTCTAAACTAGTCAGATGTCCAATTAGACCAAACATGTAGTGATGTACTAGGCGTGTGCTTTGTAAAAAGCGTGTAATGGATAGAGTTAGGAGTTAGGAGTTGGGAGTTAGGAGTTATGAGTTTTATTCCTAACTCATAACTCATAACTGTTAACTTTTTTAAGCGGCTGTAAGACCGTAAGCTGAGAGACGCATGATGTCACGGGTAGTGAAACCGATGTTACTTAATGCTTCACCGTACTGAATCATGAAGTCTTCTACCAAAGCGTCTTTTTCCATTGCCAACGTTTCGGCATCGTCTGCTACTTCGTTGAGCATTCTCCAGACAAGGGGAAGGTTTTGGCGATTTGCTTCTTCTAATTCAGCTTTGGATTCCTCAAAGTGTTCTTTTAGCCAAACTTCTCCAAAGTTGAGGTGGCTATATTCATCTTTTACTACTCCCTCAGTAATTTTACGAGCAAAATCGTCAGCTACTGGGATATAAATGTTGTACGCTGCTATGGCAAAACATTCAATAATTAAAGATTGAATCAGCAAGCAAGTAACAACTTTACCTTCTGCCGCTGCTGTTTGGAAATTTTGGTGTAGTCCTGCGAAAAACTTCTGAGCAAATTCTAGATCGGGTACTACTTCCAGGTTGCGTCCGCAAGCTTCAAATCCCTTTTTGTGGCGGCTTTCCATCTTGGATAAGCGAATTAGCGCATCTTGATGTTCTGGCAGCAGTTGGGCCAGTGTGATGTAATTTTCATGGGCTTCTTGTTCCCCTTCAATGACGATCGCATTAATGCGGCTGTAAGCATCTTTGTATTTTTCACTCTTAAAATCAATTTCTTCCTGTTCGGCTGCAAGCTGCGGCATGGTACGTTTACTCCTGTAAGCCTGAATCATTTAATACCAGCGCTTAATTGACCTCATGAATTTTGGGTAACAAGCACTGTGATTTAATTTAACTTAACAAGTCACTATGTTATAGATTAGCTGTTGCTGGGGGCGCTGCTCTAGTACCAGAGAAATAAATACTTTGATGCTCAACTCATGTCTAAATCAAACTGGAATTTCAAATCAGGCGATTTTTTCAGCCTAGGTGTGCTAATACTAGGGGGATTTATTGTTTTACTGCCGCTGTTTATAGTTTTTCTCACCTCTTTTGCACCTCCAGGAGCCGCTTTAGAAGTTTTACCCAAAAATAACTGGTCTTTAGCAAATTACCGCGAAGCATGGCAGCGAGGTAAATTTTTGCTGGCGTTTGCTAATTCTACCTTAGTCGCGATCGCTGTGACTGCGTTTCAAATAGTCACCTCCGCATTGGCAGGTTACGCCCTAGCACGTCTGAAATTCCGCGGTAGGCAAGCGCTGCTACTAGTTATTTTGGCAACTTTAGTCATTCCGTTTCAGTTATTGGTGATTCCCATCTTTTTGGTGTTGAAGTGGGGGCACTTAATCAATACCTACGGCGCACTAATCTTACCAACTGCTGTCAACGGCTTTGGTATTTTTTTGTTATGTCAGTATTTCCAAACAATTCCTGTGGAATTAGAAGAAGCCGCAGCCATAGATGGGGCGAACCGATTACAAATTTTGTGGCGGGTAATGTTACCTTTAGCACGCCCGGCTTTGGTGACGCTGTTTTTGTTCACCTTTATCGGGGAATGGAACGATTTATTTAAGCCTTTAGTGTTCACAACACGCCCAGAATTGAGAACAGTGCAGCTGGCTTTGGCGGAGTTTCAGGAGCAATTTACCAATAACTGGCCCTTGATGATGGCAGCGGTGACAATTGCCACGGTGCCAGTGATGGTACTATTTCTCATCGGTCAGCGTCAGTTTATCCGGGGTATTGCTGCCACAGGTATGAAGAATTAATGAAGAAGCTCAGTAATAATTTGTAACTTTTACTGTGGTAAATTTGTATAAATTCAGTAGATAATACTCAAACAATCTAAGTGCGACAAACATACTACTTGCTGCATACATAGTCAACTTGGCAATGCGGGTAACAAATACTTGTAACAAGTCAACAAATATCTGCGTAATAGCAGCCTTTAACCTATAAGCTCATCCAAACCGGATTCAAAAAGGTGAGTTAGGGAGGTATCAGTTACAAAATCCTTAGAAGTAAAGAACGGCTAGCACTCAGTTTCATAAAGTCCATAAAGGCTTTGAGAATTTTCAGCAAAAAAATATGAAGTTGTGTTAAGCACTGCATAATTCTCGTAAGTCAGACTGAATAAATAATTAGTGTGAATTTGAGGAAGCTTTAGAATTTGAATTCTATCGTACTCCTCTAGACCCTATATCCTGGTTTTCTTAATTGCCAGATTTGAGTCATAAAACTTTAGTTAAGTAGTAGAACGCAAAATAATTTCATTCGTCTACCATTCTGCAAGGAAAGCAAAATAATTTATGGAATCTAAAACTTTACAGCAAACAGTCCTTGATACTCAAACCTTACAGCAGTTAAAAGAAGAAGTTAAACAAGCAATTAGTGAAAGCCTAAAGAACTCTAACGTAAATAAAGTGTTTGGGAAGTATGGTATATCAGAAGATAGAGTCTTGAAGTTTCAGTGCCATATTGATCTGTCAAATAATCAACAAAGCAACCCTGCTGGAGAAAATCAACCCCAAGGGTTTGTATCAGCAATTCCAGAGGAACTGCATATATTACACTTGGAATGCATTCTTTGTCAAACAGGTTGTTGTTAGTTAAGAAGCTGTAACGGTATTGTCAACTTATTGATAATAAAAGTAATAACATTACCCAAAAAGCTGATTTGTTTCATACTAATTTGATGAAACTTTATCCTCATTTGCTTGTAGTAAATGTTTCAGTTGTTGATAAGTTGACAATATCCAGACCCATAATATAGGACTCATATTTGATTTATGAAAAAACTCCGTACACATCGAAAAGGTTGATTAGCTACTCCCCACTCCCTACTCCCCAACGGCACATGCTCCACTTGTGGAGCTACCCCTGTAGGCGGGTCTCCCGACAGCCGCGGGAGTGGCGTGAGACCCCAAGACCCTCCGGGTGGCGCTCGCAAGCTCGCTACCGCTTCGCTAACGCTACCGCTGCGCTAACGACGGAAACCGCCAAGACGGGGACTGGACTCACCAAGGTGGGGGCTGCCTCACCGCAGTGGCTCCTCACTGCCTACGCAAATAATTTCATGAATCAAGTCAGATTCCTATAGCTATTTACAATTAAGTGAAATACAGTTTTTCATTATAAGGGGCACAACATTGTTGTTCCCTTTTAATCTATTATTGGCAACTGATAATGATTAAATTTTTTTACAAAAATTTAAACTTTCAACCAAGCTGAAACTACTATATTTTTAATTTTACCATACTCCTGTACAGACGGTTTGATTAAGAATTTCATCTTTCCAAAGACTGACTGCTTACACCCGCCCCTACCTACTCCCCTAAAGCCAGGATTGAAATATTCAAAAGCACTTTTCAAACATCCTCTTATACCTGCTTGACTTGGTATATAGGATTCATATTTTGTTTATGAAAAAACTCAGTACACCTCTACATCCCTTTCTTCCTGTTAAGAGTTTCCTGTTTCCTGTTCCCTAACTACACAAATAATTTCAGAAATCAAATCGGATTCATATAGGATAATATTTTTTATGTAAATTTGTCTTTCATGGTCATGCAAATTGACCTGTATTTATAAGTTTAAACTTATTTTCCTAGGAGCGATATCTAGTATGAGTATTTTTTTGAGATGGCTCAAAATGTTAGGATCTGCAACAGGAGGTGTAATAGCTTTTTCTGTAAATTCTGCTATTGCCCAAGTTATACAGGATAGCACTTTACCTATTAATTCTCAAGTTACAATACAGGAAAATATTATCAACATTGAAGGTGGAACAAAAGCTGGAGGCAATCTTTTTCACAGCTTTGAGCAGTTTTCTGTACCTGATGGCAGTACAGCTTACTTTAAAAATAGTGGGGTTCAAAATATTATTAGTCGGGTAACGGGCAAGTCTATTTCTAATATTGAAGGCATCCTGAAAGCAGACGGCACAGCTAACCTATTTTTGATTAATCCCAATGGAATTGTTTTTGGTCGTAATGCGTCTTTACAAATCGGAGGTTCTTTCGTAGCGAGTACTGCGAGTAGTCTGAACTTTGCTGATGGTACTAAGTTTAGTACTACAAATACCCAAAACACAGCCTTGCTGACAGTAAGTGTACCCATTGGCTTACAATTCAAAGCAACTGCCGCTCCCATCCGCAATCAATCTCGAGCCAGTAATCCAGATGGCAATACAAAGAATATCTTCTGGCAACCTGTTGGGTTACAAGTGGTATCAGGTAAAACCTTGGCACTTGTAGGCGGTGATATAGTCCTGGAGGGCGGAAATTTAACAGCTGCGTCGGGGCGAATTGAGCTAGGAAGTGTCGCTGGCAATAGTCTAGTTAGCCTGAATCCAACAAACCAAGGCTGGAGTTTGGGATATGAAGGTGTCCAGAATTTTCAAAACATTCAAATGCTCCAGCGAACTGATAACAACACTAAGATTTCATCTCAAGTAGATACTAGTGGCACAAGTGGCGGTAATATCCAAATACAAGGCAAAATAGTAGAACTAAGTGGCAATTTTACGCGCTTGATAAGTCAGACTACAGGTGCGGGAAATGGTAGAGACTTAAATATTACCACTCAAAAATTGATTATTCGGGATGGCGCACAAGTAGGTACTTCTACTAGAGGCGAAGGTGCAGCAGGAAATTTGACTGTAAACGCCTCCGAGTCTTTAGAGTTGATTGGTACTGCTACTACACCTTTTATTTCGCGTAGTACATTGTTTAGTACAACTGGTGCTGCTGGAAAGGCAGGTGACATTGTAATCAACACTAGGAGATTACGTATCCAAGATGGCGCAGAAATATCAGCAGAGTCTAGTGGAGTGTTAGATAATAACTCACGAAAATTAATACCAGCTACAGGAAAAGGAGGAAATTTGACTGTAAACGCCTTCGATTCCGTAGAGCTAATTGGAACTTCAGGAATTGATTTACCCAGTGGCTTGTTAGCTTCAACTTTAGGTTCTGGAGATGCTGGACAAGTGACAATCTCCACAGGAAAATTGATCGTTCGAGACGGGGCTGCAATCACTGTGAGTAGTCAACCTTCACAGAGATATGTCTATCTAGGTGGTGTACCAGCTCTAGGAAAAGCAGGTGAGCTAAATGTCAATGCTAACTTTATACTTCTTGACAATGGAAAACTAACATCTAATGGTCAGTCAGGTCAGGGTGGGAATATTGCGCTACAGGTGCAGGACTTATTATCAATGCGTCGCAACAGTAAAATATCGACTAATTCAGGTAATTTAGGTACTTATGGAAATGGCGGTAATATCACCATTGATGCACCTGATGGTTTAGTCTTCGCCGCTCCCTTAGAAAATAGCGATATCACTGCCAACGCCTTCCTTGGCTCTGGTGGTAAAATTACAATCAACGCTGATAGTATCTTTGGATTTGTGCAGCGCGATCGCGCCGAATTGGTGAGGCTGTTACAAACTGAAGACCCAGACAAACTAGACCCAAAGTACCTGCAAACAAACGACATCACCGCCTTTTCTCAGCAAAACCCTTCATTAAGTGGCGTAGTAGAAATCAACTCACCAGATGTTGACCCCAGTAAAGGATTAGTAGAACTACCAGTAAATGCAGTTGATGCTCAAGATAAAATAGTCGCTGGCTGCAATTCTGCACAAAGAATAGCAAGGGCTTCATTTATTACCACAGGACGTGGAGGAATAGCTTCTAGTCCCAAGGACGCATTGATAAGTGATGCAGTACTAACAGATTGGATTGCGCTGGAAGGGCAAGATGAGAATCCTGCTACTAGTGTCCACAATAGACCAGTAAACCAGAAGCAGGGTAATACACAAAAAGCTGATTCTGTCAATAATGCTACTCAAATTGTCGAAGCCCAAGGGTGGGTGATGGATAGCAATGGTAACGTAGTCCTAGTGGCTCAAGCACCTACCGCAACACCGCATAGTTCAGCCCTCAATCCTGCATCTTGCCCCGTGAATTGAGCAGGGGAGCAGGGGAGAAAGGGAGCAGGGGAGAATAATTACTGACAACTGACCCTGACCACTGACTAATTACTTTCCTGAATTTGCAGGCGGATGGTGTGTTCTGTGGCGCCAGTGAGTTGTAGTTCCATGACTTCACCACCAAGGGGTTCTATACAACTGAGGAGCGATCGCAAATTTGGTGTACTTGCACCAGTATCAACATACAGCCGATCTGCTAAGTTGCTGATGCGTTTCCAAGTCATGTACAACTTGGCAATTGTTTGTTCTATCTGAGAGGCTTGATTTACCAAGTCAGCGGCTACGCTTAAACAGCCAACTCTTTGGGCTTCTTCTAAAGCTGTTTCAATATCAACATCTTCTTGGGCTAGCGCCTGGACTTGGGCAGCAGATTTGAGATATTTTGCTAACTGACGCGCTTCGGTTGTCACCTGTTTGAGGGTATCAACATCAGGGTTAGCAGCAATTTCTTTTTGAATAAATTTTTGGTGCGATTCTGGCAGTTTCTCCATTTCCTTCACCAGTGGGGCGATGTAGCGTGGAGGAAGGGTGTTATCTGCTGCTTTTTCCTTTACTGGTTCCGGTAGCAACTCCGAAGACATGGCTGTCCATTCGTCGGTGAGTTGACGCACTTCGCGCCTAGTGATGCGATCGCCTTTTTGTGCAGCTTCACTCACCATCTGTTGTACTTCTGGGGCTGCTTTGGAGGTTTCCACAAAAGCGCGTTTGCTAAAGTTATTTACAGCGCTGGGGTCAAGTTTTCCCTCTTCTAAGAGTGTATCAGCACTGTTAGCCAGTTGAATCCAAGCATAAGCTTGACTTTTACTAATTTCTCGTTCCTTGAGCCATCTGAGAAAGCCCGTACCGCGTCCATCACCGCCTTTTTTCTCTCTATCGCGGATAGCCCGTAAAATTCGCCCCCGCCAAATTTCAGTTTGCAGGTCAAAGCGATCGCATATTTGCCATGCTACATCAAGCTGCTCTTGAAAATCTGACTCTGGAATCTCTTCGTCTTCGGGATCTGGCAGTTCAAAGGTTAAGTCTGCTGGCTGTTGCAAAGCCGCAGCAAGGTCGTTGATTGAGTCGGTATCTGGCACGATTGATGACTAACTACTGTATGCGACCGGCTTATTATGGCACAATCTGGGTACTTCGGTGGAAAGAAAAACTGAAATTTCTTTGAAAGCGGCGGGGAACTCTATCTTCTCGTGAGTGGTTGAGGTTGCTTCCCCTGCCGCTTGGGGCATTAGGCATTGGTAACTTTTTCACTTATGGTCACGTTCCACTTGGGAGTGTGAATAGATATGGTGAAGGTAGATGAAATAGCCAAAAAGCAATTATGACTGCAAACTTACCTATAGCTACTGAAATTGTACCTATTGTCTTGCAATTGTGGCCTGCGATCGCTATGACTGACGATCAGTTTTACGAATTTTGTCAATTAAATCGGGATTTTCGTATCGAACGTAATGCAGCTGGAGAATTAATCATTATGCCCCCTACTGGTTCCGAAACTGATGAGCGCAATTTTGACTTAATTGGACAGTTATAGGCGTGGACAAAGCAAGATGGTACAGGTGTGGGGTTTGGTTCCAGTGGTGGGTTTACTTTGCCAAATGGTGCAGTTAAATCACCAGATGCAGCTTGGATAAAACGCACACGCTGGGAAGCAATACCACCAAAACAGCGAAAAAAATTTGCACCAATTTGTCCTGAGTTTGTGATTGAATTGCGTTCTCACAGTGATAGTTTGCAAATTTTGCAAGACAAGATGCAAGAGTATATTGATAATGGCACACAACTTGGTTGGTTAATTGATAGAAAGCAACGCCAAGTTTTTATTTATCGTCCTAATACTGCGGTTGAGGTATTAGATAACCCTAAAACCCTGAATGGTGAACCGTTACTTCCTGGGTTTGTTTTAGATTTAAGTCAAATTTGGTAGATTCAAAGGTAAATAATAAATATGTATTTATTTTTTTTTAAACAAGTAAGCCAATAGTTATTTTAATACTCATTTAATATAGGTTATTCAGCTATTTACGAGAATAACTTTTCATTGCTGCACAATTTTCAATTTGTGTACGAAAATTATCCATCATTTCTATAACTTGTGAATGTAATTCAAGGTAAGCTTCACGATCTAATAGTAAATATTCACCATGAGCAATAGTGTTTCTGTTTTTCAAAAGCTTTTCATCAATAATAACTTGTTTAGTCTCAAAAAATGAATAATCCAAACCAAGAATACAAATTATTTCTCTAAGGATAGATGATGAAAGATTAGAGCCAGTTTTAATTACATTTTTATATGGAATTGAACTTCTTTCAGCCATCTTTGTCATAATAAATTCTGTTACTTCTGTAAATATAGTTGGCTTATTTGTTTCCATTGCCTGATCTAATTTTGCTTTCATTGCTAATGCAACAAAGTTACTTGAAAGCTCTTCGTACCTCAGCTTTTGCATTGCCACAAACTCCAAATAGCTACTTGCTGATGTTTTAACAAAGCCTTCCCAATGTGCATAGAGAATAGTTACCCCACTGCGAAGAATTGCATTATGCCTTCCAAATGAAAGGCTTTTAGATTCAATTAATGTTTTTAAGTCCGAAAGCTCTTTTTTACGCCAAGCAGAATCTTGTGAAAGCCTATCAATTAAATTTTCCAGATTATCTAGGTCGCGCTTAGTCATACGTCAAATATTCTACGACCTAAAGAAACTAATCTTGGAATTCTTCTACGTGTATCTGAACCAGCGCCAGTCCAAGAAGTGTAATCAGGATTACTCCAAATACCTTTAACTAAGCTTTTTATATCAACTGTTGAGTTGATTAATTTCTCGTAATTGTAACCAATACCTAATGCTATTACTTCATAGGCAGTAACAAGAAACCCTCCCAAAAATTTACTTTTTTTATCATCGTACCTTCGGAAGCTTTCTTCACCTATATGGCTATTTAAAATTTCAAATGTTAAATCAAATGCTTCTTCCTCTTTGTGATAATTAAAATCTGAGCGTTGTGCCATCTCTACCATTTTATCTGTTAAAAATGTCCCGATATCCGACATACTCCTGATTTCGTTTTCATCCATATTGCGGAATGTTAAAAAACGCAGTAATAATTCCATATCATATTGCTCTTCTAATGAACGGTCTGTTAGTGAAAGACAATTTTGAAACTTTTGATTTTGGCTTAAATTTCTCATCCAATGAAACATATTTCGGTTATACATAACCAAAATACAATTTCTAACTTCTTGAGGTGTGGCGATTGAACCTCCTGTATTAAGTCTTTGAAAAAGCTCATACTTCGCCAGTGTATCACTCTCTTTCAGTAAAATGGTTACATCAATTTTAGACCTTTTAATTAGTAGACGCTGGGCTTGATTTAAAGCATTATCTGATTCATCTGAATCTTCCCAGACCTTGCCTTTAAGGGAAGGCAGATATTTAGTTTCTCCTAATACTAAAGGTGATATAAGATTTTGATTTTCATCTTTCAACTTTCCAACGAATTCATAAATAGTAGACAGCCTTTGAAGTCCATCTACAACATCCCAAACTCCATCTGTTCTTTGAGAGACGAAAATAGGTGGAATCGGTATGCCTAATAACAAAGATTCTATTAAGCTAGTCTTTTGGTGATTAGTCCAACGGAAAAATCTTTGAAACTCTGGATGTATGTCAATTTCGTTATTTTCATAAAGACTAATCCACTCACCAATAGACATAGAATAGGAGTCTGATCTGATTTCTTGCCTTTTGTTATCTATTTCTTCTTGAAGCCCCATAATTTACGCCCTATCTTAGTTTGTTTGTCATTTTAACCTTTAAACTCAAGTGCTGATAAATTAAATTTATTAGACTGTATATAAAATTATCTCTAAAACTCAACAAAAATAAGCAATGATTAAGTTTAGGTGAACTAAAATTTACTCTCATTCACATAGTTCTATTTCTCAAGCAACACAAAGCATAAAAATCAGGACTGAGAAATCAATCTCAGTCCTGATAAAAAAGCGGGCTAACCGCTAATTACATGGTTAACCCGTGCAGCTTTGGGAACGCGCAGAGAAATTGTTATTGCAATACCAACTTCACATTGGCGTTTTGCAAACCGCGCTGTTTTACTTCAGCCAAGGTTTTGTTAACAGCGTATTTTTGGTTGATAGAGTTAATCAACTCGGTTTGGTTGTGCTTTTTAGCAACACCCCACAGGTCAGCGATTAGGTCAAAAGAACCATCGCTGTTGCGAGACCAACCTAAATCATATTCGCCGTCCAAAACAGCTACGATGTCGGAACGAACGCGCTGACCGTTATAACCACGAACATCAGCTTCAGTCTTTACGCTGATACCCAGGTCGCGCAAGGAAGCTTTGAGGATTTCAGCATCAGTAATTTTGGTACGCAGGGTGCTAAAGTGAGACATTTGGGTTTCCTCCAATGAGAAGATTGAGAAAAAACGACAACGGTTTATCTTCGGCGAAGCCGCGCTAACCTGAATGCGGCTTTTTTCGTAACTGCTAGCATTTTCTGCTAGCCTTTCCCCCTGGGTTAGCAAGGGAAAGCTTTTAGAACTCCATTCGCTGATATTCAGCAACGGAGGATGCTGCGGGTCTTGCCCTCTGTCTGGCCCAATCTCTAAGGGCTGTAACTTGTTCTTGCATTGTACGAGACAGCGGCAGGGTCGCCTTAAGCGCAGCAATAATATCTAATTGGGTGAACTCGCGGTCTTGAGCAAATGCTTCGTACATTGCCGCAACTAGCGCTTGTTCAATTTCTGCACCAGAGAAGCCATCAGACATTTTGGCTAATTGCTCCAAATCGAAGCGAGAGATGTCTTCACGGCGCTTGGTGAGGTGGATTTTGTATATATCCTGCCTTTCTTCAGCTGTGGGCAGATCCACAAAGAAAATTTCATCAAAACGTCCTTTCCGCAAGAATTCTCCAGGCAAACGTTCCACTCGGTTGGCTGTTGCCATCACGAATACTGGAGATTTCTTTTCTTGCATCCATGTCAGGAAAGAACCGAAGATTCTACTTGATGTTCCTCCATCAGAATCGGATGAACCTGTACTACCTGCAAAGGATTTATCCAATTCATCGATAAACAGAATTGCTGGAGAGATAGATTCTGCTGTTTTCAGGGCATTACGCAGATTGGCTTCACTTCGCCCTACCATCGAGCCGTCGTAGACTCGCCCCATATCCAAGCGTAACAGTGGTAAACCCCACAACCGGGATGTAGTCTTGGCGATTAAGGATTTACCGCAACCTGGAACTCCTAAAATTAACATTCCCTTTGGCTGAGGCAAACCATACTCTCTAGCTCTTTCTGTGAAAGCATTAGAGCGCTGTTTGAGCCATTTTTTCAGTTCTTCTAATCCACCTACAGCATCAATGGTTTCATCTTCTTCAATGTATTCTAAAATACCATTGCGGCGAATTAGTTGCTTTTTCTCAGATAAAACTATATCTACTTCTTCTTCCGTTAAACGCCCTGTAGTTACTTGGGCTTTACGATATACTTTCTCAGCTTCATCTCTAGTTAAACCTAAAGCTGCCCTGAGAAGTTTTTCCCGCGCCTCCGTTGTCAACCGCCGTCCGCGATTTTGATCTAAGTGGTGAGTCAAAACTTTGTTCAACTCAGCCATATCTGGTAATTGGAAGTCGAGTACAACAACTTCTTTTTCCAGTTCAATAGGTACTTGCTGCACAGGTGACATCAAAATGATGTTCTTTTGCATACCTTTGAAGCTAGCGATCGCATCACGTAAAGACCTTGCCGTCGCAGGTGCATCAATAAATGGATGTAAATCTTTAAGAATAAATATACCGGGTTCTCTCTGCCGGATGATCCACTCAATAGCTGCCTCTGGAGAAACAGTATTGTGTTGGGTAACATTCCGGGGTTGACCATACTCTACGATGCCGTGAGTTACTGTCCAAACAAATATACGACGTTGGGGCTTTAATACTTGGGCGATTGCGGAAATTGACTGCTCAGCCCGCTCTTCCTCGGAGGTCACAAGGTAGATTAGAGGGTATTGAGCTTGAATTAGGATATTGAGCTCTTCTTTCATACAATCGACCTACTTGAGACCTTATACAGTACAGACATCGCTTTGCTGGTAACGACAATCGGAATTATCAGCTACTCATTCATTATTCATTCGTATCAGCAAGGAACCAACTCTTCCTCACCCTTGGGATGTGTTTCATCTTTTTCCATTTCATCAATGGAAAGATGTTCTTGACCTATAACTCCTGGTTGATTACCCAAAGCAACCAGCTCTCCATCGCGCAGAACTAATGAACTTTCACAATTTGGACATGAATAAACTCGATGAGTTCGTCCAAATGAAGAAGCTTCCACTTCTTCTACTAGCTCTGAGTTGGACAGGTAGAATACGAGGGCGCGTTCAGCAAGGTCTGACATTGGTTCAGAATCAACGGCTGAACGAATCTTCAGTTTCCTGTGCAGTTCTGGCGACAAATACAAAGTAACCTTTTGCTTAGCTTGCATATAACTCTTTGGCGGTCTTACCCGGGTATGTATATTACGTTATCGGCTGCCTTTTCAGTTGTCAAGACAGCAAGACGTTTTGACGGCTTTATTGTTACATACATTTACAAAGCCGACTTCTGTTTGAATGTCACAGTCACTAAACTGAGTTATTTAGAAAACTACCAGTTAATTTTGTTCCAGATAGAATCAAATCGCGGTAGAGTTTCTCTAAACTGCTTATAGATTAACTTTGGCAAAAACTTACAGCATATCGACAACTGTGAAAACATGTAGTTTAGGAAAAAATATTTATACAAAATTTCCAAGTGTTAGCAAAGCGCTGCCTAACGTCAAGCTGGTTTGCATCTACGCTTTGTTCACAATTGTGTCGGGTTGTTCAGCGCCAAATTTTAACGCTTCAAATATCACATGGAAGACTTATAGTAATTCCCGTTATGGCTTTGAGTTTCCATATCCCAGCAACTGGACTGCTTTAACAGCACCAGAAAATAATGATGGTATTGCCTTTGTGCCACCACAAAACAACTCTGTGGAAATTCGAGCATGGGCAGTTAATCAGCTACCAAAATCCATAACCGAAGACCAAGATTCTGAAAAAGCGATCAAGCCTAACTTTCAGACAGCCCAAGGAATATCTGGAGTTATGCTTGTAGAAGTCGGTCAGCAAGTCAGTTTGATGACGCTGACACTAACTCAAGGTCAAGTTAAATATTACTGGCAAGGTCGAAGCTCAAGCCAGGAATTTCAAGACTATTACCGATTGTTTTACTACATTGCCCAGCAGTATCGGATTTGGGGGTAGGGGAGCGGGGGAGCGGG
>NZ_JAECZC010000033.1 GCF_016056305.1 Amazonocrinis nigriterrae CENA67 | reverse complement strand
CACCTCCCCATCTCCCCTCTTCCGGGTCTCCCCCCTCTCCCCAAACATCAAAATGACAATTACATTACTTATAGTTGCTCTACTAGCCTTTTACGTTGCTTGGAATCTCGGAGCTAACGACGTTGCTAATGCGATGGGAACCTCAGTAGGTTCCAAAGCCATTACTCTAAGACAGGCAATAATTATTGCCGGAATATTAGAGTTTACGGGTGCAGTATTGTTTGGGCAAGAGGTAACGGAAACCTTGGCAACTAAAGTTGCTAATCCTGCCTTATTTGCCGCCACACCTCAAATATTAGTTTTGGGGATGGTGACAGTACTACTATCGTCTGGTATATGGCTGCAAATTGCTACCTCACGGGGTTTACCTGTATCTTCTTCTCATGCGGTTGTCGGTGCGATCGCTGGATTTAGTTGGGTAGCTTTAGGAGTGGGTGCAATTGATTGGTCATCGATTGGCTCGATAACCATCGGCTGGGTTTTAACGCCGATTATCAGTGGTGCTATTTCTGCTTTGTTCTATAGTCAAATCAAGCACTGGATTTTGAATCAACCTAATCAAATACGACAGTTAAGAGAATGGATTCCCTGGTTGAGTGCTGTTTTACTAGGGGTATTTGGTGTAATTGTGCTACCCTCCCTCACTCAACCACTAACCAATTTTTTGCGGGATCAAATAGGATTAACCATACCTCCTCACGACATCTCCTTATTAACAGGTGCAGTAGCAGCAGTTGGACTCACCGTTATCAGTTGGCGACAACTCGATCATATGGAAGCAGGGGTGCAGGGGTGCAGGGGTGCAGAGGAGCAGGGAAGTGAGTTTTCCCCAATTCCCAATTCCCAATTCCCAATTCCCAATTCCCGATTCCCTAATGCCATTGAAAGTTTATTTGCCCGCTTTCAAGTACTGAGTGCTTGTTTTGTGGCTTTTGCTCATGGTTCTAATGATGTTGGCAACGCGATCGCTCCTTTGGCTGCGATCGCTTACATTAATCGTACTGGGAGCGTACCTACCGATGGGATCAACACTCCCTTGTGGATTTTAATCTTGGGCGGTGCTGGTATTGTCGCTGGTTTAGCCATCTGGGGAAAAAAAGTCATTGCCACCATTGGCGAAAACATCATTTCCTTACAACCTAGCAGTGGATTCTGTGCTGAACTCGCAACCGCTACCACCATCCTACTAGCATCCCGGTTAGGTTTACCCGTCTCCACTTCCCACGCCCTTGTTGGCGGTGTAGTGGGTATTGGATTGGTGCAAAATATCAATTCAATTAAATTTCAAACTTTAAAAGGAATTGCAGCCGCATGGCTAATTACAGTTCCCTTGAGTGCATTACTCAGCGCTGCCATCTTCAGCATCGCCCGGATTTTTTTCCTTTAAACTCAGCTAACTAGCCCTCATGAACACCTATACCAGAAATCATGAAACTTTACTGGCTCCTAACTCAGCAATACCATGCATCCTTTGACTGCGACCCCCGACGCTCCTACGTCGCTAACGCTACGCTAACACCGCAGAAGCATCTACAGCACTCAGCACTCAGCACTCAGCACTGTTTTGCAGAATCGCTGTTAATTCACTAAAATATTGTGCAGGAGATAGTAATACTTTTAATTTCTGTAAATGATTACTTTAATCTCCATTAGAGATATATACTGTTTCACAAGTTACATTCTGTAAAAATTTAGATATAGATTTAAAAACTCCAGTAACTCAGTTTTAGCAAGGCATCGATTTGCAAGACTTTGACAATTAGTATTGCTACAAAAATCATAAGTATTTATATTAGGTGAGATATTTTCTCCCAGAAAAATCTCACTTGAAAACGAAAGATAGAAATAAGACCGATGGACTGCTGTCTGTGATGTTGAAGATAACACAGCACATTAAGCTGTGGAGAGCATAAATTTATATACTTTGCCAACCTGTGTTCAGCATGACAGAATTACGTTGATATGCGTAGATCCTGCTAAAACTTTTAGATTATCTGACAAAATACAGGAAACTTATGTATGAGTACCAAGCAAGTTTACGGGAAGCAGCTTTATCGTCAATTTGTTAGAGGTTAGAAGCTAATGGGGCGATTTGAAAAGCGACCAGACAACCCGCGAGTCAGAGGTGAGCTATCCAGAACAGCAGAGACCGCTCTGTGGGCTATTGTGGAGGATTTGGAGAATCTCCAGCAGAATGTACTGAGATCTTTGCAGGAAGAAATAAAACGGCTCCAAGGGGAAAAAGACCGTTTAGCTGTTGAAATTCAACAGCTCATAGAGGAGAAAGAACACCTGCAACATGTGCGACAAATTACTGAGCAGCAAGTATTAATCCGTCAGCTAGCAGAAGCTTTGGCGAAGCACATATGCTCCCAACTGCAATCATCACTGACGACTCTAGCTAGCCAAGTCATAGAAACTAGCTCCCAAGAACGAGCTGCACTAAGTTCAGCCCAAAACTCTAAGAACTCCACCATCCAGAACAATGAAAATACTGAACAACTACTCGGTACTCTGGATGATACCCTGACCATCGCCTTTAATTCGTTGCAACAGGAACTGAAGAATTATCAAAGTGATATCTCGCAACAGTTGTCACGGATGTACAGCCAACAACAACAGGGAGAAGCAATTCTAGAGCAGTTCACTAATAACCTGCGTGAAGAACTCACAAAAACACTTAAAGAAGCTTCAAAAGCAGCAGTAATATCACCAACCACTGTGGTGCAACCTTCTGAGCAACCAGCACAGAGTTCCCCACAAACAAAACCAGCGTCGGTACAAATAGTCACAGTATCACCGCCAACTGTATTGCAACCTCTTGAACAACCACAAGAGAGTTCACCACAAACAAAACCAGAGTTAGTAAAAGCAGTAACATCACCAAATACTGTATTGCAACCTCCTGAACCACTACAAGAGAGTTCACTACAAACAAAACCAGAGTTAGTAGAAGCAGTAAAATCACCAAACACTGTATTGCAACCTCCTGAACAACCACAGGAGAGTTCACCACAAACATATCCACTTTTAGCAGAAGTCACAAAAAGCACTGCTGAACCGACTACCAATATTTCTCAGGAATTATCACAGAGCAATACTGAATCCTCGCCTTCTGTGTCCGAAACCGTACTTGCAACTGTATCTGAACCAATTTCAGTACTGAGTAGGGACTTGTCGGAGGACGAGACGACATCAGAAAAACCCAAGGAAACGGTTATCGAGCCAACTAGTGTTAGTCCCAAGAACTCGTCTGGCGAGAATAAACCCCCATCTGTCCAGAAAAATACTAAAGAACCGATTTCTGTACTGAATAGGGACTTGTCCAACAGTGGTACTAAATCCCCGCCTCCTGCACCAGCAACCAAGCCAAGAAGGACATCTTCACCACCGCGATCGCTTGGAAGTTCAACGTTGTCACCAATTCAGATAGGTTTCTTGTTGGTGGTGTTATCAACAGTGCTGACATCGCTTTATAATGTTGCTATCAAACAGATGTTTTACCAAGCCTCCGAGATAGCGGGAGTGATGGCGGAGGGTTTAATATCACCAACTTTGGGTAATATTTTCCTGATTTTAACTTTACGGTTAATGGTGGTTGTGCCGCTAATGATACTGCTGGCTCCCATCATGTATCCCCAGGTCTGGCAAGACTTACAAAATTTAATTACATCAACACGGAGTAGTTCTACTCCTGGTAATGCCAAAAATCAGCAGAAAATTTTGCAGCTATCCATCGCCAGTGGCTGTTTTTTGTTTTTATCTCAAGTGTTAATCTACCTAGCCATTGGTCAAATCGCCACTGGGACAGTGATCGCGCTATTCTTTGTCTATCCGCTGTTTAATGGACTTCTGTCTTGGTTCCTGTTCCGCGATCGCCCGAATTCCTTCCGCGCCATTGCGATCGGCTCTATTTTCTGTGGGGAATTGCTGGTATTCGGAAGTTCTGTGAGTAGCGGTATCGAGAATATTCCCCTAGCAGCCACTACAGCAATTTTCGCCGGTTTGGCTTTCGCCTGCTACGTGATTCTGACAAGGATGTGTGCTACTAAAGTACATCCAGTGTCTTTCACTTTAATTAATTTTTCTACCATGTTGGCGTTGAGCTTTATCGGTTTAATGTTGCCTTTGCCAGAAACCTGGAGCCTGATAGTTGAACAATCTAAATTGCTTGAAATAGTCTTAAGTGCTTTTATTTTGGGTGTACTGACTCTTTCTAGCTACGTATTCAATCATGTGGGAATTGGCAAACTTGGGGCATCACGAGCCGCGATTATTGGTGCAGGCGTACCAATTTTAACCGTAATTTTTGCGGGTCTGATGCTTCAGGAAACTTTGGATATTGTACAGATTTTGGGAGTCTTGTTTGTAACTTTCGGAGTCGCAGCTTTCAGCTTTGAAAAAATGCGATCGGGAGTGAAAGCATCTAGTCAATAACATTAAATGACGCATAGCAGCAAGCCTCAAGTCATAAAAGTTAAAAGTGTAACGTTAAAAGCAGAGCTTGATCTTTTAACTGTTCACTTTTAACTTTTAAATTTTTACTCTCGATGACTAGTCCAAAAAGCCAGTCCCAAAGAAAAATTTTTACTACCATGTATGAAATTGGGCATTGGGCATTGGGGAAAAGAATTTATCGTTGTCTTCCTCTTACTCTTGGCTTTCCTTGCCTCTGATAAATGTGACCACAAGTATTGCTGGATCAGGGCTAATACAGCCACACTACAATTTGTTACAAATGAACAGCTGGGAAAAGTGATTTCGTGAATGAACATAAGCCGTTGATTTGATCTGTATCATAGCTTTCTTATTTGTTCTTTTAATGCCAAAGTCTGACTGAAATTTTGCTTTTTCAGATCTAGGGAAATATCAGCAAACCTTAATACTTGGTTGTATATAAAGTATTTAAATAATAATTACCAAAAAATTAAAAATAGATTACTTCATACAAAATTGACAAAAAGGCTGTAAAAATGGAATATCATACTATAAAAAGACAAAAGGTATCCTGAAGTTGGAATCATCTGCCTTATTTGAAGTCTATGATTGCCCTTATAGCAAACTACTGATACTGCCGATAAATCACCGTAATCCTTGGGCAGTATAGTGGTTAAAACCTTCCTAGTGGAGCTAATCGGTGTGATCAAGGTGTAATAGTGACTTCTACCTCAGCCGTTCCCAAACATCTTTAGACTTTGGGAATATATTTAAATTCCA
Organism: Amazonocrinis nigriterrae CENA67; assembly: GCF_016056305.1. Classification (GTDB taxonomy): domain Bacteria; phylum Cyanobacteriota; class Cyanobacteriia; order Cyanobacteriales; family Nostocaceae; genus Amazonocrinis; species Amazonocrinis nigriterrae. The sequence goes on along the minus strand of NZ_JAECZC010000033.1, from coordinate 56,085 downwards.
ATGAGATCTGCCTGATGTGGGTACCTAGCCAAAATAGTTTTCTCATTGTTGCTCGTAAAGGGTGGGGAAAACCCGGATATCGCAAGAAGTCTTTGTAGAGTACTAGTAAGAAGCACAAAGGTTGCTTGTGATTTTATGAAGTCACAATTGAGGAAAGCTGATGTTATTTGATGATTTTCCGGTCAGATACAAGTCAACTTTCACAAAAAACACAAGATTCTGGGTGTACGCCAGAAAATACGGAGGTGAACGATTCTAGCTAATAAACATTTCAGAGTTAATGCGTGATAAACAGCCTGGAGTGAATAAATTGCCTCCATTCGGGTGTATGCTACTTACTTTCCTTTGACTAATAATCGTGTAAACTTGCTATCCAAATAATTTGTAATATGAGTAACGACGTAGATCTGATCAAACAACTCGGCCCCAGTGCGATGGATCAGATTATGCTTTATCTGGCTTTTAGTGCCATGCGGACAAGTGGGCACAGGCATGGGGCATTCTTAGATGCAGCAGCAACGGCAGCTAAATGTGCAATTTACATGACCTATCTAGAGCAGGGACAAAACCTGCGGATGACTGGGCATTTGCACCACCTAGAGCCAAAACGAGTCAAAATTATCGTTGAGGAAGTCAGACAGGCATTAACAGAGGGTAAATTGTTGAAGATGCTGGGTTCTCAAGAACCTCGGTATCTGATTCAGTTGCCCTACGTTTGGATGGAAAAGTATCCTTGGCAACCAGGGCGATCGCGCGTTCCTGGTACAAGTTTAACAAGTGAGGAAAAAAGACAAATTGAGCAAAAATTACCGAGTAATCTACCCGATGCTCAGTTAGTCACATCGTTTGAATTTCTGGAATTGATTGAATTTCTGCACAAGCGATCGCAAGAAGGCTTACCACCTGAGCATCAGATGGTTTTAAGTGAAGCCTTAGCAGAACATATCAAGCGCCGTCTGTTATATTCAGGCACAGTCACCCGTATTGATTCTCCTTGGGGAATGCCTTTCTACGCTCTGACTCGTCCTTTTTATGCACCAGCAGACGACCAAGAGCGTACCTACATTATGGTCGAAGACACTGCTCGGTATTTCCGGATGATGAAAGATTGGGCAGAACGGCGACCAAATGCCATGCGTGCTTTAGAAGAACTGGATATCCCACCAGAGAAATGGGATCAGGCTATGGAAGAATTGGATGAAATTATCCGTGCTTGGGCAGATAGATATCACCAAAGTGGCGGCATTCCAATGATTTTACAAATGGTTTTTGGCAGGAAAGAAGACTGACAATTCAACAGTCAACAAATTAATTCCTCGCCATTTTTGTCTAAATTTTTTCCCAGGTAAAACGCTCTTAAAATATAGTAGTTGGCGAGATGAATACCGACTATCCAACAACTGCAACGGGCAGTTTATTGCCATACATATGAAGAGGTGCAGCTTGTGTTCCTACCTCAATGAGCAATATTTGTCCGTTGCCATGCGCTTCAGTAAAGCATTAGGCTGGTACTGATACCAATTCGTAATTAAGAAAGTCAGATTTAATCAGAGCTTCGACAGTTTATATTTGAAATCTGTTACTTTGTTTTGGAAAATTGGTATGAGTTCAGGAAGCTGGCTATTTAATTTTTAGACTCATAGGACTTACGTAAGAATCCCTCAAACCCTCATGACTTTTTTTCCTCTGCGGTATCCTGCGGAAACTCACTTCATGTCTAGGTTTTTCCGTGCTACAACAGTTATGGAGGCTAATTGATACAGTACTTACAAGCTATAGTCGAAAGCTGATTTAGCTGTAGCGGCAATTAATGAATTGCTGCTACAACTTGTAATCTTGCGTAATTTCTATATTAGCAGAAACCTTCCGCTTAGCAGTACAAAGACTCCATCCATAGTGATTTACACCAACCCTTAATCACTTCCTCACAAAGGCTGAGAGGTAGTTTTTTGTTAGACAAAATTGGGTGAGGTTTTTCGGAATTGATTGCTAATTGAATGAACTCGGTATCAAATGATTACAACAGTTTCAAATTAATTAGGACTTACGCACTCGTGACGAAAAACCTAAGCTTTTGCGATTACAACGCTAAGCTCGTAATGACGTAAAATTGTAGTCCATGCGTAAGCCCTGTTAATCTGACAGCAATAGCGTCTCTACTCTGCCTTATTTTTCAGCGGTAGGTGAGTGAAAAAATCTCCCATCGACTAAATAAAAAACTCAGATTGCAGTCAAAGTAGAACAGCAAGAATTTACTGGCTACCTGGAATCACAGGTAGTGGATTAGTCTCAACATTGGGACTAGATTCCGTAGGGCTTTGAGATGGTGATAATGTAGATGAAGGTGTAAGACCACCAATGCGATCGCTACCATCAATACAAGTATCCAGTGCTGGAGTGGGTTCTAGTTCTTTGATTTCACCACGCAAGCCCACTACACACTGAGCAAAACGTGTAGGCAACAAACTACGACCACAATAATTTAAAACTGCTGGGTTAATTGCATTTTGAGTATTCTGACTAATGTTAACTACACAGTAGCCATAATCCAAAGGACGGCGAGCCTGGCTACAATAAGAAAGGGCATCCGTAGCAACAATTTGTGTCTTCTTCTTAATATCAACCACGCAGGTAGCCAAATCCCTTGGACGTAGTGAAGTTGCACAAGCTTCTGATATTGCTTGTGTATTCACCCCCTCGGTATTCGTCAAGATTCTGCCTGCACAGACACGGTAATCATTGTTATAGCGGGCGGTGATAGCTATACCTGGGGCGATCGCAGCTAGCCATCCAGCTATAGCTAATACTGGTACTGTCAGCCGAATTGCCCTATTCGTAAACCTTCCAGTAGAACTACCTTGTGGGGTTCCACCTCTGCTAATTTTTGTTTTGGACATTGCCATTCTCCAAACACCCAAGGTTATGCTAACTCAAATATGCATCAACTCTTTGGCAAAACAGGAAATTTCGGTTGGCTGATAACTGATGACTGATGAAACAAACACTTTCAAACCCCCACTCCCTACTCCCTACGTTTCTTGAAAGCGGGTGCGAATTGCTCACTACTGAAATATTATGCCCATAACATTAAAATTTGATGAAGAAATTTATGATTTTTGCTAATTAAATTATGATTTGTTGGTATTTATCGAAAAATAGGGTTTAAAACCTTGCCCCTCTAGAGCGACTCTTTGATAAAATGGAGAATCGGTCTCTAACTGTGAGAACGATGAGGAAACAGGTTTAACGTCCTACTCCGTGATCTCAAAATTCCTGTCTGTCAATGGCATAATTAATAATCCACACAGAAAGGACAAAAAGAATTGAATATGTACCGTGGGACACACGGAAACTTACGCTTGGGGAGTAGTCCATCAGAGTGCTTGCTGTAAAAGTGTAGTCGGACTAGACATAAAACTGTAAGACCAAAATCAGCGTTGCTGACGGAGGCGGGATTTAGCCCAAGAATCCTCGCACTTTTAGCGTGAGGAATGTCAAAATAGTATGTCTGGGTAAAGTTAAAACAGGATTAGATTAAGGAAACTCATGTCCCGATATAGAGGGCCACGCCTTAGAATTGTACGTCGCTTGGGCGACTTACCAGGATTAACTCGTAAAAGCGCCAGACGCGCTTATCCGCCAGGCCAGCACGGCCAAAACCGCAAAAAACGCTCTGAGTATGCTATCCGTCTAGAGGAAAAGCAAAAACTCCGGATGAACTATGGTCTGACAGAAAAGCAACTGCTACGCTATGTACGTAAAGCTAGACGTGTGACTGGTTCTACCGGACAAGTGCTGCTACAACTGTTAGAAATGCGCTTGGATAACACCGTTTTCCGCTTGGGTATGGCTCCCACAATTCCAGCAGCGCGTCAGCTAGTGAATCACGGTCATGTGACAGTTAATGGTCGTGTAGTGAATATTGCCAGCTACCAGGTTCGTCCTGGTGAAGTTATTGCTGTCCGCGAACGCGAACAGTCGAAGAAGTTGGTAGAAAACAACTTGCAATATCCCGGCTTGGCTAACCTTCCCAGTCATCTGGAGTTTGACAAAAACAAATTGGTTGGCAAAGTTAACGGTGTGATTGAGCGCGAATGGGTAGCACTGCAAGTTAACGAACTACTTGTGGTGGAATACTACTCACGTCAAGCTTAAGGAGTTAGGAGTTAAGAGTTAGGAGTTAAGAGTTAAAATCTTCAATTCATAACTCATAACTCATAACTTTTTTATCCACCAATTTGCGACATGGTACGGCTATACGTACCCGAAGTACCAGTGTCGCGCCCTTTGAAGTTAATTTCTGGCTTGATTGCTAATAGGTGTCTGACTTGCTCTCGTAATTGGGTGGTGCTAATACCAGCACGCAGAGAAGTTTTTAAGTCAATTTGACCAGTTTCATTTAATAAACAGGGACGCAGCCAACCATCAGCACTCAGGCGCATCCGGTTACAACGATCGCAAAAACACTCGGACATCTGACTAATAAATCCCAGTGTTCCCTTCGCTCCCGGAATTTGAAAGATATCAGCAGGGCCAGCACCACAAACTTGAGATTCTGTCAAGCCCCAGCGATCACGGATGCGTTGTCGTAATTCGGCTGAAGTTACCCAACCGCGATCGCTAAATAATTCCCCATTACCGATAGGCATAAATTCAATAAACCGCACATGCCATTGTTTGTCAATTGTCAAGGCGGCTAAATCCAGAATTTCGTGGTCATTGACCCCAGGAATTACCACTACATTAAGTTTCAAAGGGTCAAATCCGACACGATGAGCGGCTTGAATTCCATCCCAGACTCGTTGCCAACGAGGGCGACCGCGATTACCGATAATTTGGTCAAAAGTATCGCTATCAAGAGAGTCGAGGCTGATATTAATGCGTCGTAAACCTGCATCGTAAAGGTTTTGTGCTATGGGAGCAAGTAAAAAGGCGTTGGTCGTCATTGACAAATCTTGAGTTTGGGGAAAAGATGCGATCGCCCGTACTAACTCCACCACACGGGGACGCAGTAGAGGTTCCCCCCCAGTCAAACGAAACCGCCGAAAGCCAAGGGGAATAAATACTTCTTGAATGAGGGTGAGTAATTCCTCATCAGTTAACAGTTGTTGGTTGAGAATATAGTCCAGTTCTGCTCCCTCTGGCATACAGTACTGACAACGAAAATTGCAGCGATCGATTAAGCTAATCCTGAGGTAGTCTACCTGGTTCATAGTTAGTGTTTATTTTTATTGTATTTTCTGCCAGCAGGTAGGAGATGGGGGGATGGGGAGATGAGGGAGATGAGGGAGAAATGAACAGTGACAACTGACCACTGACAACTGACAACTGACAACTGACCACTGACCACTGACAACTGACTAATTTCTACCAGCCAACTGATCCAAGAAAGAGATTTTCACTGCCAAGTTGACTATATCTCGTCGAGATTTAGGGTCTTTAATCTCGGCATTGTTAAGGGCGACAATGTAGGGTTCACCATCTATTAAACCAATGATTGGCCCGCCAGAAGAACCACCGGCAGTGTCACAATCATGAAATAGTATTTCTTGTTCTTCTCCGACAATACTACATCCAGCTTGAAATCCAGCAGTCCATCCAGGGCCAGCACTCAGGAATTCATAACCTTTTTTACTGGGATCGGGAAAGTCTCCAGAATAGCCTACGAAGAAGAATTTTTCTCGGTTCTTAATTAGAGCTGAAGAAGGTATAGATTTCCATCCGATTTAACCATACTTGCGACCTAGAGGTTTATTAATTTTCAAAATTGCCCAATCGTTAACTTGATTGGTAATGCGATCGCCTTTGAAATCAGTACCATAAATCACTTGCTCTACCAGAGCTATGTCTCTTTTATTTTGCACATTACCATTAATAACGTTTGGTAGAAACAGAATTTGTTTACTTAATTGATGGGTTTCAGGGTCAATAACACAATGGGAATTTGTCAAAACTATATTGTCAAAAATTAAAGTCCCTGTGCAATGATAGCTTTTGGCATCGGCTGTTGTTCCTTGCACGCGACCGATAGTAGACCAAGGATATTCTCTGCTCAGCATGGGGACGCGATCGTCTATACCGTCAGGAATTCCCCTAACACCTCCAGTAGGTTTTTCAGACTGATTTAATGTAGAAGGTTTGTAAGGTTTACCACTTTGTGATAATGGCAATTTATCTGCATCTTTAAAATTAGTGAATTTAGGCGGGGTAGTTTGTGGTGCTTCTCTATTTGCTTGGGCTTGAACAGATACCCAACCACCTAATGTTGTGACACCAAGAATTGCAGTAAAAAATAAAGCCAAACTTTGTTTATAGAAAGGCTTTTTAGTCATTGATTTAACTCCTTGTACAATTTTGGATTTTAGATTTTGGATTTGGGATTTGGGATTGTAAAATAGTTCGTGGAATTTGCATTTAGCGTTTTATATTTGCTACTCTTCATCATGACCTAAGCCTCAACATAGTGATTATTCACAACGGTCATTTATCATTTGTACCGTTAACCGTCATCAGTCATCACTTAACAGTTATCAGTCATAAGTCAACTTAAACTAATTTTGTTGCAACCATTCATCCAAACGAGACATTTCTACTGCACGGTTCAACAGCAAACCATTAACTTCGTTTGCACCGGAGTGAAGGGCAACAATATAATATTTACCGTCAAAATTGCCGATAATTGCTCCTCCGGAGGCACCGCTATTAGTATCACAATTGTGGTAAAGCAAATTATCCTTTTGGCGTATAATACTACATCCTATATGAACGCCAGCAGTATTACTTTTACCCGCTGTTAAGTCTTCATATCCTTCTTTTTTAGGATCTGGAAAATCGCCGGAGTAGCCTACTAAAGCAAACTTTTTGCTATCACCAACCAAAACAGAAGCAGGCAGAGATTTCCAACCTAAATAACCGTATTTTCTACCGATGGGTTTGTCCAGCTTTAGTAGTGCCCAATCTTGGGCAAAGTCTGCTAAATTCCTATTTTTAAAGTCTGTGCCGTAATAAACTCTAGTTGCATAAGCAATATCATTTTTATCGCGGACAACACCGTTAACTAAGTTTGGCAGAAATGCGATCGCTTTACTTACCTTTCGAGTGTCAGGATTAACCACACAATGAGCATTGGTTAAAACAACGTCTTCCGCAATCAACGTTCCCGTGCAACTATAACCACTATCATCATCAGCTATTCCTTCAATCTTTCCAACTGCTGACCAAGGATAATTTCTGCTAGTCATGGGAATCCGGTCATCTTTAGAACCAATTATTACCCGTGTTCCTCCGGGAGATTGCTCAGACTGATTCGGTACGGAAGGTTCGCCCTTACCTTGTAATTTAAATTCTGTAGGATTTTGGACTTTAGTAAAACTTGGTAGAGCTTTTTGAGATTGTGTTTGGGCTGATACTGATGCCCAAATACCTAAAACTGCTGTACTAATTATTCCTACACAGGGAAAAATAAATTGTTTAGATTTCAACATCATCTTCACAGAATTTATCCACGAGTAATGAAAAATAATGATTTTTGGCAATAATCACATTGACAAAAATACTGCCATTTATGAAGAAGGGGAAGGGGAAGGAAACCCCATATTTAAAAATAGGGGCTTTATACCATATGGGGAAAAGTTTTAACTTTAATTCCCTTCCCCTTCCCCTTTTTCTTTTCCCCTTTTTGGTAATTTTATTGTTATTTTATGAAGTTGCTCAAATAAACTCGTGTCGGTTGCATTTTTTGCAACAGGGAAATGGGCGGTTAAAAACCGCGTCTACACAAACAAAACCCAAACGCACCTTGAATTGTTGACAGTGCGAGATTCCTACGCCATGATACTGCCTCAATTCCCAATTCCCAACCTCAACAAATAATTTAACTGTATAAGTCCTAAACTAATGACAAAAAAATTTTTGCAATTAGGGATTGCAAAGTATAAAATTATACTTTATATTATAAATGTACAGTCAAATGTACAAGAAAGGCGATCGCCCCTGTAGCAAGGCACTGCGATCGCCCTTCTTTGAACACCTAAATAGGAGTCAACACTATCATGACACAAGAAAAACAGTCCGGAGATGATCAAGACTTTGCCAAAGGAGAGTTTGAGGGTTATTTGCCAAGCGAAGACTCAAATACACCCACTCCTAAGCAATCTTTTGCAAAACTCTTACCTACCAGAGAACCGATAAAGCATTTACTGATAGGTTCTCCCAAAGCCGTTACTGGGACAATCCACTATTTGCAAGTGATTGGCTATGCAAACGTGGGAGACTGGAGTCCACTATTACCAACCGGAAACGGTGATGAAGTGATGAGTATTCTCATCCGTCAGATTGTAGTTTCCTAACTTGTAAACCCCCGTTTTCTTTGAGAGAACGGGGGATTTTAGATTTGGGATTTTGGATTTTAGATTTTGGATTTTAGATCCGGGATTTCGGATCTTAGATCTGGGATGTCGGATCTTAGATCCGGGGTTTCGGATTTTAGATCCGGGGTTTTGGATCTTAGATCCGGGGTTTCGGATCTTAGATCTGGGGTTTCGGATCTTAGTTTTGTAGGGTGCGTTATTGCGCCAGCATAACGCACCGCCAGAGATTTACGGTGCGTGTTTGACTATTGTCCATAACGCACCCTACTAGCTAGACACAAAAAGACTTTTCATATGATGTCCGGCAAATTGCCCATAATAAAAACACCCCACCCCCAACCCCTCCCCGTGAACGGGGAGGGGCGACAAAGCATCGCTTTGGCGGGGTGGGGTTCCGACAGCAGTACGCCCTACCCATATAGAGATGGTATCACCACCGCGCCGACTCCCCAATTCCCTTTACCGCCATTCACCGAGTAAAGTAAAACTTGCCCAAGAATAGGGATTTTGCCAATTTTTTTGTTGCCAAAGTTGCAATTGTGCCGCTCTGAGGGCTGCTGCCGGCGATAAACCACGCTGTAACATTTGGCTGTAAAATTGTTGCATTAATAATGATGTCGCTTCATCGTCAACTCTCCACAAAGACACCACAACTCGTGCTGCACCTGCATACATTAAGCCTCTTGTCAACCCAACCAATCCTTCACCCTTGACTTCCTTACCGAGTCCGGTTTCACAAGCACTTAGCACCACTAACTCCGCTGGTAAGTTGAGGTTAAAGATTTCGTTCAACCTTAAAAAGCCTTTTTGAGGCTTACCTTGTTTGTCTACCAACGACAGCACAATTCCTGATAATTCTGGGTTGGTGCTGTCTACAAAGCCGTGGGTAGCAAAATGCAGCATCCGATATTGACTCAGTTGGGTGCTAGTTGCCCAGTTATAATTTGCGTCAAAATCAAAAGCTTGTAAACTGTTTGATGTTACGAGTTTGAGAATTGCTTGTGCTTCAGTGCGAGTATTTTCCAGCCTTTCAATTTCGCTGCGGTCAACGCTTCTCATTGACCGCTTCAAAGCAGACTCATCTGATTGTAAGATGAGATTATTATCAGCATTTGCAGATTTGCCAGTGACGCGATGATCATCGACACTAAATACTGGGTCGGCTAGGATAGCAAGAGTTTTAGGTGCAACAGAACGCTTTTGAATTTGTTTACGGAGAATAGCAATAGTAGAAGCGGAAGGCAAACTAATAATTTCATGGTTGACTAGCAATGGTTGATAATTGACCTCTCCCCCGGCCCCTCTCCTACGAGGAGAGGGGAGTATATTTTGCTCCCCCTTCCCTAGTTGATCTTGCTCCCCCTTCCCTCGCAGGGAAGGGGGTAGGGGGGTTAGGTCATTCAACGCCGCAAAGGGAATGTATTGTAAAGCTTCATCCCCAACAATTACTAGACGTTTTTGCCCCAACTTGTTAGCAACAGGTGCAAGAATAAGTTTACTTAATTTCTCAGCAACTTTGCCAGTTTCTTCTGGAGAAACACCGCTCATTCCTGGGTTTCTTAAATTATTGTATAAATCTTTTGCTACTTTGTTAATTTGTTCGCGTCCTGGTAGTTCATAGCTATCAAGAGAATTAGGAGTCACAGCCCAAACATAGCTACGTTCTTCACCCAAAGAATACTGCAACAGCAAAGTGTCTTTATCGAGTTGTTGCTGAATTTCTTTTAAAGTGAGGGGTTGAGGATATTGAAGTGCAGCATAGTCAGAGTTAGTAGCGCGAATTTGTGCTTCCAGTTCTTTTTGTTGCTTGAACAAATCTTCAATTTGTTGTTTGGTTTCTGTTATCAGTTCGGTTGGTGGTTGTTTTTGACTTGATAATTGTGAGAGTTGTTTTTCTCTGGCATCAATTAGTAATTGTAAACGGCGTTCTTCTGTTTGTAATTTGGGGTCAACGCCTTTTTTAATATCTACGTTAGCTTCAGTTAATAGTTCTATTAAACCTCTGGCACGGGAGCGATCGCTTGCTTGCAGCGCCAAACCATCATATCCTTTTGCTGGGTCTTTTTTGTGCAACTGCATCAACAAGTCGATGTAGAATTTGTAAACGTTTTGCTTTGAGGCAAAGTAAGAAGCACGTAAATCTTGGCTAGCAACTTTGGTGCGTAATTCCTCAATAATTTTAATGGCTGCTTCGATTTGGGTGAGTGCTGTTTGCAAGTTGCCTTGATCTCGTTCTACGAGAGCAATATTACCGAGGGTAGTAGCCTCGCTTGCTTTATCCCCCACAAGCCGCACCAGTAGCAAAGCTTGGTTGTAGAATGAGAGGGCTTGTTGCTTGTTGCCTAAAACATAGTAGACATAACCGATATTATTGAGAGTACTAGCCTCGCCAGCTTTATCCCCCACAACCCGCCATAATGGCAAAGCTTGGTTGTAGAATGAGAGGGCTTGTTGCTTGTCGCCTAAAGCATCGTAGACAGCACCGATATTATTGAGGGTTCTAGCAACGGCAGCTTTATCCCCTACAAGCCGAGATAATGGCAAAGCTTGGTTGTAAAATGAGAGGGCTTGTTGCTTGTCGCCTAAATCTGAGTAGACTAAACCGATATTATTGAGAGTAGTAGCCTCGCCTGCTTTATCCCCTACAAGCCGAGATAATGGCAAAGCTTGGTTGTAGAATGAGAGGGCTTGTTGCTTGTCGCCTAAAGCTGAGTAGACAAGACCGATACTACTGAGAGTAATAGCCTCGCCAGCTTTATCCCCCACAAGCCGAGATAATGGCAAAGCTTGGTTGTAGAATGAGAGGGCTTGTTGCTTGTCGCCTAAAGCTGAGTAGACTAAACCGATATTATTGAGGGTAGCAGCCTCGCCTGCTTTATGCCCCACAAGCCGAAATAATGGCAAAGCTTGGTTGTAGAATGAGAGGGCTTGTTGCTTGTCGCCTAAAGCTGAGTAGACAACACCGATACTACTGAGAGTAATAGCCTCGCCAGCTTTATACCCCACAAGCCGCCATAATGGCAAAGCTTGGTTGAAGAATGAGAGGGCTTGTTGCTTGTCGCCTAAAGCTGAGTAGACAAGACCGATATTATTGAGAGTAGTAGCCTCGCCTGCTTTATCCCCCACAAGCCGAGATAATGGCAAAGCTTGGTTGTAGAATGAGAGGGCTTGTTGCTTGTCGCCTAAATCTGAGTAGACTAAACCGATATTATTGAGGGTAGCAGCCTCGCCTGCTTTATACCCCACAAGCCGCCATAATGGCAAAGCTTGGTTGAAGAATGAGAGGGCTTGTTGCTTCTCGCCTAAATCTGAGTAGACACGACCGATAACAAGAAGGGTAAGGGCTTGCTGAGATTTATCGTCTAGTTTTCGCCATAGCACTAGTGCTTCTTCCCATTTAACAATTGCACCTTGCAGCGATTCTGCTGTCCCTTGTTCGTAAAGTTTTAAACCTTCTTGCAAAGCTTGTTCAGCAGCGGCGCGAGTTGCATCCTGTTGTGTTGTTCCTTGTTGTGCTATCTGCAACGGTATATTTTTGGATGATGCTCCCGTTGATTCACATAGCAAAACTACACTCAGCAAAACAGTTAAACTGTAGCGGCTAAAATTCGGTAGCAAGTACCAAAAAAACCGCCCAGACTTTGCACACCTGTTCATTTTTAAGCCTCAAGTAATGATTGGTGACACTGAAAGCGCAAATACTGCCATTGGCTAATTATTCAATTGTCTTCAGAGATATTACTGAAAATTTATCTTGATTTTATGGGTGCATCTAGCAAACTTTGTTTTGGTTTCGCTTTTTGTAACCAATACTATTTCCAAAAATATTTGCAACATATAAATTGCCTGTAGGGGCGTACAGCTGTCATTGGTGTCAATTTAAGTTAAAACGCTTACTCCATCAGCGTTTTACCCCACCCCTTAATCCCCTCCCCGTTCACGGGGAGGGGAGACAAAGCGTAGCTTTGGCGGGGTGGGGTTCCGATAGCACAATTTGCAGCGATCGCTTCTGAAAAAAGAATGCAACAGATACCTTGTAGGGGCGTGACTAATGACAGTCATCAGTCATCAGTCAACACAATTAGATATGCAATCTTTGGCGTTGCTGATTAAAAATATGAATTTGTCTCACGCAAAGTCGCCAAGACGCAAAGGTACAAAGAAAAGGAAAGGTAATTTTGGCATTTCATATTCTGATTTGGCAACGCTCAATCTTTTATGCAAAACAGCTTATTCATTTATTGCTTCCAAGCATCAGACGTGTAACAAGATATCGCCACAAGGAATCAGGAAGAATCGCGTGCATGAAAAAGAAGACTTCGCCGTGTGGAGAATATCGTAACTTGTGTGAGCGATCGCTTGCAGCCTTGTAGATAGTTTTAGCGACTTTTTCAGGGCCAGGCAATGAATTATTTAATCCCTCGCTGAAATCCTTCACATGCTTAACCATATCGCTATAGTTTGGGTGACTTGCCCAAGCTGAACCATGATTGATAAAATTTGTTTTGATTCCACCTGGCTCAATAATCTTGACTTGAATATTAAAACGACGCAACTCATAGCGTAGAGACTCAGAAAGCCCTTCCACAGCCCATTTTGTCGCATGGTAACAGGAAGTCAGAGGAAAAGCTAAACGACCGCCAATTGAAGTAACATTAATAATTGTGCCGCTTCCTTGTTGTCGCAGAATCGGAAGAACTGTTTGAATTGTAGACACCAATCCAAAGACATTGGTTTGAAATTGCCGCTCTAATTGTTCAGGCGTCACACCTTCAAGTGGCCCCATCAGGGCATATCCTGCATTATTTACTAATACATCAATTCGCCCAAAACACTCTAACGTTTCACGGACTGCAATTTCAATCGTCTCAGGGCGTGTGACATCAAGACGTGGACAAATCACCTTGTCTGCTTTTGTCCAATCTCCTGCATTAATAGGCGATCGCATGGTTGCTGCAACATTCCAACCTTTTTGCAGGAAATACTTGGCAGTTGCTTCGCCAATTCCACTGGAAGCACCTGTAATCAAAACTGTTTTGTTCATGCTCGATATCACTTCTAGAAAACTAGATATTGTTATCAAGCAGCGTAATCTATGGAGTATACTCCACAGTCAAGAGGGTTTGGTAATTTTTGGGTTACTAAAATGCTGATTGGTGAACTATCCAAGAAAACAGGTTTATCAAAGGATACGATTCGTTTTTACGAAAAACTGGGACTAATTACTGCCAGCGATAGGCAAGCAGGAACAAGACTTTATAAAGAATACAGTCCAGAAACAGTAGAACGTTTGTTGATGATTAACCAAGGCAAAGGGCTGGGATTCACACTCCGTGAAATTAAACAGTTGCTCAATGAGTGGGGCGATGGCACGCTGTCTAAGCGAGATCAAATCAGGATTATTGAGCGTAAGGTTGAAGAAATTGCTGAAAAAATGCGACAACTAGACACAATCAAAACATACCTTGTCAATAAACTCAGTAAACTGAATCAGGAAATTTTGTCAGAATCCTGATCCTTGCTAATACCATCGCCAAAAATATTTGCAACATATAGACAATACGGTTCAGTTAAGGCTAAAACTTTTTGTCAAAGTCATTCTTTTAATGAACTGCAAAGGACGCAAAGAGTTGTATGGGCGTACAGCTGTACGCTCCTACTCAGCAAAAACAAAATTTAAGGGGTGATTTTATAATCACCCCTTTATTCCCCTCAAAAATATAATTTAGTTGTTGCACCCTAGTTGGAAAGTATATTTACTTTGAAATATTAACTAAACTTTCAACCTCAGAAGTAGCCAATGTTGGCGCTGTGAAAATACGCGAGTACAAACTTGATGGTTGCTGATGAGCTACAACTGGTAGAACTTGACGAGCATGTGCCGCTAATTCTACTGTCTTCACATCATAAGTCTGCGTTGCCAACTTGGGATAAAAACCGATGCCGATGATTGGTAGAAGTAAACAAGCGGTGATAAACAATTCGCGGGGTTTGACATCGGATATAACAGCATCCAAATGCAACTCTTCGCTTTGCTTGCCGTAGAACACTTGGCGGAGCATGGAAAGTAAGTAAATCGGTGTTAAAATCACACCAACCGCTGACAACAGCACAACTACAACTTTGAAGCTAGAACTGTAAACATCACTGGTAGCGATACCGAGGAACACCATCAACTCTCCCACAAAACCACTCATTCCTGGTAAGGCCAGAGAAGCCATTGCACCAGCAGTAAACAAAGCAAAGGTTCTAGGCATTACTTTGGCGATACCACCCATTTTATCCATCATCAAGGTGTGGGTACGTTCGTAAGTCACACCAGATAAGAAGAATAAGCTAGCGGCAATTAAGCCGTGGGATACCATTTGTAAAACTGCACCACTGATACCAATTTCTGTATAAGAAGCAATACCTATTAACACAAACCCCATGTGGGCAATTGAAGAGTAAGCCAAGCGACGCTTGAGGTTGGTTTGGGCAAAGGCACAGCAAGCACCGTAAACAATGTTCACTACACCCAAAATCGCTAGTACTGGGGCAAAGTAAACATGGGCATTAGGTAACATTTCTACGTTGAAGCGGATGAGGGCATAACCACCCATTTTCAACAACACACCAGCTAAAATCATGGAACCAGGTGCTGATGCTTCACCGTGGGCATCAGGTAGCCAAGTGTGCAAGGGGAAAATTGGCAGTTTTACACCGTAGGCAATTAAGAAACCTGCATAAACCAACAGTTCCAAAGCTTTGGGATATTCCTTCATTCCCAGAGTTGCCATATCGAAGGTGACAGTATCTCCAGAGAATGCCATCGCAAAACCCGCAACTAAGATAAATATTGATGCTGCGGCAGTGTAAAGAATGAATTTGGTAGCTGCATAGCGGCGCTTTGGCCCTCCCCAGATGGAAATCAGCAAGTATACAGGTACTAACTCGATTTCCCACATCAAGAAGAACAACAGCAAATCTTGGGCAACAAATACGCCAAGCTGAGCGCTGTACATTGCCAGCATCAGACCATAAAATAATCGCGGCTTGTTGGTAACTTTCCAAGCCGCGAAGATTGCGAGGGTGTTAATTAAGCCTGTCAAAAGCACCAAGGGCATCGATAAACCATCAACCCCTACAGCCCAGTTCAAACCCAATTGCGGTATCCAAGAGTAGTTTTCTACAAGTTGGAGTGTTGAGTTTTGAAAGTCGTAACCATGCCAAAAGGCATAAATCATTAATGCAAAGTCTGCGAAAGCTACTCCCAGACCATACCAGCGGACAGTTTTACCTTCTTTGTCTGGAATCAGCGGAATGGCTAAGGCAGCCACCAAGGGCAAGAGAATTATGGCTGTTAGCCAGGGAAATTCAGTAGGAATCATCACTTATGACAATCATTTTTCGTTTTTTCTTTTAATTACATTATATTAAGGAATTCGTACTTTTGTAAACGTTGTTTATCTCTGGAATCGGAAAATTTAATATTTCACTAGGAATAAATGCTCAGCAAATAGCAGTTTATGAGTATTTTTAGGAATAAATACTCATTAAATTGTATTGTATTACTTCTCTAAATGTAAAGATTTACAAACAAAGTGGGGAATGGGACATGGGGCATGGGGCATTGGAAATTGCAAACTATTTATTTTCCCCTGCTCCTCTGCTCCCCTGCTCCCCTGCCTGCCCAATAATTCCCTCAAACAATGCGGTTGACAATTGTCCACACTTCCCCATCTGATCGCACATGAGGAACTGATATGGTTTTAAAGCCTGTGATAAAAGGCTTGTAATACACTTGCCAATACAAGGGACTGAGATGATCGGCACAGGCTTTGAGTAAACGGATTTCTGTTGCCAGTTCTGCCGCCAGCTGATTAATGCGTTGGGCATGAACCTGAGCCACTTTTTTAGCTTCTTCCAACTGCTGCTGTTGGGTAAGTTGTTTTGATTCAACTTGCCATCGGGCTAATTTTGCTTGTTTTTGCTGTAGTTGCACGTTTAGCGCCGCGATCGCTCCATCTATGCCTTGAATTTCAGCAGATAATTGGGGATTTTCTCTAGCTTGGCGACGATAAGCTTCAACTATTGCTAGAGGTGAATCATTCTCGCTCTTCATTACATTATTAATAGTGAGGGCAGCGCGTTCTTGCTGGAGAGCCTGAATTTGAGAGGTAAGCGCTGCTATTTCTGCTTGAATCTGCTCTATCATAATGGTTTAAAAACTTCTAAATTGTAAATTATTTGGTTAAGACTGTTCTTTGTTAGTTGTCAGTTGTCAGTTGTCAGTTGTTAGTTGTGTTTTGCCACTGACCACTGACTACTGACCACTGACTACTGACCAATTAGGTGAAAACTGCGCCTTGGGTATCTAAAGAAAGCGATCGCACTGTGGCTGTTATTCCTGCTGCTTCCCAAGCTGTGGCCATGGCGACTTCTGTTGCTTGGGAGTTAGCAGCATTAACTAAAGCTAACAGTGTCGGCCCTGCACCACTAATCACCATGCCATAAGCACCAGCAGCAACCGCCGCCGCATTCACAGCTTCGTAACCAGGAATCAAAGCTTGGCGGTAAGGTTGATGTAACTTATCTTGCAAAGCTGCTTGCAACCATTCTCCCTTACCAGTTTGCAAACCACGCAACAATAACCCTAGATGTGCCGTATTAAAAATCGCATCTGCACGACTGACTTCAGTCGGCAAAACTCGCCGCGCTTCCTTGGTGGAAAGCTCAAAATCAGGAATCGCCACCACTGGGACAATATCTTGATGCCAGGGAATATCACAAATTTCCCAACCTGTGTTACTAGTAGCTGCGAGACGACATCCTCCTAATAAAGCGGGAACTACATTATCAGGATGTCCTTCCATTGCGATCGCTAGTTCCATCACTTGCAACTCAGACAAAGGCGCACCTGCCAGTTGATTAGCAGCAACTAACCCGCCGACAATCGCCGTCGCCGAACTACCTAAACCCCGCGCCAGTGGTACACCCAACTGAATTTCTATGTTCACCGATGGCGGCGTTTGATCTATATATTGATATAACTTCAAAAATGCCTGATAAAGCAGATTACTTTCATCAGTTTGCACTCGCAGAGCTTCCGCACCTGTGACATGAATCATTAACCCGCCTGCTTGCAAGCGAGTGAACTTAAATTCGTTGTATAGCGTTAAAGCTGCGCCAATGCAATCAAAACCAGGCCCCAAATTAGCAGTTGTGGCGGGAACGGAAACAGTAACACCAGAAACAACAGACATCTGCAAATACTCAACTAACCAATCAACCAGCATCCCATGTAAAGGGTTGATTTGCTCATTCAAGATGCTAATTGTCTGTCTGTACTATCTATCAAGATATAGCAAAGTGCTGAGTGCTGAGTGCTGAGGAGCCACTGCGGTCTTGGGGTTTCCCCAAGTGGAGCATGTGGCGTTGCTGAGTATAAACCCGGTTATTTCAAGGCTTTGAGCCATCAGCATTGTCCTAACAGATGTGACCACGGTTATATCATAAGGCGATCGCTAATTTTTCTCCAAGTGCATTGTTGGAATCGCTTATTTTACCATACAAATCGGCTAATCTAAAAGCATGAAGCTCAAACGAGGGAGAACCAAACTATGTCATCTGACGCCATCAAAGAGACAATCTCCCAGAATGCAGAATCATGGGATTGGGAAAACCCTCCCATGCCTCCCACTGACTTAATTTTCGATGATGGAGAACCTTTGGAGAGTAATCGCCACCGCATTGCCATGAATGTTTTGATTCGGTCGTTGCAACAAACTTGGTGCGATCGCAATGACTTCTTTACGGGTGGTAACATGTTTGTTTACTACAACAGCGCTCAAGCACGTAATCGAGATTTTCGTGGCCCAGATTTTTTTGTAGTGCTAGATGTTGATGGCACTATTTCTAGGCAAGGTTGGGTAGTTTGGGATGAAGGCGGTCGTTATCCAGATGTGATTGTCGAATTAATGTCACCAACGACTGCTGAAGTAGACATCACAACTAAGAAAGATATTTACGAGCGCGTTTTTAAAACACGAGATTATTTTGTGTTTGATCCCTTCGATCCCAATTCTCTGCAAGGATGGCAGTTAAATGGTAACTTGCGCTATCAACCCATAGCACCAGATGAGCGCGGTTGGCTTTGGTGTCAGACTTTAGGCTTTTGGCTAGGAACTTGGCAAGGAACCATAGACCGAGAAACAGCTGTTTGGTTGCGATTTTACGATGATTCGGGAAATTTGGTTTTGTTACCAGAAGAAGCAGCTCAAGCTCAAGCTGATCAAAAACGCCAGGAGGCCGAACAAGAAAGACAAATAGCTGAACAAGAAAGACAAAGAGCCGATCGCTTGGCGGAACAATTACGTACACTGGGCATAAATCCAGAAGCGTTATGAGCTACTGTGTGTCCAAATTGCAAATTATCTGGTTAAGACTGTCATTTGTCATTAGTCATTAGTCATATCATGTCCGTTTAAATACTTATGATATCTGTGGAGGTCGGTAATTGGTAATTGCTGGTTTTTACTATTCCCTATTACCAATTACCCATTACCTATTACCAGGCAAACTGACTATAATGTGTTTTAGCTGAAATTAGGTAACTGATATTTTCTTAGTCAGAAAAATAGACACAGCCACTACTGCAAAAGCAACCTCAGCTAACAAAAATGCTCCTACTGATTTGATCCCGATTAATTTAATTAACAAAGAGATGAGCGCAGTTCCCCCAGCGCTACCACCAAAATATAATCCAGTACCTAAACCTGCTCGATGAGGGGGAATTTTAGCTAATACTAAGGAAATCATACTGATAAAAACTATGCTTAAACTAACACCGAAAGCAAGTATTAATCCTATTGCTATGATATTATTGTCATTAAGTAATGTTAGGGCCATTAAACTTGTCATTGTCCCCAAGCCAAGCAACATAGATTTATTAGGGCCTAATTCTGCTGTCCATTCTCCTAAAGGAACTGAAGCGATCGCTGACACAAAAAGGATTTCAGCCTTAATAAATTCTACTTTTAATCTTGGCAGCTGAGTTTGCAATTCTTGAGGAAATATTGATAATAGTAAATTAATTTCCAAACTTGTGGCTAAACCAATCACAAAAATCAGAATTAACAGCGCTGTGGGAGTTTTAGCAGTAATTTGATTCCGGTTAGAAGCATAAAACACATGTTTGGGAGTGAATAAGCGCAAAATGTATGCTCCCAAAATTAAAGCGATCGCTCCCACAAGAAAAGTAATTGATGCACCCATACTGTAGAGTCTGGCATTCCACATTAAGCCAATGGCTGCTACTAACCCAAATACAAACACGAGGATGGCATTGGCTTGGGGTAATTCGGCGATGGGTGCGAATTGTGTTAAAAGTGCGATCGCAGGGCCACGAAACATAATTATTGCTATCACCCAAGCAGTCATCAGCACTGGTAAAATCCAACGTATACCCAATGGTAGGCTATATTCCACTAACAGCGATACAGTTACAAGAATTAAACCTGCTAGCATGACTCCCACACTAATCAACGGTAGGCGGCTACCTAAACGCTGCTGAATGCGATCGGAAACTCTTCCAATCAAAGGTTCTATAACTGCTGCAAGTAAGCCTTGCAATATTCCTAGCCAACTAGCCAGTTCAACAAATTCTAGTTTTCGTAAAATTTTAGGCTGATAAAAACCGTATGCCATCCAACTGAAAATGATCGCTGCTAGTAAAGCGGCTAATCCCCAAACTTGTCGCCATAAAATTTCAGGGCGGCTATTGAAAGAGTTAACCATGATACTGCCTTACTCTCCTCGATACCTCGTGCAATTGTAAGACAATCGTATTAGAAAAATCGCATTAAAAATTGCATATTTTTTAGCTTTTTCAAAGCATACTTTGTACAAAGTGGAATACATTCATACAGATATACCAAGAAGAAGTATTAAAATTATCAATAAGATTGTTGCAAACTACGCATACTTAAAAAAACCAAAGTAAGCTACAAATTATGTGTTTTGCTTTGTAAGATTATTCAGTGCAGTTACTAGCTGATTAGCAGTGTAAATATAAACTACACTTTTGGTTCATTTGTAGACAAAATACATCTATAGGATGATTTGAAAATCTTTTAGGCTTATACCAAAAGTCTATTTTAGTTGGTTTTGAAACATATTATCTGACTAGACCCATATATAATTTATGTCCAATTACTGAGTAGTCTGAAAAACTGCTGTACTAGCTACTCTTTTTTTAATATTCAATAACTAACTTTTATTATTATTCCTGATTCAGAGCTTCAGCTTTTCATATGGATTCTCAATATTATTTGCCTTTATTGGGTCTATTTGCCTCATATAAGTGTAAAATGTCTTCTCCCTGTTTTTTATGGGTTATCCGTATCACTATATTAGTTTGTACTTATCAAACGAATTTGTACTAGTTATTAAATAATCTCTAGGTTAAGAACTGTAACATATATAACAATTTATTTTATACTGCATAGCCTAAAATTATTAGTGTTTAAAAAGTAATGTCAAGAAAACCCATATGGAGTAAGAACAATGGAGCATTTTGCCAGTACCCGTGCAATTCAAGGTACTGTGTAGTTTCAAAACCAGCTATTTAAAGGCAACATAGGGGATCACTATCTGTCATATCAGTAATTAATAAGTTAAAGAAATACCACTTTTAGAATTTCTTTGTTATTTTGTATTTAACGGGACAGTTATTTCCCATTTGCTGAGTTTAAATAACAATTAGTTCAGCTAGATTACCCATAAATACTATGCCAGTTATTTATTGTTTGCTTGCCTTAGTTCTACCAGAAAACTCTAGCAAGCGTAGAAACAGTTGGGCTAGATTGCATGGGAATCATCAAACATGATGACTGATTTATTAACACAAGGAAAATCTTAACTATGACTATACTCAAAGCAAAAAATCAGAATATGATTATGCCTGCTTTTATTAACCTGATGAATGTGAATCATCAAGCAACTAGTCAAAAACAATTTACTCAACCCAAATTAGATTTACTGGAACCATTGCGTAACTGGCTTGACGAAATAGAAGTGCAGAATCGTAAATTAGCTCATCTGATTGCTAAACTTATTCCTGCACAGTGCCCTTTTGAGCGTGATTTAGTATTGTTTGGTCGCAAAATCGTTCATATTCCTCCTATGTGTAAGCTCAATCCACTTTATGAGCAATTTATAGGCTTGCGTTTTCGTGCTTTGTGTTATTTGGCAGATCAATGTGGAGAAGATATCCAGTCTTACTGCTAACTACAAATAGATATAATACACCATGGAAATTAAAATTGAGCATCAACCCAGTCAACAACGTCTCAATCAATTGGGTGTGTTCAAAGGGGCAATTTGGCAAAAATAAGTTGACAAAGTATTCCTAGAGATATAGCAAAGCGCTGAGGGTGAGTTCTAAGTAGGAAGCCAGTTGTTTCAAGGCTTTGATGAATGAACATTGTCCTAACCTATGTGACTACAGCTATATAATCGTCTAGAGATTTGCTACTTTTTGACAGGCGATGTTATTGTTACGCCTGATGGAGGACAACCGATGCTAATGGGTAAAGGAGATTTAGTAGCTTTTCCTGTCGGCACGTCCTGTACATGGGAAATTAGAAGCGACGTAAGAAAGTATTATCGCTGTGATTAGTTAATATTCAAGGCCAAGAATCAGGAACCACTTCTCTGATATCCTTGTATTCTTTGTCCTCCAAAACACAAAAATTTCAGAACTTAATTGGAATTTTGATTGTAGGAAGGTTCGCAGCGAGCATCATAGGATAAAGTAGCAGAATCGGTAAATTGCTTATATCCATATCTCTCAAAACTTGTTGCGACCCCATCTCCTAGACAATATTTATAGAAATAGACAGTCTCATTGCCACCAAATTTGGCAGCAAGTTCCTGCCAGATGGGCGGTTGGTATTCAAAAATATAATTATAGAATTTTGCGGCTTCAGCTTGAGCGTAATTATAATCTCCAGGATATTCAGAAAAGTCTGCGTTAAAATTTAGGGTAATATATTTCGCTTGGTTATTGACAAAGGTAATAGAGAAATTACTTTTGGGAAACTGGGGAAATATTCGCCGGAAGCTTTTGGGATTATAGATATAGATAACACCATTGCCATTGGTTTGTTTGCTAATGGGACAGCCAAAATAGTGTTCATATCATGTCCGCTTAAACAATTATAATATCTGTGGGGGTCGGGAATTGGGAATTGGGAATTGGGAATTGGGAATTGGGAATTGGGAATTGGTAAACTGTATTTTCTCCCCTATTGGCCATTACCCACCAATAAGCAAAAAAAGTTGCTTCCCACTGCAATTATGATGAGGATGTTAAGCAAAAATGTTACTGCATTTGAGTACCTGGCAGGAAGTTGAAGTTTATTTACAGCAGTCTAAAGGTATTATTCTCCCTATTGGTTCCACAGAGCAACACGGGCCAACGGGATTAATCGGTACTGATGCTATTTGTGCAGAAGCGATCGCTCGTGGTGTGGGTGAAGCAACTGGGGCGATCGTTGGCCCTACAATCAATGTAGGTATGGCACTGCATCATACCGCCTTTCCTGGGACAATAAGTCTGCGTCCTACCACTATGATTCAACTGGTGCGAGACTACATCACTTGTTTAGCCAAAGCTGGTTTTACCAAGTTTTACTTTATCAATGGACACGGTGGTAACATCGCCACCCTCAAAGCTGCTTTCTCTGAAACCTACGCTTACTTAGAAGATTTGCAGATTAACAATGCTCAACTAGTACAATGTCAAGTTGCTAACTGGTTTATGTGCAGTTCTGTATATAAACTTGCTAAAGAATTATACGGCGACCAAGAAGGCTCTCATGCAACGCCTAGTGAAGTAGCCCTCACCCAGTACGTTTATCCAGAAGCAATTAAGCAAGTGTCCTTCTCACCAGAAGTTGCATCTGGACACAAGATTTATGGTGCAAGTGACTTTCGAGTGCGCTACCCAGATGGACGCATGGGTTCAAATCCTGGGTTAGCAACGCCTGAACATGGTAAGCAATTTTATGATTTGGCGGTGAAAGAACTCAGCAATGGCTATTTAGAATTTGTAAGTCCAGAATAAGCTAAAACACATCTAAATAGCATAATTATTCATGTTCGCGTAGCGTCTGGGTTAGGAGAAGGTCGTTGACCGATGACCGATAACTGATGACTGTCATTAGTCATCGGTCAACACAATTAGATCTGCAACTTCAATCCGGAACAGCCTTTTGCGTTCCGCTTCGCTTCATTCGCTTTTGATTTATATCAACCTGAAAGTGATACCATGTCCGCTTAAACACTTATAATATCTGTGGGGGTCGGGAATTGGGAATTGGTAAACTGTATTTTCTTCCCTATTGGCCATTACCCACCAAACCAACTATATCGTAAGTAATTAGCCGAACTTGATATGAAACGGTATTAAGCTATTTGTTTAGCAATAGCATCTAGATATTTACGCAGTTCTAGGGTAGCGACACCAGTAACAAATCGCTCATCTTTTCCATAATATTGGGCTTCAAATTTCTTCACAGCTTGCACAGTTTTCGGGCCATAAAAGGGTTGGTCTTTTGGTAGACCCGCATTGACGACTACGTTCAATTCGTATTGCAGAATTTTGATTACTTCTTCTACTTTTGCCATAGTTTTTGCACCCACTATGCCATCAACTAAAAGTCCATAATCTGCTTGGAAGTTTCTAATTGCCTGTAGAGTTTTGTTGCCTGTGAATGGAGAATTATCAGTGGTGACAGGAAAACCAAGAGCAGGATTAGCAAAATCTTTCGCCAGATATCCTAAACCAAATAAGATAGAACGGAATTGAGCATTTGTATAAGTAGTCATAGTGATAAACCTCTATATTGAGTAACTAAATTCCCATTACTTTCGGGAAAATTGGTGTTTGTTGTTTACACAAAAGATCTACAAACACAACTAAAAAATTTCCTGAATTACTCAAAATAAAATTTTAAATATCAACTAAAAAAATCTCATATTTTTCTTGTATTCACCCAATCGGGTGATATTTATTTGTCGTTTGATAGTGTAAGTTAGTACATCCTCAATGGCTACGAGCAGCTAAAAATTATCTGTGTTGAACAGAGCGATCGCTTTGTGGAAAAATTATCCACAGGAGCGTCAAATCTGCGCTCCTGCAAAGGTTTAATTAACTTTGAGCAATACCTTCTTCACGGGCTGCGCGTTGTACAGCCGCAGCAACAGCACTAACAACACGTTCATCAAAGACTGAAGGAATAATATGCTCCCGATCCAAATCTGAAGGTTTCACCAATGACGCGATCGCACTCGCAGCTTCTAGATACATTGTGGTGGTAATGGTCTGTGCCCGACAATCTAAAGCACCACGAAATACTCCCGGAAAAGCTAAGACGTTATTAATTTGGTTGGGGTAATCACTGCGACCAGTAGCGATAACTGCTACATTTTTACTGACTAATTCTGGTTGAATTTCTGGAATCGGATTAGCCATGGCAAACACAATCGGGTCTTTCGCCATTGCTTGCACCATTTCTGGTGTCAAAACTCCCGGAACACTGACACCAATAAATACATCTGCCCCTTGTAGCGCACCCGCTAGAGTACCTTGGGCTTTCACTGCAAATTCCCGCTTTTCCTCTGTCAAGTCAGTGCGACTAATAGAGAGTATACCTTTAGAGTCGCACATCCAGATTTTTTCTGCCCCGGCTTTGCGGAGTAAACGCGCGATCGCTACCCCAGCCGCCCCGGCACCATTAATCACGATGCGGATTTCTGCAATTGACTTATGTACCAACTTCAAAGCATTAAACAAAGCTGCCAAGGTGACAATTGCTGTACCATGCTGGTCATCGTGAAAAACGGGGATATCTAATTCTTGCCGCAATCTCTGCTCAATTTCAAAGCAGCGAGGTGCAGCGATATCCTCTAAATTTACACCGCCAAATACCGGAGCCAGATTTTTCACTGTACGGACAATTTCATCTGTATCTTGAGTAGCAAGACAGATGGGAAAAGCATCTATACCAGCAAATTCTTTGAACAACATCGCTTTGCCTTCCATTACAGGCAAAGAAGCAGCTGCGCCGAGATTTCCTAACCCCAAAACAGCACTACCATCTGTAACAATAGCAACAGTATTTTGTTTAATAGTTAAATTGTAAACTTCTTGTGGGTCTTGAGCGATCGCAGTACAAATCCGACCGACTCCGGGCGTGTAAGCCATTGCTAGATCAGCAACACTTTTGAGAGGAATTCTGCTGGCAATGCTAATTTTGCCACCGCGATGTAAATTGAACGTGCGATCGTAGACACTCAGCACCTTGATATCGGGTAATGCTTTAATAGCTTGCACAATGGTTTCAGCATGTTCAGTACTAGCCGCATCAACAGTAATATCGCGGGTAGACTCCTTGCGGCTTTGTTCGATTAAATCAATTTGACCGAGATTACCACCAGTAGTTGCGATCGCCTGGGTAACTGACGCCAACATTCCCACACGATTGGGAATCTGCAAGCGTAGCGTCAAACTAAAACTAGAATTGGGAGTTAGGTCTGCCATGTTGATTAGAGATTTTAAGTTTTTGATTTTATACTGAATTGCTCAATAAAAATTCAACTGTCACCAATTTTCTGTAAACTGGCACTTAAATAATTACACCTTTACCTCCAAAAAAACTAGCATTCTCCTTCTTGGCGTCTTGGCGGTTAGATAAATATTAAGTGCATCTTCAGCAAAAAGCCGTATGACAACTTTAAGAATTATTGCTATTTATACTAGGACATTTACTAATATAGAATAGTTACAATTAGCCAACTGTACCCAAGTATACAAGTTATTTTTTATAATCTACTAACCCTTAAAATTAACAATAAAAAAAACGCCCTCTACATCAGAGAGCGCTATTAAATTATATTAACCCTAGACCTAACCATGAATTGTAGGAGCTTGTAAAGCCACAGGCATAGCTTCAGCAGTAGCTAAATCAAGTGGGAAATTGTGAGCATTGCGTTCATGCATTACTTCTATACCCAAATTGGCACGGTTTAATACATCTGCCCATGTATTAATTACACGACCTTCAGAGTCAAGTATCGATTGGTTGAAATTGAACCCATTGAGATTAAACGCCATTGTACTAATGCCCAATGCTGTCAACCAAATACAAACCACAGGCCAAGCAGCCAAGAAAAAGTGCAACGAACGCGAGTTATTAAAGCTGGCATATTGCCAAATTAAACGTCCAAAGTAACCGTGAGCCGCTACGATGCTATAAGTTTCTTGTTCTTGACCAAACTTATAGCCGTAGTTCACAGATTCAACTTCAGTTGTCTCCCTAACTAGAGAAGAAGACACCAAAGAACCATGCATTGCAGAGAACAGCGCACCACCAAACACCCCCGCTACACCAAACTGATGGAATGGGTGCATGAGGATGTTATGCTCAGCTTGGAATACCAACATGAAATTAAAAGTGCCACTAATTCCCAGAGGCATCCCGTCAGAAAAACTACCTTGACCAATGGGATAAATTAAGAAAACCGACGTTGCAGCAGCTACAGGGGCAGAATAAGCAACACAAATCCAGGGACGCATCCCCAAACGATAGCTTAATTCCCATTGCCGACCTAGCCAGCAGAAAATACCAATGAGAAAGTGCAAAATAATTAGTTGATAAGGGCCGCCATTGTACAGCCATTCATCCATAGAAGCAGCTTCCCAAAGTGGGTAGAAATGCAAACCAATAGCATTGGATGTGGGTACAACAGCACCAGTAATGATGTTATTGCCGTATAATAAAGAACCAGAAACCGGCTCTCGAATCCCATCAATATCGACGGGAGGCGCAGCAATAAAGGCAATGATGAAACAGATAGTAGCGGTCAACAGAGTAGGAATCATTAAAACGCCGAACCAGCCGACATAAAGCCGATTATCGGTGCTAGTAATCCATTGACAAAAACGATGCCACAGGCTACCGCTTTCGCTTCTTCCTAAAGTTGTAGTCATGGATTTGGTGATTATAAAGTAGGGACAACAAACTTTCTCAAATCATCAAGAATTGAGAACTTTGTTGTTTTCAAATAATTTTGCAAAAAACCTTCTCTCTAATCGCCGGAAATCTGCTGAATTACCTCACATCGAAAACGCTATTAACCAAATTTCCCAGAGAGAATGTATGAACAAAGGGGAAACTTTTTCCGGCTCTTACTATCACGTTCTACATTAATTATTTGTATTTTTCAATATGTTTATTTTAAGTTTTACTAAGTTAAATTTCTTTGTGTCTTCGTGTCTTGGTGGTTTAAATTTTTTACCACAAAGACACGAAGACACGAAGATTTAACTATGTTTTACAGTTCCCTGACTAGTGGCTGACCATCTTTAACTTCGCCAACTAAAACTAAATCTGCACAGTTGACGAAGATACCATTTTCCAGAACACCGGGAATGTTATTCAGTGTTTTTTCTAGGTTCACCGGGTCGTCAATTGAGTCAAATCTGACATCTAATACAAAATTTCCTTGGTCGGTGATTACTGGGCCAGCTTTTTTCACACCCATACGGAGTTCGGGTTTACCACCGAGTTGTTTAATGGCATTTGTCACAGGTGTGATGGCCATTGGTATGACTTCCACTGGTACGGGGAAACTAGAACCCAAACGGTCTACTAATTTACCACTATCTACCACGACTATAAATTGTGCTGCTAGGTAATCGACGACTTTTTCACGGGTATGTGCTGCACCACCGCCTTTAATCAGATTCTTTTGGGGATCTACTTCATCAGCGCCATCAATGGCGATATCAATGTGGTCAACAGCATCTAAAGTGGTGAGAGGAACACCGTACTTTTTTGCTAGCACTTCTGATTGAAAAGAGGTAGGGATACCGACGATATCTTTAAGTTCACCGGACTTGAGGCGATCGCCCAAAAACTGAATTGTATAAGCTGTGGTTGAACCCGTACCCAACCCAACAATCGAACCTGATTTTACCAAAGCAGCGGCGGCTTTACCAACTTCTTGCTTCATCAACGTCACGGGGTCTGCTGTTGCGGTCATTCCTCAAACTGCTCCATAAAACTTATCTAAAATGAACATAACCCAAAGTTACGCCCATTTCGTGCGTAAAAGGGACTGGGAATTGGGAATTGGGAATTGAAAGAATCTATAAATAGATCTCTTTCCAGTCCCCCAGTACCCAGTCCCCAGTCCCCAGTACCCCCGTTAACTATGTCAACCGAACAAAACAAGTCCATCGTGCTGCAAATGTATAAGACCTTTGACCAAGGTAATTTAGAGCAAGCACAGGAATTTCTCGCACCAAATTTTGTTGCTTACATCCCTGGTACATCAGAACCGCTGAATCGGGAAGCTTTTATCCAGTCTGTACTCATGGTCTTCCACTCAGCTTTCCCTGATGGCCATCATACATTTGCAGACGTTATTGCCGAAACTGAAAAAGTCGTCACACGGGGAACATTCACTGGCACTCATAGCGGAGAACTACTCGGTATTCCTCCCACAGGCAAACAAATCACCATTCCATTTTTTCACATTGATCGCATCGTAGATGATAAGCTTGTAGAACACTGGGGGCAAAGTGACTTATTAAGCTTAATGCAACAAGTGGGAATCATTCTAGTGCCAGGGCCAGATTTGATTAAGCGAAAATTGTATTTTGCGATCGCTTCAATTACAAGTGAATTTCAGAGAAAAGTTTCTTGAACTATCATCAAGTTGATTAATATTGCATTTTGAATTGTTTTTATGTTTACTCTGTCTCCCACTCTGCAAGCTAGACTATCCCAACCACTCAAAATCGGCTCTTTTGAAGTCAAAAGCCGAGTTTTGCAATCACCTTTATCTGGGGTGACAGATATGGTTTTTCGCCGCCTTGTGCGTCGTTATGCACCAGATTCGATGATGTACACAGAAATGGTAAACGCCACAGGCTTACACTATGTCAAACAGTTACCGAAAATCATGGAGGTAGACCCCAACGAACGACCAATCAGCATTCAGTTATTTGACTGTCGTCCAGATTTTTTAGCAGAAGCAGCAGTTAAGGCAGTGGCAGAAGGGGCTGATACTGTTGATATTAATATGGGATGCCCAGTAAATAAAATTACTAAAAATGGTGGTGGTTCTTCCTTGCTGCGGCAACCGGAAGTTGCTGAAGCTATTGTGCGGGAAGTAGTCAAAGCTGTTGATGTACCAGTGACAGTTAAAACCCGTATTGGCTGGAATGATAAAGAAATCACAATTCTCGACTTTGCCAAGCGCATGGAAGATGCAGGGGCAAAAATGATTACGGTACACGGCCGCACCCGCGCCCAAGGATACAATGGTAATGCTCGCTGGGAATGGATTGCCCGTGTGAAAGAAGTGCTTTCTATTCCGGTAATTGGCAATGGCGATATTTTCTCAGTTGAGGCGGCGGTGAAATGTTTAGAACAAACCGGTGCTGACGGGGTAATGTGTTCCCGTGGAACTTTGGGTTATCCGTTTCTGGTAGGAGAAATTGACCACTTCTTGAAAACAGGGGAAATCTTACCAACACCAACTCCCATTCAGCGGTTGGAATGTGCTAGAGATCATTTACAAGCATTGTGGGAGTATAAAGGCGATCGCGGTGTGCGTCAAGCCCGCAAGCACATGACTTGGTATGCTAAAGGTTTCGTTGGTGCT
This sequence comes from Amazonocrinis nigriterrae CENA67, assembly GCF_016056305.1. Lineage (GTDB taxonomy): Bacteria > Cyanobacteriota > Cyanobacteriia > Cyanobacteriales > Nostocaceae > Amazonocrinis > Amazonocrinis nigriterrae. Next base: position 25,996 of record NZ_JAECZC010000033.1, on the reverse strand, counting down.
GCTGAATTGCGCGGACAATTGAGCGTCATCGAAACAGTGCAGCAAGGTTTGGATTTGATTGACAAAGCAATCGAACAGTTAAATATTGGTTATGAGCCAGTAGAAGAAGCAACGAATTTTCAAGTTGCATAGAAATGGGGCATGGTTGTTAACAACGGTACAGGCGTACAGCTGTGCGCCCGTACAACAGTCATCAGTCATCAGTATAAATTTCTGGGTTGACACAATAAGGTAACTGATGACCTTTCAATCCAGCAATCAAATTTGCGATCGCCATCTTTGCCATTTTTGAACGCGTTTGGCGGCTGGCACTGCCAATATGCGGTGTAATAATCAAGTTATCCAGAGTCAGCAATGGACTATCTTGAGGAATTGGTTCTGGTTCAGTGACATCCACCGCAGCCGCTGCAATTTTACCACTTGCAAGCGCCCGATATAACGCATCCGGGTCTACAACAGTTCCCCGCGCTGTATTAATTAGAATAGCTTCAGGCTTCATTAGATTAAATTGGCGATCGCTAAATAAATGATAGGTATCATCTGTCCCTGGTGTATGAACGGTGACAAAATCTGACTCTTGGAGTAACTGTTCAAACGGGGCAAACTCCACACCCAAAGACTTTTCTAATTCTGGTTCCCACTGATATCTGCTTGTATACAAAATTCGCATATCAAAGCCCTTTGCCCGACGGGCAACAGCTTGACCGATGCGACCAAAACCGACAATTCCCAAAGTTGCACCTGTGATATTAGGCCCCAGTAACAAATCTGGTTCCCAAGTTTGCCACAAACCCGCACGAGTAAACTTGTCTGCTTCCATCACTCGCCTTGCTGCTGCCATTAGCAACGCCCAAGCAAAATCCGCAGTTGCATCTGTCAACACACCAGGAGTATGCCCAACCGGAATTTTTCTTTTACTAGCTGCGGCAACATCTATATTATCGTAACCCACTGCAACTTGACTAATAACTTTCAGATTTCCTGCTATTAGTGGCGAATCAATTTTATCAGTCAGCAAACACAATAATCCATCTATAGTTTTTACCTTCTCCAACAAAACATCATAAGGAGGTGGTTGGCGTTCCGTCCAAACCTCTACAGTAGCAACCTCTTGCAGTTGTTTTAATTCTACAGGAAGGCGACGAGTAATAAAAACTTTAGCTTTAGACATAGTTAAATTCTTTGACTTATTTTATATATTCTTTCTTCTCTCTGCGTCCTTGGCGTCTTGGTGGTTCGTTTCTTCAACGAACCACAGAGGCACAGAGAACACAGAGAAATAAGAATTCGAGAGATATTTTGCGTAAGTTTTAATAGTTACTTACTAAATGCTGGTTGAAATTGTATCTTTTCCAATTTCCAGTTTGAAGAATAATTACCTATCTCACAGCCAACATTCTTAACATGAGCCAACATCAACTCATCTCGTTGATGCCAAACGGTAAATATTTTTTCTCTGCCATCATAGAATGTCTCTTGGTCAATTTGATAAGCCTCATTTCTCCGTATTAACTTTAACCCCAACAGATTTAGCAGCCGACTGAGTATTTTAATTGGCGAAACACCTTCTTTCCCCCTGATAAAATCCAGACCAAGCACTCTTTTAATTTGTTTATCATGTTGAAAAACTATATCTTTGAGCAAGAGCAAATCAGCATCATTTTCATGAAAATCTCTTTTCAAATCAAGTAACTGTAACATTCCTAAAGCTCTCAAAGCTTCTACTTTGAAAGTATATGTTTTTAAGTCTGGGAGAAAAACTTTTCCATCACCCCAAGATAGCTGCTGATACCATTCTTGCTGGTCTCTATAGTGGAAATACTCGCTTTCATGGGTAAGATAATAGTGAATTAACAACTGGGAATAATATCCTTTATCATCCTGTAGCTTGAGTAAGGGAGTAACTTTAACACCATACTTTTGTCTCAGCATGTACTTGTTGATTTGACTACGTTCCCCATCAGTGAGAGCATGTTTGGCTATTAGCTGTTCATATTCTACGTAATCAATATCCTTAGCCTCAGCAACAGTTTTTGCAGCGGCTAATTGATTTTGTAGCTTAATTTCTCTAATTTGGCGTTTGATTTCCTTAGCTTTTTGACGCTTATCTACCCAATCTTTTTGTACTTTGACAATTTCTAAAATCAACCTCTTACGTGTTGCTAAATCATTAGGGTCTGTAGCTAAAAAGGCAAGACGCAAATCTCTAATAATATTATTGTGAACAGCATTACTCCGTATCCAAATTTGATGACCATCCGCAGTTAAACCATCTTGCATCGACTGACGATAAAGACGAATAGAAGCGTTTACCCTGGCTGACAACTTTGACCAAGTACGTAAATGAATGGGGTCATATACTAATGGTAAATCCACATCTATTTTATGCAGTGGACTGAGCAAGGCTAAGTTTTCTTTTTGATTTTCCTGATACCAATCAGACAATAACCGATAATTTGTACTACCGCTACCAATCAAGCCAATTCCTCGTTTAGCACACCAGACAATACGCGGTACATCATCCCTAACTCTTGCTAAGGCTTGTCGTGCTTCTGAGTCTGGAATCACTCCTTGAAAAATACCATAAACTCGGTCAAAATGTTGGATATCAATACTAATACCTGTACCAAGGCTAGGGGTGACAAAAACTGTATCGTATTCAGCTATTTTTTGATTAATAGCTGCAACAAAATCAACGGCTTCATGACCCGGTGTGTTTGTCGTATGGCTGCTAATAACTAGAGATTTAGGAAATTGATATCGTAATTTTTCTAAACGTTCCTTGAGGTAACGTTCGATTGTTTCACAACTATAACGCCCTGAGCGACTATCGGTAGTCACATAACATTTGCGTCCTGCAAGTAAATCTAATTCTAGTTGATGAATCAGAGGTGTTGGGTTAGGAGAATCATAGAAAGTTACGTCCCAGCCCCTTTGTGGTTTCCATTGGTTCACAACTACCCAAGGCGTTAATTTAATTCCTGCCAATCCCTGCAAATATTCTAGGGATACATCTGATAAATCAGCATCTTGGGCAATTACTAAACCTCCAGTTTTCAAAACTGTAGAAATTAGTTGTTGGAATAATTTTAAAATTTTGACACGCTTGTGTTTACAGGTATTACTATTGAGTAGATGCCACAAAGATTGCTCTACTTCATCTAAAATTACTATTGCGCCTTGCCAATCTTCAGGGTTAAGTTTCCAAAGAGAATCAACACATAATCCAAAAGATTGAGTAATTGTTAATGGATGATTATTCAATGGTAGCTCTTTTATTAGCAGCTTAGTATTATTGAAACCCCATGTAATACCAATTTTTTCACATAAAAAGCGTCCTAATTGGATTCTGTGAGTAATTAACAATACTGGTTGATTTATAATTTTAGCTTGATTAACAATAGCTTGTAGTCCTGTAGTTTTACCAGTTCCTTTTGCTGATTTTACTCCTACTAATCCAGAAGTGGGTAAAGATATTTCCCCTAAATACGGACGATTGACAGTAAGTGCAGCAGGAATAGTTAACTCGGTATGGGGTTTAACTTGGGCCAGATAAATTTCTAAATCAACGCTTTGGCGATAAAGTTTTTCAAAATTACTTGCACCTTTAGCAACAATGAACTCATCTACACCTTTTTCCAAACCTGGAAGTTCTATAACTTTAACAGGGCAATTTTTCTTTTGGAATAGACAGCCAAGTTGGGAAATGGCATTATTTATAGCAGCAATTTTTCGTGGTTGAGTTTCAAAATCAAAACAAATATAAAAGGTGCGTTTTGTAATAGCAAATGCTGCTAAGTCGGGAATTAACTGTCGACTGATGACTTTGCCAAATCTATCTTTGACAACTCGATAACCGCTTGTGATTCCAGGAATAGCGATCGCAGCATATCCTTGTGATAATAGCGCCGCTGCTTTCTTTGCTCCCTCGCAGATGATTATGGGGATATTATGTTGCATCACCCACTGCCAAAAACCAACAGCTTCACCATGAGATGCAACGCTGATATCAGCAGGCATTGCTAAATTATAACGCTGTGAGACTTGCTGCCAAATGGACAACGTTACTCGCAGATAAAATACCCGCGTTGGCGTGCTGGGGGGATGCTCATACTTAATTGCCTTGCCTTTATCATTAATTCTGGGTTGGTTTGGCTTAAAACATCCCCATTCCATTGATTGCCAATTTTTTAGAGGATCTAGTCCCGAACACCACCAACCGCCTGCGCCAATATGAGAGTAGCGCTGTAACCAGCCACTTTTAACCATTCCCGTGTTGGTGCGAGGGAGATGTTCGGAAATTAATAAGTACTCATAAGCGGTTGCGTCTTGGAGAGACTTAAAGTTCAGCTCTGCTAAGTTTAAATCTATACCACTATTCTTGACTAATTCCTCAAGATGTTGGGGGTGTAAATAATGCAGATGCATGGGACGAGCCGCGAAGGGAACAAGATGGATTTAAAATCTATCATGCATTTGCTAGTTTGTTATGAAAGATTTTTACAGGGTTCGCTGATGCTTTTTTTACTTCGTTCCAGGTGATACATCGGTGAAGGTTAAGCTTAGTTGTTGCCTATGAACCTATTCAAGAAGTAATAACCTTGTACTGTGATATTTAATTACTGAAAATTTTTAATTTTCAGTAAAATTTCTATCCTTTACTGTTAACATATATGCTGATATTTGGCAATAAAGCATTGTCAAGATATGTAGACTATCAGCAGCTTAACCGCTAGAAGTCAAAAGAAATTAACCTAAATTTTAGTTATTTTTTATACTAATTTTGAACATACTGCTACCCATCTAGAGTGAGTATTAGAGCGATCACCCTGTATTCTCAAGCAGACTAAAAAGCTTAACCTCACTATGCTATTGAAAATTTGTTTATCTTAGTAAAATTACATACGCATTTTGGAATTAATAGAGTATAAATTAGCAGGGCAAAAAGAAAGTCAGCCCATTTTTCCCAGAATATATGGAGAGAACATATGCAACGCGCGTTTAAACAAACTGCTATACTTTCAGCAACAGCTGCGATCGCAATCCTATTTACGGGTTGTGGTGAAAGTAAAGTTACTCAATGTAACAAAATCATCAACGTTGCCAATCAAGCAGCTACCATAGGTCAGGAAATTAGCACAAATTCTAAGTCTGAAAAAGGTTCAAAATCCTTAACTGAAGCTGCTACTAAGATAGATAAAATCGCCAATGACATGAAAGCAGTCGAAGTTAAAGATGAAAAACTCCAAGGCTTTCAGGGACGCTTTCTGAAACTTTATCAGGATAGTAGTAAGGCTTTGCGTGATACAGCAGGTGCTTTGGATAAAAAGAATTTAAAAGCTGCTACTGGCTTTTTAGCAACCTTGAAAAACACTACTAATCAGGAAAGTGCTATCGTCAAGGAAATTAACGGTTACTGTTCTGGTAAGTGATACCATTTTGGATGAGCGGATTTTGGATTGTGAATCGCCTTGTGCATCTAGGTTTTACGAATCAATCTGTCGCAATCATTTTTCAAATTGGTATAATTCTGCGTTTAGCTTCATACCAAATATAGCAGTTAAATTTGGATGAAATACAAGTTTATTGATTTATTACACTCAACTGTAAACTGCTATATTTGATTTACTTCAATTAATAACTTCCTAATAAAGGCAAAACCTTATTTTTTAATAACTCAATTAAAGATGGTTCCATATACTCAAACTCATCTGGTATGTCTAAACAGATAACTCTTTTATTTTTCAGAAATGGCTGAAAATTTTGTGAGAGCTTTTGTTTATGTGATTTTTCCATCACAAAAATAATATCAGCCCATAAAAGTGCTTCTGTTGATACTGGAACTTCAGCATAGTGATCTAAACCTGCTGAATCAGTTTCCAATCCTTCATACTCAGAAAATACAGCCTCAGCCGTAGGACTTCGTAATCTATTTTGACTACAGAGAAATAACAGCTTTTTCATGCCTCAACAGCTACTAAGTTACCTGCTTTAATCATCACCATTAGGTGTTCAATGCGCTCATATTCATCCAGTTCTTTTAACTCACTGGGTGCTAGTTCGCCTGCTTTGCTACGTGCTAACAAGGTACGTAGCCGTGCTTGCATTTCTGGTGTAGGTTTAAAATCAGCAATTTGTTCAGGAGTTGGATTACTAGCAAGAAAGTCAAGGATGTATCGGTAAACTTGTGCTGGTACTGCTGGTTGTTGCAGACTCAAAGCCAGCAATTCAGGTAAGCGATGGCCTAATTGTGCTAATTGTTGAGATAGTTCCTCTGATACTTCTAGGGTGATTTTCGGCATAGTGCGCTTTCCCCAACTCTGTCTTGCTCATTATTGTAACTGTACTATGAGGGGTATCTTAAAGGGAGCGATCGCCTATAAAATACTCTAGTGGGTTTGTTCACAATTCATTGTCAGACAATGCATACATTAAGTAGGTCGGCACAATTCAAGTTAACTGATGAGGTTCATTATTTGTCATTTTTCATTGGTAAGAGCTTAGGGTATTTTTACCTCAGACACCATACTTATGTTTATTTTCAGCCACTTAGGAAATATTTCTCTAAATCTTTACAGTAGAATAGCTTATTTAAGAGGTTTTTATGCAATTTAAACACATCAAAGCTCTAAGTATCAAGCGAATCTATGCTGAACGTATTATGGCTGGTATCAAAACTATTGAGTTGCGAAAGCGTCGAATAGGTATGGAGTTAGGTGATCTTATTCTTTTATACGAAACTGCTCCTGATTCTGTTATCAGAGGAGGCTTCATAGCAGATAAAACTATATCTTTACCTGTTTCACAAATGTGGGAAAAGTATCATTATATGATGGGAGTAGAAAAAGATTTTTACGATAGCTATTTTGCTAACTGTGAACTTGCATATGGTACTTTAATCTATCGGACTTTTACCTTTCCTGAGTTATCACTCAATGAAATCTATCAAGTATGTTCTGGTTTTACACCCCCACAAGCAACCATTAATTGGCGAGAAGATTGGTATATTCATAAAGAATGGATTAATGTGCTAGGAGAAGGAAGGAATGAATTAATGCAAGCAGGACGGCTAAGTAACCAATTAAAACTATTTCCAGTTTAACTAATTTTATAATATTGTTTTTGTTGTCCTAACCAAATTATTGGTAAAAAACACAATCATTCACCATTCCAGTCCACCCTCTTTCATAATATTTTCGTATTGCTGATAGCTAATACTCTGCATATGTTGAGGAACACCATTAATACCAAATTGGCTGAACCTGGAATGATGAATTGGGTTTGGAAATGGTACCCACCAGCCAAATCTTAAAGCCATTGCACATCCTGCGCCAGACCCTCGACGTTTGATATGATTCTGAATATCTGATATTTGGTATACACCAATACCTCCAAATTGTAGAAAAAGCTCTTCAGGTAGGGCAATACGTCGTTCAAGAATATAACCTATTCCGCCAATTATACTCTGTGGACTTGAGATGTAAAACAATATTGGCGCACCGACAACATCTTCATAGATACACCAGGGATGGCAGTAATAAACATTATCTGTACGGAGAAAAAGTCTGTCATAAACATTAATAGTTGATTTGTTCTGTAGAATATTTTGCGTATTATTTATTTGTATCATTTGATTAGCCCACTTCGGCTTAATTGGGACAAGGTAAGCTTGCCGATTATTAAAAGCAAACCGGACTGGATAAAACAAAACTTCTAAATCAGAAATAGCAAAATTATTAATCTCTTGATTATTTACATTTAGAATTAGTCTATTGTTATAAAGTTGAGTTTGTATATTTGAGTTTTGAGGAGGGATAAACCAATTTTTATGATGTATAATCTGTTCTTTTTGGGGAATCAAAAAAACTGTATTAACTAACTCATCTGTAAACTGATTAATATTTACTTCGGTGATACGTCGATAAAAGCAATGTTTAGCGAGAACAAGTTCCGCCGAATTATTTCCATCAGCACGCTGATATCTACGTTGAGAAATTCCTTCTATACGAAAACCATATTTAGTAAAAAATGTTATAAGCTCTGCATTTTGTTCTGACAATGTAACAATAATTTTTTCAAAACGATTTCTAATCCACTCTCTGATGCAGTAAAACAATAAATGCTGACCTAAACCTGTTTTTCGGCTTTCAGGTGCTATGTAAAATAAAGAAAGTTTAGCAGTTATTTTATCTTTTTTCTTCCAAATAGCTACTGCACTGATAGGTTGATTTTCGATTGATGCTATGCTGATAGAAGCATTTGAATCATTTAACGTTTTATTCAACCATTTGTCAAAGTCTAAATAAGAATCTTTGAGTGGTTGTAATAAATTTTTGAGCGTGTCTTTATCATCAGGTTGAGAAAGTCTAATCACAGGCGATGATGCCTCTATTCCAGTTAAAAGCGGCAATTCTTTTTGAATTCGAGCAACAGCTTCTTTGGGAGACAATGCAGTGATTCCAAAACTAGCGCCATGAGTTGTCACTTTTTTATGCAGTGTTTCATCACGGGTTACAAAGACATTGCCACCGCATAGTTTGTGGGAAGCCAGATGCAAACAATCACGATAGCTATGTTCTCCATTACGAGAACTAGGGTTTGCGTTTGGCCAAAATTTTTGAAATAAGTCTTGAGCCAGTGAATCACGTTCAGCACATCTTTGTGAAGAAACACTGTGAACCGGAAGAAAGCCTATGCGTTGAGCTATTTCTGGTCTTTGGTTACCTGCATTTCCTATAACCTCTGTTGACAGTTGCTCTGTTACTACTAACTTCACAGCATCATTGAAGCCAAATCGTAAAAGTATAACAAGTTCTTGGTCTACCAATTCATGGGTATTAAGCAGATTTAGGACACAAGATGTATCTAGAGTGAATATTTCCACAAATACTCCAGAAAAATATTAATTCTTCACAGATAACCTTTGTTAGGCATCAAAAAATTTAGTTTAGTCTAAAATTTTAAGCTGCTTGATGATATTCTTCAAGTTTTGCACATTTCATAGTGGTAAATAAAAGTTGGTTCCTTTTTTCTTCAAGTTTTGTTGTCTTTATGTTCCTCATTTCAAAATGCTCAAAGAACATACTGTAGTAGTTCATTCCTTCTTAAAAGTACTCATCTCACCATAAAACAAAGACGCAGAAAGCACTCTCTGCGCCTCTGCGTCTGTTGCGTGAAATATTCCCTCTAACTTTTTACACCACTTCAGATGATGTTTGCACCACCGGCTGAGGCTGAGGCTGGAACATGAACAACGAATACACCACATCGCGACGGATATTAGTCATCATATCCAAGAACAACTCATATCCCTCACTCTTATACTCAATCAGCGGGTCTTTTTGACCATAACCACGCAAACCAACAGACTCGCGCAAAGCATCCATTTGTTGCAAATGTTCCCGCCACAGAGTATCAATTCGCTGCAAGATAAAGAAACGTTCAGCTTGGCGCATCAGTCCGGGTTGAATTTGGTCAATTTGCGCTTCTTTGAGGTCATAAGCAATTCGCACCTGTTCGTGGAGGAAGGCTTTAATCTCCGTGACAGCCATATCCTCTAACTGACTAGACTGCAAGTCTGCTAACAAGTAAACAAATTCTTTAACCTTTTCCACCAACTTTTCTAATTCCCACTCTTCCGAGGGTAAATCTGGGTTGATGTAATAATCAACGATGTCATCCATCGTTTTTTCAGCGTACTTAATCACTTGTTCTTTCAAGTCTTGACCTTCCAACACACGGCGACGTTCAGCGTAAATTGCGCGACGTTGGTTGTTCATCACCTCGTCGTACTCAAACACCTGTTTACGGATGTCGTAGTAGTAGGTTTCAACTTTTTTCTGTGCGCCTTCCAAACTGCGGGTAAGCATTCCCGACTCGATGGGCATATCTTCCTCCACTTGGAAAGCATTCATCAATCCAGCCACGCGATCGCCACCGAAAATCCGCAATAAGTTATCCTCTAAACTGAGGAAGAATCTCGTAGAACCAGGGTCGCCTTGTCGTCCTGCACGTCCCCGCAACTGGTTGTCAATACGCCGTGATTCGTGGCGTTCTGTACCAATTACGTGCAAACCGCCTAACTGTACAACCTCGTCGTGTTCGCGGCTAGTAAATTCTTCGTACTCGTGTTTAATTCGCTTGTAAGCTTCCCGCAATTGCTGAATCACGGGGTCATCGGTGGGAGCTTTTTCTGCTGCTACAGCTACCTTGTCTTCTGCTTCCAATTCTGGTAAACTGCGCTCACCATACTCCCGTACAGCAGAGTCTACAGCTTCTTTCAATAACTGTTCCGTTTCTTTGGAAAGTTTAGTGGGGAAGATTTCTGGTGAAGCTTTCCAGGTTTTGACTTTTTTACCAGGAACAAAGCCGTGTCCGCCACCGTGTCCTGTGGGCAGTCCCGCAGCTCTTTGCACGCCAAATACATCTTCATCTTCTGGCATGACAATGCGCGGCATAAAGTATTCCCGCAGCTTCAGACGCGCCATGTATTCAGAGTTACCACCGAGGATGATGTCTGTACCTCGTCCTGCCATGTTGGTCGCAATGGTGACAGCACCCCGCCGTCCCGCCTGAGCGACAATTTCCGCTTCCCGTTCCACGTTTTCCGGTCTAGCATTGAGCAATTCATGGGGTATTGACATTTGCTTCAGCAGCCGACTGAGAAGTTCAGATTTTTCTACACTAGTGGTTCCTACTAGTACTGGTCTGCCTAACTGGTGCATTTCAGCACATTCTTTAGCGATCGCCCCCCACTTGCCTGCTTCGGTCTTAAACACCATATCAGACAAGTCTTGGCGGTTTCTCGGTCTGTTGGTAGGAATTACAGCAACTTCCAGTTTGTAAATTTTTTCAAACTCTGGTTCTTCTGTTTTTGCTGTTCCCGTCATCCCGCCCAATTTCGGATACAGCAAGAACAAATTTTGATAAGTAATTGTCGCTAGAGTTTGAGTTTCTGGTTGAATTTCTACGCGTTCTTTGGCTTCAATTGCTTGGTGCAAGCCATCACTCCAACGTCTTCCTGGCAATACTCGCCCAGTAAATTCATCTACAATTACCACTTCCCCGTTGCGGACGATGTAGTTAACATCCTTGAGGAACAATTCTTTAGCTTTAATGGCATTGAAAACGAAGTGTGCCCAAGGATCTTCTGGGTTAAATAAATCTGTGACGTTTAAAAGACTTTCGGCTTCTGCAAAACCTTCATCTGTCAACAGTACGTTACGAGCTTTTTCATCTACTTCGTAATGCTCATCTTTTTTCAGCGTCAGTGAGATTTCCGCCGCTTGCAAATATTTTTCTGTAGGTCTTTCTACTTGCCCGGAAATAATTAGCGGTGTCCGTGCTTCATCAATTAAAATCGAGTCTACTTCGTCAATTACGCAATAGTTAAACGGGCGTTGTACCACATCAGCCATTGATGTTGCCATGTTATCCCGCAGGTAGTCAAAGCCTACCTCACTGTTGGTGACATAAGTAATATCACACTCATAGTTTTTCTGGCGTTCAGTGGGAGTCATGCTAGCTTGAATCAGCCCCACACTCAACCCCAAGAACCGATGTACCTGTCCCATCCATTCCGCGTCCCGACGAGCCAGGTAATCGTTGACTGTGACTACGTGTACGCCTTTGCCAGTCAGGGCATTTAAATAACTTGGTAATGTAGCAACCAGGGTTTTACCTTCCCCAGTTTTCATTTCCGCAATTTGCCCAGAATGCAGAATTACACCGCCTAACAATTGGACATCAAAATGCCGCAATCCTAAGACTCGCCGTCCTGCTTCTCTTACCACAGCAAAGGCTTCCGGCAGAATATCATCCAGGGTTTCGCCTTTGGCAAGCCGCTGTTTAAATTCTGCTGTTTTGCCTTTTAAATCTTCATCAGAAAGCGCTTTAATGTCTTCCTCTAAGAGGTTAATGTCGGTAATGTCAGGTTGATATTTTTTAAGCTTACGAGCGTTGGGATCGCCCAACAAGATTTTTAGCATGGCAGGTTATGGCACTAAATGGAGGGGATGGGAACTAAAGGTTTGATATTGATTATAAGAATTTGAACCAACCCAGCCATTTTAATTATGGATGGGTATAAAACAGCAAAAAGCCGATCAAATCAGTTTACTAAATGATTGGTTTTATTTCACAGTTTAAATTTGAGACTCTTTTAATAGTATCATTTTGCCCTCCACTGAGGCAGAGAACGCCGACCATAGGTTTTAGCGATCGCCCACCCTTTAAGAGCAGGGGGGCTTTTAGAGCATGGGAGCAGGGGGAGATGAGAAAGTTATAGCAAAGTGCGCTCGTGCTGTAGACGCTTGGTGCGGCTACTCTTCTCCTTCGGAGACGCTACGCGAACGAGAACGCCTAACGGCGAACCCGCAGGGTGGAGGCAGTGTGCTATCGCGCTTCGCCGACTTGTACCGCTAACGCGGAACCCGCAGGGTAGCACAAGCGCGTTGCTGAGTAGAAACCCAGGTGATTCAAGAAGACTTTGAGCAATCAACATTGTCCTAACCTATGTCACCACGGCCATACAACAATAATTCTCCCTCATCCCCCTCATCTTCCTACTTCTCCCATTCCTGGCTAAGGCGGCGGAAGTTGTAATCACTAGCGCTGGGATGACAACTGACACAACTGCCAATTTGTGTCGGGCGTGGTAACTCGACTTTGGGGTGCAAAGCTTTGAAGTAACGGGAGTTATTTACGCGATATGGGGTTTCTTCGTTTGGTGACTGGGTGCGGGAGAAGGTGGAAAGATACCTCCACACGAGAATACGGGGCGGATCGATTAAAGGCTTGAGTTGTGCCCCATAATGTTGTGAGTCTTCAAGCAGATTTTTCCAAGTTTCCCTGGGTAGCACAGCTGGTGGTAGAGCAATGTGACAAGTAGAGCAGTTTTCCAAATATAATTCTTGCCCTAGCTGGTATTGTGCAGGTACTACGTCAACTGTGCCAATTTCAGGGGTAGGAGTAGCACTGTGGGCGCTGGTTGCCAAGGCCAGAAGCCAGCCCATAGCTAGACTCCAAACTAAAATTACTAACATTAATCCTAAAGGACGGCGTTTGAGTTGGCGATCGCGAAATTTCCGCTTCACAAAATTTGACATTCCTCACATTCCCAGTTGCAATGTGGCAATTGTAACTAATAATAAGACTTACACAGGCTTGCTGGTGTTTCAAGTTTTGCGTAAGTCTTTTAGATTGCAGGGAGCGGTTTTAGTATTTTTTAATTACGGGTGTGCAATTTTGTAAAATTTACATTGGTTTCTCAATGTTTACCAAAGGAATAATCTTCTAATATTTTTAACCGTCCTCATCATAAAAATTAGTTACAATACCCTGGATTTAATGTGCGCTAATATCTTCTCGGTCTGACTTAGAGTAAATTGTTAGTAGCAAAATACTTGTAGGTGATTCCAATTGATAAATTAATCGGTATCCAGCGCTTTTACCTTTTTGGATATTGCTATTGCGAACCTTCACTTTATATACAACATACTCTTCACCAAGACTGCCAATTCTATCTCCTACAAAGTTGCCTTGTTGTAACTGCTCAATAATCGGTTGAACATCAGAGCGAATATTGCGGTATCTCTTTAAAAGGTCACGCAAATTTTGTTTATATTCAGGAGTTAAATCGATTAATATCGATGGCTGTTCATTCGGCATCAATTCCATCCCACATTTGCGATAGTGGTAGGCGTTGCCCGGCTTTTGCTTGCTGCAAAGCTCTCTTCAAACTGGCTTTAATTTCCTCAACGGGTGTATCATCAGGGTCATACTCTTGTGTTTCTGCCTGTTCTGGAACCAACACAATCACCCGAACCGGATGAGGATAACTTATTCCCTGAATCGGCTCATCTAAAATTAGATTTCCTTGAGCGTCAATCCTGCCAGTAACTTCAATCGCTTTCATCTTTTATCCACCTCATTTTGTTGGTGATCCTAACATGCGCAAATTCTGGCAGGATAAAGCTGATTTTAAGGAATGGCAAGCGATCGCAATAATCGCTCAACAACAGTTCTGGCACTACGTCCTCCTCTAGGAATGAGGCGATGGCAAAGAACATGAGGTACAAGAAATTTCACGTCATCAGGAATTGCGTAATCACGCCCTGATATAAAAGCTAAGGCTTGGGTAGCCCGTTGTAGTGCTATAGTACCGCGAGGACTAACACCTAAAGTTATTTCTTCATCCTGCCTGGTTGCTCGTACTAATTCCAATATGTATTGCTGTAAAGAAGTATCCACTCGTACCTTGAAACAGAGGTTACGCAATTCTTGTACTTCTGCCAAGGTAATACAAGGTTGCAAATCAGCAACATTCACACCATGCTGGAGATTTTGCAGCATTTCCAGTTCTTCTGTAGCAGAAGGATAGCCTAAACTCAACGACAACATAAACCGATCCATCTGCGCTTCCGGTAAGGGAAAAGTGCCTTGGTACTCGATGGGGTTTTGGGTAGCAATTACAAAGAAAGGTTGGGGAACTGCACGAGAGACACCATCAACTGTAACTTGATGTTCTTCCATAACTTCCAGCAAAGCCGACTGAGTGCGGGGTGTAGCGCGGTTGATTTCGTCAGCTAGTAGCACATTGGCAAATACTGGCCCAGGCAGAAAAGTAAATTCGCCGCTTTTGGGGTTCCAAATGTTAGTACCAGTGATATCAGTTGGCAATAAATCGGGGGTACATTGTAACCGTTGAAACTTACCATCAAGTGAACGAGCTAGGGATTTAGCGAGGAGAGTTTTGCCGACTCCTGGGACATCTTCGAGTAAGGCATGGCCACCACCTAGCAACGCCACTAGCACTAAACGTATAGCATCAGTTTTACCAACGATGGTACGAGCAAGATTTTGTGTCAGAGCCTCAATTTTTTCTCTCATGCAATGTGGGGAATGGGGAATGGGGAATGGGGAATGGGGCATTGGGAATGGGGCATTGGGGGCTATCTCCCTCATCTTCCCCTGCTCCTCTGCTCCCCTGCTCCCCAGTCCCTTATCTACAGTGTTCCCACTCAGCACTCAGCACTCAGCACTCAGCACTGAGAATTTTTCTAGCAACGGTACAGTCAAGTTGAATTTGTGTTTTTAGGTCTTCTAGTGAAGGAAATTTCTGTTCAGGTCGCAAAAATTCAACTAGCTGCACAGCCAATTTTTGTCCATACAAATCACCAGACCAATCGAACAGGTGTACTTCCACAGATGATCCAGTACCATTTACTGTGGGACGATTGCCTATGTTCATCACACCCAAGTTTTGAGTCACAGTAATATCTGGTGTCTCGCTCAAAATCTCAACGCGCACAGCATAAACACCTTGGCGAGGTATAAACTTGTCGTTTGGTAATTGCAGGTTGGCGGTAGGAAAGCCAATGGTTCTGCCTAGTTGCTGACCTTGAACCACAATACCAATCAGGGTGTAGGGGCGTCCTAGGAGGAGGTTAGCATTTTTGATGTCACCACTTTCTAGCGAGTGGCGGATCAGTGAAGTGCTAATGGGAATCTCCTCGGTGGGGGCAGTGTCTGTATAAGTTTGTAAGGGAACAATGGTGACAGGGATATCGTACTTGGCAGCGAGTAGTTGCAAATCCCTAGCAGTACCACGGCGTTGTTTGCCAAAACAAAAATCTTGCCCAACGCTAATTCGCCGACATTGCAGTTGTTGCACTAAAATCTTTTCTACGAACTCTTCAGGAGACAAAGCAGATAATTCTTTGTCGAAGGGCAGTAGTACTAGTTGTTCTACTCCAAGCGATCGCAATTTTTCCACTTTTTCATCCAGGGGTGTTAATAAAGCACGGGGTTGCCCTGTAAAAAACTCCTGTGGATGGGGATGAAAAGTGACAACTGTCGAGTATGTATGTTCTTGATTTGTCAGTCGTCCTTGCTCAGTAGTCAGTTGTTGGTTTTCGTTTAACTGTTGTACGGGCGCAAAGCCTTGCGCTCCTCCTTGCGACAACTGACCACCAGCGTGTAAAACTGGTTGAATGACTCTGTGATGGCCAAGATGCACACCATCAAACTTGCCAAGAGCCACAGCAGTTGGTGTTAAAGCCAATTGAGTCGAAGAAGCAACCCACACAGAACATCCATTTTGAGACAAATTTAGCACGTGGATTCTGGGATTTTAGGTTTATTTAGCCATCAGCTACAAGCTACCTTACGTCAGCCGCTTTGAGGAATTGGGAATGGGGTATTGGGCATTGGGGAGCCACTGCGTTGGGCGGCTTTGCCGACTTGAAGCAAGTGGCGTCATGGGGCATGGGGCATTGAGAATGGGGCATTGGGAATTAGAAAGTTATTTCTCCCTCATCTCCCTCATCTCCCTCATCTCCCCTGCTCCCCTGCTCCCCCGCTCCTTTGCTTCCCATCTCTCTATACCCATACAGCGTTTCCTTCTGTTATTGCGGCGTAACTGTGAGGTACGCTCTCTCGCTAACAGCTCTCGATCACCAATCTAATCTAAAATTGATAATCGCTTCCTTCGCAACCTTTACACAGAAAACTTGCTGACAGGAAAAGATTCTGATAAGGGAACTGAGGTAGGAACTTGAAGCACCATTCCTTCCCGTGCCATAATTGCACCAGGAAATTGAAGAGCTGCTTGTTCTCCTACAGAATCCAAAAAGTCATCATTGTGAGCGGGATCGTGATGATAAATTACCAGAGTTTTGACATTAGCTGCTTTAGCAAGTTTCACAGCTTCTTGCCATGTAGAATGTCCCCAGCCAATTTTGGGAGATTTTGGTGAATGGTATTCCTCATCAGTATAGGTAGAATCATAGATGAGGATGTCGGCGTTGCGAGATAGCCATAAGACATTTTCATCCACCCTATCGGCAAAATGTTCTGTATCCGTAATGTAAGCAGCAGCACCACCAAGCCAATTGACTCGATATCCTATAGCTTCACCCGGATGGTTGAGAGATGCCGTCTCTATGGTAATGTCATTGATTTGTATTGGTTGCCCTGGTTCAATGTTGTAAAAATGCAAATTTGCCTGCATGATCTGCAAGGGTACAGGAAAATTGGGGTGTAGCATCTGGTCATTGAGTCGCTGTTCTATGGTGGAACCATCAGGAGCGATCGCGCCATAAATATGAAAATGATTTCCTTTGACAAACCCTGGCACAAAGAAGGGAAAACCCTGCATGTGATCCCAGTGAGAGTGGGTAAAAAATAGATGAGCTTCTATCGGCATCTGGTGCAATAAAGATTGCCCCAAGACATGCAGTCCGGTACCACCATCGAAAATTAAGCGTTTATCGCCCACTTGCATCTCAACGCAAGGGGTATTACCACCATAACGAACGGTGTGTGGTCCTGGACTGGGGATGCTTCCGCGAACGCCCCAAAATTGTACGGTAAATTGATTCTTGATCCTGGACATGGGTGTTGCTTGCTGGACTGAGCGGGCGATCGACAACAAAATTTTACTTGCTTTGTTAAGTCTATGCTGTACTACCACATTTGGTGGAATCTGTATTTATTGGTAAAACAGCATACCCTATGTGGCTCAATTGTATAAACGTAGTTAATCTACTACGAGCCAATAACCTCATATTTTACGAGCATACTTGTATCGCTAATATTGGGAGTATTTCTACTTTATAGTCTTTATAGCCTAAATTTTCCTGTTGTAATACATTTAACTATGTTTTGCGGCTTACCAGTAGATTAGAGAGCAGGGGAGCAGAGGAGATGAGGGAGAAGTAACTTCTATTCTTAACTACCATGCCCAATGCCCAATGCCCAATGCCCAATGCCCAATGCCCAATGCCCAATTCCCCTGTTCTGTATGTTTGATTCATTTGAGAATCACTGTCAAGTAATTTAAGAAAAATGAAATTCCCAATTAGATAATTTTTCCAGTCCGTTACCATAAGTAAGATTGTATTGCAACGGCGTGATGCTAATGTAGTTTTTACGGATGACATCTACATCGATAGGCACATTATGTGGTAAATTTAAGCCTTCTGGTGGTTCCACGTCTTCTAGCACTTCTCCAGTTAACCAGTAATATGTTTTACCACGCGGATCTACGCGCTTGTCAAAAACATCAACATAGCGGCGCACTCCCTGACGGGTGAGGGTAACACCAGTAATTTCTTCCCACTTGACAGCTGGAACATTAACGTTGAGCAACATTAAATCGGGTAGAGGTTTTACAGCCAGTTGCTCTACTAAGATTTTGGCAAACTGAGCAGCAGGTTGAAAGTCCTTTGATGTATGACTGGTAAGACTCAGGGCTATGCTGGGAATGCCTTCGATGAGTCCTTCCATAGCAGCAGAAACAGTACCAGAATAAAGTATTTCAGTTCCTAAATTTGCACCATGATTAATGCCAGAAAGAACTAAGTCAGGAGGCGATTTTAGCAAAGCCCACAGCGCCAATTTCACACAATCTGAGGGTGTGCCATCACAAGCCCAAGCATTAACTGTGGGATGAAAAAGTGACTCGACAATTTCAGCACGAATCGGCTGATGGAGGGTTAGTCCATGTCCAGTTGCAGAGCGTTCGCGATCTGGGCAAACTACAGTTACATCATGACCTGCTTCTGCCAAGCAGTTAGCTAAAGTACGAATACCTAGGGCAGAAATACCATCATCATTGCTAATGAGTAATTTCATGTGCAAATAGTCAATAGTCAACAGTCCAGAGTGAGCCAGCGTGCTTCAAAGGGAGTTTTCCCCCAATCCCCACTTCGTGGAGACCCGAGTCCCCCCTGAGTGACTGGCGATCTCAACAGCGATCTTTGACGCTTGTAGCGTCACCCCCAAGGGGTCAACAGTCACAGGCTAATTGTCAATGTCTAGTGTCACCAGCTAAGAACAAAAAACATACTCGCATGTTCAATTGCCTATAAACTGGTAAAAAGAGGTGTGGTTTTGACCAAAAAATTCTCAAGTTTGTAGATGCCTTCTGGGCGGCTTGCCCTAGGTTAGGATAATGGATGGTTCATAAAAATTTTCGTATGTATTTGACCCCTGATGGACAAAAAGATAAAGTTTTTTACTACTCAGGCTCCTATTCAAAAGTAGGTAGAGTAATTTCAGCTTTTATCCTACCCTACCCTAGCCTTCAAGAACACCTAAAACAAGATTTAACACTTGCTATTCGTGAATCGGAGTGTCCAGAATGCAAAAGTTTTTGGGACAGAGATATTAATGCTACCTTGAACCTGATGCTATTCTCTGAATCAAAAATACCCTTGGAAGAAGGAAAATCTACGCCTGAACAGCCAGTTGAAAGATTGGGTATCACCCGCAGTAGTGGGTGAGGTCAGGAAGCCCTAAGTGTTGCGAAGCGTCACTAGGGGTACTTCACTAATGCCATACTACTAAGATTATTTGTCGGGTTGTCCAAAACATTGGACTAATGACCAATAACTAATGACTATTGACTAATAACTAATGACTAACAATTTAGAGGCTCAACTTTTAGCACTGCGGCAAGAAGGAGAAAAAGCGATCGCCGCCGCTGATACCCTAGAACGTCTAGAAGAACTCCGAGTTAGCTATCTGGGTAAGAAGGGGCAACTAGGGGCACTGTTGCGAAGTATGGGGCAGATGAGTGCGGAGGAACGCCCAAAAATTGGGGCGATCGCGAATACAGTCAAGGAGTCCCTGCAAACTAGTTTAGACCAGCAACGTCTCGCCCTAGAAGCAGCACAAATTCAACTACAGTTAGAATCCGAAACTTTGGATGTGACAATGCCGGGAATTTACCGCCCTCAAGGTCGCATTCATCCCCTGAACGGTATTATTGACCGGGCGCTGGATATCTTTGTCGGTATGGGCTACACCGTAGCTCAAGGCCCAGAGATGGAAACCGACTATTATAATTTTGAGGCTCTTAATACCCCGCCTGATCACCCCGCCCGTGATATGCAGGATACTTTCTACCTGCCAGATGGCAATTTGCTACGGACTCATACCTCATCAGTACAAATTCGTTACATGGAAAAGGAGGAACCACCCATCCGAGTTGTGGCGCCAGGGCGAGTTTATCGGCGAGATAATGTAGATGCCACTCACTCCGCTGTTTTCCATCAAATAGAACTTTTAGCAATTGATGAGGGGCTGACGTTTACAGACCTCAAAGGCACTATTAAGGTGTTTTTACAAGAAATGTTTGGCGAGTTGCCAATTCGCTTCCGCGCCAGTTATTTCCCCTTCACAGAACCATCCGCAGAAGTGGATTTGCAATGGAATGGTCGCTGGCTAGAAGTTATGGGGTGCGGTATGGTCGATCCCAATGTACTCAAAGCTGTAGGTTATGACCCAGAAGTTTATACTGGATTTGCTGCTGGTTTTGGTGTAGAACGCTTTGCAATGGTATTACACCAAATCGACGATATTCGCCGATTGTATGCCAGTGATTTGCGGTTTTTGCAGCAATTTTAATTAATGTGAATTGGGAATGGGTAATTGGTAATTGGTAATTGGGAAACTCTTCCCTAATCCCCAGTCCCCTGTACCCAGTACCCAGTCCCCAGTCCCTAAACTTTACCCTTGATCCGATATTCCAAAGCCAAAGCAACGGCAATGAATAGCACAGTCAATCCTTGAATGGCGTAAACCACAGTTACGGGTACTCCAGCACTGCGCTGCATGACATTGGCACCACTGCGAAGGGCTGCGAAAAATAGAGAAGTCAGCACTACAGCGAAAACACTACCACGGCTTAAAAAAGCGATCGCAATGGCATCAAATCCATAACCAGGTGAGACTTGTTCAAATAACCGATACTTCAAGCCCATTACTTCAGATGCACCTGCTAACCCTGCTAAACCACCCGCTAACGTCATTACTAACATAACGGTACGTTCTACAGAAATCCCAGCATAACGGGCAGCAGTAGAGTTAAATCCCACCGCATTGATTTGGTATCCTAAAGGCGATCGCACTAACAATACCCACAATATTCCGGCTGCTATTAACGCTAATAAAATTCCTGCATGGGCAAGACTCTGGGGTAAGATAATCGGTAACTGAGCAGATTTAGCAATTAATGGTGAATAAGCACTAGGCGCACTCGGTGCTTTGAGAGGATTTTGCACCAAGTAGCTAACTAAATTCACGGCTATATAATTCAATAACAAAGTAGTGATTACTTCATTTACTCCCCGCATTGCTTTGAGATAACCAGGAATCCAACCCCAAATTGCACCAAATAAAAAGCCTGCTAATAATGCTAAGGGAATGTGGATTAAAGCTGGTAATCCTTGCAAATATAACCCTATTAAAGTACTTCCCAAAGCACCCAAATAAATTTGTCCCTCGCCACCGATATTAAATTGACCTGCACGCAATGCTATTAACACTCCTAAACTAGTGAATAATAGCGGTGTCATTTTGGTAAGGGTGTTGCCAAATCCGAAGTAGGTAGAAAGGGATTCTTGAAACAACGCGGTATATGCTGCTATGGGATTTGCCCCAGCGAATAAGATGAGGACTGCACCAACGGCTAAGGCAGATCCTATGGCAATTACTGGTGAAAAAATGGGTAATAGGGAAGTTTGAATTCGGTTGGTTGTCATGAATTTATTTTGTTCGACGGATGGTACAGGAAGATGGAATTCATCGAACTTAATTTCAAAAAGTAAAAATTTTGCTCACTTATTTTACTTTACCAAATGTGATTATTATCAATCCTCAATCTCAAACTTTTAGTATTTAAATTATTAAATTGTTATTTTCTCCACTTTTTATGAAATATAATTGCCAACTTACAAAAGATCTTTGGGATTCCAAGGAGTATCAGAACGATAACCAATGATGACGTTATTCCAAAGCTTGTTCTGCTCATTTACATCATAGCTTTGATATTTTATGTAACCTTTACTAAACCATAAACTACTTGAATACTGATGATTTCTTGATTCTCCCCGTACTGAGTCAGGAAATATTTTATCTACCCATTTTTGGACAAGTTTTTGATTTAAAAGTTGGTCTTTACCTTTGGCATAAATTATGGCTGCGTAAGGTGATGTTCTTACTTCCAGTTCGTTAAATAACAAGAATAGGTCAATTTCTGGCAAATCAGCAATCAATTCTACATAACCCAATTCTGCACCATAAGAATGCAGGTAATGGTAATAGTAAGCTAAATGCCAAGCTGCTGCCTTGGCAATTTCGGGTTCTTCTTTGTAACCCATTTCTATTAACAAAGGTTCTAATGCTGCTATTTTATAGTTTTCATCTGTAGCTGCTGCGATGGCAATATCTACTCTGCCAATTTGTATCAGGCGACGAATGGCATTTGCATCTCGACTGAACCGTTCATGAGCATCAAAACCAAGGTGACAGGGAAAATATTTAATATATGGTTCTGGGGATGGTGAATTTTCTAAAATGTCTAAAACCCAAGCTCCATAATCAAGATTAATGTTATCTTTAGGGCACGAAAACCCAAAAGCCCCAGCAACCCCAGGGTTTTCTAATTCTTTTTGGCGAATTAATACCATTATTTCTTCAATGGCTGGTATTCCCTCAGCAATTTGTTGCTTAATCTGCAAATCTTGCTGATCATCCCAGCTATTTTGCTGTATTCTCGTGTAAAATTTACCAATCTGGTAAGCAGCACTAGCTCTAATAGTTAAGTCAGGATGGTCTAAAGCTGTGATTAATTTTGTTCCTGCTTCTGTCCATGTCCAACCGTAACCATAGAAGTAAATTTGAACAGCTTCAATAGCTTCATCACTGGGAAGCTGGCGCTGTTCATTGCTGGTCAGTTCTTCTAGCCACTGAAGTAATAAACGCCTATAAGCCTCATCTTCGCAAAAATAGCTGAATTCGTCGCAGAACTCCTCAAAGATATCTGGTATGATAGTTGCTTGCTCGGCGATCGCCTGTAAAATATTTGGTAAACGTTCTGCTTGTCGGTTGCTTTGCCTACTTTCGGCTTCTAGTGCTGTTTTGAGTCTCGCGATCGCCTGTTGTCTGATTTGCCAGTCTTCACTATTGAGTAGGCTGATAAATCTCTCAAAAATCCAGTCCCATTGTTCTGGCGTATAATCCCGATTCAGAGGAATGCCCAAACCTGGTGCTAAGTTTCTTCCTTCCCAGTATGGAGCTAGAATAGCACTGGTATCAGCAAGATTTATGAGTATTTCTTCAATCCCCTCAGGAGTTGATTCTTCTGTCATGAGCATTAGTCATTGCGATCGCTGTTTCTTTTGTACATAATTGCTAGTAAAGCGGCAATCTGTTACGTATCAGAGCGTTTCCATACCGTTTTGTCCATCCAAAGACAGTAGCTCAAATGTTGACTAAATAACTATAAAAGATCAAATAGCTCTGCTTTCCAAA
Source organism: Amazonocrinis nigriterrae CENA67 (assembly GCF_016056305.1). Classification (GTDB taxonomy): domain Bacteria; phylum Cyanobacteriota; class Cyanobacteriia; order Cyanobacteriales; family Nostocaceae; genus Amazonocrinis; species Amazonocrinis nigriterrae. Next base: position 2,677 of record NZ_JAECZC010000033.1, on the reverse strand, counting down.
CAGTTGAAAAGGAACAGATTTTTATGGCATTTGATTACGACCTGTTTGTCATTGGTGCTGGTCCTGGGGGATTAGCAGCAGCTAAAAAAGCAGCTAGCTACGGTGTCCGTGTCGCTATTGCTGAACAAGAAACCATCGGTGGTACTTGTGTAAATCGCGGTTGCATTCCCAAAAAACTGATTGTTTACGCCGCTGACTTTGCCAAGGATAATCAAATGGCGCACTATTATGGGTGGAGCAACTGTCAACGGTACTTTGACTGGACACTGTTTATGAAGTCAGTGTATCAGCATCTAGAACATATTAGCCACTCCTATATTGAGCAGTTGCAAACAGCGGGAATTGAATTAATTCGGGAACGTGCGACTTTTGTCGATACGCACACTCTAGATTTGGGTGGACGTAAAGTTACAGCCGACAAAATTGTAATTGCTGTAGGGGGTCGTCCGACAAAGCCTGACATTCGAGGTATAGAATACGCTATCACATCCCGCCAGATGTTTCACTTACCTTATCTGCCGAAACGTTTGGCAATTATTGGTGGTGGCTATATTGGCACTGAATTTTCTAGCGTGATGCACGCTTTTGGATGCGATGTTACGGTAATCGAGCATGATGCCATGATTTTATCAGGTTTTGATGATGACATCCGCTCTGGTGTGCAAGAAGGTTTAAGCAAACGGGGAATCCGGTTTTTTACCAACAGTACTGCTCAAAAAATTACACTCTGTGATGATGGTTTACTTTTGACTACTACTGGCAAATTTCAGGAAATCATCGCCACAGACACGATCCTGGTTGCCACAGGTTATGCTCCTAATACCAAGAATCTTGGTTTAGAAAAAGTCAAAGTTGAACTTGACAAACAAGGTGCAATCACAGTGGATGCATACAACCGCACCACCCAAGAAAATATTTATGCTGTAGGTGACTGCATCAAAGGAATCCAATTAACTCCTGTTGCTAAGGCAGAAGGTGTGGCTGTAGCTAATACACTGTTTGGCAATCAGTCACAACAAATAAATTATGACTATGTGCCTACTGCTGTTTTTTCTCGCCCCGAAGCGGCTAGTGTAGGTATGACAGAGGCTCAAGCAAAAGAAAAATTTGGTGAAGCTGTAAAATGCTATTGCCACCATTTTCGACCACTATTGTATCAGCTGACTGAATACGACGAGCAAGCCACAATTAAATTAGTAGTAAATAATGATTCTGGGCAAGTTTTAGGCGCTCATATGGTGGGTGAACACGCAGCTGATATCATTCAAAGTCTTGGGGTAGCAATTCGTCAGGGCATTACCAAGCAAGATTTAGATGATACAATCGGCATTCATCCTACTATTGGAGAAGAGTTCCTGGGGTGAGATTTTGAGCAGGGGAGCAGGGGAGCAGGGGAGCAGGGGAGCAGGGGAGCAGGGGAGATGAGGAGAAAGATAAGCGTAAGTAGGAGTGCGTTTAAAAGACAAATCAATACTATTAACGAGGATATTGGTAAACCTGCCCGTAGTAAATCATCCTGTATTCTATACAACCCTCTTCCTTGAATTTTGAATAAATAAACAAGCAAATTGATTTATTTTTCCCCTGCTTTCCTGCTCCCTATCTCCCCATCCCTCCATCTCCCCTGCTCTGGTTAAAGTCGTCTAATACAGATGTTTCTGAGAATGATCCTGTCCAAGGTGTGGTGGGAGTTTCTAAATCGTCTTTTGATAATGTATCAATCGGTGAGTTAGCTTTTGAAATCACGTTGGTGTTTGGAGAATTGATTAATTGGTCAATGTCTGCTAATATTTGCAATGCAGACTGATATCGCTGTTTGCAATTATCTAGCACCATTTGAGAAAGAATTTGAGCCAAAGAGTTGCTGACTACAGCTTTATGACTCCATTTCACCTCCCCATAAATATCTCTATCTAGCTCATGGGGTGGGATACCAGTCAAAGCTTTAATGGCAATCATGCCGACTGCATAGATGTCACTGTTGTATTGCGGACGCCCAAAGCATTGTTCACTTGGTGCGTATCCCTTTGTACCAATGCCAATGGTAAAGGGTGTTGGCTCTGAATCATCTAACTGTGGTGTGGATACTTCTTTGACAGCGCCAAAGTCAATTAATACAAGCTTGCAATCAGAGCGTCGTCGAATGATGTTGCTGGGTTTACAGCGTTTTTCAATTGAATAGACACCAAATTTAGTAAACTGAAGGAGCAGCAAAAATACTCATAGTTATGCCGGCTCCCTACTCAACAGATTTACGCCAACGTGTGATAAATGCTTATGAATCCAAACAAGGGTCGCAACGCCAATTGGCTGAACGCTTTCAAGTGAGTGTATCCTTCATTAAAAGGTTAATTCGTCGCTATCGAGACACGGGACAGGTGACATCTTTGCCTCATGGAGGAGGTGCGATCGCTAAAATCAGGAATAGTAGTTTGGCAGTAATTGAGCAGTTAGTTGATGAGCAACCAGATGCAATACTTGAAGAATTATGCTCTGGTTTTGCAGCCAAAAGTGGTGTCGAAGTCAGTGTTACGACTATGCATCGAGCAGTTCAAAGGTTGAAGTTGACCACTAAAAAAAACACTATATGCTAGCGAGCAAGACAGTTCACGAGTCAATCAAATGCGCTTTGATTATCGAGATTGGGTTTTAGGTATAGACCCACATAATTTGGTAT
>NZ_JAECZC010000032.1 GCF_016056305.1 Amazonocrinis nigriterrae CENA67 | reverse complement strand
CCCAACCCCAGAGGGGGCCCCAAAGCCCCCCATCTCCTCATCTCCTCATCTCCTCATTCCCCAGGCAAAATGTCATTAATGTTGATTATCCAGGGGATACCTTGATTGACTGGAGAAGTAATACTAATGTTGGCTTGGTTGGCAAAGCGTTTTAACTTACTGGCTAAGTGGGGAACTGTTGTCATGATATGCTGGTAGCTTTCGATATCATGACAAATCATAATTAACATGAGAATGCCACTATTGACTTTGAAATACCAGTGGCAACTAGATAACAAAATGCGTACTATGCGATCGCACGCTAAGTAAAATCTTCTTTTAATTACTTCTTCGAGTTGGCTAAGTAGTATTTCACTCATTAGCCTTGTTTTATGTGTAGGCAAATCATCAGGAGATAGATATGGTTGTTTCATAGTATTTCACCCTTTTTGTTGGCTGATGATTGATGACTGATGACCGTTAACTCTTGACTCGATTAAGGAGGCAAGTTTTATATCTAATAGCTTATTAATCTGAGTTCATTCGTGAATTACATCAGATTTTTAGCAAGTCTCATGTGAGATTTATTCACTCCTATAGGACTTTTTATATAATTGACATTGGGTTTTTGCTTATTTTCCTCATAATTCTTTAGCAATTAATCTATAAAAATAAATAATTTGTAGTCCTTCTTAAAATAAATTGGGCTATAAAACGGTATCGGAGTGTTACGCAAAAACAATTAACATGAACCCTTCAGGAACACCTAAGGTGAACAAGTAATACCAATTCTCTAAAATTCGGCAACAGATTCAAACCTTGAAACCTAGATACAATTTGAATTTCTTACAGCTATTTTCATTTGAATATAGGACTCATATTTGAGTTCTGAACAAAACTCAGTACACTTTTATTCCTTCTTACTGTTCCCCGTTCCCTGTTCCCCGTTCCCTTCCTACGCAAATGTTTTCAGGAATCAAATCGGATTCCTATAGAACACAACACCCATCTCCAACTCCCCTCTCCTAAAAGGCGCTACCGTGTACACACAAGTGCTATCTGCAAGGATTTGAAGCATCCTAGACTCTTTAAATTTTGATTACGAGTGCAGCGATCGCAAGGCTAAGTAATCGCGCGCATCCCGTGTTTGTTGCGATTGCTACTCTTCGAGAAGGCTTCCGCCTACGTCGTTCCTCCTCGCTGCGGACAGGCTGACCTCAGTAATCCAACAGTCCTTAGCTCAATGGTAAAACCAAGTTTGAGGTGAGATTTCAAGATTTGTGTGTACACGGTAGCCGCATCGGAGAGGGGCTTTAAAATCCGTGGTAAAGAGCGAAAAATCGAGCTTTTGAAGCCTCTCTCCTTGAAGGAAAAAGTTTGGAGAGGGGTTTTTTAAATCCGTCGAACTCACGTTGTTTAAGCATCCACATTCTAGCCGTCACATCATCGAATGCATTTTTTGTCTTTTTTATCAATTATGCTGACTTTCTTGACTTTTGTTATCCGCCTACCATCTACATTACAGCCATGTTAAGAAAGATGTGGGTAATGGATAGGGTCGTGGGGGCCCCAAGTTCTCCTGCTCCCCTGCTGCCTAATACCATTTCACGAAAAATCTGATACAAATTTTTTCTCCCCTGCTTGCCTGCTTGCACGGCAGTTGCTCCACTTGGGGAGCCACTGCGTTGGGCGGCTATGCCGACAGCCAAAGCACGTGGCGTGACACCCCAAGACCGCACTGCCTCCTAAATGTATCAACTTTAAAGTGAAACGGTTTGAAGAAGGCAGAAGGCAGGAGGCAGAGGGCAGAAGGTTCTTTTCAGAAGGGGATTCAAACCCCTCCTGAAAAGGAGCCACCTTTCTTGAAATTTGGTGGGGGTCTTAAACCCTTGCTCCCTCCGGTCGCGCAGATGGTTCGGGCACTCAGGAGAAGGGATAAATCCCTTCTGCCTTCTGCCCTCTGCCCTCTGCCTTTCTTGATAAACGGTAATCTTCAGGTGGAAAAGGAGTAGCCAGGATTAGTTCATAAAAGATTGACATTGAGCGCATTCTTAGAGATACTTTTAGGCTGCTGAACCTGAATTTAAGGATTACTGAATATCGCCTCAATGGGAATTTTTTTGATTCTTGGCTGCTATTTATGGCGGATGTAGGCATAAACCAGTGAAAGACCGATTTAGGAAGTAAACATCAACTACAATTAACACTCGCTATAAATAATGAGCCAAAACACTATCCTTAGTAACTTAAATAACATTGATTCTATTGAGTTTTATAAGCAGAGTTTGAAAATAGCCGTCAAAATAGGCGATCGCACAGAGGAAGCCAAATCTTTATGTAAGTTAGCTAATGCTTATCAATGCTTGGGAGAGCAAGAGCAGGCAATTAAATATTATCAGCAATGGCTTGATATATCTAGAGAAAGTCTTGACAGCAATGCCCAAGCCAAAGCCTTGTCTGGGTTAGGCAATGCTTACCAATGCTTAGGAAAATTAGACCAGGCAATTGAGTATTACCAACAGTGGTTGGCTATAACCAGGAGAATAGGCGATCGCACCGGTGAAGCCATTGCCTTAGGTAGTTTGGGCAACACTTATGAATCCTTGGGATATTACCAACAAGCAATTGAGTTTTACCAACAGTGGTTAGAGATAGCAAGATTAACAGACGATCGCACAAGCGTTGCTATTGCTTTAGGCAATTTGGGTAATACTTATGAGTCCTTGGGGCAGTACCAACAAGCAATTGGGTATTACCAGCAGTGGTTAAATGTAGTCAAATTAACGGGCGATCGCTCCGCAGAAGCCATTTGTTTGTCTGGACTAGGAAATGTTTATGACTGCTTGGGACAGTACCAAGAGGCAATCAAATTTTATCAGCAGTCTTTGAAGGTCAGAAAGCAAATTAGCGATCGCGCTGGAGAAGCTAACGTCTGGTTTAATTTAGGTCTAGTTTTAGAAAAAATCAATCAAGAATCTGGGGCTATTGATGCCTATCGCAATGCTCGCAGACTTTATCAAAAGATAGGATTTAATCAGAGTGTGCAAGATTGCAATGATGCCATTGAGCTTCTGGGAAAAAACCAGGCCACGCCCAATGGCAAGCCGCTTAGTGTCTACGCATCATCTCGCTTCTGGCTGTGGAAATGGTTAAATAATTTGTTGCAGTTGATCAAAATGGGTTCTAATACCGATTCTCCGTGAACAACTACTTAGTTGAGTAATCGTCATCAACTGCGTACATCAGGACGAATGAAAACTCTTTGTACGGGCAGTCCGTTCAAGTCGGGGAACCCGCCCAAATCGCTGCCCTTGTCTCAGTGCCTTTGTGGTAAAAAAGAACCACAAAGACACTAAGACACAAAGTATTTTTAAGACTGTCAATCACGGGAAAATCCCACAACCAAGCATGAAAAAGGTTCCTACCCCTACTCCCTAATCCCTACTCCCTACTCCCTTTTTTAAGACAGGTTGGGTTCTTTTAGCCCTCACGTTGGTTTTGTGCATCCAGAAACTTCAGCTGGTGGTACACACAGCTAATCTGTGGTAAATCTGCGCCTGCTGCTTGGGCTTTCCGTAATGGATTGCCAAAAATTGCTTCTATTTCTAAGGGACGGCATTCATCGTAGTCAATTTTCATACTGGTGCGGTAAGGCTTCATTTGCAGAGTGTAATCAAGCATTTTTTGCACAAAACTATCAGGAATGTTGCGCCCCATACTGTTGGCTCCTAGTACCACTTCATACATTAATTGTGCAATTAATCTGTGGGTGTACTGATCGGCCATTAGTTTATCTGTTGTGGCATTGAGAATTACAGAAAGCCCATTGTAGGGGATATTCCACACCAGCTTTTTCCAACGTCCCAATAGTAAGTCTTCAGTCAATTCAATGGAAATACCAGCACTTTTGAAGTCGTCGCTAAGAAGCTGCATGTTTTCTGTAATTCCGGCAGGAGAATATTCACTGGTATACTCTCCTAAAATAATTTCGCCATAATCTATGTGGTGGATATGTCCTGGCCCCACTTTATTGGAACACAAAAAGCACAACCCACCAATCACCGTGACATTGCCAACAATTTGGGCAACTTCCTCTTCTATACCAAGTCCATTCTGCAATACCAACACTACCCCATTTTCTTTTACCACAGGGGGCAGCAATTTTGGCAGTAAATAATTTTGTGTTGTTTTTAAGGCAACTACCACTACATCGCATTGTGGCATCTTCTCTACGTCGTGGTAGGCATTGACTTGAGTCAGGGTAAAGTCGCCTTCTTTAGACTCGATGAATAAACCATATTCGTTGACGTGTTGGTAATCACTCTTGAGCAAAAAGTGGGTATCCAAACCAGCTTTTTGCAATCTGGCACCATAAAACCCGCCTAATGCACCAGTTCCCAGGATGGCATACTTGCGATCGCGCATTTGTTTGACAAAAGGATTTTCTCAGGATGATCATAAACTTGTGCGTAGTTTATTCACCAACCTGTTTACATTGACACTTGATTTTTTGTCATAAAAATTAAACTTGCTTCACTTTAATTTAAAATTTTTGACAGAGTTTAAGTGAAATATATGGCTGATATTGTCGATATTGCAGTAAGCAACGATTCTTTCAAAACGCTGGTAGCGGCTGTACAAGCTGCTGGTTTAGTAGAAACATTAAAAAGTCCAGGGCCATTCACTGTCTTTGCACCAACTGATGATGCATTTGCCAAGTTACCACCGGGAACTATACAAACTCTGTTACAGAATATTCCTCAACTAACACGAATTTTAAAGTATCATGTCGTTTCTGGAAAGCTGTTACAGGCTGATTTAGCAAAACTCGGTACAGTAACTTCTGTTGAAGGCTCAACGATTAAAATTAATACTTCTGATGGTTTTGAAGTCAAGAATGCCACTGTTTTAGCAGCAGACATCGAAGCTGATAACGGTGTAATTCACGTTATCGATACGGTGATTTTGATGGGTTAATTTTCTGAAGGTGGGTAACACCCACCTTCTTTTTGCCTGATTGTTAAGGATTAACTATTAGTAGTATATCGTGTACTTAATTTACACATATTTTGGTGCGCGGCATTCAATAGTCAACAGTCCAAAGCCCCGATTAACCTTGACTTTTGACTCTTGACGACGTTCACGAGTAACTATGCAATTTTAAAGCATAATACCTGATGAACAATTCATCATATAATTAAATTTATGTTATATACTGAAAGTAACTACTTTAGATATATGCTAATCTCAGTTGAGAAAAATATAAATATATTGAATTTATTATTTTTGAATGTTGACATTAACCCCACAAATTGATGCTCGATTTCCAAACTTTAGCTGAGTTCTCCCGTACCAACTGTGTAAGCATTTGTGCATTTCTTGTCCCAGCCAACTTGCTTGCCACATTGTTGACAATCATCCTGACAGCAATAGGTCGGCCAACATATCAGGTATGGCAAGCTGTTGGAATTGCCAGTATTTTCGCAGTGGTGATGGTATTGCATGTATATACGTGGTTTATCATTGGTGTAGTGATGGCTCCCACATATATCTTGCTGTGCCTAGCAATCACCTGTTTACTATCAAATTTGGCTGCAATTCTTTTTCAAAGACGCCACGTTAACAACCTTAGTCTTTCTAACAACACTTGAAATCAACAGATTACTATCCAAGACACCAACAATCAAAAAATACTGCTTGCTTGGCATGAAAAGATTCATGGAAAAATCACCAGTAATCTGCACTGCAAAGTTTACAGCGTGTAGTATTCATGCTGCCTTGATATTAGCGACGAGGAAGCGATCGCAACTCCACTAACAGCTTCAAGTTTTGCAACATGCAGGAGAAGCAAATATGGCATGGGTTTATCTTGTGATTGCTGGTTTGCTTGAGATTGCATGGGCGATCGGTTTAAAGTATACACAGGGCTTTACTAAACTAGTTCCAAGCATCACTACTATTGTTTGTGTGATATTAAGTTTCTCCTTGTTATCACTATCACTTCGTACCTTGCCAGTGGGCACTGCCTACGCTGTCTGGACAGGTATCGGAGCTATTGGGACAGCTGTGCTAGGTATAGTTCTGTTTAGAGAACCTGCTACTTTGGGGCGCATGATGTGTATTAGCTTGATTGTGGCAGGCGTTGTAGGACTGAGGTTTGTGTCTTCCCACTAGAAGGTGGCTACACCTGGGTTTTTGCACGAGAATAAAAATAAAAGCCAGTTGGTTAGGTATTATGCTTTCATCTCCCTTGGTGTTGCAAATTCCGCCATCAATGCAAATGACAGACGAACAGTTCTTTGAGTTCTGCCAGATTAATCGGGACTTACGCATTGAGCGGAATCAATTTGGAGAGATATCAATTATGTCACCCACAGGTGGGACGACAGGGAATCGGGGAGGTCACATATTTGGTCAGTTGTGGGTGTGGTCAGAACAAGATGGTACAGGTATAACTTTTGACTCTAGTACAGGATTTCAGCTATCAACTGGTGCTAACAGATCGCCTGATGCTTCCTGGATGAAGCTGGAACGGTGGAATGCTTTGTCTTCAGAACAACAAGAAACATTTGCACCCATTTGTCCAGATTTTGTAGTCGAACTCAGATCCCCCAGCGACAACCTTCAACCTTTGAAGGAAAAAATGGCAGAATACATCAAAGAGCCAGGAATACAGTTAGGCTTGTTAATTGACCGCAAGCAACATCAAGTCTATATTTATCGTCCTGGATTGCCAGAAGAATGTTTGGATAATCCTGCTACTGTTAGCGGTGACCCTGTACTGCCTGGGTTTGTCCTAAATATGAGTAAAGTTTGGTAGCTAAAATATTGTACCATTTGCTTTATTGCAATGGTGGGCACTATATATTGGTTCGCGCAAACCCTTATTTTGAGGTTTTCGGCAGTGCCCACCGCAGGGTTAATTGAGAATGCTGCATAGCAGCCAATGGATTTTAGGTTATACCATTTTACTCAATCACTGATACAAATTCTTTCACCCCTGCTCCCCCGCGCCCCTGCTCCCTATTTGTATCAACATTAAAGTAAAACGGTATTACTGACTGTACCAGGCTTTTCGCCACTGCTGCATTTGGTTAATTTCTGTATCTTGTGCTTTGATAATTTCTTGAGCTAATTTCTTGATTTCAGGGCGTTTGGAGTTTTTCAAGGCATCTTGTGCCATTGTTACAGCCCCTTGATGGTGAGGAATCATAGCATTAATAAAGCGCAAATCAAACTGAGCATCGGCTGCACCCAAGTCCTGAGTCATCATCATGGCTTTCATTTGCTCAGATGACATTGCCATCATGTGACCCATTTTACTGTGATAAGCCATTGGTTGATTTCCGGCTTTGGGATACCAAGCTTGTCGCCACTGCTTCATCCGAGTAATTTCCTGATTTTGGGATTTGATGATATTGTCTGCTAGCTTTTTGATTTCAGGACGTTTAGATTTTGTCTGCGCTTCTTTAGCCATTTCCACAGCCCCTTGATGATGCGGTATCATAGCGTCGATAAACCGTAAATCGAAGTTAGCATCAGCTGGGCCTAAATCCATTCCCATGCTGTGGTTTAGCACCTGCTTGTCGCTAGTATTGGTAGTGGTTGTGTTTGGCGCTTGGCTTTGGTTCTGGGAAGCGGTATTGGAACAGGCTGTTATTAAGCCGTTGGTTGAGGCGATCGCTACAAATGTCAACGCCAAAAAGCCATTTTTCAATAGACAAAATTGCATGAGTCTGATCTCACAGTTTCCTAATTCAATATTCACTTCTTAGCTTGCCACTCAGAAATGAAATCAATATGAAATGCAGATCAGATCTCATGTTGCTATTGCTACCAAAACTTCCACCAAGGATGATCTAGTAGTTCACCACGCAAATTTTGACTCTTGGAGACCGCTTAAAGGGAAAAGGGGAAAGGGAAAGAAATTAAAAACATGCGCCCCTTTTCCCCTTACCCAATCCCTGTGCCTGTCAAAATCTTTTTGGCAGGCTACTAGATGCGATCGCTTGATACCAGACTTAGTTTTGAATAGCAGTCAAGTGTAACAGCAATTTTTCACAACAAACCGCTACATTTCTACGCACTTGTGTTGAGAATAGAAATAGGCGATCAGCATCAGGCTGTAAATCATGCCACCGCTATCAGCCAAAATTTTTATAGGTAAGAACACAGGTAGAGTCAGAATGGATATTAAAAATGGCTTTGTTGGCACAGTTGGTAATACACCCCTCATTCGTTTAAACAGCTTTAGTGAAGAAACAGGCTGCGAAATCCTCGCTAAAGCCGAATTTCTCAATCCTGGCGGTTCAGTCAAAGACCGCGCCGCACTTTACATTATCCAAGACGCCGAAGAAAAAGGTTTGCTCAAGCCTGGTGGCACCGTCGTAGAAGGAACCGCTGGTAATACTGGCATTGGATTAGCCCATATTTGCAACGCCAAAGGCTACAAATGCCTAATTATTATTCCCGATACCCAATCACAAGAAAAAATAGATGCATTGACAGCATTAGGGGCAGAAGTTCGTCCCGTCCCTGCTGTACCTTACAGAGATCCAAACAACTATGTCAAGCTATCTGGCAGAGTTGCCGCTGAATTAGAAAACGCTATTTGGGCGAATCAGTTTGATAATTTAGCCAATCGTCGCGCTCATTACGAAACCACAGGCCCAGAAATTTGGGCCCAGACAGATGGTAAAATTGATGCATGGACAGCTGCAACCGGTACTGGTGGTACTTTTGCCGGGGTGGCGTTGTACCTCAAAGAACAAAATCCGGCGATTAAATGCGTTGTCGCCGATCCACTGGGTAGCGGACTTTATAGTTATATCAAAACTGGCGAAATCAAGATAGAAGGAAATTCCATCACCGAAGGAATCGGTAACAGTCGCGTCACAGCCAACATGGAAGGCGCACCCGCTGATGATGCCATCCAGATAGATGACAAGGAAGCTTTGCGGGTTGTTTACCAACTACTGCAAAAAGATGGTTTATTAATGGGTGGTTCGACGGGTATTAATGTTGCGGCTGCTGTTGCCTTGGCAAAGCAATTAGGGCCAGGACACACCATTGTTACCATCTTATGTGATAGTGGTTCGCGCTATCAATCGCGGATATTCAACCGTGAATGGCTGGCCTCAAAAGGACTGTCAATAGATTAGTCATCAATGTTAAGAGGGAATTGGGAATTGGGAATTGGGAATTGGGAATTGGGAATTGGGAAGAAAAAACTGTTGCCTGTTCCCGCTCCCATTGCGGGCTTGGACATTAGTCATACACTCAGACTTTTGACAACTGACAACTGACAACTGACAACTGACAACTGACAACTGACAAATGACAAATGACTGACATTACGAAAACATCTAACTTTCCACAAACAGACCAACCAACTTTTCCTAAGTGTGTGCGGGTTTGCCAAAATCGCACTTGTAAAAAGCAAGGTGCTGCAAAGGTATTAGTAGCTTTTGCAGCTTTGCCAATCCCAGGTGTGACAGTGATGGCTAGTAGCTGTTTGGGACAATGCGGTAATGGGCCGATGCTTTTAGTATTGCCTGATATGGTTTGGTATAGCGGCGTTCTACCCGAAGAAGTACCTCTAGTGGTAGAACAACACTTATTAGGTGGTCAAAGAGTCAAACAGATGCTTTACCATCGGTCTCATCCGCACGGATAAAGTTAATTAAAAATATACAGGTCTGCACTATTGTTGTCTGAAGTGAGGCATCCGATGAACATTCAGCAGCTACGACAATCTTTAAAACTGAAGTGGCTGAGTTACTACGAACAAAATCGTTCTTGGTTGGTCAAAATGCGAGTTTGGGGGACGTACGATGGTCTGCGGCGTCCTTCGTCTGGTTTTATTTTGGCTACTATGTCTGTTTTAGAAGCTCAGTTTGATGAAATACTAGCTTTTATTATGGAGCTAAATAATAATCCTGATGAAATAGTTGCGGCTTTAGGCCTCAACTTTAATCCCGATGAAGAATTAGATTTAATCAATTTAAAGCATTCTCTAGCTGCTAACCAAGTTGAAAGTGAGTCTCTACAAGAGAAACCTTGTGAGGATAAACATGTAGCATCGGTTGCTGTGACTCAAATTACTCACCAATCTCCAACTTCGGCGTTACATACCCAAAAACAGCCTTTGGAATTGGCAAGGGCGTATAAGCCAGTAGTATCATTTACAACTAACGCTGGGGTTACTCGCACTCAAAAACCAGTGCCAGCGATGGCTATTGTAACTAAGATTGCTCCCCAGTCTCTTGGAAGGACGCCACACTCCAACAAGCAGGCTTCTAGTTTAGTAGATCAAAATCAACTAATGAGATCAACAGCAGCATTGCTAGAAGTGACTAACGATATTACCATTAATCGCAAATCAGTGCGATCGCTAGAAATTACCACCGAGGTTCCTGTCATAGCCAAAACCCTGCCAACATCGGCATTAGCTACCGAATTCACCGTAGTTAAAGATGTTCACACCAACGGCAATGTGAAGGCGCAACCACCAGACATTCCCAAGAAAGTAAATTTATCTGCTAGCACTAATGCCCGTAGTCTAGCGTCTTGGGTAGATGAATTTTGCCAGGGTGTGACATGGGATCGAGTGGATGCTATCTCAATCAAATAAGGAAAATATGGTCAAGCGCATCGTTATCACTGGTATCAGCCGAGGTCTTGGTTATGCTATGGCTGAGCAGTTTATTCATCAGGGACACACTGTTTATGGTTGCGTTCGTTCAGAAATTGCTGTGGAAAAACTACGCCAACAGTTTGGTTCGCCCCACGATTTTGCTGTGGTAGATGTCACCAATGAACAGCAAGTCCAAACTTGGGCACAGCATTTACTCAGCCAATATCAACCACCAGATTTGCTGATTAACAATGCGGCAATTATTAATTATTTAGCACCTCTGTGGGAAGTTCCTACTGAGGAGTTTTCCCAGCTAATTGATATCAATATCAAAGGAGTTTTTCATGTAATTCGCCACTTTGTCCCAGCAATGGTAGCAAACAAACACGGCATCATAGTTAACTTTAGTTCTGGCTGGGGGCGTTCTACATCCCCTGAAGTTGCACCATACTGCGCTTCCAAGTGGGCAATTGAAGGGTTAACTCGTTCTCTAGCTCAAGAATTACCCCCTGGGATGGCTGCTGTTCCCCTCAATCCTGGAATCATTAATACTGATATGTTGCAAATCGGTTTTGGAAAAGAAGCGGCTGATTACCCATCTGCTTCCGAGTGGGTAAAAAAAGCAGTTCCCTTTATCCTGCAATTGCAACCCACGGATAACGGGGTGCCTGTGTCTGTACCGGAATGAGGCAGGGGAGCAAGGGAGCAGGGGAAAATCAAATTGCTAATGAGGCTTTGATACTTGTGATCAGTTCCTCACCCAAATCCTCCATCGGTAATACCAATTCGTAATTCGTAATTGTAGAGACGATTCGGCGAATCGTCTTTACTCAGATATGGTCTGGGTTTTGGGGTTTGGATGTGTTGCTGGATTTGAGAGAATTGGTATAAGGTGTGTTGTCGCCAAGCGCAACGCACCATCAATTGTTTCAATCCCCTTGCGGGGTAGTAGAAATGTGAAACCTGCAATTGAGCCTTTTCGACTAAAAGCAGCTGGTCAGTTTCAATCCCCTTGCGGGGTAGTAGGAATGTGAAACGTTGACCTGGAGTTAGAAATAGCAAGCTATATATATGTTTCAATCCCCTTGCGGGGTAGTAGGAATGTGAAACAAAATTTATTCGCCAAAGCCAACAACATTCAAATCGCGTTTCAATCCCCTTGCGGGGTAGTAGGAATGTGAAACATATATCCCTGTCTGCTGTTAATATGGTCATGACCTAGTTTCAATCCCCTTGCGGGGTAGTAGGAATGTGAAACATCTGACAAAGACTTCTACGAATTTGCTTGCGAAAGAATTGTTTCAATCCCCTTGCGGGGTAGTAGGAATGTGAAACAAGGCGATCGCTTTGATTATTTCCTTAATGGGGAGGTTTCAATCCCCTTGCGGGGTAGTAGGAATGTGAAACGCTCAAAAGTCTAAAGCAACCAGAAATAAGATTAAAGTTTCAATCCCCTTGCGGGGTAGTAGGAATGTGAAACGCTACATCTTTATAAAGCTCCAAATCAGATTTACACGGTTTCAATCCCCTTGCGGGGTAGTAGGAATGTGAAACGGGATAGGGGATAAGATAGATAATGATTCTCATTCTTGTTTCAATCCCCTTGCGGGGTAGTAGGAATGTGAAACTTAATTATTAGCAATCGCCCGTCCCTCCACTCGTATTAAGTTTCAATCCCCTTGCGGGGTAGTAGGAATGTGAAACGCTAGCCCTCATGTCCCAGATGACATACCGAGAGGTTTCAATCCCCTTGCGGGGTAGTAGGAATGTGAAACACCTCCTTGCATTAATTTTTCTTATGCAAGATTTAGTTTCAATCCCCTTGCGGGGTAGTAGGAATGTGAAACATAAAGACCCTGAAGCTAATAGCAGAATGCTTAGAAGTGTTTCAATCCCCTTGCGGGGTAGTAGGAATGTGAAACCAATTGTGCCGAGTTGGTGTCCAGCAATGGACATACGTTTCAATCCCCTTGCGGGGTAGTAGGAATGTGAAACGCGATCGCCATATCTCCTTGATCCAGCACTTTCTCTAAGTTTCAATCCCCTTGCGGGGTAGTAGGAATGTGAAACACATTATTTGGAGTTGATAATTATTCAGTTAATGGTAGGTTTCAATCCCCTTGCGGGGTAGTAGGAATGTGAAACCTAACTTTTTTGGTGGTAAGCGTATATCTATTAGGTTTCAATCCCCTTGCGGGGTAGTAGGAATGTGAAACCACATTCTTGCTAGCAGTCCCAGACTGGTTGAAGTGTTTCAATCCCCTTGCGGGGTAGTAGGAATGTGAAACGAACAGAATAAATAACACTCTTGGGCAATTCACAAACGTTTCAATCCCCTTGCGGGGTAGTAGGAATGTGAAACTTGGTCTTTTGTTATCCCTGGATTCCACACCCCGATTTGTTTCAATCCCCTTGCGGGGTAGTAGGAATGTGAAACTATTGACGAGGCGCATCATGCCGTCAGTAAAAGTTAGTTTCAATCCCCTTGCGGGGTAGTAGGAATGTGAAACTTGCCGCTGTCGGTGGCAGTGAAGCGGCTTTGAAGCTGTTTCAATCCCCTTGCGGGGTAGTAGGAATGTGAAACAAAAAGGAGTTGAATTATGTCTTTTTTTGAAGAATTGTTTCAATCCCCTTGCGGGGTAGTAGGAATGTGAAACTTCAAAAAAACTGATGCATACATCAGTATGCTTGGGTTTCAATCCCCTTGCGGGGTAGTAGGAATGTGAAACCAACACAATTGCTGATGAACTTAACATAGATGAGCCGTTTCAATCCCCTTGCGGGGTAGTAGGAATGTGAAACCTAACGACTCTTGAAGAAATAGTTAATACGATAGCTTGTTTCAATCCCCTTGCGGGGTAGTAGGAATGTGAAACACTTCAGTCTGAAACCGTTACAAAACAAGGTTCCTGGGAGGGTTTTTGGCGGGGGAGAAATTTTGGTTAATTTCAGCCGCTCTTATTGCAAAATAGTTGCATTTACCCTAACTATTAAAACGCTGTAATTATTGATTTGTCAAGGTTCTGGCGATTTTGGCGGGACTCCAGGGATTTTGCCCCCGCTTCGCCCTGCCAAACATCAAGCTTATTACATAATCATAAAATGATTGTTTGTGATTGTCGAGCTTTTATGAACTATATGTAACTTTTTACAGTAAAACTTTGCTCAACTTAGTTAATACTAGCAAAAAGGGTTAGGTTACGCGCAGGCTGCAAAAGCTTCCGTCGTCCCTGCAACAGCTTCCGTCTTCACGTTTTAGGGTTACGCGCAGGCTGCAACAGCTTTCTCTTTCATCTTTAGGTGTTTCCCCTAGGCTTTAGTCGCTCCCACTTTGACATTTTTGGCTGAAGCCAACCCATAACAAACATCAAAGAATCAGCGCAAGGCGTTAATAATACTTTTCAAACAACCTCTTAGCACTCCTGGCTATCGATACAGCCAAACTCGCAGCAGTGACAGCAGTTGCTCAGTATCTACGGGTTTGGTAATATAATCGGAAGCGCCTGCTTCGATGCACTTTTCACGATCGCCTGGCATGGCTTTGGCTGTTAAGGCAATAATTGGTAGTGAGCGAAATTCCTGTTGCTGGCGGATGGCGCGGGTAGTCTCATAACCATCCATTTCTGGCATCATCACGTCCATGAGAACAATGTTAGTATCAGGATTTGCTTGCAGTACCTCAATACCAGCTCTACCATTTTCAGCAAACAGCACTTGCATTTGATATCCTTCTAAAAAACTGGTGAGGGCAAAGATATTTCGCAAGTCGTCATCGACAATCAGAATTTTTTTATGAGCAAGGATAGGATCGCTTTGGTGCAGTTGCTCTAATATTTGACGTTTAGGTTGGGGTAAATTAGCCTGTACTCGATGTAAAAATAAGGCAGTTTCATCTAACAAACGTTCTGGCGATCGCACATTCTTTATGATAATTGTCTCTGCTAGTCGCCTGAGTTGAGTTTCTTCTTGTCGAGTCAGTTCTTTGCCGGTGTAAACTATGATTGGCAGTTTCAAAAGGTTGGGTTTTTGCTTGATTTGCTCAATCAGTTCTAACCCACTCATATCAGGTAAACCTAAATCCAGCACGATACAATCAAATCGCTGAGATTGCAAAATCTGGATTGCTTCTGCTCCTGTACTTACTGCTGTACTCTGAACATCGCCATTACCAATCAGTTCGATAATACTTTGGGCTTGCACAGCATTATCTTCTATAATTAGCAGATTTTTCACCTTACGCTCAATAAAGCTGTTAATCTCAGTGAATACCTGAGTCAGCGCTTCTGGAGATACAGGTTTTTGCAGGTAAGTGACTGCTCCTTGCTGTAATCCTCGTTGTTCTCTGTCGTCAACTGAAAATATATGTACGGGAATGTGTCTAGTTTCATGATCACGCTTGAGACGATCTAACATTGTCCAGCCATCCATCCCCGGCATATGGATATCTAAAGTGATTGCATCGGGTTTAAACTGTTGTGCTAGTGTTAGACCTTGTTTGCTTTGTAAAGCAACGATGACTTTAAAGCCTTGCTGACGCGCCATGTCTAGTAAAATGCGGGCAAACTTGTCATCATCATCTACGATTAGTAGGATGCGATCGCCACTTTGAATTCTATCGCGATCGTCTGCAATTTCACTAGGAAGTGTGGGGAGTGGGGAACTCGGGGCCCCTGGAGGGGATAAGGGGCGATGGGGAGTTGGGAGTGGAGTTGAGAGTAGAGTTGAGAGTGGGGAGTTGGGAGTGGGTAATAAAGCATAAGTCTGGGGTAGGTAGAGGGTGAAAATACTTCCCTGTTCTGGTTGGCTAACTAATTCAATTCTCCCTCCTAGCAGTTGAGCCAACTCACGGCTAATGGATAAGCCTAAGCCAGTTCCCCCATATTTGCGGCTAGTGGTACCATCTGCTTGCTGAAATGCCTCAAAAATAATCTTCTGTTTCTCGGCGGGAATCCCAATACCAGTATCCCTAACTGCAAAGGCAATCATCGGATTATCGCCTGGGGCTGTTTCTGTAGCCATGCCTATTTGTAACTTCACACTTCCCTGTTCAGTAAACTTAAAAGCGTTAGCTAGCAGATTTTTCAATACTTGTTGCAGGCGTTTGGGGTCGTGAGAAATTGTTGGGGGCAAATCTTCATTTAGTTCAATTGCAAAACTCAAACCTTTATTCTCTGCAAGTCCACAGAAAGTCCGCTCTAAAGATTGCCGTAAATCTTCAAAACTAATTTCTTCAACTTCTATTGAAACAGTTCCAGATTCAATTTTTGCTAAATCTAAAATATCATTAATTAATTCCAATAAATCTGTACCAGCAGAGTAAATTGTCTGGCTATACTCTACCTGTTTTTCAGTCAAGTTACCCGTCAAATTATCTGAGAGCAACCTTGCTAAAATTAACAAGCTGTTAAGCGGCGTTCTTAATTCATGGGACATGTTGGCTAGAAATTCTGATTTGTATTTAGAAGACAACATCAGTTGTTCTGCTTTTTCTTCTAAAGACTGCCTTGCCAACTCAATTTCTTGGTTCTTGCGAGCAACTTCTCGATTTTGCTGTGCTAACAATTCTGCTTTTTCTTCTAGCTCTTCATTCAGTTGCTGTAATTCTTCGTTGGATTGCTGTAACTGTTCTTGCTGTTGCTTTTGCAGTATTTGAGATTGTTCTAACTCGTGTGTTTGCTCTTCTAGACGTTGATTGCTTTGTTTGAGTTCTTCTTGCTGGAGTTGTAATTCTTCTGTTAAAGCTTGAGATTCTTCTAGTAATTGTTGAGTTTGCCAACTGGAAGCGATATTATTCAAAAATACACCAATAATTTCACTGAATTGCTCTAAAAATGCCAGATGCATCTCCCTAAAGCGGTGAAATGAAGCAAGTTCAATTACAGCTTTGACTTCTGTCTCAAATAGCACGGGCAACACAATAATATTAATTGGTGTCGCTTCTCCCAAGCCGGAACTGATGCGGATGTAATCACTGGGAACTTCAGTTAACAGAATTCTTTGTTTTTCTAAAGCACATTGCCCTACTAGTCCCTCACCCAAGCGAAACTGATTTGCTAGGTGTTTGCGTTCTTGGTAAGCATAGCTATTTAATAATTTCAGCACAGGTTGGTTATCAATGCTATCCATCACATAAAAAACGCCTTGTTGTGCGTCAACCAATGGTGCGAGATTTGACATGATTAAACGAGATACACTTGATAAATCCCGCTGTCCTTGGAGCATCTGAGTAAACCTGGCTAAATTAGAATTGAGCCAAATTTGCTCGTCGTTTTTTTGAGTTGTGTTTCGCAGATGAACAATCATCTCGTTGAATGTTCGCGCTAACACGCCAATTTCATCTTGGCGATCGCTATTTGGTAAGCTCACCAATAAGTTGCTATCTGCAATATTTTCTGCCACATCAGAAAACTTTTTCAGCGGTCTTGAAATATGTCGCGTTAAAATAAATCCAATTAAAGCTAAAATTAAAGATAATATGGGGATACTGTAAGTAATGGTAGCGATGGTTTGCTGAGTAGCTACTTGTGACTTTTGCGATCGCTCCTTTAACAGCCTATCTTCCTCAACTTGCATCGATCGAATAGTCTTGCGAATCTCACCCATCAGTTCCTTGCCTTCTCCTGTTTGAATCACCTTCTGGGCAGTTTCAAAGCCTTGGTTTTGACGCAAATCGATGGTTTGTTGAAGTTCAGCCAGCTTCTTGTTAACTAATGGCTCTAAAATATCAAGTTGACGCTGTTGATTGGGGTTATCCGCCGTTAACCGCCTCAGTTCCTTGACTTTTGGCTCTATAACTTGAATAGCAGCTTGATAAGGTTCTAGATAACGCTGTTCTCCAGTAATAATGTAACCACGTTGCCCAGTCTCAGCATTTGTCACTTGAGAGCCAAGTTCCTCGAGCTGACTTAGCACTTGGTAGGTGTGTTGTTCTCGGCCCGAAGTTTTAATCAGTTCGTTGGTGCTTTGGTAGGAGATTAGACCAATCGTGGTTAAAAGCGCTACACTGATGGCAAAACCGAATCCTATTTTGGTTCCAATCTTCAAACGTTTCAACATTGAGAGTTTTTGAAATCATTTCTGTTGCTATTGCGACTATTTATCTAGATTATCTAGAGCCTAGATAGAAAATCGGCTGTAGTCAGGTTTTTTCGATTTATATATTTTGATAAGTACGAAAAGTATAAATTTGTGTTAATGCTTTTATATTTATCTTTTATCCAAGAGAATTATAATCTTTTTTGCTGCATCTAGATAGTTGCTCTGTAAGCTTATCCTGGTTTAAATACACGGGGCTTTCGCTCTAACCTTGTCCTCCCCGTGGCTCAAGCATCTACGGTGTCCACACAAAGTTCCCTCCCCTTGACAAGGGGAGGGTTAGGGTGGGGTAAAACCCTAATTTGTCAATTATTTCCAACTTGTGTGTACACCTTAGCCCCTACGAGGGCAGAGGCTTTGATACCTGGTTCTAATTTTTCTCTCGTTGTATGAAACCACCCTGCTGCCTCTAATCCCCAAAGGGTTTATTATGCCCTGCTACCCACTGTTTATTGATAATTATTTCTCTACTTAAAAATAATTATACTTTTTTTAAAAAAATGATCTTTACATTAAGTTGTTGTAAATATTACAATAATTTTTGTAACTACTTTTGCCTGCTCATCTTAATGGTGAGCTTAAAGCATCATTTGCAAATGCGTGGTGCATTTATTTAGCCCAACAAAAATCTAAGTACAAGAATGAGAGATAGTGAATGCACTGCGTTAAACCTTACGTATTTATCGCTAGTTTCCTAATAACTAACTGTTCTTATCAATTGCTTCCCCCTAACTCATCTGTAGCAAAATCTAGGCGGGATATTGTCCAAACAGCTAGTCCAACTGTATTGGCAAAGGGAAGTTATCTCTCGCCGTTAGAGCAACAGGTGATTGATGAAATGTCCAAGGTGCGGACAAATCCCAAAGCATATATTCCCATCCTGGAAAATTATAGAAAGCGCTTCCAGGGCAACCGCGTCAGATTATCCAGTAATACCTATTTGCTAACTACTGAAGGGGTAAAACCAGTTGATGAGGCGATCGCATTTCTCAAGACAGTTCGTCCAGTGGGTGGATTAACTGCATCTAGGGGCATGTCTTTGGGCGCTAGAGATCATGTCCTAGACCAGGGCCCAAAGGGTATAACGGGTCACAATGGCAGCGATGGCAGTGACCCCTTTAATCGCATCAACCGCTACGGTAAATGGCAAACCACCGCAGGCGAAAATATCAGCTATGGCCCAAACACAGCCCAAGATATTGTTATGCAATTAATTATTGATGACGGAGTACCATCACGAGGTCATCGAAAAAACATCTTTAACGGTGCCTTCAAAGTCGCTGGTGTTGCTTATGGGACTCACAAAGTCTATAAAACAATTTGTGTAATTAACTATGCTGGAGGCTATAAAGAGAACTAGGGACTGGGGACTAGGGACTGGGGAACTCGGGGCCCCCACGACCGGAGGGAGTGGGGATTAGGGGTAATGGGGACTAGGGACTCACAGTCATCAGGAGCCAGTGCGTTGGACGGCTTTGCCGGCAGCCTTTGCAACTGGCGTTCATCAGTCAACAAATACAACCACGATAATTGAACGTGAGTTCGACAGATTTAAAAGACCCCTCTCCAAACCTCTCAACGCCAGTTGCTCATGGGGGAGACCAGGCCAGATGCTCCACTTGGTGAGGCAGTCGCAGTCTTGGCGGCTTTTGCCGATTGCGTTAGCGAAGCGTTAGCGACGCAGGAGCGTCACTGCCGAACCCGAAGGGGGAAACCCCAAGACCCCACTGGCTCCCCGAAGCGGGGAGAGGCTTCAAAACCTTATTCTTCTGTATCAATGTCTAGATTTTTTGCCCCTTCCCTTGTAGGGGAGGGGTTGGGGTTAGGTTCCGTCGAACTCAGGATAATTTATTTCTCACACCCCTTGTAACAGTTATGGCTTTGCATCACCCCTTCCTTCAGATGTAGGTATGATAGGCGCACCATTAGTGAGGTTGAGAATACCGGAAACAACGATTTTGTTACCAGCCTTGAGTCCTTCGAGTACTTGATAATTATTTCCCTGAATGCTTCCCAATTTCACCAGCTTTTGTTGAGCTACTAAAGATGGCCCTCCAGGTTGAGGTTTTTCTGGGGCTTCAGCAACAAAGACAAAAGTCTGTCCACCCAAACGAGATACTGCTGTAACTGGAATTAAAATTCCTGGACGTTCGTCCCAAATCAATTTGGTTGGTACTAACTGACGATTGAGCAGTTGGTTTCCGAAATTGATAAAGGAGGCTTTAGCTAAAACTGACTGAGAATTTGTATTGGCATCTGGGGAGATAAAACTCACCTTACCCGTAGCTGTTGCTTTGCCTTGAGCATCCAACATTTCCACAGGTAATCCCAAACGCAACTGTTTTGCTTGGGTTAGTGGAATGGCTAGATTAAGTTCCAAAGAGTCGTTTTTGGTCAGTGTGGTGAGTTCATCTCCCTTGTTGACATACTCTCCTACCCTGACTGGGATATCACCAACAATGCCAGTAAAAGGAGCTATGACGTTTGTATATTGCAATTGGACTTGGGCGGCTTTGACTTGGGCGGCTGCTTGAGATACTTGAGAACGAGCTTGAGCAATTTCTTCTGGGCGGGAACCGTTTTCTAATTGCCTCAAGTTTTGTTGCTGTTGTTCCACAGCAGCGGCTAGCTCATCAATATCAGAGCGTCTGCCTTTTTTGAGTTGTTCTAAGCGTCGCTCGACTACAACCAGTGCAGCTTCAGCACTACGCTGTTCTTTAAGATATCCTTCTAGAGTATCTTGAGAAATTGCGCCATCTTGTCTCAATTGTTGGTATCGCCTGGCTCGTGCCTTTGCTAAATCTAAATCAGATTTAGCTGAATCAATTTGAGCTTGAGCCTGAGCAATTTCTTCTGGTTGCGCTCCGGCTTGAGCATCAGATAGGCGAGCTTTGGCTTGAGCTAAGGTAGCTTTGGCTTGGGCAATTTCTTCAGTGCGCGTACCTGCTTTGAGTTCGGCAAGACGTGCTTGGGATTGTTCTAGTGTGGCTTTTGCTTGTAATAGCTGGGCTTGGACATCATCACTTTGCAGGCGAATCACGACTTGCCCTTTTTGGATGCGATCGCCTTCTTTGAATGCAATTTCACTAATTCGCCCCTCAACCCGTGGCTTGAGTGCCACTGAGCGCTTAGCCTCCAAAGAGCCAACTAACTCGGTAGTCTCTTGTATAGTTCCAGTCTCCACTGTGGCTAGCTTGACGGGAATCCCCATTGGTTTACTAGCTGCGCCAGCGCCTTGGGGTGGATTACTGGCAAGGCTATTTTGCCACCAGCGCCAACCCAAACCACCACCTACCAGTAACAAAATAATTCCCAATATTAAAGACCAAGGTCGCTTTTTTTTTGGCTGAGGTGGTTGTTGTTGAACTTGATTGGAATCAGTAACAGAAGGCTGTTCTGTTTCAATAGAAACTGGGGAATCAGGGAGTTGAGAGTCGGGCATCTTTCGTTGTCTCGTCTTTTAGATTTAGACTTTAGCAATCTACGTTTGACTGAAAAAGCTTTATATAAAAGATATTTCAGTCGTTTTTTTCTATGTTTTCTCTACCTATGATTTGTAAAACTCAATTTTGAGTGTAATCATCATTGTGCTTGATGTTGGTCAGGAATCTTCTTTATTAATTAGCGAAGTGCCAATACCCCGCACAAACACCTCAACACAAGTGTCGATGTAGCATTCGTGACTATAGCCCAATAATTTAGTCGGGGTATCGCTACAACGCAGCATCCCATGAAGCAGCATACCAGCGAAACTATCCACAGATGCTCTTAGATCTATATCTCGGCGGACTTGACCAAGCCCCGTTGGGGCGGGGTGTGGGGTGTGGGATGTGGGGTGTGGGGAAAAGAATAGCCCCAACTCCTGGGACAGAGCAACTACTTTTAAGTATGAAAATCTTTCTCAAAATGTGTTTCGCTTGACGTAGTATGAGAAACACGAAGTCCTTGTTTGAAACCCCTGCTTTTAAGTATGGGGTTCACTGCACCCCAGACCCGTTGCGCCACACCCTGTTCATCATCCTTCTCTTGAGCCTTCTGTAAATAGGCAACCATCTGTTGGCGCAGCAATTTATCAGTCTCGTAGACAATCTGACGAGCTGCATCTGGATATCGCTTCGCTTCTCCAATAAATGTCCGAGTTAAAGCTTCATGCTCCTCCATTACCCGGCTGCAAAGCCTTGCATAATCTCTCAAGTCAATATATAGATTCTGAGTCCATTCATCCTGATGAGCTAAAGACTCGGCCTGTAAAGCTACAGCCTGCTGGATGACAGCTGCTAGTAGTTGCTCTTTACACTGGAAATGGCGAAACAGAGTCACCTCATTGACTCCAGCAACACGAGCAATTTCACGCGTTGTAGCTTTAGTTAAACCTGCATTGGCAAACACCTCTGTTGCTGCCTTAATCAACCTGGCACGAGTTTGTCCAGTCCTTGATGCTAAATTTGTCATGAGAATTATGCAAGTAGCTGCTTGCATTATAAACACATAGGAGGAAAAATGTGTATAAAGTGTGAGTAATTTGTGGCGATCGCGTAAAAACCTACGCTCACGAAGCAATTAGTGAATTTTTTTTCACCAGGCAGGGGGTAGGAGGCAAAAGGGAAGAAGATTTGACTTGTTTGTTTGATTCGTAGCGATTGGCGCGCCGCCTGTGCGGCTGCTAGCAGTGCCCACCCCAGAAAAATGTCAATAACCCAACTGGTACAATATATAAATCTAAAGTAACTTTGCTAAGTTAATAGCCGCAAAAAAAGTCTCTATTCTCCCTCTGCTCAAAAAAGCTCTTCGATTGACTTCTGTCATACAAATCAATTAACTTAGACATTAGGAATTTGGCGATCGCATCCATATTATTAATCCAGATGCTTCACAAATGCAATCCCTATTCTGGTTTTTTTTGCCAAATATAGGAATTAGGTTTGATTTTGGAATAAAATTAGGTCTTTGTAGTAGCGTTAGCCGAGAGTAGCACACTATTGTTAAGGCTTTGATGCCGTTCTCTCGGCTAAGATAAAGCCAATTGCTCTTCAGCAATTTCAAGTCAGCTACTCATCTAGTTCGTCCACAACCAAGGATGAAAATACCTCTAGTTAGAGGCAAAAAATCACAAAAAATGCATAATTGCGAAAAATATAATTCTCAAGAATGAAGCTTTTTACCCTTCAAACTCATTCCTAGAATAGATTTGAGCAACTATTTCATCAATTATAGTTTAGTTATCAATTTTGGGATGCATCGAGGTAGTAACTTAATGTTAACCTCTGCCGCACCCCACATCTATTTATTAAAATTAGCGCTCTAACACATTTATGAACTCTACAATTAGTAAGCACATTGCCTTAATTTCTGTTCACGGCGATCCTGCGATCGAAATTGGTAAAGAAGAGGCTGGGGGACAAAATGTTTATGTGCGTCAGGTAGGTGAGGCATTAGCCAAACAGGGGTGGAAAGTAGATATGTTCACTCGCAGAGCAAGTAGTGAACAAGCAACGGTAGTTGAACATAGTGAAAATTGTCGCACGATTAGGTTAACAGCTGGCCCTACTGAGTTTGTGCCTAGAGATAATATTTTTGGATATGCGCCAGAGTTTGTTGAAAAACTGCTAAAATTCCAGAACCAATCAGGTATTCATTATTCATTGGTACACACAAATTACTGGATTTCTAGCTGGGTAGGAATGCAACTCAAGAAAATTCAAGATACAAAGCAAGTTCATACCTACCACTCTTTAGGAGCAGTGAAATATAAGTCAGTATCTACAATTCCGCTAATTTCTAAGACTCGTCTAGCAGTTGAAAAAGAAGTTTTAGAGACAGCTGAACGAATTGTTGCGACCAGTCCGCAAGAAAAAGAACACATGCGATCGCTTGTTTCTTCTAAAGGTAATATTGATATCATTCCCTGTGGTACTGATGTTAAAAGATTTGGCTCAATTGCACGGCAAGCAGCCAGACAGAAATTAGGAATAGACCCCGAAACGAAAGTAGTATTTTACGTAGGCAGGTTTGACCAACGCAAAGGTATTGAAACCTTAGTACGTGCTGTGAGTCAGTCACAATTACGTGGCAAAGCGCCTTTGCAACTAATTATTGGCGGTGGTAGTCGTCCAGGTCAGAGTGATGGCATAGAACGCGATCGCATTGAAAGTATTGTCAACGAACTAGGAATGAGTTCATTTACTACTTTTCCTGGCAACCTTGATCATGAAATATTGCCGACTTACTACGCCGCTGCTGATGTCTGCGTTGTTCCTAGCCACTATGAACCCTTTGGTTTGGTGGCAATTGAAGCAATGGCCAGTGGAACTCCGGTGGTTGCTAGTGATGTAGGTGGTCTGCAATTTACTGTTGTACCAGAAAAAACTGGCTTACTTGCTCCAGCGAAAGATGAAGTAGCCTTTGCACAAGCAATTGACCGAATTCTCTGTGACAATGCTTACAGAAACCAACTAGGCAAAGCAGCTAGACAACGGGTGATTACAAAGTTTAGTTGGGATGGTGTCGCTCAACAGTTAAGCGAACTATACACTGAGCTGCTGCAACAACCCACTAAAGTTTACAAACAGTTATCAGCTTCATAAGTGTTAACTGTGTACTGGTTTAAATTCTATATCCTCAGTCCCCAGTTCAAGCGATCGCTTTTGCCATTGGCGAAGCGATCGCTTTTAATTTAAGCTATGCTTATTTGCTCTCAAGTAAGCAGAGAAGGAGTACGTACACAGATGGGGAAAGGCAGGTTAGAAGCATTTAGCGATGGCGTACTCGCTATCATCATTACTATCATGGTGCTGGAACTGAAGGTACCGCATGGGTCTGATTTGGCTGCACTGCGTCCGCTGATTCCGGTATTGCTCAGCTATGTGCTGAGTTTTGTTTTTCTTGGTATCTACTGGAACAATCACCATCACTTGCTACAGGCGATCCGCCATGTTAATGGTCGTATCCTTTGGGCTAATCTGCATTTGCTGTTCTGGTTGTCGTTAATTCCTTTTGTCACAGGCTGGATGGGTGAGAACCACTTTAGCGCCTTGCCAGTTGCACTTTATGGTATCGTACTATTGTGTGCTGCAATAGCTTACTTCATTCTGACCCGGAGCCTGATTTCTCACCACGGTAAAGATTCTGTTCTAGCGATCGCACTAGGTGCAGACTTCAAAGGAAAGGTATCGGTGGTATTCTATGCCATAGCAATTCCGTGTGCCTTTGTCAACTCGTGGTTTGCCTGTGCATTGTACATTATGGTTGCAGTTATGTGGCTGATTCCTGACCGCCGCATTGAAAAGACCCTCAGCCAGTGAAGAATTCATCAACAGGGTGTGGGGGGTAGGGTGTGGGGTGTGGGGTAATTTATTGGTGGGGCTTTTTTTGGTACATTTGGCCCCATGTTTTTTTATCGCTATCTACTCGAATGTTTATTCAAGCAGGGCGCCAGTCCAATAAAAAATAATTTCAATTCAGCTAAAACACATTCAATTTGCACAATCACTTTATTTGTCTGGTCGTTCTGTGTCATTATTTGATTACTTTCATCAGGAAGTTTTAAAAAATTTAAATTATTATAGTTTTTCCATTTTTTCTGTCAAAAATATTGCTTCAATCTCATCAGCTGCTCGAGGTCGAGAAAACAAAAAACCTTGACCAAATTCACATCCTAACTCCTGTAACCATTGAAGCTGCTGTTGTGTTTCAATACCTTCTGCCACAACTTCTAATCCGAGTTGATTGCTGAGTGTGATTATAGTTTTGACAACTTGATAATTCCGGCTACCTTCCTGCATGTGATGAATAAAAGAACGATCAATTTTTAAGGTATCAACAGGGAATCGATGTAGATAATTGAGCGATGAATAACCAGTACCAAAATCATCAATGCTGATTTGGATTCCTAGTGCTTTTAACTGCTCTAAGATTTTGAGTGTTTCAATAATATTCTCAATTAGTATACCCTCCGTAATTTCGATAGTTAAACAGTGACCATCTAAGCCTGTCTGAGTCAGAATGTGTTTTATATCCTTAACTAAAGAGGGTTGGCGAAGGTCTTGAACTGAAAGATTAACGCTCAGCTTGAGCCGAAATTGATTACAAAACTGAGTTTGCCAGGTTACAATTTGCTGACAAGCAGTGTAGAGTATCAAGCTATCTAAAAGCACAATCAGCCCTGTTTCTTCAGCTATGGGCATAAATTCTCCTGGAGTCATAAATCCGAGGGTAGGATGTTGCCAACGCGCCAACGCCTCAAACCCAATCAGATGGTTATGATTGATATCAATAATTGGCTGATAGTAGACAATAAACTCCTGTCGTTCCAAAGCCTTACGCAAGTCATTTTCTAAATTGAGTCGGATGAGTGCTTGAGTGTGCATCTGACTATCAAAGATTTTATAGCAGCTTTTACCTTGAGCTTTGGCTCGATACATGGCAATATCTGAATCTCGCAGTAAATCCGAGGCTTGATGATAATTATCTTTTCCGAAAACAATACCAATACTCGTAGTAATAAAAACTTCATAGCCATTGAGCATTAATGGAGCTTGAAATTCTGCTAAAATCCTCTCAGCAACTACAATTGCTTCTTCAATTCCTGCTAGGTTTTCCAGCAAAATTACAAATTCATCGCCACCCAAGCGAGCTGCTAAATCGACTGCACGAATTTTAGATTTTAGCTTTTGGGCAATGATAGTTAGTAATTGATCTCCTGCTAAATGTCCCAAGCTATCATTAATGATTTTGAACCGATCCATATCGAGAAACAAAACTGCGAAATGATAATTTTCAATTCGCTTGGCTCGGTTAATAGCTAATTCCAGCCGTTCCATTAGCAGGTTACGGTTGGGTAAGTCTGTGAGAGCATCATGCAGCGCGTTGTAGATGAGTTGTTGTTCTGCATGTTTGCGATCGCTAATATCAGTGATTGTGCCCACATAGCCTGTAATGTTTCCTGCTACATCATACTCCGCAACAGCCTGTCCAAATACCCAACTCACCGTGCCGTTAGGTTGTTGAAATCGATACTCTAGCTGAAAAGGACGATTTTCCAAAGCAGCAGAATACCACTCAGTTGAAACTTGTTCTCGGTCATTGGGGTGAAGTCCTTTAACCCATCCATTTGCGTTGGCTTCTTCGGGAGTCAGTCCAGTAATCTTACACCAGCGTTCATTAACGTAAACACAGTTTCCTTGAGCATCGGTGCGGAAAATACCTACTGGAGCGGCGGCGGCTAAAGAAGCATATCGTTGTTCGCTTTGCCGTAGATGTGCTTCTGTTCGTTGTCGTTCTGCTAGTTCTGTTTGCAGTTTTTCATATGCAGTAGCTTGTTGGATAGCGATCGCCAGTTGAGTCGAAAGCTGTTGTAATAAAGTGATTTCTTCAACTTGCCACTGTCGAGGTGCATGGCTTTCAACAACGTTCAACAATCCCCACAAATTGTTACCTTCGATAATTGGCACCAAAATTTTGGCGCGAGTTTGCAATTTTTCTAGGAGTTGGCGGTGACAATCGCTCATCTGTGTGGTGTAGATATCACAGACAACACGAGTCCGTTCAGGACGATAAGTCGCAGCCCAATTAGACCCAAAACAAGTATCGTCAATTAATTTACCCAAGTAAGAAACATAACCATGATTCACGGATTCAGCAACCACAACTAAGCTCCAGTCAACTTGGAATTGCCAGATGGCAGCGCGATCGCACTTTAAGAGCGATCGCACTTCCGCAACTGTAGTTTCGAGAATATTCTGTAGGTTCAACGAAGAACGGATTTGCGTAGCAATCTTTGTAATTAATCGCTCCCGTTCTGCTTTTGCTTTGAGGGTAGCTGTACGCTCTTGAACTTGCTTTTCTAATTCGGCATTGCGATTTTGCAACAGTTCTAGTTTCTCCGCTTCTAATCGACACACCCGATGTTCTAATGCTTCAATTAAGTAAGTTAACTCCAGAGGATTGAGTACTTTGAGAATACTAGTTTGAGTTACAATCCCCAACAACTCTCCTTGCCTACCAACTACCACTACTCGCTTCACCAAGTATTGCCGCATCACCTGTTGAACCATCCACAGAGAGTCATTAGGACTGACTGAGAAAACTGGTGTACTCATGACAGCCTGTGCTTTTTGATGCTCAAAATCTAGTTGCAATGCTTGAAATTGTACGATATCTCGCTCTGTGACAATGCCAATTGGTATTTGTAAAAGTTTTCCTTGTGTCTGTTGTACACGTTCTTCCACCAGCACTACTGAACTCACCCGATATTCCGCCATGAGGTGAGTAATCGTCAGCATCGAAACACTGGGAGCAGCACAAATTACTTGAGAGGTCATTACATCTGCTACAAGGCGTAGATGTAGCAAATCTATTGGACGTGATACTTGTCGCAAACTCTCATGGGTCAGTAGCCCAACAATTTCGTTTTGCTCATTGAGCAGAGGCAAATGGCGAATTTGATATTGCTGGAGCAGATTCACCACCAGAAAGAGATTGGTAAATGCAGATTGCTGTAAAGTAATAACTGGATGTGCCATTACCTCACTGATTGCCAGATTGTCTAGCGATCGCTTCTGATAACTGAGGCGAACCACATCTCTTTCAGTAAAAATACCTAATAATTCATTGTTATCCACAATCAATACACAA
The DNA here is from genome assembly GCF_016056305.1 of Amazonocrinis nigriterrae CENA67. Taxonomy (GTDB): domain Bacteria; phylum Cyanobacteriota; class Cyanobacteriia; order Cyanobacteriales; family Nostocaceae; genus Amazonocrinis; species Amazonocrinis nigriterrae. The sequence goes on along the minus strand of NZ_JAECZC010000032.1, from coordinate 33,609 downwards.
CTCGAACGTGCTTCCAGGTGTAGGGCTGCAATTTCAGTATCTGCCTCTCTTGAAGATGAACACATAGCACGAATGCCACTCATCTGGGCGATTGCTGCCATCACTGATGTATCAGGTGACACAATCAGTGGGTTACGAACAATTGCTGATTCCAACTCAGCTTCTGTCAAAGCAGTGGAAGGTATGAACATTCGTGCAAAATTTAGAATTTCTCAGACTATAATGCCCGTTGCACCACTGTACTTCAAACAGTAGATTTGCCAAATTTGTAATCAAGGGACTGGGGACTGGGTAATGGGTAATGGGTAGTGGGTGATGGGTAGTGGGCCAGATGTGAGACTAATAGTAGTAGTTCACCACGCAAATTTTGACTCTTGGAGACCGCTTAAAGGGAAAAGGGGAAAGGGAAAGAAATTAAAAACATGCGCCCCTTTTCCCCTTACCCAATCCCTGTGCCTGTCAAAATCTTTTTGGCAGGCTAGTAGAATCCAATTCCCAATCACCAATTTCCAATCATTGTATTGCAAATTTCCAACTGCCTAAATTAAACTCTATGAAAGTAAGGATACACAACAAATAAATGATATTGCTGAAGTGTAACCCTGAAATTTTTTTCATTAAGAGAAAGCGGTCGGTGTAGACCGCAGGAGAAAAGTGTCCGAACTGTCTGGTAAGCAAAGCTGGTCAAAGCAATTAGTTAGTTCTTTTGGCTCATTATTGAAATCTAGGCGTTGTCCTAGAGCAATTGTTATAATTTTCGGTGGTTTAGCAAGTGGCACTGTGATATCGGTTTTGAGCAGTTGTAGTGTTCAGCCGGATAGTGTTTCATTGTCCAGTGGCACTGCTGGTGGCTTTTATAACCGCGTAGGCGAACAAATTAGCCATTCTACTCAGACAACGGTAGGATTAAAAGTTCGCAATCTCGACTCGCAGGGTTCCCGTGAAAATCTACAACGTCTGCTGTCAGGTCAAGTGGATTTTGCTCTGGTGCAGTTGGATATTGCAAGCCAGGCAATGCGGCAGGGAAAAATCCAAGCAGTAGCAATTTTAGCTAATGAGTATGTACATATTATCGCCCGAAAGGACTCAGGGCTGAGGAGTTTTGCTGATCTTGAAGGTAAGCGAGTGGCTATTGGTACACCTGGTAGCGGCATTAGCTTTACTACCAGCCAACTGATCAAAGCCGACAAGTTGAAAATTCAAGAGGATGCTTCGGACTTTGATACAGCGTTTAAGAAATTGAACGCTAGTCAGCTAGATGCGATCGCCTACGTAGGAAGTCTCGGTGCGAATCAAAAGCTGCGGCAACAATTTATAAATAATCCTAATCTCAGGATAATCCCTATTCAACAAAGTTTAATCAATAACTTGATCGTTCTTGAGCCTGGTTCCTATCAAACCGCAACATTGCCGATGGGAACTTACGCTTCACGGCCATCTGTTCCAGAACAGGACGTATCAACTATTTCAACAGCTGCAGTTCTGGTCACTCGTCCTAATATGGATGGACATAAGGTAGGACTGGTTACTTGGTCAATTATCTCCACAGCTCGAACTTACTCAGAGTTTTATCCAGAACTTCAGAATACAGAATCTTCCGAACCGCTACGAAAGGGATTATTTTACGTTCACCCAGCAGCACAGGAGGTATTTGAGGATGGAGACCCGCGTGCAGCTTTTATTCGTTATTGGCAAAAAAATAGTGACCTGCAATCTGGGGTGTTTATTTTACTGTTCACCAGTGCTATGGGATTAGTAGTCAGACAGTGGCGCAAGCAAAGTTCTCAAAAGTTGCTGGGGACAACTGTTAACCGAGTTGCTGAACTTAAGAAATTGTTGGCAGAAAATCCTCAAGAGGCATTGAAAGGAATAGAAGATTTAAGACAGGAGCATCGATTAAGGTTTATCGATGGAGCAGTGACAACAGAAATTTACGAGCAACTGCAACAAAAAACGCAGACATTTGCTGACGAGTGCCGCTTGATTTTAGAAAAGCAGCGCAGAAAGTTTGTCATGGATACCTTATTGCTGCTAGATGAATGGCAGGCAACCTTGCAGACCGATCCAGATGTTGCTCTCCAGAAATTGCGTCAGATTAAGCAAGATTATCGAGATATGCTTTTGTCTGATCAAGTTGACATCGAGGCGTATGTGGAACTGATGCAGTTAACTCTCATGTCGGTAATGACCTTGGCCCCACAGTCTTTGCCAGGAGGAGCAGCTTTTACAAGACCTGAGTCTTGACCATAACGCAAAAATTATAAGCTGTTAAGCATTTAATTTGCACATTGAGACAGCAGGGGAGCAGGGGAGAAAGGGAGAGGGTGTGAAGCTTTTATCTACAATAAAAATGGTGCAACTTGTAGGCGCGACAGCTTAATTAATTTTTGTTGCAATTAACAGGACATTGCCACCAAGACTCACAAGTTACTCAAAATTATATTTTAAGTTAGACATAGAGATACTGCTATGTCATTGTTTTAAGGAGATTAACCTCTCAAAAGTAATCATAACGACCTAGAGCTATCAACAAACCCCTACTCTTCTCCTAACAAAGACGCTGCGCGAACGGGAACGGCTTCGCCCAACGGGGTAGGGAATAGGGAATAGGAAACAGTGTATAGCTTTGGGTAGGTTTTACAGAACGGATGAACATAGTTAACCGCAAAGTATTTGGATTCACTTTGCCTTCATCCTCAACAGGTGTTAATTATGACTATTAAATTCCGCAATCGCACTGAAGCTGGTCAAATGTTAGCAAAGCATCTAACAGCCTACGCCAACCGTACAGATGTATTGGTGTTAGGTTTACCCCGTGGTGGTGTGCCAGTAGCCTTTGAAGTAGCAAAGGCACTGAATGTACCATTAGACATTTGTTTGGTGAGAAAACTTGGCGTTCCCGCTCATGAAGAACTGGCAATGGGTGCAATCGCCTCTTTTGGCGCTAGGGTGTTAAATTCTGAAGTTGTGGATTCCTTGGGCATCGACCACCGTACCATTGAGGAAGTGGCTGCTAAAGAATTGCGGGAATTACAGCGTCGCGATCGCGCCTATGGTGGCGATCGCCCCCATGCTGAAGTCAAAAATCGCACCGTGATTTTAATAGATGATGGTATTGCCACTAGTTCAACCATGCGTGCTGCCATTGCCGTATTACAATCGCAGCAAACCCAGCGAATTGTTGTAGCAGTTCCAGTCGCACCCGCCACAACTTGCGAACAATTACGAGCCGAAGTAGACGAAGTGATTTGTTTGACAACACCCGAACCAATGTATGCGATCGGTCTTTGGTATGAAGACTTCTCGCAAACCAGCGACCAAGAAGTACGCGATTTATTGGCAAAGCGATCAACTGTGATCAGTAAGTAAGTAATTTTCTCATGACCACTGACCACTGACCACTGACCACTGACCACTGACCACTGACCACTGACCACTGACCACTGACCACTGACCACTGACCACTGACCACTGACTACTGACTGTTAACTGAATAATTAATAGGAGCAATTATGCCAGTTGACACTGATGGCGATCGCGACGTGAAACCAACTGAATCTAGACAGCTTGGGGCTAGTTTAATACTCTGGTTCGCATTACTAATATTTTTGAATTTGTTTCTCTTCGGAGAACCTCTTTATCCCAGAGTACCCTATAGTGAATTTGTTTCTCAGGTAGAAGCTGGTAAGGTTAGCCGGGCTGTCATCAGTTCTGAACGTATTGAGTATGAAATAAAACCAGAACAAACAGCCAAACCAGACAATCAACGCGATGTCTTACGACAAGACGCAAAGCGTCTACGCACGTTTGTTACCATACCAGTGACTGGTGATTCAGATTTACCAAAGCTTCTGCGACAGCATCAAGTAGAATTTTCTGCGCCAGCTCCCAGTAATATGGGTTGGTTTGCCACTTTACTCAGCTGGATTTTGCCACCGCTGATTTTCTTTGCTGTTTGGGGCTTTTTGCTCAGTCGCAGTCAGATAGGTGGCCCCGCAGCGTTGAAAATTGGTAAGAGCAATGCTCGCATTTACTCACAAGGAACTATGCACGTTAAATTTGACGATGTGGCCGGAGTAGATGAAGCCAAAGTAGAATTACAAGAGATTGTGGATTTTTTGAAAAATGCTAGCAAGTATACTCGCTTAGGAGCAAAAATTCCTAAAGGCGTGTTGCTGGTGGGGCCTCCGGGAACAGGAAAGACATTATTGGCAAAAGCGATCGCAGGCGAAGCGGGAGTTCCTTTCTTTAGTATTTCTGGTTCGGAGTTTATTGAGTTATTTGTCGGTCTTGGTGCAGCTAGGGTACGCGATTTGTTTGAGCAAGCCAAGCAGCAAGCGCCTTGCATCGTTTTCATTGATGAATTGGATGCTTTGGGAAAATCACGAGCTGGCGGCGGCCCAATCATGAGTGGCAATGATGAGCGAGAACAGACACTCAACCAGTTACTCTCTGAGATGGATGGTTTTAATGCCAACACTGGTGTAATTCTCCTGGCTGCTACCAACCGTCCTGAAGTTTTAGACCGAGCCTTGTTGCGTCCTGGTCGGTTTGACCGTCAAGTTGTGGTAGACCGCCCAGATAAAATTGGTCGGGAAGCGATTCTGAAAATCCACGCTAAAAATGTGATACTAGCATCTAATGTAGATTTATCGAAGTTGGCAGCCCGAACTCCTGGGTTTGCGGGCGCAGATTTAGCCAACCTAGTGAACGAGGCAGCACTTTTGGCAGCTAGAAGCAACCGTGAAGCTGTAACAATGACTGATTTTAACGAAGCTATTGAGCGAGTCTTAACAGGACTAGAGAAGAAGTCACGGGTGCTAAATGAAACTGAGAAAAAGACAGTCGCCTATCACGAAGTTGGACATGCATTGATTGGGACACTGATGCCTGGTGCTGGAAACGTGGAAAAAATCTCCGTTGTGCCTCGTGGTATAGGTGCTTTGGGCTACACATTACAACTACCAGAAGAAGACCGCTTTTTGATGACAGAAGATGAAATTCGCGGTCGCATCGTTACACTTTTGGGAGGGCGATCGGCAGAAGAGTTAATTTTTGGTAGGACTTCCACTGGTGCCAGTGATGATATTCAAACAGCCACAGAACTGGCAGATAGATTTGTGACGCTTTATGGTATGAGTAATAAACTTGGCCCTATTGCCTTTGAGAAGATTCAACAACAGTTTTTGGAAGGGTTAACCAATCCTCGACGTGTAGTTAGTCCCACAATTGCCGAACAAATCGACAAAGAGGTTAAAGAAATTGTCGATGGCGCACATCATATTGCCCTCACAATTCTCGAAAATAATCGGGAACTGTTAGTAGAAACAGCAGAATCTCTATTGGAGAAAGAAGTTTTAGAAGGAGAAGAATTGCGATCGCAACTCCACCGCGTCCAACCTCCCCCAGAAATGGATGAATGGTTGCGAACTGGCTATATTTCTCAAGATACTTTTTAGTTTGGGAATTGGGCATTGGGAATTGGCACAAAAAATTGCTCCCCATCACCCCATCATACCAATTCACAAAAGCCTTATAAATAATAGGTTTGCCGTATCTGACAGGACTTACGCAGCTAGATTGTTTACTGATGTGGATACTATGGAGTTGACGCTGACGAGAAGAAAATATGACATGAAACCAATTACTGAGGAAGTGATTAGCGCTCAACAGAAGGTTGCAGTCCAATTTTATGCAAGTCGCCTTCAAGGGGTCTGTACCTCCCAAACCTTGCTTTAGTGATTATTATCGCCCCTTGAAGCTTCCTGTAATCGCAAAGAAACGCTACCTGCGGCTTTAATTAAATCAGCTGCTTTTTCGCCGATCATGATGGTAGGTGCGTTCGTATGCCCTGTGATTAACGTGAGTTCGACAGAACTAAAAAATGGCAGGAGGTACGCTACTTATTCCAAAATATGGTGGGCTGTACTTAGGCATTAACTTGGGCAGTTATGCGCTGAACCCTCCATCAATCATTAAGTTTGCACCAGTGATGTAACCAGCTTCCGGCCCAGCTAGATAAGCGACCATCCCTGCAATTTCCTCGACGGAACCGTAGCGAGGTAGCGCCATCAGCTTTTTAAGCATTTCTGCAAACTCACCTTCTGGGGGATTCATCTCTGTAGCGATCGGCCCAGGCTGCACATTATTAATCGTAATTCCGCGTGGGCCGAGGTCACGCGCTAGTCCTTGCACAAGCCCTTGCAGCGCAGATTTACTCATGGCATAAACGCTACCGCCAGCAAAGGGCATCCGTTCGGCGTTGGCGCTGCCGATGTTGATGATGCGTCCGCCCTCTTTCATGTGCTTGACTGCGGCTTGCGTTGCCACAAACACGGCGCGCACGTTAACAGCAATGGTGCGATCGAAGTCTGCGAGGGTGAAATCATCGATTGGGGCGATCGCTAGCACGCCCGCATTATTGACGAGGATATCAATGCCGCCCAATTTTTCCACTGTTTGCTCAACAGCGGCAATCACCTGACTGGCTTCGGCACTGTCGGCTTGGATGGCAAGAGCTTGGACACCTAGCGCCTGGGCTGCTTGTACAATTTCGTTAGCGCGATCGGGCGAGCTACTATAGGTAAAGGCGACATCAACGCCTTCACTGGCTAAACGTCTGACGATGGCGGCTCCGATGCCGCGACTGCCTCCGGTAATGAGCGCGCGTTTATTCTTAAGTGTGTGGTTCATGTTCGATACCGTGTGATAAGAAATTGGATAATTAGCTGATAACTTTCTCTGGTTGCTGAATCGCTTTCAATGCCCAGATACCAATCCAACAACCGAATCCATCCACAATTAATATCAGGATGGCTGTAACTTGGAAAAACAGACCCCAGCCTGCTAAGGAAACTTGAGAAACGTGATCGGGACTAACCACGAGGAAATGATTGTAGATTCCAAACAGGAGCGATCCTGCTATTGAACCCAGCAAGAGCCAGCTACCAATGCGGTAGAACTGTGTCCAAAGTAAAACGGCTGCAATGATGGGAACGAGAAAAATCACAATTCCCACAAACGAACTCTGAAGCACACAGAGGGCAACTGGGATTTCTATATGCGCTAAACCATGTAGTCCATTAGCGATCGCGTGGATGACCACGATTGCTGTTCCATATTGAGCAATTTTCATCTTGCTTCTCCCTCAAATTGTTAACCGGCATGAGCTACGGCGCTGTCAACCATCCATTCCAACGGTCGAGGCTGAAAATTTAGTTCGCGTTTTGCCTTAGCATTTGATGCGCCGCGCATTTGCGTACCATAGTAGACGGCATCTGCACCACCGATTCGCAACGCCTCTTCAACTGATACCTGCGGCGGTGGTGGCGCATTCAGCCATTGGGCATAGGCACAGAGCCACTCGCGCACTTCTAAGGGGCGATCGTTGGTAATTAGGTAAATGCCAGGATTGCCTTGTTCTGCGGCCGCCACTGTAGCGATCGCCACATCCTCAACATGAACCCACGACCACACACCTTCCCCATTCCCAACAATCGGGAATTGTTGCTGTCGTACTTGGTTTGCAACGTCGCCATCGGCAGCAAACCAAGTGCCAGGCCCGTAGAAGAAGCCATAACGCAGGACAATCCCCTCTAGATTAGGCGTTTCGAGCAGACGACGCTCAATCTCAGTTACTGTGCGAGCATCTGCTGCAACTGCGGGTGAAGCATCCAAGGATAGCGGTGTTTCTTCATCTGCCAATCCAGTACCAGGAACTGCCCAGAATGCGATCGACTGTCTGAGATAACGGCGCACACCTGCTGCTTGGGCTGCTGCTAGCACATTAGCACCCCCTTCTAGACGAATACGCTGGTTGAATGGTGCGGCTGCACTCATAGATTCGGCGGTGTAGGTTTTGGGTAAAGCGGTGAGTTGTTCAATCACTACTTCCGGATGAGCGCCAATGATAGCCGCTTTGACAGCATCTGCATCGAATACATCTGCGATCGCTGGTTCTACACCTTGTTCGGTTAAAGTTTGCGCGTTTTCTAAAGAACGGGTCAACGCAACTACATCATGTCCTTGCGCCAGCAATTGCGCGATGAGCGGACGACCGATCGCTCCCGTTGCCCCTGCAACAAAAATCCTCATCTGTGAACCTCCCGCTTCAAGTGAAACATTTTTAAGACGAATTAAAACGACTGGTTAGGCTGATGTTAGTGCGGCTTTCATCACATCAGTATCGATGTAAACTTCTAATCGAACAATTTTTTCCTCCTTGACTGTCCAAATGTGAACCAGGTTACAACTAAACTCTTTCCCAGTTAGCTTTGCTACGCCACCCGTCTTGCCAATCGCAACTATTTGCTCGCCAGCTTGAATGTAGTGAGATATTTCGACGGTCGAATCAATCAGTGGCGAAAACTTGGAGAAAAAAATCTTGCTCTCATCAAAGCCATGATAGTGACCGCCCCAAGGAAGTTCTTCTGTTTGATAGAACTCGACATTAGGAGACATCAGAGAAAAATAATGAAGAATATCTTTTTCGTTTAGGTAAATGTAAGCCTGCTTGACAATTTCTAGAGCGTTCATTGGCATCTTTTCCTCATTAAGTCAGCCTGGTTAGCTGTTATGCCGTTTCACCCTCCGGGTTCGCAGTTCCTTCAACGGGGAGCCACTGCGGTCTTGGGGTTTCCCCAAGTGGAGCAAGTGGCGTGGGAACCCCCGCAACGGACTGCTCACTTTAAGTGAGAATTTCTAGCTTGGGCGTTGGCGTAGCCTCTCTTTTAGAGAATCGCTGTGAGTAGTCTCTCTATATCCCAGGCATCCCTGTAGCGAATTTCGTTGACAAATAAAGCTGGCGTACTACTGACACCACTTTGTCTACCACTTTGGATGTCTTGAGTAACCCGTTCAGCATGAACATGGTCTGTCATGTCCTGAAGGAATTGATCGATGTCAAGCTGTATTTGATTTGCATACTCTAGAAGATGTCCATTGTCAAGTGCGGATTGATTCGCAAATAAAAGATTGTGCATCTGCCAAAACTTGTTTTGTGCGGCGGCGGCTTCTGCTGCTTGTGCTGCCTTTTGTGCTTGGGGATGAAGGTGTGTGCGGGGGAAATGACGGAATACAAGGCACAATTGGATCTGTTGTTGAATCTCTTGAATCATCCTGTTAACCTCACCACAGGAAAGACATTGATAGTCACCGTATTCCACCAATATGACTGACGCATTCATTCCTCCTTGGGTATGGTCGTGTTCTGAAACTGGTATGAGCAGCCTGTCACCATCGCTTGTCTGACTCATCGTTTTTTATGCGGTCTGTGGATAGCATCTTGGCGATGAAAATGCTAGAAAGAACAGTAAGAAATTGAATATCGTTTCTTAATTTTGAGAATATGTAAATTGCTCCCCCTTTGTCACATCCCCTGCGAGAAGTTTTTTCACTAGCAATAGGGATAGGGATTAACATACTCTCAGGGCTAGGAATAACCTATCCTTAAGAGCAGGTAATAGGTGGATAAATTAGTTAGACAAGTACACTATTTAATAATTTTTTAATATTCATAAATATTATCATTATGCAGCATTTTGGCTTTGGGGAATGGCTCAAGTGCTGCTATTACAAAATTGGTTGTGTGGATTGTCCTATCTGCTAGCATTTTTATCAATGTATCTGGTACGAGTACCTCAAGAAGAACAGATGATGATAGATACTTTTGGAGAGCAGTATCAAGAATACGCAACTCGAACCGGGCGAGTAATTCCAAAATTTTGGCAATAAGTGTGTGAGCAAAACGATATTTTTAACGCCAGGTTGTTCTTTGCTAACGAACGGCTACACCCGCAGGTGAATTGTTTTGAGCATATTCAAAGTGTGATGATACCGCGCTTGAGAGCAACAATCATGGCTTGAGTGCGATCGCTCACTCCCAATTTACTCAAAATATTTTTAACATGAAATTTGACAGTTCCCTCAGCGATCGCTAAGGCAGTACTAATCTCTAAGTTGCTCTTGCCCGTTGCCATCAGGCGCAGCACCTCCAACTCGCGATCGCTCAATTCTGGACTCCGCAACCGCTCTGCTAGTTTTGCGCCCACGGCAGGGGGGATGTACTGTTGGCTGTTATGAACTACCCGAATCGCTGTCAGTAGTTCCTCTGGTTCTGCATCTTTTAAGACATAGCCTTTTGCGCCTGCTCGCAATCCCCGATAGATGTCTTCGTCGCCGTCGTAGGTTGTGAGGACAATAATTCTGGCATCGGCAAACTCAGCACAAATGGTAGCGATCGCTTCAACGCCGTCCATCTCCGGCATCCGCAAATCCATCAATGTGACATCGGGTTGATGTTGGCGGAACAATTCTACGGCTTCGTACCCGTTGCAGGCTTGTCCAACTACGGTCATATCCGGTTTATATTCGAGTACGGCTGCTAGACCTTCTCGCATAAATGGATGATCGTCGCTGATCAAGACGCGGATCACAGAGGAGTCAGGTAGAGTGGGTGAGCGGTGCGGCTGCGTCATGGCGTTTGGACTCTCACTACAATTTCTGTCCCTCGTCCAAGGTTGCTATGAATCGTCAATCCTGCTCTAATCCGTTCAGCACGTTCGGTCATTCCGAGTAACCCAAAGCCTCGACTGACCGACAAATTGCTGCTTTCAAAGCCTTGCCCATTGTCTTTGATTTCCAAGATGAACTGCGTTGGCGTAGTCCGCCGCAGGCATCGCTCATAGCGCAACTCAACGCGAATTTCGCTTGCATTCGCATACTTAAACGCATTGGTTAACGCTTCTTGGCCGATGCGAAGCAAATTCATTTCCACCTCGTTCGGTAAAGCATAGGGTTCACCAATAACTTCGCAGACTACCTGCACTGAGGTATGGGAAAACATCTGAGCAGCGAGACGATTGAGTGCGCTATACAAATCTCCTTCTTCTAGGATCTGCGGGCGGAGTGCTTCTACCGAGCGACGCGCATCCGCAAGCCCAGAACGCGCCAAGATCCGCCCGGTTTTTAAGTGTGACTGGGCGGCATCTGGATCGAGCTTGAGGCGTTGGGAGGCGGCATCTAAATGAACGATGATGCTGGTGAACGCTTGAGCCAGCGTATCATGAATTTCCCGTGCCATGCGGTTGCGTTCATCTAAAATTAACGCTTCTTCAGCACGTTTACGTTCGCGCAATGCAGCGTTTCGCTGTTCGCTAATATCTGTGATCAGTCCATAGTATCCTTTCACTTGAGCATTGCGATCGCAATCGGGAATATAAGTAGCACTGATATGTTTTTTGCCAGACGGATAGGAAAGTTCTGCCTCATAGGTTATGGTCTGCCCTTCCAGTGCTTGCTTGATATACGGCTCAACAACTTGATAAGCCGCTTCACCCAAGATTTCACAGTTACTCTTGCCGAGAATTTCATCTCGACTACGCTCAAACCATACCTCACAGGTCTGGTTGACAAACCGATAGCGCTGATTGGAATCTGTATAAAAGATACATACGGGTAGAGCGTCGGTGATCAGTCGTAATTCCTGTTCTCGCTCGCGCAGTGTGGCTTCGCTTTCTTGTAAAGCCGCCGTTCGCTCTGCTACCTGTTGCTCTAAGGTGCGGTTGTAATCGGCTAGCAGTCGTTCTGTTTGTTTGCGCTCTGTGATGTCTTGAAAAGCTGAGATCGCATAAATCACATTTCCCTGTTCATCAAAAATGGGAGTTCCCCACCCTTCAACTGGAATGGTGACGTTGTTTTGGCGAATTTCTAAATCGTCAATTCTACTGCGTTCACCGCTCAATGCACGCATCACTGGCAGGTTCTCAATTGGATATGGTTGATCTGTTCCCGCCAGATAAAGTTGATAAACTTCTGCAAGTTGATCCGGTGTTGCGGAAGGCACAATCCCTTTGCCCAATAGCTGAATTGCCTGTTGATTGGCGTAGCAAGGGCGACCTAGCGTATCTACAACTCCTACTCCCACCGGAACCGCTTCTAGAAATTGAGCCATCTGACTTTCGCTTGCCCGTAGCTTTGAGTAAAGTTTGGCATTTTCAATTGCGATCGCTGCCTGTGTCGATAAAAAATTCAAAACTTGCGTTCGCGTAGCGTCTCCTTCGGAAAATCGCTCTGATGTAAATGCCCCAGCCGCTAATTTATTTTCTAGATACAACACGCCCACTAGCTTACCTTGATTGAGCATAGGTAAACATAAGATTGATTGAGTTTGATTGTGTTGAATATATGGCTCATTAATAAAATTACCTTCACGAGTAGCATCATTTAAAATGACACATTCATGAGTACGAATCACATAATTAATAATTGATTCAGGTAGATGATTTGCAGACGGGATAAATTGCAACACTTGTGTATTATAAACATTCAATCCATCACTATCATTGAGTTCACAAGCAGCTTCAATTACCCATTCTCCTGAGTTTTCCAAAATTATAAATCCGGTTTGTGCGCCAGCATTTTCAATTAGGATTTTCATCAAGGAGTTGAGTAATTTGTCTAGTTCGATTTCACTCGAAATCGCCTGTGATGCTTTTAGTACTGCTGCTAAATCAAACGGAATGAATGAACTGTTAGAAGTAGTTTTAGAACCTTTAGTAATTGACGTGTAAGTCATACTTGATGACTGAGGAAATAGCTGCGGATAGCGAGTTTCTAAATCTTTGACCTTTGCGATCGCTCCCCAACGCTCATAGCAGTAGTGAGCTTCTTTCATGTAGGTTTGGGCAAACTTTTCCCGACCTCGCGCCAAATAATGTTTTGCAGCCAATTCATAAGCTAACGCTTCTTCTTGGATATATCCATTTTCTCTGGCTCCTTGGATAGCTTGTTCGTAAAATTCTTCTGCCTCAAAAAACTGACCTACAATTCTTGCCGTCTCTGCTTGTACCAAATGATATTTATGCAAATGATTCATTGGCGCATAACTTGCCCAGTGTTTTATTTTCTCTTGGTTAGCACTAACGTTTTTGATAATTTCCGCCTGCGTTTGATCGCTGCTTTCGGGGTATGTTGCGAGCTTTGCCAGAGAGTCATAAAAGTAATACAAAGGATAAAGGGCTGTCCCTCTTGCTTTGAGTAAATGTCTTTTGGCTTTCCTCCCGTTTTCAAGTGCCTGAGAATAATCAGAAAATAGATAGCAGAGGAAAAGTTTATTGAAATGTACGAGAAAAATTACGGCTCCATCTGTTTCATGCTGTGGCAGTCTAGTCTCCTCATTGTAAGCTTCACCAATTAGACGAGTGAGACTGACAGAACGTCCCATGAAATTTAAGACGGACTGGTGAAATATTTCATTCCAAGCAAGTGGAGTTTCTTGTTTAATTTGATGAATTGCTTCACCATAAGTTCTCAATTCGTGTTCAAGTTCCACGAGTTCCTTACCAGCAATAAAGGATTGTAGATTATAAGTGTGAGCGCAATAGGCGGCAAACTCTAAATCTCCAGTTTCTAGACCACTTTGATAACCTTCTGGTAATTGCTGGGATGTTTCTTTAATATGTTCTTTCCAGTGGATAATGAAGACATATACAATGAAAAATGTCTTAGCTGTGAGTGAATGAGTATGAGACTGTGACAACAGCCTCAAAGCAAGTTGTCCAAATTGGTAGCCAGACTCGATATTCCCGACCATCCCACAAAGAATTAACCCAAAGTTGGCATAGGCAAAACCAGAGGTAAACGCATTGCCATACTGGATTGACAAGTTGACCTGTTTCGCTGCTAATAGCGGCATCAATTCAGGAGCAGCTATTTGAGCAGCAATCATGATGCTTGATAGAATTCGCATCGCCGCCAACTTTTCCGGCTCAGTCATTTCAGGTAAATGGCTCAAGTCTGCAATCGGCTGATTGCCAACAAGTGATGTAATTGTGTCTAGCTCTATCTGAATATCTGACTGACTTGGCTGTTTGGGAAAACTGATGCCAAATTGCTGTAAAACTTGCAATGCAGTATCGATCGCTTTTAATGGCTGACTTTGTGCCATGTCAGTTTGAATTTTGACTTCATAAGCTTTAACGATGTCAAGAATATTTTTGGCTTCTTGCACAACGATCGCCACCCAGGATTCTACCTGCTCAAAATCGCCACACAAGTACTCAACTTCTGTTGTTTCTAAATATAAATCTAAGGTCAAGTCATAGTTGGTTTGCCAGCTAGAAGCTGCTAGCCAAACTCTTGCTGTGGCTAAATATTTTTTCGCCATACTATAAGCGATCGCAGCTTTTGCTTTCTGACCTGCCATCAAATTCAATTTGGCAATTTCATTTCTTTCTGGTTGATTGCTGACAAGCTCAATCCCGTGATTCAAATGATCGACAATTTCAAATAGCCTATCTGATAGTCGCTGTGGTAATCTTTTTTCTAGCAGATTGCGCCCAATTTGTAAATGAACAATTTGTTTATACGCCTCATCAATCAATTCGTAGGCAGCTTGTTGTACGCGATCGTGCAAAAACTTATATTCCTGAACTAACAAGTTTTCATCTAATTCAGATAGGGGTTGAATTAATCCAACTTGTATTACTGCTAGTAAATCTTGAAAAACCGTTTCAGGTGCTTTATCACAAACAATCGATAGAGTATCTAAATTAAATTCAGCACCAATGCAAGCAGCTAACCGAAGAATTTGCTGTGTGACATCTGGCAGTTTCTTCAACTTGTGAAGCATCAACTCCACAACATTATCAGTGATATTTTGAGCTTGAATTTGAGCAATATTCCACTGCCAGCTTAAATTTTCAACATCAAAGGTCAACAGATTTTCGCTATACAGTGTCCTCAAAAATTCATTGACAAACAAAGGATTGCCCTCGGTTTTACGCAACACCAACTGGGCTAAAGAACTAACGGTGTCTACATCCCGATGCAGCGTCTCGGCAATTAACTGACTTAACGGCTCCAGCGTTAATGGTGCCAGGATTATCTCCTGAAGCCCTGCTCCTTGTTTTCGCAGTCTTTCCAAAGTTAATACTAGCGGATGCGTTAGATTTACTTCATTATTTCGATAGGCTCCAATTAAAAATAGAAATTGGGTTTGCTCATCAAGCAGCATCAACTCAATTAACTTCAGCGTTGCTGAGTCTATCCACTGCAAATCATCTAAAAAGATGACAAGCGGGTGTTCCTTTGAACAAAATACCCGCACAAACATTTGAAAGATGCGATTAAAGCGGTTCTGAGCTTCCGTTGCACCAACTTCCGGTACGGGCGGCTGCTTGCCAATAATTAACTCAACTTCCGGAATCACGTCAATGATGATTTGGCCATTGCTTCCTAAAGCTTTTAGAAGTTGCGATCGCCACTGTTGTAACCGCTCCTCTGGTTCGCCCAGTAGTTGCTGCACCAATTTTTGCAGAGCATCGGCGATCGCACTGTAGGGAATACTGCGTTGAAATTGATCGAATTTACCCCAGATGAAATAACCGCGCTTTTGGGTGATTGGTTTATAGATTTCCTGCACTAATGCTGATTTCCCAATTCCAGCATAGCCAGATACTAACATCATTTCAACTTTGAAGGTTGAGTTGTCTTTTTGTTCGTGTTGTGAAGTTTTTTGTGTATGGTTGTTTGAAGAAGCAACGCGGTCAAAAGCTTCTAGTAACATTGCAACTTCCTTGTCTCTTCCATACAATTTTTGAGGAATTTGAAACTGATCCCAAACGTCTTGCAAACCCAATTGAATGCTATCAATTTGACCGATTTCTTTTAATTTATTAGCACAGCATTCTAAATCTGCCTTGATTCCCCAAGCACTTTGATAGCGATCTTCTGCATTTTTCTCCATCAGTTTCATAATGATATCTGAAACCGCTTTGGGGATTGTTGCATTCAACTCATGAGGTGGAGGTGGCTGTTTGGCAATATGACAATGAACTAGCTCAAGTGTGTCCTTTGTGGTAAAGGGCAGGTGTCCAGTAAGCAATTCGTAGAATGTGACACCCAGCGAGTAAAAATCTGTGCGATAGTCAAGCAAACGGTTCATGCGTCCTGTTTGCTCTGGAGACAAGTAGGCGAGTGTGCCTTCTAAAACATAGTGACTTTTGAAAGTCGGATTCGTGCGGTTAAATTGGGTGGCAATTCCAAAGTCAATAATTTTAACAACGCCTGTATCCAGATTGAGAACAATGTTTCCAGGATTGATATCCTTATGAATGACATTGGCTGCATGGATTCTGCCTAGAATATCAGTAAGGTTGATTGCTAGACTTAAAAAAGTGGATAAAGGTATGGGGCAGAAATCTGGAAATTTTTGCATCCATTGCTCTAGGGACTCTCCGCCAAAGTCTTCTAGAAGAATAACGAGGGTGCGTTGATAGTCCTGCTGGCTGTAAGCCTTGATTACTCCTGCTATGTTCAGAGATCGGGTAATTTCGTATTCTTGTTTGTAGCGGGTCAGTTCTTGAGGAGAGGGATAATCTTGCTTAAGCATCTTGACGATGAGCGATCGATTATCTTGCACTCCGAGTCCCCGATACACCAGAGATGCCGAACTCTCATAGATTTTGCGTTGAATGGCAACTCCAGGCAGGGCAATCATTGTGATCTCTTCCGATGATTATGAGCCACATGGCTAATTATACAGTTTGTGATTTGTTGTTATGATAATGACCAAAATTGTCTACTATTGCTTTCTTCTGGGTGTAAATGGCTATTGAGCAATACAAAAGGATCTATCTTTTTGGTTTCTGCATATGAAGCACCTTTTTCGAGAATAGCTATGAGATTATTGAGTGTGTGAATAAAAACAGGGATTGAAGCTTGATACATGGAAATAGTCATCAATGATTTCTCCAAAACAAGTTTAAATAACTTTGAAAAAGAAGATTCTAAGCATTTTTTTATTCGCGCAAACGCTTAAATATAATTATCCCAAATACTGTTCGAGGGCGCTGCTAAATTCTTCGTAAGATTTAACACCGACCATTGTTTGTGCCAACGTGCCTTGCTGAAAGAACATGACAGCAGGAATGCTACGAATGCCAAATCGTTTAGCGACAGCTTGGTTGGCATCGAGGTCTAGCTTAAAGACTTTGACGCGATCGCTGTACTCCAATGCCAGTTTATCTATCAACGGAGCAATGAGTTTGCATGGGCCACACCAAGCAGCCGTGCAATCTACTACAAATAATGCTTCGGTTGCAAGTAGGGTATCTAACTCGGTTTCGTCTTGAATATAAATGGCAGTCATAGTTTTCTTCAAAAGAGCATTATCTCATGGCTGTGTTGTTCTCACTGCGCCATTATTCACTTGAGAAGCAAAAATCCACTTTTAGTCGCAGTGCTTGGGGGTGAGGTTGAACAACACAGTCTGCTTCGTACCTTAAAGTCATAACCACCCGGACAATGCAGCAAGAGTTGAATGCAACCTGAGCAAACGGATCTTGTGAGCCATTGTATCTGTTAAAACTAAACTTGTGGAGAAGAAATAATCTTCTCAACCCTCAACCATTCGGCTATAACTAAATACCAGAGTAAGGTGTTAAGGCTAAAGTCTGCGTAGTATCAGCCAAAAGAAAGCGATCACAGATCTGAAAAAATTCAACCTCAGTCTGGGCCTGTCGCATCAAGCGTAGGAAATGCCCTTGGGCATCAACACTTAAAGCTATGTAGTTGAGGAATAGTTTGAGGTAACCTAGACGCGCTCGTTCTGGGATATTGGGTGCTTCTGGAGTTTGCCATAAGCGATCAATGTAGCTGCGTACTTCTACTAAAGGAACAGGCATGATCGGCTCAAATCGCAATGCTTGCCGAATTTGATGAAAAATCCAAGGATTGCCAATGGCCCAACGTCCTATCATCACACCAGCCGCCCCTGTTTGAGAAAGCACCGATAATGCTTTAGGAGCCGAGTAGATATTTCCGTTAGCAAGCACTGGACAATTGACTCGTTTAACCGCTTGGGCAATCAAATCATAATTCACTGGCCCGTGATAGCGATCTAGAACTGTGCGACCATGCAAAGAGAGCAAATCAATACTGTGGCGATTGATGATGTCTAGTATGGTGTAAAAGGTATCGGTATTTTCAAAGCCTAAACGCATCTTGACGGTTAAAGGGCGATCATTGACTGCTTGCCGTAATTCTGCCAAAATCCGTTCGACTTTTTCTGGCTCTTTTAGCAATCCACCCCCAGCTTTTTTACGATAGATTCTCGGTGCTGGACAACCCATATTTAAGTCAATGCCTGCGATATTATAAGTGCAGAGTTCTTGTGCTGTTCTTACCAAGTCGGGAATGCTTTCACCAATCATTTGAGCAAAAACGGGGCGACCCGTGTCGTTTTCGGTGATTGCTGCCAGAATGTCAGGATTTAGCCGTGATGTTTCATTGACGCGAAAATATTCGGTAAAGAAGTAGTCAGGGCCGCCGTAATCAGCAACCACTTTCATAAACTTGAGGTTGGTCACGTCTTGCATGGGTGCAAGAGCAGTGAGAGGTAAATCCTTGTTCAGCGATTGGGGAAGCGATACTGGGGACATAGGCCAACAGCGTTTGACAAAGCATCACTTTATCAAAAATAGTTGCGCTTGGTTCTACCCGAATGGCACGCTTGTTAAAGGTAAATCCCTTAGTTTAAAAACTTCGTAAAATTTCACCGTAATGATTGAAATGAAAAGTATTAAATACTACTAAAATTATTGAGTTTTAGTAGAAGCCAGAGAATCTTTAGATTCCTTGTATGAAGTTCCACAGTAAGGACAAAAACGAAACTTCAATGAGGTGATAGGTTCGTTGCAATTAGCACATCCGTAAAGGTGTACCACATAAAATACAAAACAGCGATCGCACCCAATTTTCACCCTCAAGTCAGCACCAAACCCAAATACTTATTTTTCTTCACTATCCTCTTTGATGTGTTAATTTTTATTTATTTTTGGTATTTTCAGTTTGAAATTGAGGATATTTTGATTGCAAAGTTTCAGCTTGTGTAGTTTTTGTCTTTATCAAAAGATTGTATTCTTCTCATCCATTTCATCAACAACGCAGTCATGAAAAATCTGTTCCCATTACTATTGAGTGCTGTTCTCTTAAGTACTACGGTAGCTTGTAATAAAACAAGTAGCCAGACTAACGTTACTTCTACTAACAATAAAACTGCAATAGTTGATAGTGCGTCTAGTCAGCCTAACAATCAAAAAATAACCGTACCTGCTGGAACGAGTTTTGATACTGTTCTTCAACAAGAAATATCTACAGGTAAAAACCAAAATAATGACCGTTTTGTCTTAAAAATTAAGAATTCCTTACTCAAAGGCAATCCAATTCTTAAAGATGGTCAAATTCAAGGACATTTAGAAGATGTAGTCAAAGCTGCTAAAGGCAAGAAGGCTAGTTTGCATTTGGTTTTTGACGATGTTTCACTTAAAGATGGCTCATCTTATCCCATTGACGCAACTTTAATAAACACTCAACTCGAAACAAAAACTAAAGGTAAATTCATTCAAAATGCAGGAATTATTTTAGGTGGTGCAGTTGCAGGTCATTTTCTTGGTGATAAAGCCAAGTTCAAGCATGGTGGACTAGCAGGTGGTGCGGCTGCGGCTGCTTTCGTTTTATCTAGCCCTGGTGGAGAAGTTGTCCTCAAAAAGGGTACAAATATTAAACTTCAACTTAAATCTGCTATCGGTACTGTTCAATAGACCATTGACTGTTGGGGGAGGGCAAAAGCACTTTTATTCACGCTTGCTCCCATTACGCATAGCATTCGTCTTTTGCCTTCAAACCAATGTCTCGACTAATACTATCTAATCAGGACTTACGCAACTGGCATAAGCAATGGCGTGCGGAGCGCCTAAAAAAACTAAGCTATCGACATAGCAACATCTGGACGTTTTAGTTGCTCGATTAAATAATTAGAAAGCAAACTATGCTTGATTTTATAAATAGTTTGAAAATCTTTTTCGGAATCTACTTGATTAGTTACTATCAACAATTCCAAAAAGGGCTGATTTCAAAAACCCCTTTTTATAGTACTAAAGTATCAGTAATTAGCGATCGCCTGTGTCAGTTGCGTCAGTTCTGTAGTACTAAAGTACCAGTAATTAGCGATCGCTTGTGCCAGTTGCGTAAGTCCTGACAATGATTTGGATGCGAATGTTACTAAGAAAAGCTGGGGAAGCTGGGGGAGAAAAGAGGAAAATAAAGTATTCTTTAACACTAAAATCTCATAAAAATTACTTGTTTTTTGTCTCCCCCAGCACCCCCAGCTTGCCTTAACAGATAAAAATAAACTTAGTGCCATTCGATTTGGATGCCAAGAGCGCTCCATTCCCCAAAGAACGGATTTTACCAGCTGAGTACAGTGAAGCGATCGCACGGGTGAAAAAGGCGCTTACGGAGGGATGGTGTCAGAATCCAACGGGGTTATTTATCAATTCGTGCAAGAGCGGGGCAAAGGTAAAGAATATCGTTATAACGAAAAGTAACGCGTATAAGCGCTGGTTCAGGAAGCAGCGTATTGCGCTGGCGATGTCTCTTGGGGTTGTGTATACGGCTCCTGGTGAGGCGGTGGCGGTGAGGGAGATGATGCAGAGATATCCGCGTGGAAGAGTGAAACTAACAAAAACTTATGAATAAACCACAAGAGCGGATCTTTGCACTGCGATAGTTGTAATCTTCTCTAGAGAATTTGTCAACTACTAGAAGTAGTATTTAAATTTATTATGTTAAGAAATAATACAGTATGTCAATATTGATTTAGAAAAGGACTTATTAAATTAAGTAAGAAAGTAGGAAAAGTGGGATGCTTTGTATCAATCCTTCAAAAACTTATGAATAAACCACAAGAGCGAATCTCTGCACTGCGATAGTTGCAATCTTCTCTAGAGAATTTGTCAACTACTAGAAGTAGTATTTAAATTTATTATGTTAAGAAATAATACAGCATGTCAATATTCAGGATGTGACTATTTGTATTGTAAAAGCGTACTTTTGAAGCCCCTACCGTGAACCTTTCATGAGTGGTGGAATATGGTATAGATTGATTTTTTCAGTTTTTCCTACTTTTCCCACTTTTCTTACTTTTAAGATTAATATTTTTGGGAAAGTAGGAAAAGCAAAATATTTTATCAAACTACTTGATTGTTTGCTTATTATCATGTAAGTTGATGTAAGTGCGGGAATCCACTACAATAATTTAAACAACCAGTAAATTGCTCAGCAAAGATTTCTATTAAGGAATTTACATTTAGGATAATTGAGTTTATCAACTTGAGGAACACTCATAATTAATAGACAAAGTTAACCATTAAAACTTTGTTACTAACTGCTTTAGTAAGGTGCTTATGTTGTTCTAAATAATTGTTCCATCATCAAGGAAAAGAAATTAAAAGTTTAATTGAGGCTGCCAAAGCTAAATTAATTTTTTATTGACTGCCATATTATCCTGATTTTTCATAAGCGCGGAAATTGCTGGTCAAACATTAAGAATGTACTACGGTTCTCGGTGCTATAAATTATCCTTCTCTATAGCAAAATGATTGAAATAGCCTTTAGTAAAGTCTCTTGAAATGATATTCGCAATTGGTTTATCCATTGCTACTGTAGCTCACCAGACTAGGAAACGCTATACAAGTTCAAGTTTATCAACATAAACTTGCTTCTATATAAAATTATTCTCAATTTACTGTTGCGTACTTATAATGAGACAGGGGAGCTGATGAACAACAATTTATTTTTACAGCCTACTCTTGCTGAAGCTACTTTGGTTGACCTATTACACAAAAGAGCGCTACAGCAACCAAGGCAAATAGCATATACGTTTTTGGTAGATGGGGAAACAGAAGAAGTTAGCTTAACTTATCAAGCATTAGACCAAAAAGCGCGATCGCTTGCTGCCAAGTTACAGAGCATGAAAGCTATTGGAGAAAGAGCGCTGCTTTTATACCCACCCGGATTAGACTTCATTATCGCTTTTTTCGGGTGTTTATACGCAGGTGTTACAGCAGTTCCCGTATATCCACCGCGTCGTAATCAACGTATGATAAGGTTGCAAGCGATTGTGAAAGATGCCCAGGCTAGTTTCGCCCTTACAACAACATCTGTTCTGACTAATATTGAACACAGCTTAAAACAAGAACCAGACCTAGCAGGTTTGAATTACATAGCTACCGAAAAGCTTAACGACAACTTTGGACAAAATTGGCAACCCTTAAAAATAACTAGCGACACTTTGGCATTTCTCCAGTACACCTCAGGTTCTACAGGGACACCGAAAGGAGTGATGGTAAGTCATGAGAATTTGCTGCACAACCAGGAAATGATTAAGACAGCATTTCAACATACACAAGAAACTATATTTGTTGGTTGGTTGCCCTTATTTCATGACATGGGACTGATTGGGAATGTACTACAGCCATTGTATTTAGGCATGCCAAGCTTTTTGATTTCACCTACGGCATTTCTTCAGAAACCTTTACGGTGGTTAATGGCAATTTCTCGCTATCAAGCAACGACTAGCGGCGGGCCTAATTTTGCTTATGATTTGTGTGTTGACAAAATTACGAAAGAACAGCGATCGCAGCTTGATTTAAGCAGTTGGGAAGTTGCTTTCAACGGTTCGGAACCTGTGCGTGCGGAAACTATTGAAAAGTTTTCAGCCACCTTTAAAGATTGTGGCTTTAGAAGAAGTGCTTTTTACCCCTGTTATGGAATGGCGGAAGCAACTTTAATAGTGTCTGGGGGTTTAAAAATAGCTCCACCAGTTACTAAGTTTGTGAAAGAAAAAGCTTTGCAGCAAAACCTAGTAGAAATTGCCGCAACAGAGCAAAAGGATACTAGAGCAATTGTTGGTGTGGGTAAGAGTTGGTTAGACCAAAAAATCCTCATTGTTAACCCTGAGTCATTAACTAAGTGTCCAGATGGACAAATAGGAGAAATCTGGGTTTGTGGGCCGAGTGTGGCTGGTGGCTATTGGCAAAGACCTCAAGAAACTCAACATACCTTTAATGCACAACTGCAAGACACAAAAGAAGGGCCATTTCTTCGCACTGGAGATTTAGGATTTTTGCTTGATGGCGAGTTATTCTTCACAGGTCGCATCAAAGACATGATTATTATTCGAGGGCAAAATCATTATCCTCAAGATATTGAATTGACAGTCCACAAGAGCCATCCAGCACTGCGTTTGAATTGCGGTGCAGCATTTTCTGTGCAGGTAGAAGGTATTGAAAGGCTAGTCATTGTTCAAGAAATAGAGCGAAGTTACTTACAAAAGCTAGATGTGGATGAAGTAGCTAAGACAATTTGTCAAGCAATATTCCAGCAGCACGAGCTACAAGTCTATGCTGTTGTACTAGTGAAGCCAGCCAGTATCCCGAAAACATCCAGCGGTAAGATTCAGCGCCATGCTTGTCGGGATGGTTTTTTGAATGGAAGTTTGGATGTCGTCGGAGATTGGACAACAAATCTTCAACAAATAGACTCACTACAACTCCAACAAGAAGTAGAAGCCCTGTGGGAAGAAGTGCAAAATTCACAAGAATCGCCAGCCGATGGCGAATCCTTCTCACCAGCTTTTACAGAAGAAGCGATCGCCACTTGGCTAGTTTCTCATTTGGCCTTGTCTTTGAAAGTGTCCCCCGATGAAATAGACATTCAAGAGCCTTTTGCTACATATGGCTTAGATTCCGCAGTAGCAGTTAGCTTAACAGGTGAATTAGCACAATGGCTTGGCTGTGAACTTGAACCTACTCTTTTTTGGGAGTACCCCAACATTGAAGTGCTAGCCCAGTATTTAGCAGCGGAATATCAATTATTGCAATCAACAACTTTTCCAGTTGCAGTTTAGAAAGATGCATTCAATGAACGTAACTTCCAACACAAATAATCAGACAAAAAAACTCAGTCCCGTCAAAAGATTCAAATTCAATCCTTTGAACAGAGAATTTCGCGCTAATCCTTATCCAACTTACCATCACCTCCGCAGTGAAGAACCTTTACACCGATACTTTGTTGATGGTGATTGGGTACTGACCCGCTACGCTGATGTGAAAGCAATTTTAAAAAGTGGTCGTGTTTGTAGCCATGACAAGCCAGAATTAATTAAAGAAAAAAACCAATACCTCCAAGACAAAGGCAGGAATTTAAATGCTCTAGCTTCTATCAGCAATAGATTCTTATTTTATATGAATCCGCCGGATCATACGAGATTACGCAGTTTAGTCACAAAAGCCTTTTCTTTTACAGTAGTTGAACAAATGCGTCCCCGTATCCAGCAAATTGTGAATGAGTTGCTGGGCAAAGTTCAGAACACAGGAAATATAGATATTATTGCCGACCTTGCTAGTCCACTGCCTGTAACTGTAATTGGTAGCATGTTGGGAATACCGAATGAAGCTCAAGACCAGCTTCATCAGTGGTCTAATGTTTTGTCTCGCATATTAGATGCACTGGTGTCATTAGAAGAATATGAAGCCATGAATCAGGCTATCAATGAGTTTCAAGAGTATTTACGCACTCTTGTTGCCGAACGAGAAAAAAATCCACAACCAGACTTAATCAGTGCCTTGATTGCAGCTAGAGAGCAAAGTGACAAGCTCAGCGAAGAAGAACTATTGTCAACTTGTATATTGTTATTTGCAACAGGTGAAGAAACCACAGTCAACACAATAGGTAACGGAATGCTGGCATTGCTTCGCCATCCAGAAGAAATGGAAAAGCTCAAACAGCAACCAACACTGATTCAAAATGCTGTTGAAGAAATACTTCGCTACGATAGCCCAGTTCAACTCACAAACCGGATTGCGATCGCAAACATAGAAATAGGCAACCAAACAATTCAAGCAGGTGAAAAAATACTTCTTTGCTTAGGAGCAGCTAACCGAGATCCAGCCCAATTTCCTGACCCAGATCGGTTAAATATTAATCGAACTGAGAATAATCACCTTGCTTTTGGAGATGGTATTCATTACTGTTTAGGAGCCACCCTTGCACGCGTTCAGGCTCAAATTGCTATTAACACACTGCTGCAACAATTTCCTGATTTACAGTTAGCTTCAGACAACTTAGAGTGGCGAAAGAATTTAGCCTTGCGGGGCTTAAAATCTCTGCCTGTAACTTTCAGTTGTAAATAATTCATAAATAATTCTTATTTTAAAACATATACTTAACAATGAATAAAGAAGAAATTGCAATCATAGGCATAGGCTGTCGTTTTCCTCAAGCCAATCATCCGGAAGCTTTTTGGCAGTTGCTATGCAACGGTGTAGATGCCATTACAGAAATGCCTGCTTCTCGATGGCACTTAGATCCAAATACAAAAAAATTAGATAAAACAAAAACTTATTGGGGTGGTTTTATAGAACAGATAGATCAATTTGACCCTAAATTTTTTGGTATTTCTGCACGGGAAGCGATGAGCATAGATCCCCAACAGCGATTGTTGCTGGAGGTCACATGGGAAGCATTAGAAGATGCTGGGCAAATACCAGAGCATCTCCAAGGTACCCACACAGGTGTCTTTATAGGAATATCATCACAAGATTTTTCTGTATTGACCTGGGATAATGCCACCGAAGACATGTATATGAGTACTGGGGCTTCTCATTCCATCGCCGCTAACCGCATTTCCTACTTGTTTAATTTTATGGGGCCAAGCGTAGCATTTGATACGGCTTGCTCCTCTTCACTCGTTGCGATTCACTATGCATGTCAGAGCTTATGGAATCAAGAGTCTACCTTGGCTGTGGCTGGAGGAGTGAATGCCTTATTGTTACCTGAAGCTACCGTTAACTTTGCCAAAGCAGGGTTCATGGCTTGTGATGGACGTTGCAAAACCTTTGATGAACGAGCAGATGGCTACGTTCGTGGCGAGGGGGCAGGTGTAGTGATTTTAAAGCCTCTATCGCAAGCTGTGGCTGATGGCGATCGCATTTACGCTGTCATTAAGGGAAGTGCTATTAACCAAGATGGGCGTAGCAATGGACTTACAGCCCCCAATCCCCAGGCACAGGAAGCCGTTGTGCGCTCTGCCTACCAAAACTCAGGCATCTCACCAGGTCAGGTGCAGTACATTGAAGCTCATGGTACAGGTACGAGCTTAGGCGATCCTCTAGAAATGAAAGCTCTGGGAAAGGTACTAACACAAGGCCGACACCCTGGAAATTATTGTCGTGTAGGTTCAGTAAAAACCAACATTGGACATTTAGAAGCAGCAGCCGGAATTGCTGGGTTAATTAAAGTAGCGTTGTCTCTCAAACATCGAAAAATTCCCCCAAACCTGCATTTTCAAAAGCCAAATCCTTATATTCCCTTTGATAAACTGCCCCTACGAGTTCAACAAACCTTAGAACCGTGGCCCCAAGGAAATGATTTGGCAATAGCTGGGGTTAGTTCCTTTGGATTTGGCGGCACAAATGCTCATGTAGTGTTAACAGAAGCACCCCCAGAAATTCCCAAGAATAACGTCATTGAACATCCTGTACAACTTCTTACCCTGTCAGCTAAAAGTGAAGATGCTCTCTTGGAACTGGCACATCGTTATCAGGAGTTCTTGAACAACCACCCTGAGATATCGTTAGCAGATGTTTGTTTTACTGCTAATACAAAGCGATTTCACTTTAACTACCGTCTCGCTGTTGTCGCTGATTCTATTGTGCAGTTGCAAAAGGAACTAAATGCCTTTACGACTTCACAAGAGACTGTCACAGTTGTTAGTGGTCAAGTAAAGAATAAGAAGCCTCCGAAAGTGGCATTTCTATTTACTGGACAAGGCTCGCAATATATTGGCATGGCACGCCAACTATACGAAACAGCGCCCGTCTTTCGGCAAACCCTAGACCGTTGTGAGGAAATTTTACATAACTATTTAGACAAGTCATTAATTAAAGTTCTTTACCCCGAACCAACAAAGACTTCGCCACTAGACCAGACCGCCTATACCCAACCTGCTTTATTTGCCATTGAATATGCACTCTTCAAACTTTGGCAATCTTGGGGTGTCGTACCCAACGCCGTCATGGGTCATAGTTTAGGAGAATATGTTGCTGCTTGTGTGGCGGGAGTCTTCAGCCTAGAAGATGGACTAAAGCTGATTGCCACAAGAAGCCGTTTGATGCAGACATTACCGCCAGGGGGAGAGATGGCTGTAGTGTTTGCGGCGGCAGACACTATACGTGCAATTACTAAAATAGACTATACAAAAGTCGTATTTGCTGCTAAAAACTCACCACAAAATACTGTAATTTCTGGCGAACAGCAGGCAATTCAGTCAATTTGTACTGCCCTAGAAGCAGAGGGAATTAAGACAAAAAAACTACAAGTTTCCCATGCCTTTCACTCACCCTTAATAGAGCCAATCCTAACAGAATTCCATCAATTTGCAGCTAGTATCACATATAATGCACCTCAAGTTGACTTAATTTCTAACCTGACAGGAAAACGATTAACTCAAGCAGATATTACCCCTGAATACTGGGTGAAACACTTACGTTGTTGTGTGCAATTTGCCGATAGCTTAAAAACACTTCATACTGATGGTTATGAAATTTTTGTGGAGATTGGGCCAAAACCTACCTTGTTAGGAATGGGGCGCAACTGTTTTCCTGAAAAAGAAGGTGTTTGGCTTCCTAGTCTGCGTCAAGGACAAAATGATTGGCAGCAAATACTCCAGAGTTTAGGAAAATTATATGTCTGTGGAGTAGCTGTAGACTGGTCTGGCTTGGAAAGAGGTTATGCGCGACAGCTGATCAGCCTGCCAACTTACCCCTGGCAAAGGCAACGCTACTGGATTCCAACTTCCGCACAAAGATATCAACAAGCAGAGTCTTTATTGCCAGAAAATATCCAGACTCCGATTACTAACTTTCTTGAACAAGGAGATACTGAACAGTTAACTCAGCTAGTACAGAAAGCAGGGAATTTCTCACAAGAACAACTAAAATTATTACCTGAACTATTAGCAGTTTTAATCAGAGAACACAAACAATACCAAATACCAGATTTTATCCGAGATTGCTGTTACGAAATAGTGTGGCGATCGCAAGGTAGTATCCAGCAGTCAATTGCAGATTATATACCTACTGCCAAAGAAATAGGCGATCGCCTCTTACCTCAAACACAGCAGTTAATATCGGCAGAAAATCAACTATATCAAGAAGCATTAGTTCAACTGGAAGCTTTGAGTATTGCCTATGTCATCACAGCATTCCAAGAAATGGGATTCAACTTTCAGTTGGGGCAACAATTTTGTCTTGCAGACATCACACAACAATTGGGTGTAGTTAACCAACATTCGCGGCTAATGGCTCGGCTGTTGGAGATGCTTGTAGAAGTTGAAATCCTCCAGCGCCAGGGCGAACAATGGTATGTAGTAAAACTGCCAAAGATACAGCATCCTGACTCGCAGATAACTAGCCTTTTATCTCAATACCCAGATGCCTTTGCTGCACTTACCCTATTGCAGCGATGCGGGTCGAATCTAGCACAAGTGCTGCGAGGAGAACTTAATCCGCTAGATTTGCTATTTCCCGAAGGTGATTTAACTACAGCAACCCAGCTATATCAGGATTCACCAGTGGCAAAAGTGATGAATACCCTGATGCAGCAGGCCATTGTATCAGTAGTAAAAGATTTGCCACCAGGGTGTAAACTGCGAGTATTAGAAATTGGTGGCGGCACCGGCGGAACCACCTCCTACCTATTGCCATCTTTTAATGCCCAGCAAACAGAATATGTCTTTACTGATTTATCTCCTTTATTCCTTGCTCAGGCAAAACAAAAGTTTCAAAATTATTCCTTTGTCAACTATCAGTTATTAGACATCGAAAAAGACCCACAATTACAAGGATTTAGTGAACATCAGTACGATTTAATTGTAGCAGCTAACGTGTTGCACGCTACTCAAGATTTGCAAGTCTCTTTGCAGCACGTACACAAATTATTAGCTCCTCAAGGAATGTTATTGCTATTAGAAGGAACTAGTAAAGCACGCTGTTTAGATTTAATTTTTGGGCTAACAGATGGATGGTGGAAATTTACTGATTTGCAGTTACGTCCCAACTACCCATTGCTGACAACTGACAATTGGCAGAAGTTACTGCATAGTAATGGCTTTCAAAATGCAACTGTCATTGCTCCAAGTTATCAGGGAATTGTATCACAACAAGCGGTCATTATTGCTCAATCAGCTAAACCAAACCAAAGCAAAATAGCACTAGAAAATTGGCTAATTTTTGCTGACAATCAAGGTATTGGTCAGCAGTTAAGTGAACTTTTATGCTCGCAACAACAAGCTGCTACTCTCGTCTTCCCTGGTGAGGAATATAAACAGAAAACAGCCCAAGAGTTCAGCATCAACCCTACATCACCAAAAGACTTTCAGCTACTACTTGAACAAGCGGCAAAAGATAAAACTGCCTGGCGTGGAGTAGTTTATTTATGGGGCTTAAATACAGTTGCAGCAGACGCTCTGACAGTAACAGACTTAGAGGTTGCTTCACAAATAGGATGTGGTGGTGTCTTATCCCTAGTGCAGTCTTTGATTAATCAAAGATTTTCACCGTCTCCTACATTGTGGCTGGTGACGCAAGGCGCACAACGAGTGAGTGAAGAAGCTACACTTGGGGGAGTAGCGCAATCACCTATGTGGGGACTAGGAAAAGTAATTAAAGATGAGCATCCAGAATTTAACTGTACTCTGGTAGATCTAGACCCTGTAGGAAATAACAATGCACAAGCATTATTTGCCGAAATTTTTTCACACAAGCCAACTGTTAATGAAACTCATATAGCTTTTCGCAACGGACAAAGGTATGTTCAGCGATTAGTACGTAATAATAAAATTGTCAAAAACTCTTTGCGCCTCAAAGCTGATGCTACCTATTTAATCACGGGTGGTTTTGGTGGAATTGGTTTACTGATAGCTCAATGGATGGTAGAGCATGGAGCAAAGCATCTAGTTTTAGTAGGGCGTAGTCACCCTGATGAAACTGCTCAAGCAACTTTAAGGACACTAGAAGAAACTGGAACTGAGGTTGTAGTAGTCCAAGTTGATGTATCTGTAAAAGAGCAAGTCGCTAGTTTATTAACTCAAATCAAAACATCTTTACCGCCGTTGCGGGGTGTTATCCATGCCGCAGGTATCTATGAAGCTCGCTTGTTACAAGAACAGCAATGGCAACGATTTACTAAAGTTTTTGCACCCAAAGTGAGCGGTACATGGAATTTACATACCCTAACCAAAGATATACCTTTGGACTTGTTTGTACTTTTTTCTTCAGCTATCTCTATATTTAGTTCTTCCGGCTCAGGCAGTTATGCAGCAGCAAACACATTTTTAGATGCTTTGGCACACCATCGCCAGGTACTCGGTTTACCAGCGCTAAGTATAAACTGGGGGCCTTGGTCTACGGTGGGTATGACGCGTGTTGTCGGTGACAGACGCTTTGCCCAGTTGATGGCTCAAGGAGTAGAGCCGTTCTCAGCGCCACAGGTGTTACAAATCCTCGAACAAGTAGTGCAGCAAGATATCACTCAAGTTGGAGTAATTCAGATTAACTGGTCGAAACTGCTTGAGCAATTTCCATTGGGTGACTACCCTGCGTTGCTTACTGAATTAGCGGCAAAAGTCCAGAAACAAACACTAACTGAGCAGAAAGTAGTCCAACAGCCTCAGATTTTAAACCAGTTAAAGATAGCTCCAACAGAGAAACGTCAATCGCTGTTAATTGCTTATCTGCAACAGCAAATCGCCAAAGCTTTAGGAACAAGTGCATCGATGCTCAATATTGATGAGCCTTTAAACCAAATGGGGCTGGATTCTTTAATAGTAATCGAACTCAGAAATCGGCTCAGAGCAGATTTAGGAGTGGATATTGCGATCGCTAAATTCTTGGATAATCTCAGTGTCGTTAGTTTAACAAAAATTGTCAGCGAGCAACTTTTCGAGGTTAATTCCATTTCCAAAACCTTTGTTGTACCTACCACATCTACAAACCAGACCAGGATTAGAGGTGAGTTATGAATTTAATCAAGTTCCTTCAAAATCTTTTGGTAGCAGGTATAGAATTGTGGGTTGAGGACGGTAAACTCTGCTACGATGCTCCAGAAGATGCATTAACCCCTGAGTTGTTGGCGGAAATTAAGCAATATAAGCCAGAAATTATTTCCCTGCTGCAAAAGCAAACTTATCCTCTCTGCCATAGGCAAAAAGCACTTTGGTTTTTATACCAACTAGCACCCGATAGTGCAGCTTACAATGTTGCCTATGCAGCACAATTGGTATCTAATGTCAACATTGCAGCATTGCAACAGGCAGCTCAAGCCTTAATTGAGCGCCATGCAGTTTTGAGAACTATCTACACCGTGGAGTACGGTGAACCAGTACAAACGATTCAAGAAAATCAACAAGTCTGCTTGACTGTGCAAACAGCGGCTAACTGGAGCCAAGAAGACTTGCAAAACTGGCTCTTGAGTGAGAGCGATCGCCCCTTCGACCTCAGCAACGGGCCTGTAATCCGCTTTCATCTGTTAATTCGAGAAATTATAACAGATGCATCGACGGCAAAAGAAGTGATTTTGCTAATCACGGCACATCACATAGTCGTGGATTTCTGGTCTTTGGAATTGCTGACGGGTGAACTGAGGCTGATTTATCAAGCCATCAACAACGGCTTAGAAGTAACACTCCCACCCCAAAACCTGCAATACATAGATTATGTACAGTGGGAAACCCGTATGTTAGCAAGCCAGCAAGGTGAACGCCTGTGGCATTACTGGCGCGAGCAGTTAGCTGGGGAGTTACCGATACTAAATTTACCAACAGATCGACCAAGACCACCAGTACAAACTTATGAAGGTGCTTCCTTTCCTTTCGTTTTAGACGAAAAACTGAGCCACAAGCTCACAGAATTAGCAATAGCCGAAGGTGTAACTGTTTACACAGTTATGCTGGCAGTATTTCAGGTACTATTACTACGCTACACAAATCAAGAAGATATTCTAATTGGCTCTGCAATGGCTGGACGCAGCCTTGAAGAATTTGAAAAGATTATTGGTTACTTTACCAGTCCAGTTGTTTTACGAGCCGACTTGTCTGGAAATCCTACCTTTAGAGAGTTGCTGAGGCGAGTGCGCTCTTGTGTGTTAGGTGCGCTAGAAAATCAAGACTATCCCTTTCCTTTATTAGTAGAGCGACTGCAACCATTACGCGACCCTAGCCGTTCTCCACTTTATCAGGTAGCGATCGTTTGGGATCGCTCCCACCAAAATGAGGGACAAGTATCAATAACCGATAGTGATGGGTTAATTGTCAAGACACTAACTCCAGAGTCAAAAGCGACTTCTTTTGATTTAATTTTGACATTTTTTGATACAACAGAAGCGCTCCAAGGAATCTGGAAATATAACACCGATTTGTTTGACGGCAGTACCATTGAGCAGATGGCAAATCATTTTGTCACATTACTTGAGGGGATTGTAGCAAACCCATACCAGTCGATTTCCCAATTACCCTTGCTGACAAAACCTGAGCAACAACAGTTACTCGTCGAGTGGAACAATACCCAAACAGACTATCCCTTTGATCAGTGTATCCATGAGTTGTTTGAGGCGCAGGTACAGCGCACCCCAGATGCAGTGGCAGTGGTGTATGAGAAAGAACAACTCACCTATGATGAGTTAAATAGTTGCGCGAATCAATTAGCACATTACTTGCAGTCTGTGGGTGTAAAAGCAGATGTGCTAGTCGGGTTGTGTGTAGAACGTTCACTAGAAATGGTGGTAGGACTACTGGGAATTCTCAAGGCGGGTGGTGCTTACGTGCCGCTTGACCCAGATTATCCCACCGAGCGCTTGAACTTCATGTTAGAAGATGCTCAAGTTGGTATACTGTTGACCCAACAAAAACTCATTGACAGGCTACCACAGCATCAAGCAAAGCTCATCTGTTTAGATAGCGACGCTCAAATATTTACACGCCAAAAACAAGAAAATCCTATATTGCAAGTTACGCCTAACAATTTAGCTTATATTATTTACACTTCCGGCTCCACAGGCAAACCAAAGGGTGTGATGGTTGCCCATAGCGGACTATGTAACTTAGCTTTAGCTCAGATTGAGACTTTTGGTGTGCAGAACTTCAGTCATATTCTGCAATTTGCTTCCTTGAGTTTTGATGCTTCCATTTCGGAAGTTGTCATGAGTCTGGCATCAGGGGCAACACTTTACTTAGCAACAAAAGACTCTCTACTACCTGGGATGCAGTTAATTGAGTTATTACGCAATTATGGCATCACCCATATCACCTTACCACCATCGGCGTTAGCAGTCCTGCCTGTTGAGGAACTCCCGGCACTACAAACCATGATTGTGGCAGGAGAAGCTTGTTCTTTAGAACTCATAAAGCAATGGTCTGCTGGCAGGAACTTCTTCAACGCCTATGGCCCAACAGAAGCCACCGTCTGTGCTACAGTGGCAAAATGCACAGATAGCGACAACAAAACTTCTATCGGGCGACCCATAGCCAACACGCAGATTTACATCCTAGACCAATACCTGCAACCAGTTCCCGTAGGTGTCCCAGGAGAATTACATATCGGTGGTGCAGGGTTGGCGCGAGGCTACCTCAACCGTCCTGAGTTGACACAACAGAAATTCATCCCCAACCCCTTCGGTCGAGGCAAGGGAGCAGGGGGGCAGGGGGGACTCGGG
>NZ_JAECZC010000031.1 GCF_016056305.1 Amazonocrinis nigriterrae CENA67 | reverse complement strand
TCATCCCCCTCATCCCCCCATCTCCCCATAAAAAAATCGCCCCCTGACTTCAGGAGGCGCATCACCTACTAAAAGCACATGGCTTTTAACTTGCAACGTACTCTTTAACATTGGCACGGCGACGGCGTAGATGAGCAAGGGCTTGGTGTTCTAACTGGCGGACTCGTTCACGGCTGAGATTCAACCGTTCACCGACTTTCGCCAAAGACATCTCATTGCCATCCTCTAAACCAAAGCGCAGGGCTAAAACTTCCCTTTGTTGTGGGGTTAGTTCTGCTAACAGGGTGTTCAAGTCTTGGCGCAAGAACTCTTGAGTAGTGTAATGTTCTGGTGATGGGCCTTCATCTTCCAGCATTTCTTGGAGTTCAGTATCTTGGTTATCACCAACTCGCACATCCAAAGAAACTGGTTGACGCGCCATATTCAGATATTCACGAATCTGAGTCGGTTCTAATTCCAGTTCTTTGGCAATTTCGGCGGGAGATGGCGATCGCCCTAATGTTTGCGCTAGTTCTCGCTGCACTTTCTTGATTTTGTTCAGCTTTTCGGTAATGTGAATCGGTAAACGAATGGTACGACCTTGCTGCGCGATCGCCCGTGTAATTGCTTGCCGAATCCACCAGTAAGCATAGGTCGAGAATTTATAACCCCGTGTCGGGTCAAATTTCTCTACACCACGCTCTAATCCTAGTGTTCCTTCCTGGATCAAATCCAGAAATTCCATATTCCGCTTCTGGTATTTCTTAGCAATAGCAACTACCAAGCGCAGATTCGCTTCAATCATCTTTTGCTTGGCTCGCTTACCTTGGGAAACTGTCTGCTTCACCTCGTTTTCTGCTTGCTGAACGTGGTCAGCCCACTCTGGTAAACTCGGTTCGCGGTCTAGTTTCTTCGCCAAAGCTTCTTTAGCATCCAGAAGCTTCATCATTTGTTGCACTTGCTTCCCATAGACAATTTCTTGCTCACGGGTTAGCAGTGGTACACGACCAATTTCTCGCAGATAGGTTCGCACCATATCAGCCGTGAATTTGGTGTTGAGGTTTTCGTTTTGGGTGTTGACAGTTGGCATTGGTGCGTTGTCCTCTACTCCGTAAACACAATGAATATTTAATAACTAAGTGAATTAAGAAAGGTAGTACATATATGACGGGACATAGGGCGCTACCACAAGGAATCTATATTATTACGTCCGTTTTCCAGAAGCCGCTCCCCTGAGATAGGTTCCCCTACCCTCCCTAAATCGTAGATTTTTAATTCTTTAGAAGCACGCTGGTTTAATTTCGATAATTCTGTTTTCCTTAGTCGCTAGTCGCTGGCAGCAACTATAAAATCCGAATCCGAAGTCGGTATGAGTTCTACTTACATTCTATATTAGAGCAAATTAGGCAATTAGTAAAGTAGCCTGGAGAAGGTTAAAAATTATAATGCAAAATTGTCTTGTGGCCAAATTTTTTTTAAAGTTCCTTGAAAGCACTATATCTATAGTGACGGCAAAACCTCCTATACAGTTGCCTTGAGCTAGCCGGATAACCGAACTCAGACGACTGTAATTATGGAGGGATGTTACGAATTGGTCAGTGGTTAGTGGTCAGTGGTCAGTTGTCAGTGGTCAGTGGTCAGTTGTCAGTGGTGATGAACTCTTGTACAACTAACAACTGACAAGTAGTAGCACGGCGTTAACACAACTGTTAGTCCAACAGCGAAGCTTCTGATGCTGTTGGACTAACAACTGACAACTGACAACTAACAACTAACAACTGACACTTTAAAAACCAAGGTCGGCTCTGGCTAGTTCCGCAGCAGCGAAGACTTCTGCATCTGGCTTTTCTTCCCAGGCTGGATCGCCAATTTCTGCGTAGAAAATAGAATCGTATGGGCGAGTACGCACCACTACTGGCATAGGAACGGCATGACCCAAAATTAAAGCTTGTTGCTTTGAGTCTAATTTTGCTAACACTGAACGCAGTCCGCCGGCACCAGATACACCCGTAAAAATTGCATCAATATCTTTTTCATCATTGAGCAAAGCAGTGATGCGAGTTCCAATTTGGGACATAACTTCATTATCTATCCCAGATGGTCGTTGATCAACTACTAGAAGTGTTACGAAATATTTCCGCAGTTCACGGGCGATTGTGCCAAAGATTGTACTTTGGACTATTGCAGGGTCAAGAAAGCGGTGCGCCTCTTCAATAGTAATCATTAGGGGCGTTGGGCGATCGCTGGGATTTTTACTTTGCAAGAATTTATCTGCTTTCTTGACGTAATGCTCGTGAATACGTCTGGTAATCATGTTAGTCACCAGCATATAAGAGAGCATATTCGACTGGGAACCAAACTCTATGACTACGTTCTTCCCAGCTTCTAAAGACTGGACAATTTTATTAATATAATTTTGGGGGCAAACCGCACGCATGTACTTTAAACTATCCATACGCAAAAGTTTGCGCTGCAAAGCCATAATTGAACCTTTATGTCCCCGCTTCTCCTCACAAAACATCTCGATTTCTTCATTAGTCATATTCAGCAATTGGATAATCCAAGATTTGCCGAACTCGCTGTAAAGAATGTTAGCGTTATCTAAAGCTGCTTCTGACAGTCCTAAATCTCGACTGCATAATTTAATATCTTCAACTTCAACTTGCTCGTAACTTAAATAAAGTTCTTGAGAATCACGCACACCCCGCCGTTTTGTTGATTCAGGGTCGAGGGTATAAACTTCGACTTTACCAGGAAATAATTGTTTTAAACCTTTAACAGTATTAACGTTTTTACCTTCTGCAACTGCTTCCCATCCATACTCGGAGTGCATGTCAAAAATTAGGTTTACCGCCGCATTTTTACGAATAACCCCAGCTAAAAGTAAGCGAGTCAAAAAAGATTTACCAGTACCAGATTTACCAAAAACTCCATTACTACGTTCCACAAAACGGTTTAAATCGATACAAACAGGCACATCCATATCTAATGGTTTACCGATGGAAAAATTGCGTCTTTGGGGGTCATCTTCCCAACCGAATACGCGGCGAAAATCTTCTTCACTCGCTTCATAAACTTGGCTAAAGTGGCTGGGAATAGTTTTAACTGGCAATAGTTCCATCGTGGTACTGGTTTGGGGTTGAAATGAAGCCAAACCGGTTGATGATGGTACGAAAGGATTTACAGATTTACCGTTTGTCGGTGAGAAGGATTCATCAGATTCGGGAGTGAACATCAACATTGGTGCAAGGTTGATGGTACCGTA
The DNA here is from genome assembly GCF_016056305.1 of Amazonocrinis nigriterrae CENA67. Lineage (GTDB taxonomy): Bacteria > Cyanobacteriota > Cyanobacteriia > Cyanobacteriales > Nostocaceae > Amazonocrinis > Amazonocrinis nigriterrae. The sequence goes on along the minus strand of NZ_JAECZC010000031.1, from coordinate 59,075 downwards.
TGTACCGCTACCAGCGAGAACTTCTCTCAAAAAAGTGTCTTCCCAATTGGGGGGATTAGCAATAATTCGCGCATTAGCAGCTCCTAGTGCCACATCTGTCAGCATACAGAAAAAGCGCGATCGCATCCCCTGCACAACTAAAAACTTACCCACCCGCATATCTTCAACAGAAACATCAGGGTGTAATCGTACTTCTAACCCCCCAGTCAGAGAACCTTGAATTACCGAACCTAGTGGTGGTTGTGCCGACGAATTCATTGGATTAGTCAATTGTCAGTTGTCAGTTGTCAGTTGTCAGTTGTCATTGGTCATTTGTCATCTATTCAATTTGAATTGAAGTTGGTGCAGTTTCAGTGGGTCTGTGACCGATTAATGGTTTGCGAAATTGAGCATAAAGGCGATCGCGCCAGTTGAAGAATGGTTGATAATCGGGATTATCGGCTAAGGTAGGTACTCCTTTACCTCTCAAAGATACTGGTAAATCGAGATAAGGGCCGTCAGGAAATTTTAGCAATATCGACAAACCTGCAACTGCAAGGTCAGCTAAGGTCGGTTCATCTCCTGTTAAATAGGGACTATCTGCTAACAACAGTGTCAATGCTTCTAGGTCTTGCTTTAAGTCCGCGATCGCTGATCTAATCACATCTGGGCTATATCCTACCCCAAATCCTAAGACTGTCAGTATATCACTAGGTACTCCTTCAACCAGGTTTTTGAATATATCTGGTGTAGAGGCGGGTAACAAGGATTTTCGCAAATTCTGGTCTTGACTAATACCAGCAAATAGAGCCTTTCTGCCTTTGATACCTATTGATTCGTCTGCCCATTCTTCTATTAATAAAGTTAAACCCCTTTGTTTGGGGTCTTGGGGTATTAGTGGTCGTTCAGGATATTTTAAGTCTAAATACTTAGCTATTTCTGTGGAATCAGCAATATATCTATTACCATCCTTCAACACTGGCACTTGCTGCTGACCAGTCAGCCTGAAAAGTTCTAATTGCCCAATTCCAGGTGAAACCTCTATTTTCCGATACTCTAGCCCTTTATAATCCAGAATCAGGCGCACTTTTTCTGAGTATTGAGATAGTTCCCATTGGTATAATTCCAGCATATTGTATACCTGATAACTGATTGCGAAATCAACTTTATAATTGTATCTTTAGTTCCAGGAATTTTCCTGGTCAACTAATCAATTTATTACGTAATTCATTGCCCAAATAGTTTATCTTTTTCAATCTATTTTGGCAATTCAGCGATTTTGCCAAAAATACGATTTTTTAATTTATGACAACATCAAATAATTGATTCAGCTAATTAACTAGATATAGATAAACCCAAAGCTAAGAGTCATTCGCCTTCTGCAATATATTTTATTTCTATACTTTGTGACGCCAGTTGCTTCAAGTCGGCAAAGCCGACGACACTTGCTTCAACGCTCTTAACCCGCGCAACGCAGTGTCTCCCCAACGCACTGGCTCGCCTTAGTGCCTTGGTGGTAGAAAATCAAATAACCACAAAAGACACTAAGACACAAAGAGTTTCTATTCATTCTCATGTACGTAGTTTCTAATAACTATGGTTTACACAGGTATTGATTTTAACTATTTGTTATGAAAACTAATGACTTATTACAGATGATTGGGTTAAGGTCTATAAAGATTACAACCAAGTGCCGTTTACAGAATTGTATCAAAATCAAGTATTGAATTTTACAAATGGGCGGAATTTTGCTATAAGTTATTTGTCACTGGTAGTTATCAAAGAGGCTAAATAGCTAAATATAGGTGAAAGTTCAATACTAAGGAGGACATCAAACTTTTGACCAAAAATCTTACTTCCCAGGTTAGATTTTATGCTTAGCAAAATGTTATAAGTCTTTATGTAACTTGTGTAAAATCAAAACAAACAAAATTTATGAAGGCAAATTACAGCAAATTGCTGAGAAACTTGGCAATTGTAGTGGGAGTAGCGGGCGTTAGTCTCTTAATCACTTTACCATCTGGGGCAAAAGAATCCACAAATCCTAAGCCCAGCATTTTCGACGAGGCTCCCTATAACCGGAGTCAGCGTATTCAGGCAAATGCTCAATACACACCTGCTGTGATTACACAAGAAACAACAAAAGACAACCTCAAACCCAAAAACCAGGTGTCACAGTCTGGTGGAAAGCGAACAACAAATCCTAGACCAAGTATTTTCAACGAGCCTCCTTATAATCGTGGTAGTCGCACTGCGCCTAGTGAAACTCCACCAGTTCCGAATACCACCCCAGAAGCAACACCTCCAACACAAGTACCAACCACAGAGACACCTAGCAAAACTCCGCCAGCCGCAGGGACAACCAATACTAAAGACAAAACCTTGTTAGCATTGGCAGAGTCCAACAGTTCCTTTACAACCCTAACCAAGGCTTTGAAAGCAGCGGGATTGGCGGATACTTTGCAGGGTAATAAAGAAATTACAGTTTTTGCACCTACTGATGCTGCGTTTGCAGAATTGCCTCAAGATGCGGTGCAAGAGTTATTTAAGCCAGAGAATAAAGAAGTGTTGGTCAAACTTTTAACTTACCATGTTGTAGATGGTAAGGTGTTATCTACAGATTTGAAATCTGGCGAAGTCAAAAGCATAGAAGGCGGTGCGATTAACATCAAAGTTGATCCTGGTACAGGTGTGATGGTGAATGATGCCAAAGTGGTTCAAGCTGATATCCAAGGCAGCAACGGTGTTATCCATGCCATCAATAAAGTGATTTTACCTCCTGATTTGTAGTGTAAAAGAGAAGCTGTTCTACATAAAAGTTGACTGTTGACTGTCATTAAGAAAATAAGCTGATGAGTGCCTATGCAATTTAGATGTGTTTTAGTTTATCTGTAATTGCAATAACTGAGAAATAAAATTTTCATCAGAAAAACCCCGTTTTAATTTAGATTAGAACGGGGTTATTTAACATAGTGACGCGATCAGACTAATTTGGTGCATAAAAAATAGTAGCAATCTTCTTTTCTCTCTGTGTTACGGGCAGTTTGCTCAAGTCGGGAAACCCACCCATGCAACTGCCCTCCTCTGCGTCTGTGTGGTTTATTAATGCATTATTTTAGTCCGGTCATGCCAGTAGGCTAACGCACCTTTAATTGTTGCCGATGCGTTGCGCTGGGCGACAACGCACCCTACCAGCACTGCTTCCCATCTGGAATCTGCCAGATGACTCTGGTAGTCAATGTTGCAAATTAAATGTTAGCGATCGCTACTTGGTTCAATTGTTAGCGCTAGGATCGCTATGTATTTTTTGGCAGTATAAATATGGCACAATTTCTTTACGTAAATCCAGCTACAGGTAGTGATAGTAATCCTGGTAGCCAACAAGCCCCTTTTAAAACCATTACGCAAGCCCTCAAGGTTGCCACGTCTGATACTAAGATTCAATTAGCAAATGGTAATTACAACGCTGCTAGTGGGGAAGTTTTTCCACTCACAGTCCCATCAGGGGTAACAGTGGTTGGTAATGAAGCTAACAAAGGCAGTGGTATTTTAATTGAAGGCAGCGGTAGTTACCTAAGTCGCACATTTGCTGGTCAAAATGTGACCTTTGTCCTAGAAAATGCTGCCGAACTCCGGGGTGTAACTGTCACAAATTTAGCCAGCCGTGGTAGTGGCGTTTGGATTGAATCAACTACACCTGTGGTTGCTAATTGCACCTTCACCCAATGTAAGCGTGAGGGAGTATTTACTACAGGCGATGCCAACCCAGTTATTCTAGGTAATGTGTTCACTGAGAATGCAGCTAATGGAATTGCGATCGCTAAAAATTCCCAAGGTCAAATTCAAGGTAACACTTGCTTTAAAACAGGTTTTGGCATTGCTATAAGTGATACGGCATCACCCACGCTTCTAGATAACAAAATTTCCGAAAACCGTTCTGGGATTCTTGTCTCTGGTAGTGCGCGTCCCATACTGCGTAATAATCTCAGTGAAAATAATACTGAGGATGGTTTAACAGTAATTGCTACCGCCCTACCGGATATCGGCAGTACCAATAACCCAGGAGGCAACATTCTACGCAACAACGCTAAATTTGATTTGCAAAATGCCAGTTCTAACAAGTTGGTTTCTGTAGGTAATCAAATTAATCCCACTAAGGTGTCAGGAAATATAGAGTTTGTAGATAATCAGGTTCCAACACCAACACCGACACCGATACCTACGCCAACACCCACGCCGATACCTACGCCAACGCCAACGCCAACACCAACGCCGATACCGATACCCACGCCAACGCCAACGCCAACACCAACGCCGATACCGATACCAATACCCACGCCAACACCAACACCTACTCCTAGTCCTATTGAATTAACTGATATTGGTAATCATTGGGCGGCTGCGTTTATTCGGGAATTAGTCAGACAGGGGATAATCAACGGTTTTCCCGATCGCACCTTTAAACCCGATGCTACAATGACACGGGCCCAATACGCTGCTTTACTGGTAAAAGCTTTTAACCCATCGCCAAGTCGAGCTGCTATCAAATTCAAAGATGTGCCAGCAAACTTTTGGGCATCGAAAGTTATTCAACAAGCATATCAAGGTTTATTTCTCTCTGGTTTTCCAGATAATAGCTTCCGTCCTAACCAAAATATTCAACGTGTGCAGGTGATTGTCTCTTTGGTGAATGGCTTGGGATTATTTGTTGATGATGCAACCACAACTAAAACTTTTGACGATCAAGCAAAAATTCCTGACTATGCCAAAGATGAAGTAGTCAAAGCTATCCAAAAGCAGATTATCGTCAATTACCCGAACCCGAAACAACTTAATCCTACCCGCGATGCTACACGCGCTGAGGTAGCTGCGATCGTTTATCAAGCTTTGGTAGATGCCAATCGTGTAGCGGTGATTGACTCGCCTTATATTGTGACTGCTTAATTTATGGTTTTGTGGGTTGGGCATCTTGCCCAATCTATAATTATACCAAATCTTCGGGGTTTACACGTAATTCTTTTAACTTTGCAGCTAGGTGTTGCGATCGCTCCCATCCTATTTGTAGCAAATTACCTTGATTATCCCACCACCGCAACCAAGGTAATTCTAGATTCTGATAGCGACCTTGCCAAATTCCTAATTCTACACCCATCGCTTGTTTTTTACCCAATCTCACAAAATCGCGTTGCTCGCTTCCCCCATACGGCTTAGTTACTTAAATTAGTCTTTAACTTCATGATTTTGACTGGCTAAAATCTGCCAAGCTTGAAAAACTGAAAGACGAAAAGTGTTCAATTATTCATCTAGCTTTTTAAGTTCTGAATATAACCAGTTTTTTTATTGCGATGCCTACGGTGGTCTGCGCCTAAATATCGCGAAATAGCCTATTGCCATTTTTGGTTTTAGCCCCTCACAAAACCCAGTTGCTCTCCAAGAATTATTCCTAGTAGTTTTTTGTTCAACTACTAGTTACATTCGACAAGCTTTCAAAAAAGGAGATTAAACCAATGGAGTTACTTACACACTAATAATATTTATTGGCAAAGAAAACATTACTGATTTTTAAATTAACGTGAGTTCGACGGTTTTAAAAACCCCTTTCCAAACTTCTTTACCACAGGAAGAGAGGCTTTGAAACCTTGATTTTATCGTTGGAAAGTAAAAATATTTCTGCCCCTCTCCGCGTCCAAGAGGAGTTAGGGAGAGGTTCATCGAACTCACGTTAATTTAGTTTGACAAAATCGGTTCAGCAAAATCTTTCATCGAACTTACCTTTACTCAACTGAAACAAAAAACCGTTTATAAAAATTAGAGATTACTTATGCAAACTCAAGAGTTGACTATTCAAAAGCTCGATCACATAGAGTCAGAAGATTCGCTGGCAAAATCTCTTGTTGACTTGTTTCTAGAGCAAGTGCAAGCTCAACCTGACAGAGAAGCAGTTATCTGTGATCATTGTGATCCTGAAACTATAACTTACCGAGAACTCGCCGAAATCAGTTCACGCTTGGGTTCGTATCTTCAGCATCTTGGTGCAGCTGTCGATGAATGTGTAGGTATTTTCCTTGAGCCGTCGCTGGAGTTGATAGTTGGGATTTGGGGTATTTTGTTCTCAGGTAGCGCTTATTTGCCATTATCACCAGAATATCCCGAAGACCGATTGAGATATATGGTCGAGGATGCAGGCATCAAAATTATTTTTTCAGAGGAAAAACTACGCGTTAGGTTGGCGGAACTGGTGCCCCCAGGTACGCGAATTGTTACCCTGAAAGAAGCGGAGGAATTTGAGATACCATCCAGTATCACTGGACACAATGGACTCTCCAAGCGCGTGGGTTCGGACAACTTAGCTTATGTCATTTATACCTCTGGAAGTACGGGAAAACCAAAGGGTGTAATGATTGAACACCGCAGTATCATCAACCAGATGAATTGGATGCGAGCTGTTTACAAGTTGGATGAGAGCAAAGTTATTTTCCAAAAAACACCCATGAGTTTTGACGCAGCACAGTGGGAGATTCTTGCGTCTTGTTGTGGCAGTAAAATTATTATGAGCCGCCCCGGAGTCTATAAAGATTCAGAACAATTAATCGAGAGTGTTATCCGACATAATGTGACGACTTTGCAATGCGTTCCGACGCTGCTACAAGCGCTTATCGACACCGACATATTCCACAATTGTAAATCACTCACACAGATATTCAGCGGCGGCGAACTTCTGTCACAAAAACTTGCCCAACAATGCATTGAAGTGCTGCCAAAATGCGACTTAATTAATGTTTATGGCCCAAGCGAATGCACTATCAATGCTTCCTCCTTTAAGGTTGATAAAAATAAGATTGCTGATTACTCTGAGGCAATCCCTATCGGTACTCCCGTTCACAACACTCAGTTTTACATTGTCAACAGCGATCAATCGCTAGCACAAGTTGGAGAAGCTGGTGAGTTATACATCGGTGGTGTTCAGCTTGCACGGGGATACATTAATCGCCCAGACTTGAGCAAGGAAAGGTTTGTCAACAACTGGTTTTCGATCAGTTCCAGAGATGCCAAACTTTACAAGACTGGTGACCTAGCTTATTGGAATGCAGATGGTACTGTTCAGTTCGTAGGTCGGGTAGACAATCAAGTGAAACTCAGAGGGTTTCGTATTGAGCTTGACGAAGTAAAAGTAGCAATTGAGAAGCATGACTGGGTTAAGAATGCAGCAGTTATAGTTAAGAAAAATTTCCGTACCGGATACTCTGATTTGATTGCATGTATTGAATTAAGTCCTAGACAAGCTGCTGTCATGGATCAGGGTGTCCACGGAGAACACCATCTGTCGAAGCAAAATAAGCTTCAAGTCAAAGCTCAATTGTCAAATCTCGGATATAGGGATATCGACGAAGAGAATTGTGTACCTGGTCAGATGGAGTTTGATCTTCCAGGTAAAACCCCAACCGAGGAACAGCGGCGATTGGCGTTTAATCGCAAATCCTACCGTTTATTCGAGGGTGGTGTCGTCCACAAAGCTGATATTATGCAGTTGCTGGATACACAAATTACTGACCCTCAAACCAACGACTGGGCTGATTCTCGTGGCTTGGATGCGTTGAGCTTCACAGAATTAGGTGAGATTTTGAGATACTTCGGGCCGTTTCACAGCGATGAGCGTTTATTGCCCAAGTACGGTTACGCATCACCCGGTGCATTGTACGCAACGCAAATGTATCTCGAACTAGTCAATATAGCTGGTTTGAAGTCTGGCTACTACTATTACCATCCGGGACGCCATCAATTAGTACTATTAAATGAAATAGATACTACAGAACAAACACGAATAAAACTACACTTCATTGGAAAGAGAAAAGCGATCGAGCTAGTTTATAAGAATAATATTCAAGAGGTACTCGAAATTGAAACTGGCCACATGTTGGGTCTGTTTGACAAGATTCTTCCGGCATATCAGCTTCGCATTGGAGATGCTGAATATACCCCCGATGTCAGGGAAAAAGTGGTATGTGCAGACGAATACTATTATTATCTCGGCAGTTTTGATGTGGTGGCTCAGGTCGGGCCATCGTCGATGGAACCAGTTGATATCTATGTGCAAAGTCATCCAGGTAAGATCGCTGATCTACCTGCGGGTCTATACAAATACAAAGACGATCGCTTGGAAAAAATCTCAGACGAGATCATTCTTAAGAGGCATGTAATAGCTATCAATCAGCTAACCTACGAACAGGGAAGTTTTGGAATCACCATGATTGGTAGAAACAGCTGTAAATGGGCGAATTATTTCGTACTTGGTAGGAAGCTTCAACATCTGCAGATGAACGATTTACATCTTGGTTTCTTGTCATCGGGATATAGCTCCGAGACTGGTAACGATCTTCCTTCAGCAAAGCAGATAACAAAGATACTTAGCGCCTGTAATGAAGAACCGGGCCCTTCTTACTTCTGTATTGGTGGTCGCGTGAGTCATGAGCAGTTAATCAGCGAGGGAATGAAGGAAGACTCCGTGCAGATGAAAGGCCCTGCAGAGTTGATCAAAGAGGATATATACAACTTTTTGCCTGATTACATGATACCTAACAAGATCATAGTAATGGACAAGTTACCGCTTACTGCCAATGGAAAGATTGACATTAAAGCACTGGAAGCGTCCGACAAAGTGAATATCGAAATGTCTCAACGGCCCATCATCGCACCTCGCACAAATACCGAACAGCGAATAGGCGAGATTTGGAAGAAGGCTATGAAGTGGGATTCTGTCTCGATATGTGACGATTTCTTTGAATCTGGTGGCAACTCACTGATTGCTGTGAGAATAATCAACGCTGTCAACAAAGAGTTTCATTCTACCTTGCCTTTACATGCTCTTTTTGAAGCTCCAACCATCGAGAAGCTGGCTCGTAAGGTTGACAGTGATGAAGTTGAACTTTCCTCGCGTCTAGTACGTCTATCGTCCACGGGAGAACATAATCCTGTCTATTGCTGGCCTGGACTTGGCGGCTACCCAATGAATTTGAGGTTACTGGCAGAGAAAATAAATGTCAATCGACCCTTTTACGGTGTCCAGGCCTATGGAATCAACCAAGGAGAAGAGCCGTTTTCCTCGGTTAGTGAGATGGCTGCAGAAGACATTAAGGAAATAAAACGTATTCAACCAACCGGCCCCTATACACTCTGGGGATATTCCTTCGGCGCACGAGTGGCCTTTGAAGTTGCTTATCAGCTTGAGCAGTCAGGTGAGCAGGTAGAAAATGTGTTTTTGATTGCTCCAGGGTCACCAAAGGTGAAAACTGAGAACGAAGCTATTGATGGTAATCAACCTGTATTCACCAACAAAGCCTATGTGACAATTCTTTTCTCGGTTTTTGCAGGTACTATCACAGGCCCTGCACTGGAGGAGTGTTTGCAGGTTGCAAAAGATGAAGACAGCTTTGCGTCATTCATTTCAAGATATAAGAAGCTTGATTTGGATCTGGTGGAACGAATAATGAAAATTGTACAGCTGACATACGAAGCCAAGTACACATTCAGCGAACTAGCCCAGAGGCAGATCACTGCGCCTATAACTATTTTTAAGGCCGATGGTGATGATTACTCGTTCATTGAGAGTCATGGCGGGTACTTTAAAAAGACTCCGACGGTCATAAACCTCAAAGCTGATCACTACAGCCTGCTCAAGATTACAGGTATCAGCAATTTGCTGAACGCGATTGATCAGCTGTCGCATCTTTAATTTTCCAGAGTATTCTCGTTGTAATCAGGGTTCCAGACCATAAAAAGTGCAAATTATATCCACGACAGCTTATTATGATGTTTGGGAATTCACTTACATAGAACTTACGCAAAACATAACGAAAGTAACGGTAATTTAATAATTACCGTTACGTAATCATCAGGTTTTCGCTCACGTCTTATGTAAGCCCTGTTACAATTAACCCCCAATTTTAATTCCACTAGGTGCATCGGTGAGAGGTTAAGTTAATTGCACTAATGTCTGCAAGGGTGCAAGAAAAAAAGACAAATCTAGCAACGCTAACGAGACGATGTTCATTGACGACATGAGCATCAACAGCTTTTTCAATGACGTTGAAGCTTTTATCTTCAAGTATCTTAACTTCAGGATAATCAAAACGAGAGGTTTAAGGATGAATGAACGCACGATTTATCTTTTTGCAGCGCTTGCTGGGGGCGCGATTCTACCTGTTCAAGTCGCCTTGAATACACTGTTGCGACGTTATGTAGGTGAGCCAATGCAAGTTACGTTCGTTTCATATCTTGCAGGTACATTAACATCGCTTGCCATCTGTTTTTTCGCGCGGTATCCAATTCCTGCTTCGACCTCGCTTTTTCAAACATCTTGGTGGATGTGGGTTGGTGGTTGTTTAGGTACTTTGTATGTTTGGTCAACTATTTTTGCTACACCTAAGATCGGAGCCGCCCTTGCACTTTCACTGACGATCGCAGGTCAAATGATAGCAGCACTTTTTCTTGATCATTATGGTGCGATCGGGCTGACCAAATATGCAGCTAGTCCATTACGCATCACAGGAATCGTCTTTGTGATTATTGGAGTTTCTTTGGTTGCTGCTAAAAAATGAAGATTGTGCTTATTGGGTATTGAGTTGTGTAAAAGGGGAGTATTATTTACTACTCCCAATACGGTTCGGTTAAAGGGGAAAGGGAAAGAAAAACCTTTAACCCAAGCCCAGTAACCTTTTCCCCAAACCCTATTGTGAGTTTAAAATGCTTATCCGAACCGTATTGCTACTACTCATCCCATTGAGAAGCGAATGGCAATAAGAGTTGTCTTGCACTGTTCTCAATATTAACGAAAAATCAATCTTTTGGCGCCTCTGACGCTATATGCGTGCGTGTGTCGGCAAAGTGCGATCGCATAGTGGCTCCTCGTTGCAGAAGAAAGGAATAGAAGCGGAGTTTTTTAAATCTGTCAAACTCTCTTTACAACAATAGAGATATCAATAATTAGTAAAAATATAAAAACCGAGTTTTTCAGAAAAACTCGGTTTTTATATTTTTTGATGAATTTGGGGTATACAGCAGTCGAAGTATAGTTGAGGACAAAGACTAATCATCAAACATTGACTCTAAGAGGCTTACAAACCTGTTCCCTGTTCCCTGCCATACATAAGAATTATCAGTTTGAATTTAAAAAAAAGGCGGGCTTTCTGGCCCACCCCACAAGAAAAATCAGAGAATATTCTGTTGCTAATTAACCCAACAATTGCTTCGCCTTAGCTAACACATTGTCAACGCTAAAGCCAAACTTCTCCAGACAAACACCACCTGGCGCGGAAGCACCAAAGCGATCGATACTAACAATGTCGCCTTCAGTACCTACGTACTTGTGCCAACCGAAACTAGAAGCAGCTTCTACAGCCAAGCGCTTGGTGACAGCTTTCGGTAATACAGACTCTTTGTAAGCTGCATCCTGTGCTTCAAATAAATCCCATGCAGGTAGGGAAACAACACGAACTTTCTTACCTTCGGCTGTGAGTTTCTCAGCTGCGGTGACAGCGAGGCTCAATTCTGAACCAGTACCAATGATGATCAACTCTGGTGTACCATCTGAATCCAGCACTGTGTAGCCACCCTTGGTTACGCCTTCAATGGAAGTACCTGCCAAGTTGGGGACATTTTGACGGGTGAATGCCAACAAAGTAGGAGCGTCTTGCTTTGCTCTTTCAATGGCTACTTTGTAAGCACCAGAACTTTCATTACCGTCAGCGGGGCGAATCACTGTGAGGTTAGGAATGGCACGTAGGGAAGCCAGTGTTTCGATGGGTTGGTGGGTCGGGCCGTCTTCACCTTGACCAATGGAGTCGTGGGTCATTACCCAAATTACCCCAGCTTGAGACAGGGCAGATAAGCGGATAGAAGCCCGCATGTAATCTGTGAAAATCAAGAAGGTAGCACCGTAGGGAATTAATCCCGAACCATGCAATGCAATACCATTACAAATTGCGCCCATACCATGTTCCCGCACACCAAAGTGGATGTTGGGGTTTTGGTATTGTCCTTTTTGGAAATCACCCTTACCCTTGAGTTCGGTCAAGTTGGAGTGGGTTAAGTCAGCGGAACCACCAATGAGTTCAGGTACAACTGCTGCTAGTTTGTTCAAGCAGGTTTCTGAGTGTTTGCGGGTGGGTAATGCTTTGTCTTCGGGGGTGTAGGTGGGTAGTACTTTATCCCAACCATCGGGTAGTTTGCCGCTGATGTAGCGTTCAAATTCTGCTGCTTCTTGGGGATATTTAGCTTTGTAGTCAGCGTAAGTCTTGTTCCAGTCGGCCTCGTAGGCTGCACCACGTTCTACTGCTTTGCCTGTGTGGCTGAGGACATCTTGGGGAATTACAAAAGGTTCGTATTCCCAACCCAAATTTTGGCGAGTCAAGGCCACTTCGTCTGTTCCTAAAGCTGCACCGTGAACACCAGCGGTGTTTGCTTTATTGGGTGAACCATAACCGATAGTGGTTGTCACCTTGATGAAAGAAGGCTTATCGGTGACAGCTTTGGCTGCTTCAATGGCTTTAGCAATTGCTTCTAGGTCGGTGTTACCATCTTCCACATGTTGGACATGCCAACCGTATGCTTCAAAGCGCTTGGAAACATCTTCGGTGAATGCTACATCTGTAGAACCGTCGATGGAGATGTGGTTGTCGTCGTACAGAGCGATGAGTTTGCCTAATCCCAAGTGCCCAGCAAAAGAAGCAGCTTCACCAGAAACTCCTTCCATGTTGCAACCATCACCTAAAATTACGTAAGTGTAGTGGTCAACTAGCTGAGCATCAGGTTTGTTGTATTTAGCAGCAAGATGTGCCTCGGCGATCGCTATACCGACTCCATTGGCAATTCCTTGTCCCAATGGGCCAGTGGTGACTTCTACGCCGGCAGTCATGAAGTTTTCGGGGTGTCCGGGGGTTTTAGATTCCCACTGACGGAATTGCTTAATGTCCTCAATACTCACGCTGTCGTAACCATACAGATAGAGCAGGGCATATTGTAACATCGAGCCATGCCCGGCAGACAGAATAAAGCGATCGCGGTTAAACCACTTGGGATTTTTGGGATTAAACCGTAAAAAGCGATCCCATAGTACAAAAGCCATGGGAGCCGCGCCCATCGGCAGCCCTGGGTGTCCCGATTTTGCCTTTTCTACGGCGTCAATAGCCAAGAAGCGGATCGAGTTAATGGAAAGTTCTTCGAGGGATTGGGTTGCAACAGCCATAATCTCTTGTTTTTAACGACGGGTTAGCACTCTCTAAGCTTCTCTTTTGCCGGGGTTGTTTTTGACAGTTGACAGTTAACAGTTAACAGTTATCGGTTTTATTCATGGGGTTGAAGTCCCCAAACAATCGGTGGTTCGCGCCACTTGCGGGTTTGATCCTCCGCCATCAGCCTGGTCACTGATTACTGAATAACTGACCACTGATTGAAATTTCCCCGCAGTATCTTCATCATCCCATTCCAGATTGTTGATCTACAAGCGGGATCTCCTGAGTTTCGGGTGATAAATCAAGCCGATAAATTGGTCATGCTGAACGCTAAATTCAGATGAGAATGATATCTATGATACTTTTGGGCCGATTGCAGGCTGATGAAGCATGAAGTATGAAGTATCAAGTTACTTCACCCACGAAGGGATGAAACTTGAATATTGGGAAAATTGAGTTTTTTTTTCGCGCGACTTGTGGGTAAAGCATCTACCAACAAGTTTATTTTCATCTTACCCTACCCTCCGGGTTCTGCTTAAGCAGTAGGGGAAATCGCCCGAAGGGTGTCTAATCATGACTTATTTAGTCTTGGGGATTTTAAGGATACTTCTTAAAGGCTAGTGTGACATTATGACCACCAAACCCAAAGGAGTTGGATAGTGCCACCTCGACTTTTTGAGAGCGGCTAGAGTGAGCAACATAATCTAGGTCGCACTCTGGATCGGGATTTTCTAAATTGATTGTTGGTGGAATTTTGTCATTAGCGATCGCGAGTACTGTGGCTACTGCTTCAATACCTCCAGAACCACCTAAAAGATGACCTGTCATCGATTTGGTGGAACTAACAGCTATTTTATAAGCGTGGTCGCCCAAAGCTTTTTTCATCGCTGCGGTTTCAGTGGAATCATTAGCCGGGGTACTGGTGCCGTGAGCATTGATGTAGCTCACTTGTTGCGGGGTTAGTCCTGCGTCCTTGAGTGCCAATTGTATGGCTCTAGCGGCTCCTTCGCCACCTGGTACCGGCGAAGTAATATGATAAGCGTCACAGGTCATCCCATAGCCGACAAGTTCCGCATAAATACGAGCGCCGCGACTGAGGGCATGTTGCAATTCTTCTAGCACCAAAATTCCCGCACCTTCACCCATGACAAATCCATCGCGATCGCGGTCAAAGGGACGGCAAGCATGAGCAGGGTCATCATTGCGAAAAGAAAGTGCTTTACAAGCAGCAAAACCAGCCAAACCCAAGGGTGTAACTGCTGACTCTGTTCCGCCACAAATCATCGCTTGGGCATAGCCGCCTTGAATCAGGCGAAAAGCGTCTCCTATGGCATTGGAACCAGCAGCACAGGCTGTAACAGCACAGGAATTTGGCCCTTTAGCGCCAAGGTGAATTGCCGTTAATCCAGCCGCCATATTGGCGATCATCATGGGAATCATGAATGGACTACAGCGATCGGGGCCACGGTTGAGGTAGATTGTTTGCTGGTCTTCCAAAACCTTCAAACCGCCAATACCAGAACCAATCATTACCCCGATTTGTTCTGCGTTCAGTTCATTAATCACTAAGTTCGCATCCGACAGGGCCTGTTTTGCAGCCGCAACCCCAAATTGCGAAAATCGATCCATGCGCTTGGCTTCTTTGCGCTCCATATAAGCATGTGGATCGAAGTTTTTCACTTCACCAGCAATGCGGCAATCATGGCTTGAGGCATCAAACAAGGTGATGTAATCAATGCCATTGCGTCCACTCAACAATCCTTCCCAATATTCCGCTGATGTGTTGCCTATAGGTGTAATCGCGCCCACACCCGTTACAACAACGCGTTTACGTATATAATCTGTCATGACTCAGTTAAAGGTGGCGAGAAAGCTGCAAATAAAGTGCTGAGTTCTGAGTGCTGAGTTCTGAGCAGAGGAGCAGGGGAGCTTTCGGAGCAGGGGAGATAGGGAGCTTTCAAAGCAGCGAAAGAAAAATTACAGTTGATTTCTACTTTGCGCCTCTTAACTCCTAACTCCTAACTTTGCACCTCAGCACTCAGCAACGCCACATGCTCCACTTGGGGAGACCCCAAGACCGCAGTGGCTCCTCAGCACTCAGCACTCTTTTAAGCCGATGTGGCAACTTTGTCGTTGATGTAATCCACTGCTTCTTGAACCGTTGTAATTTTTTCAGCGGATTCATCAGGAATTTCGATATCAAATTCTTCTTCCAAAGCCATTACTAGTTCAACAGTATCTAGGGAATCTGCTCCTAGATCGTTGGCAAAATTAGACTGTGGTGTGATGGTGTCAGCCTCAACACTTAGTTGATCTGCGACAATCTTCTTGACCTTTTCAAAAATTTCCGTTTGACTCATAGATAAAAGTCCTTGACCAGTTGCTATTATCCGCTCTTGATGGGCGACATGGTTTTTGAGCATATACATCTTATCGGAAAGCGCGATCGCCCGTATACTGGCAAAGGGTTTTCCTGAAAAAAACCTCTTTGAGGTTACTATCACTAACAAGACAACTACTTGCAAAGCAGTTGAGTAGTAGGGACACGCCACACGATGGTTCAGATTTTGCTTAGCAATTTTCTGTAAGAAAATGCCACATCCCAGGTTGGGAGAAACAAAATTGGACAAGAGAACCGTAGTGCGATCGCATACTAGTGTATAAATGCTTTTATATACCAATCCTTACTTCTTACTAAATTTTTGGACGAATGTCCAAGTCAAAAATATATTGCCTTGTCAGTGTCACCTGGCAAAGATGATAAAACAGTTATTATCGGGGGGAATTGTTCTCACCCAATTATAATCCTATGGTATCTCACACACTAAAATATGCTTACTTTCCTGGCTGTGTTGCCCAAGGTGCTTGCCGGGAACTTTACCAGTCAACTCAAGCCCTCACCCAAGCATTAGGCATTGAACTCGTTGAACTGAAAAAAGCTGCTTGCTGCGGTTCAGGTACGTTTAAAGAAGATTCCCAATTATTGGAAGATACTGTCAACGCCAGAAATATCGCTTTAGCAGAAGAATTAAATCTACCCCTACTTACCCATTGCAGTACTTGTCAGGGTGTAATCGGTCATGTCAACGAACGCCTCAAAGAATGTCAGACAAGCAGTCCGACCTACGTTGACCAGGTAAATGGTTTGCTTTCCAAAGAAGGTTGTTCACCTTATCGTGGCAGTACCGAAGTTAAACATCTCCTCTATGCCTTAGTCACAGATTATGGTTTAGAAGAAATTACCAAACGTGTTACGCGTCAATTAGCTGGATTAAAATGTGCAGCTTTTTATGGCTGCTATCTCCTCCGCGCTCAAAAGTCCATGCCCTACGATGACCCTTTCCAGCCAGAAGCAATGGAAAATGTCTTTCGTGCAGTGGGTGCTACACCAGTTTATTACCGTGGTCGTACCCAATGCTGCGGTTGGCCCCTTGCTAGCTACGCCACTACTCAATCTTTCAAGATGGCGGGGATGCATATTCAAGAAGCCTTAGCATCTGGTGCTGATTGTTTAGTTACGCCTTGTCCTTTGTGCCATCTAAATTTAGATTCTCGCCAGCCAGAAGTGGAAAAGGTCATCGGACAACAGCTAGGTTTGCCAGTACTGCACCTACCCCAGTTAATTGCTTTGGCACTGGGAGTTAGCCCCAAAGAACTAGGTTTACAACGGCACATTATTTCTACAAAGCCAGTGTTGGAGAAATTGGGAATTGGGAATTGAGAATTGGGAATTGGGAATTGGGAATTGGGAATTGGGAATTGGGAATTGGTTTAGTTATTCTCCTCATCCCCCTATCTCCCTATCCCCCTCATCCCCCTATCTCCCCATCTCCCCAGTCACTTCTGCCCTAGCTGACGTTGCAATTGTTTGAGAGATTGATATATTTCTGGCAGACGGCTATAGATGGCAGATGCCTTGAGATATATTTTGTGGGGTACTGCTGGCGTTCCAGAGACAATTTCTCCTGGTGCAACATCATTATGGATTCCACTTTTGGCAGATGCGATCGCCCCATCGCCAATTTTGACTTGATTGGCTATTCCTGTCTGTCCCGCTAAAATGACGCGATTACCCACTTTCACGCCTCCTGCCATGCCAGCTTGACCTGCAATAGCACAACCTGCACCTATTTGGCTACCGTGACCTATTTGTACTAAGTTGTCAATTATGGTGTTGCGGCCTATCCGTGTTTCACCGACGGCTGGACGATCAACGGCGCTGTTACAGCCAATTTCTACGCTATCTTCAATCACGGTATAACCAGATTGTTCGACTTTAAACCAACCTGTTTTGGTAGGCACAAAACCAAACCCTTCTGCACCGATAACGGTACCACTATGAATCACACAATCTGCACCGATTTGACTACGTTCGTGGATGGTACAGTTGGCATGTAAGGTGGTGCGATCGCCTATTTTCACCTCTGGATAAATGACTACGTTGGGATGAATAATTGCACTATCGCCTATTTCCACTTTTTCCTGAATCACCACATGGGGGCCAATGTAAACATCGCTACCAATTTTGGCTGTAGGGTGAATCACAGCAGTGGGATGAATTTCTGGACTGGGGCGATATGGTTGGTAAAACAGGCGGATAGCTTTGGCGAATAATAGTTTTGGATCAGGTGTAGCTACCCAAGCAATACCGCGTTCTTGCGCTTGTAGCTGTAATGCTTTGTCTTGGGGCAAAATCAAAGCGCTGGCATTTGTTGTGCCTACACCAGCAGCAAATTTTGCTCCTTCTACGTAGGTAATTGTACTCCTTGTAGCTTCATCAAGGGCAGCTACACCAGTAATTTCCGGATCGCAGTCTTGGTTAGTGGTTAGGCTATTGTCTGTGGCAAAGTTATCAAAGTTACTAATTATTTCACTGAATTTCATGTTTATTGAAAGAAATTTAGGGGATAGGGTGTGGGGAACCCATAATTAAAATTAGGGGATTTATTGTCGCGGACGCTGTATTTCTTGCAGGTAGTTCCTAGAAATACATGTTTTTTTCTTCCATTGTTAAAATGATTTGCTTTGTATTCAGTATTGGGAACTGGTTTTTTTGTTACACCCCGCACCCAATACCCCACACTACCTATACATGTTCCAGCTTTAGCCAACTACGCAGGATCTAAAAACTTGGCTACTGTTTGCACATCTTTATCACCGCGTCCAGAACAGTTAATCACAATCCTAGGACTACCGCTCAGTTGTGGACATAAAGTTTCCAGGTAGGCGATCGCATGGGCTGTTTCCAATGCTGGTATAATTCCCTCTAAACGGGAAAGTCTCTGAAACGCCGCCAAAGCTTCTTCATCGGTGACACTGTAGTATTCAGCGCGTCCGATATCCTTCAAATAGCTGTGTTCTGGCCCCACACCGGGATAATCTAACCCCGCACTAATCGAGTGTGCCTCAATTATTTGTCCATCCTCATCTTGTAGCAGATAGCTCATGGCTCCATGCAATACACCAACCTGTCCTTTTGTCAAGGTCGCAGCGTGTTTTGTTGTATTAACACCTTCTCCTGCTGCTTCAACGCCAATTAACCGCACAGATGGCTCATTGACAAACTCGTAGAAAAGCCCCATCGCATTGGAACCACCACCCACACAAGCCATAAGAATATCAGGCAACCCGCCCCATTTTTCTAAAGCTTGGGCGCGAGTTTCTTGCCCAATCACTGCATGAAAATCACGTACCATCATTGGGTAAGGATGAGGCCCTGCTACGGAACCGAGAATGTAGTGAGTAGTTTCGACATTCGTTACCCAATCTCGAATTGCTTCAGAAGTCGCATCCTTGAGAGTTCCTGTTCCCGCCGCCACAGGACGGACTTCAGCACCCATCAGCCGCATTCTAAACACATTTAGGGCTTGGCGTTCCATATCGTGAACACCCATGTAAATTACACATTCCAGCCCGAAACGAGCGCAAACTGTTGCTGTCGCTACTCCGTGTTGTCCAGCACCTGTTTCGGCAATAATTCGCTGCTTGCCCATGCGCTTTGCTAACAATACCTGACCTAGGGCATTATTAATTTTATGAGCGCCTGTATGATTTAAATCTTCACGTTTTAAGTAAATTTGCGGCCCTGTGCCATCTGGTTTAGCATAATTAGCAGTCAAACGTTCAGCAAAATACAACGGTGTCGCACGTCCCACATAGTCCCGCAGCAACTGTTGTAGTTCTGCTTGAAAATCAGAATCATTGCGGTATTGCTGATAAGCTGTTTCTAATTCAGCAAGAGCAGGCATTAGCGTTTCCGGGACGTACTTCCCGCCAAAGCGTCCAAAGCGTCCTTGGATATCGGGAACTTGAGCAGTTGATGAGGAACTAGAAGAAAGAGGAGTGGTAGTCACGGGCAAATTTCAATGACGGGAAGGACTTAATTATTATAGGAAAGTCTTAAGCACATCAGATACGATGTCTTACTGATATGGCAGTGCTATTTGAGTTATGAACTGATTTGTGGAGGCTGGGCATAGGGCATAGGGCATAGGGCATAGGAGTTATAGACGTTTCATTTAAGATTGCTACATGAGAAGATTTTGCCTATAGTGTTTGTCCAGTAACAAGACCTGAATTAACAATTTCCAGGCACAATAGGTATATACAACTCATTACTGCCTTTGCTTTTTTCTTAATAAATATTTTATGTCTTCTGACAATTCCAAGTCTTCCAACAAACGCTTTGCCTACCGTGAATTTGGTAACGATAACTCCGCCGCCACCGAAAGACCAATTCCGGAACTACCACCACAACAGCAAAATTTGAGAGTGCAAGCTACCCGCGCTGGACGCAAAGGCAAAACTGTGACGGTGATTACTGGTTTTCAAGCCAAACCAGAAACCTTAGCTGATTTAGTAAAACAATTGAAAACCCAATGCGGTACAGGTGGCACAGTTAAAGAAAATGAAATTGAAATTCAAGGTGATCACAAACAGAAAATTTTAGAAATTTTGACCAAGCTAGGTTACAAAGCCAAAATTAGTGGTGGGTAACTAAGTGCGGTTTCCCGCATCTTGAGATTACTGTTGAGCCAAAACGCAAATGTTATCGTTGAGATGTACAAATTTGCTAGAGCAGTGGCGAATCACTCAAATAAACAACTGCTCAATTTGATTTTAATAGGAGGGTTAAATGGATTTAGTTCGGATTCTTTGTGCTATTTTCTTACCACCTCTAGGCGTGTTTTTGCAAGTAGGTTTTGGTTTGGACTTTTGGATTAATATACTCTTGACACTTTTTGGTTATATTCCTGGCATTATTCACGCCGTTTGGGTAATAGCGAAAAAGTAATTATTCATCAGAGTAGGTTGGGCTTTTTTCCTATCTCTACTCAACCTACGAGTAAATGAGTACCAAATTATGAGTAATGCCCCTTTGAGAAAAGAACTTCACGAAGAAAACCGTTTGTCTTGGAATGAGGCAACTAAGGCGCACAATAGCCATAAGGGTGATCAAGGAGAGTTTTTTCGAGAAGGGGGAAATACACTATTTCCAGAAGAAAAGGAACTACTAGGAAATATTAGTGGTTTATCTGTGGTTCATCTCCAATGTAATGCAGGACAAGATACTCTGAGTTTGGCAAGACTCGGTGCAGCTGTTACTGGTATAGATATTAGTGATGAAGCTATAGCCTTTGCCCAAAAATTATCTGATAAATCTGGTATCAACGCTACTTTTCATCGTGCAGATATATTTGACTGGCTGGAGGAAGCAGCCAATCAAAACCAAAAATTTGATATTGTCTTTTCTTCTTACGGTGCAGTTTTGTGGTTATCTAATTTAAGTGTTTGGGCAAAAGGAATTGCTGCGATTCTCAAATCAGGCGGACGCTTTGTTCTTGTGGAATTTCATCCTGTGGCGATGATGTTTGATTGGGATTGGAGTCACAAGTTTTCTTATTTTAATGAGGGAAAACCCCTGACTTGGGAAGATGGTATTAGCGATTATGTAGCTATTTCTAACGAGGGGCTAATCTTATCAGATTATGAAACTGGAATTGAAAATTTTAGCAATCCCTATCGTTCTCACGAGTTTCAGTGGGGTATTGGCGAGGTAGTCACAGCATTGTTGCAAGCTGGGCTGAGGTTGGAAGTTTTGCAGGAATACCCCTACTTGAATGGTTGCAAGGGTTTTGAACGGATGCGTGCAGATTCACAACGGCGGTGGTTTCCACCTGAAGATGTACCAAATCTACCATTAATGTATGGTATCGTTGCTCGCAAGCCATAAAAGAAAGGCATGGTTAATTTATAATTATGACTAATATTAAAAATTCGCCAATAGCACTTTCCTCGACTAAGAAAAAGGGAAAGTCACTTCCTCCAAAACTGATCATTGGTGCAGGTAAGTTTGTGTGGACGACTCTTTGGCAGATAATGATGTCGCAACTTGCACCGCGCAATCAGTCGGGAGAATACATTCGTCCTAATAGCCAGTTTAGAAACTTTGTTAGCACAGAGGAAGGTAATCCTTATCAACCAGCGGCGGGGCGCTACAATCTCTATGTTGGGCTTGGTTGTCCTTGGGCACACCGAACTTTGATTGCGCGATCGCTCAAAGGACTCGAAGATATAATATCAGTATCTATTGTTTCTCCTTCTGCGGTTTCCGGGGGTTGGGTATTCAACCAGCCAGAACAAGGTTGTCAAACTTTGGCTGATTTGTATCAACTTTCCCAATCTGGTTATACTGGACGCGCTACAGTTCCAGTATTGTGGGATAAACAAACAAATACCATTGTTAATAATGAGAGTGCGGAAATTATTATGATGCTGAACTCAGAATTTAATGAGTTCGCTTTAAATCCTACACTCAATCTCTACCCAGAAGAATTAAAAAATAAGATTGACTGGTGGAATCAAAAGATTTACAACAGTGTCAACAATGGTGTGTATCGCTGTGGCTTTGCCCAAAGTCAAGAGGCGTACAATACTGCTTGTGATGAACTTTTTACTACTCTTGATGAAATTGAATTAACGCTGAGTACTAACCGCTACCTTTGTGGTAAAAATCTGACTCTTGCAGATGTTCGGCTGTTCACGACTTTGTTCCGTTTTGATATTGTCTACTACGGTTTATTCAAGTGTAATCGTCGCCGCATCCAAGATTATCAGCATCTAGGAGGCTACTTGCGTGAACTTTATCAACTCAAAGGTGTTGCTGGTACTTGCGATTTAGAAAGTGTCAAGCAGGACTATTATGGGAATTTATTCCCACTTAATCCGGGGGGGATTATTCCTTCTGGGCCTGATATTAGCCATTTGTTAAAACCGCACAATCGCGAATTTATTTAACCACAAACACACGAAGAACACAAAGTCAAGAGAAATGATTGCTGTTAGTTTAACCTGCACCTAAATTGGCGCTAATAATTTGTCTATCTGCTACGGTGTTGTCGTTATCAGTATCTAATGGATCCGGAGTGGGAACATCAACATTCTCATGATCATGAACTGAATCATTTAAATCATCATTTTTATCTACATCGAGTTTTTTATCCCGATTAGGGTCGATAACACTGGGTACAGCGGATTCATGAACTGATAAATCAATCAGTTTGTCTTGTTCCTGAGTCATTTTTGCCTGTTTATTTAAATTACCTTTCTTATATAAGATAAGTAGTATTGAGTAATTATTGTCTCTAGCAATTGGTATATTTCTCGTAACTACTGAGAATGACCTCTTAATTCTGAATTACGAATTACGAATTACGAATTACGAATTATATTAGCGATCGCTTCGACTAACTCCGCTGGTTCTACTGGTTTGGCGATATGCTTATGAAATCCAGCTGTTAATACTTGTTTTTCATTCATTTCTCCAGCATAGGCGGTCAGCGCGATCGCGGGTATCTGTCCTCCCTGTTCTGGCGGCAAATTTCTCACCTGTCTAATTAACATACATCCATCGACTTCTGGCATCCCTATGTCGCTTAACAGCACATCTGGTAAGGATTGGGCTAAAGCGGCTAATGCTTCATTTGCTGATGCTACTGCTGTAACTTTCGCTCCATACTGTTCTAGCAAAAAGGCAATAAATTCTCGCGTATCTGCATCATCATCGACTATTAAGATGTTGATACCATTTAAATCTGAGTCTGGTTCAGATTCTCTATTATCCTGTTTTATTTGTGATGATTGTTGAATCAGTGGCAACCTGACGGTAAAAGTTGCTCCTTGATTTTCGCCCAAGCTTTCTACTTGGACTGTCCCTCCATGTAATTCGACTAAGTGACGGACAATTGCTAACCCTAACCCCAGTCCACCAAACTTTCTTGTGGTAGTACTATTTTCTTGGCGAAAGTAGTCAAACACATAAGGAAGAAAATCAGGGTTAATGCCTTTACCTGTGTCGCTAACAGTAATCTGGGCATACTTCGTTGTCTTTTGTTTTTCTTGACCACTGACAACTGACCACTGACAACTAACCACCGACAATTCTACCTCTACTCGTCCACCTGCGGGTGTAAATTTAATTGCATTGGAAAGCAAGTTCCAGACGATTTGCTGTAATCGGCTGGAGTCGCCTAAAACTTGCCCTAAATTTGGTTCACAGGTTGTGTGGATTTTGATTGATTTGGCTTCTGCTGACAAGCGCACTGTCTCCATTGCTGCCGAAACCACCTCTTTTAGATCAACAGGGTAAATATTTAAGTTGAGTTTGCCTTGGAGAATGCGGGAGATATCCAGCAAGTCTTCTATCAGTTGAGCCTGTAACCTAGCATTGCGCTCAATGGTTTGTAGTGCTTGCGGAATTATCTTTTCATTGAGTTTTTTAGTTTGGAGTAGCTTCGACCATCCGAGAATTGGGTTGAGTGGCGATCGCAATTCATGGGAAAGGACTGCTAAAAATTCGTCTTTAATGCGGTTGGCGTTTTCTGCTGCTTTCCGTGCTGTCTGTTCTGCTTGATACAGGCGGGCACGTTCCATTGCTTGGGCGCATTGCTGTGCTAATGATAACACTAGGGCGTGGTCTTCCTGGCTAAACTGCTGCATTTCGGCGAAAGCTAGGGACATACCGCCCACAGCTCGACCTTCGATGAGCAATGGAATTGACATCCAACTGGCATAGTCGTAGTGAGCATAGCTTTCGGCAAGATGGGAATAACGAGCAACCCTTGTGGTTGTCGCTTCTTGCCAAATAGGTTCTTTGGTTCTGACTGCTTCTGCTAACGGTATGGGTGCATTAATTGGAAATCGCCGCCATAAATCCACGAGTTCCGGTAGATAACCCACAGCCCGGATAATTTCTAGTTCAGTGCCACTTTCAGTAATCATTGCTACTAAAGCCGAACTAGCACCCAAAGCGGCCATACCTTGCTCAACAATTACCTCAGCTACTTGTGTGGGAGTTAGAGATTGGGAAAGGGCGGCGGTAACAGCTTGCAGACGAGCAGTACGCGCCGCAGCTTGCAGTGCAGTTTGTTGCGATCGCTGTGCTTCTGTATATAGTTGAGCGTTATCGATGGCTATGGCTGCACGCCGAGCCAGTTCTTCAGCTAAGATCAGGTCATTTTCACCGTAGCGACGACCCCCAGTTGAGACTAAAGTCATTGCTCCGAGTATCTGTTCGCGGATGGTAAGCAGTATACACATCCCAGATTTCGGTTCTAGCTGTTGCAATATTTCTAAATGCTCAGCATTACAGGTTGCTGCTTGCATGTGTTGCTGGGAAACAAAATTCGTAATTTGTGACTTTCTTGACCTGATTGCCTCAGCAACACCACCAGGCTGTGCCAAATTTGGTGGATAATTTTTTAGTTGTTCAATCAATTGTTGTTTCGACGGTTCAGCATGGGCTGTAGCCACGCGCTGAACTGATTGATGTTCAGTGATAATATCAATGACGCACCAATCAGCTAACTCTGGCACTGTCAAACGAGCCAAACTAGTTAAAGTTGTTTCGTAATCAAGTGAAGTAGCCAGAATATTAGTAGCTTGAGCTAAAAAGTGTTGCTTTTGTTCTACTTGTTTGCGATCGCTTATATCCCTAGCGGATGCCTGAAACTCTAAAATTTCTCTCGTTTGCGGGTCGCGGATGGCTCGGATGGTTGCTTCTAACCAAATATAATGTCCGTCTTTGTGACAAGCTCGATGGGTGACGGTGTAGATATCCGGTAAATCATCGTTGACTGGGTATTTTTCGAGAATCTCTGCGAAATCATCTGGATGAATCAATTCACCACTGAAACGACCTATGAGTTCTTCAGGTTCATACCCTAGTATTGTGTAGCAGGCTGGTGAGATGTACAGCAGAATTCCATCTATCGTGTGACGTGAAATAATATCGGTGGAATTTTCTGCCAGCAGCCGAAAAGCTGCTTCCCTGTCTCGTAGTGCTGCTTCTGCTTGTTTACGCCGATTAATATTGCGAAAATAAAGCGCTAGCCCTGTTGCAGAAGGATAGGCGCGAACGGCAAACCATGCTTCAAAGGGTGGGTAGTAATCTTCTAGTTCTAGGGGTATTCCTTCGGCAAATGCTCTTTGATAAAGTTGACCAAAGCTAGTATCGGCTAGTTCTGGAAACTCTTCCCATACATTCTTACCCAGCAACTCTTCGCTAGAACGCCCTAAAGTCCTGGTGCCTTCATGATTTATGTAAGTGAAGCGCCACTCTTGGTCAAAGGCGATAAAGCCATCGGTGATACTTTCTAAAATATTAGTAATTTGTTCTTTCGCTGCTTCAGCCTCAATTCGGGCTGCTTGCTCACACTTTAGCAGGTGTTCGCGTTCAGCTTCTGCAAGTTTGCGCTGTGTAATTTCTTCACAAATGGCAGCTACCCAAGTGATGTTATTCGGTATTTTAATAGGATAGTAATTTACAGACCAATACCGCTTTTTGCCTGGCGCTGCGGGTGTTTCGCCACTGACTTCATGAGCAAGTATTGATTCTCCTGTATCAACTACATGATGTAAGGCTGCCATGACTTTAGCACTAACTTTCGGCAGCACTTCGGCGACGGTTTTACCAATATGTGCTGCTTGGGGTACACCGTTAATTTCAGCTAAAGCATTGTTCAACCGTACATATTTCAGTTGTTCATCCCAGATGGCAATGCCTGTAGGGGCATTATTGAAAACGATATCGAGGAGGGCGTTGGCTTCAAGTAAGCGAATCTGTTCTATTTCTAATTGTCTTAATAATCGCTCGCGTTCTGCCTCGGTTTGCTTGCGTTTACTAATATCTACGCACATCCCTACCCATTCACAAAGTTCGCCTGTTTCGTTAAATATGGGTACGCCGCGTGCAGCTACGTGGCGGTATTCACCATCATGGCGTCGCAGTCGATACTCCCCAGAGGCAACGCTACGGTGATAAAATGCCTCTTTCCAGGCTGTGAGCATGGCTGTGCGGTCTTCTGGATGCAGTGCGTCAACCCATCCCCACCCTTTGTATTGTTCGAGACTTTGCCCGGTGAATGCTTGCCAAGTAGGAATTTCCTCAATAATGCTACCGTAAGGTGTGGCAGTCCAGACAATAGACGCAGTTGCTTCTGCTAGGGAACGGTAGCGGGCTTCGCTTTTTCGCAGTAATGACTCTGTTTGCTTTTGTTCGATGAATTGACCAATTTGAGTAGCGATCGCATCCATGATTTGCAGCAAGTCGGGGTGAGGCTCTAAAATTTCCTTGCTGAAGAATTCCATCACACCTAAGATTTTATCGCCCAGCCGAATCGGGAAAGCGATCGCGTCGTATGGTTTCCCTGTAACTTCCTGACTCCAAAGCGGTTGACCATTTGCCCAAACTTGATTTGGTAGTTGTTTGTGATCAACAACGGTTGTGTGCTGGTTAAATACTTGGAAATCTTCTACTGCCAAAGAGGAAGAATACCAACTACTCACATGCACCAAAACATCAGCTTGATCATCTACACTCCAAAGCCTACCAACTTGCCATCCTAAACTTTCGCCTAAAGCTTGCAGAATGTTAGGAATTGCCTGGGCAAATTTGGTGGCTTCCGAAAGAATCCGGGTAACTGCATACTGTGCAGCAAGATGTTGTTGGGTGCGTTTGTAGACTGTGATGTCTTTTATTAATATTGATACGCCATTTTCTGAGGGATGGACACGCATTTCTAACCATAAATGCCGTTTTGGGTCAAAATACTCCAACTGCACTGTTACTCCCTCAGCAACAGCCCGATGTAACTCGATATCAAGTTGACTATTGACTGTCTCAGGAAACAATTCCCAAATACTTTTGCCTAAAAAGTCTGCTTTATTTATCCTGGCTAGTTCAGCAAACTTGTCATTGACATAGACATAGTGCCATTGG
Organism: Amazonocrinis nigriterrae CENA67; assembly: GCF_016056305.1. Taxonomy (GTDB): domain Bacteria; phylum Cyanobacteriota; class Cyanobacteriia; order Cyanobacteriales; family Nostocaceae; genus Amazonocrinis; species Amazonocrinis nigriterrae. Next base: position 31,592 of record NZ_JAECZC010000031.1, on the reverse strand, counting down.
CAATCCAAAGTTACAAAACCTTCGCCAATTCTATCTAAGACATGTTCAATGTCTTGAGGAATAATCGCGCAAACTTCAGCACTCACAGTTTCTATTCCTTATGCTTAAAAGTATTTGGCTAGCAGTTCCTCACCGGCTTCTCCCATCTGCTCTAGTAACTCTTGAATCTGTTTCATAGCCAGTGGCGAAGGTTGTGTCCGTCCGTTTTCCCAACGATTTATGCTATGAAAGGAAACTCCGAGCATTGTTGCCAGTTTCACCTGTGAAAGGTTAAGGTGCTGCCTAGTCTCACGAATCAACTGTGCAACTCTTGGCTGTTCGATTGCAGGCATAAGGTGAGTATATTTTGATTTTATCCCAGACACCGGACTATAGCATCTGCGATCTCTTTAAATACATCTATCTATAGTTATATAAATTAACAGAGCAAAGATATAAGGTGATGACTACCATCAGTTAACGACTATGAGTAATTGGTAATTGGTAATTGGTAATTGGTAATTGGTAATTGGGAAAGTAATAAGTAGGGTGGCTATGGCTTTAGCCTAACGCACAATACTATTAGCGGTGCGTTAGGCGCTCATATCATCTTTTTGTGACAAATCAGATTGCAATATGCGCCTAATACCATTTCACGAAATACCTGATACGGATACATGAGTAGGGGCGTACAGCTGTACGCCCCTACAGGTGATTCATGTGTTGCAAATATTTTTGGAAATGGTGTAATACACCCTACATGATTCAGGTTATTTTACGCTCTGCTAGATATTGATACATTTGCCAACGGGCATCAACTTCGGCTTGCGCCTGTTGCAATAATTGCTTAGCAAGCTCAGGTTTGCTCTTGGTGAGCATTTTGAAGCGATTTTCTTGATACATTGATTGTTCTACTGATTGAGTAGGCGATCGCATATCCAATTGCAAGGGATTCTTACCTTGTTTTTGCAACTCTGGATTATGCCGATACAGCAACCAACGCCCTGATTCTACCAAAGCTTTCTGGTGATTCATGCCTGTGGTCATATTAATCCCGTGGGCTATGCAATGACTGTAAGCAATAATTACTGATGGCCCATCATAAGCCTCAGCTTCTAAAAATGCTTTCAAGGTCTGCTCATCTCTTGCACCAAGGGCTACACTGGCTACGTAAACATTACCGTAGGTCATAGCAATCAAACCTAAATCTTTTTTCGCCGCAGGTTTACCACTGGCGGCAAATTTTGCCACTGCTGCCCGTGGAGTCGCTTTAGAAGCTTGACCGCCCGTATTAGAATACACTTCGGTATCCATGATTAAGATGTTGACATTGCGACCACTGGCTAGCACATGGTCAATACCACCAAAGTCAATATCATACGCCCAACCATCACCACCAATAATCCAGACGCTTTTCTTTACCAAGTAATCAGCTAGCGATTTTAGATTTTGGATTTTGGTGAGGTAGCCCCCGTCTTGGCGGTTTCCGTCGATGGGGGACTGCCGAACCCGAAGGGATTTTAGATTAGGGTTGAGTTGTGTAGTTGAGATTTCATATAGCTTCTGTTGTAACTGTGCTATCCTTTCCCGCTGTTCCCAAATATCAGCTTCAGATTTTTGTTCAGCATTGAGAATTGAATTGACTAAATCATGAGAAACTTCCCCATTCCCTAATTCTTTCAACAATTCCGCAGCAAATTCCGCTTGCTTATCCAGTGATAACCTAAAACCAAAACCGAATTCGGCGTTATCTTCAAATAAACTATTCGACCAAGCAGGGCCGCGTCCTTGGGCGTTTGTCGTCCAGGGAGTTGTGGGGAGGTTTCCGCCATAAATTGAGGAACAACCTGTAGCATTGGCAATGACAGCGCGATCGCCAAACAATTGTGTTAATAATTTTAAGTATGGTGTCTCCCCACAACCCGCACAAGCACCAGAGAATTCAAACAAAGGTTCTTGCAGTTGTTGTTGGCGAATTTGGTTTAATTTCAACTGCCGTCGGTCAGGATGCGGCAAACTCAAGAAGAAATCCCAGTTTTTGCGCTCTTGTTCTCGCAAAGGCAATTGCTGCACCATATTAATTGCTTTCTGCAACGGTTCGGCTTTATTTTTTGCAGGGCAAATATTTACACAAATGGCGCATCCTGTGCAGTCTTCTGGGGCAACTTGAATGGTAAATTTTTGATTGGCAAAGTCTCTGTCTTTGGCATCAGTTGATTTGAAAGTCGGCGGTGCATTGACTAATTCACTGGCTTGGTAAGCCTTCGCGCGGATGGCGCTGTGAGGACAAATCATTACGCACTTACCACATTGTACGCAGACATCAGGCTCCCATGCAGGTATCTCTTGGGCGACGTTGCGTTTTTCCCACTTCGCTGTACCTGTGGGAAAAGTACCGTCAGCAGGTAATGCACTCACAGGTAAGTCATCACCTTGCCACACCATGATTTGTCCGAGAACTGTTTGGACAAATTCGGGCGCACCGTCTAGGGATTTGGGATTTGGGATTTGAGATTTGAGATTTGGGATTTGGGGTATGTCTACTTTATGCAAGTTGTCTAAGGTGTTGTCTACAGCTTGTAAATTCATGCGGACAACTTCTGCACCTTTTTTGCCGTAAGTCTTTTCGATGGCTTGCTTGATTTTAGCGATCGCTTCTTCCTGCGGCAAGACACCAGCTAAGGCAAAAAAGCATACTTGCATAATGGTATTAATGCGTCCACCCATACCACTATCGCGGGCGACTTGGTTAGCATTAATTACGTATACTTTCAGATGCTTTTCAATAATTTGCTGCTGCACTGGCAAGGGCAGATTTTCCCACACAGTATCCGCATCATAGGGACTATTAAGTAATAAAGTCGCCCCAGGAATAGCAGCTTTCAAAATATCAATCCGTTCCAAGAAACCCCAGTGATGGCAACCAATAAAATTAGCTTTGTCGATGAGGTAAGTAGAACGAATTGGTTGCGGCCCGAAGCGCAAGTGAGAAACGGTCATCGAGCCAGATTTTTTAGAGTCGTAGACAAAGTAACCTTGAGCGTAGTTATCAGTTTCTTCACCAATAATTTTGATTGAGTTTTTGTTAGCCCCAACAGTACCATCAGAACCTAAGCCATAAAACATTGCCCGAACAACGTTATCAGGTTCGGTGGAGAAATTCGGGTCAAAACTTAAAGATGTATGACTAACGTCATCATTAATGCCGATAGTAAAGTGATTTTTCGGTTGCGCTTGGGCAAGATGATCAAAAATCCCCTTCACCATCGCCGGCGTAAATTCTTTAGAAGAAAGCCCATAGCGACCACCGATGATTTTGGGAGTGGGGAGAAAGTTAGGAGTTAGGAGTGAGGAGTTAGGAGTTAGGAGTAGGGAATTAGTTATTTCTCCCCCTGCTTCCCCTGCTCCCCCTGCTCTGTTCTCCCCTGCACCCCTGCTCCCCTGCACCCCATCTCCCCACGCTTCATGAATAGCCGCTACCACATCCAAATACAACGGTTCCCCGGCGCTACCTGGTTCTTTGGTGCGGTCAAGAACTGCGATCGCTTGTACAGTCTTTGGTAATACTGCTACAAACCGTTGTACATCAAAGGGGCGGTAGAGTCGGACTTTCACAACTCCGACTTTTTCACCGTGGGCGTTGAGGTAATCTACTGTTTCATGGACGGTTTCACAGCCGGAACCCATGATCACAATGACGCGATTGGCATCCCTGGCGCCGTGGTATTCATAGATTTGGTAATGCCTTCCCGTAAGTTCGCCAAAGTCATCCATGATGCGCTGGACAATTTCGGGACAAGCGTTGTAGTAAGGGTTTGCGCCTTCACGGGCTTGAAAGTAGACATCGGGGTTTTGGGCTGTACCGCGTAATACGGGGCGGTCTGGGGTGAGGGCGCGGTTGCGGTGGGCGAGGATGAGGTGGTCGGGAATGAGCGATCGCAATTCTTCCTCTGACAAAAGCTTGACTTTTTGCACTTCATGTGAAGTGCGGAAGCCATCGAAGAAATGCATAAATGAGACGCGTGCTTCGAGGGTGGCTGCATGGGCGATAAGTGCCAAGTCTTGACTTTCCTGCACCGAAGCGGAACACAGCAGGGCGAAGCCAGTAGCACGGGCTGCCATTACATCGCTATGATCACCGAAAATTGATAAAGCGTGAGTAGCAAGGGAACGTGCAGCAACGTGAACCACAGCGCTAGTCAGTTCCCCAGCAATTTTGTAGAGGTTGGGTATCATCAACAATAGTCCCTGAGATGCCGTGAAAGTGCTACTCAAAGAACCTGTTTGTAAAGCCCCATGCACAGCACCCGCAGCACCCCCTTCACTCTGCATCTGCACGACGCTGGGAACTGTACCCCAGAGGTTAGGACGATTTTCTGCTGACCAAGCATCAGCCCATTCACCCATTGCTGAAGAGGGGGTGATGGGATAGATAGCAATGACCTCATTCAATTTGTAAGCTACACGGGCGACAGCTTCATTCCCGTCAATGGTTGCAAAAGTTTTGTTCATGATTATTTTGCCTGTCTCACTTTCAAAGAAACTAAATGAAGAGAACCCGTGAAGAGAAGAATTAGAAATAGCCAGAGCCAAAAGCCGAAATATTATAACTTATACTTAGAGTTTCAAATGGAATATTGATAAGTATTGACTACTAATTTTAATTTCAACAAATACTGCATATATTAGTATCTCACCCTGAAAATTTATCTATTAATAGGTATTAATAATGTACTCAAAAGGTGAAGCGATGAACTGATAATGTTTTCAGGTACATTATTACTTTTTTGTGGGGTAGAGGTTCGGGAATAGTTGAATTTATTGTCACCAAATAAGTTATCAAAAGTTGAAGATGCACTTAGACTAAACGAGATTGTGGCTGCCAATCAAGCAAATACAAGCTTATATTCGTCTGAATTTTGCCAACCTTGGGCATATTCTTTGATATTTGGGAATTATAAAGATAAATAGGTTGGATTAAGGATGATGGCAAAATTTAAAAGTCAATTGGTCAAAGAGTTGTTTTGCCGCTCACTGACTCGTGACATACTCCTCAGTATGGGGCTGAGAATTTTAGCTGTCGTGATTGTCTCAGCGGGCCTCAGCTACTTTCATTTGATGTCAACATTAGAAACTCAAACCCGCGAACAACTGCAAAAGTATGTTGTGGAACGAGGTAAGCGAGAAGAAAGCCTGTTTAAGCTAGCAGAAGATAATCATAAAACACTCAAACAAGCATTATTAAAAAGACTGGAAAAGTTGGACAATCTTGACCCACGCGATCAATTTAACCAGTTATTCTACTTATGGTCTGATGGTACAAGGCGTAACTTTCAACAGAACCAGCCTGTCAAACAGTTCGATACTGAGCAGTATCCCTCAGTCTTCATAGGAAAACAAGCCCCGAACACTGCGGACATTCGTCGCCGGATGCTGGCCTTTTATGAATTGACGAAAAGTTATGGCCCAGCCTGGAGGAATCGTTTTGTTGATACCTATATTATGGGGCCGGAAAACTATGTGGCCAATTACTGGCCAAATGTGCCTTGGGGAATAGAGGCAAAAGCAGATATATTCATGCCTAATGAGGAGTATTTCTACGTTTCTGACAAGAAACACAATCCTCTCAGAGAAACTATGTGGACAGGTCTTTATTTTGATACTGTGCCAAAACTTTGGATGGTTTCTGTCGAGACACCAGTGGATGATCGCCAAGGCAATCACATTGCCACCATTGGGCATGATATTATTCTCAATGAGTTGATGGAACGCACTGTCAATGACCATCTACATGGAACGTATAACGTCATTTTTCGCAGCGATGGGCGTTTGATTGTTCATCCCGATTACATGGCTCAGATTCAAAGAAAACTGGGACAGTTTAACATCTTGGAGTCAGGTGACGCACATTTGCAGCGTATTTTTCATGCGGTCAAGACCCTGCAATCTGAGACAGTGGTGATTGATAATTCTAATGACGATGAATATCTGACTGTAACCAAACTGAATGGCCCAGATTGGTATTTTGTGACCGTCTACCCCAAATCGCTGTTATCAGAAATTGCAGCTAATAACGCCCGTTTTGTTTTATATATAGGATTAATTGCCCTGTTACTGGAAATCCTGCTGTTGTTTTCTGTCTTGTATAAGCAAGTGGCAATTCCCTTAAATAAACTACTAATTGCAACTGATCGGGTTTCTCAAGGGAATTTTAATATTGATCTCAATACCAAATTACCTAATGAATTGGGTCTGTTAGCAACTTCTTTTATTAACATGGCCAGTCAATTGTATGAATCTTTTATGCTTTTAGAAAAAAGCAATGAAGAGCTGGAAGTTCGAGTTCAACATCGGACTGCCGAATTATCTCAAGTGCTTCAGGATTTGCAACAAACTCAGTCCCAATTAATCCAGACTGAAAAAATGTCGAGTTTGGGCCATCTTGTTGCAGGTGTTGCTCACGAAATCAACAATCCAGTTAACTTTATTCACGGCAATCTCACTCATGTTGACAGCTATACTCAGGATTTACTGCTATTAATCGACCTTTACCAACAACAATATCCCAATTCCACAGCAACAATTCAGACAGCAATAGAAACCATCGACCTAGAATTTCTCAAGCATGACTTTCCCAAATTGCTCAGTTCTATGAAAGTAGGAACAGGACGCATTCAGGGAATCGTGCAATCTCTACGCAACTTCTCGCGTCTGGATGAAGCTGAGTTTAAAGCAGTAGATGTGCATGAGGGTATTGAAAGTACGTTGCTGATCTTACAAAATCGCCTCAAGGCACAACAAGACTTTGCTGAAATCGCAGTAATTAAAGATTATGGTCAGTTACCTCCAGTTGAGTGTTACCCAGGTCAACTGAATCAGGTTTTCATGAATCTTTTAACAAATGCGATCGATGCGTTAAAAACCTCAGCCTTCAACCAACAACCTCCAACCAATCCCACAATTTGTATCGTTACACAAGTCTTGGCAGAGAAAGCCATCTCAATTCACATCAGTGATAACGGCTCAGGGATGGATGAAACAGTGCAAGCGAAGTTATTTGACCCCTTCTTTACCACCAAGCCAGTCGGGAAAGGTACAGGCTTAGGCTTATCCATTAGTTATCAAATTGTAGTAAGCAATCACGGCGGCAAATTGTACTTTCATTCTGCACTAGGACAGGGAACTGAATTTGTCATAGAAATTCCAATTTATCAGCCAGACCGTAATCATCTGTGAGAGGATATATGAGGCGATCGCTTCTCTTTACCAACAGCAACAAAACCCCTACGATACCTTAAGCTATAAATATTCTCAATTTGACTTCACTTTTACTGTCAGTTGTAACCCTAGTGCATCTAGTAATGTACTCAGGTAAAAAAATTCAATTTTTCCTTTTTCTAATAACATCTGGTCGAGTTTTTCGTAGCATTGCTGAATTTGATCAGAAAACTTATCAATTCCACCTTGCGCTTCAATAATATTTCTCAACGCTTTGCTTAACATAATAGGGTCGCCTTCTTCTAAAACAACTTCAATATATGATGCTGCTTCTAAAGGGTTTTTTAAATCTTCAATCAGTGCTTCGTGATAACTTGTACTTTTAGGCATCGTCTCTATTTTTATAGTCTTGCCAATATTCTTGAGCTTTCCTGATATCTTGTTCTTGAGTACTTTTATCCCCACCACATAAAAGCAGAATAACCTTGTTTATTATTTCTTAACTCATAATTGCCCCTCCTGCCTCAAAAATCTGTTGTACTGTCAAATTCAACTCTGGGAATAATAAAGACTGGATACGGTCATTACCTCTAAATTTATTAATTTGATATTCACCTTCTTCTAAAGTGCAAACCAAAATTGTAGGTTGTTTGGGCTTGCCAATAAACTCTCTACCACCTAAAGCAGCATAATCTACAATCCAGTATTCAGGAATCCCCATTTCCTCATAGTCAGCGTATTTTTTATGATAATCATCACGCCAATTAGTACTAACAACTTCGACCACTAAAGGAATAGATGCTGGTTGAGTAACAGTAGATTCTTTTTTCCACAAAGGTTCGTTAACTAAATTAGGAAGATTTAGGATCAGCACATCTGGCGAGTAAGCTGATTCGTTTTCAGGTGGTTTAACTAATACTGTTTTTGGTATACCGTAAGGCAAGCTGAGCTGACTATATTCTAAAGTAATTTTTGTGGCTAAAAATAGAATAATTCCTTCATGATCACCTGTTGGCTGGGGCATTTCAACTACTACTCCATCATGTAATTCGTAACGCTTTCCTGTATTATCTGGATATTTAGCAACGAATTCTTCAAATGTAACTACTTTGCGTAAGACTTGAGTCATCACTTAATTCCTCAGAAAATAAACAAATCCTATTTTTTAGCAGCCATTCTCTGACTAACCAATTCAGCTGCTAACTGTATCGCTGCTTTCATACTCGTAGCATCAGCAATTCCCTTACCTGCAATATCAAATGCTGTTCCGTGGTCGGGTGAAGTCCGAACAAAAGGCAGACCAATAGAAGTATTAACGGCTCTATCAAAGGCCATCAATTTAACAGGAATTAAGCCTTGGTCGTGGTAAAGTGCTAAATAGGCATCGGCTGGATTTTGAATTTGAGAATTACTATACCAAGCTTGACCAGGTTTAACCCACATCGTATCCGGCGGAATTGGCCCCTCTAGCTGCAAATTAGGGCGCTTTTGCCGTTCTTGTTCTAACCAGGGAATTAACCAATCTTGTTCTTCTGTTCCTAGTTGTCCTTGTTCGCCACTGTGGGGATTTAAACCTGCGATCGCAATTCTCCCCTTTTCTATGCCAAAATCTTTTTCTAAACACTCCACCAGCAAATCTAGTTTCTTGGTCAACAACTGCGGTGTGAGTGTATCTGCTACTTGACTTATGGGAATATGTGTGGTGGCAAGTAAAGCGCGGAGTGTCCAATTAGTATAAGGCGATCGCGCCACGAATAACATACCAAAGCGGTCAACACCTGATTTTTGGGCTAAAAGTTCTGTTTGCCCTGGATAATTGTAGCCTGCGGCTTTCCAGGCAGATTTAGCAATGGGGCCTGTGACAATACCATCAAATTTACCAGCCAGAGTTTGAGCGATCGCATATTCCATATAGGCAAAACTAGCCGCACCACTGGCTGCATTCCCGATGCCCATAATAATCTGACTATCGTTTTGGCTATTTAATGGCACATCAATGACCGCCAACTCACCAGGATTTGCCAAAACAGGTAAATTAGCATTTAAATTCAGTTTGTCATAAGTCTGTACCAGCAAATCCCGATTACCTACCACTGTCAGGTCATAGTTTTGCATAACATCTGGGTCTGCTAAAGCTTTCAAAATCACTTCTGGCCCAATTCCTGAAGGATCTCCGAGAGTCAGCGCCAACCTTGGCTTAATTTGATTTTGTGAATTTACTAAGTTATATTGATTTATTTGATACATACAAACTACTAAAATTTTAAATTCAAAAGCAAAGCGATAACTAACCACTGACCACTGACCAGTGACTCCTTCACGATCAAACTGGTTTAGAATTGTTTACACAGGTCTAATAAGACAGTAGCTGTAGAAAAGTTCTGGTAAGTCTAGTTTACCTGAGTTGACTGGAGCTACTTTGTGGACACAAAACTCAAACACCTGGCTTGTAGAACCAGCAAAAACTCAGACTTGAGCAATCAAGTCTAGTCTAGTGAAACAGTCCAGGGAGCAAGAAATCTAAAGGGCAACCTTTAGAATGGTGTTAAATCAACGATTCACAAAGGAGAACACGTTAATGGGCGGCGAAATTTTAAATGCAGCTTTGTTGTCTTTCAGTTTAATCTTCGTAGGTTGGGCTTTAGGAACTTTATTACTGAAAATTCAAGGTGCAGAGGAATAATCCCTCTAGCAACTTGGTTTCAATAGATGAGAGGCTTGACTCTCGCTGGAAAAATAGCGTTTCCGAAAAACGGACAACGCTTTTTCCGCTAGTAAACTAAAACACATATATATTGCATACTTACTCTTTGGAGTCATTGACCGCTAACTGATGGCAGTCATCTGTGATCAGTCATCGGGGGGATTATAGATGCAACTTTTTTGTGGAACAGCTGATCTGTGTATTAATTTCAGTTTCTTAAAAAAGATGTAAACTTTTGTTAACAGGTATAATTCTGTTAATGTTCTTTTCATAAAACTTAAAAATTTATAACGGCCCTCATGACATTATTAATCGTCGGTGCTACTGGCACCTTAGGAAGACAAGTGGCTCGTCGTGCTATCGATGAGGGGTATAAGGTACGCTGTCTAGTTCGGAGTGCCAAAAAAGCTGCTTTTCTCAAAGAATGGGGTGCAGAGTTAGTGCGGGGGGATATATGTGACCCCCAAAGCCTCACAGGAGCGCTGGAAGGTGTGACCGCAGTCATTGATGCAGCAACATCTCGTCCTACAGATTCACTGACTATTAAACAGGTAGACTGGGATGGTCAAGTTGCTTTAATTCAAGCGGCGAAGGCTGCGGGTGTAGAGCGTTTTATCTTCTTTTCTATACTTGATGCCGAAAAGTACCCACAAGTACCGCTGATGGAAATCAAGCGATGTACCGAACTTTTTCTAGCAGAGTCCGGCCTCAATTACACCATCTTACGGTTGGCTGGTTTTATGCAAGGGTTAATCGGTCAATATGGAATACCCATTTTAGAAGGACAACCTGTTTGGGTGACTGGTAATTCTTCGCCCATCGCCTACATGGACACTCAAGACATTGCTAAGTTTGCTATCCGTGCTTTGAGCGTACCAGAAACCGAGAAACAAGCTTTCCCCGTTGTTGGTACCCGTGCTTGGAGTGCAGAGGAAATCATTAGCCTGTGCGAACGTTTATCTGGCAAAGAAGCCAGAGTAACGCGGATGCCAATTAACCTACTGCGTACCGTGCGCCGTATCATCAGGTTCTTTCAGTGGGGATGGAACGTAGCAGACAGACTAGAGTTTACAGAAGTCTTGGCAAGTGGAAAACCCTTAAATGCCCCAATGGATGAGGTATACAAAGTCTTTGGGTTAGACCAACAACAAACAACCACTCTAGAAAGCTATCTGCAAGAGTACTTCAGTCGAATTATGAAAAAGCTCAAAGAGCTAGATTACGAGAAAAATAAATCCAAAAAGGAAAAATCTAAAAAGACTCCCTTTAAAAAAGTTAATAGTCAATAGTCAGTGGTTAGTGGTCAGTGGTCAATAGTCAGTGGTTAGTGGAAAATCACAACAAACAACTGACAACTGACCCTTACGGGTGACGCTCCTGCGTCGCTAACGCTGCGAAGATCGCCAGTTACTCATGGGGGACTCGGGCCCCCCACGACCAAAGGGAGTGGGGATTGGGGGAGAACCCCCAAGACCGTACTGGCTCACAACTGACAACTGACAACTAACAACTAACAATTAACAAGATTGACCAAAATATGTAAGGATTACATAAGGCAAAGCATCGTCTACCCTTGGATATTTGAGTGTGCCGAAAGCAGGCATTATCTACAATGACGTTAAACCGATAGCCGTTCGCGTCGCTATCGAGTTAAAAGACAAGCTAACCGCTGCCGGTTGGAATGTATCTATTACATCGAGTGTCGGTGGCATACTGGGCTACTCTACCCCGGAAAGTTCTGTATGCCACACTCCAGTTGACGGTCTAACGCCCCCTGGCTTTGATTCGGAAATGGAGTTTGCAATAGTACTAGGGGGTGATGGCACTGTTTTAGCAGCGTCCCGTCAGGTTGCTCCTTGCGGCATTCCACTGTTAGCAGTGAATACCGGACACATGGGATTTTTGACAGAAGCCTACCTAGGTCAATTGCCCGAAGCAATAGAACAGGTGATGGCAGGTACGTATGAAATTGAAGAACGAGCCATGCTCACAGTTAAAGTACTGCGGGAAGAGTCGGTACTGTGGGAAGCCCTTTGCTTGAATGAAATGGTTTTACATCGAGAGCCATTAACCTCCATGTGCCATTTTGAAATTGCAGTGGGGCGTCATGCACCTGTGGATATTGCGGCAGATGGTGTAATTGTTTCTACACCAACTGGTTCGACTGCTTATTCTTTAAGTGCTGGTGGGCCAGTAGTAACTCCTGGTGTACCTGTGTTGCAGTTAGTACCGATTTGTCCCCATTCTCTAGCTTCTAGGGCGTTAGTGTTTCCAGATACGGAACCCGTGAACATTTATCCAGTTAATATCCCTCGGTTAGTGATGGTGGTAGATGGCAATGGAGGATGCTACGTCTTACCAGAGGATCGTGTATATTTAGAGCGATCGCAATACAGTGTCAGGTTTATTCGTCTACAACCGCCAGAATTTTTCCGCATTTTGCGCGAAAAATTAGGTTGGGGTTTACCACATATAGCCAAACCGACTTCGGTAGAATTACCTTAATTGGGAATTGGGAATTGGGAATTGGGAATTGGGAATTGGGAATTGGGAATTTAGTTACTTCTCCCCATCTCCCTCATCCCCCTCATCCCCCTCATCTCCCTCATTCCCCTCATCTCCCTCATCTCCCCTATCACCTCTTCCCAAGAGAATGATTTCCTTCCAGAATTGCTGGTATAGAAATGGAATTTGGAATTAGTTATTAAAATTGCACTGAAGAATTCGATGGATGATACCTGAATCTGCTAAACAATCTTAAATAGCACGTCAACTCAGGATTTATCCATTGTTTAAAAAGGGCAATTATACTTCTGGCTAATGTACAGACTTTCTGTGAAACGTTTGTATAATCCAAAATCCAACATCCTAAATTCTTATGACAGTTGCTCACAGTCCGTGTGTTTTAGTCATTGAAACCGATGATAGTCTGGCAAGTCAACTTTCCTTTGATTTGCAAGAAGCTGGCTATGAAGCGATTTTGGCTCACGATGCGGCAAGTGGTTTGCAATACTGCCGCGATCGCCAACCTGCTTTAATTGTTTTAGACAGAATGCTGGCAGGTGAATCTGGACTCTCGTTATGCAAAAATCTTAGAAGCGCTGGTACGCGATCGCCTGTATTAATATTAATGGCACGCGATACAGTTGATGACCGTGTAGCTTGTCTAGAAGCTGGAGCTGATGACTACATACTCAAGCCTTACCGCGCAGAAGACTTTTTAAAGTTGATTCGCCTTTATTTAAAACCTGATATTGATACAACAGAGCAATTACGCTTTGGAGAGTTGGTTCTAGACATAGCAACCCGTCGTGCCATACACAACGGACGGGCCATAGACTTAACAATGAAGGAATTTGAACTATTAAAGTTTTTAATGGAACATCCCCGTGAAGTTCTAACTCGCGAACAAATCCTAGAAAACGTTTGGGGTTACGACTTTATGGGTGAATCGAATGTGATTGAAGTGTATATTCGCTATTTACGCCTAAAAATCGAAGATGAAGGACAAAAGCGCCTCATTCAAACAGTTCGAGGTGTAGGATACGTGTTAAGAGAATCTTAATAAGTCGCTGGACGAAAATAAATACACTCATTAAAAACGGAAATTGGGAATTGGAATGGGGCATGGGGAACTCGGGGCCCCCACGACCGCAGGGAGTAGCCACTGCGTCGAAGATCGCTGCGCTAACACCAAGGCACTGGCTTCTCTGTGGTAGCCTGCGGCAAGCCACTTCGTGTCTACGTTATTCCGTGACCTATGCGTAACCTGTAATTGTTAATTAGGATACACAGCACAATGCTTGAAATCAGTGGTTTCTAAACAAACTTGCTGCAAAGTGCCTAATTTTGTCTCGCTTATGCCCCATTCCCAATGACGCCATTTGCTCCACTTGGGGAGCCACCCCCGTGGGCGGGTCTCCCGACAGCCAAAGGGAGTGGCGTGAGACCCCAAGACTGCAATGGCTCCCCAATTCCCAATTCCCAATTCCCAATTCCCAAAAAAACAACTAAAAACTGTGGGCTTTCTGGCTCAAATTCTGTAAAATCGAAATTTAAATTACAAAATCGGAAATTATATGATGCGTTGGCTAAGTTTAGTACCCATGCTGTTAGGTATTCTCCTCATCGGCTGTTCTATGCAGACAAACGCTAAATCTCCTACACCAAACTCAAGTATTTTAGTGCAAGCACCAACATCTGCTGGTCAAACATTACCGATTTCTGCAAAGGCAATTGTGCCCAATGGTACAACGATTCAATTAGAAGTGGCACAGACACAGGAACAACAGGAAAAAGGTTTGATGTATCGACCAGCTTTACCAGATAATCGGGGGATGCTGTTTAAGTTTCCTTCTGCACAGCCAGTCAGGTTTTGGATGAAAAATGTACCTGTTGCTCTGGATATGGTCTTTTTACAAGATGGGGTGGTAAAGTATGTTGAAGCTTCTGCGCCTCCCTGTGCTAATGAGCCTTGTCCTACTTATGGGCCTAATGTACCTATCGACACGGTGATTGAACTGCGTGCCGGACGAGCTGCCGAATTAAAATTGCAAAAAGACGATCGCGTCAAAATTGAATTTTGAGTGACTGGAGCTTCTGCAAAGATCAACATTCTAGTGTTTTCTCCTGTAATATCCGAGAAAATATCAATTCATGATTTTTCTGTAAAAAAAGTATCAAGTATATGTAAAAAGGTAAATTCTGAGGCTACTATTTAATATCATGTCAAAAATAGGAAACGCTGCTGTTTCCGAGGTAAAATCACAGTTCAAAACTTTAGTTGCAAAAATCTTCCTTTTGACGTACGTATAAATAGTCGCTCATAAGGGAGTATAGGCTATGGAATCTTTATTACTGGATGTGTAATTTAATAAAACATTCCAGTTAAAAGATAAAACCAATTTAACCAGTCTGACTTGCAGCTTGAGAACTGAGCAGACAAATAGGCTAAAGCTGGTATTTACTAGTTTTTTCTGCCAAAAACACTCTTTTTGACGATTTTCAGGCAATATTGCCGGGACATTGCTCCGGTAGTCGGATAGTAACAAATGAAATATTAGCTGCGGGTTACTGAGAAATGGTTAATCCATATATGACAATACACAATAGGCAAGGGGGTGAGTTACAAATGTCACCATCAACTTATTCTCGACTAATTCACTTTTTACAGGAAGATTTGTCAATTTCCGCAGCATCACTTGCGGTTGCACTGCGACACCGCGAACAAGATCCTGGCCCTTTACCAATGATCCTTTGGCAGTACGGGTTGATTACGTTAGAACAATTGGAACAAATTTACGATTGGCTGGAGACGGCGTAGCTATGAGTAGCTTATACAGGAGAATCAAGGTATGTCACATCCGTTCTGCCTTATATCAAGGCTGGTAGATAAGGAAATTGACTTTTACCATTTCTACTCATTTAATTACCAAGTAAAAGAGCAAGTTTTTTAAAAAACTCGCTCTTTTGATTTTGTTATTAGTCATTAGTCATTAGTCAATGGTCATAAGAATTAGTACTATATTAATATCAAATAATCACAGTAAATTTACCCAAATAGTACAGGTGGGCATTAGAAAATTATTATTTGACAAAAGATTGATAGCTATAGACAAAAAGCTTTTTTGATTTGTGAGTTTAAACTTTTATAGCTGTAGTTACATAGGTTAGGACAGGGTTGATTACTCAAAACTTTGTAGAAGCAAAGCGGCTTACCGTAGGGTAGCAACTGGGTTTTTACTCAGCAACGCCAGGTGCTACAACGGAGGGAACCTCCGCAACGCACTGGCTCCTCAGCACTTTGCTATAAATTCAGTTTTATGTCAATCAGGGGTGACAACTTGATCGCTATTATGATGGTTGATTGACCAACGGTGGTCTACAGTTACAGAGGAAAACTGGCAAATTTCTTCTAGTTGTTTTTGTTGCACTGCTGCTTTACGCAGGGTGATAATTAACTGATTTACTTGACGCCGCAAATCAGGATTTTGACTGACTGCTGACATAGTTTGTCTTTCTAAGAGTTGGAGTATAAGTTCGTAGTGGATAGGTGATGGAAGAGGAATTTGCTCCATGTAATTAATTTGATTTTTCAAATTTAATTTCCTTTTAGTAAAAATTTTGTCTCCTGCTAATGAATTGTGACACAGGAAACAAAAATTTAGTTAGAGGTCTGATGTAGCCACAGATGAAGATTTAGAGAAGAGATTGGCGATCGCTAATTCTGGATTCGGTTGTTTTATTAAAGACTCTCCAATCAACACTGCGGATGCACCTGCTGTTTTTACTACACTCAAATCATTTGAGTTATGTAATCCTGATTCGCTGACCACCAAGATATTACGTTCTTGTAGTTGCTTACCTCTTACTTCTAACAACTGGCAAGTAGTTTGCAAGTCAACAGTGAAATCTTCTAAATTACGATTATTAATTCCTACTAAAGATACACCATCTAAAGCTAGTACACGGTCAAGTTCTTCTAGATTGTGGACTTCAATTAAAGCTGCCATTTTCAGGGCATTGGCAATTTTGATAAAGTATTGCAAATCCTGATCACTGAGGATAGCTGCAATCAACAAAACTGCATCTGCACCTTGGAGGCGTGCTAAGTACATTTGATAAGGATATATAACAAAATCCTTACAAAGTAAAGGTAAATCTACGGCAGCGCGAACCTTGGCTAAATTGTCAAAGCTACCTTGAAAGAACTTAACATCGGTTAGCACAGAAAGACAACTAGCACCTCCTTGTTCATAGGATAAGGCGATCGCTACTGGGTCAAAATCCTCTCGGAAAACACCTTTGCTAGGGGAAGCTTTTTTAACTTCAGCAATCAAGGCTGGATTTGTCTTACCTTGGCGTAGGGCGGCGACGAAATCACGGGTAGGCGGTGCAGTTAGTACTTGCTTCTGCAATTCCAGTAAGGGAACTTTTTCGCGCATTTGGTCAACTTCGACTTCTTTGTGCCAAACAATTTCCTCCAAAATATTGTTTGGGGTTGCATCTGGCAAAGCAACCTGATAGCGCAACATGGATACATTAATAGCTGGGCTTGGTGAACGGCGACGGATTTGCATAATTTAGGGAATTGGGAATTGGGCATTGGGCATTGGGCATTGGGCATTGGGAATGGGGCATGGGGCATGGGGAATGAGGAGTTAGTTATTGTCCCCCTCATCCCCCTCATCTCCCCTACTCCCCACTCCCTACTCCCTACTCCCTAAACGGTAACAGCCCGTTTATAGGCTTCATCCAGCACTTCTGAAAGTGTGGGGTGGGCGTGAACTAAATGGGCGAGAGTGTTAACAGATTGACGGTTAGCGATCGCGGCTGAGGCTTCGTGAATTAGGTCTGAGGCGTGTAATCCGAAAATGTGGACGCCTAAAACTTCACCTGTGTCTTTGCGATACACTACTTTTGCTATACCGTCGGCTTCGTTTTCTGCCAAAGCTTTAGAATTACCTTTGAAGTAACTTCTACTTGTGGCGATTTCAAAGCCTTCTGCTTGACCTAATTCTTTGGCGGCTGTTTCTGTTAAGCCGACATAACTAACTTCTGGGTGGGTAAATGCAGCTGCGGGGATGCTGCGATAGTCTACCACACGCGATCGCCCGACTATATTTTCCACGGCGACGATGCCTTGGGCGGAAGCGGCGTGTGCTAGCATCATTTTGCCTGTTGCATCGCCAATTGCCCACAAATGCGGCACTACTTCACCAGCACTCAACACTGCCATGCGGTCATCGACGGGAATAAAATTTCGTCGGTCTAGTTCTACACCCACAGAGTCTAAACCGAGGTTTTGCGTGGCTGGAATGCGTCCTGTGGCAACTAAACAAGCATCCACCTCGATCACTTCTAAATCTTCTTTGGTTTTAAAGTCTGCTAACTCAATGACCACCGGTGAACCGGGAATCACTTTTTTAGCGTATATCCCTACTTTGGTTTCAATGTCGCGGGGAGTAATCAACACCCGTTCAGCGAGTTTGGCTATATCGCGGTCAAATCCTGGCATTAATTGATCTAGGGCTTCAATCATGGTAATTTCACAGCCCAAAGCTGAGTAAACATCGGAAAATTCCAAGCCGATGTAACCACTACCAATAATCGCTACCCATTCCGGTAGAGATGCCAATTTCACGCCTTGGTCGCTGGTAAAAACGGTTTTGCCGTCTACTTCAATGCCTGGAGGTACAAACGGTACTGAACCAGGGGAAAGGATTATATCTTTGGCTTGGATGGTTTTTTCACCACCATCACCAGTCACAGTCACTTTTTGTGTGCCGGCTATTTTTCCCCAACCCCGGATAATATCGACACCCAGACGTTTAAGGCTGTTGGTTAAGTCACCTTGAATTTTCGATACTAAATTATTGGCATGATTGGCGATCGCTTCCCGGTCAAATTCCACATTGCCTATTTGAATTCCCAGCGATTTTAGATGGTGGGCATTGCGTAATTCCCGCACACGTCCAGCTGCTGCTAATAGCGCCTTTGATGGAATGCAGCCTCGGTTGACACAGGTTCCTCCCATGTCTGCTGCTTCAATAATCGCTGTTTTCAAACCGCAGCTGACGGCGTGTAGGGCTGCGCCATGTCCGCCTACACCAGCGCCTATAATCACTAAATCGTAATCAAATCCATCACTCACGTTAGTTTCCCCGTGTGCTTCGCCTATTTATTCTCAACTCGTCAAGCAATCAACGCAACCCCCTAATGTTTGAGAGTTGCTAAATCAATTTATGATTTACGCTAGCAGCTGAAGAGATTTATGTTTTGGGTATTATTATAGTAAAAAATATATACTTATTTTCTTTGATACTTTAGATAAAACTTGCTGGGAATATATCTGCTTTCAGGAAGAGTGCAAATTATCCTGATTTTTGAGCAAATAATGTTATTTTCTGGGCGTGATTACCTGCTTAGATTCAGCAATTAATATAAGATCAATCTAAGTATTGAGTGATTGAAAGTACCAATACTAGCAGATAAGAAGTTTTTTATTACTTGTAATTGTCTTGCAACTAATTAGCTTAGCACCTAAGCTGGATTTACAATTCATCGACCCATAGGATTTTTGCAGGCAATCGCCCGATGTTCATTCCCAAAATCAGTGAATTCACCATCCGTCGTCATACTAACGCCAAATCTTTTCAACGGGGTGAGGCTTATTACAAAGCAGGTGCGGTTCATGCCGTTACCCAACGTAATAATCAATTTCAGGCAGAAGTTGCAGGTCATGAAGCCAAACCCTATCGTGTAAGCTTGGTTTTTGATGATCAAGGTTTAACTTCAGCAAACTGCACCTGTGCTTATAACTTTGATGGTTGGTGTAAACACATTGTGGCGACTATACTTTTTTGCCTGCGTCAGCCAGAACTTATTGAACAACGCCCCACCTTAGAAGAATTACTCGATTCTCTTGATCATCTTCAAACTCAAAGACTGGTGGAAGAATTAGTTACACGATACCCGCAGTTAATTGAGACGATTGATCACCACGTCAGTTGGATAATCAATCCTGCACCCAAGGAACAAACCGCCAAAGCTGCACGCCTGACTGTTAATCCTAAGCCCTTTGGGCAGCAGGTACGGCAAATTCTCCGGGATGCAGTGCGTTATTGGGAAAATGGCTACGAAGACGACCCCATTAGCGAAGAATTGCCTAGTGTGATCCAAACTGCTGTAGACTTTTGTGAACGGGGAGATGGTTATAGTGCGATCGCAATTTTGGAAACCATTACTTCTGCTTGTGTGGAAAATTGGGACTATGTTGCAGAATACGGTGCTGACAATGATGAAATTGTCGAGGAATTAAATGATGCTTGGTGTGAAGCCATTCTCACCGCCGAACTTTCCCCAGAAGAAAAAGTAGATATTCAGGTGAATTTGGAAACTTGGCAAGATGAGTGGAATGCTGATTTTGCCATGAGTTTAGAAGCTTTGCATCAAGGCTGGGATGAACCAGCACTACTAAGTGTTCTAGAAGGAAATATCACTCCTAGGGGAATTTGGGAAGAAGAAATACCAGACTACGCCGATGATTTGGCACTGATTCGCCTGAAAATCCTTGAACGTCAGGAACGTTATCAAGAATATCTGTATTTAGCAGCAGCCGAAGGGCAAACTGAACAATATCTCACAATTTTGGGTAGGTTAGGCAGAGTTGAAGAAGCAATTGCAACTGCCCAAACCGAGATGAACTCAATGGAAGAAGCTTTTGCTTTAGCTAAAACACTAGCAGCACAAGGTTCATTACAGCAAGCATTAGATATTGCCCAAACAGGATTTAATTTACCGGGAAATTGTCAGTATGAATTGGCAATTTGGACAAGTGATTTAGCCTTGGAGTTGGATAATCATGCAGCAGCTTTATCAGCAATTAAAGCTGCTTTCCAAGTTAATCCTTCGTTTTTTGACTATCAAAGGATGGCAGAATTAGCCGGGGAATACTGGGAAAGTGTCAAAACTGACTTGTTAAAAATTATTCGCACCTTTGGAGGTTGGGAAACAGCATCAGCCAAGGTGGATATATTTTTACATGAGGGATTAATCGAGGATGCGATCGCGATCGTTTCGGAACTCAGTTCTGATTATTCTGAGTTAATACATCGAGTGATGAATGCTGCTATCCCTCATAAACCTGATTGGGTAATTGCCAATGCCCACCGCCGTGCCGAAAAGATTATGAATGAGGGTAAGGCAGAATACTATTATTATGCAGTTGAATGGTTAAAGAAAGCACGCGCCGCTTATTTGGCATCTGGCAGACAAACCGACTGGTCAAGCTATCGCACAGAACTAATACAAACCCACGCCCGCAAGCGTAAATTAATGGAAATGTTTAAGCAACAGGGTATGGAGTAATTCGTAATTAAGAATCGTTATAACTATTATTGCTCAATCCCTGCAAGCCAAGAATTGTAGACAAAGCTAATGCTAATTGTGCTAGATAATTCTGATCTAGATAACCAATAACTCTGATTATTCTTGATTTATCAATGGCTCGAATTTGCTCACAAAGTATTACAGAATCTTGATTTAATCCACCAATTCCGGTAGGAACAAATACATGAGATGGTAAAAGAGCGCGTCGAATTTTAGAAGTAAATGGAGCAATGATTGTATGAGGGCTTACAGCGTTTGCTTGATCAATCTGTAGAATGATAACGAGTCTAATACCTGCTTGTTCTGTACCTATAACTGGATTGAGATCACACAGAACTATATCCCCTCGTTTAATTTCTACCACTGAATTTTCCCACGAGCCAAGCGATTTTCATACTCTTCCAAGTTGGATAAATAATCAGAAAAATCTGACTCAACTAATTCCAAAGATTCATGAGACTGAAGCCAGGATGAAGAATCTTTACCGCTAGACTTCCAAACAAGAAAGTCTATAAAATCACTGACCTCTTTAACCAGAGATTCTGGAAGAAGGCGAATTTTAGCGATGGTTTCGTCGTGTGCTGTCATGTGTACGCTTACTGCAATTTTATTTGAGTACGGCAAATATATACATTATCGCTATCTTTAAGTCACCTGATGCATTAACAGTAAATTAAGTTTTATCAAAAAGCTCTGATACTTTACGATAATTATAGGTATATTCGCAAATAAAGCCATGTCTGAATCAATCCAGTATATTACTAACCATCAAGGCGAGCGAGTTGGTGTACTGTTAGATTTAGAAACATATAATCAGCTAACAAATACATTAGCAGTAGATGCCGAAATATTAACTGGTTTAAGCCAAGATGAACTGACAGCTTTGGCAGAAAGTATGTTGTCTCCTAAAGCTCAGGCTCAATTGGATGATTTACTAGCTCAGAATGCTCAAGACCAATTATCAGATGATGATACTGCCACTCTAGACCGTTTAATAGCGCAAGTTGACCAACTAAATATTCTTAAAACCAGAGCTAGGTACACCTTAAATACACTCAAAGGAAGATCAAAAGTAGCGTGAGTGTTTACATTCCTGTTGAGCTACAACGAGAAATTCGTAATCATTTCAAAGATTGTTGTGCTTACTGCCATACTGCTGAATCACTGACTGTCACTAATTTTGAGTTTAAGCATATCATTCCTAGGTCAGCTAATGGAGAAACCCTGTTTGAAAATCTCTGCTTGGCTTGTCCATCTTGTAACCGTTATAAAGCATCTCGCCAAACAGCGCTTGACCCAACAACTCAACAGGAAGTCAAACTATTTCATCCACAACAGCAATTGTGGTCTGAGCATTTTACTTGGAATGAAAATGCTACGGAAATTATAGGAATTACACCTGTTGGTCGAGCAACAATTTCTGCTTTGAAAATGAACCGTCCACAATTGACTCGTGTGCGTAAAATGTGGGTGAAGATGGGTGAACATCCTCCTAATATTTAAATAACTGGTAACTTCTACACTATGAAAGCCTTAAATATTACACTCTTTAAGTCTGGATACGAGATGATGAATACCTTGCCATTTAAGGTCTGCATTATAAGTAACAAAAGGTGTCCTGGTGATAGTATTAGTGGCAAAGGAGGGTGAGAAAGGCAAATGTCCAATAGGTGCTGATATATTAAAATTTACCTCTGAGTCTTTTATCCATTTACTATTCACTTTCTATCCAACGTGATCACTAAATTTATCCAAAGTTTGTTCAAATAAATCACCGTACGGCTTAACATCAAGACTTAAATAAATTTTCTTTTGAACGCTAAAGCCAAAGTGTCCATTGCTATATTTGACCCACAGGTAGTCAATTGTACGGAGGTCTGTGCAGGGAAAATCTAAAAGTTGTTCATTGTTTAAATAGTCGCCTTTGTCACCTCCTACCGCCTGAACCATCACCAGATAAGTTTCATAATCTGCTTCTTTCCACTGTCCTGCTTTTAGCAAATCCCGCAGCTTGGTGTAGTTTATACCTTTTTCTGAACTGAGGTCATCTTCGTTGGGTGGTGTTTGTCGAGGTGCAGCTGTCGGTGTTGGCTGCTGGGAAATGGGCTGAGGAGAAATCAAACGTTGATGTATGGGGGCAACATCCTCATCTCGAAGCTTAAGAAGTTGTTGGAATCGCTTTAAATCCTCACGAGTTCCATCACTAAGAATTGGTTCTTCTTCCAAAGCTTCAGCCAGTGCTTCTTCATATTCCTGTAAGCTTTCCTCAAACTCGCGAAATGGTTTTAAGACTTCCTCTTCTATCGCCGCCGCCACTTCCGGCTGTAATCCTAATTCCTTTTGTCTACGATTAAGAACCCTGCGTCCAACAGATGAGACATGACCATTCCTGACACATTTCTCTACTTCTTTTCGATACTCTAATTGCGGGTCGCCTACTGGTGCTTTCGCTAAACGAATTGTATAACCTTCCCGAACTGCAAAAATTTCCGGCTTCATCGCTGGTTTTGCTTCCTGCACTTTGCGCTTGGCATATTCATGCAGTTCTGCAACTGTAATCACACCATCGTTATCAGTATCAGCCGCGCCTTTTTCAATTCCTTCAACCAAATAGCGGGTGTAAATTCCGCCTCCCGAATCTTCAAACGATCGCTGTGTCGCTGTTGAAGAGGTTAACACAACTCTACCTTCACCACCTAATTGCGCTTCAATATCAAGGTCAATAGTCGAAAAGTCTCTTGCACTCATCCCCTCAGCAAAAGCCCCGCTAAAGCAACAATCCAAAATAATTACCTGTCGCTTTGACTTGCTGCTACTCATGTAACGTTCATGGATAAACTTGGTAGCTACTGCTGTTGCAAGCCTTGGGAAACCTTGGGGATTGATTTCGGTGTTGTGGGTGACAAAAAATAGATGCCCATCTTCATGTCTATAGCCATGTCCAGAAAAATAAAGCATTACTATGTCATCTTTTTGACATTTTTCCATGAATAACTGCTCAATTTCTGACTGCATAGTGATGGAATCAGGATTAAGCAAAAATTTGACTTCATCAAACCCGCCTATGTTTGAATCCTGCAAAACACGTTGCATTGCTTCAATATCTTTAGCGACACCAGGTAACGGATTTATCTTCTCAGACTGATATTCACTAGTCCCAATCAGCAATGCATACTTTGCCATTTTGCTTGCTTATTTACGTTAAAACGCTCAAATTTGCTTTAATTTTATATTTTAGACTTTATCAAAGTTGATTTCCGTACTCTTGACAAGTTTCAGCCCCAGTTTTGCCGAAGGTTGCTGCCTTAAAAATACTTTGTGTCTTTGTGCCTTGGTGGTAAAAGTGGTAAAAAATTTTAAACCACAAAAGACACTGAGACACAAAGAGAAAAAGGATTTTCACTGCGTAGTTGATGACGGCTATTTATCTTTGCCCTTTTTTTCATCTAGTGCTTTCTGAATTGCTTGACGGCAAAATTCAGGGGGATCATCTTGTGCTTTCACCTCGTCTTTCATTTCCTTAGTGACTCGAAAGTTTAATTATTCAGTTAATTTAATCTCTCTATCTGATGGTGCTGGTTGTAAGTTCTGTGGATTCCCTTTAGGATTAGGCATTGTTGAGAAAAGTAAATATAGTGTCTTAGGCTGTGAAAATTAGTTTTCTTATCGAACCACAGAGGCACAGAGAACACAGAGAAATTAGAAAGCAAATTATGCTTGGTGTCTTTGTGCCTTGGTGGTGAAGATACTAAACCACAAAGACAAGCCAGTGCGTTGGGCGGCTTTGCCGACTTGAAGCAACTGGCGTCACAAAGACACAGAGAGAAAAAGGGTTTTCACTGCGTAGCTGATGACGGCTATTTATCTTTGCCCTTTTTTTCATCTAGTGCTTTCTGGATTGCTTGACGGCAAAATTCAGGGGGGTCATCTTGTGCTTTTACCTCGTCTTTCATGGTCTTGGTGACTCGAAAGTTTAATTGCTCGGTCAACTGTTCGTCTCTAGTTGATTTAATTGGTTCAAAGTTTTGTGGATTACCCTTGGGGTTAGGCATTGTTGAGAACTATGTATATAGCTTGATTCTTCTGTTAACAGAGGAATAAAATTTTTCTATCGGTGGGTCTTAACCCTGGAAAAGTTGTTACCCACCGATACCACTTTTATCAAGAGGTAATTCTATTGTATGTTTACGCGTTCTGAACTAGAAATCAAAACGCTCACGGAATTGCGTGACTTGTGCCGTAGATGGCATCAAGCCAACTGGTAATCCAGGTTACAAAACGTCGTACATAACATCCCTGTTGGCGTTTCCATACTTGGCACTTCAACAGATGAAGGAAAACAGGGGTTTAAAGTCTCCTAGTTTTGCGAACTTTCAGTGCTTTGGTTCCGCACTAGATGAAATGGGAGTACCCACAGACGAGCAATCGGCTTTAATTCGCATCACAATGGAAGGGCGTAATATGAGCTACCCTGAGCGTTATAAGCAATCACAGTTGATGAATTTGTATAAGGCTAAGTTGCTACTTGAACAACTCATTGACTTGTTGAATAAGTAATAAATAGGGCGGGCAAAATGCCCACCCTACAAGATTGGTATTTAATTTAATTGAAATGCGATCGCCTTCAACCAGCAATTCAACCAATTTTGACAAAATTATTAATCAAAATCAGTTTGTCAGCTGAGTACAATCACAACCCAAACCATTGTGTAAACTATAGTTGAGAACGGAGAGAGAGGGATTCGAACCCTCGTTGAAGTTGCCCCCAAACAGCATTTCCAGTGCTGCGCCTTCAACCACTCGGCCATCTCTCCAGATGTCACGATTTACTATATTAGTCTAAAATTCCAGAAAATGCAAAGATAAAAAAAGATATTTTAGATTTAATCTGAAAGTCCCATCCTAAAACCTAAATCAAGATGTCCCGTACATACACAATTAAAGTTCGCGATCGCGCCACTGGCAAAGAATACACCCTGCAAGTACCAGAAGACCGCTACATCCTGCACAGTGGTGAAAGAGAAGGGGTAGAATTGCCTTTTTCTTGCCGGAATGGGGCTTGCACCACTTGCGCTGTGCGGGTGTTGTCGGGAGATATTTACCAACCAGAAGCGATCGGATTGTCGCCAGAGTTGCGCCGCCAAGGTTATGCTTTGCTGTGTGTGAGTTATCCCCGTTCTGACTTGGAGGTGGAAACGCAAGATGAAGATGAAGTCTATGAACTCCAGTTCGGACGCTATTTTGCTAGGGGGAGAGTTAAGGCGGGTTTACCTTTAGATGAGGATTAAGTTTTGTTTCACGCAAAGGCGCAAAGGCGCAAAAACTACTCTGGCGGTGCGTATTAGTGTTTGGTTGCGAAGAATTGCGGTTTTGGCTTGTCTTTTGCTGTTGGTGAGTTGTCAAGCTAAAGGTAAGCCGGAAAGTAATCAGGCGCAGGTGAAGGTGGCGCGGGTGGTGAGTGGGCAAAGTTTGGAAGTGCTAGGTATGGCTGAACAACCAAATTTGATATCCCAAGTGCGGTTGATTGGTGTTGATGCACCAGATCTGCGTCAGCGTCCTTGGGGAGATGAGGCAAAACAACAGTTAGAAAATTTGATTGGCGGTGCAGAAAAAACTGTAATGCTGGAGTTTGATATTGAGGCAAAAGACAAAATTGGGCGGACTTTGGCTTATGTGTGGAAAGATAAAAAGTTGCTGAATGAACAAATTGTCAAACAAGGGTATGCTTTGTTTGTAGGGCGATCGCCTAATCATAAGTATGACCAGCGCTTAGAACGTGCCCAACAATGGGCTAGAATCATGGGTCAAGGTATTTGGAATCCAGAAAAACCGATGCGTATGACTCCTACTGAGTTTCGTCGGTTGAATCGGTAGTTGTTAGTTGTTAGTTGTTAGTTGTCAGTTGTTTTCTGGCAAGTATTGACTAATGACCGCTGACCACTGACTATTGACTACTGACCACTGACCACTGACCATTGACTCATGACTCAACTACAAATTTTTCTGGATATTGCCACGGAAGCGGCGCTAGCTGCGGGTGCGGTGTTAAATGGTTATTTGGGTAAATTAGAAGATGCTGTGACTGAAAAGGGACGCCCTGGTGATCTAGTCACGGCTGCGGATAAAGCTTCGGAAGCAGTAATTTTAGAAGTTTTGCGTCGTCATTTTCCCCAGCACTCTATCCTTGCTGAAGAGTCAGGGAAATTAGGCAATCAAGATAATGAGTATCTCTGGGCGATTGATCCTTTAGATGGCACAACTAACTACGCCCACCAATACCCAGCTTTTGCGGTTTCTATTGGGTTGTTAATTAACGGCGTTCCGCAAGTTGGCGTAATTTATGACCCTTTCCACGATGAATTATTCCGTGCTGCTGCTGGTTTGGGAGCAACACGCGATCGCCGCCCCATTCAAGTTTCGCAAACTGCGGAACTGAGTAAAAGTCTTTTAGTAACAGGTTTTGCCTATGATCGCCGCGAAACCTCTGACAACAACTATGCCGAATTTTGCCACCTCACCCATCTCACCCAAGGAGTCAGACGCAGCGGTTCAGCATCGCTGGATTTGGCGTGTGTTGCTTGTGGGCGTGTCGATGGCTATTGGGAACGAGGGCTTTCTCCTTGGGATGTTGTCGCTGGTGTAATTTTATTACAAGAAGCAGGTGGTAAAATCACTGCCTACGATGGCACTCCCTTCAAAATTGAAACTGGTAGAATTTTAGCTACTAACGGTTATCTACATGACAGCCTGAGTCGTGAACTACAACAAGTTCCTCCCCTGTCGGCATGGAGATGAGTGAATAGGGAGCAGAGGTGCAGGGGGGCGGGGGAGAAGGGGAGAGCATTTTTTACTACTGACAGCTAACTACTGACTACTGACTACTGACAATTGACTTCTGACTCCCGAAAATTTGCTACTGCCGGATTGCTGATTGGGCGAAGTAAACTAGAACAAATCTAACGCCTCCTTTGGTGCAAACCGCTTTATGTCATTAAAAATAGATCGTGGATTGTTTAAATATGATTTCATAGACCATCACGCAATTTTGTGCGTTCCAGTTGATGCGGATGTGAAAGATATACGTAAACGGTATCTTCAAATCGCTCGCCGCTTGCATCCTGATAGCACTGCTATCACAACTGCTTCAGAAAAGCAGCTAGCGAGCGAATTGTTGTCAAAGTTGGTTAACCCAGCTTACGAAAAACTAACTGCTGAACGCACTCGCGCAGAATACATCATAGTTTTGTCTCAAATGGGCAAGCGTCTGGTACAAGAATCTAATTCGGTGGAATTGACTACTGATTTAGCTAAACAGCTAGCTGCTGCCCCAAATAGCGATCATCTCTATAAAACTGCGATCGCCAAAATTGCTGAAACACAATACAATTCGTTGCTGCAATCAATTCAAATCATTGCCCAAATCAGCGAGTTGAATTTAGTTTACTTGATGCAAAATGCTGGCAAAGCTCTTGCAGCACCACCAACTGCCAAAGCCCCAGTCAACTCCAATACATCAAAGCCAAATACAGCAGCACCCCCACCCCCACCGGTGCCAGCAAAAGAAGATTCAGTAGTCGAACAATATCTCCGTCGCGCTCAAACTTTGATTGATAAAAATCAATTTGCCCAGGCCAAAGTAGAATTGCAGGATGCTTTGAAACTAGAACCTAAAAGTAGTCGCTGTCATAGTCTGATGGCAGTGGTGTATTTAAAGCAGAATCAGTTGAAAATGGCGAAAATTCACTTTGATAACGCGCTCAAATTAGACCCTAACGACGAAGCAGCGTTGGCATGGAAACCTAAAATAGAAAAGGCTTTGGGGCAACAATCAACTACTGCTAAAGTGACTTCACCTCATAGTAGTGGAACTAAGCAACCAGATAAGCCTGGGGGTGGCGGATTGTTTGGTGGTTTGTTTGGTGGTAAGAAAAAATAGTCAGTAAAAGGGAATTGGGCATTGGGAATGGGGAATTGGGCATGGGGTATTAGTTTACTTATTCTCCCCCTCATCCCCCCTGCACCCCTGCACCCCTGCACCCTCTGCTTGCCTTCACCCAGCAATTTTGGGTTGGCAGACTAGTAGTCCCTTTGAAATTAGTATGAGTTGGTGGGATTAATTTAACGGAGGATTTAATGGTTTATCAACCAGCAGCGGGAGCCAGGGATTTATTGCCCTTAGATGTAGCTCAAAAACGCTGGATTGAAGATAGATTAGAGCAGGTGTTTCACCGTTGGGGATATCACAGGATTATCACCTCGACACTAGAGCGGATGGATACGCTGATGGCGGGAGAAGCAATTCAGCGCCAGATGGTAATTCAATTGCAAAATGGCGCAGATGAAGAGTTAGGGCTGCGTCCAGAATTGACAGCCTCTATTGCTCGTGCGGTTGCAACTCGCATGGCAGATGCGAGTTATCCCCAACGACTGTACTACAATGCCAACGTATTTCGTCGCACTTGGGAAAACAGGCACAATTCTCAGCAAGAATTTTATCAAGCTGGGGTTGAGTTGTTGGGTGTAGGCGGATTACTGGCAAATGCAGAAGTGTTGTTGTTGGTGGGCAATTGCTTGTCAGCATTGGGTTTACAGGGCTGGCATTTAATTTTAGGCGAAGCGGGAATCACCCGATCGCTTCTTGATGCCTTTCCCACTGATTTACAAGCTCAAGTCCGCAGTGCGATCGCTCATCTCGACCGCATCACCATAGATACTCTGCCTTTAAGCGACGAACTACGCGATCGCGCCAGAATCATGCTAGATCTGCGCGGCAAAAGTGCAGATGTGTTGCAAAAAGTCAGCAGCCTCAATCTAGACGCAGAACAACAAGAAGCAGTAAATAACCTCAAATCTCTGGTAGAGTTATTAGAATCCAAAGGGGAATTCCCTGTAATTCTCGACCTCAGTCTCATCCAAACCATAGATTATTACACCGGTATTGTCTTTGAAGTTGTCAGTGATACTGGCTCCCAAGCGAGAGTTTTAGGGCGGGGCGGTCGCTACGACCAACTTCTGCGACTATATCACCCCCAAAAACAAAACATCCCTGGGATTGGTTTTGTACTCAATATTGAAGATTTATACCAAGTTCTTTTACCTACTCAGCAATTACCACAGACAACTCCAGCTAGCAACTGGTTGGTAGTACCAGAAGCTGCAACTGCTGAAGCTGCTGCCTTTGCCTACGCGCAAAAACTACGAGATTCAACTTATTTGGTAAGGGTGGAAATGGATTTAGGCGGTAGGGATGCCCAAGCCATTCGCCAATATGCACGCGATCGCAATATTGCCCAAATCGCCTGGATTAAAGCTGACGGTTCACCGACAATTGAGACATTGCGTTGGTAGCCAGTTAGGGGCAGGGGAGCAGGGGAGCAGGGGAGATGGGGGGATGAGGAAGAAATAACTCCTAACTCCTCACTCCTAACTCCTAACTCCTCACTCCTAACTCCTAACTCCTAACTCCTAACTCCCCAATCCCCAGTACCCAGTCCCCTGCTACGCTAGAAACAGCTGACTTAGAAGAGAGGGAATCGGAAAAATGCCACACACTATTGTTACTGATGTTTGTGAAGGCGTTGCTGACTGCGTAGGTGCCTGTCCAGTAGCTTGTATTCATGACGGCCCAGGTAAAAATGTTAAGGGGACTGATTGGTACTGGATTGATTTTGCTACCTGCATTGATTGTGGCATCTGTCTCCAAGTTTGCCCTGTAGAAGGTGCGATCATTCCAGAAGAAAGACCCGATTTGCAAAAAACACCGGAATGATTTTTCAGCTAAAATCAGCTGGGGAACAGGCATTTGAAATAATTCGTAATTGATAACTCGTAATTCGTAATTGAATTAGTTGGGGTTTGAATCCCCAACTAATTCAAGACCGCTAAATTGAAATTTTAGCGGTGGACTCAAACCCTCTAATTACGAATTACGAATTACGAATTAGTAATTATGTTGAAACACTTCAAGATTGCCTGTTCTTTTTAAGTTTCATAGGCTATGTTAATTAAAATTTATACCAAATTTAAAAATGTCAGGTTCACCAAAAAATTTTACTCCATTACTAGAAGTTGAAAATGTCCATGCTGGGTATATAAAAGATGTAGATATCCTGCAAGGCGTGAATTTTCGGGTTGAACCAGGTGAATTAGTAACAGTAATTGGGCCTAACGGTGCTGGTAAATCCACCTTGGCAAAAACTATTTTTGGGCTATTGACCCCCCATACAGGCACAATTACCTTTAAAGGTGAAAATATTGCTGGCTTAAAGTCAAATCAAATCGTCCGTAAGGGAATGTGCTATGTTCCGCAAATAGCCAATGTCTTTCCCTCCCTCAGTGTTGAAGAAAACTTAGAAATGGGAGCTTTCGTTCGTGACGTTCCCCTCAAACCCCTCAAAGATAAAATATTTACCATGTTTCCTAGATTAAGCGATCGCCGTCGTCAACGCGCTGGTACTCTTTCTGGAGGAGAACGCCAAATGCTAGCGATGGGCAAAGCTTTAATGTTAGAACCTAGTTTGCTGCTGTTGGATGAACCTTCTGCTGCTTTATCCCCAATTCTAGTTACACAAGTGTTTGAGCAAATTAAACAAATTAACCAGGAAGGTACAGCAATTATCCTGGTAGAACAAAATGCTCGTAAAGCCTTAGAAATGGCTCATCGCGGCTATGTACTAGAATCTGGACGCGACGCCATGTCCGGGCCTGGTCAAGAATTATTGAACGACCCCAAAGTGGGTGAACTGTATTTGGGAGCAGGTAAGGCCCATTGAGGGGATGGGGGGATGGGGAGCAGAGGAGC
>NZ_JAECZC010000030.1:64558-71624 GCF_016056305.1 Amazonocrinis nigriterrae CENA67 | reverse complement strand
CCCATCTCCCCTGCTCCCCTGTGCCCCTAATCCCCAACGCCACATGCTTCAAGCCGGGGAACCCGTCCAACGCAGTGGCTCCTCCCTTTCGGTCGTGGGGGCCCCGAGTTCCCCTGCTCCCTCGCTCACAACGGCCATTTGTGTACCTTTCGTTTACAAAACTATACAAAGTTTAAATTCTTGTTAGAGAAACTAGCAGTACTCTGAGAATATTAATTAACTTCCACTCCGGGGTGTCTGCTTATGAAAGCTTTACTACTCTGGCCCATAATGCCCAATTCTTTTTGGTCTTACCAGGAAACCCTTGATTTGGCAGGTTTACGCTCTACAAATCCGCCATTGGGTTTAATTACAGTGGCGGCGATGCTGCCAAATGATTGGGAAGTCAAATTGGTAGACCGCAATGTCCGCTTGGAGACAAACGAAGACTGGGATTGGTGTGATTTGGTAATCATCTCTGCAATGATTATCCAAAAAGATGATTTCCGTGAGTTGATTGCTAAAGGGGTGAAACTAGGTAAAAAGGTAGCAGTCGGCGGCCCTTTCCCTACATCAGTACCAGAATTTGCTTTGGAAGCAGGAGCTTCTTATCTAATTTTAGACGAAGGGGAATGCACCATCTCTATGTTCTTGGAAGCTTTGGCACGAGGACAAGAACAAGGGATTTTCCGTGCTACAGAAAAACCGGATGTTACTCAAACTCCTATACCTCGATTTGACTTGCTAGATTTAGATGCCTACATGGCTGTCACCGTACAGTTTTCCCGCGGTTGTCCATTTCAATGTGAATTTTGTGACATCATCAACTTATTTGGTCGCAAACCGCGCACGAAAACCCCAGAGCAGATGCTAGCGGAATTAGAAGTATTATATCAAATGGGCTGGTATCGCTATGTGTTTATCGTCGATGACAATTTTATAGGCAACAAACGCAATGCTAAAGTATTGTTGCGAGCATTAATTCCTTGGATGGAAGCACGCAATTATCCTTTTCCTTTGCTCACAGAAGCTTCGCTGAATTTGGCAGAAGATGATGAATTAATCGAATTGATGGTCAAAGCTGGCTTCACTATAGTATTTATGGGCATCGAAACGCCCGACGTGGAAAGCTTAGCAGGAATTCACAAAGAACAGAATACTCGTAAGTCCTTAATGGAATCATGCTACAAAATCACACAAGCCGGATTGCAAATTATGTCTGGCTTTATCATTGGTTTTGACAATGAACGTACTGGTGCTGGAGAACGCATTCAGCAATTTGTAGAAGACACAGGTATTCCGCAAGCCCATCTAAGTTTACTGCACGCATTGCAAAATACAGAAATGTGGAATCGCCTCAAGGAAGAAGGTCGTTTATATGAAGGTATAGCGACAGCTTATCAAGGTTCATTGATGAACTTTCAACCGACTCGACCTATAGAAGAAATCGTAGCAGAATACATTGATTGTTTCTGGAATCTTTATGAGCCGTTACCTTACTTAAAACGGACTTTCCGCCACTTTATGATGATGAAAGGTCAGCGTCCGAAAATCAAACATCGGCTGACTGGGCATGAAATGCGGCTGTTTTTGATGGTTTGTTGGCGACAGGGTGTAGTTCGCACCACACGTTTGACTTTTTGGTGGCAATTTATTGCGATCGCTCTACAAAAACCTAGTGTATTCTACGATTATTTCGTCGCTTTAAGTTTAGGCGAACACTTTTTCACTTTCCGCCATCAGGTGAAAGCAAGATTAGAAACAAAACTAAAGGAATTTCAGCAAAACAAGCAAGCACAAGAAAAAGCAGGTTATCAGCTAGAGGCTGTTAGTTGATATTTGGGAATTGGGAATTGGGAATTGGGAATTGGGAATTGGGAATTGGGAATTGGGAATTGGGAATTGGGAATTGGGAATTGGGAATTGGGAATTGGGAATTGGGAATTGGGAATTGGGAATTGGGAATTGAGATAGAAATTTCCCCCTCATCTTTCCACCTTCCCCTTCCCCTTCATCCTTCCCCTTCCCCTTCATCCTTCCCCTTCCCCTTAAGAAAAAATATTCTATCGAAGCTTAGTTACTTACTTGTGCTAAATTACTAAAGCTTGGAGTCGGGAAACTCCGGTGAGATTCCGGGACTGTGCCGCAGCTGTAAGGAAATTCACTTTTGAATTTCTGAGTCAGAATGCCGACTCCAGCCGTATCTTCAAGATACACTTACGGTCTACTCTCTGCGTTGCACGGAGAAGGAGTTTTAGTTTTGCTGTCTGGTATTGCCTGTCCTGGTTTGTTTTACGTCACACCTGCTTGCGATGGTATATTGTCTCGCATTAGAATACCAGGCGGGATTCTTAATAATATACAGTGCCGTGCGATCGCAGATATCGCAGACAAATACGGCGGTGGCTATATTGATGTCACGAATCGAGCCAACTTACAAGTCCGCGAAATTCGCACACAGATAAATACTACAGTTTTGAAGCACTTGCAAGATTTAGGGCTTGGTTCTTCTAATACGAATGTAGACCACATCCGTAACATTATGACCAGCCCTACAGCTGGCATAGATCCTCAAGAATTAATCGATACCCGTCCATTTGTTCAAGACTGGGACAATTACATTGCTACACATCCCCACCTTTGTGGACTACCAGCAAAATTTAGCGTTGGCTTTGATGGTGGTGGGTTAGTTTCAGTTTGCGATCGCCCCAATGATATCGCCTTTGCAGCTGTTTTAGTTAACAATCAAGTTTACTTCCGCCTCTGTCTCAGTATCGGCGCGAAGGGTGAACCACCCGCTGATACAGGGGTTTTGCTGACACCAGAAAAATGTTTACCCTTGTTGGCAGCTTTGGCTAATGTTTATCTAAAACATATTGATACTAATAGTAAACGTAAGCCACGTTTAAGAGAATTACTCAATAGTTTAGGTTGTGAAAATTATCTTCAGGAAGTTGAGGCAAGTTTGCCTTTTTCGCTTTTGCACAGCGAAATCAGAGGAAACCTAACCCCCCAACCCCCTTCCCTAGGAGGGAAGGGGGAGCAATTTCCCACTATCGTTACAAAAGAGAGTTTGGGGTTGAAGTCAGATACTCATACTCAGTTGTGTAGAGAAATAGCCTCAAAAAATGGGCAAGTAACATCTTCCTCATCCCCCTCATCCCCCCTACATCAGTATCAACATATCGGTATTCACCCCCAGCGTCAGCCAGGTTTATTTTATATTGGTGTCGTGTTGCCTCTTGGTCGCCTGGAAAGTCAGCAAATGCGGGGTTTAGCTGATTTGGCAGAAAGCTATGGCAGCAGTATCAGGTTAACTCCTTGGCAGAATTTACTTCTCACTGATATTCCCCAGCAATGGGTTAACGATGTGCAAAACAAACTTGCAGTCTTAGGGTTAGATTCTTCCCCAAGTAATATTAAGAGTGCATTAGTTGCCTGTTCTGGCAAGCGTGGTTGTGCTGCTGCTGCCACAGATACCAAGGGTGATGCATTGGCATTAGCAGAGTATCTTGAAACTCGCGTTACTCTAGACCACCCAATTAATATTCACTTCAGCGGGTGTGAAAAATCCTGCGCCCAGCATAGCAAAAGTGATATCACCCTCCTCGGTGTCAGCGCCCAAAAGGAAAATGGAACTGTGGAGAGCTATCAAGTTTATATTGGTGACGGTTATAGTCACGAAAAATTTGGTCGTGAACTCTACCAAGATGTCAGTTTAGCCAAACTACCCGCCCTATTAGAGCGAATGTTAAAAGTGTATAAAATAAAACGTACAAATTATACTGAATCATTTGCAGAATTTGCCAATCGATATGCGATCGCTCAACTAAAACAGCTATTCTCTTAAAAGCCCGCAGAACAAGCACAAAAAAGTATTTTCCCATGCTCCATTCCCAATTCCCAATGCCCGACTACATCAAAGACGCTAGTGAAATATACCGTAATTCCTTTGCCATCATCCGGTCGGAAGCCAACCTGGATATATTGCCAAAAGATGTAGCAAAAGTTGCTGTGCGTCTCATCCATGCTTGTGGAATGACGGATATTGTCACTGACTTGGGATATTCACCAACGGCAGTACAATCTGGACGGGTAGCACTCGCAGCAGGGGCTACAATTCTGTGTGATTGTCGTATGGTTGCCGAAGGCGTGACCAGAAAGCGGTTGCCAGCAAACAATCAAGTGATTTGCACCCTGAATCAGCCAGAAGTGCCAGAAATGGCTAAAAAGCTTGGTACAACAAGGTCAGCCGCAGCCTTGGAACTATGGCGATCGCACTTAGAAGGGTCAGTGGTGGCAATTGGCAATGCACCCACGGCACTGTTTAGGCTACTGGAAATGCTAGATAAAGGATGCCCCAAACCGGCGGTAATTTTGGGTTTTCCAGTGGGGTTTGTGGGGGCGGCAGAGTCAAAAGCCGCCCTAGCAGCAGATAGCCGGAATGTACCATTTTTAACATTACATGGTCGGCGGGGTGGCAGTGCGATCGCCGCCGCCGCAGTAAACGCCTTGGCAACGGAGGAAGAATAAATATGCAAACCAAAGGTCGTCTCTATGGAATTGGTGTAGGGCCTGGCGATCCAGAATTGTTGACTTTAAAGGCATTGCGGCTATTACAAGCTGCCCCTGTGGTTGCCTATCAATCGGCAACAGATAAAGAAAGTATAGCGCGGGCGATCGTGTCACAGTATTTGACTGTTAATCAAATCGAGGTACAGTTTCATTTACCCCGCGCCTTGGAACCAGAAAAAGCACAAGCAATTTACGACAAAGAAGTTGAACCAATTGCCGAACATCTAGCCGCTGGACGCGATGTAGCTGTGTTGTGCGAAGGTGATCCGTTTTTCTACGGTTCATTCATGTATGTTTTTACCAGATTATCTGACCAGTACCAAACAGAAGTTGTCCCTGGAGTTTCTTCATTAATGGCTTGTCCGGTGGCTTTAGGTGTACCCTTCACCTACTACAACGATATTCTCACCGTGCTACCTGCGCCAATGCCAGCCGAAGAACTGACTACACAACTGCTGACAACCGATGCAGCGGCGATTATGAAACTGGGTCGTCACTTTACGAAAGTGCGCGATATCCTGCACCAATTAGGGTTAGCATCGCGGGCAAAATACATTGAACGAGCAACAATGGCACAGCAGCGAATTGTACCGCTTGATGAAGTTGATCCAGCACAAGTCCCCTATTTCGCTATGATTGTCATACCCAGCAAAAATCGACTGTAGACTTGGGGCGTAGTCAAGTTTTCTGTGTGTTGCCTTGATGAATAATCAAATATGATTTGTACATGAAGTTCGAGTGGGATGAGTCAAAAGCAACCGCCAATTTCAACAAGCATGGTGTTAGCTTTGAAGAAGCTAAAACCATCTTTGATAATCCACAGGCAGTTATCTTTGATGATAAAGCGCACTCTGTAAATGAGCAGCGAGAAATTATTATTGGACACTCTCAAAGTAATCGGTTGTTGTTAATTGCCTTCACAGAAAGTTCTAATGCTATCGGTATCATCAGCGCCCGTCTAGCAACTCGAAGAGAACGTGAAGATTATGAACAAAACGTTTTTTGATG
This sequence comes from Amazonocrinis nigriterrae CENA67, assembly GCF_016056305.1. Lineage (GTDB taxonomy): Bacteria > Cyanobacteriota > Cyanobacteriia > Cyanobacteriales > Nostocaceae > Amazonocrinis > Amazonocrinis nigriterrae. The sequence goes on along the minus strand of NZ_JAECZC010000030.1, from coordinate 66,062 downwards.
AATCACAAAATTCTAACGATGAGCTTATGCCAGAGTACCACTTTGATTACCAGAAAGCAAAACCCAATCGCTTTGATCGTGATGCTCAAAGCCAAGCAGTTATGGGAGGTAAAGCTTTAGCTTTAGTAACTGACAGTGACAAATCTAAAGAGGAAGCTGTGAATTTTATTGTAGAACCTGAAGCACCTCCTTTTCGAGAAGATGAAACAGGAGCTATACGAGTAGGAAATTCAAGAATTTTGCTGGAGTTGGTAATTCGTGCTTTTCAAGATGGTGCGTCCCCTGAATCCATTGTGCAGCGTTACTCAACTTTATTGTTATCTGATGTTTACACCACAATTGGTTATTATCTCCGCCATCAAGAGGCTGTAAAAGCCTATCTCAACCATCGTGAACAGTTAGCAGAATCAGTAAAACAGAAGTTGTCAAGTGTTCAACCTGATTTGAGTTTAATCCGTTTGCGCTTGTTGGCTCAACAACAATATTTCTATGAAAGCTAAATCCTGATGCTTTTTGGCCAGCTTAACGTAGGCTATACTAATTACCTATTTGTGATTTTATTTAAGAACTACTCCCTTCCCGCTCAAAGAATACCTATCCCCTCTTTTTCTCTGTGTTCTCTGCGTCCTCTGCGGTTCGTAAAAAAATTAAGTATTCTTACACCGGGATAAGAGTATCAAATTTCTCAAAATAACTATTAAAGTTCAAGAAATTTTATGATGACGAAGATTGCACCTGCCGTTGTGGTATTGGGTGAAAATAGTGTGGCAGTAGCACGCAAAATAATAAGTGTCATACCAGGGGCAACATTATACGGTTTAGCGGGCCGTACTTGCGAGGTTGATGTCAGCTTTACGAATTTCGGCCAGACGCTGCGCGAGTTATTTGCTGAAGGGACACCGCTAATTGGTATTTGTGCGGCTGGTATTTTAATTAGAACATTAGCTCCTATCATTTCAGATAAACGCACTGAACCGCCAGTTATAGCCGTGGCTGAAGATGGTAGCGCTGTTGTCCCTCTGTTGGGTGGACTCAGTGGTGTAAATGATTTGGCACGTCACATAGCCGAAGCACTTGATGTGAAAGCTGCAATTACAACCACCGGCGATATCCGTTTTCGCACAGCGTTGTTGTCTCCTCCTCCTGGATATTACTTAGCTAACCCAGACGATGCCAAAACCTTTATCTCAGATTTATTAGCTGGGGCGCAAGTGAAGTTAGAGGGAACAGCATCCTGGTTGAGTAATAGTCAATTGCCCATCGACTCTCAAGGAGATTTGACGATTCAGATTACAGAACGTTTGGTGCTTCCTACACCCAAGCGGCTAGTATACCACCCCGCAACTGTAGCGATCGCTATCACCAACACCATTGATGTATCTTCAGTACAGCAGTTACTAGCTGATGCCGAACTTGCACCCGCATCCGTAGCAGCCATATTCGCACCCCTAACTGTTGCTGCAAATCCAGCAATACACGCCGTTGCTGAAGCCTTGGGCGTACC
>NZ_JAECZC010000030.1:0-64300 GCF_016056305.1 Amazonocrinis nigriterrae CENA67 | reverse complement strand
GGGTGCGTCTGAGTGGATGTCACCGGAAGTCAAGGAGATACTCAAATCTGCAACTGACTTAGTTGGGTATAAAACATATCTAGATTTAGTTGGTAATCTCGCTGATGGCAAGCGCAGGCATGAGTCAGACAACCGAGAAGAAATAGCACGGGCAACAATGGCGCTGGATTTGGCAACACAAGGGCGATATGTCGTAATTGTTTCTTCTGGCGACCCTGGAATTTATGCAATGGCAGCAGCGGTGTTTGAGGTACTAGACCACCACGCTAAACCAGAATGGGACAGCATTGACATTCATGTTGCACCAGGAATTTCGGCAATGCAAGCCGCTGCTGCTGCTGTTGGCGCACCCTTGGGACATGACTTTTGTGCCATTTCTCTATCTGACATTTTGAAACCTTGGTCAATTATCGAACAACGAATTGCTGCTGCTGCTCAAGCTGATTTTGCGATCGCATTTTATAATCCTGTTTCCAAAGAACGCACTTGGCAACTAACAGCAGCCAGGAATATTTTATTACAGTACAGAACACCTGATACTCCGGTGGTGCTGGCACGGAATCTCGGTAGGCCAGGGCAAACAGTAAAAGTGATTACTCTTGAGGAATTAGCACCAGCCGCCGCCGATATGCGGACAATTATTCTTGTTGGTTCAACCCAGACCCGGACTATTGAGCGGAGTGATGGTACTATTTCAGTCTATACATCCCGTCGATATAGCAAAGTGCTGAGTGCTGAGTGCTGAGTCTTTGCCACAGTCAATGTTTTTTAACGTGAGTTCGACAAGCGCTGTTTTGACCTCTCCCCCGGCCCCTCTCCTACGAGGAGAGGGGAGTAAAACCGTGATTTTTTCGTTTTTCCTCCCTCGCCTTTTAGGCTACCGTGTACACACAAGTCGTATTACCCCCCTTAATCCCACGCCACTTGCTACAAGTCGGCAGAGCCGCCCAACGCAGTGGCTCCCCTTATCAAGGGGGGAAAAATTGAAAATCTAGTTCCCTCACGCCACTTGCTACAAGTCGGCAGAGCCGCCCAACGCAGTGGCTCCCCTTTATAAGGGGAGGGTTAGGGTGGGGTAAAACCCAGATTTCATTTCAAATTTAGACAAAGTGTGTACACCGTAGGCCTTTTAGGAGAGGGAGGCCGGGAGGGAGAGGTTCATCGAACTCACGTTCACTTAGTGGAGTGAAGGAAAATTTGCGTCAGGTAGACTTCTCCTTGCTTGTTAGCGGCAACACCAATCCCAGTTAAGTTGTAATTGCCTTTAATATTGTTCAAATGACCGGGACTTTCCAGCCAACCAATAACTGCTTGGTTTGCAGGATTGCTATATCCCTGATTAAAAGCGAGGTTTTCTGCTGCACTGTTGTAGCCAAGGTGAATAGCTGCGACTCGTTGTTCAAATCCCTTATGACTAAATGGGGCTTTACCCCTAGCCATATTTTGACTATGAATCCTTGCCTGTCGAGTGATATTGGCATTTAGCTTTAACTTCGGCAGTTTATGAGAAACCCGATATCGATTAATTTGCTCAAAAACTGATTTTTCTAAAGCAGTAGTTTGAAAACTAGCAGTAGATGTTGCAACCTGATTTGAAGGAATCGATAACGATTGATTGTCAGTGTTTTGTTTTGTAGAACTATGACTTGGTATAGGAGTAGTCATTAATCCACTAGCAAGGACAAGCGTACTTATAGCTATGCCAAAAGCAGGTTGTCGGAACATGAAGAATTACGCAATGTATATACTTAATTAGACCTATACTCTACCTTCGAGTTCCTAAAATATATAACAGGATACTATTCAAGATTCATAAATTTAGGTCATTTTGGCAAATCTTTGGTCAATCAGTTGTCAGTTGTCATTTTCTTTATCCCCCCATCCCCCCATCTCCCCATCTCCCATTGCATTCCCGGCTAAATACGCTGTTGTCCAAGCGCTTTGGAAGTTAAAACCACCGGTAATGCCGTCAATATCTAAGATTTCTCCGGCAAAGTAAAGACCAGGAACTAATTTACTTTCCATGGTTTTGAAGTTCACCTCTTTCAGGTTGACACCACCACAAGTCACAAATTCTTCTTTAAAAACTCCTTTACCAGTAATTAAATGTTGTCCCTGAGTCAGTTCTTGTACTAGCCGATTTAATGTTTTGTTAGATAGTCCTGCCCAGCGATCTTCCATAGTAATACCTACACGGGTGATAATATATTGCCAAAGGCGATGGGGTAGGTCTACTCCTCGATGTAGTGCGATCGCTTTATTTGGCCATTCGGTCTTCACTGCTAAAATTTTTTGCCGCACCAGTTCATGCTGCAAATCGGGCAGCCAATTGATTGATAATGTAGCTTGATAGCGGTTTTCGTGCAAAAGTCTTGCACCCCAAGCTGAAAGCTTTAGCACAGCTGGGCCACTCAAACCCCAATGGGTGATTAACAATGGCCCGGTTTGTTCTAGTTGGGGCTTTTCTGGAACAGACAACCGCAACCGCACAGGGTTAACGCTAACTCCAGCTAATGCCCTAAGATGTGGGTCTTTAATGTTAAAGGTAAATAGTGAAGGGACAGGCGGTTCTATTTGATGACCAAACTCTTGAGCTATTCTATAACCCACTGGATTGCTACCTGTGGCTAAAAGCAAGCGATCGCACTTTTTAATTTCTCCCGACTTGAGAATAATCTCAAATTCCTTGCTGGGTAGTCGCTTCACCGAAACAACAGGTGTTCCTGTGCAAAGTTCTACTCCAGCGGCTTTAGCCGCCTTCATCAGACAGTTGACAACGGTTTCTGAACTATCTGTAATGGGAAACATCCGCCCATCAGCTTCAGTTTTTAACGGTACTCCGTGGAGAGCAAACCAAGTTACTGTATCTTTAGCTTGAAAGCGGCTAAAAGCACCTCTTAGGGCTTTTCCTCCTCTGGGATAATTTTGTACTAACCCAGATGGTTCAAAGCAAGCATGAGTGACATTGCAGCGTCCTCCGCCAGAAATCCGAACTTTAGCCAGCGGTTGACGGCTAGCTTCGAGTAAAGTAACTTGAGCTTGAGGATTGACTTTCGCACAAGCGATCGCGCCAAAAAATCCCGCAGCCCCACCCCCAATAACTACAATTTTTAACGGCAACAAGTTCAAAAACGTCTCTTCTATAGCAGCTACTTTCTAGGCTAGCCGTTATCTTCACACTTCGGCTGGTTCAAATTGATCTTTTGTTGCGCCGCAAACTGGACATACCCAATCCTCTGGTATTTCTTCAAAGGGTGTTCCTGGCTCTATCCCGCTATCTGGATCACCTACTTCTGGGTCGTATTCATAGCCGCACACGCCACATACATACTTTTCCATATTGCTGACCCCTGGTTAATCGTCTACCTTGCTTTTCTATTACATACTTCTATGACTGCTATGAAAAAGTTGCAATAGATACTTTACAATTTTTAGTGAAAAATTGTAATTTAAGAATATTATCATCTATTTTAAGGCAGAAAGTCTTGCAATCAGGCAAAAGATTTTTCAGAGATTTTCGGCTGGAGTCAAATTAGCTTAATCAAATAAAAATATTACATTTTTCACAATTGATAAAGGGCCTAATGTCAAATATTTTTATAAAGCAAATTAAAAAAATTATCAAAAAAACCGCTTTTTTTGATAAATATTATTATCCAGGATCTTATTTGCATCACATATACACTGCTATTTTTGAATCTCATTTGATAGAAAGAGATAAAAAAGCTTTGCAATTTAATCAAAGTCTGTTAGTTGAGAGTAACCTTGTAGATACCAATAACCTTGTATTTGATATAGGTGCAAATGTTGGTTTGAAAGCAGAGATTTATTCCCAATTAGGGTGTAAAGTTATAGTTGTAGAGCCTGATCCTAGAAATGTAAAGGTCTTAAGAAAAAGATTTAACAAAAATAAACAAGTAACTATAGTTGACAAAGCAGTTAGTAGTAAAGTTAGCGTAGAGAAAATATACACCCATCTAGAAAATCCGGCATTGAGTACTTTCAGTAGCAAATGGAGGACGTTCTTAGCAACCACAAATAATAGAAACTTAGCTCCATTTTCTGCTTCTCCGGAAACTTATGAAATACAGACTACTACCCTTGATTCTCTAATTCATGAGTTTGGTATCCCAATCTACATAAAAATAGATGTTGAAGGATATGAATTAGAAGTATTGAAAGGACTATCTTCCAAAGTAAAACTAGTCAGTTTTGAGTCTAATCTCCCAGAATTCATTGAGGAAACAATAGAGAGTATTTCGTATTTGTTTCAAATAGAAAATAAAGCTTTGTTTAATTATGTTTTAGGTGACACGAAAAATTTTGAATTGGATAGTTGGTTAGACCATAGAGGAATCATTGATTTGATTCAAAGTACTAATTTAAGGTACATGGAGATTTATTGCAAAATGGAATAATCTTATTAGCAAAGCAGCGATTATTTTGAGCTTTATAGTCTCCAGTAAAGTAGGGTAGATGTCCCTGGTCATCCCTGATCATAAAAAATATTTCTATCGGGTGCATATAATCGTTGAACAAAGTATCAAACCGTTGATTCACCCAGGCTAAACGCAAATGTAAAAGGTGATTGAATCCATCCTCACTCCAATGCATTCCCACACCTTTGAAACGTTGTTGAATTAACCATTTACAAACACTTTCAACCATACCGGAGCCAATAGGCAAACCTAGTTTCTTAAAAGTGCGATACTGAATGTGTTTGAAGTGAGTGTTTAAGTAGTCTCGCACTTGGCGCAAAATGGTTTGAGTTGCTGGAGAGGTGTTTTGAGACTTGCTTAACCAATTCAATTCTTGGAAACAGTTGTTCAATTTGGTATTGCGTTAATAGAAAAACTTACACCCTTATAAATCGGAATCGAATTCAAACGTTCCCATTGCTCCCAGGCGAATTGTTAGGAGTTCAACGTCTGTTATGGCTTTGTGCGGCCCCTGGCGAGTGTTGGCAGGGGTAAACCAAAAGGTTCCCGCAGAGGATGTTATTCCTCCAGTTTCCACTACCCCAGCAAGTATGTAAACATACTCATCACATAAATGGATGTGAACTGGAATTGTAGTTCCAGCACTCATTTTCAAACGATGAATTGACCCCTCTGGAACAGGTTCTGCTAATGGTAAAAACTGAGTTCCGGGAAATTGAGTCAAATCAACCCACGGCTGCTCAATTGTGTTGATAAATATTTGCCCAGGCATAAGATATATCCATCATGCAATGATTGAGAGTGAATGAATATTATTCACTCGCTTCACATTACCACAACCGTTCGCTCTATGGAAAAAACAACCAAACCTACACAACCTAGATATGATGTCCTTAGTTTCTCTCCCCCAAAGGCTAGATACGCCCATTTCTATCTTTTAACATCCATAGGAATGGAATCGCTTTCCTAGGATGTTTTTCTCAAGAAAAATCAGATTAAAAACGCCACCAGGTTTTTTGGGCGTAACTGATCAGCCCTGTGGCGATCGCCCCCAGAAAAAGCAACCAAATCACTCCGCCGGGAATAAACGTCAGAATACCAAAGCCCCTAAGTACCCATACGGCTATACCAATGCCAAGTAATACGCCAAAACCTTGGGTTAATATGCGGTTCAAAGAAGATTGTTTCACCTTGTTTCCCTCTTAACAAAAATTTACTTTTTTTTAAAATAAAGTTTCTACCAAATAATTAATAGTACAAAAATACGAACAAGTAATAGCCAGAAATTTTACCTGATACAAAGAATAAATTTCGATAAAATTGACTGCATGTCAATATTTAGGAGTAATACACCTTGCATATGATATGGTGTTTGTGCCATTCTAGCTCTCATAGATAAAATTTTTCATTAAAAAGTCTGCTAGCTTCAGACCTACTTAAGTGTAGATTCTGTAAATTGTTATAGCAAATACATTTTTTCAAGTAAACTTACTGAAATAATCCTAAGTCAATGATTGGTTCCAGATAATTTGTATATTGGACTGGAACTAGAATTTGAGTGGGTTGGACGAAATCCTGTTTTAGGGTTTGTAGTTCCAATTGTAAGAAGGTGGGTAAGTTGAGGAGTAAGAACAAGCAATATGTCTGTGTCTTCTATTTCAGATCCAATTATCATAGGTTCGGATATGGCTTTGAGTCATGACCAGCAAAAATTGCTGATGCAGGGTGAAATTTTGGTGCAAACGCAATCGCATACAGCTTGGGGTGGTGCTGTTACAGCTTGTATGTATTTACCGCTAGTGCGATCGCATGTATGGCAGCAACTAACTGATTACCCTCGTTGGGTACAGTATTTTCCTGATATCACCAAAAGCGAAGTCTTACATAGAGGTGAAGCCAAACGTCTGTATCAAGTTGCACACAAAGCTTTTTTATTTTTCACAGCGCAAGTCGAAATTTACCTCAATGTTGTAGAAGTCCTTGGGCAACAAATTCAATTCCGCATGGAGAAAGGGACTTTTCTCGACTTTAGTGCCAATGTAGAGCTAAAAGATTGTGGCAATGGCACTTTGCTGGCGTATAACGTGCAAGCTACACCTAATATTCCCATACCTTCAATTTTCATTCAACAAGCCATGAACTTTGAATTGCCTACAAATATGCGTAAAATGCGACAAGTTCTGTGTAAGGTTCAATAAAAACAATGACACAGGCACAAACTATTTTGGGATTTTGGTTTGGTCATCCTCAAGAAATAGATTATGGAAAACCAAAGCCTTACTGGTTTAAGAAAACACCAGAATTTGACGAGAAACTCCGAGATTTGTTTCTTGAAGATTACCAAAAAGCAGCAGCAGGATATCTAGACGACTGGATCGATTCACCTGAATCCTGTCTGGCCCTGATTCTGCTGCTAGATCAGTTTCCTAGAAATATGTTTCGTGGTACTCCCGATGCCTTTGCTACTGACTGGGAAGCGCTTTCAGCAGCCCAACACGCCGTAGCACAAAGCTATGACCACCAATTATTGCCTGTGCAACGCTGGTTTATCTACTTGCCCTTTGAACACAGTGAAAACCTAGATCATCAGCGTCAGTGTGTGAAACTATTTCAGCGACTCAGTGACGATCCTGATAGTGCTGGGGTAATTGACTATGCATTTAGTCACATGCAAATCATTGAGCGTTTTGGACGCTTTCCTCATCGCAACAGCATTTTAGGACGTGCTTCAACTCCAGAAGAAAAGGAGTTTTTGCAACAGCCTGGTTCAACGTTTTAGCATAAAACTGATTCAGCAGTAACAAGGTTAACGTAATCACTCCCTTCCCACTCTAGAAATTACCTACATTGAGAATTATTGCTTTGAGGGAGGGAGTGGTTTAACGTAAATGAATCATAAAAATCTGGCATTAAGAGGTTTTCAAGCCTGTTCCTGTTCCCTGCTATACTCAATCCGGCAAAGGTCTTCTGGTAATCGCTGAATTACCCTTTGAAAAACAGATGGATCATCTAACCCTTGAGATAGAATTAATGCCCCCTGAATCATAATCGCCGCATCTTCTCCCCGGTGGTGGGCAAGTTTTTGATTTATCCCCGCTTCGATTAAGACACCAGCGATCGCATCAATCCAGGTGTGTAAAACTGCTTTGACTTGATTATGAAACACATCACGCGCCGAACCAAGCAACAAAATAGCAAATAGACAAGGTTGCTGTCCTCCTTCATAGAGTTCATTGAGGCGATCGCACATACATTGCAACCTGGAGAGCGCATCCCCTTCACTGTGGAGTGTCGGCAAAATATTTTTGGCTAACCACTGTTCAATATAATCCAGCACCGTCTTCACCATCTCATCTTTACCACCAGGGAAATGATGGTAGAGGCTGGCTTTACCCAAGCCCGTTGCTTCAGAAATTTTGGATAAGGTAGCACCATCGTAGCCATATTGCCGAAACAGACGCAAAAGACATGGAATATAAGTTTCTTTAGGCATTTTTTGATTTTTAAAACTGACCTATTGACATTGTACCGTTCGTTCGGTAAAGTATTTCTATACCGAACGAACGGTACAAAGAATGGGGTTTAAGACCCCCACCAAATAGAAAATTTGGTGGCTACCGTTCAGAAGGGGATTCAGACCCCTCCTGAACGGAACCTTCTGCCCTCTGCCTCCAGCATAGCTGCCTTCTTCAAGTGCGATCGCGCTTCTACCATCACTAGAGCGTGAATCACTCCCGACTGACTGTCCCTTCTTTAGCAATTTGTATTCATCCCATCTGGAGGATTAACTCATGATTAAGCTTTATGGTCACGAACTGTCTGGTAATAGCTACAAAGTAAAACTAATGCTGTCTCTGCTGGGTTTAGACTATGAATGGATCAAAGTCGATTTGATGGCAGGAGCGCACAAGCAACCAGACTTCTTAGCATTGAATCCTTTTGGACAAGTACCACTGTTAGTAGATGGCAACACAGTGCTGGCAGATGCTCAAGCAATTCTGGTGTATCTAGCACGGCAGTATGGTAGTCAATCATGGTTGCCGTTAGAGGCAGAAGCAATAAGTCGGGTGGTACGTTGGCTGTCCACAACCGCAGGAGAAGTACGACAGGGGCCAGAATCAGCCCGTTTATACCACTTATTTAAAGCTACTAGCATCAATCTGGAGCGGGCGATTCAAAAATCTGAGTTCATTTTGACCCAATTGAATGACCATTTGGTCAATCAACAATGGCTAGAGTTAGGGCATCCGACAATCGCCGATGTGGCAGTCTTTCCCTACGTTGCCTTGGCTGGCGATGGCAAAATCGACCTTACTCCCTATGCCAACGTGCTGGCTTGGATTGATCGCGTCAAACATCTTCCTGGTTTTGTGGGGATGATTGGCATTGAAGCGCCAGTTGCAGCATAGGAGGACATCATGCCACGTAAATTTGGCGAAATTGCTTTCACTCCAGAAGTCAAAGCAGCACAGGAACAGCGAGGCTCACGGCAGACCTATGAACGTTATATCGCCAATGGTTCTGCTAATGATACCGTCACTCCCAAGATTGCAGAATTTATTGCTCAACTCGAAGGATTTTACCTGGGAACGGTCAGTTCCAATGGCTACCCCTACATTCAATTTCGGGGAGGGCCACCAGGTTTCCTCAAGGTGCTAGATGAAAAAACACTAGGCTTTGCTGATTTTTCAGGTAATGTACAATACATTACCGTTGGCAATCTATCCGGTAATGATAGAGCGTTTCTATTTTTGATGGATTATCGTCATCGCAAACGTATCAAGATTTGGGGTAGAGCCGAATACATTGAAGGCGAATCCAACTTACTTGAGCAACTTCGAGTTCCTGATTATCCCGCGCAAGTGGAACGGGCTATTATATTTCATGTCGAAGCAACAAGCGAGAACTGTCCGCAACACATTCCCATCCGCTATTCCGAAACAGAAGTTGAAGCAATGATGGCTCCTTTAAAAAATCGGATTGTTGAATTAGAACAGCAGTTAAAGCAAAGTGCTGAATGCTGATTGAGGCGACTGTCGTCGGCTTTGCTGACAGCCTTTGCATGTGACGTTGTTGAGTAGAAATCAATTTACCTATTGGCTTTGAGCAATCAGCACTGTCCTAAACTATGCTTTGACTGCTATAAATGAGCAAAATTTTTCTTCAAAGCGGGTGATGGGACTCGAACCCACGACAGTTTGCTTGGGAAGCAAAGATTCTACCACTGAACTACACCCGCGAATAGCTTTTGGTTTAACTAAGACCATCCGGTATTATATCACGACTTGAAAATCCTTAGTGTCTTAATGCCTTAGTGGTAAAAAATCTTAAACTAAAAAAGACACAATCTGACTTTCTTAATTAAGTTCCTCAGCAGAGTGGGGCGATCGCTGTTTACGAAAACCGTAGCGCAATGTATTCAAAATCCAGTTCTGGAAATCATCAAAATAGGTAAATATCACTGGCACAACTATCAATGTCAGCAAAGTAGAAGTTGTGAAACCACCCATGATAGCAATTCCCATCGGTTGACGGACTTCGGAACCTGTACCAATACCCAATGCTAAGGGCAAAGTACCAGCAATTGTTGCTAAAGAAGTCATCATAATTGGGCGCAGACGCGACACACCAGCTTCTATCAGCGCATGACGCTGGGATTTTCCTTCTTGCATGTTGATGATTGTATAGTCCACCAAGAGAATGGAGTTTTTAGTGACAATCCCCAATAACAAGACGATACCAATTAACGCATAAATACCCAAAGGTTTTTGGGCAACCATTAACCCTACCAGTGCGCCGCCTAGACAAAATGGCAACGCCGCCATAATCGACACCGGATGCAAAAAGTTGTTATACAGCAAAACGAGAATTGCATAGATGCACATGACTGCTAGGGCCAGTGCGCCACCAAAGCGAGTGAAAATATCCTGCATAATTTTGGCGCTACCAGAAGGTTGCTGTGCAACTCCAGGCGGTAAGTTTTGCAGTGCAGGTAGGTTGTTAACTGCTTGTACTGCCTCACCCAAAGAAATACCTTGCAAGTTAGCTTCCACTGCAACTTGACGGGCACGATCATAACGGTTGATGGTTGCAGGGCCACTGCCAAAACGAATATCTGCAACTGCTAAAAGAGGTACCAAGCTACCATTTTGGCTGGGAACTTGGAGATTTTTCAGGGTGTTGATATTTGTGCGGGCTTGGGGATCAATTTGGACACGAATGGGAATTTGCCGATCGCTTAAATTAAACTTAGCCAAATTCGCGTCGTTATCGCCAATGGTAGCAAGGGAAGCAGTACGAGCGATCGCACTCACTGTCACACCCAAATCTGCCGCCCGTTGGGGATTGGGAATAACTACTATCTCTGGTTTCACCAAACTTGCAGTAGAAGAAACTTCCACTAATCCAGATATGTCTCGCATTTGCTTTTCTAGGGCATCAGCAGTTTGGTATAATGCCTGGGGGTTTTCACTTCTGAGAACGATTGATAAACCTTTGCGACTATCCCCTGGACTTTGACTTTGGAAACTGATTCTAGCTCCTGGTATTTGCTCAAACAAGGGACGTGTTTCTTCCTGGAACTGTTTTTGGGAAATGCGCCGTTGTGACTTGGGTTTTAGCTGTACGGTGAGGGTAGCAGTATTAATTTCTTCTGTGGCTAATACACTTTCAACCACTGGATTGTTGCGAATTAAATCTGTTGTTTGGGTAGCAACTTTATTTACATCCTCCAAAGTAGAACCAGGAGGTAATTCAATGGCAATCGTGGAAATACCAAAGTCGCCCTCATCGACAAAACCCTTGGGAATCAAAGGCACCAGCATCAGACTGGCAATAAAAAAAGCTAAAGCGATCGCTATTGTTGTCAATCTATGGCGTAATGCTGACAACAGAAGCCATTTATAAGGCTGAAAGCCGCGCTGGCGCTGAACGCCGGATTTCAGATTCAACAGTTTGGCTAATCTCATCTTGGCGTGGCTACTAGGTGTTTGCTGCTTCTGTTTCAGCAAATATGCCCCCATCATCGGTGTAATCATCCGCGCCACCAAAGTGGAAAAAATCGTGGAAACCGCAACCGTCACACCAAAGGGTTGGAAAAACTGCCCTGGAATACCACCCATAAAAGCAACAGGCAAAAACACAGCAATAATCGTTGCTGAAGAAGCCATGACAGCTAATCCCACCTCATCAGAAGACTCAAAAGCAGCTTGCCAAGGTGATTTACCCATAGCCATGTGCCGTTCCATGTTTTCAATTTCCACAACGGCATCATCCACCAAGTTGCCTACTGCCAGTGCTAATGCTAACAAAGTCATGTTGTTGAGGGTGTAACCCAAAGCTTGCTGGACAGCAAACGTCGGAATCATCGACAGCGGTAGGGCAACAGCGGTAATTAATGTTGCACGCCAATCTCGTAGAAACAGTAAAATTACTAAGATTGCCAGCACCGATGCTTGAATTAATTCATCAATGGTGCTGTCATAAGATTGGCGGACAACATCAGCTCTGGTAAAAATTAAATCCAGCCTTACATCTGGCGGTAGAGTTTTTTGCAGTTGTGCGACTGCGGCTTTCACTCCTTCTTCCACTGTCACAGTGACGCTACCAGTACTACGCAACACCTGAAAAGCTACCACAGGCTGATTATTCAAGCGGGCGGCTTGACGCACATCAGCAAATTTATCCTCAACAGTGCCCAAGCTGGATAAAGGTACAGAACCGCCTTGTGGTAGAAGGATTTCGTAGGTTTGCAAAACATTTACACTTTTGGCACTACCAAGAGTACGGATACTTTGTTCACTGCCACCCACTTCAGCACGTCCACCAGGTAAGTTAATATTGAGAGCGCGGATTTGGTCGTTGACCTGGGTGGCAGTAATACCAAGAGACTGTAAGCGATCTGGATGAAGATTAATCCGAATTTCCCGGTCTACCCCACCCACACGCTTAATTTGTGCTACACCCTTGACTGCTAACAAGGCACGGCTAATGGTTTGGTCTACAAGGTTGCTTAATTCTTCTACAGAACGCTGATCAGATTTCACAGCATAGGTGATGATTGGGCCGCCAGCAAAATCTAGGCGTTGGACAATGGGATCATTAATGTCTTGGGGCAGACTTTGACGAATTTGGGCGATCGCATTTCGCACATCATTGGTAGCGCGATCGCTATTTGTACCCAAAACAAAATTAATCGTTGTCCTGGAACTGCCATCGCTGACAGTGGAAATCATGTTATCAATATTACCCAACCCAGCAACAGCATCTTCAATTTTTTTCGTCATCTGGGATTCAAGTTCCGCCGGGCCTGCCCCTGGTTGCGTGACTGTCACCGAAACTGCTGGTACATCAATATTGGGATTAGTATCAATCCCTAAAGATATAAAAGAGAACCAACCCACCACCGTCAAAATTAAAAATAAAAGTATCGTGGGAACAGGTTTTTTAATTGACCAAGCCGAGATGTTGAATGACATTTAGATTTAGAGATTGATTGCTGTCAGTGGTCAGTGGTCAGTGGTCAGTGGTCAGTGGTCAGTTGTCAGTTGTCATTTATCATTAGTTATTTCTCCCCTGCTCCCCTGCTCCCCTGCTCCCCTGCTCCCCTGCTTGACTAACAACTCGCACTTTGTCACCCTCTTTGAGGTAGCCTGCACCATCAACTATCACGCGGTCATCCAACTGCAAACCACTTTTGATTTCCACCAGGCGATCGTCGATGGGTTCTCCTACTTCTACTTTTTGGGCGCGTACTGTGTCTGCACCTGATAAGATCAACAAAATCGCACTACCATCTGGTTGGGGTTGTACTGCCTTTTGCGGCACTGCGATCGCTATAGTTGTATTGGTAGTAATCGCCGCACGAGCAAACATTCCAGGTTTTAGTAAGTCTGTGGGTGGCAAGTCAATTTTTACCGTTGCCTCACGTCTTTTATCATTCACCAGTGGTTGTATATCTCTGACTCGTCCCTGCAAGCGCACACGATGATCGAGATCGGAAGTAATTTGTACTGATGCACCAACTTCTACCTGGGGTAGTTGAATTTCTGGAACCTGCGCTTGCAGTTCCAACCTTTGATCGCGAATAATCGAAAATAACTTTTGTGTACCACCAATGATATTTCCTACCTGGGTTTGTGGTGGCACACCTGTGACATCTCCTACTCTTGCTAGTTTCTCAGCGACAATTCCAGAAACCGGGGCGCGTACCACGGTTTGCCCCAACTGAGCTTGCAGTTGTTGCACCTTCGCTATACTACTACGGACATCGGCTTTAGCTTTGTTGATATTTGCTTCGGCGCTAGAAGTATTTGCTCTGGCACTGCCGACATTTGCTTGAGCGCTATACACATTTTCTTCGGCAAGGCGCACAGTTTCTTTGGCCGTTTTCATGGTGTAAGAGCGAGTATCAAGTTCTTGCTGACTAATTCCCCCAGAGACAGCAAGTTGTCGATAGCGGCGAAAATTCTTTTCTGCTTCTTCTAGCTTGGCTTGTGCTTGAGCTAAATCTGCTTTTCTTTGTTGGACGATCGCTTGATTGGATATAGTATTAGCCAGCTTCGATGCTAGATCTGCCTGTTTTGATGCTACATCGGCTTGCTTAGATTCTACATCTGCTTTGGCTTGGCTAATTTGAGCTTGGAGTATGGAATCATCCAGAATTGCCAATACTTGACCTTTTTTGATCAAACTTCCCTCTTTGACATCTTCGGGGATAATTTTGATTTGTAAACCGTTTGCTTGGGGCAAAACCGGAATCAAATCACGAGCTGCTACAGTACCCGTCGTGTTCAGAGTACGAGCAATACGAGTCTTTTCTACCGTCGCCACAGTGACTGTCATCGCTGGGTTGACTTTTGGTGCTGCTTTATTTGCTACCGCTGTTTGTTGGCGAGCAGGAAGATAACTTAATATACCCATACTGCCCAAGGCGATCGCTATCCCCAACCCAGTACCCCCACATAAAGGTATCAACCAAGAGCGGGTTTGCTTATTAATCGGTTTGCTCTTAAAGCTATCCTCCTCAACTTTTACAAGTTCTTCTGCCTCGCTCTCTGAAAAACTTTCATCGCTCACAGACACACCTCAACTTTCCAAACCATGCAAATACCATTACTGGTATTTATTTTTTTAACAAACTTCAAAAATTATTACTTATATCAAATATGACTCATGTTTAATAATTTTGCCTGTAATAATCCTTAATCATCATAACCATGAAAAAAATGGTTGTCAGTGGTCAGTTGTCAGTGGTCAGTTGTCATACGTTATTCTCCATACCCCATGCCCCATACCCCAAGCAGCGGGGGAGAGCAACCTCGACTACCCAGCTTTGTGATAGAGTTTCCCGCTGCTTTCAATGAAAGTAACTAGCGCTCAGACCCATTCTTAAGCTACAAATGAGAAATCTGCATTGTTTTAAATTCCACAGGGTAACTCTGACTTAATACAAACTGGCAAATAATCCATAAATAATTGATATCAACCTGAGCAACCAATATGTTTAATGCCACTGAAATTTTAATTGATGCTTTTGTCAAGCAAATTCGAGAAGGCTACCGTCGGACATACGGTTGCTTGAAAAATGATTACCAAGATATCATCGCTTGGGCTGGGAGTATGGCGTTGGAAAACATTGCCAATAGCGATGCTCTGTTTCACAATGTTGAACACTCTGTCTTAGTTACCCTTGTCGGTCAGGAAATTTTACGTGGCAAACATATCCGCGAAGGTGGCGTTTCTAGTGAAGACTGGTTGCACTTTATGATTTCCTTGGTATGTCATGATATCGGTTATGTTAAAGGAGTTTGCCGACAAGACCAAGAAGCAGCAGGTCTTTATGCCACTGGTAAAAATGGCAGAATGATTCCTCTGCATCCAGGAGCTTCTGATGCCAGTTTGACACCCTATCATGTTGATAGAGCAAAACTTTTTATTGATGAGCGTTTTGGGGGTCACAAGTTAATAGATGCTGAGGTAATCAAGAGAAATATTGAATTAACTCGGTTTCCCGTGCCTGTGGCGGAGGATCATCAAGACACAACTAGCTTTGCTGGCTTAGTACGTGCTGCTGATTTGATTGGACAATTAAGTGACCCGCGTTACCTGAGAAAAATTACTTCTTTGTTCTACGAGTTTGAAGAAACTGGGATGAATAAAGTTTTAGGCTATGAGACACCTGCCGATTTACGCAAGAACTACGCCAAATTTTACTGGAATGGTGTCCATCCCTACATTAAAGAGGGACTGCGTTACTTGTCTTTGACACAACAAGGAAAACAAATTGTCGCGAATCTCTACTCGAATGTATTTGTTGTAGAACATGAAAAAAATCAAGAGGAACATTTATATTTAGCAGAGCAACGACATGGTTAAATCGAAAGTGGAGAGTTAGGAGTTAGGAGTTAGGAGTTAAGAATTATTAAGAGTTAAGAATAAATTATAAAAAAGTTCCATAATTAACAGTTCATAACTCATAACTAATCACTAATAACTCCTAACTATTATGAATTGGTGGCAAAGACTTCAAAAAAATCCTTTGGCGCGGTTTGGGGCAATTTTGCTGTTAATTTTCTATGTGGCGGTAATTGCAGCTGATTTCGTTGCCCCATACGATCCTTATGCCTCACAGCCAAATGGTTCGCTACTGCCACCAACTCGAATTTACTGGACTTCACAATCAGGGCAGTTTATCGGGCCTCATATTTATCCAACGACCCAGGGAAACACGGATCTAGAAACAGGCGATCGCCAACTGATCGTAGACTTGAAAAAGCCCTCACCATTGCGTTTTTTTGTATCGGGGTCAGAGTATCGACTGTTTCAGCTAGTTTTGCCACTGCCACCCAAGTGGGAAGAAGTGACTATCATCCCAGGTATACCCTTAAATTGGCATTTGTTTGGGGCAAGTGGTGATGCAAAATTAAACCTCCTGGGTACTGATGAACAAGGGCGCGACCAATTCAGTCGCCTATTACATGGTGGTCGCATTAGCATGTTTATCGGTATTGTTGGTGTGGTGATTACCTTTCCCCTCGGTCTTTTGATAGGAGGCATTTCCGGCTATTTTGGCGGTTGGACTGACACCATCATCATGCGCTTGGCAGAAGTTCTCATGACCTTCCCCAGTATTTATCTTTTAGTCACCTTGGGCGCAGTTTTACCAGCGGGACTAAGCAGCAGCCAACGCTTTTTATTAATTGTGTTGATTACTTCAGTTATCAGCTGGGCTGGTTTAGCACGGGTAATTCGCGGACAGGTATTGTCCATTAAAGAGCGGGAATTTGTCCAAGCAGCACGAGCAATGGGCGGTAATCCACTTTACATTATCCTCCGCCACGTTTTGCCGCAAACCGCTACTTATGTAATTATCTCCGCTACTCTTGCAGTTCCTAGCTTTATTGGCTCAGAAGCAATACTCAGTCTTATTGGCTTGGGCATTCAACAACCAGACCCCTCTTGGGGCAACATGCTTTCTGTGGCAAGCAATGCTTCTATTTTAGTGTTGCAACCTTGGCTAATTTGGCCGCCAGCGGTGCTGATTATTTTGACGGTGCTGGCTTTTAACTTATTAGGTGATGGTCTTAGGGATGTTCTCGACCCCCGGAGTTTACGCAGATGAAGAAGGGGAAGGGGGAAGGGGAAGGGAACCTATATTTAAAAATAGGGGTTTCAAGTATGGACGCTGATTTTTATCGCACTACCTGTCTAGTAAATCTGATTTTAATATTCTGGGCAATTAAGATAGGGGCTTTATACCATGTGGGGAAAAGTTTTAACTTTAATTACCTTCCCCTTCCCCTTTTTCTTTTCCCCTTTTTGGTAAAAATTAGGGAGTGGTGAGTAGGGAGTGGGAAGAGTAATTTTTGTCCTTTGTTACGAATTCTTAAGCTTGAATAGCTATTCTATTTGATTTTAAAAATGTTCAGGCTCAGATTCCTGACTTCTTTAGGAAGTCGGGAATCTTTTTGTTATACCATTTCACGAAATAACTGATACAGATACATGGGTAGGGGCGTACAGCTAGCTGTACGCCCCTACAGTTCACTCCGGTGAAGCAGCGCTCATGTTGGCATCTTGCGTCTTATATAGCAGTCGAAGCGTAAGTCTTAAACTTGCTTTCTACTCAGCACTCAGCAACGCCAGATGCTTCAAGTCGGCGTTCGCCCTTGGCGTTGCCGAAGGCTAGCCGCCCAACGCACTGGCTCCTCAGCACTTTGCTATATTTGCCAATTCTGTTTCTAAAATTGTCTCGAAAGTCACAAATTGTGACATTATTCCAACTCACTAAATAACCGCTACAAATCATTTTTCCTTGCTCCCCGCACTAAATATGACCATTTATAGCTATTTTCAGACGATTCTTACTTAATGTATTTGCCCTACCCTGCAACCTACTTGCTACAAAAACTAAAATTAAAAAAGGGAAAAATAATACTAGCGCAGGGTGATGAAAATCACTATCTAGTATAAAAGGTTAAAAAGTTTACTTTTCACTCAATATTCCTTCTGCCTACTGTTTACCGTCTGTTGCCCTTATCTACTAGCGATTACGCGCTAAAAATCTCAGCATTTTTTAAGAGGTAATTCTAATGACTTCAGTAGCTATAAATACGACATCTCTATCTGCTAAAGACCGATCGCTGGTTCTCTGGTTTGATGAAGTGGGTATTGCTGATATTCCCTTAGTTGGCGGTAAAAATGCATCATTAGGGGAAATGATTCAACAGCTAACACCTAAAGGTGTTGAAGTACCAACAGGATTTGCCACTACAGCTTATGCTTATCGCTATTTCATTGAATCTGCGGGATTAGAAGCAAAGTTACGCGAACTGTTTGCGGATTTAGATGTTGAGGATATCAAAAATTTACGGCTACGGGGGAAAAAAGCGCGATCGCTGTTGATACATACCCCATTCCCTAGTGAATTGCGAGATGCGATCGCTACAGCTTACGAGAGTCTATGTGATAAATACCACACTGAGACAGATGTAGCAGTTCGCTCTAGCGCCACCGCTGAAGACCTCCCCGACGCTAGTTTTGCCGGTCAGCAAGAAACTTACCTTAACGTTGTAGGTGTCGAAGGAGTTTTAGCAGCTTGTCATAAATGCTTTGCTTCCCTATTTACTGATCGCGCCATTTCTTATCGCCACGCCAAGGGATTTGACCACTTTAGCATTGCCCTAGCTGTGGGTGTGCAAAAAATGGTGCGCTCTGACTTAGCAACCTCTGGGGTAATGTTCTCCATTGATACAGAAACCGGCTTTAAGGATGCTGCACTGATTACAGCCGCCTACGGTTTAGGAGAAAACGTTGTCCAAGGGTCTGTTAACCCAGATGAATACTATGTTTTTAAACCAACTTTAAAAGCAGGTTTTCGTCCAATTATTGATAAAAAATTGGGCAGCAAAGAACTGAAAATGATTTATGATGACGGTTCTAAATTCACAAAAAATGTATCTGTATCCAAGGTAGATAGAAGTAAATTCGCTCTTAGTGATAGCGAGATTTTACAACTAGCACATTGGGCTTGTTTAATTGAAGACCATTATTCTCAAGTCCACGGTATTTATACCCCAATGGATATCGAATGGGCAAAAGATGGTATTACAAACCAGTTATTTGTGGTGCAAGCACGTCCTGAGACAGTGCAGTCACAGAAAAATGGAAACGTGTTGCGGAGTTATCGTCTCAAACTGGGGACTGGGGACTGGGGGCTGGGGACTGGGGAAAAAACTCACTCACTCCCAACTCCCGACTCCCCACTCCCCCTTGTCACGGGACGCGCCATTGGGGAAGCCATCAGTCAAGGGAAAGCAAACCTGATTTTAGATGTGCATAAACTCGACCAGTTCCAACCTGGGGAAGTATTGGTGACAGAAAGGACTGATCCTGACTGGGAACCGATTATGAAACGCGCCAGTGCGATTATCACCAACTCTGGTGGACGTACCTGCCATGCAGCGATTATTGCACGAGAATTGGGTGTACCTGCGATCGTGGGCTGCGGTAATGCTACGGAAGTCTTGAGAACTGGTCAAGAGGTAACCATTTCATGTGCTGAAGGGGAAGAAGGAAAGGTCTATGCAGGGTTATTACCTTTTGAAGTTAATGAAGTCGCGTTAGAAAATTTGCCCCGCACTCGCACCCAAATTTTAATGAATGTGGGAAATCCTCAAGAAGCTTTGAGTTTATCTGCCATTCCTAACGATGGCGTAGGTTTAGCGCGGACAGAGTTTATCATCGCTAACCAAATCCAAATTCATCCAATGGCATTGCTTTATTTCGATAAGTTAAAAGATGAATTTGTTAAAGCTAAAATTAGCGAAATTACTTCACTTTACGAAGAGAAGCCCCAGTATTTTGTGGATAAATTAGCCCAAGGCATTGGCCGAATTGCCGCAGCATTTTATCCCAAACCAGTAATTGTGCGAATGTCTGATTTCAAAAGTAATGAATATGCCAATTTGTTGGGTGGGCAACAGTTTGAACCCGACGAAGAAAACCCAATGTTAGGTTGGCGAGGGGCAGCACGTTACTATGATGAAGGCTACAGAGAAGCTTTTGCCTTAGAGTGTTATGCCATAAAGCGAGTACGAGAAGATATGGGTTTGACTAATGTTATCCCCATGATTCCTTTCTGCCGCACTCCTGATGAGGGGCGTTTAGTATTAGCAGAAATGGCAAACAATGGTTTAAAACAAGGCGTTAACAACTTACAAGTTTATGTAATGTGTGAATTGCCCAGCAATGTAATTATGGCTGAAGAATTTGCTGAAGTCTTTGATGGTTTCTCCATTGGTTCCAATGACCTAACTCAGCTGACACTAGGGTTAGATAGGGATTCAGCTTTAGTAGCACGGTTGTTTGATGAACGCAGCCCAGCTGTGAAGCAAATGGTGAAAATGGCCATAGAAGCTGCGAAAAAACGCCACCGCAAAATCGGCATTTGTGGGCAAGCACCAAGCGATTATCCAGAATTTGCTCGGTTCTTGGTTGAACAAGGAATTGACTCTATTAGTCTGAATCCAGACTCAGTTTTAAAAACGATGCTAGAAATAGCAAAAGTCGAGAATGGTGAGTCTTGAATTTTGTCATTTATATAGCTCACTTTCTTTTAATTGTTGATTGGTATTGCTGATTTGATAACATTTCACAAAATACCTGTTACTGTAGTAGGGGCGTACATTTATACGTCCCTACTGTAATTTATGTGTTGTAAATATTTTTATAAATGGTACTATGAATGAAAAAATATTTGTTAATATTACTATTTAGCAAGGCTGTTAATAATTGAATACTTAATCATGCAATTATATATATAAAGTAGCTTGAGCAATATATGCCAGTTAGAGACCGCTACCATGAAGGTTATTGACCGATAACTAATGACAGTCATCAGTCATCGGTCAACATAATCATAAGCATCAATCCAATAACAGCCAAGATGAAGGTTTACACTTTGACTTAGCAAAGTGATTGCTTTGGCCCAATCCTCACATCAGCCATCAGCCTGTAAAACAGGTACACAAGTAGCGTAAAATGAATCTCCATCCGGCATCTGCTATTTTGTTGACCCCATGCTTTGCGATTACCTGGTACAAATTCTGACTGCTCGTGTATACGATGTTGCCCAAGAAACACCCTTGGAGTATGCCCCGAATCTATCCGCACGACTAAATAATCAACTCTTCCTAAAGCGGGAAGATATGCAGTCGGTATTTTCCTTTAAGCTGCGGGGGGCTTACAACAAAATGGCGAATTTGCCCCCAGATTTGCTAGCACAGGGTGTCATTGCGGCATCTGCCGGTAATCATGCCCAAGGTGTTGCCTTGGCTGCAACTCGGCTGAAAACACGGGCAATTATTGTTATGCCGGTGACTACGCCTCAAGTGAAAGTGGATGCAGTCAAAACGCGAGGAGGCGAAGTAGTTTTACATGGCAATACCTACGATGATGCCTATGCCTACGCTCGTCAACTAGAAGCAGAAAAAGGTTTAACCTTTATTCATCCCTTTGATGACCCCGATGTGATTGCCGGACAGGGAACCATTGGGATGGAAATTCTGCGACAATACCAACAACCCATCCATGCAATCTTCGTGGCAATTGGGGGTGGTGGCTTGATTTCTGGAATTGCGGCTTATGTAAAACGGTTGCGTCCAGAGATTAAAATTATTGGTGTTGAACCAGTGGATGCCGATGCCATGTATCAATCGCTGAAAGCTGGGCATCGGGTACGATTACCTCAAGTCGGGTTATTTGCTGATGGGGTAGCAGTGCGGGAAGTGGGTGAAGAAACCTTCCGCCTGTGCCAAGACTATGTAGATGATATTATTTTGGTCGATACGGATGCTACCTGTGCAGCAATTAAAGATGTGTTTGAAGATACGCGATCAATTTTAGAACCTGCCGGTGCATTAGCGATCGCAGGTGCTAAAGCCTATGCAGAACGAGAGCAAATTCAGGATAAAACGCTAATTGCCGTCGCCTGCGGTGCTAACATGAACTTTGACCGCCTCCGTTTTGTCGCAGAACGGGCAGAGTTTGGTGAACGCCGCGAAGCCATCTTTGCAGTGGCAATTCCCGAAGAACGGGGTAGTCTCCGTAAGTTTTGTGAATGTATTGGTAAACGTAATCTGACTGAGTTTAACTATCGCATTGCCGATGAAAAAGAAGCCCATATTTTTGTAGGTGTGCAAATTCAAAACTTTGCTGATAGGGCAAAGATGGTAGAAAACTTTGAAGAGTGTGGGTTTAAAACTATCGACTTGACAGACGACGAATTGACTAAATTACACCTGCGCCACATGGTTGGTGGACACTCTCCCCTAGCCCACAACGAATTGCTTTACCGTTTCGAGTTTCCTGAACGTCCTGGTGCGTTGATGAAGTTTGTTGGTTCTATGAGTCCTAACTGGAATATCAGCATGTTCCACTACCGCAACAATGGTTCAGACTATGGACGAATTGTTGTAGGGATGCAAGTTCCTCCCCACGAAATGCAACAATGGCAAGCATTTCTTGATACCCTTGGCTATCGCTATTGGGATGAAAGCCAAAATCCCGCGTACAAGCTGTTTTTGGGTTAAGTTGTTATTTGTCATTGATGTGTGATGAAAAAATTAAAGTGATACAAATTCTTGCAATCTCAGGTAGTCTTCGGGCTGCTTCATCGAACACAGCTTTACTTCGAGCTGCCATCAGTTTGGCATCACAAGGAGTTGAAATAACTTTGTACAATGGTCTTGGCGATCTCCCACATTTCAATCCTGATCTAGAGAGAACAGAAATACCTTCAGTGAAAGACATTCGTACCCAGCTGCAAATTTCCGACGGCGTATTGATATCGAGTCCAGAATACGCACATGGTATACCTGGTGTATTGAAGAACGCACTCGATTGGGTAGTTGGCTCTGGGGAACTTTACCGTAAGCCTGTTGCGTTAATCAATGCATCATCACGAGGAATACATGCACAAGCTTCTTTAAGGGAAATACTGAGGACAATGGATGCACATATCATTAATGAAGCATCAATAACCATTCCACTTTCCAGTAATCAAATCGATGAAACTGATATCATTTCCGATTCTAAAATATCAAGTGCGCTGCATAATAGTATCGTCACATTCGTATCCGCGATTGGAACTTTCCGGGCCGAAATACCATAATCAGCCAATCCAAAATCTAAAATCTAAAATTGTACTAGCTGTTAATAATCTGTTCCACTGAAATAGAAATATCTGGGAATGCCAGCGGTTGAATTGTTCCCACGGTTAATGTTAGCTTTGTTGCGTATTCTCCATCTAAGATTTCTCGGAACACTACTAGATGTAACTTTTTCAAATTAACAACCCAATATTCTGAAATACCTGCTTGTGCGTAGATTTTGCTTTTGATTTCTAAATCTTTTTCTAAACTGGAGTTAGCGTATTCAATCAACCAGAAAATATTTTCTGGATAAGGATGATGTTCTCGATACTCCCGTCCTAAAGCTTGGACAATGGCAATATCTGGTTCAGGTTCCGAGTTATTCGGTAGAGTAATAGGCTTGGCTTGACGAACTTTGGCGCGTCCAGCTAATAATTTTGCTAGATATTCACCAGCTTCATCACTACAATAAGCATGGGGTTCCCCTTCTGGCGATATTTCAACAATTTCTCCTTGAAGTAATTCAACTTTGCGATCGCTCAAAATGCCAGCCTCAATCATGCGATGATATTCGTCAATCGACCATTTAGCAATAATCACAGACATGATGATTGCTTCCTCCCAATGATTGTTTATATTCTTTCATGTTAATCTTGCTATAGTCCCCTTCGCAGACTTTGGTCGTCAAAATAATTCGTAATTCGTAGTTATAATCAGTGTGAACTGCTGAACCCACCACCTAGAAGCACCACCAATTTGAAAATTTGGTGTGGGCTGCTATACCCATTTAATTACGAATTACGAATTACGAATTAGTAATTATTTGGTCAAGCCTCTATATTTACAAGCTTTTCAAAATATAATTAGCTAATTCACAAAACCCTTCACCTTCAGCCGCAGCAGTAATATAAGTAGGCTGATGTTGCAATTGATTGGCATATTGCAATACATTTGCTACACCCACAGACAAAGGGAAATAACGCCGATCAAATAAACTTTCATCATTAGGGCTATCGCCAACAGTAACAACTTGATCAAGTGAGTAACTAGGGAAATATTCTCGCAATACCTGCAATAGTCCACCTGCCTTTTCTTGCCCTTGTGGTTTAATGTGACACTGGACGTTGCTGTAGGTGAAGCCCCAACCCATTTGCTGACAGAGATGACTGAGAGTTTGTAGTTCATCTAAACTTAAACTCGATACATCAAATGTCCAATCGGTAATCCGAAAGCGATTATCACTAGATTCTTTGATTTGAGGAAATTTAGTTTTTAATTCCTCAAAAACTAAAGCTAAATGCTGGCGATGTTTTACTAGGTCGGAAATAGGTGTTAAAGCGATTAATTCCTCACTTTTAGATGGATAGAATAAACCACCATTTTCTGCGATCGCACCTGCAACTGGCAACAAAGAACTCAATCCATTCACCCACCCAGCGGAACGTCCGGTGACAATTAGGACTTGAATGTTAGCTGCTATTAAATCTTCCAAAGCCCGCAATAGTGAGGCAGAAAATTTACCTTCCCTAGTCAGGGTACCATCCATATCTGTGGCAATGAGACGAATATTGCTCAAGCAAGTAGATGAAGCCTGAGATAGTTGCTGTGCATTGCTGGGATGCCCAAGAGTGAGGTTTGAGTCGTTGTACATATGCAGTTGAGGAAAGGGGAAAAGGGGAAGGAGAAGGCAAGCAAAGGTAAGAAAAGTAAAAGCTTCGCCCTTAATTTGCGAAATAATCCTTGTATTGTAGGGAAAGTTCAAAGCGAGTGGAATTGTAAGCAACCATATATTATTCCCTTCCCCCTTATTTAGCCTTCCCCTTCCCCTTCTCTAGTAAAAAATACAAATAGTACAGCAAGATGGCATCCAAGATTTGGGCATCCTAAAAATAATAAATCAATTGTTTTTATTTTCCAACCATGCTAAATTCTATGCTCATTGCCCAGTCTTCAGGAACAAAGACAAAAAAGATAACCCAGCAACCAGCAAGTGATCCGCAAACACCACCACTTTTGCTTCTCGGTTGTGGAGGGTTAGTTTTAGTAGCTATTGCTGCGGTTGTATATTTGAAAGTTCAGACGAATCAATTAGACAAAAAACTCAAGTTTGAACGATTCCGGGCGCGAGAACTAGAGAAAAAGTTGAAATTAGCCCTAGAAACAATTCGCAAAATGGAAACTAATCCCGATTTGGTGAATTCACGGGACTTTAACCTCGATTATCTCAGAATGCGGATGTCAGAAGAGGTATTTCATTTTGCGATCGTGAATCAAATTAAAATTAAGGTCAAAGATAAAATTTCTCAAGCCCTGCGCCCAACTCAAGCCCAACAAGGAACTTTGGGAATTGCCAATAGTGCAGGACGCCAGGTGGATGAAATGTTTGATGTGGAGTACGAAACTGGAACTCCACCAAACTCAGCAAAGCGAGTACTGTTTCGCATTCAAATTCGGTTAATGAAGTTACCGACACAAGCAACTTCTGCCACTATTAGCCAAATTATTGATTGTATTGAAACTTATCTCAGCCCAATTGATGATGAGGATACTTGGCAACCGACAATTCAAGGGCGCATTGCTAGTATGCATTGGGATCAAAAGGCTAAACCCACGCCTTTACTCGTGCTTGAACAATCAAATGAAGGCGTGAATGTAACTTTTCGCACTAGTCGCCAACCAAATACCCCAGCACAACAGAAGTAGTTTAGTGCTAACTAAATAATCACACTTTTAGGGTGCAGCTACATATTGATAAGTTATGAGTTATGAGTTATGAATTATGAGTTTTGAATTATAATTTGGTATCGTAACCAGTAACTGCACTTTGGGAATTACGGACTAAAAGACCATCTTCCATTTCTACGATGCGATCGGCGATGTCCAAAATGCGGTTATCGTGTGTCACTAACAAGATAGAAGTTCCTTGTTCTTTGGCTAGCGCTTGCATGATTTCTACAACATCGCGTCCTGATTGTTTATCCAAAGCTGCTGTTGGTTCGTCTGCTAGAACCAATGGCGGACTATTGACTAGGGCGCGGGCGATCGCTATTCTTTGTTTTTGTCCACCAGAAAGATTATCCGGGTAGTAATTAACTCTTTCTTGTAAACCAACAGCCCCAAGCATGGCTTGTGATTTAGCGATCGCTTCACTTTGCGAAATATTATCATTCAATTCCACAGCCATCTGCACATTTTGCGTAGCTGTTAAAAACCCCAGCAAGTTATGAGCCTGAAAAATATAACCAATGTTACGCCGAATTTGCACTAATTTATTCTGACTAGCACCAAACAGTTCTACGCCTAAAAACTTCAAACTTCCCTCTTGTACAGACCGCAAACCGCCAATCAAGCTCAGTAATGTTGTTTTACCTGACCCAGATGGCCCGGTCATGATGACAATTTCTCCAGGATAAATTTCTAGATTAATGTCAAATAAAATTTGTTTTTTTAGTGCGCCTTTGCCATAGTAATGGTTAAGATTCTTAATGGCGATTACAGGTTCTTGTCTCATCATAAATTTGGTTGCTATCAGTTAGTAGTTCCGAGACGGAAGTTTAGTGCCTGTAAGAAGTGAGAATTTCTTATGTGTTCATCATAAAATATTTTTAATTATGAAAATGTTAGTTTCTAACATTTTATGAATCATTTTATTACTAGTTGCAAATATTATTTTAACTAGTCTGGTGGTACGAGTAAAATGTTTTTACAGGATTTAGGCGGTGTTTGAATAAAAGTCCCAAATCCTCCCAGTCCCCAATCACTAGTCCCCCTTCGGGTGACGCTCCTGCGTCACTAACGCTACGAAGATCGCCAGTCGCTCATGGGGGAAACCTCCAAGACCCTTACGGGTGACGCTCGCAAGCTCGCTACCGCTACGCTAACGGCAGTTACTCCACTTGGGGAGACCCCAAGACCGTACTGCCTCACCGCGCTGGCTCACCAGTCCCCTTTACTTAAAAGATATCTGCTGGATCAGCAGAGCGCAATTTCCGTACAGCGATCGTACCTGAGAAAAAGCACATGACAATAGTTAAAATTAGCACCAATATTGCTCGATCCAAACTCATAAATACTGGTAATAGTGTAGCTTCTCTTGCCTTTTGATACATCAACATAGTAAACATCCATCCAGGGATATATCCTAAGCAAGCTAATAAAAGTGCTTCTTGAAGAATCACTATTAACAAATATCTTTGTGTATAACCGATTGCTTTCAAAGTAGCATACTCAGATAAATGATCAGAAACTTCTGTATAAAGAATTTGATAAACAATCACAGTTCCCACAATAAAACCCATGATTGTACCCAAAGTAAAAATAAAGCCAATAGCTGTACTACTAGCCCAGTAATTACGCTCAAAATCAATAAATTCTTGTTTAGTTAAAACATTAATATCTTTAGGTAGATAATTCCGCAAATCTTGAGCAACAGCTGTCGCATCTGCTCCTGGTTTGATTCTGATTAAGCCAATATCGATTAATCCTGGCTGACGATTATTGAATAAGCGCAGGAAGTTGACATCACTAGTAATTAAATTACCATCTGCTCCAAATGATGCACCTAAAGTAAATAGTCCTACGACTTTCATTTTTCTTCTTCTTACTTCTGCTGTGACAGTTTTTCCCTGCTCAAACTCAGCAGCTATTGGGCCATATTCCTGTCTGGAAGAACGGTCATATAAAACTACATCAGGCAGTTTGAGTTTATTTAAGTTTTCCTGAACTCCAGGTAAATTAAATATGTTATTTTCTGGGTTAATTCCAAATACAAGCAGGTTCCGAGTACGACCTGTAATTGGATTTTTCCAACTTGTATAGTCTAAATATATAGGATGTACTGATTGCACTGACTGTAAATCTAAAGCTTTGTATAAACGCCGTTGGGAAAAGCTCTTCATCGCCAGTACAGCATTGGATTGAGTATTAATTAAAACGATATCACCTTGTAAACTACTATGTAACCGAACGTTACTATAATACAGAGCATCTCGGAAACCTAGTTGCATAAACATGAGAATATCAGCAAAGGCAATTCCTGCTAGTGCCACGGCTAGACGAGTTTTTTCTCGTGTCAGTTGTAGCCAAGACAGAGGTATTTTTTGGCTCATTTTTTATTGATGTATATGATTTTAGTTTTCATTTTTTCTTTGGTAGAAGTGATGGAGAATTAACTAACCACATAGACGCGTCAGCGGTGAGCCAGCGCGGTGAGGCAGTGCGTTGGAAAGACAGCGCTGTGGTGTTAGCGCAGCGTTAGCGACGCAGGAGCGTCACCCGTACTGCAAAGCAGAACTCGTTCGCGCAGCGTCTCCGTTAGGAGAAGAGTAGGGCTTCCCGCAGGGTAGGCACAAAGAGACTAATGAGTAAGAGCTTTGAAGTGTTTAGTTATTGATTTCAACAAGAACTTTGGCGTTGGTTAAGCCTGAAACTTTTTGGCTATCTTCTTGGGATAGGGCAATTTTGACTTCTACGACTCTGGCATCTACATCTGCTGCTGGATCTGTATTCAACACATCTTTTTTGCCGATTTTTCTGCCAATTTCAGTGACGATACCTTTTAATTCGCCATTAAAAGCGCCGTTGTCACTGGTGACAGTGGCATTTTGACCTATACGAACTTTACCAATGCTGTCTTCAGGAACTTCAGCGGTGATTACCATTTGATCAGTTTGTCCAATTTCAGCGATTCCATTGGGACTGATGGCTTCTCCTGACTTGGTGTGAATTGTTAAAATCTCGCCAGCAGTTGGTGCTTGGACGTAGCTTAATTTCAATTGTGCTTCGGCTTGTCTGACATTGGCGATCGCATTCGTCACTTGGGCTTGGGCTATTTGCACATCAGTAGGACGAACTTCTAAGAGTCTATTGAGTCTGGCTTTTTCTTCGTCGATTTGCCTTTGCAAAGTTGCCACAGTTTTATCACGGGTAACTTTGGCTTCGATTAACTGCTGTTGCAAAGTTGTTAAAGTTTTTACCTGGTTGGCTCTAGCTTCAGCCAGTTGTTGGCGTAGAGTTGCTAGTGTCTGTTTAAGGGTAGCTTGACTTTCAACAACTTGCTGATTAGTAGTTATAGCCTGAAGTCGTCGATTATCTCTTTCTTGCTGGGAAATAGCACCTTGTCGGTATAAGTAGTCATAGCGTCCAGCATCGACTTCAGCATTGTTTTGTTGGGCTTGTACCCGCGCTACTGTGGCTCTTAGAGTATCTTTTTGTCCGCTGAGTTCGGCTTCTAAGCGGTTAACTGTTGCCTGTTGAGCAACTTTTTCGGCGCTTAATTGGGCAGCAATTCGAGTCACCGTTGCTTGCTGAGCTTCGCTTTCCCCACGCAACTGAGCTTGCAAGCGAGCAATAACTGCTGTTTGGGCTTGAATGTCTCTTGGTGAACCAGCTTTTACCTGGGCTAAATTAGCACGAGATTCTTGCAGTTTTGCTTTTGCTTCTTCTAATGCTGCTATCTGGGTATCGTGATTGTCCAAAATCGCAATTATTTGACCTTTCCTTACTCGTTCTCCTTCTCTGACAAAGATTTGCTGAACTCGTGAGGCTCCAACTGGGGCAGAAAGTTTAATAACTTCTCCTTGGGGTTCCAAACGCCCCACAGCACTAATACTGTTAGCAACTGGTTTTACAGGTACGGATGGGCCTAGCTTTCTGATCTGCTCAACTTTGGCTGTGGTTAGTAGCCCAGCAGCGATCGCTATTGGTAAAGCTACAGCAATACCCCACCAAACCTTGGGTTGTTCCGAATAAAGTAGCTGCTGTTTTGTCTCAGTCACCCTTGACATAGTATATTGCCTGTTTATCTGAATTGTGCTGATGGAATTAAAAAGCGAAATAGGCGTAGTTAAATTAGTCAACAAGAGTTTTTAGGAAACAGCCAGCCTAGAACAAACAACAGTGGCTTAAAGTTAGGTATCGCTTCAACATAATTACTAATTCGTAATTCGTAATTCGTAATTAGAGGGTTTGAGTCAAGAGCTAAAATTTCAATTTAGCGGTCTTGAATTAGTTGGGGATTCAAACCCCAACTAATTCAATTACGAATTACGAGTTATCAATTACGAATTATTTCAAATCCACTGTTTAATTAATGCTAGATGCGACAACTTTCCACAATGGCACTGCCCACTAGCTGGCTATTCAATAAACTGATTGCAAAAGTTAGAAAAAGGGTAAGAGGCAAGATTTAACAGATGAAAATTTCTCTTGCCTTCTTAATCTTTTAGCACCTTATAACTCTCACAAAAAGTATTTTGGTAACAGGTATAATAGCTCTGATTATCATTTAGAGTTTGGTGGCGGTGAATCAAATTCATCAGAGCCATCATCCACATATTAGTTATGATGGTAATCTGTTATTACTTCAGTAAGTGTGTTTGTGTTAACTGATTGCAGCAAGCATAACCTCATAGATATTTGCTGCAACATCAAAATAACTGGGTATTGATTAAATAACTTCTACTAGGTTGTTGAGAATTTTTACTAAAAATTCAGTAAAAACTTTACCTATCAGTAAGTCTTCTTTGCATCAGTCAAAGATTAACTAAAAAATGTCTATCAAATCGAAGATTTATTACATTACATTTTCCTTTATTTTGTGGTAAATTTGTGAGCAAATTTATACCAATTTTCTCGAATTCGGCAATATATCCATACTGGTAAACCCAGATTAAACCTGTTTCTCTTAATTGAAAACTAGGAATTAAAAATTACAAATTGGTATTAGCTTGCCTATACAAACGGGCTATTTGCTACAAAGACTTTGCTGCTGTCTGACTCCATTAAACTCTCCCATTAAACTCTCGCTGAATGAATTCTACATTTATCAGTTCTGGGAAAACGTAACAGAGCCTACAGATGGGAATTGGGAATTGGGAATTGGGAATTGGGAATTGGGAATTGGGAATTGGGAATTGGGAATTGGGAATTGGGTATTAATTATTTCTTCCCCTGCTCCCCTGCTCCCTTGCTCCCTTGCTCCCCTGCTCCCCTGCTCTAATCCGGTAAGTCAAACAAAACTGTGGTCATGTAATTTTCTGCCCAATCTTGACCAAAGGCTTTTTCGAGTAC
The DNA here is from genome assembly GCF_016056305.1 of Amazonocrinis nigriterrae CENA67. GTDB lineage: Bacteria > Cyanobacteriota > Cyanobacteriia > Cyanobacteriales > Nostocaceae > Amazonocrinis > Amazonocrinis nigriterrae. Next base: position 33,138 of record NZ_JAECZC010000030.1, on the reverse strand, counting down.
CCGACGGGTTTTATCGTTTTGCTGCTGTTTGGTGCAATAGTTACGTTGTCCAGCGATAATTTGCAGCGTCTGTTCTTGTGAAACTGGACTAGAAGCGATCGCCTGGGTACAGTGAATTTCTAAAAAGTCCTGTACGCGGGAGAGAAACATTTTTTCTTCTTGTGGAGAAGCGGGACGAATAAACAGGCAAAAATCCGAGAAGATATGCCCCCATTCCGGTAAATCGCGGGGTTGGGAAAAGTTCAACTTTGGCAGCGCCGTGAGTGCAGCAGTATAGGATTGTGGTAAAGCGCGGTCTAAGTTGACAGGAGATAAGTCAGCGATCGCAGCACTAATTTGACCTCTACCCCCGACTAAATCACAACCAAACATCGGTAAATCGTACTCTGGGCGAGGAAACATGACGCAGTGCAAGATATCTAGCATATTTCCGATTCTTGCCAGTTCCAAATGCATTTTCCTGAACTGCGGTGTTTGATAGCAGCGATTTTCAATTATCAGTTTCTCGCCCTCTAGTCTACCTTCCACATACCCCAACTCAGCAGGCAAATGGTAAGGCGACAGATCCAGGTGCTTATGCCAAGCTACCTCAATACAATCAGCTAGCTGACGAACTAAAGGATGTTGTTGATCTCGCAGCGAGGGGATGGAAGTAAATGACATGTGTTCATTGAAAATGCTACCTATTTGCCAGTCTACAGCCACGCGCGCCACTTCTGGTCTAGCTTGCAATATAAGCAAACACTTACCTTAGTACTGAGTGGGCATAGGGCATAGGGCATGGGGCATTGGGCATTGGGCATGGAGTAGAAGTAGAAATAACTACTAACTCCTAACTTCTGATCACTGCCTAACGTAAAGTTATAAGACAGTGACTTTTCAAAAGTATTCTAAATTTTGTAGTCTTAGTTACAGAAATATTTTTAGGTTAGCCCATGAGTTAAGGCTAATACAAGGCTATGAAACTAGATTCTGATAGACCAGATTTTGTAATGTCAGCAAGAAAGCAGAATCTGGATTGGTTAGGCAAATGTTATGCCAAAGATTTGGTGCAGGAGTCCCCAGCTTCTAAATGGGTACACCTTCTGGAACTACCCAGCCCGTTTAGTTCAGACGAGGCGCTGTTACTGTGTCCGATTTCAGCAGACAAATGGCTAGCCTGGATTCCAGATCATGGAGAAGCAATACTGTACACCTGGCAATTTTGTCACCAATAAGGGTTAAAAAGTGTAACTTAATTACTCCCTTTTCTTGGTGTCTTAGTGCCTTTGTGGTTAAAAAATTCCCTTGTGAACCACAAAGACACTAAGGCACGAAGGTAAAATAGTATCAGCGTCTTCTGGGTCTAAAAATTTCACATGGTAAACCCAGATCAGCGTGGTAAAAGCTACATACCATTGTGATGCCAATGACTGAACAACGTGATGCTGACAAGTTATCAGCTGAGTCTCAACAGTTCAGTAAGCCAGCCGATGACTTTGGGAAAAACCGTATTGCTGATGTCTGGAATAAGGCAACAGCAACTCTCATGCAACGGCTACCTGTAAAGCAAGTTGCACAAACGGTTGTTGAATGGTTTAGTGTCAGCGAAACTGATGTTGCACAGATTTTGGAGACAGTTCGAGCTGAACTGCCAACTACAGAAGCTTTGCTAATTGGTAAGCCTCAAGCTGGAAAAAGTTCCATTGTGCGGGGACTGACGGGAGTAAGTGCCGAAATTGTCGGTGAAGGTTTTCGTCCGCACACGCAGCACACCCAACGCTATGTCTATCCTTCTAATGATCTACCGTTGCTGATTTTTACAGATACCGTGGGGCTAGGAGATGTCAACCAGGACACTTCGGCAATTATTCAGGAGTTAGTGGGTGATTTACAACAAGCAAGTCAGCGCGCCAGAGTCCTGATTTTAACTGTAAAAATCAATGATTTTGCTACAGAGTCTCTGCGAAAAATTGCTCAACAACTGCGTCAGAAATATCCAGATATTCCTTGTCTGCTAGCTATTACCTGCTTGCATGAAGTTTACCCTAGCGATGTTGCTGATCATCCTGCCTATCCACCAGACTATGAAGAGGTGAATCGCGCATCTGCCGCCATTGTACAAGCCTTTGCCGGACTGTGCGATCGCTCTGTTCTCCTGGACTTTACCCTAGAGGAAGATGGCTACAATCCGGTATTTTATGGCTTAGATGCCCTCAGAGATACTCTGGCTGAGTTACTTCCAGAAGCAGAAGCCAAAGCGATTTATCAGCTATTGGAACGAGAAGAAGTTGGCAAGCAAATAGGCACAATTTATCGAGACGCTGGACGGCGTTACATTTTGCCGTTTGCGATTATGTCCGCCACCCTTGCGGCTGTGCCGTTGCCATTTGCTACCATGCCTGTATTAACTACATTACAGGTATCAATGGTGACTTTATTGGGTAAATTATATGGAAAAACACTGTCACCATCCCAAGCTGGGGGTATTGTCAGTGCCATTGCTGGTGGTTTTCTCGCCCAGGCCATTGGCAGAGAGTTAGTTAAATTTATACCTGGTTTCGGTAGTGCGATCGCAGCTTGGTGGGCAGCTGCTTATACTTGGTCGTTAGGGGAAACAGCCTGCGTTTACTTTGGCGATTTGATGGGAGGAAATAAACCCGATCCTCAGAAAATTCAGTCTGTGATGCAAGAGGCATTCCAAGCAGCCAAAGAACGATTTAGAGGAATTAAACTTTAAGAAAAACCTACAAAATAAATCTACTGTAGGGTGTGTTAGGCGCATATTTTGATATGGTTAGTAACGATAATATTAAGTAAAGCGCCTAACGCACCAATCTTTAACATACTAGGTTACACGCTTGAGCTAAATGGGTGAATTTTGGGTTTATTAAAATGGAATTTCTAGGTAATCCACACGCTTATAAAATTGCTGATCAATTTCAAATGTCCTCTTCGTGTCTTGGTGTCTCTGTGGTTCAAAAATTTTAACTACTCTTCAAACGTTATCTCAAACCTTCTCCTTCGCTGGCGGCACAATACCACTTTTATTCAAACCTTGATCAATTTCCTTAAGTAGCTTAAAATCCTCTTCCGGCAGAGGATAACTATTACTGCTGAATAATCCTGCACTCACCGCAGGCTGCTTTTCCAGAAAAGAGAATGCTTGGCGAAACTGTTGCGGCTGTGCTGGTATTGGTGAGTCAAAGTGACAAGGAATAATCCACTGAAAGTCCCAACTGGCAACTTTATCAGCCCAGTTGAGGGTTTCCCTTGGTGCGCGATTGAGAATGAGTGTTTGTAAAATGGGTGCTACAAATAAACGTCCATTGCCGCGCAGGGCATCAAACGATCGCTGCCAATCAGGATACCATTTAAAAGGAAATAACCCAAAATAAGCTTTCTTGGAACGTTCCGGTGCTTTGAGGGCATCCCGAAATACTTCACCCCATTTAATTACTTCCAGTACGCTTGGTCGAAAATACAAAGCAAACAGTGAAATCCGCTGCCATCCCTTACGGCGATTTGCTTGATTATCAGCGACAATATCAGAGGCTTTATCCTTCGCATGGAACAGCAAAGGATATGGATCTAATTGCACAATTGCCGGCGGATCTTCGGGGATGGAAATGACTGAATCTGTGACTAATAGAGTATGCGATCGCTTGTGAAAAAATGCAACTTCCGCAAACCGTCCAGGCCCAAGTTCTATAGGCCCTAGAATTGCGTAGTCAAACTCATCGCCAAAGGGTGTTTTGCTGCTATCTTCTGGGAGTACCTGGGTACGTTTGGCGGGTAAACCCAGCCAGCTAAGTGGCAGATTAAGTGGAAAACTCCACTGTTTCGGCGCCACAAACACCTGTGCATTGGGAAAGAATCTGGCGAAGGGGCCGACAAATACTTTGTGTTCTAGCCCGGAGATAGTTGGTAAAATGATGTACTTGACATCACCGTGTTCCTTCACCAACTCATTCACCAGCCGAATACACTCGGTTGTTGGTGCAACAGGCGCATAAACCAGGAGTCCGCCAGCCTCCAACTTCACAACGGTCATGCGAATCGGCACAACAACGTAAAAAATACCTTGTAGCTGGTCAAAAGTCCAGATAGTGTTTTTAACTACTTCTTTGCGAATCGTCCGCCGTTTGCTATACGGGTATAGTGGCAAAGTGAACCAAAAAGTCCATGAAAAGTCTCTCGGATGAATTTGTTCTGCGTTTTCTATACGTTGATCCTGAGACACTCTGCAACCCCCTCTAAATTCCCAATGCTCAAACTATTCTATTTGAACTCTGAAACTAGGAGTTTAGCAAATTGTCGAGCCTAGGGACTAGGGACTAGGGACTGGGGACTGGTGACTGGGGATTAAGGAAGAGTCTTTTCAATGCCCAATGCCCCATGCCCAATGCCCATTACTGATAGCTGTGTGTTGCTTTGAGCATATGGTAGGTGATGATCAACTGCGTCAGGGCGAGGGGGTAGCTTTGCAGTGTTTCCCCTGTTGTACCAGCAATTTTACCCAGTTCTGGGTTACTCTCGCGATCGCAGATATTCTTTAAGTAGGGCATATCATAACACATGATATGCTCTAGCTTATTCACCTGTTCTAAGGTGGCATGACCATCAACTTCTAAAACATCTACAGGTTTATTCATATCCCGGTCTAATCCCAGGCGAATTGCTGAATCAGAATTACCTGTGGTTAAATTGATAATTGAGGTAAAATCTGGATGGGGAATTGTCGGACGTAGTACTAGCCGCACATTCAAGTGACCGTTGCTTTCATCGGCATCTTCAGTTGGAGGATAGAAACTCACTACTATATCTGACCATTGCCGCTGTGGACGGATAAATTGTTCTGAATCTGGTTCGCGTTTTTCTAGTTCTGCCAATACTTGTTCCTCTGTATAGCCCCGCTTTTGGGTATCCCGCTTTACTTTCCATTTGGCACGCAGTTGTTCGGGCGGTGCAAGGTAAACTTTCACGTCGTAGGCATCACGCGCTCCACGGGTAGAATAACCAAGTAATCCTTCAATAATGACAAATTTATTAGGCTTAATGTACTGCGGTGGCTCGAATGTGCCGGTTTTGTGGCTGTAAACTGGCTTGAGAATCGGCTGTCCTGTGCGTAGCAGCGATAGGTGCTGCTGCATAATATCTAGATAGTTGCAATCAGGGTGGAGGGCAGTTATCCCGATTTCTGCACGTTGTTGGCGATCATAACGATGGTAATCATCTGTACAGATGAGGGTGACATTTTCCGGGCCCAGTACTTGAGCAATACCTCTTGTGAGTGTTGTTTTTCCAGCAGCGCTATCACCGACAATACCAAGAATTATTGGACGGCTCATCTGATTCCCCCCGCACCCTAGATAGTTTAGTAATAAATTTAGCAGACAGATAATATTTTTTATTCTAGAAGGGAATTGGTAAATTAACTCAGGTCAAAACTCTATACGCAACATCTCTAAACATAATCAGGGAACTTAAAGAAATAAATTCTCAAGTTTGAGACTGATGACTGATGACTGATGACTATCAGTAACAAACAATTACAATGAGATATTTTTTCTTGGTCTGTCTTTAATATATGTAAAATATTTACATTATGTAACCTCTTGTGTTTCCAAATTGCTCTGTGCTGTCAAAATCATTAGATATAGAACTTGTTTATTACTTTAGGTGATAGACGAAATATTACAAAAATACATATTATGGCGGAAGAAGATTGCTAACATACCCATTCAAAGAAGTATTGCATATTAGCAGTAATTGGTCTTTTTTGGGATATACCAAAGTAATAAAGCATTGTTGTGATCACGACAGGGCAGGGATTATGGTGACATTAAATATTTCAGAGTTAGAACAGGTTGATAATTTTCGTCATCTTCAATCAAGTTTGCGCGATCGCTGGAAAACTATTGAGCTATTTGATAATAGTGAAGCAGATATCATAGTCGTTCCCTCCCTCAGTATCGACCAGCGCGAACTGCACAAAATTGAAGGTTGTGAACATTATGAAGAAAGATTACTATTCTCCTTAATGCGGTTGCGAAATCCTCGCACCAGGTTAATTTATGTCACATCAACGCCACTGCATCCCAGTATTATCGATTACTATTTGCAACTGTTGCCTGGAATTCCTTTTTCCCATGCCCGCAATCGCTTGCTATTACTTTCGACATATGATTCTTCTCTCAAACCCCTCAGCCAAAAAATTTTAGAACGTCCCCGATTGCTAGAACGGATTCGCCAAGCGGTGAGGCTAGAAAAATCATTTATGGTGTGCTATAATTCTACATCTTTAGAAGCAGAATTATCTCTACAATTAAACGTGCCATTATATGCAGCTGCACCAGATTTGCAAATTTGGGGGACAAAAAGTGGCAGTCGGCAAATATTTGCAGAAAGTAAAGTTCCTCTTCCAGATGGTAGCAGCAGCGTTTGGAATCCTCAAGATTTGGCAGCAGCGGCTTGTGATTTGTGGGAACGTCAGCCGACATTGCAACGGATGGTGGTGAAACTCAATGAAGGCATTTCCGGAGAAGGCAATGCACTGCTAGATTTGAGGCCGATTTTGGATTTAGCACCGGGACAAGCTGCTCATGGAGAAAGGTTATCAGCAATTAGCGATCGCTTGCCGAATTTGCGCTTTCAAGCCAAACAAGAGACTTGGGATAACTTTTCAGGACGAATTGCCGAGTTAGGGGCCATTGTAGAGGCTTTTGTGGAAGGAGAAATCAAGCGATCGCCCAGTGTCCAAGGACGCATTACCCCCACAGGCGAAGTGGAAATTCTCTCTACCCACGACCAAATTCTTGGAGGCCCAGACGGGCAAATTTATCTCGGTTGTCGATTTCCGGCGGATGAAAGGTATCGGTTGCAATTACAGCAGTTAGGCTTACAAGTTGGTAGAAAACTTGCTCAAAAAGGAGCATTAGAGCGATTTGGAGTCGATTTTATCACCGTTGACCAAGGTAATGGAGAGTGGGACATTCAGGCGATCGAAATTAACCTCCGTAAGGGTGGTACTACTCACCCTTTTATGACTCTAAAATTATTGACTAACGGTCGCTACGACCTGTCTACAGGATTATTTTACAGTCAGCAAGGGCGTCCTAAATACTACATAGCCACAGACAACCTTCAAAAAGACCGCTATCGGGGATTGTTACCCAGCGATTTGATGGATATCATTGCCCACCACAGATTGCACTTTGACAGCGGTACAGAAACAGGTACAGTGTTTCATCTCATGGGTTGTTTGTCTCAGTTTGGCAAATTGGGATTAACCAGTATCGGTGATTCCCCGCAGCACGCAGAAGACATTTATAACAAAGTCGTCAATGTTTTGGATGAAGAAACCCGCAGCGACAACCATGATTTCCCTTTGTTCTCAGATTACACGTTTCCTGTTGCCTGGGATGGATATTTCTAATAGTCCATAGGATCTTGTAGGGTGCGTTACGGCGTTAAGCCTAACGCACCAATACTTTGGAAACTCAGCGTTGCTGATTGATGGGATGAATTTTGCCTCGCGCAAAGGCGCAGAGGCGCAAAGAAAGACTTTTACAAGAAGTCTATTGATTACAAGATGCAGTTTTATTTTATGTTTTCCCGTTCAGAACTTGAAGCCCTAACGCTTCAAGAATTGCGTGCATTTTATTTACAGCAACGCCAAACTTTGAACTACTTCTGCTTTTTCTCATCTAGTGCTTTCTGGATAGCTTCTCTACAAAATTCAGGAGGGTCTTCTTGTTGCTGTATCTCTTCTTTCATTTCCTTTGTGACACGCAAGTGTACGTATTCAGTTAATGGCTTATCCCTGTCGGTTTTAAAACCATGTTTTTTAATTTCTGGATTGCCACGATTATCTTTAGACACTTTACGTTACTTAATAAAGCTGGACTAATTGATATACACATTGAATAATGTTTATTTGATGGATGTTCACCCTCAGAAAGTTTGCATCCACCAAATATCCACCTTAAAAATGGACATTTATATTGTATGTTTTCCCGCTCAGAACTTGAAGCCCTGACGCTTCAAGAATTGCGTGCATTGTGTCAACGCTACGGCTTACCCCCAACTAGTAATGCTGGGTACAAGGTTAGTTACATCACTACGTTGATGGCATTTCCGATATTAGCTTTGCAGCAGTTTCAAGACGGTAGGGGTATAAAACGACCATCATTTGAAAGCTTGCAGAATATCGGCATAGCCTTGGATGAGATGAATTCCTTGACTGATGAACAGATAGCGTTTGTCAGGATATCTCTGGAAGGCAGAAGGATGGAATACCCACAACGATATGAACAGGAGAAACTGTACAACCTCTACAAGGTGAAATTGCTTCTCGGTGAAGCTGTTAACCTTCTGGGTCAGTAATCACCTATTTTTGCCTATCTTGTTGAGTTATGTAGTGCGTTAGGCTGAAGCCGTAACGCACCCTACAGTTCTATTTCTTTGGCAACGGACATGAGTTGCTAGGTAGGCGTCAAGAGGTTCGTGACCTTATTGTAGCTCTGATTGTTTCCAAACCCATAAACCTAAAGAACGCTAAAATCAAGTCAGCCTTTGTATTGTAGTGGTTGTGTCCCACATCACGAAGAATGCGGTTCACTGCATAAATCCCGATTGTCAACGTCCCTATCCTCAACCTTGGGGAAACAAGTTTTGCAACAGCTGTGGCACTGTGCTAAAGCTGATAGACCGCTATTTGCCACTGCAACCCTTGGGTTCGGGAGGTTTTGCCCAAATTTACACGGTTTGGGATGAAAAGACTCAAACTGAGAAAGTGTTGAAAGTTTTGGTGGAAGATTCACCAAAGGCACTGGAATTATTTGCCCAAGAGGCAGAGGTTTTAATTAAATTACACCATCCTGGTGTTCCCAGAGTTGATGCTGATGGATTTTTCCAATTAAATTTGACCAATCCTAAACCGCGCCGACTAGCCTGTTTAGTCATGGAAAAAATCAACGGGCAGACTCTTGAGGAAATACTTGAAAAGTATCCTCAAGGATGTCCTGAAGATTTGGTGTTAACTTGGTTGACTCAGGCGATTAAAATTTTACAGGAATTGCACAAACGCCAAATTATTCACCGTGACATCAAGCCTTCTAATTTGATGCTGCGAATTCCCGCCACAACTGCACCATCCTTAAATCAAGGTAAAACTGGGTGGGAACAACTAGTACTAATTGATTTTGGCGGGGCAAAACAATTTAAGCCAGCACTGGGGCGGCGAGAGTCTAGTTCCACGAGGTTATTTTCTTCTGGGTACAGTCCCCCAGAACAAATAACTGGGGCAAATGTGGTGGCTGCGACTGATTTTTATGCCCTCGGTCGCACAATGATTGAATTACTGACAGGCAAGTATCCACCAAATTTAGAAGATCCTCTGACTGGAAAGTTGATTTGGCGAACCAGGGTGAATGTCAACTCCCAGCTAGCAGATTTACTAGATGACATGGTGCAGGAAGATGTGCGATCGCGTCCGGCAAATGCTGCTATCATTCAAAAACGTTTGGCGAAAATTACCCACAAATCAACACAGCCAGCGTTATTTTCCCAATTTCAGAACTGGACTGGGCAAGCTTTAACCCAAACTGCCAACCAATATCAACTATTCATCCAAGCTTTACAACAAGCTTTAGCCAAATTTACCCAAGCTGTCAGCAAAACAATTGTTTTCATCGCTAAAACAATTCTCAACATTTTACAAGCCTGTGTGGTGACAATTTGGGCGATGTTATTAACTGGGATTGGGGCTTGTACAGGTGCGATCGCTGGTTTGATTTTGGCACGGCGGACAACCCTAGCCAATCAAATCGCCGAATATATTTTTCGTCAACTACCCGAATTAGTTTCCAATAATCAAACTACCGTCGGCACAGAAATCCTAGTCTTTGCCACCGCAGGCTTGGGAACAGCATGGGGACTGACCATATCAGGTTGTTTTGGTCAACGGCGGCGGCTTTTGGTAGCTTCAATCATGGGCATGATTAGCTATAGTTTCGGCTGGTTATTTTTGCAATTAATTTCATCAGGGCGATTAATTTCATCAGTCGATAGAGGCGAGGGACTAATAGGAGTGATTTTAATTGCTGTTTTTCTGTTCACCCTCAGTGTAGGTTTTCGCAGCCATCACATAGTTTATGCTGTAGTTGCTGCATTTGGAACTGCCAGCTTCTTTGCACTTTTAATTTTTTTAGGGTTCCCAACTACCGTCTTGCAATTTTCTAGTCAAACCCTCTGGTTCGGATTATCCCTGACCCTGGCTTTTTTTGGTTTAATCGGCGTGTTTATGAGTTTTTGGTACGGCGTGAGTTATTACCTAATTGTCCCCGGTTTGCGCTTTTTGGGATGGCGGTAAAGGAGGCAGGAGGACTCCTGCCTTCAATTGCCCAAAAATTAAGATCCCCCCAGCCGCTTTTTGTATCTGGCTAGGGGGATCACATATGTGGTAGTCTATAAAAGATTCGGTATAGTTGCTTACGAATCGATTCTAAGGCCTATATTTTGTTTTGGGTAGTGTAATAAACCGAATTTATACTATTTTTACAGCTTCTTTACCACCTCTTCATCCTCGTTATTCACTGAGAAAATAGTATACATTAAGTATTATACTGGGCATACGTGTAATTTATCATCTATAACGATATGAAACTTAACATTATCGCTACTGTTGCCCTATTAGCCTGTTGCGGGTTGACAGAACAAGCCTTGGCGTTTAACCAGGCAGACTTAGAACAGTTGAAAGCCAATGGTATTTGTCCTAGGTGCGATTTGAGTGCAGCTGATTTAACTCAATTGAATTTGACAGGAGCAAATTTACGTGGGACTAACTTGAGGGGGGCTATATTATCTCAGGTTAATCTGACATATGCAGATCTGACTGGGGCAAATTTAGAGCTTGCAGATTTGAAGTCTGCAAATTTAACAGGTGCTTCCTTAACAGGGGCAAATTTGAAATCAGCATCTTTGGAAAATGCCGATTTATCTTTTGCTGGTTTCATTAGCGCCAATTTAGAAGCAGCCAACTTGAAGGATGCCAATTTACAGTTTACAAATTTTCGAGGAGCTAACTTTCGCCTGACGACTCTAAATACTGGTGTGGTGACTTCTGAGAAGCCCTATGACTGGTCGACAGAACGTCCAACTCTCGAAAATTGTAACAACTTCACAACCGGAAAGGTTTCAGGCACAACTTGTGATGCTAAATAAAAGTGCTGAGTTAGTTGTTAGTTGTTAGTTGTTAGTTGTCACTAGTAGTTATTCTGCCTCATCTCCCCTGCACCCCTGCACCCCTGCACCCCTGCACCCCACTGTGGGGTGAGAGCATTTTGTTTATTAACATTTCTTTATCATGGGAACAAAGCCTGTAAACTGAAATAGAGCAATGCTGACCCATATTAAGGACTTAGCCACAAAACTAGCGCCGCGCTTAATTGAAATTCGCCGCCATATCCACTCTCACCCAGAACTCAGCGGTCAAGAGTACCAAACAGCTGCCTTTGTTGCTGGTGTCTTGTCTTCCAGTGGTCTGCATGTGCAAGAGGGAATTGGCAAAACTGGCGTTATCGGTGAATTGCAAAATACTGGCAAAGATGACCGTGTATTGGCGATTCGCACCGATATGGATGCTTTACCAATTCAAGAACGCACAGGATTAGAATATGCCTCCCGTGCTGAAGGTGTGATGCACGCTTGTGGTCATGATGTCCACACCACGGTTGGGTTGGGAACAGCAATGGTACTGTCCCAAATAGCTGAGGAGTTGGGTGGTAAGGTGCGGTTTTTATTTCAGCCAGCTGAAGAAATTGCTCAAGGAGCAAGCTGGATGGTAAAAGATGGGGCAATAGAAAATATCTCGGCTGTTTTAGGCGTTCATGTTTTCCCTTCTATCCCAGCAGGGTCTATTGGTGTGCGTTACGGCGCTTTGACAGCAGCAGCTGATGATTTAGAGATTCTGATTATTGGAGAATCTGGACACGGGGCGCGTCCTCATGAAGCGGTTGATGCAATTTGGATTGCGTCACAAGTAATTACGGCACTCCAACAAGCGATTAGTCGAACACAAAATCCTTTGCGTCCTGTGGTATTGAGTATAGGCAAGATTAGTGGTGGCAGAGCGCCCAATGTCATTGCTGATAAAGTGCAGTTGTTGGGAACCGTGCGATCGCTCCACCCAGAAACCCGTGCCCAACTGCCAAACTGGATTGACAACATTGTTGCTAATGTTTGCCATGCCTATGGCGCGAAGTATCAAGTCAATTATCGCCAAGGTGTGCCCAGTGTGCAAAACGATTATACACTAACGCAGTTGTTACAATCATCAGCAGAAGAAGCTTGGAGTAGCGATCGCGTCCAAGTATTACCCGAACCCTCTCTTGGCGCTGAGGATTTTTCTGTTTATTTGGAACATGTCCCTGGTTCCATGTTTCGCTTAGGTGTCGGGCACAAAGATAGAATCATTAACTACCCATTACATCATCCCGAATTTGATGTAGATGAATCTGCAATTATCACCGGGGTTGTGACTATGGCATATACAGCTTACAGATATTGGCTGCCGAGATAAACATTTTGCCTGGTAATGGGTAATGGGTAATGGGTAATGGGCCAGATGTGATGACTAATAGTAGAATCCAATTCCCAATTCCCAATTCCCATTATGAACTTGTCCTAAGACAGTCTGTCAAACATTTTTTAATTATGTTGATACAACCCAAACAGCCAACACTTAAGGTAAATTACTGTGTAAAGTTTTAAGAAGGATTAGATATGCAGCTTCTTGAAGTTACTGATATTGCAGTCATTGCAGGGGAAAATGCAGTTTTTGTTTCTCAACTACCTACTGTGTGGCAAGACATTGCTAGGGGAACAGCAAATGTCAAACTCTGCAATCGCCAAAGTTATGTAGAGATGGCGCAATTATTTTTATATAAGTTAGAACAGGGTGATGTTGACCTGTTTAAGGAACGTCCAGAACTAGCTCACCTGAAACCGTTATTCTCCAAGCTATTTGGAAATTTAGCATGGGAAACTCTTGAATTTTACGGTTATGATTTTATGACTCACAACTATCCCAACTTTGAAGAAGTTTTGCGTGAGGTTGAGTCTAAAGGGGCTGAATGCGAGAATGAAATCAAAGTAGCTCATATTGGCATGGAGCTTTTTAGTGAGTTTGGTTATGAATTGCCTGCGAGCTTTTATCATGTGCATTTAGCACCAATTTATCGAGATCATGTATTTGAAGAGCGTGCCTTAAGATTTGATAAGCGTGATATAGAACATAAACGTTCTTGGGATGCCATACTACATGCTGGTAAAGTGTTTGCTATGCAAATGAAAGTGCAAAGCATTGCCTCGAAGTACGGTTTTACTTATCAACATGGTTGCGGTTGCAATTCTCATCTATCTTCCATTGATATATCTAACGGTGCATTTGCATATGAATTGAGCCAAGAAAAGCGATCGCGCTGGATGAAGAGCTTTATCTGGACTGCTTGGTATGAGTATGCTTTCTTTGGGATTGTGCCGAATACTAGTTATTTGGTCTGAATAAATCAGGTACAGTTTTAGCTTGTGCAAATGGCGATCGCTCTAGTTTTAACTTCATAATTCCACTTCCCAACAGAAACACTACTTCTAGGAAGGCAAATTTTGGGTTTGAGGTGGCGATCGCTCTACCTCTAATCCAATACAGTTCTGCGATTTATTCAGCAAACCGCGTCGTGTCGTTGAAAAGCAAATTTCAAATTGTGCTATTTTGAGTTGGTGCGACGGCTGCGGGTGCGATCGCATGACCAAAAACCCAATTTCGTTAAATTTTTTCCAACTTGCCATCACAAAACTCAAGCCTGCTATTGCGGGCCAGCCTACAATAATAATCGACTATTTCTGATTCAGGAAATGGCAAGCGCTTGATTTCAGATTCAAGGGAAACAGAGATAGCGCTCGGTTCGGCTTGTAGGGTATCAGCTAAGTAGCTAATGTGGTGGTGTTTCATGGGTCAGAATATATCTCACCAATTGTGAGTTTTTTGTGAGGATATATAGCCGTAGCCAGATATGTTAGCTCAGATCTTGCACCTCTACGTATAACTCCCGGTAAAGTAAAAATATGCGCGATAAAGCTACCTCAATTTTATGGTCTTTTATCGCTATATTAAGGGTTTTAAGTTTTTACTGAGTAGTAAAATTACATCATTTTTTTATTGGTGCAAGATGTGAGCGCCCAACTAGCCGCGTTTTTCGCCGCTAGCATTGAAGACCACCAAATCATAAATTTGGTGGGGGTGTAAAAACGCCGTTTATTCATCCACTAGTCGTACATAATTCGCGCCTGTATTCTGACTCCTGACTCCTAAATTCTGTTTGATAACAGTATTGGAAAACTAATTGACTTGATTAAGCAGTAGTAAGAAAAGTAAAAAACTAGAGTAATTTTCATGAATAAAGTGTGTTTTGTAAGTAAGAAAAGTAGGAAAAGCAGGAAAAGTAAGAAAAATTATTTAGGCAGACTGAAAAAGTAAAAAATCTAGAACTAGAAGAGGTATTCTTCAAGGATGAAGACAATTAATTTATCAAAGAATTAAAATACCAAAAGAACAAGTTAATGACACTCTAATGACATTTTTTCGATATTGGTTTAAAGCTGCTTTGGCTCAAAACAAAAAGTCAAGCTAGCAAAAGTGTTGAATGTTAAGAATAATCCGATAAAAACAGCCCAAAATATGTTAGATTTTGGGCAAAACATTAAAGTATATCTATTTGATAGTGACTATAAATTCATTTCCCAAGATTGTCAAAGATATCTTGAGAGGACTACCAAAAAACGATTATCCGGTATTGAACAGTCGTCTGTTCTTTGAGTGCTGGCTATCTTATGCTCTGGATAACAGCTTAACAAGTATGCGAGATTTGTTTAAGAGATTGAAGAAGGAGTCAGAAGTCAGAAGTCAGGAGTCAGAACGCTCTTCGTGGGGAATTCTGACCCGCCACTATCTTGTTGACCACCCTCACGGGTTCGCCAGTTTCCCATCTCGGCAAAGCCAAGACGGGAACTGGACTCACCAAATTTTCAATTTGGTGGGGGACTTAAAACTTGACAATTTAATTACCAAAAACGTCAATGGTATCACTATACAAATTTATGTTAGCTTGATAGCTTATCTGATTTTACAGATAATATCTGTTCCCAAACAATGGGGACATACACTATTAGATAAATTCCGCTATCTTCAATCTTGTATGTGTCAGAAAATCAGTTATGTTCATTGGTTTGAGGAGATTATGTTTTGTTGACTTATTTAAGCTTTTGAGACTTAGTGTAACTAACGATGTAAAGTTTTATATCAGCATTCAACATTTCTGGGTAAATATTTTAACAATACTGTTAATAAAATTAAAGAAAGTAGGAAAAGTCTGTATTTCAAGGCATACATTGCTGCGGGAGAGGTTTGTTTTATGAACTTTATTTGACGTGAAAGCTTTACTATTTAAGCAGTATAGCCTTTCTTACCTTTTTAATTTTGTTTGAGTTAGTTAAAAATTAAATTTTTATTAAAGTTGCTTAACTGTCTTAACTGTCCTTGCATTCTGATACAAAATTTGAAATATTAAAAATATGAAATCAGCTGATATTACTTTTAAGCTATTTCCAATTTGGTCAAAGTAATACAAAAGGCTTTCATACTCAGCGAATAATAAGCTGCTGCAATAGTGTCCTGCTGTGTAGTAGTGGTGTAATTTTCTTTCAAAAAGGATTTACATAAAAAAAGCAAAATTAACACAACTGAAATCAAGACAATGACCTGAAACTAATAGGTTTAACTAAACAATGACTTCAAGAAAGCAACCTTTTGAGTTGCCAAATTTTTATGTACCTTGGCCAGCACGGCTCAACCCAAACCTGGAAGCAGCAAGGGTACATTCTAAAGCTTGGGCTTATGAAATGGGGATTTTGGGCGGGGCAGAGGGATCGGAAGATTATGGGATTTGGGATGAGCGCAAGTTTGATGCCCATGACTATGCACTATTGTGTGCCTATACCCATCCAGAAGCCGATGAAGCAATGCTCAATTTGGTAACTGACTGGTATGTTTGGGTATTTTTCTTTGACGATCACTTCCTTGAGCTTTATAAGCGTACTCAAGATACAGCCGGGGCTAAGAAGTACCTCAATGGACTACCAGCATTTATGCCTGTGCAGCCCCAAGAAACGCCGCCAGAACCTACCAATGCCGTAGAACGGGGTTTAGTAGACCTCTGGGCCCGCACCATCCCCAATGCTTCCGGTGACTGGGTAATCCGATTTACTGAGAGTACTATCAATCTTCTCAAAGAATCTCTGTGGGAACTTGCCAATATTAGCCAGAATCGAGTTGCTAACCCCGTTGAGTACATTGAGATGCGCCGTAAGGTAGGGGGAGCGCCTTGGTCAGCCAACTTAGTAGAACACGCGGTTGGGGCAGAAATTCCGGCTGCGATCGCCCGCACTCGACCCTTGCGTGTCCTCAAAGACACCTTTTCTGACGGCGTACATCTGCGAAATGATATCTTTTCCTATCAAAGAGAAGTAGAAGAAGAGGGGGAAAATGCCAACTGTATCCTGGTCTTAGAACGATTCCTCAATGTGAGTACTCAAGAGGCGGCCAACTTCACTAACGACTTACTCACATCACGGGTGCAACAGTTCGAGAACACCTTTGTTACTGAGCTTCCTTCCTTATTTGAAGAATATAGTCTGACTCCCGATGAGCGTCTCAAAGTTGTTCTATATGCTAAAGGACTTCAAGATTGGCAGTCGGGGGGTCATGAGTGGCACATGAGATCGAGCCGCTACATGAATAAAACATCAGATAAATCTTCCATAGCAAGCTTGTTTTTAGGCGGCCCCACTGGGCTAGGCACATCGGCAGCCCGTTTAGGAGCCTTATACGATAGTTTGGGTCTAAAACGCTTCCAAAGCTTTACCCATGTTCCTTATCAGCCTGTAGGGCCAGTAACCTTGCCTGAGTTTTATATGCCCTTCTCCACCAGTTTGAATCCCCATCTCCAAGAGGCTCGACGGCATTCTAAAGAATGGGCGCGACAAATGGGAATGCTGGACACACTGCCAGGGATGCCCAGCATTTACATCTGGGATGACCATAAATTCGATGTAGCAGACGTAGCTTTATGCGGTGCTTATATTCATCCCAATGGTAAGCGCGATGAGTTGAATATAACGGCTTGTTGGCTAGTTTGGGGAACTTATGCTGATGACTATTTCCCAGCATTGTATGGTTATAGCCGCAACATGGCAGGGGCGAAAATCTTCAACGCTCGGCTATCGGCCTTTATGCCTTTGGATGGGAGTTCTGTTCCCGAACCAACCAACCCAGTAGAACGCGGTTTAGCGGATATTTGGATGCGGACGGCTGGGCCAATGACACCTAATGCTCGTCGTCTATTCCGGCGTGCGATTGAAGATATGACGGAAAGTTGGTTATGGGAACTGGCTAACCAAATCCAAAATCGGATTCCCGACCCGATAGACTATGTGGAAATGCGCCGTAAGACCTTTGGCTCCGATTTAACCATGAGCCTGTCTCGACTTTCCCAAGGGGACGAGATCCCACCAGAAATCTTCGCCACCCGAACCATGCAGGGGATTGATAATTCAGCCGCCGACTTCGCCTGTTTGACGAACGATATTTTCTCTTATCAAAAAGAAATCGAATTTGAGGGCGAGATTAACAACGGTGTGCTGGCGGTTCAGAATTTCCTCAACTGCGATATCCCCCAGGCTGTCGCAATTGTTAACGACCTGATGACCTCCCGCGCCCTTGAGTTTGAACATATTGTTGCTACTGAAGTCCCTGTCTTGTGTGATGATTTCGGCCTAGATACAAGTGCCAGAAAGAAACTGTATGGATACATCAAGAAACTAGAGCAGTGGATGTGTGGGGTACTTAAATGGCATAAGGCAGTAGACCGTTATAAGGAATTTGAATTGCGGAATAACTCAACTGAAAAGCGGTTACTCCAACACCCCACAGGGTTAGGTACTGCCGCAAGCCAAATTAGACCTAGTTTCGGTCAGCAAACAACTCAACTCGATATTCAGCCAATAGTGCAGAACTTACCCAGTGGCCCAACAGGGTTAGGGACTTCAGGTATTAAAATCGGCTCGTTGTTAAGAACAAAAGATTAGCTCAATCTGAGTCGGTCGTCAGGTGAAACTTGATTTTTTTCTAGTAACTAAAAAGTAGAGGATTGAATTGTGACTTATTCTAGCGATCGCAATATCGATGCAGAAAATCAGCAGCCCCAGTTGACCTTGAGTACAGCAGCGGCGCGTAATTTGGCGACAACAGCCAAATCTGCACCGCAGACCCAGGAAATTACATCCCGGTGGTTATTGAAGCTGTTGCCGTGGGTGCAAACTAAAGGTGGCACCTTTAGAGTCAACCGTCGGTTGAGTTATACCGTAGGTGATGGGCGAGTCAGTTTCAGCAATACTGGAGCAGCAGTCCAGGTAATTCCCCAAGAACTAACTGAATTGCCCTTACTGCGCGGATTTGGCGAAGTTGATGTCTTGACCGCCTTAGCAAACCAGTTTCAGCAGCAAGAGTACGCCCCAGACGATGTAATCGTTGAGATTGGTCAGCCCGCCGAGCGCATAATTCTAATTGCTCATGGTAAGGTGAACAAAATTGGTCTTGGGAAGTATGGCGAGCAAATCGTCTACGATGTTCTCGCCGATGGCGACCATTTCGGCGATGAAACTGTGGCCCAGTCCGAGGACACCTGGCAGTACACCCTCAAAGCGGTTACCAGAACCATAGTTTTGTCGCTTTCTCAACAGGAGTTTGAGAGGCTCATCGGTCAGTCCGAGGCACTGCGAACTCATGTCGAACAGTTCCGCACCCGCCTAAGCCAGCCAAAGAATGCTGAAGGTGAAGCCGCCATTCAGGTAGCGACAGATCATCCCCAAGAGGCTACATTGGCAGGAACCTTTGCCGATTACGAACTTGCACCCCGCGAATACGAGTTGAGCATCGCCCAAACGGTGTTACGAGTCAGTACTCGTGTTGCGGATCTGTACAACGAACCTTACAACCAGACGGAAGAACAACTGCGACTAACTATCGAGTCATTACGGGAACGCCAGGAATATGAATTACTCAACAATCGCGAATTCGGATTGCTGCACAACGCTGACTTGAAACAACGCATCTATAGCCGCACTGGCGCACCCACACCCGACGACCTCGACGAACTGTTGACCACAGTATGGAAAGAGCCGTCATTCTTCCTGGCTCACCCCCGCACCATTGCAGCCATAGGCCGCGAAGCCAACCGCCAAGGCATTTACCCACAAAGCGTAGATATCAATGGCAATCAAGTTACAGCTTGGCGCGGCGTACCTATTTTTCCTTCCAGCAAGATTCCTATCACCAACAACCGCACTAGTTCTATTCTTTTGCTTCGTACTGGTCTGGAAAAACAAGGGGTGATCGGTTTACATCAAACCGGTATTCCCGATGAGTACCAACCAAGTCTGTCTGTGCGTTTCATGGGCATCGACGAAAAGGCGATTATTTCTTACCTCATTACCGCCTACTACTCCGCAGCCGTCCTCATTCCTGACGCGCTCGGCATTCTCGAAGATGTTGAAATCGGGCGCTAGATATTTTTCAAGAGTGATGAGTGAGGACAGACGCGATGAATCGCGTCTGTACAAAAGTTAAAGATTCTTCCATCTCCCTGATTTCCCTCACTCAGGACTCTTGATGCGCTTTATTGGTAACTAGAGGATGAGCTAATGACGGATTTTATTGAATCGAACAGTTCAGTTGAAAGCAGGCAACCTCAACTGAGTTTGAGTAAAGATGCAGCACGTAATTTATCCAAAACAACTAAATCTGCACCGCAGACGCAGGAAATTACGCCGCGATGGTTGTTGAAGATGTTGCCTTGGGTGCAGACCAAAGCTGGCACTTATCGGTTGAATCGGCGGTTGACCTATACTGTGGCTGATGGGCGGATTGGTTTCACTAATACCGGAGCCGAAGTGCAGGTAATTCCCGATAAACTGAGTGAGTTGCCATTGCTGCGAGGGTTTGACGACATTGATGTATTGAGGACGCTGGCTCTTCGGTTTGTTCAGCGAGAGTTCGCACCTGGTGAGATCATTGTGCAGTCAGGTCAGCCAGCTAATGAATTTGTGGCGATCGCTCATGGCAAGGTAAACAAGATTGGTGTTGGCAAGTATGACGAGCAGCCTTTATTGGATATATTGGCTGACGGTGATTATTTTGGCGAACAGGCATTGCTGGAACCACAAAGCAATTGGAAGTTCACGATCAAAGCTGTGACCCAATGCACAGTATTAGCACTACCACAACAGGCATTTCGGGAACTGCTCAATCAGTCCCAGACGTTGCAGGCTCAAGTTGAGCAATTTCGGACTCGTGCCGAAAAACCACAAAATAAGTACGGAGAAGCTTTAATTGCTTTGTCGTGCGCTCATCCTACAGAGACAACTTTACCAAAAACATTTGTTGACTACGAACTCTCACCCCGCGAATATCAATTGAGCATTGCTCAGACTGTATTGCGGATAAGTACTCGCGTTGCAGATCTTTACAACGAGCCGTACAATCAAACGCAAGAACAATTGCGGCTGACTATCGAGGCGTTACGGGAACGTCAAGAATACGAGTTGATCAACAACCGCGAATTTGGGTTGCTGCACAATGCCGACTTCAAACAGCGCATCTACAGCCGCACTGGCCCCCCAACTCCCGATGACCTTGATGAACTAGTGACCCGGCGACGCAAGTCAAAGTTCTTTCTGGCTCATCCGCGCGCGATCGCCGCCTTCGGTCGAGAGTGTAATCGTCGAGGCATTTATCCATCAACTATTGATGTTGATGGGAGCAAGATAATTACATGGCGTAATGTACCGATTTTTCCTTGTAACAAAATCCCGATTACTAAAAATCAAACTAGCTCTATCTTGATACTTCGCACAGGTGAAGATGACCAAGGTGTCATCGGTTTACATCAAACTGGTATTCCCGATGAATACCAACCGAGTTTGTCTGTTCGATTCATGGGCATCAACGAAAAAGCCATTATCTCTTACCTTGTCACCGCCTATTACTCTGCTGCCGTTCTTGTCCCCGACGCACTTGGCATCCTTGAAGATGTCGAAATTGGGCGTTAAGGTGAGCAGATGTCCCAAAAATAGTCGAGACATAAAGCGCTGAATTAAAAACATAGTTTAAGTAATTTTCAATACATCCCAGCCAAGATTTTTTACGGTCAATCTATATTTTGAGTAGTAGCCTAGCCCACAGCAAGCTGCTTTACCTCTACATTCAAAAATTTGGCTGGGATAAATTTGCAACCTTAACTGAATCGTAATGGATAAACTTCACCTTGTATACAAGAGTCTAAAAATCAATCAGGTATCAACAATTTGTAAAGTTATTACCTAACAATCTTAAGGCTCATACAAGTGGCAAATAGCATTCTAAATTGAACTAGTGAAAAGTTAAAGAGTTTTATATGTCAAAATCAATGTCGCAAATTTCACAAGCTACTACAGACACAAACTTTGATTTAAAAGGTTATTTATCTCAACGGCGAGCCTTAATTGAAGCAGAACTTGAACAGTCAATCAGTGTAACTTATCCAGAAATTTTGTACGAGTCGATGCGGTACTCTTTATTAGCTGGAGGAAAACGCCTACGTCCAATTCTATGTTTAGCAAGCTGCGAACTTTGTGGTGGCACATTAGAGATGGCCATGCCTACTGCCTGCGCTTTAGAGATGTGCCATACCTTTTCTCTCATCCATGATGATTTACCTGCTATGGATAACGACGACTATCGGCGAGGTCAGTTAACAAATCATAAGGTTTATGGTGAAAACATTGCAATTTTAGCTGGTGATGGACTTTTAGCTTACGCTTTTGAGTTTTTAGTCGTTCAAACAAAAAAAGTATCGGCAGAGCATCTGTTACGAGTCATTCTTAAGTTAAGTCATACTATGGCAGCAACAGGTTTAGTCGGTGGTCAAGTTGCTGATTTGCAGTCTGAAGGTTTACAGAATATTGATATTAAAACCCTCGACTTTATTCATACACATAAAACTGGAGCTTTGTTAGAAACCTCAGTTCTTTCAGGTGCGCTGTTAACCGGAGCAAGTGATTCTATTTTGCAAAGACTTTCTGTTTACGCTCGTCACATTGGTCTAGCTTTTCAAATAGTCGATGATGTACTCGATATTACTGGGACTCAGGAAGAACTAGGTAAAACTCCAGGTAAAGACCAAAAAGTACAGAAAGTAACTTATCCGAGTTTATGGGGTATTGAGGAATCAAAACGCAAAAGCCAGGAATTAGTTGACTTAGCCAAAGCTGAACTTGCTGGTTTTGGACATAAGGCACAACCT
The DNA here is from genome assembly GCF_016056305.1 of Amazonocrinis nigriterrae CENA67. Classification (GTDB taxonomy): domain Bacteria; phylum Cyanobacteriota; class Cyanobacteriia; order Cyanobacteriales; family Nostocaceae; genus Amazonocrinis; species Amazonocrinis nigriterrae. Next base: position 10,702 of record NZ_JAECZC010000030.1, on the reverse strand, counting down.
TTAATAGCGATCGCAGATTACATTGCAGCAAGAACACAATAAGCTTTAATCCTGTTAGCTGTTACTACGATAATACCATTTTCAATTTCCCCCAAATTTCCTATGTATTGACGTTTCACATGCAGCAGTTGATGCCCCTTTTTTCATATCTCCGGTTTCGTCAATAATTAAAATTATTGGTCTTCAGTTTCCGATGCAGGAATAGCGATCGCACTTGTTTCTTGAAATTGGAATGTCATAGTTTTTATAGGTAATCGGATATCTTGCACCTAATGGGATAAACACTAGATGCGTAATATATAGGTAAAAGGCACACTATTAGGCGTTTACCGTTGGTTAGTCCTTTCCTTGATTGCTTTTGTTTTGGCCCATTGGGCTTATTTATCACTTTCCACCACTACTATTCCTGATTGGGGACAAGCAGCACATATCGCGCTTGAATCTATCTTTCCACAACTTGTTTTGTATTATTTTTTACGTCATATCCAGCAGATGATTCCCCTCGCGCGTAGTCATGGATTTAACATTCATATTTCCAGGTGCAAGATATAAGTTAGGACAATACGGGCGCTACCTCACCGCAGTGGCTCCTTCCTACTCCCTACTTCCTACCTTTACCCAGCAATTTTGAGTTGCCAAACCACTAGTAGACTCTGGTTTAGCTGACAGTATTTGTAAATGGCTCCTCCTCAAGATAGAAAAATTCCTGAATCATGTAAAAAAAATCACCAAATTAGAAAAATCGTCAGAAATTTCTATGTCTTTGGGAGTAAGACTAAAGTTAGATAAAATTGATGTAATGAATTAGCCATCAATAGCGCCTGCTAATGAGCTGACTTAAACAAGCAGAGGGGTAGGGGAGCCAGGAGCAAACAAAGCTAGCTGGCTGGAGAAGCAAAGGGAGATCAGAAAAATAACTCCTAAAAATTCCCAATGTCCAATTCCCTTTTTCATCCATAATTGATTAGGCAAATAAAGGGGCTAATATATCGTGCCAAACAGTTTTTTACATACAGAACCTGAAGAGAATATAACAAACTTAGATATTTTTAAAGAAAGGACGATTCTGGCAGTAGATGATAATGAAGATATGCTAATTTTAATTAATTATATTTTTGAAATTTATGGAAGCAAAGTGATAACTATATCATCAGCTTCAGAGGCATTAGAGATAATTAAAGAATGTAAAATAGATATTTTAATTACTGACATTGCTATGCCAGAAGAAGACGGTTTTTCGCTGATACGAAAGATTAGAACATTGATGCATCCACAAAAGAGAGCAATCCCAGCAATCGCTTTTACTGGTAGCATTGGAAATCAGGTGCATGAAAAAACTTTGGGAGCTAAGTTTCAAGCCTATATCAAAAAACCTTCAGACCCTAACCAGTTAATGACAGAAGTAGCAAAACTGCTGAGAAGTTCTTCTGAAGGTAGTTCCTTATTATTTAGCGACTACTCCTATTTAGAGGAGGAAAAAGTAGCATAATTTAGAAACTATAAAATTTTGGGCTTGAGATTTTGGTGAGGCAGCCCTAATTGTAAGCTGTTAAGCACTTAATTTACACGTTGATACCGCAGGGGAGCAGAGGTGTAGGGGAGCAAGGGAGCAGGAGAACTCGGGGCCCCCACGACCGAAAGGGAGGAGCCACTGCGTTGGACGGGTTCCCCGGCTTGTTCGCTCGAAGAGCGTTCCCGCAGGGTAGCATGTGGCGTTGGGGATTAGGGGCACAGGGGAGCAGGGGGAGTAGGCAAGAGGCAACTAGCTGAAATCCCACGTTTTTAAGCGTGGGATTTTAGCAAGGACAACGCCAGATGCTCCGCTTGAACTTTGCCCAAGTAGAATGCTGAATGGTGAAGACTTAGGCGTATGGTCATGAAACTTTTACCACAACATCATTGGTAAACCAGCAATTACAGAAGCAATACTTGTCCAGAGAGTAAAGCGCTCAATATCTACTTCATCCAAGGCAATACTCATCTGCCTAATTGCTGATATGAGTGCTGCTAATATCAGCACAAAGAAAGCAAAATACCTCAAATTATTCATTAGCCCTCATTTTCTTAATCAACAGCTAGTCTTAAGAGATTTTTAACAAGAACCGACAAGATTTTTCTGTTCCAGACTTAGCACTTTTTCAGCAAACCTATTCAATAGTGAGTAAATATTTATTTCAGAGAATATTTGAAAAGTAATTTTCAATACTTTTATCTTCTTGATAACTGTGGTTTCATAGTCATTACGGCAAAATTAAGCCAGCTACCTGACTTGAGTTGTTAATTCTTGATGTTGCTTTTCCACGATCAAGCCATTAGGTATTGATAAAACATTTGCAGTCATTATATGTAATTTCTCTGTGTAATATAGTGATAGCTAATGTTGTAGCAAATAGCAAATTTGCTATTCTCTGTCAGAGGGTTTAACATATTCTCTATCATGAGTTTTAACGTTGACTTGAGTCCATATACCTAGAGTATTAAATCACGCCTGACTCAGTAGTAACCAACTCCAAATCATCAGAGTATGTTTGCTGCTTCTTGTATATTTTGGAAAGAAAAATATCTCAATACCTCAAATTGGTATTTAAAAGTGTAGAAAACCGAACAAATTAGCTTGTTTGAACTACTTGTCATTTTCATGATCAATGAATCACCATAATAAAGATAGTGGCATTTATTAGTGTTACTTCTTCAGGCGCAACAGTAAAAATTAGCTGCTTTTTGTTAATGTGTAGGATTTGAAACTTCGGATAGGTATGAAACTGATCAAAAATTTTGAAAAGCCCATCCTCAAAAAAACAGAGATAACAGAGGAACTAAAAGAGCAAAATTTTCAACTGGATGGTATTAATACTCAACAATCAACAGTTGAAGAGCAGCAAGAACTACAGGTAGAAAATCGCAAACATAACTATATGCCATTGCGCGATCGCCCCATAGTACAATCTGTTGGTAACTCAGGTTGGCAAGTGTCTGATATTTGGAAAGATATTCGCTTGGATGGTTTCTAATTTGACTTGTTGTCAAGAGTCGAGATTAACCTTGACTCTTGACAATCTTCACGAGTAACTATGCAATTTCACAGCATCATAGTTGATTACTCTTGCATACGCACATACAGCAGTCTGACAAATAAGCGGACACCATCATCTTTCTTCAAGGTTGAATAGGAGGGAGGTTTACCGCTACCAATTGCACGCAGATCTTCCAATAGTTCTGGATGAAACTGGCAAGTAAACGAACGTCGGATTTTCTTAGTCTCAAAGTCTTTGTAGTTAATGCAGGTAGCTGAACATTCTGTAAGTATTGCACCGCTTTTCTCTGCTGTCGAACAAAGAATTTCTATAGACTCAGGCAGTTGTATTAACCATGACAAAGGGCTACCAGCTATCACATGGCGATAAGGAACAATGGCATCATGAATACTGCGGTAAGCCCAGTTAGCAAACAGTATTGCTTCTTCATTGACTTCATCAGAGTGAAACATGGAAATCGAGATTTCATGTTCATATTGAATCGTTGTATCAATCACATCCTCATGGGTGTCAGATGTCACATTATGAGCATGAATAATTTTTCAAGGAATACTTAAATTTTCATGATCAGGTGATTGATAAGGCAATAACACGCGAGTACCAACTTCTTTCGATTCATTGCGTGTAACTACGAAATGATGGTCATTCCAGCCAGAAGCAACAACCCGTCCATTACGCTTTTTAATTTTGAGCGTCTTTCCCATAGCTTCAATGCGTTCTGCAACCTCTTGTAGCGATTTCGCCAGTCAGCTGTAGATGTTTGTTGTTTTTCAGATTTGCCAGATCTATCATTGCTTGAAAACTTATTTTTTACTGATTAATCTAAATCGTCAGTTTATCATTAATACTAATTACTCTTGACTGTGAGGTTTTTTACCCAAAGAAGTACTGGCAAGAAAGCTAGAAAACCCAACTAGCATCCAGCCAAAGCAAATATGTTTTCGTGCAACCCAATTCTGTTTACTCAATATTGTTGGTTTGGCGCTAGTGTCAATTATTTCTAGACTCCAACATCCCAACGCACCTATGCCGAACAAACTAGCACTTAAGATAGAGCAAATTGCAATTGTTTCGAGAATGCGATCGGCAAAAGTCTGTTGTATCAAAAGACGCTTGACAGCACGGCGATTATGAATAATAGCTAACTCATCTTCGTTCACAGGTTCTATCTGCGGTTGTTGAGTTCTATAGTAGGCAAGTTGTTTACTACTAGTCATTTATTATCACCTCTGTGTAGCTCTAGTTTCTAAATGGCAGTTATAGCAGTAGAAACATGGTAAACTTTTGCCATAGATGGAACTACCTTCTACAGAGAGAGAATCAAAATTTATTACCAATAGCTCCTAGTAGTGTTACTTTACCATCTTGGCTAACTTTAAATGACTTGGGTCTAAGAGTTTGTCTTTGGATGAGGTAATAATATCAAGTTCGGCTAACTACTTACGATATAGTCGGTTTGCCTGGTAATAGGTAATAGGTAATGGGTAATGGGTAATAGGTAATGGGTAATGGGTAATGGGCCAGATGTGATGACTAATAGTAAAATCCAATTCCCAATTACCAATTCCCAATGTAGACTTGTGTAGTGAATCTCGCTAATTTTTATGTAAATAACTACACTAACGAACTTGGGAAATAGAAGCGGTTTTTATAGCAGTGAGGTACGGGCTAATTGTAGAGGCAATTCATCAATTGCTTTTAGTCCTAACCTTACTCAATTGCAATTTGCTGTAACTTTAGCGATCGCAGCGTCCGCCCAATTATCTACCATATATGCGAAGCGAATGCAACAAAGGGGAATGAAGCTCCCTTGAGTTTGGAGATTGTCACGCTACGCTATTGCTTTTGGTTGTCGTCAAGTGGTGCTATTGCTAGTAATTGCAACAGTTTCTCACGAATCTTTAACTGAGCTTGGCGATCGCTTTCTATCATCATGTCACTGTCTTGCCACACTTGTTCCCACGCCACAATGTGAGCAGCCAGTAAAGTACTGTATCTCGGTTCATCAGCTAGCCTCTGTAAGGCTTCGGCGATGGGAAGTTCGGCTTCTTGTGATGTCAACACAGTGACAATCTTTTCTACAGCCACTGTTTTTCCGGGAAAAAATTGCAAATTGGTTGTCAAGGTGGGAAAATCAGATTTTTCTACATGCACAATTGCAGTATCATCACCTTCTACCACCAATTTAGCTGCCATCCCCAGTAGAATACCTGAGTGTAGAGTTTGGTTTTGCAGCCAGATAATCTGGTCTATACCACCGTAGTTTAAGGTTCGCCAATGTGGTACGCCTTGGGTATTTGGTTTGGCATCAAATCCGGTTGCGACTTTGACCTCACCTGCAAAATCTATAGATGCGATTTGACAGCGAATCGCCATCACATGCTGATCTGCCAAACTGGTGAAACGCTCAAAGTGTAAATCTAGGGTGTGACCCTTGGGAGAACGCCAGCGGACATCACGGCTAACTATACCCAAACGCAGGTCAAGCCGACGTTCGTAATTGAGAATTTCTCCACTGTCCATGCTAAAGCGATCGCCTGCCACTGTCACTACCAGCGGTAGCCAGTTGGGACAGTTCACAAGTTCAGTATTCGCTTTGGCTACATCATCATAAACACCGTGTATCAATGTTGCTGTCCGATCTTCGGGGTATCCTTCCTCAAAAGTTCCTCGTATTCCCAAGTAACCATTGCTAAGAGTGAAGACAGTTTCTTGATCATGGAGTTGTGAAGGATCAAACTTTGTTTCTATGACGTTTCTGTCGATTGTGTTAACTAGTTGCTGATTTTCTGGAACATGGTCAATATATACATCGGTCATGAGCAAACAATTAATATTTTAGAGCTGGATGAAATCCAAGTTTTAACAATTAACTAAGTGTTTGTTTTTTTGCACCTCTCTGTACTTAGATGCAGTGTACATAGCAAATCTTGAAGTTCTTACTAACAGGACGTTGATTATTTCATCACTCTATAGTTAGGTTTTATGATTTACCTTAGTTAGAGCTAACACACTAAAAAACTATACTAAACGATAGCTTTGCTAATGGGAAGTGCCAATCTTAAGATTTATTGAAAAATTCTTTTGTATTGAATAATATTAAAGCGCATTGAATTGTGTATTTAATTATTTGCGTTCTTGAACCACTAAGTACCGTTTTGTGCCCAAATTTACTCTATTTATATTATTGTAGAAGTTTGCAACAACTAATAAAAATAGGTCATCTGAAGCTAATGTGTATCCAAATTGCAAATTATCTGGTTAAGACCGTCATAAGTCCTTTGTCCTTTGTAAGTACTTTTGACTAATGACTAATGACAAAGGACAACTAGATGAAGTGATTGTGCAAATTAAATGTGTTTTAGCTTATACTTCGAGACTGATTTGACTTAAATAGAATCAAGCAACCTGTTATTAAAAAGCTAAAATAAAGCAAGTGCCTACATTCAAATCATTTGCTCCCTTGCAGTCTTAATGATAAGTCTTTAACCGAACACGATATTAGAGAAGAGCATCTCCATACAGAATCGTGATCAATAAAAATGGAAATCTGCTGAAGATTCTTGTGATAAATTATCGGGAATTAGGTATTAATTGAGGTTGTGATGGTTTAGCTGATTCACGAATTGGTTGATTTATGGCTTGAGTCAACTGCTCTGCACTCAGCGAGTTTAATAGACTGAGATTGAGGGGAGCTTGACTGAGAAATTGAGCATAGGATGGTTGCAAATAAGAACGATATTCAGAACGGTTGAGAAGATGAGTTTCTAAGAAAGCCACACTCAGGGCCTTGAGATAAGAATATGCAGCAGTACGGTCAGGGCCTAGTAAACCAACTGGTACAGGCAATACACCAGGATTAGCAGGAGAATCTGCAATGGTAGTAAAGTGAGTAGCGTTTTCAATTAAAGCTAAATACTTATTGGGATTTTTTAGCCATGTAAAAGGGCGAATCTGCTCTGGTACTGCTGGGGCGAAAATATCTTGGCTACCTGCCACCAACATTACAGGAACTTGAATTTGACTGATGCCGCTTTGACTTAAAATAGAACTATCAATGGGGTTAATGGCAATAATGGCTTTAATGCGATCGTCATTGAGATCATAATTTTTCGGTAATAAATCAGTTGCTTGACATTGCAAAATCAGCGACAAATTCAAGGATGAATTAGCAGGATTACAGTCTCGACGGAGTTCAGGAAAATTAATTTTTGCTCCTGCCAAGCTCAAAACAGTATAACCACCAAATGACTGACCGATCGCCCCAATTTGTTGAAAATTTAGTTTTCCTTGGAGTGTGGGGTCAAACTTTTCCCGACGCTGAAGTTCATCAAGAAGAAACTTGATATCCAAAGGTCGGTTGATAAATTCCGTTGCATTTGGTGGACTGGCTAAACCTGCAAAATATTGCTGAATACGTTCAGCGTTACTACCAGGATGTTCTAGTGCAGCCACAGCAAAACCGTAAGATGCTAGATGTTCAGCTAGGTAGGCAAAAGCATAGCGGTCTGAAGCTATACCGTGAGAAATTACAATTAGGGGAAAGGGTGGCCCTTGTTCTGGTGTGGCTTGAGGTAAGTATAGATCAACTGGTAGACGGCGATTGCGAGAAGCATCATTCAGTTCCAGGGTTTTTTTCTCCCAGGTGAATTTTCCAGGCATTCGCAAATCTGGTTGTTGCGAAAAGTTAACATTGGCATTGGTAGCTTGGGCGATCGCTTCTTTTTGAAGATAAGTAACAACTTTATCCCTAGTTTTAAGTAATTCTGACAAATCACCGACTATCTTTAGTCCCTCTGTGTAATTCAGCCGTATAGTATTGCTAGGAAATCTCCGCAGCAAATTTACAATTGTTAAGCCTTCTTTATCAGCAGCAGCGATAATTAAAGCACCACGTAGGGCATAAAAACCATTTTTGTGAGATTCAGTCAGCAGCAAATTTCCCAAACGTTGCAACACCCTTTCACCTATGGGTGAGTAGGTAACTTGAGATACTAAAGTTGGCGTGACATTGAAACGCTGCTGGAGTAACTCCCGTAGTTGAGCAAGTTGTTCAGGAGTTGCACGACTAGCATAAAATCCCAAGTCCTGATCAATTTTGCCTTCTTTAGCAAACTTTTCTAACGAGTCCACAGACAAAGAAAATTCCCCAAAGGGAGGGTAAAAAAAGCTAATACGTTCAGCGCCCAGCCCAGGAGTAGCCGTCAGAAACGTAGACAGCAGACCTAAACCGAGGTATTTCAAAAATTTTTTCATCTGCAAAACCCGCAATTTATGCTTTCCAAACAAATTTGGCTCGTGAGGAAAGCGGGCGCGATGCCACTTTCCTGTTTATACTGTTGCATACACTCAATAACCCGCGCTGAAATCTCAAGAGCCTCGGTTTTGTATATTACACTACTAAATGTCATGCTTTGTGCGGTTGTGAATATCGATATTCAACCGAATTGTGGTTTTCGCTTTTATATTTTCTTTTCAAAATGAATATTTGAGGTTAATAGTTTGCTGTCCGAAGTGTATAACCTTAGTTAAGAAATTCTTGACTAGAATAATCGGGTTATGAAACAAGCTTTCTTCTGGAGTAGCTGGTTTACAACGCTAGGGACTACTGGTTTACTGTTTTTGTGGTCGTTGCCACTATCCCCATTTACACACCCTGGAAGTACTGCCAATGAAGCTGCTATTATCTTCTTCCCGGTTATGGGTTTGCGCTGGCTTGCTATTGCTAGCACCATAACTCTAGTTGTCATGGCTTGGGGACGACAGTTGAACTTAGCAACAGGCTCTGTTATTGGTCTAACAATTCTGGTATTAGCCCTACACTTGGTTCTTGGGTTAATTAATATAGGCATAATGAATGTTTGGCTTTCTGTCGAACCGATTAAAACACGCACTACTAATACCGTTTACGCAGGAATTTACTTTGGGTTGCCAACGTTTTGGATACTACTGACAGCAGGTTTAATGCTTAGATTGGCTCATTTTCGTAATTGAAGCAATGCGAATTACATCAATCCAGTCCAGTCACTCGTTGACACTGCCTGTTTGACTAGTGGTATCAGATAATTTAACTAAATTTCAATTAAGAACACTTAATTATGGATCTTGAACTCAAACATCAAAGGTTATTGAAAATTCTGCTGATTGCCAGTATTATTTCGACAGCTATTCACTTCACTGATAATTATCTGTTCATTGAGCAATATCCGCAACCAGACTGGATTACTGCTCCTTTAATTTATCAATAGTGGCTGATTTTAACAGCCGTGGGGATTAGTGGGTATTGGTTGTATAAATATCGAAGATTTTGGTTGGCCTATGGCTGTCTATTAATCTACTCATTTACAGGTTTAGCAAGCCCTGGACATTACTTTTATGGAACTATGTCACAGTTCTCTGCAAAGATGCATCTGTTTATCTGGACTGACGGGTTAACTAGTTTAGCCATATTAGGATTTACTTTTTGGTCAGTACTAATCCTCAAACAGTGGCGGCGAGAACCTAGCTTGACCAACAATACCCTATCTCAATCAGTTCTGTGCGATCGCATCAGTGTACATATCTTCGTAATCGAACCCCAAACGGTTCTTGACAACCTACTGACCCCCACAGCCACTACCGCAACTCCTGCTACAGTGCGTCCATCCCACTACTCATTAAACAAATCCAAATCAGTGACAGCACCAATGCTACTAGAAGCAACCAACTTAGCATATTTAGCTAACACACCTTTGGTGTAACGTGGTGCAGGGGGTTGCCAATTAGCACGGCGACGAGCTAATTCTTCATCAGAGACATTTAACTGCAATAAACGTGCAGGCGCATCAATAGTAATACTATCGCCTTCAAGTACAAGTGCGATCGCACCACCAACTGCCGCTTCTGGTGCCACATGACCCACTACCATCCCATAAGTACCACCAGAAAAGCGTCCGTCGGTAATCAACCCCACAGCATCACCTAAACCAGCACCGATAATTGCTGAAGTCGGTGCCAACATTTCCCGCATCCCTGGCCCACCTTTAGGGCCTTCGTAGCGAATCACCAAAATATCACCCGGTTGAATCTTACCTGCCAAAATTGCCTCTAAGGAAGCCTCTTCTGATTCAAACACCCGTGCTGGCCCAGTTATCACTGGCTTTTTCACTCCAGTAATTTTCGCTACAGCCCCTTCCGTCGCCAAGTTCCCTTTGAGAATCGCTAGGTGTCCTTGAGAATACATCGGATTATCCCACGGACGAATCACATCTTGGTCAGCAGGTGGTTCTGTTGGTATATCTACCAAGACTTCAGCTATGGTTTGACCACTAATGGTCAAGCAGTCGCCATGTAGTAAATCATGCTGTAGTAGCATTTTCATCACTTGGGGAATACCACCAGCTTTATGTAAATCTGTGGCTACATATCTACCGCTTGGTTTCAAATCACATAAAACTGGCACACGGGCGCGGATGGTTTCAAAGTCATCCAATGTTAACTCTACTTCGGCAGCACGGGCGATGGCCAAAAAATGCAAGACGGCATTGGTGGAACCACCCACAGCCATGATGACACTAATGGCATTTTCTATGGATTTGCGGGTAATAATTTGCCTGGGTAAGATTTGCTTTCTGATGGCTTCGACCAGAACAAAAGCTGATTTTTCTGTACTGTCGGCTTTTTCGGCA
>NZ_JAECZC010000003.1:138183-189158 GCF_016056305.1 Amazonocrinis nigriterrae CENA67 | reverse complement strand
CAGGGGAGCAGGGGAGCAGGGGAGCAGGGGAGAATAACCACTGACAACTGACCACTGACCACTGACAACTGACAACCTTGTTTCACGACTCTCTCTCTTTTGATGGTTGAGAGAGTACACAAACCTGATAGATTTAGCTATCAGCGAGTAAACACTAGTGAAAATGAAAGTCCTGGTTATTGGTGGCGATGGGTATTGCGGTTGGGCAACTGCACTTTACCTTTCCAATCGAGGTTATGACGTTGGAATTTTAGATAGTTTGGTGCGACGACACTGGGATAATGAACTGGGTATCGAAACTCTGACTCCGATCGCACCAATTCAGCAACGCCTCCAACGCTGGCAAGATTTGACGGGTAAATCGATTGATCTATTCGTCGGCGACATTACTAATTACGAGTTTCTCAAAAAAACGTTACACCAATTTGAGCCAAACGCCCTAGTGCATTTTGGTGAACAACGTTCAGCTCCATTTTCCATGATTGACCGCGAACATGCAGTTTTAACTCAGGTGAATAACGTCGTCGGCACCTTGAACTTGCTGTATGCGATGCGGGAGGACTTTCCAGATTGCCATATGGTGAAACTGGGAACAATGGGTGAATACGGTACACCCAATATTGACATCGAAGAAGGGTACATCACAATTGAACACAATGGGCGTAAAGATACCCTGCCTTATCCCAAACAGCCCGGTTCAATGTATCACTTAAGTAAAGTCCACGATAGCCACAATATCCATTTTGCCTGTCGGATTTGGGGTTTACGGGCTACTGACTTAAACCAAGGTGTAGTTTACGGCGTCTTAACCGAAGAAACGGGAATGGACGAACTGTTAATTAACCGCCTGGATTACGATGGCATCTTTGGCACAGCACTCAACCGCTTCTGTATTCAAGCTGCGATCGCTCACCCCTTAACCGTCTACGGTAAAGGAGGACAAACTCGCGGATTTTTGGATATCCGAGATACAGTGCGATGTGTAGAATTAGCGATCGCTAACCCAGCCCAACCTGGCGAATTCCGTGTATTTAACCAATTTACCGAACAATTCAGCGTTGGTGACTTGGCATTGATGGTGAAAAAAGCCGGGAACGCAATGGGATTGAACGTAGAAATTAATAACCTAGATAACCCCAGAGTGGAGAAAGAAGAACATTACTTCAACGCGAAAAACACCAAACTGCTGGATTTAGGTTTACAACCCCACTATCTCTCTGATTCTCTACTCGATTCGCTGTTGAACTTTGCCATCAAGTATCAAAAACGAGTTGATAAAAAGCAAATTTTGCCTAAAGTCTCTTGGCATAGACCCTAGGAGCAAATCTGCGTGCAGCTGGTGACAGAACCTTATTTAATTCAAGTCATTAGCTGGACGAAAATAAATACACTCATCAGGGTCGGGCATGGGGAATTGGAAATAGGAAATTGGGAATGGGCAATTGGGAATTGGTGAGCCAGCGCGGTCTTGGGGGTTTCCACGCCACTTCCTTCAACGGGGGGAACCCCCGCAACGGAGTGGCTCCCCATGAGCGACTGGCGATCTCAAGAGCGATCTTCGACGCAGGAGCGTCACCCGAAGGGGAATTGGGTATAAGTTATTTCTCCCTCTACTGACTTACTCTCTACTCCCTACTCCCCACTCCCCACTCCCTATTTTCATTTCGGATTTTGTACAAAACCAGCGACAAAACATTAATTCTGGCTGTAGAGAATTGATTACGCCACGGGAGACAGTTTACTCTGTGATTGATAGCGAAACGCAAAAAAAGCTGAGATTATCTGCCTCTACTGAATAGTTTTTTATGAGAATAGCCCTATTCACCGAAACCTTTTTGCCCAAGGTTGACGGCATTGTGACACGCTTACGCCACACCGTTGACCATCTACAGCGCAATGGAAATCAGGTGTTAGTAATTGCCCCAGATGGTGGTATCACTGAACACAAAGGAGCTAAAGTTTATGGTGTGTCTGGCTTTCCCCTTCCATTGTATCCAGAGTTAAAAATGGCGCTACCCCGCCCCAGCATTGGTTATGCTCTCGAAGAATTTCAGCCGGATATTATTCATGTTGTCAATCCAGCAGTTTTAGGTTTGTCTGGAATTTTTTATAGTAAGATTCTCAACATTCCCCTAGTAGCCTCTTATCATACGCATTTACCCCAATATCTCCAACATTACGGTTTGGGAATGCTGGAAGGGCTTCTCTGGGAATTGCTGAAAGCCGGACATAATCAAGCAGTATTGAATTTATGTACCTCCACAGCAATGATGGAGGAATTGACTGCACACGGCATTGAACGGGTGCAAGTATGGCAGCGGGGAGTGGATACAGAATTCTTTCACCCTGATTTAGCTAGTATGGAGATGCGATCGCGTCTCTCTCAGAATCACCCAGAAAGCCCCTTGCTTTTGTATGTTGGGCGTCTTTCCGCTGAAAAAGAAATTGAGCGCATCAAACCAATTTTAGAGGCAATTCCTCAAGCGCGATTGGCACTGGTGGGAGATGGGCCACATCGCCAAGCCCTAGAAAAACACTTTGCTGGCACAAACACCAATTTTGTAGGCTATCTCATAGGGCAAGAGTTAGGTTCTGCCTTTGCTAGCGCTGATGCTTTTATTTTCCCTTCCCGCACAGAGACATTAGGCTTAGTACTGCTAGAAGCGATGGCAGCTGGTTGTCCAGTGGTAGCAGCCCGTTCTGGCGGAATTCCTGATATTGTGACAGAAGGTGTAAATGGATACCTTTTTGAGCCGACAGCAGATATTCAAGATGCGTTCACCGAAGGTGTTGGCGGAGCCATCGCTGCTACAGTTCGCCTTTTAGAGCAAAAACAAGAACGAGACATGATTCGTCAAAATGCCCGCAGGGAAGCAGAAAGTTGGGGATGGGCAGCTGCTACAAGCCAGCTACAAGATTACTATCAAAAGGTAATTTTTTCCAAACAATTGACGACACACAGAAAGTAGGGAGTAGGGAGTAGGGAGTAGGGAGTGGGAAAAGTAGTGGTTGACGCCGACTGTTAAACGCTTCCAAAAAACACTTGCAAGAAAAAAGCTCGATATGATAAGGGTTTGGGAAGTCTTTACAGAAAGTTACCAAATTATTCTGGAAATTATTCTGGAATTGAACTCAGGCAGATAGTAGTTACTCTTATGCCTATAACAAGGGCGACTCCTAAAATATGTAAATTCTTCTGGAAGTTCTTAGCAGCTGCTTTCCTCGCTGATAAGAACTTCCTTTCTGTGACAGATATGTCTTTGAAGTTTTTCTGGTTATACTAGGTCTTTAAGCTGGTTAAGTGAAGAATTAAGCATTAGCCATTTTTACAGTCCAGCATAGAACACACAAAAAAACTTGCTAGATTTTGACAGCAATGTCAAACAATCACTAAAGTTAAGACTACAGAACGAATCCACATCAATCACACGTCTTGCCAGTAAGCATTTATGAAAGAAGAATTGATTGAATTAATAGCCAGAGTTTTGCACGTCTTGAGTATTAATAAAAGCTGGATGACTTGGAATCTATTTCTAGCTTTTATACCTTTAGCCTTGAGTGTTTGGCTATTTCGCACCAGACGGAGTTGGTCTTGGGTTTGGTGGCTAGGATTTCTAGTTTTCTATGCTTTTTTACCAAATGCACCTTATTTATTGACTGATATAATTCATTTGATAGATGATATCCGCACAATTCAATCTGTGTGGATGATTACTTTGATACTAATTCCCCTTTACATTCTGGTAATTTTAGCTGGATTAGAAGCTTATGTAATCTCTTTAATTAATCTTGGTTACTACTTACACCGTATTGGTAAAAGTCAGTGGATTTTAGGGGTTGAGTTGATTACTCATGCCCTTTGTGCCATTGGTATTTATTGGGGTCGTTTTTTACGTTTCAATAGTTGGGATTTCATTACTCAACCAGATGCTTTATTGACCAAAGGTGTAGAAGAGCTTTTAGGTAAACAGCCTGTGATAATCATCGGCATTACTTTTGTAGTACTAATGGCTTTGCACTGGATTATGAAACGGGTAACTTTGGGTTTTGTGAAACCACTAAATAAGGGAATGGAAATTAAGTCACAAAAAACTAATACTCGAAATGTGGGATAGCTGAGTGATAATTGTTGACTGATGAACGCTAATTGCTTCAGCGCAACAGCACTTGTTCAAATCAGCAAAACATGGTAGTTGAGTGCCTTGAAAACCCGCGCAATGCAGTGTCTTAACAACGTACTCATTCCTGATGATGGTTAGCAGTTAACAAATTTCATAAGTTATTTTGGAATTGATAACTGTTTGAATTGAAAGAAATCTATGTCTATGCCCGCCTGTATATCCATCTAAAGAATGGTGTACCTGGCGGGTAATTTTTTATCAAAAGAAAGATGTATTTTGGAATTTTAGGTATTGAAATGAATATAGATTGTTCAGCTTTAATTGAAAGGGATAGGAGTTACATAATATGACACTATTGTCTATTGATGAACTAAAAACTTTAATTGAACAACCTCAAAATCACTGTATCTCTTTGTATATGCCTATGCAAAAAGCAGGGCCAGAGATTCGACAAAACCCAATTCGTTTTAAAAATTTAATCCGTGAAGCTGAAGAACGTTTGGATGCAATTGGAATTAGCCAGACTGAAGCGGAAAATCTTCTTCAGCCAGCTAGGGAACTTGACACCAGTGATTTCTGGGAACATCAAGACCACAGCTTAGCAATCTTTATTTCTCCAAAAGTGTTTCGCTATTACCGTCTACCAATAGAATTGCAAGAATTGGTGGTTGTGAGCGATCGCTTCCATCTCAAGCCGCTGCTACATTTAATCAATAATGATGGCAAATTCTACGTTCTCGCCCTTAGCCAAAAGGATGCGAAATTTTTTGAGGGTACACGGGCTGGTCTGAATGAGGTAGAAGTAGAGAATATGCCTAGAAGCATTGATGAAGCTCTTCAATACGACGAAACCGCTAAAGAAGGTCAATTTCGCATTGCCACATCCAAAGGTAGCAATACAAATCCTTTTACACGCTCACAGCCAGGTGCATTTCACGGTCAAGGAAGCCCAGACAGAGATCAGCACCAAGAAGTTATCCTACAATACTTTTATGCAGTTGATGCCGCATTGCATGAGAAACTGCAAGAGCAAACAGCACCTTTAATTTTGGCAGGTGTTGAATATCTGCATCCAATTTACCGTGAGGCAAATAGTTATCCTTATTTGCACGAGGAAGGTATTACCAAAAGACCAGAACTTTTCCAGCCAGAAGAATTGCACACAGAAGCCTGGCAAATCGTTGAACCTCTGTTTCATAAGCCAGAAAAAGATGCAATTGAGCTTTTTCAACAACTTGCTGGCGAAGGTACTGGTAAAGCTTCTAGTGATCTTAAAGAAATCATTCCAGCTGCTTATTATCAAAGAGTCGATTCTTTATTTGTACCACTAGGGAAGCAAATCTGGGGTGAATTTGACCCCGATAATATGGCTGTAGATTTGCATCCAGAACCAGAACCTGATGATGCAGATATGTTAGATTTTGCTGCTATTCATACTATTCTAAACGGTGGCAATGTCTACACTGTTGAGCCAGAACAAATGCCTAATGACGCACCAGCAGCAGCAATTTTCCGATATTGACCATTTTTGTAGTGTTGTATACAGTTGAACGAGCTATATACAACACTAAATAATGAAGACTATTCGCACCCTAATTAATCAATCTTTAATAGGTCTAGCTATTTTGAGCATAACTGCTGTCTTGTCCCAGCCTGGTAGGGCAGAAACCATCGCTGGACAATCTGGCAATGTCCGGGCGCAAATATCTTATGAAAAACCAGAGGAATACCAGTACAAAAATGTGCGGTTGCGAATTGTCCGGGCGGGTCAAACTATTTTGGATAAAAAGCTGCCCCAAGAGAGTGAATATGACCGACCTATTGGGGAGTTTACAGACAATAAATTACCAGTACTAGACTTGGATGGCAACAAAGAACCAGAAGTAATTGCCGATTTCTTTACAGGTGGCGCTCATTGTTGTACTTATTCTTTAATTTACCAGTACAACAGTAAATCTAAGCAATATATTCAGACTCGCCATGAATGGGGTAATGGTGGCTATCGACTCAAAGATTTAGACAAGGACGGACTGCCAGAATTTGATAGCCAAGACGATCGCTTTGCCTACGCTTTTACAGCTTATGCTGCTTCTGGCTATCCTCTACAAATTTGGCAATATCATCAAGGAAAAATGATTGATGTTACTCGCCGCTATCCTAAGTTAATCGCCAATCATGCCTCAGAGTTATGGCAAACTTACACCGAAGCGCGGCAACAGGGAGATGATGGTAAGGGGTTTTTAGCAGCCTACTTGGCAGATAAATATTTATTAGGTCAAGGACAGGATGGTTGGAAACGAGTACAACAGGCTTATAAAAAAAGCGATCGCAATCAATATTTTGCCGATTTACGCAAGTTTTTGGGCGAAACTGGATACATAAAATAAATTCACTTGAGTTCAACAAGTGCTGTTTTGACCTCTCCCCCGGCCCCTCTCCTACGAGGCTACGGTGTACACACAAGTCTAAATTTGTTTAGAAATCTAGGTTTTACCCCCCTTATAAAGGGGAGGGAACCAGATTTTCCGGTTTCCCCCCTTGATAAGGGGGGATTAAGGGGAGTAATACGACTTGTGTGTACACGGTAGCTCCTACGAGGAGAGGGGAGTAAAACTATTGTTTTTTCGTTGCTCCTCCCTTGCCTTTCAGGAGATGGAAGTTGGGAGGAAGAGGTCAAAATTATTACTTTTAATCTTTGGCAGTTCTAATTGTTTTTGGAGTTGCTGGGATCTTTTTAGCATCTTGAGAAGAACCACTATCCAGACTGCGGAAATATAATCCTCCAATGGTGAGTAAAAAGATTACATATCCAATTGCTTGCACAAGATAAAGATTTTCTCTGTAGCCAAACAAAGTTTTCAGAACAATGCCAGGGAATTCATGATCAGGCAATACTTTAGAAGTATTCCAAACCATTGGGCCTAAAATGCAAGAGTGGATTTTGGTGAAGCGTTCGTAGTAGAAACAAAGGCTTTCTGAGGCGCGACTGCTGAGAGCAACACTAGCAACTGCTTCGTCAAAACGTTGCAAAGCTGTTACTACTAACCCAGCTACAATCAACACCAATAAAACTCCCATCACTTGGAAAAATTGACGGATGTTGATTTTGATACCCCATTTAAATAAAAGCACACCTATTGCTACTGCTGTGATAACACCGCCAAGAGCGCCGATCGCAGGGATAAAGCCTTGTTGAAAACTACCAGTAATAAACAGAACGGTTTCAAAACCTTCGCGCAGGACGGCAATAAAAATTAAGCTAAAAATACCCCATCCAGCATTGCCATTTTGTGTTAAGGCGCTGGTGACAGCTCCTTCAACTTGTGCTTTCATAAATCTGGCTTGTTTAGTCATCCAGATTAGCATCCAGCTGAGCATAGCGATCGCCAGTACACTAAATGTACCTTCCAGCGTTGGCTCAATTACTCCCGCGTATTGCGGATAAGCTTTGCTTAGTGCTTGAGTTCCCCAACTGAATAATATTCCTATTAAAGCACTGACAATAATGCCAACGCCGACACCAGCATATACCCAAACATTGAGTCGAGATTGTTTGGCTTTTTTCAACAAAGCCAGCACAATGCCCACAACCAGGGCAGCTTCTACTCCTTCTCGGAGTGTAATAAAAAAAGTAGGTAAGGCAGTACTAAAGTCCATTGTTAATAGTCCAAAGTCAATAGTCCAAAGTCAATAGTTCAAAATCATCAGTCAACAGTGGAAAGTCTAAATTATTCAGGACTTACGCAACTGGCACATATATTTTCTGCGATGGGAGTCAATAGTCAAGAGTCAATGGTGAGTCAGTTCGATCTTGGGGGTTTCCACGCCACTTGCTACAACGGGGAGGCAGCCGCGTGGGCGCCCACACGACTGGCTCCTTTTGACCATTGACAATCCACACGAAAAAAATATGACAATGCGCGTAAGTCCTATTATTGACTATTGACTGTTGACTAATGACTAATGACTATTAGCTAAAATCGCGTAACATCTTTTTCAATTCAAGATTATGCATCTCTTCAGTACCAATCATGCCACGGGCGAATTCTTCTAGATAGATGCTGGCATTACTGACAGTATCTAATAAACTTTTGTACAAATCCAACGCTTTCTTTTCATGGGATAAGCTTTCTGCCAGGATATCCTTGACTGTGTGCTGGTAAGTTTCTTCCATTGGTGCAATTTTCAAAGAAGGATGACCATCTAAACCTGTAAGAATTTCTCCTACTTGTTGGGCATGGAGTAAGGACTCACTCGCCTGCGCCTTGAAAAAAGCTACAATCGGAATACGATTAGGGCCAGTTACCATTAAGGAATAGTGTGTGTAGCGTACTACTCCAGCTAGTTCAAATTCCATGATGGCGTTCAATAGGTCAACGGTCTTTTTCTGGTCAAGCTCTTGCATCAGTTGTCAACTCAAATCACGAATGGAGCGTTATGAATTAGGAGTTAGAAATTAAAAGTCAAGAATTCATAACTCATAACTCCTAATTATTTCCTAATTTTAAACTTCCTAGTCTTTACTTCCCATTAAGTTCAAATTGTTATTTTTGGGCTTGAGTGCTAGATTTATCAATTGCTTTTTGAGAGTTTTCCTCAATGGTTTTTATGAGTTTAGTAACTTCAGCAGGTGTTTTAACTGGTTTAGCTGGGGGAATAGCAGAGGGCCAAACCTTGAGCAGTTCAGCCATACTGGTTTCAATAGCTTTGTGTGCTTCGGGATCTTGTTGAGCTACTTGGCTCTTAATGCCTTTATATAAGTCATCAGCGTAGACAACAAAGCCACGGGAGTCTTGATATTCAATGGCTGCTGATACTTTACCATCTGCGATCGCAGCACCATATTCTGAGTTAGCTGCATCTAGCAAACCGTTAATCACCTGTAGCACAAATCCGGGTTTTGAGCGTTGAGCTTCTGGCAAAACTGCGATCGCATTATCAACTGATTGCACTGAAGAGGTAAAATTAGTCTTGACTTTGGCATCTTTGGGATTAGATTTGACTAAATCTTGCAAACTTACCAAAGTTGTCTTAAATTCTTTGACTTTACGTTCATTCAGTTGGTCTTCTACATCAACATAAATTTCCTCAACAGGATGCCCAATGTGAGGTTCTGCTTGTTTTGGCTGATTTTGATCCAGCAGTTCTTTTGCTACTAGAAGATGCCCCTTCATTAAACCTAGTTTAGTCATGTAGTCAACATCTTTAGCCTCACCTGTGAGTACTACTTCCTGGGTAGTAACTGTATCTTTAATTTGGTCGAACTGTTCCTGTGAAATGACTTTTTTGGTAACTAAATCTTCTGGTTTGCCGTAGGGACGATTCGCCTGAATTTTGTTGGATAAAGCCGGAACACCTAGCTGAGCTTCAAACTTATCCAACTGTGACAAGATAGCAGTATTAATGTTAATTTTCGCTTTGCCACCGTGACCACTATTACTGTTATGACTTGCTGCTTCTGTGACTTGGGGATTTGAGTTAGCAGCTGGTGCGGAGGGATTTTCTGTGGTTGGTGTGCTGTTACAGGCACTCAAGGATATTATTGCCGCAGTTGCAACAGTTAAACAGATATAGCGAAATTTTATCATTTTTGTGCCTAGGAATACTGAAAAAGGTGGTAATCGCAACATTTCAAACTACTGTCTGCGTTTGGTTTTGACGCTAAGTTATAGATTTTACTGTCGCATATAATGACACTTTTTATCAACTAGGCGTAATTTAAGGTAACGTCAGTTAGGGTTAAGGAGCTTTATTTAAGTTTGAATGGCTGAAACGGCCTAAGGACGTTGACAGATACCAGAATAATGCAACGGCGTAATGAGGGTTTGAGCTTATCCCGAACTCAAGTTAAGGTAATATCGCAGTTGGATTAACGGCAATGATTTCTGAGTAACGGGTAAAATCACTAATGTTAAATGTAAGGATGTGCGTTAAACCATGCATCAGCATTGCTGCAACTAATCGAGCATCGTGTACGTTACTATTCAACTTAATTGCTCAATTCTCAGCTTATATCATCACCAGCAAGCATATCCTGCACGGTTGTATTCTATATCGACTATTGCACTTCATAGATGAATTGCAAGAACGAAAAAACAAGCTTGAACGGTGGAAAAGAGAAATTGAGCATCTGGAACGGGAAGCTGAAGTTTACATGACTAATTAATCAAATAGAATATGATTTGCTTCTAGGTTTGAGTCCATAATTAACCAAGCCCTTGTTTTTAGAGCAATTGTCCCCTCATCAACTGTGCAAATAGCCCTGGTTGATTTGCCAGTTCAGAGAAACTACCTTGCTGTACTACTTTGCCACCTTCGAGTACGTAAATTCGATCAGCATTTTGGATGGTACTGAGTCGATGAGCGATCGCTACCCTAGTCACCTTCATCTGTTGTAAGCTGTGACTAACAATTGCCTGGGTTCTATTATCTAAAGCACTAGTCGCCTCATCAAAAAGCAAAATCCTGGGTTTCAACACCAACGCCCTGGCAATTAATAACCGCTGTCTTTGTCCACCGGAAAGATTACTACCTCCCTCACTGACAACTGTATGCATCCCCATTGGCATGGCGGCAATATCATCTGCTAAACCTGCCATCTGGGCTGCTTGCCAAGCTTCCTCCATCGTCAAGGCTGCACCGCTGGCAATGTTCTCAAAAATAGAAGCTGACATCAGCCGACTATTTTGCAGTACCACACCCAATTGACGACGCACAGCATGAACATCCAACGTTGCTAAGTCTTGTCCGTCGTAGTAAATTCTGCCGGATTTGGGTAATTCAAACCCCAAAAGCAATCTTAATAAAGTTGATTTACCGCTACCAGAAGGCCCGACAATGGCAATAAATTCTCCTGGTTGGGCATGGATACTGACATTATCTAGCGTTAAGGGGCCATCATCACGGTAGCGAAAACTGATGTGGTCTATAAGTAATCTACCTGATAGCTTACCTGGATCTGCTTGAGCAGAATTTACTTCTAGTTCAGCTTGCAGAATTGGTTGCGCCCGTTGCCACAAGGGTAAAACTTGTAAAACTTCCACAACTGTACTGCTCAAACTGGTTGCCCCGTTAATGAAAGTGCCAAAAGCAACGTTGAACGCTAAAAAAGTACCAGTTGATAAACCAGTTCCTCCCAGAGTTTGAGGCTGTGCAATTAAGCTAGTAGCAAACCAGAACAACGCAGCAGTTGTTAACACAGGTAATACCTGATTGATGACTGCAACGCTGTCTTCAATACTTTGGGTACTCAACATCAGTTTCAATTGATGGGTGTACTGTTTACCCCAGTAGGCAAAGGCGCGGGCTTCAGCTTTGGCGACTCGCAGTTTAGAAACTCCGTTAATCAACTGCACCATCACACCAAAGATTTGTCCTTCTCGTTCTAGTAGGGGGCGAACTTTACGGACAATCAAAATACCAGAGATGATAGTGACAGCAATATTTACTAGTGCCACTAGACAAGCAACCAAAGCTAAGGAAACACTGTAGGAGAATAATAATCCTAAATTGAGTAGAGAGAACAAACTGGAGAAGATTGTTTTTAAGACTGTATTCCCAAGTTTCTGGCGGATTTGACTAATAGCTGTGACTCTAGAATTCAAGTCACCAACTGAGAAAGAGCGAAAAAAGCTAGGTTTCAAATTTAACAATCGATCCCAAATGGCTGCTTGGGTGGAGGAATCAGCAAAAGTTTCCAGCCTGATGGTAGCTAACCCTTGGGCGAGTTGAAACAGCATTGCTCCAAAGGCAGCAGCTACTAAACCAAAGGCAATTTGACTGAGTAACCCCCGATTAGCGTCTGGGATAGCTTTGTCGATGAGGATTCCTGTGGCTTGAGGTGTGAGCATTCCTAACAAACTGACGGTAATTCCAGTCAACAAAATTACAATCAGTTCTTTGTAATGTCCTTGGACTGCAAACTTGAGTAAATCTAATGTTTTGAGTTGTTTATTGGGTAAAGGGCGATAAAATGCGTAGGCGGTAGTCGCCAGCGCTTCTGCAATGCGGGCGTCTACAGGAATGCGAATCTGTTTTTGGGGAGCGTAAAGTTCGTAGCGAGTATGAGATATTGGTAATAGTGCCACAGGTAGCTTACCCTCAACCGTGTATGCCAACATCGGGCCGCCATCCTTTTGCCACCAGTTATTTCGCAACTGAATGCGCCGCACACGGATACGTGAAGCACGAGTGATCGCTTCCACAGGATCTCTGACTCGCTTGGTATCTTCTGATGCAGCGGGAGGACGAATTTCAACCCCCAACGCTTTACCCACAGCACCCGCAGCCATAAGTAAAGTTTCATCAGGATGACCGGAATAAAGACTTGTACTGAATCCTGAACTACTATTTAGCTTGGGTTTTGGCAATACCGATGCTAGTTCTGTTAAAGTCTCTCGCATCACCTGACGTTCAAGTCGTTCCCTTGCCTGAAATCTCAAAAATTCTGCATTTATCTCTTGACGTTGCAGCAAATCTATGCAGTTGAGGAAATAAGTTTGTAGTTGAGACAAACCATTCAACAGCGAATCTATATTTTCGATTTCTGACGTGTTGGCAATTTTCACCTCCACTGTGTCATCTGCCTGAAACCACATATTTGCAGCCAAAGGCAACATCCCACAAGCAGAAGTTAAGGAAAATTCCGCAAACCCCATCCATTTAGCACGCCCTTGGGAGATTTGCACCCACAATATATCGCCTTGATGCGGCTGGAAAATTTGGTCTTTGGCTAAAGAAAAGTGGCGGATTCCTAAAGGTAATTTTGCTGTCGTTGGTGTAGTGATGCCAGCAAGTGCTGTACTTAGTTGACAAATCCAGTTTTCTATGTGTGGCGCAACTTCACTATGAGCAAACAACCGGCTAAAGTCTGCTCTGGATACTTTGACAAGTTCTGTATCTTCAAGGGACATTGCTAAAATTTGATGCTGCTTGCCTTTGAGACTTGGCGCAGTGGCAAACATAGCTTGTCCCGCTGTGGTAGTGAATAAGTAGCGGCGACTTGTTTGGGGAACACCATCATTGAGTGCGATCGCAAATAGCCCCAACTGACCCGATTTGACCAGCCAAATTGTCTGCAGGTCATCTAGCAGTAGCGACTCATTGGACTTCAAACTATAGCATTCACCTGGAAAATTGAACAAAGATAAAGAAGATACCGACTTTACTCCCTCATCCCCCTCATCTTTGCATCTCCCCTGCTCCTCTGCTCCCCTGCTTTGCTGCTCCCCCGCCTCCTCACTGCGTATCAATTGCAAATACGGCCCCTCAACTTGCCGTAATTCTTCATGAGTCCCCCGTTGGGCTATCTTGCCGCGATCCAAGACAATAATTTCATCACAATCTCGGATAGTTGAGAGTCGATGGGCTACGATGATGCAGCTACAACCGCGCAGGCGCAAATTACGAGTGACAGTTTTTTCTGTTTCAGGGTCTAAGGCACTGGTGGCTTCATCCATGATGACGATGGTAGGATTATTCACCAAAGCACGGGCAATTTCTAACCGCTGTCGTTGACCACCACTCAAATTGGTTGCACCTTCCAAGAGGTCAGCATTATAGCCACCTGGTAGTGATAGAATAACATCGTGGAGGGCTGCATCTTGACAAGCTCGGACGAGATGGCTTTCTGGTATTGTAGTATCCCAAAGTGTCAAATTGTCTCTGACGCTACCACCAAACAACAAAATATCTTGTTCTACAGCAGAGATCGAATTGGCTAGTACCTGGCGAGGAATTTCCTCTCTGGGTTTACCGTCAAAGCAAATTTCCCCCTCCCAAGGTTCATAAAGCCCACACAAAAGTTTAGCAATGGTAGACTTACCAGAACCACTTCCACCCACTAAAGCAACTCGCTGTCCAGGCTTGAGCGAGAGATTAAAGTTTTCAATCAGCGGCGGCGCAACGCGGCTATAGCCAAACGTCACATTGCGTAATTCCACATACCCCTGGAGTTTGGGCGGGAGGTGGAGATGAAGGGATGAGGGGGATGAGGGGGATGAGGGGGATGAGGAGATAAATTTGTAATTTCTTACTTCCCCTGCTCCCCTGCTCCCCTGCTCCCCTGCTCCCCATCTCCCCATCTCCCCATCTCCCCATCTCCCCATCTCCAACTGCGGATCAATAGGATTACGCAAAACATCATCGAGACGGTTGAGATTTCCTTCCATCTCTTGTAACTCACTTCCCAGGTTGACGAGATTAGTTACTGGCTGGAGGAATCTTTGCATCATCCCTTGAAAGGCTACTAACATCCCGATGCTCATAGCTCCATCCATGACTCGCAACCCACCCACAGCTAAGATGAGCATGGAAGCGATCGCAGACAAAAAGCTTGGTAAAATTCCTAGTGTTTGGTTGCTTTGCTCTAATTCTTGGCGTGTATTGATGGCTTTGGCATAGTAACCCGCCCAACGAGAAAAGAAATCTGACTCTAACCCTGATGCTTTTAATGTCTCCATGCTCTGAAGACCAGAAATTGCTACGCCGCTGACTTTGCCATATTCTTGAATCTGTTTGGTGTTAGCATTTACGCGCTGCCCTCTTACCCACTGTAAAGCAGTGAGGTTGATGGCGACAAAAGCGATCGCAATTGAGGTCAGCACTACATCATATTGCAGCATCACCATTACATAAAATAATACTGAAACTGCTGCGATCGCTGTGGTAGCTAATTTACCGGAAAGTAGGTTGGCTATACTATCGTTGAGTTGTACACGGCTACTGATTTCCCCAGCAAATCGCTGGTCGTAAAAACTGACGGGTAGGCGTAAAATATGCCACAGAAACTTACTTTTCATGCCTACAGACAGTTTGATTTTCAACTGGCGCAAAAACTGCAACTGTAGCAGTGTTAAAAATCCATTGAGTACGGCGGTGAAAATCATCCCTAAAATTAGCGGACGCAGCCATTCATCCCGACGTTGAATTAATATGTTGTCTACAAATACTTGTGAGAATGCAGGTATGGCTAGACCAGGAATTACTAACAAAAATCCTGCCAGCACACAGTAAATCAATGCACCAACAGAGCCTCGTAGCCTTGACCATAAAGCTAAGATAGTGCTGGGTTTGCGTCCTCCTGGCTGGAACTCTGTCCCAGGTTCTAGAACTAGTACCACACCAGTGTAAGCACCGCTGAATTCTTCTAAAGAGACGGTGCGTCTTCCGCTTGCGGGATCATTGAGATAAACTCGCTGTTTGCCAAATCCTTCTACTACCAAGAAATGATTAAAATTCCAAAATACAATGAAGGGACATTTGATCTGTGACAGTGCAGCTAAGTTGGTCTTAAAACTCTTGGCGGTAAGTCCGTAGTTTCTGGCGGCTTTTAGGATGTTCAAGGCGCTAACCCCATCACGGGATACGCCGCACGCTTGCCGGAGTTCTGTAAGTGGCACGATGCGATTGTAGTAACCTAGAATAATTCCCAAAGCAGCAGCACCACATTCTACTATTTCCATTTGCAGTAGTGTGGGAGTACGGCATCGCTTGCCTTTGTGCCCCAATAGACTGTGCAGATTTCGCCACAACATCATATTTATACTGAGTTACGTTCATAAAAATATTTAGAAATTAGGGAGATGAGGGGGGATGAGGAGGATGAGTAAGGCTTATAAATAGAAGCTTTAGCCTCAAAGGCTCAAGTTCCACTTTCAAAGGTTCAAAATTTTTACTCTCCCACTCCCTCATCTCCCTCATCTCCCTCATCTCCCTCAACTCCCTCACCCCTGAGTATCAGGAAATACCACTCCATGATCTCAAAAGCGGGATGATAAAGCTAATGGGGGCGCGTTCTTCCACGGTGACTTGTACGGTGGTTGTAGTTCCAGAAGTTACTGGCAACTGTGGCCCTTGGGAGGAAGACCATTTGTAACGGCTGAAGGTGGAAGCATCTGGTTGTAGTCGTGCAGTAACTTGAATCTGTGGCCCTTGTGACATCAAGCCTTGCACGAATTCGGAATTGCCCACTACGCTTAATGCAGCTTCTTTGGTTACGGGAAAAGCTGAGACATCTGTAACAGTACCAATGATGCCACCAAAACGTTCTCGTTGCACTGTGGTGGGCGTGATTTGTAACTTCATTCCTGGTTGAATTTTCTTACCATCGCCAACGGTAAAAAATGTGATGCTGACTGGTTGGGCTGATGGTTTTTGTGCAGCGATCGCTCCTATAGGTGTACCCTGGAGAACAACCTGTCCCGGATTTGCGGAAATTTCTAAAATACGTCCGGTGTAACTGCTTTTAATCAGGCTGTTGGTTGACAATTGCAATGCCAATTGAGCAATATTGCGTTGGACTTCCTGAATTTCTTTTTTACGGTTATTTGCAGTTTCTAAGTCTTGTTGTGCAGCTGTTGCTTGTTTGCTGTCTAGTTGTTTTAACTGCGTTTGCAAATCTCTAATTGAGTTGAGGTTCTCTAGATATTGGCGTTGAGCATCTGCTTCTTTGACATCCAATTGTTTTAGCTGTGATTCGGCTTCATTAATTTGTGTCACAGCATTTAAGTAGTCTTGCTGTGCCTGTAAGACTGTATCACCAGAAATTGCTCCTAGCCTCAATAATTGCTCGCGGTTGTCTAATCTCTGTTTGAAAGTGGGTAAAAGTTGCTGGAGTGCTTGCAGGCGTTGTTTTTGGTTGATGCGATCGCGCCCAATGGAATCCAGCCCTTTTTCTTTTAAAATCGGTGTGAGCTTTTGTACTGCTTGCAGACTTTGCTGCAAAGTTTGGCGTTGCTGTTCAATCGCCTGTTTGTCTACGTTCTGTCGCTGCTGTTGCAACGAGTTAGCATCACGATCCTGTACTTGTAGTTGCTCTAATTTAGCGCGTACTAATTGTAGCTGTTTGAGGAGTTCGCTTTGGTCTAGCGTCGCCAGCACATCACCTCTTTTCACTGAGTCGCCAACACGCACGTTGATTGTTCGCAACTTACCTGCGATCGGTGATTGGAACGAGGTAACTGTGCTGGCATAGACTATTATTCCTTGACCCGTCACTGTAATGGGGATTCGTCCTAAAATACTCCAACTCAGCCCCGCTGCTACCAACGAACCAACAGCAACTAAAGGTAGCCAATTTTGAGGATTGACTACCTGCATGATTTGATCTAATTCTTCTGGCGAAGAAGCACGTTCTAAAGCTTCTTTGCGGAACAGCTCACTTTTTTGCCTAACCACCGAACACCATCCCAATTTTGATGGGAGTGAAAACAACACCCAGTTTTGAGATAAGAAAATTTTGTTGCTGCAATTTTGTCAATTGGAGTATTAATAAAATGTATGCGATGAGATAATTTGCTTGCTTGATATTACTGATATTCATACACATACATTAACCTTTCATGAAATAAGAGGTCAATATATGCAGAAATAAATCTTTTAGGACTTACGCAAAAATTGAGCTTAAGCCTAATTTATCGAACCGCCCTTTGGGTGAATCCTTCTCCTGTCTGAGACGCTTCGCGAACGGATACGCTGACGCTCGGAAAGCGTAGCGTCTCCCCAAGGGTAGAAGACTCGCGCAACGCTTGCGCTAACGCGAACACCAGTTCCCAATGGATCCATAAGCCTAGACGGAAACTGGACTCAGTAAGACGCTAAGAACGCCAAGAATTCGTAGAGTGTGCGTATGTACTAGCTTTGTAAATTTTATTTTTTTGTAGATGTTGCTCAGTTTTTATCCTAACTATTCACTGTATGAATAAAAAGGTGTAGTAATATAACTGCACATCATTTCGGAAAAACACTTTTATTTAACTATATGAATAAAAAGGTGTAGTAATATAACTGCACATCATTTCGGAAAAACACTTTTATTTAACTATAATTTTGAAATTTTAAAACTTCTACACTCTGGTTTTTTTGAGAAATAGAGTTTTTTTAGAACACAAAAACTCTATTTCTCATATGTTATTGATATTGGGTTTTACTGTCTAACTTTTTCGATCAATAGTGCTATTGTTAGCTTTGAACAATTCTAGAAATAATGATTGAAAAAATTGGCATTATAACCCAATACCATATTTCTCAAAACTTAGGTTTTGTTACCGAGGAGAGTACCCAATAACCCTACAATGGGATTGATAGTCAGTACATCTACATCATTATTGCTGAGAATGTCACCTGTATCTAAATTTAAATCTACCAAGTCATCTAAATCTATCAAGTCACCATCATAGACATAACCAGATCCTCCTACTAGGTTCGTGATTTCTTCATCATTCAACTCTGTCATAGCTGCAATGTTCTCTAGCTCAAAAGTGTGATGAGACATAAAAACTCCTAAAATTGTAAAATTCTCAAGAAAGTGCAAACTAGTGAATTTATCCTGATATTGAACCAAAATTTGCAGATATTACAAGTTTTCAGCCACCTCTAATTAAGAGTATTCACAGGTTTGAGAATACACTTTTGCATTCATAGAACAGCTGTCAAACTGAATGTATCTGACGTGATTGGTTATGTCTTGAATATTCACCCTGTTATTACATTACTATTTCGCACGATAGATTTATTTAAAGAAATAGTAAAAATTCAGTAAATCTTCCTGGTAAAAAAACGGGATTTACCAATAAAAATATAAGTAAGAAAATTGGTAAAAGCAGGCTTTTGATAATTTTAAAAAGTAGGAAAAGTAAGAAAAGTGGGAAATAAAATTAAAATTATTTACATAGTCTATTAATATTAACGCAGCTAATAACTAGCTATAGGCTGTAAAACAAGCAGAAATCGACAAACAAGGTTATGGCTAAGTGATTGATGGATAATCTCTAAAAGTAGGTTTAAAGCTTTTTTGAAGTCACTGACTACACTATTTGCACCAGTATGACAATACGTGTTAATATCAAATCAATATAAAGTTTCTGTAAAGATGTCATAGAGAGTTTACTGATACCGATTTAAATAATCTTTGCGACACATGGATTAACTATAGGGGCGTACAGATGTACGCCCCTAGAAGATATCTGTTGCATTCTTTTTTCAAATTGGTATTAGCTAGCAATCAGTTCCTAAAGAACAACCCCGTTTTGGCTGAAGCTGAGGGAATTAATACGTTTGTAGGGTAGTACAGCTAGCTGTGCTACCCTACAAAAAATCTATATTTATCAGAATTTTCGTGAAATGGTATTAGGGGGGTAACTTCAGAACGACTCGACAACAAGTATTTAAGTTTTAGCTTTATTGTTAGCGACGACTTCAAATTGGCCCATGCACCCGTTCTCAGCGATCGCATCCTGATGGGGATGAAACATATACTTACCTGGATAGCGGAAGGCGAATTCCAAAATGTGCCGTTCTGCTATACCCATCGTAATTACGTCAGTTTTCTCGCTAGACGTCATCGTCATACCTGTGCGATACACATCAAAGAAGTTGGCATGGAGATGAAACGTTACTGCTGTATCGTATTCGATGATGTTAAGCACATACAGCCGAATTAACTGATTTTGGTAAATCTGGATCGGGTGATGCATGTAGTGATGAGGCAAACCGTTGAAGGCGTAATACTCATTATGGCTATCCTCATTCACGTCATATCCAGCCATTATTAGCACTATTTCATCAGCCGCAGGACGTGGTGTAGGTGGATCGATGATGAACATCCCATACAGTCCCTTAGCAATGTGACGGGTGACTGGTTCAATATGACAGTGATATAGGTGAACACCGTAAGGTTCAGCATCAAATTCATAAATTGTTGCTTTACCATTGCCAACTGGGCGAACACCATCCATTTCTGCGGGATGAATACCATGAAAATGCAAAGAGTGGGAATGTCCCGCTTGGTTAAGAAAGAGTACTCGGACGCGATCGCCCTGTTTTGCCCGTAGCGTTGGCCCTGGTATACGCCCGTTTAAATCCCAAATGTTGTAAGAAACAGCACTATTTAGTTGAATCACCGAAGTACCAGCAGTTAACTGAAATTCTCGGATGGTGCGTCCATTTTCTTTCTTCACTGTTCCATAATCAAAATTCCGTAGCACCTGCATGGGATTCGCAGCACCTGAAGGTGCTTCCATATCCATGGGTGGTATTCTGACAGTTGACTTACTTTGTACATTCAGAGTTTGCCAAAGCGCCACCGCCCCAGTGACGCCCATACCTGCTAAACCCAATCTCAGCAGTTGACGACGGTTCCAAAGTTTTTCTTGCCCCAAAATCAATTGCTTTGGCATCGCATTATCAACGTTTTACAGTTTAAAAAATTGCAATAAATTCCCAATTACTTCGCATCCTATCTCAATCAATAATTATTGTCAATAAACTTGTTGACTTACGTTGAGCTATTTTCCAAAACAAGGCAGAGGATGAAAGTTATAATCTAGAAGCTTCCTGAGCAAAAAAGCGTATGAGTAAGGAAACTACAGTATGACTTCTTCTATTACCATGCCTCCTTTACCCAGACCTATTACTTGACTAAGCATTACCTAAATCAAAAAAATTTGCAATAAATGTCATCAGATATGCTATTGAAATTCGCAAGAGCCTTTACCAAGACCTTTGAAGGCAGGAACAAGGATAGGAAACAGAGGTAACTTCTTCCCATGCCCCATGCCCTATTCCCTTGTGGATAGAGTTTTTTATCATTGTGTTCAGCATTCAAAATGCTATCATTCAAAACTATGTGTCATTCTTTTGTTATTTATATGGACTTTATGTGTAGATTTCTGCATTTGGAGAAATTGAAGGTCAAGTGATAGTAAAGTGTGTGTAGCTTACGACTGTATATTGATGGCAACAGAAATGCTTGAAAAAATAATTATGCTAACACTGATAGGTCAAAATCGCCTAACATTAAGTATTTCGCCCAGTATCAAAAAATTTTTTATTCTATAATTTTTAGCAAAACCGAACTATCCAATACATTTTATACACCGTTGTCAAATCCAAAGTTTATCGGATATCTTTTTTGCAATCAAGTGCGATAATGCCCCTTGATTAACTAATTACCCAAATTAATTATGGGAGGTCATCAATGGCTAATTTTTCTAATAGTGCAGCATTGCAGAAGACTGCAAGTATTACTCTGTCCAAGCCTGTGCAGGTAACACTTTATATGTTGCTATCTTCGTTAGTTATCTGGACTGCCTTGTTCTCTACCTATCCAGCAGCTCATAACACAGCACACTCACTGCGTCACCACACTTTAGGCGTTGCTTGTCACTAAATGACTATTTCAAGATTTGTTAGTGCATTCGGCTGTGTTCAGACATGTGACAAAGTTATGAAGCTAATATAGCGCAGACTCCGCGCCAACATTTTTGCTGGGAAAGAATTTTAAGTAATGTAGAGATGGAAAAAACATCTTTATATTACTTAATTCTATTTCAAGCCATGTCTGATTTATAACTAATTATTGGCGCGTCATTTATTTGCGATCAAGTAAAGAAAGGCTAAGACTGTCAAGTTATCATACTGTTTCTTACGAAGGCTGCTCTAAATCGTTTGAATCTTCAATTTCTTAACGCTTTTTGTGATTGGTTGTTAATTTCTTGTGAAAGTCTAAGATAATTAGCCGCATCTTCATACAGAATTAGTCTCAGTTGCAAAAGTTACTGAGTTGCCCCACTTACATTCAGGTTTCATGAAAAAGTATCAACTGTTTGGAGTTATCAGCGCTGTTTGCATAGCGTTGTCAATTCTTTATTCTTTGGTAGGAGTTTCTCAAACTCCCGTACCCAAAGTACAACTCTCCACCAACCCACCTTTAGAACGTATTCTTCCCTTTGAAGCAGAAGCAGAAAAACCGGAATCTCCCGTTACTCTGACACTACAAGCTGTTGATGGTGAGAATAAACCGTTAAAAAATGCTTTAATCCACCTAACAATTCTGACACCACCATCTAATCCTTGGTTAACTACAGATTTCCCCATTGTTGAGGGAACAAAATTACTGCAAATGGATGCGATCGCACCTGATGGTAAGCTAGAATTCCAGCAGATATTACCCATTCGCGGTAATTACCAACTACAGGTGAATGTGTCGCCTTTGGTAGCCAATGCTTTTGCTCCCTATGAACAAACCTTGAATCTGAAAGTCCGAGAAAATCCAGTTAAATATAAGTATTTTGCTGTCATTGCAGCTATTTTACTATCAGTTGGATTGTTGGGTGGTTGGATTATCGGCGGACAAGAAGAACTCCAACAAGGAGAAATTGCACCGCAGTCTGTGCGCTTGTTGTTAAGTACATTGACAGCGATAGCGATCATAACACTATTGTTTATCAACATTAGTGCAGAAGTCGCAGAGGCTCATGGTAGTGGACACTCAAGCAATACTGAAGCTATTGCACCATCAGTGCAAAAATCTCAAGATTTAGAAGTCCGTATTGACGGAGATAAAAATGCGACTGTGGGAAAACTGGCGAATTTAGCTGTACAAGTGAAGGATGCTGCGACAGGAAAGCCTATCAACGATGTAGTGTTGCAAGTAAAAGCGATCGCTCTAGAACATAATTTAACAGTTTTTACCTATAAAGGAGTTCCTGACCAAGAAGGTAAGCTAACATGGCTGGAACAATTTTTTGATGGTTCTCCCCACAAAATTGAGGTAGAAGCAACTCCTACCTCTGGATCTAGCCGTCAATTTTCACCTATAAAAGTGGCACAGTCTGTTGAAGTTGAGGGAATTGCACCGCCGATTTATATTCGATTGATTGGTTTATTTTACTTTACAGCCATTGTCGGTATTGGGATGGGGGTTGGATTGCTAATACAGCAACGACGTACACCACTTTCAAGAGCAAATTAGCAATATTAGTTTTTATAATATTGAGCAGAAATTGACCATTTTCAGGCAAGCGATCGCCTCTGTTGCCTAGGTACAAATATGTTGTGAAAAACAATAATATATTAATCAGGGTAAAGGTAAAAATGAAAAACCTTTACCCTTTAATTTTAAATGAATATAGCATTTCTCAGTTATATGAGGTACGCAACCCCACCCCCAACCCCTCCCCGCAAGCGGGGAGGGGAGCGTTTGCAAAAAGCAAATGCGGGGTGGGGTTCCGAATGTATTGCAACAAAATCAGAACCGCTATATTACCATTGAAATGAAATTGGTAGTGTCAGATGAAAATTGTGTAATCTACCTTCCTTGCCACTATCAAACTCTATCTCTAAATGATAAGAATTACCATGTGAAAATTCTATGATTCCAATTTCGCTTAATTTTGTTACTTCCAAAGAAAAATTTTTATCTCCAGGTAAGAAGACTCGCAACGCTGTAATTTCCAGAAATCCCGCTTGATGAGTTAATGGGCGTTGTTTTTCCAAGGGGTAATTTGCAGGTTTTTGGCTGGAGGGTGAAATAAAAATCAAAGGTTCAGACAAATTTTCACTGTTGGCTAGTATTGGAATGAAGGCATTTGATGGCAGATAAGGCGCATAGTAATTCCAGGTAGAGAATGGTATTTCTAATAAATTAGGTGTGACTCTTCGTAATGCAATACCGAAAGGACAAGCTTTTGTCTCTTGCCAACGGCAACGCTGCCACAAACCTGTAGAACTAACAACAGGAGATTGAATTTCATTGCTGTCATTAAGCCAAAGTAACTCCAGATAAACATTGTGAAAGAAAAAGCAAACGTTGGCAGTACCTTGACCTTGATGAATGCGACGGATACCTTCTGTCAGTCCAAAATCTTTGAGAAATTCAGCTTCTGGCACTTGCAGTTCAACACAAACAAAAATATGATCTATTTCCATTTATATCTAATTAAATGTGATCAGAATAAAGTTTAATGATCATATCTACATCTTTATTTATCAAAAATCAATTATTAAAATTGAATGAAAAAATAAAACTTTACAAATATATATTATTTACTCATTATCAGAGTTTTAAGTGAACATTAAAAATGTAATTTATCATAAATTTACAATTTAGAAAAAAAGTATAATATTTAACGCAGATTTTATTGTAAATCTTACCTAAGGTACACTGTAAAATCCCCCAATAGGGCATTGAAAAAAGGGGAAAAATTCTGTTTTGTATTAGTTTAATGTCGTAGTTAAAATCTTGAAATTGTGTGAATCAACACATTCGATACAGGGGACATAATGCATATTCCTGATGGATTTGTTTCTCCACCAGTGGCAGCAGCTACCGGGTTGGTGAGTGTGGCAGCGCTGTTTATTGCCACTGGGCGATCGCAAGCAGCTTTTGGTATCCGTCGTGCCCCTATTTTGGGGTTAACCACTGCTTTTATTTTTGCTGCCCAGATGATCAATTTTCCTGTGGCAGGAGGCACCAGCGGTCACTTGTTAGGGGGAACCTTAGCGGCTGTGATCTTAGATAGTCCTTGGGCAGGGACGTTATCTATCGCCACAGTTTTAATCATCCAAGCTGTATTATTTGCCGATGGTGGCATCACAGCCTTGGGAGTCAATATTTTGAATATGGCAGTTATTGGTGTTTGGGTAGGTTGGGTATTAACTCAAACCTTGCAACGGCTATTCGGTGGTTCAAAACGTCGCTTACCCCTAGCTGCGGGCATTGCCAGTGCTGTTAGTGTAGTGGTAGCAGCCATTGCTTGTGCCATTGAATTAGCCCTTTCTGGAACGGCATCCTTAGCCATAGCTTTGCCATCAATGACGGGTGTTCATATTCTGATTGGCATTGGTGAAGGCTTAATTACTGGAGGTGTGCTAACTTACTTAGCCACAGCACGACCAGATTTATTACCAGGGGAACAGCAGCAGTTTAAAGGGTGGTTAGTGCCTGTTGTCAGTATTTTCTTGATTGCAGGTGTGCTATCACTGTTTGCCTCAGCATGGCCCGACGGCTTAGAAAAAGTTGCTGAAAACTTAGGTTTTATTCACTTAGGTGAAAAAGTGCGGGTAATTGTGCCAACACCCTTAGCCAACTACGGCATCGAGGGTTTGGGGCAAATTGGCACAAGTATTGCTGGACTGATAGGAGCAGCAGTTTGCTTTGCTGTTGCCTTTGGGATTGCCAAGGTGGTGAAACCGAACAATGCTTAAAATTCCTTTGCCGTTACGTTTACAGCTTTCTCTAGTGATTGTAGTGGGAGCAGCCTTATTAAAGCACCATGCCTGGTCTTGCCTAGCAGTTTATGGTGCGATCGCGCTCATCTGGGTATGGTTATTGCGTGTCCCCATTCCCCACTTAGGAGGATTATTAGGTACTGAATTGATTTTTCTATCATTGCTAGCGTTACCCTTGGGATGGGAACGAGCTAGTTTTTTGCTAGTGCGTTCCTTGGTATGTCTAATCGTGATGAATAGTTTTTTGTTAACATTAACTCCCCACAGTTTCGGCATCGCCCTCAAAAGTTTACCTGTACCAGCAGCTTTTAAGGAAAATTTATTGTTGGCTGGGCAATACCTAGAAATTTTACTGACAGAAGTCACACGTATGCAGCGTAGCGCTCAATTACGAGGTTTAAATGGTGCAGCTGGATGGCTGCGTTATGCTAGCGCTGCCATGATTGGTACTTTGTATCTCCGCAGTTTGGACAGGGCGGAAAGAGTCTACGCCGCAATGATCACTCGTGGCTATAACGGACATTTACCGATAGATCCGCCATTGCGACCAAAACAGCGTTTTGCAGTGCTAGCAGCTTGTGCGATCGCTGCTGGTTTGACTTTAACTTCATACAGAATCTAACACAGTTGGAAATTTTGAAATCTTTAACTTTTAACCCCCAACCTCCAACCCGTAACCCCCACGCCGCTGTAGTGGAGGTACAAAACTTGGTGTATGCCTATTCCCAACAAGAACCAGTATTGCAGGATATTTCTTTTACATTGCAAGCAGGCGATCGCGTGGCGTTAATGGGGCCGACTGGTTCCGGTAAAAGCACCTTGTTAGAGAACCTCATCGGTTTAAAACAACCGCTTTCAGGAAAAATTTGGATTAATGGTATCTCTCTAGAACCAAAAACTTTGTCCCAAGTGCGTCGTTGTATCGGCTTTAGCTTTCAAGATGCTAACGACCAACTATTTATGCCCACCATCTTGGAAGATGTCACCTTTGGGCCGCGTAATTATGGTGTACCACCAGCAATAGCCATTGATCAAGCACGGCAGTTATTGGCTGATTTTGGTTTAGAAGCTTACGCCAATCGTTCTGCACATGAACTTTCTGGTGGACAAAGACGCCTTGCTGCCCTAGCAGCTATTTTGGCTCTGGAACCTGCAATACTTATTTTAGATGAGCCGACTAATGGGCTTGATCCTGCATGGCGGCGTCACTTAGCGCAAGTGCTGTTAAAGCTACCGGTGCAAGTCATGTTAATTGCCTCCCATGAATTACACTGGTTGGGGAAAGTAACTCAACGTGCTTTGGTACTGTCTGGTGGTCGTATTCAAATAGATAGCGATATTCAGCCACTATTAAAAGATGGAGAAACCCTAGACCAGTTAGGTTTACCAGTAGATTGGTAAGTAAAAACCGCCTGTATCAAGCCTTGTTGTGTGCGTGTTAATTACGAATTACAGGAAGTTTATGGACGCAGCCTCTGCTACTGACTTGGCATCTACTGTTAATCAATCCATAGCTACAAAAGACATTAAATTATTAGTTCTAGACATAGATGGTACGATTTCGGGAAAATCTAATACTTTGAGCGAACCTGTAAAGCAAGCGATCGCCCAAGTCCAAGCCCAAGGTATTCAAGTAGCGATCGCTACTGGTCGTATGTATCGCTCGGCTTTACGCTTTCATCAAGAAATTGGCTCTGTGTTACCATTAATGGCTTACCAAGGAGCCTGGATTCAAGACCCAGCCAGCCAAAAACTGCATCGGCATTTGGTTGTTTCTCGTGAACATGCACACCAGCTACTAGACTATTTTGAACAGCCGGAATTGCGATCGCTTTTATCTGTTCACTTCTACATCAATGATGAACTTTATGTGCGGGAAATCACTGAAGAAACCCAAATTTATGCACAACGTTCTGGCATTACCCCCATTGCTGTAGGTGATTTGCGTCAAGTCTTAACTAATGAACCAACAAAGATTTTGGCTTTGTGCGATGACACAGATGTAATTAACGAATTATTGGGGAATTTACGTAGCCAATACACACCAGCCGAACTTTATCTGACAACATCTATTGCCACTTTCTTTGAAGCAACTAACCCCTTTGTTAACAAGGGAACTGCCGTGCGTTATCTAGCTGAAGAGCTGCTAGGCTTACAAAGTAACAACGTGATGACAATTGGTGATAACTTCAACGATGTGGAAATGTTAGAATATGCTGGCATTGGTGTAGCGATGGGTGATGCACCAGCAGAAGTTCAAGCGATCGCTCAGTGGGTAGCTCCTAGCGTCGAGGAAGATGGAGCCGTAGCTGCGATCGAAAAATTTTTACTATCGTAAAACCACTCTCTGGAATCAGAAATATATGAAATCAGAAAGGGCACCGACGACTGGCCGTGTTTCGTCTCGGTGCCCCTGCTGGTTCGCTCCTCACACACCTGCTAATATAACCGAGGTGATCAAATGAGTCAATAGAACATTATAAAAGTTTTCATTTTTTCTTCATAAGCCTAGTGACTAACGGCACCATCATTTCAGCGTAGTGTCTAGTTTTATCCAAACTACTCAGTTGCGAAGATAAATATAGCAGTCGAAGTATAGTTTAGGACAGTACTGATTGCTACTAGCCTTGAAATAACTTACTTTCTAACACCAGGTGCTTCAAGTCGGGAAACCCGACTTGAGCGGATCGCCGTGGGAACCCCCCTTCGATAGCATCTAAAAATAAAGAAGATGAGGAAGTAACGTACCCTTCATCCTACTTTAATAGGATTAAGTAGAACTTATAGCTCCTGGAGAGCAACAACACCTAGTTTTTCTACCAGCAAAAATCTTAATACAGACTGAGTAACCATTACCAGGCCTAGTCTGGCTTGGGCAAGTTCTGGTGAGCAAATTTTTACTTCACCCCAAATACGGCATTTGCTCCAGAAGTTTTCAAACGCTTGACTCAAATTCATCCCTGCTTTTTCCCAATCAAATGAACGACTTAAATCTGGAGACATCAAGTCGTCTACCACCTGCACTAACTTGGTAATAAGGCAACTCTCATTAGGGTGATTCAAGCGAAGTTTTTGATCACAATCGAGCCAAGGTATTTGCTCTGTGAAGATTACACTCCCAAAAGCTGAGCTAACATCTAGCAGTGGTTCTCTAAGTTTAATCAGTCCCTCTCGGTGAGCCAGCCGCAATAACGAACAGCAGCGAGCATAAACATATTGGATTTTGAATAAGCGCTCAGTATTTAAAACTTTACATTTAGAATTTGTAATTAAAATTTCTTTTCTCTCTATCTCCCTCATCTCCCTCATCTCCCCCACTTCTTCTAAACTTCCAACAGCAAGACTTTGCAACCAAGCCGCCAAAAGAGTATCAGTTAATTCTAAATAAATCCAACCTGGGGGAACAATCTCGATAGTAAAAACGTCGCCACCAATTCCTAAGAAGTGAGAGACGATAGCACTAGCTATCTCCATAGGATTTCGATTATGAGATTTTGATAGCCAAAGAGCCATACCTGAGATGTACAGAACTCTGTCTTTGTATCTTCCTTTAGATAGATGCAACTTTTTGTATTCCGTGAAAGGAATTTTATCTTTACTAGTATAAATACTTAGTGCATTTGTTAATAGCCTATATAATAGCTGTTTCAATGCTGTGTCTTTACTCACTAGTGTGCTGAGTTGCACGTAGTTATAAATAAATAATTCCTTATGATTTTTTCCGGATGTTCTGTCATCCATCTTTAGATATAAGATAAATCTAAATAAAGAAAAATGAGAGTAGCATAAAATTTAATGAATATTGTATAAATAGGGGGTAAATTTTACTACCATCATTGTACAGTAAGAAGTATAACAAAGATGTGGAGTGCAAAATGCTTTCCACTCTTTGGGTGGCTAGCGCTGTTAGGCGTTATGCCTAAACTGCCAACACAAAGACACTCCTTGCACTTTTTATGACGTCTTTGTTTTCAGCCGAACGCTCTTTGTTACCTATGCAATCTCCATCTTCTTTTTCTGAGGCATCACGGCCTTTTTTAACTTGGCAACGAATTCTTGATTGGGCTCAAGAACACTACCGTTGCCGCACCTTTAGCAAAGATGAACGCATTCCAGCTAGACCTGGATTGCTCTATTTGGTGCAAAGGGGTGCAATCCGCATGGTAGGAACCGCTCAGGTTAGCGCTACTGCCAGTCAGCTAACGTCTCGACGAATTAACAGAACCCCAGAAGAAGCTTTCTTAGGTTTTGTAGGAGCGGGACAACCGTTTGAAATTGTTGCCCAGTCACCATTCACGCTCCAGGCATACGCCCATGTTGACCAAACAGCAGTGTTGTGGATGTACTGGCATGACTTAGACAACTGGCCTCACTTCCGCCGCGAAGTTATGGATGCCTTTAGGTATCAGCATCAGCGTAAACTGCTATGGCTGAGTGCCTTGGGACAACGGCGCACAATTGACCGCCTCTTAGGATTTCTCACATTGTTGATTGAGGAATATGGAGAGCCAGCAATGAGTGAAACTGACCCCGATGTAATTCGTGGCTATTGTCTACCTTTCCCCCTCACCCATGCCCAAATTGGTAGTGCGATTGGTTCGACTCGTGTCACCGTCACCCGCTTGATGGGCAAGTTGCGTCAACGTGGCTTAATCCTCACCCAAGGTGATAATCTCATTTGCTTGCCAGCAGAGTCGATTAATCGAGCCAGCTAAAGCAGTTCAAATCTTTAAGAGAAGCAGCCGAGTCTTACAGGCATCTACGGTGGGAACTGCCGCTACACTTGCCAGCAGTAGTAGCTGTCAGCAAACTTTGACAATTCAGCCTTAGTCATTAGTTCCTACCCCCGATCCAATTAGCAGTAAGTTGGTGTCAGCAACTCCTGCTTGCTGCTAGGTCTGACCAATCTGTTTGACCACCACAAACAGATTGTGTGAATCGGGAAATTTCTGGATTTAAAAGTCTCAGTGTTCAATTTGTGGCGTTTACCAGAACATTTAGAAGGGAGTACAAATGGCTCTTGGTAGGAAGCAATTTATCGCCCTTGCGTCCACCCCACCGTCAAGGGCAACACTGAACATTGAGTCAACAATTCTAGAGCCAAAGCATATTGAAACAGCCAAAGCACTATAGTGCCAATTTTGATCAGGCTTGGGTGGTCGTGGAAAAAACTCCACCAAAAAACTGAAAGGTTGACCATCCAAGATGTTTTGAACAAAAATTTCCACCCTATCATGATTGATTAGAGGTGGAAACAATAAATAATATATTTAAGTTCAAGTCGGCTACTGTAGCAAAGTGCTGAGTGCTGAGTAGAAACCCACTACCTACAAGCCCTTAAGCAATCAACACTGTCCTAACTAACCTATGTGACTACGACTATAAGTGCTAATCATGGCACTGGTTCAAAGTCGAACCTAGTTCCAGAACGATTACCAGGAACTATTTTCACAAGTTGAACTGGGGCATTGCGATCGCCTGATGGTAAAAACCGAATTGTACCAGCAGCACCATTAGCAGAAAAATCAGATGAGGAAAGCACTTGTTGTATTCCAGAACGCGTAGGATTGCGTTCTAATGCAGTAGTCAGAGCCTTGGTAGCATCGTAGGCCAACGCGGTTCGCCAGCTGACATCACCACCCCACAACTGCTCAGACTTCTGGGGAAAATCTGATTGAGAATTGCCTTTTATATGCCAAGGAACTGCCAATATCATATTTACAGCTTGCTCGGAGCCAACTTCTAAAGTTTTGACTGTGTAAACATCATCGCCTGCTAACAGCGCTAATCGTTTCTGGTTAGCCTGAACTACTTGCAATGCTTTATCCAAAGTATCAGTGTTCGCTGCTAACATTAATACTTCTGCACCTTGCTTGGTAGCTTGTTCTATACTTTTAGCCGCACTAAAATCTGGTTTCGACAAATCAAATTCGCTTGATACTTGTCCACCCTCCAAAGAAACAGATGAAGCAAATTCAGACTTTAAAGATTGACTATAGTTGCTTTGGGAATTGAAAAATACTACTGCATTTTTCTTCTGTAAAGTTTTTACCATGTAGTTAGCTAACCTTCTAGCCGCCATGAAATCACTGGGTACAGTGCGAAAAACGTAGCGACTAAAGTTAGAAATTTTCACAGAAGTGCTAGTGGGGGAAATGGTTACAAGTTGTCCAGCATTATAGATTTCGCCTGCGGCTAAGGTAACATCGCTGGTAATAGGCCCCACAACACCTAATACTTGCTGATTTTTAACTAAGCTAGAAGCAATTTGTTTGGCGATAGCTGGATTATCATCATCGTTTGCTATTCCCACCCTCAAAGGTACTCCCTTAATTCCTCCAGAAGTATTAACTTCATTTTGAGCTTGGGCGATACCACGTAAAACTTCCAAAGCCTCATTGGGGTCTGCACCTACTGGTAAAGACGCAACAATGGTATAGTTCTTAGCAGAACCAATGCGAGCATTATTCAGGTATACTAGTGCCTCTGGATCATTACGCTTGAGGTTTAAAGAGTTGGACAAACTAGCGATCGCTTTGGTGTAATCTTGATTTGCGATCGCCTGGATACCCTGTTTTTTCTGGGAAGTGATATCACTTGGGATTAAAGTTTTTTCTCCAAAACTAATCCGTTCTTGGATTGATAAATTATTATCATTTTTCTGATTAGGAGTGATGGTATTAATCTTGCGTCCAGAATTTTGATTGATAAACCACCACGCACCACCGCCAACTATCCCAACTGTCAGCAGTAAAGCTAAGGCGAAAACAGCAGTTTCATTCTTTTGTGACATGAATTAATTTTTTATCAGGTAATTTATATCTATTATTTAAATAATCCCCTAAATTCAACCGCAGCGATCGGTTTACTTGATTCTGACAAATCCGGCTTTTTCGAGCAGTTCTTGACCTTGCAATGTTAACAACCAACTTGCATAGGTTTCACCTGCTTGCTGGTCGGTTTGAGCATTCTGTTTGATAATTACAAATAAATTGCGGGTGATTGGGTAGTCTCCACTACGAAACGCTTGAACATTCAATTGGTTACGCTGAGCCGGACACAGGGACGGAGGTATATAAGGTTCTCGGTAGGGAGCGACTAATTGCCCAGTGATGCGTCCTACTGGCAGAGGCTTAATAGTACACTGAGGTACAATCTCTGGAGCAGAAGCGTAGTAAATTCCACCAGGACTCGCAGCGAGTTTTTGTAGCGCTTCAGTTGTAGTACTGATATAAGTCACGTTAGACCCAAAGCTGGCTCCCTCCAAAACATTTTCGAGAAAGAATTCCACTGTACCTCCAGCTTCTGGGTTGCGGGAGATAGGGGTGATGGGTAAATTTGGCCCACC
Source organism: Amazonocrinis nigriterrae CENA67 (assembly GCF_016056305.1). Lineage (GTDB taxonomy): Bacteria > Cyanobacteriota > Cyanobacteriia > Cyanobacteriales > Nostocaceae > Amazonocrinis > Amazonocrinis nigriterrae. The sequence goes on along the minus strand of NZ_JAECZC010000003.1, from coordinate 156,680 downwards.
CACCTCTCGCCAGTTAGTAATATTGCCAGTATAAATATTTTTCAGTTGGCTAATGGTTAAACCAGAGATATTCAAGTTTAAATTGACTGCGATCGCAATTCCATCAATTGCCACTGGAATCTCTTTGAGACTAAATCCTTTTTGTTGAGCTTGTGCATTTTCTTCAGCTTTGATGGAACGAGAAGATTGAAAAAAAGCTAGTTGATTGTCTATCAACATCCGAATCCCAGTGGTAGATCCTGGTTTACCAGATGGGGGTTGAGTGTAGCGCAAAATAAATTGAGGGCAAAGGTTTTGCAGTACTGAATCTACATCTCTACGAATGGGTGCCCAGGTGGTGCTACCACCATAGTTGAATCTGCCTTTTGGGAGGTTTTCCACATTACAACCGAACTGCTGATTAGCAAAATTAATGGAATTATTTTGATTACGATTTTCCGACTGGCCTTGTCCAGTGTTGATTAATTGTGCCCACCGTTCCATCAATAACCATAAGCCACCAAAGATTAAGGCGCTAGTGACGATAACGGCTAACAAAAGGTTAAACGCTTCGTTATTTTTAGACATAGGTAGCTGTAAGTACCAAAAGTTTTTTTAAAGAATTAGAGATATTAATTTATAAATAAGACGAAATAGTGATGTAAATGCAATCGCTACTAATCCAGCAGCCACCGCTAGAATAAATATTTGCTGAATGCCAAGACTTCCTTGTAAAAAAGGGACAAAAAAAACAATAGCAAAAGTAATGCCTGGAATAATTAATAAATCAAACTTTTCAATCCACCGCTTAGTTTGGGCAAAAATCAGTAAGCCTAGAATCACAGATGCAAGACCCAAAGTAATTATTGGTGACTTGAGTAAACTCAAGAGGGCAATCGCTATTAATGCACCTTCAAACCCACTAAATGCTGCTCCACCTAACAATTCCCAGGTGGAAAAAGCACTTTGAGGTTGTATTGGTTGTGGTTTTGACTGTCGTGGTGGTTTTGTTAAGACTGTTGCTGGTATCAACTGCTGCGAGAGGGCTGCAAGCACCTCATCAGCTGACTGAAAGCGTTGATTGGCAGCGGGCAGAAGCATTTTATCTAAAATATCAGCCAAACGGGGGTTGACAGTTACTTTAGTTCGCCATTGCCATTGGTTACTATAAACATCAAATAAAGTTTTGGCTTCTTGCCCTGTAAGCAAGGTAATAATAGTTACAGCTAAAGCATATAAATCTGTTGAAGGGAAGACTTGATTGCCAGCCATCTGTTCAGGCGGCGCAAAACCCATAGAATAAATACCAGTGGAAGAACCAGCTCCGCCCGCAGGAGCATTGGTTACCTGTTTAACTGCACCAAAATCTAGTAAAAACAGTTTGCCATCCCTACGACGCATGATATTGGAGGGTTTGATATCTCTGTGGATGATACCTTTATCATGGACAAACTTAAGTACTTTCAAAATTTCTTGCAGCACTTCTAAGACTTGCTGCTCAGAAAATTTTCCCTTTTGATGTAATTCTTCCTCTAGGTTTTGCCCATCAATATATTCTTGCACCAGATAAAAAAACTGGTCTTGCTGACCTGCTTGCAAGCTAGGAACTATCACGGGAAAAAAAGCAAATAAGTTAGGGATTTGCTCGTGTTCATCACCTATTTGTGCTAAAACTTCTGCTTCTCTTTCAAACAATTGTTGCGCTAGTTGCAACTGAGTTGAGTTTAAATTTCCCGCAGGTTGAAACTGCTTAACTACACATGGCCGCATTCCGGGAATACGGCGATCGGCTGCTAAAAAGGCTGCTCCAAAGCCACCCCTTCCCAGCAACTTGCTTGTTACGTATCGACCATCTAGCAGCAGTGGCATTCCACAAGTAGTGCAGTATTTTTGCTGTGTTGTTTTCAGCGTTGTAATATCATCTAAATCCGCAAAATAATTTTGTGGACGTGGGCAGTGTGGACGAGTGCAGTAAACTTCCATTGTTTTGTCCTTGGTCAGTTGTCAGTTGTCAGTTGTCCTTTGTCATTTGTCAGTTGTGAGCCAGCGCAGTGAGGCAATCCGGTCTTGAAGTCTCACGCTACTTCCTGCAATGAGGGGGCTTAGGGCCCCCTTTGGGGATAAGGGGCAAGGTGAGAGACCCTTCTTTAGGTTCAAGGGTGACGCTACGAGGTCGCTAACGTTTTACTAACGCAATCAACACAAAGCAAAGCCACTGCGGTGGCTGCCCATGAACAACTGTTGAGGCAGCCGTTCAAAAGGTTTTTCCCATGACGAACTGCCGAACCCAAAGGGTAATTGTCAGTTGTTTTTTTTAATGACCACTAACTACTGACTAATGACTACTAACTCTTGACTCTTAACTCCTGACCAATCTTAAGCGTCGTCAGAAGAGTTTGGGGTTGCTCCATCCAAGGTATTCACTATTAGCTTTTTTTGCGATAATTTTAACACGTCGTGATTCCATTCCGGGTTAGAAAACTGGGGCAAAATTTCTTGACTAAATGCTTCTGCTGCTTTGGATCTGTAGCGATGAGGATTAAAAATCAACCACAGTGTGCGCTTGACGACAACGCCTTCAATAGGGGTGCAGTGCAATACACCCATTTGTAATTCTTTAACGATCGCACTAGTTGAGACAAAGGCAGCCCCTAAACCAGATTGCACGGCATTTTTGATTGCTTCTATGGAATTGAGTTCCATTTCAAATTTAAAGCGCCTGGTGTCAATGTCACAACGTGCTAGCACTTGGTCAATTACTTTACGGATAGTCGATTGGGAATCTAGGGCAATAAATTGTAGCTTATATAGGTCTTCTTTTTGGATTGTTTCAAGTTTGGCAAGGGGATGAAAAACTGGTAAAATCAACGCCAATTCATCTTCCGCATAAGGAAGAATTTCTAAAGATTCCGTCAGTTCACCTGGAATTTCACCACCGATAATTGCCAGATCAACTTGTCCATTGGCTACGCTCCAAGCCGTGCGTCGAGTGGAGTGGACGTGCAATTGCACTGCTACATCTGGATATTTTTGCCGAAACAAGCCGATCATTTTGGGCAAAAGATAAGTACCAGTAGTTTGAGAAGCACCGACAATCAAAGTACCTCCTTGGAGATTTTGTAAATCCTCGATGGCGCGGCAGGTTTCCTGACACAAACTGAGGATTTTTTCACCGTAGCTTAAGAGTAGATGCCCTGCTTCGGTTAATTGGGCGCGGCGTCCTCCACGGTCAAATAAGGGGACATCCAGCTGCCGTTCGAGATTTTGAACTTGCAAGCTCACGGCAGGTTGGGAGACGTAAAGGCTATCAGCGGCGCGCTTGAAGCTCCCTTCTACGGCGATCGCTTTCAGAATACGTAACTGATCTAAAGTGAAAGGAAGGTCAGACATAAGGCTCAACCCACAAACTTTGAAAGGAGCAGCTTTGGCAACAAATCATGTTTCACAGCTTCCCAGCTGGGCACGATTTGTTGCATTTTAAACTTGGAGGCTTTACTCGAAAAAGACAGTACCATAACAGCTTGACTAAAGTCTCCTGTTGAATACTTTGTGGTATTGGTTGTACTGAATTAACTTTTCTTCAAATTACTTCATCTAATGTATACGATGCTTAATCCTTGGTTGACTCCCAGTCATTTTGTCATGTTAGGGTTACAATTAGCTTTCGCGCTGGCTCACAGTGGGGGAGCTGCCCTCCGTCCTTGGGCAGAAAAGTACATAGGGCCAAGGCTTTATCGCATTGTTTTTGCATTAGTCAGTTTACCGTTGGCTGTAATACTGATTGTTTACTTTTTTAATCATCGTTATGATGGTTTGCAACTTTGGCAGGTGCAAGATGTACCTGGGGTGGAAGCCCTGGTTTGGGTTTTGTCAGCGATTTCATTTTTGTTTTTGTATCCTGCCACCTTCAATCTACTAGAAATTGCTGCTATTCAAAAGCCCCAAGTGCATCTGTATGAAACAGGAATAATTCGCATTACCCGCCATCCCCAGATGGTAGGACAAATAATTTGGTGTGTTGCTCATACTCTTTGGTTGGGTACTAGCTTTACCCTTGTCACCTCCATTGGCTTGGTGTTACACCACTTGTTTGGGGTTTGGCATGGCGATCGCCGCTTGAGCTACCGTTATGGAGAAGCTTTTGAAATTGTCAAACAGCGCACTTCAATAATTCCCTTTCGAGCAATTATTGACGGTCGTCAATCTATCAAATGGCAGGAATTCATCCGACCTGCTTACTTGGGAGTCGCTATTTTTGTAGCTTTGCTTTGGTGGTCGCATCCCCTGTTGCTTATGGCAACTAGTAGGATAAGATGGTAATTTGGCGCGATCCCCACTATCATCAGAAAATACTAACCATCTAAAATTTTGACTTATCAATTGCTACCGAATCAATGTAGGATGAATTGAAACAGCTGTTAGTGGGGGTGCGCTCAGTCAGTTGATTATTTTATAGTGGTATGGCGCTGAACAATTGCCTTTGCAAGAGAGTAAGTAGCACAGCAGTCTAAATTCCCTCAAAAGCAATGGGGCAGACAGGAGTTCAAAAAATCATCAAGCTACTGTGAAAGTCGCACTGGCTTTTTAGTCAGAACCAAAATCAATTTTGCAATAGTTGCGTAATCGTCTTTGCCCGAAGAGGTACTATAGGCATTGCCTGGCTTGCTGATTTCTCTTACTGATAGCTAGTTTGATATTAAAACCCTATAATTTTAGAGGCGTCATGGTGTTGTCGGTTAGTGAGCGGACATTTACACAAGAAGTTTTAGAATCTCCAGTTCCTGTTTTAGTAAATTTTGAAGCACCTTGGTGTGGTTTATGCCGCATAATCCACCCTCTGTTATTGCAATTTAAAGCTCAATGTGGTGAGCAAATTAAATTAGTCGGGGTTAACGCTGATGAAAATTTCAAACTTTCTACCACTTATAAGTTAAAGTCGCTGCCGACTTTGATCTTGGTGGAAAATGGAATTGTCCGGCATCGCTTAGAAGGTTTTCGAGGTAGAGATGACTTACGTCTAGCTTTAGAAGAAATTAAACTTACTTATGGTAATCGTTCTAAAATATACTCTACACCAAAGACAGCAGACTTAGAATGCCGCTCAGCGTGATTGGGAATTGGGAATTAAAAGTTAAAAATTAAAAATTAAAAATTTAGGGATTGGAAACTAGAGATGAAAAAAATTTTCTTAGTCCTAGTCCCAAGTAACCATTCCCTATTCCCTATTCCCTAATCCCCAAATCTAAAACCATGCTTAATTACCCCACTCAAGTACGATTGAGTGGGGTATTTTATCCTAAAGGGTGTGTGTCACAATTATTAACAGTTCCGACCTGGACAGTTGCCGACGGCGGAAAACGTCTTTAGCATTGTCCTAACTTAGTCAAGTATTCTAAAAGTACGCGTCAGTGATGGAAGTAATCTATGAATACGCCTGGCTGATTCCGGTGTTGCCCCTTTTAGGGGCAATGCTGGTCGGTCTAGGATTAATCTCGTTAAATCAGGTGACAAACCGCCTGCGGCAGCTGAACGCTGTGGTTATTATCTCCTTGATGGGAGCAGCGATGGGGCTGTCGTTTGCCTTGCTGTGGAGTCAAATTCAAGGGCACGCGCCTTATATCCGCACCCTAGAATGGGCAGCAGCAGGAAATTTTCACCTGAGTATGGGCTACACCATTGACCATCTGACAGCCCTAATGCTGGTGATTGTGACAACTGTAGCTTTCCTAGTCATGGTTTATACCGATGGCTACATGGCGCACGATCCAGGATACGTGAGGTTTTACGCCTATCTCAGCTTATTTGGATCTTCAATGTTGGGTCTGGTGGTCAGCCCCAACCTAGTACAGATTTATATATTCTGGGAACTGGTGGGGATGTGTTCCTACTTGCTGGTCGGCTTTTGGTACGATCGCAAGTCAGCAGCCGATGCAGCCCAAAAAGCATTTGTCACCAACCGTGTGGGCGACTTTGGTCTGTTGCTGGGCATTCTGGGGCTTTATTGGGCAACAGGAAGCTTTGATTTTGGAGTGATGGGCGATCGCCTCGCTCAACTCGTAGAATCGGGTACAGTGAGCAATTTTCTCGCTGTTCTGTTTGCGATTTTAGTTTTCTTAGGCCCAGTTGCCAAATCAGCCCAATTCCCTCTACACGTCTGGCTACCTGACGCGATGGAAGGCCCCACCCCCATTTCTGCCTTAATTCACGCAGCAACAATGGTGGCGGCTGGTGTTTTCCTGATTGCCCGCATGTACCCCGTTTTTGAACATGTCCCAGCCGCAATGAATGTCATTGCCTTTACTGGGGCATTTACGGCGTTTTTGGGCGCAAGCATTGCCATTACCCAAAACGACATCAAAAAAGGCTTAGCTTACTCCACCATCTCCCAGTTGGGTTACATGGTGATGGCCATGGGAATCGGTTCCTACAGTGCTGGACTATTCCACCTGATGACCCACGCCTATTTCAAGGCGATGCTATTCTTGGGTTCTGGTTCGGTAATTCACGGTATGGAAGGCGTTGTCGGTCACGACCCCGCCTTGGCGCAGGATATGCGGTTAATGGGCAAACTACGGAAGTACATGCCCATCACAGCAATTACCTTTTTGATTGGTTGCTTAGCAATTTCTGGTATCCCACCTTTTGCTGGTTTCTGGTCAAAAGATGAAATTCTCGGCAAGGCTTTTGAGGCTAACCCACTGCTGTGGTTAATTGGCTGGGTGACAGCCGGAATTACTGCTTTCTACATGTTCAGAATGTATTTTATGACATTTGAAGGCAAATTCCGGGGTACTGACGAGAAAATCAAGGACAAACTCAAGAAAGCAGCCACAATTGTTCTGGAGTTAGAGTCAGAAGAACCGACACCAGCTTTTGGGCCTGGGGCAATGAAACACGGTGAATTGGCGGCCACTGGTGGTCACCATGATGACCACGGTCATCACAGCGATACTCCCCACGAATCACCGTGGACAATGACCCTACCGTTGGCAGTTTTAGCAGTGCCTTCGATTTTCATTGGTTTGGTAGGCACACCCTACATCAATTACTTCGAGGAGTTCATTTATCCTCCCACCGAAGTAGTAGAAAAAGTCGCCGAGTTTAACCCGACAGAATTTTATGTGATGGCGGGTGCTTCAGTTGGTATTTCCTTGATTGGGATTACATTGGCTTCGCTGATGTACTTGTGGGGCAAGATTGACCCGGCTGCGATCGCTGCTAAAATCAAACCACTCTACGAACTATCCCTCAACAAGTGGTACTTTGATGACATTTACCATCGCGTCTTTGTCCTTGGCTTACGTCGCGTAGCTAGACAAGTCATGGAAGTTGACTTCCGTGTTGTCGATGGTGCAGTTAACCTCACAGGCTTTTTCACCCTCGTCAGTGGTGAAGGTCTGAAATACCTCGAAAACGGTCGCGCTCAATTCTATGCCTTAATTATATTTGGGGCTGTATTGGGTTTAGTGATTGTTTTTGGTGTTACCTGATTTAAATAGGGGTGGGCGAATGTCCGCCCCTACATTATTTTTTACCTCACACAGTGGCGCAGAGAGTAATTGAGAGTTGCGCCTGAAAAGATAACAATATTTTTTAATACAAGCTACATATACCTAATAAAAAGATAGAAGAAAATCCTAATGATCCACCCTACCCCAGTTATCCAAAATTATATTTTATAGAAGGTAAACCAATTCATGTTGTATTTTTCTACGATGAAGCTACAGATACAGGATATGTAGTCACAGCTTATATTCCTGATGCTAATATTTGGTTAGATGGTTTTAAAACTAGGAGAAAAAAATGATGAAATGTGTAATTTGTAAGCATGGAGAAACTAAACCAGGTTTAGTAACTGTGACATGAGAAAGAGATGAATGTATTATTGTCTTAAAAAAAGTTCCAGCAGAAATTTGTGAGAATTGCGGTGAATATTATTTAAGTGAAGCAGTTACCGAACAGGTTTTAGAAAAAGCAGAGTTAGCTATTAATAATGGAGCAGAATTAGAAATTATTAGATATGCAGCTTAATTTTCTTATTCGCGTCTCTGTCACCATTCATGAAGCTGATGATACAGACATTGTTTAGTCAGAGTTTTGAGACGGCGTTTCAAGGAGAGTGTAAATCGAACTTCTGCTATAATCTAGGCTTTGATATTATCCCAAAGTTCTGAGACTGGGAAATTTTCTCCATCTGCTGCTTGTCGCACAGATTCTTGCAGATCGGCTAATATTTGTGCTTTAGGTTCTTGTTCATCAATCCAAGCTAAACCACTAGCGTTATCGGAATTTATAGAATTGATAAGCTGTCGCCAAAGTTCAACAGGGACGAGTACATCTGTTGTTTCTCCGCCTGCGTTGGTTACATAACGAATCTAATTTTCAATTTCTGCGATTATCATAGGGTTGTTTCTCCTGTGATGCTTTTGAGGACAACCACCAAACAGCATCGTGTATTTTTAGCGATCTCTGGGTTGGGTTACGCGATCGCATCCCTAAAACTCTAGTTTAGCGGCTTCTATTGGGTAAATTTCTGATTTTACTGGGAGTATCCTAACCCACATTCCGCATCTCCAAGTGTCAAAATAGACTCCCATAAGAAAAATCGGGGATTGTCGATTTAATTAAATCAACCTAACGAGGAAGACCAAATCCCCAAAAAGCTGCTAGTTAATAACTAGTGACTTTTTGCCAAACATGATTCTGATTGCAGACGAATTGCGATGAATACAGCTAATTTCCCGTGGCTGACGACGATTATCTTGTTCCCGATAGCCGCGTCACTACTGATTCCTATCATCCCAGATAAAGATGGCAAAACAGTGCGCTGGTATGCCTTAGTTGTGGGATTGATAGATTTTGCACTGATTGTTTACGCTTTTTATACTGGGTACGATTTCTCCAATCCCGATTTGCAACTGGTAGAGAGTTACCCTTGGATACCGCAACTTGATTTGAAATGGTCGGTAGGGGCAGATGGCTTGTCAATGCCCTTAATTATTTTGACAGGTTTCATCACTACCCTAGCGACCCTAGCAGCTTGGCCTGTGACACTCAAGCCCAGGCTATTTTACTTTTTGCTGTTGGCGATGTACGGCGGTCAGATAGCCGTGTTCGCCGTTCAGGATATGCTGCTGTTTTTCCTAGTGTGGGAATTGGAATTAATTCCGGTTTACCTGCTGCTAGCGATTTGGGGCGGTAAAAAGCGGCAATACGCAGCAACCAAATTTATTTTGTACACAGCTGGCGGTTCGCTGTTTATTTTGGTCGGCGCTTTGACAATGGCCTTTTATGGCGATACAGTAACATTTGACATGCGATCGCTCGGTCTCAAAGACTACGCCCTGAATTTTCAGCTGTTACTTTATGCTGGTTTCTTGATTGCCTACGCTGTCAAGTTGCCCATCATTCCCTTGCATACTTGGCTACCAGATGCCCACGGTGAAGCTACAGCCCCAGTACACATGTTACTGGCAGGTATTCTGCTAAAAATGGGTGGTTATGCCTTGATTCGGATGAATGCTCAAATGCTACCCGATGCCCACGCTTATTTTGCGCCAGTGTTGGTAATCTTGGGGGTAGTTAATATTATCTACGCAGCCCTGACATCCTTTGCCCAGCGCAACCTCAAGCGGAAAATTGCCTACTCTTCAATTTCTCACATGGGCTTTGTCACCATTGGTATTGCCTCATTCACCGATTTAGGATTGAGTGGCGCAGTTTTACAAATGGTTTCCCACGGGTTAATTGGGGCGAGTTTGTTCTTCCTCGTCGGCGCGACTTATGACCGGACACACACCCTGATGTTGGATGAAATGGGCGGTGTCGGTAAGAGAATGCGGAAGATTTTCGCCATGTTCACCGCTTGTTCAATGGCTTCTTTAGCATTGCCAGGTATGAGTGGTTTCGTAGCAGAATTAATGGTGTTTGTCGGCTTTGCTACCAGCGATGCTTATAGCCCTACATTCAAAGTTATCGTCGTCTTTTTGATGGCAGTGGGAGTAATTTTAACTCCGATTTATCTGCTATCAATGTTGCGAGAAATTTTCTACGGACAAGAAAACGAAGAATTGGTTTCTCACCAAGCACTGATAGATGCTGAACCCCGCGAAGTCTTTATCATTGCTTGCTTACTAGTACCAATTATTGGTATTGGTTTCTATCCCAAATTGCTAACTCAAATGTACGACTCTACAACTGTACAATTGACAGCAAGGTTACGCGACTCCGTACCGACATTGGCACAGCATAAAGAAACACCAGAAGTTTCTTTAAATGCGCCAGCAATTGGTAAATAGATAGCAATCACGAGTTTTAATTCACATTACTTTGAGGGTGGGTTTCATACCTACCCTTTTTTTAATAAAAATTTCTCTTAATCTCTCCTCTCTGCGCGACGGACACTTTGCTCAAGTCGGGAAACCCGCCCACGCAAGTGTCCTCCTCTGCGTCTCTGCGTGAGATAATTATCCAAATCTATTTCACAAGTGTCTATACTGAATTAGGTGTATGGTATTTGACAATATTTTTGTAAAATCAAATTCCTCTACCACTCACTTTGATTCTACCCAAAAAATCAGTATTTCCTTGGATATTGCAATTGTTGATGCTTGCATGTTAATTAGCTTGCTGGATAGGGAACTATATCTATAAAGTAATTAATTGCTTGCAAAAGCTGTTCGTCAAAAAATCATTCACAAAAATATTTACAGCAGATATGGAAGTGAAATTAGGATTCGGAGCCATCCCCAAACCTCAATATGTTTTCGTGAGTAAAGAATCAGACCACTGCTGGTATATGTTATCTGACGATAAAAAACAAATTCCAATTTATGATAGAGCTTTAACTGGGGTAATAACAGGGATAGAAGTTAATAAAAAAGTAGAAACTTCACATGGAGAAGCAGAAAAAACTGACTTGCATATCTTGGCAGACAAACCTTATGTTATCCGCTCAGGTAGTGAGTCTTACTTTTCTAAAAGTCTGTTGCTTTCACTTGATGCTTTGACTGCTGAACAATTGTGCCATCCACTCACTATAGCTGTCAGTCCAGGTGATAAAACAATTATATTTTGTACAATTTATAATCCAGTCACCTATCGCTCTATAGGTGTTAGTTGGGACGGACATAAGGAAATTGATTGGCAAGTTTTAGGTCAAAAAGTCAGCCGAAAAATTAACAATACAAAAACGGCTGAACCTCGTGAAGTTTTCATAGCTCAAACTGACACATATTTATCACAATTAAATTGGAGTCCAGACCAGGGTAGGGAATATTTACAGCAAAGGTACGGTAAGAAATCGCGTTTGCAACTTACTGATACAGAACTTCTGGACTTTATTGATTATTTAAAATTACAACTTACCCAAAGCTAGTTTTTATTAGTGTATCGTTAGAGCGATCGCTTCCATCCAAAACTCACTCGCTAGCTGATGGTAGCCAGTCTTCATCCAAAACTAACTCTAAAGAATAGGCACAATCTTCTGGAAACACAGAAATTTCTAGCTGTGTTTGTTTGGCGGCTTGATGACGCGCTCTTTGATAGCTTTCCTCAAGTTGTTCTATGGGATAATTCTTGAGACTGGGACTATCTTTAATTGTTAAATCAATTTGGGTACGAGCGTCAGTGATAGAATCTAGCCAGCTATCTGAACGACGCTGAGGTTGATATTGCCACTTGAGCAGATGCAACAGCAGGCGAGTTAATTGACTAACAATTGCTCGCCTTTCACTTTTACCCAAGTCTTGAACCTCTTCAATCAAATTTTCTACATCGATTTCTAGCCAGCGATGTTCCCGTAATAGTTCGGCTGTATGTTCAATCCACAAATTAAAATCTGTTTTATAACTTGCGCTCATGACGGTTGAAATAGTAAAATCCTTGCTCAGTTGCCTGCTATGAAGGTTTTCGTTTGTGAGAAATGCGATCGCATTTACCAAACATTGCTCGTTAGTCTAAATCTTCTTCGGTAAGTCCAGCATCTTTGATAATGCTTTTCAAAGTCCCAATCGGTAAATCCCGATTACTATGAACTGGAATTGAAAGGATTGCATCAACACCTTTTTTAGCGTAAATGTGATGACTGCCAGTAATTCGTTTTAAATTCCAACCTTGCCGTTCTAAAATTTTACACAATGCTTTACCCGAAACTGCTTTCATAGGGATAGCTCAACAACCTGTTTGTCAGGTTCGAGTTCTTCTCGTTCGCTAGCAACTTCCAACCAACCCTGAATTGCATCTTGTAACATCTCTAACAGATGTTCGTAGCTTTCTCCCCAAGTGTGACATCCTGGTAAAGCAGGTACAGAACCACACCATACACCGTCTTCTTGCCAGATAACAGCTTTAATTTTCATTACCAATCATCTCCACAAGACTGTGCCTCATATTTTAGCGCTAAGGTGATATATTTTTGTCGTTAACCTTTGTACAGGCAGTTTCCTTTATCTTTTCAAAAAGTTGTTCAATACGAGTATCTAACGTCAGATAATCCTCTGTTGGCCATTTATCATTTAGTAAACAAAATAGCCGTTCACCAACTCTTGAATTATTATCAAAACCACCCCAATTACAACTAGTCATCACTACAAGGAATATCTCTGCTTTGGGGAAGTCTTCTTTTAATTTATTTTCCCTATATTGAAAATGCTCATACCAATTGTGGCGATGCCAACCAAGTTGTGTTTTGCATTCAATAATTGCAAGTAATTCATGACCACGCCAGATACTAATATCAGGACGCATAGCATTACGTTTTCTTTCAATAGGACGTTCTGCCGCGATTTCTAAACCAAGATTTTCTAGGTCATTATACAACTTTAGAAAGAAGAGTATTGTTTCTACAAAGAAGTCTGATCCAGCTTGAGCTACCTGCTTGCCAAGAAACTTCTTAACTGCTGATTGAGAACAATAAAAAGCACGCAGACGGTTTGCGATCGCTTGGGAATAATCAAACTCATTAGAGAATGTACTAGTCCGTTTTATTTGTTCGTATGAACGCTGCAATGCAGACGCTAAATTATTCAATGTATGAACATATTCGTCTTCAAACTTCAAAGACATAGTTTAGATATGTAAATTATTTAACTGGTATTACTATAATGAAGTATCTTATTGCATAAGCGGATGGGTAATTTCGCGGAATCAGTTAAAAATTTTAATTATCATGTCTTTGTTGCAATGCAAAATAGTGCAGTGTAATATCATGTAAGACGTTCTAATTTGAAAGGACGATGAGCAAAGAAAACATTACCTTTCGGATAGATAGCGATAAAAAAGCTGCACTTGAAGCGATCGCAGCAGGAATAAACCGCGATCGCAGTTACGTTTTGAATGAGGCAATAGACGCTTATTTAGAGATGCACCAGTGGCAAATAGAGGAAATTCAAAAAGGGATTGCTGAAGCGAATGCTTTTGATTTTGCAAGTGATGCGGAAGTAAAGTCCACTTTTGTAAAACTCATCAATGCAGCTTAATTACTGCCTCGTATCCTTTATAATTTGGAATAAGTTTATAGCTAGATCATTTTCCAATACGCTCAAGTTCTTCTCTTAATACTCGCCGTAATATTTCTTCTAACGGTTCACGACGCTGCTGAATATATTCACGTAAGGCATCGTTAATTAAAGTTTGGTAATTTCCCCCACCTGCTGCGTGAACTTGGTCACGAAACCATGCTAATACTTCATCATCTAGGCGAATTGTAATTCGAGTTTTGCCTGTTGGTGTCGGTTCAATCGCTCCCCGCTTGCCCTCGCTAAAATCATACTCAGCTTCCATTATCTATCCCTCCTGTATTGGTTTTGTTCATAGCGCGTAGCTGTACGGGCAGAAATCAATCGAATCTCATCATTGCGCCATGTATACACAACCACTAGGACTCGACCGAAAGCATCCATCCCGATGGTTATAAATCTTTCTTCATCAAAACGTTCATCTGTGATGGTAATTGCTAAATCGTCAGAAAATACGCTTACTGCATCAGCAAAGTCAACACCATGCTTGTGAAGATTAGCTGTTGCCTTTTCGTTATCCCACTGATATGCCATCTAAATCTATTAGATGTACATTTGTGCATACTAGCAGGTTGCGAGTACTCAATTGGTGTAAGGCTATAACAGTGTACTTTTATATATTTTTGAACTGTCAAAAATCTTCGTCATCAACAAAAAACTCCGCATCGTCTTCATATCTAGAATTACGCTGCGAAGAATCACCAAGACCCCACAGGGGTTGTAATATTCCCACGCTAATAAACCCAATAGCAGCACAAAAAGCCAGCACTAAACCTGCTGGTATTTTAACCGATTCAAATGTTAAGAATTTTAACGATACTGGCGTGGCATTTTGAACTGAAATAATCGCGATCGCCACTACCCAAATAGCCACAACTAGGGATGTGAAAAAAGGAGCTAAGGTTCTCATATCTTCATAAAAGTTAGTAATTATGAGTTAAGAATTATAAATTTACAATTCTTAACTCATAACTCCCAATTGATTAAACTGCCACAGCCTCTAGCTTAGCAATGGAACTTTCCATCTCTTGAGCAACTTGGGTAAGTTTTTCCGGAGAGTTGGTTTCCAGATAGACGCGTACCAAGGGTTCTGTACCGGAAGGACGCAACAACACCCAGCTACCCTCTTCTAAATACAGCTTAATGCCGTCTTTACGCCCGACTTCTTTGACTTTAATCCCTGCTACCTCTGTGGGTGGATTTTTGGTATAGGAGTCGATGACAGCAGTTTTGTGAGATTCAGTCAGGTGTAAGTCCAGACGCTTGTTGTAAAGCGGCCCATCAGCTTCAGCGATCGCTTCATTGACAAGTTGACTTAGGGGTTTACCTTCGTAAGCGATCGCTTCTGCCACGAGCATGTCAGCTAAAACACCATCTTTTTCGGGAATATGTCCAATTACACTTAAACCGCCTGATTCTTCTCCACCAATCAGCACGGTAGTTTCGCGCATTTTTTCCCCGATATATTTAAAGCCCACTGCTGTCTCATAAATTGGCAGACCGTACTTAGCCGCCAAATTATCCAGTAAGTGGGTTGTAGCCACCGTCCGGACAATTGCGCCACTTTTGCCTTTATTTTTTATTAAATGTCGTGCTAGTACTAATAACACGGTGTTTGGAGTGAGGACATTGCCTTGTTCATCAACAATGCCAAAGCGATCGCTGTCTCCATCTGTTGCCAAACCTAAATCTGCTTGATCGCGGCGGACTGCTTCTACTAACCCTACAAGTTGTTCGCCTTTGGGTTCTGGCATCCCTCCACCAAATAACACATCCCGCCAAGTGTGGAAACTTTCTAATTGAGTACCACTATGTTGCAAAACTTCATCTAAATATCCACGGGAGGTGGAATATAGCGCATCATACTTAACTTTGAGTTGAGCGCTTCTAATCCGTTCCACATCTAGCAAAGTATAGATAAATTGTAGATAGTCAGGTTTGGGATCGAAAGTAGAAATTGCACCTGAAGGGTTGCTACTGGGCAGCTCATCCGATGCACTTTCAATATTTGCCACAATAGTATCAGTAATCTCTGGAGTGGCAGGGCCAGCATAATCAGGGATATATTTAATCCCACAGTAAGGTGCTGGATTATGGCTAGCAGTAAACATCAATGCCCCAGCGGAATTTAAGTGACGGGCGTTGTAGGCAATTACTGGTGTGGGGCAATCACGATCAGTAATTTTGACCGTCCAACCCAAGTCAGCCAAGACTTGAGCTGCTGTACGGGCAAACTGGTCAGCTAAAAAGCGAGTATCGTAGGCAATAAGAACAGGTCTGTCCTTAGAGTAGGCTGTTTCGAGGTAACTTGCGATCGCTCTTGTTACTTTCCTCACATTGGGGAAAGTAAAATCATCAGCAATAATCCCTCTCCATCCGTCAGTACCAAACTTTATCTTACTGGAATTGCTACTTGCGCTCATTTTTGCCACTTTCTCCAAATACTAATAGGAAGCTTCCCGCAAAGCGTGCGTAGCCGCAAGTATCCCTACCGTGTTTTTTCTCACTGCTGTTGAGCAATGTTAACCCCTGATCGACCTTTTGCCAGTTATCACCTTTGGTCTTTAATTGCCCCAGCTTTAGGGCAAGAACGCTGGCATTGCCAGATGAGACGGGGGTTTATCAAAGCGCGTCAACATGAACCACAAGTCAAAGCACTACTAGCCAAGGCCACTGCACCCCAGCGGATTGGGATACTTGCCCAAAAAGGGGTTTATGAGTTTCATCATAATAGACATTTGTTACACAGAGCAGACGGCGTAGAAAAAGTCGCCCAGCTACTGAAATTAAGTCACTCCACTGACCAAGTGCAACAGCGCGTGCTGCAAATTTTGAAAAGATATCATGCGACGCCGTTGTTGTTGGGTAAACAAATCATTCAACTAACCCCTGGTGATGAAGGCTTTCCCAAACCGATTTTAATTGACCATGAAGATTATCACTTCCGCTTGTATGCGGCGATGGACTGTGTTTTTATTGAGAGCGATCGCACTTTACACATACTAGATTTTAAAACCGGTAAATCTGCTTTTGACCGACGACAGGCATTAGTATATTTGCTAGCTGCCCGTTATTTGTACCCAGGACGTGAAGCTGTCGCCTCATTTTATAACCTAGAACTGAGTAAAAAATCAGATTTAATTAGCATCAACAATAACGAATTAGAATCTTTAAAAATTGAGTTGGCGAATGTTGCTCACAAGCATCAGCACGATTTGCAACAATATCAGGAAAAAAGTAGTAATTTCAGCGAAATTTTTCCGGCAAATCCTGGAACTCACTGCCGTTTTTGCCCATTTCAATCTATCTGTGAATTTTCCCATCATTCATCTCAATCACACCCTATGCCTAGCTTAAGAACTAATGCTTAGTATTTGGTCTGGCTACGAGTGACTATGAATTGGGCAAGCCTAATTTATTACTTGCTTGAATAACCAGAAGTTGCTACTACGCAGGGAAAACCTGCCTTGGGTTTGGATGGAACTCTTGATTTTGATTGAGTCTACGTAGGCAAGAAATTATTAGCGTACTAATAGCGGCTTGCGTATAAGCTTCAAGACAAGTTAAAGCGAATTTAAATTGCATAATCAGTTTTCAAAGTCGTTGACCCATGACTGATGACTGATAACTGATGGCAGCATCAGGCAACACAATTAGATATGCAAATTTGGAACAGCTTATCTTCTAATACCAATTCTCTAAAATCCAGCAACACATTCAAACCCCAAAACCCAGACCATATCTGAGTAGAGACGATTCGCCGAATCGTCTCTACAATTACGAATTGGTATAATACCCGATGCTTCTTTTCGTCGGTTATTGCTGAAGTATTGCTATCATCGGCTTTCCTCAGTTGAAGAAACTGGTGTCCACTAACAGCTATCGGTTAACTCGGAAAGTTTAGGCAATTTATGATACTACCTAGAAATATTATTTAGTTAAAAGTATTTATAGACACTTTTATAATTTATTACTAAAATATTAAAAACTTAACTAAAAATAATAAATTTGAATATTTTCTTATGTCTGACACTTTGACTAAGCTGACCTACCAAACCTTTCAGCAGGGCAAAAGTTTTTTTAGTTTCACTCACCAAGCCTTAACTACAAAGTTAAGGGATCTATTGGTTCCAAGGCTTAGACAGAGAATTAAACCTGTTTCCCAAGAGTTATTGCTCAAACTCAAAGTACAAGAAAGACTCAATCATCTACTGGAAATAGACTGGCAGGATACAGAAAAAGGTGTGTATCCAAAAGAATTACTATTTGATAACCCTTGGGAAGACTTTTTCCGTTTTTATCCACAGGTATGGCTCGATATACCTCAAATATGGGAGCGAATTCAACTCAATAAATATCAAAATTTTTCGTCGGAAATAGAGACTGATGGTTATCCAAGCTACTACTTACAGAACTTTCATCATCAGTCCAATGGCTATTTGAGCGATTTGTCTGCTAATTTATATGACTTACAAGTAGAGTTGCTCTTTGGTGGCTCAGCTGATGCAATGCGACGGCGTGTTCTTTCTCCACTGAAACGAGGATTAAAAACTTTTGAGTTTGTTATTCCACGACAGATTCGTATTTTAGATGTAGCTTGTGGAACTGGGCGTACTCTCAGGATGATTCGTGCAGCCCTACCCCAGGCATCATTATACGGTACTGATTTATCGCCAGCTTATTTACGTAAGGCAAATGAGCTACTATCTCAAATTCCTGGAGAATTGCCACAACTTTTACAAGCTAACGCTGAGGAGTTGCCTTATTTAGACAATTATTTTCATGCTGTAACTTCTGTTTTCCTGTTCCATGAGTTACCAGCAAATGTGCGTCCAACAGTTATTGAACAATGCTTCAGGGTGATAAAACCAGGTGGAGTTCTAATTATTTGTGACTCACTTCAGCTAAATGATTGTCCTGAAATGGCTCCGATATTCCATAATTTCCAGGCAATTTACCATGAACCTTACTACAGGCATTACACAACTGATAATTTGGTAG
>NZ_JAECZC010000003.1:2316-137917 GCF_016056305.1 Amazonocrinis nigriterrae CENA67 | reverse complement strand
TCACCTATGGGAATATCATCTTTGGTAAGGCGGGTGCCTTGGCTGCTTAAGGTTTCAAAGGGGATACCTTTGCCAATTTCAATGTGATACCAGCATAAGCCCATAAAAAAGCGCGTGGGATATGGGCCATTATTCCCTAGATCATCAGGATTAGATTCCATTGGCAACCAGCCAATACCAGGGATATAGAACTCCAGCCAAACGTGATTAAAGTCTGGTTGCAAGGGAACACCTTGCTGTTCGCCATGAGGAGGGCATTTATATCTACCAACGGTGCGGCAGGGAATACCATTTAAACGGCATAGGGCAAGCAAAACTCCTACATATTCACCACAGGAGCCAACACCACGTTCTAAAACTATATCTGGCGTATCAATGTATGGTTTAATACCATAGGATAACTCATCATAAACATAATTGCGGATGCTGTACATTTTCCGCAGTAAATTGGTTTCTGAGCCGATCGCATCACGAGCAGCACGGCGGACAATGGTAGTATCCATTGCCAAATCGTCATCATCCACCAAATAGCGACTTTGAAATTCTGGTGAAAGTTCAGGAGTACCTTCTGTATCTTTTGGTGTAATGCGATACTTAATTCCTCGTACTTCTAACAGTGCTTTCCAACCAAATACATGTCGTTCGCCAGGAGTGAGGGCATCAAACTTAAACACTGCTACACGTTGTCCATCTATCACTTCTTCGGTAAAAGGTAGCCCAATGGGTTCAACGTGTTTGAGCTTTTGGCGCTCAGTTTCTGAGGGCAAAGCAATACGCCATTCTACTTGTGGTAAATAAACCTCCTCTAAAGGGGAAATTTCCTCAGCATAGGACATTTCAATGAGATAGCCATTGGAGAGGGCGTAATGTTTATCTGGCTCGTAATGGTAATACAGCGGGTGAATAAAAGTACGATCGCGGTACGTTAACTCATAATTAGGGTCAGCGTTGGGATTATCTCTGATATAAGGCTCATCCGAAGCATAGGCAATGTAGAGACTTTCCTTACCTGACTCGCTATCAGCGTATACTGCAATGCCAGTGGGAGATTCAAACGGTGTTAGCACACTGAAGTTAACTTCTCCTGTGGCCCTATCCATCGAGTAGACTGTTTGTTCTGTGCGATCGCAAATCCAAAGCGTTTCTTGACTAACTGCCAAATTTTCTATACCAACGCCAGGTGCATAAAATTTGGTAATTTCTTTGCGCGTTTCGCGATCGTATACCAGTATCGACCCTGACTTTTGGCAGCTGATGTAAACCGTTGATTCCCAAACAGCAACGCCGTCAGCGGGATAAGGTAAAGTGACAAAATGCTCCAAACCTAAAGAGGTGAGCTTGGATAGATAGACACTGTGTTCACGAGTTACCCATAAGGTATCTTCCCACACTGCTAGACCAGTGACGCCTGTAAATTCTCTAGTTTGGTGAGGGTTGAGAATTTTGCTGTTGTCAGAAGCAGGATCAATCTCTAGTAGATGGCCTTTGGTAGTATCTATAGCAATGAGTGTATCTTTAATGAAAGCAATGCCACTTAGGGTAGCAGCGGTAAGCGGTCGAATTATCCTTTGCCCAAACATCTGGCTAGCAGTAAAACTAGGGAGTGCAAAACTCATATTAAGCATATTTGTTCAACGGTTTAGCACGCCTAGGATTAATTGTGGCATAACCTTTGACACTAAACCTCAGACTTCTATTACTCTTAATTATCAGTAGAATGTGTTACAAAAAACTCTTTCGTAGGAAATAACACACATATGTCAATAGAGGAAATATTTGTAAATGTGATGAAATGTATATAAACTCATACAAGTTTATATTAGCCCTAATGTTACTTTAGTTGATGGTTTTCCAGCCACCACTAAATTATGATCGAATTTTGTAACCATTTCCTGTAACCTACACAATGTCTGCTAATTCTCTGCCTGAAGGGGCTGCCACTTGGCATAGTTTGGAAGTTAATAAAGCGCTGAACCTGCTTGATAGTAACGCAGACCAAGGCTTAACACCAAAAGAAGTTGAACAGCGGTTGCAGAAATACGGCCCGAACGAACTAGAAGAAAGTGCTGGTCGCAACGCTTGGCAAATTCTGCTGGATCAGTTCACCAACATTATGTTGTTGATGCTGATTGCTGTAGCTTTCATTTCTGGGTTTTTAGACTTTATGTCTTGGCGGGCGGGCGAATTGAAGCCTGGTGAAGTGCCATTCAAAGATACGATCGCTATTTTAGCCATTGTTATCCTCAATGGCATACTTGGCTACATTCAAGAAAGCCGTGCTGAAAAAGCCCTCGCCGCGTTGAAACAACTGGCCTCTCCGTTGGTGCGAGTAATTCGTAACGGCAGAGTAGTGGAGGTAGCAGCCAAAGAATTAGTTCCGGGCGATGTCATGCTGCTGGAAGCAGGGGTACAGATAGCCGCAGATGGACGTATAATCGAAGCTTCTAATTTACAAGTGCGAGAATCGGCACTAACGGGCGAAGCCGAAGCTGTAAATAAACAAGCAACCTTAGTTTTACCTGAAGAAACAGATTTAGGCGATCGCATTAATTTAGTTTTTCAAGGAACCGAAGTTGTCCAAGGAAGAGCAAAGGTTCTGGTAAGCAACACCGGAATGCGAACCGAACTAGGCAAAATTGCTGCCATGTTGCAGGCGGTGGATAGTGAACCGACTCCGTTGCAACAGCGGATGACGCAATTGGGCAACGTTTTGGTGACAGGTTCTTTGATTCTGGTAGCGATTGTCGTTGTTGGCGGTGTTATCCAAGCCAGAGGTTTTAGCAACATCAGAGAACTGTTAGAAGTATCTTTGAGTATGGCGGTTGCTGTGGTGCCGGAAGGTTTACCTGCCGTAATTACCGTTACCCTGGCACTGGGAACTCAGCGGATGGTACGCCGCAATGCCTTAATTCGCAAACTTCCAGCAGTGGAAACATTGGGTTCTGTCACCACCATTTGTTCTGATAAAACCGGCACTTTAACTCAGAACAAAATGGTAGTGCAGTCAGTTTATACGGATAGCAGATCGGTTCGTGTCACGGGAGAAGGTTATGCTCCCACGGGAGATTTTCAATTAAATAATCAAAAAATTCCCGTAGAGTCACATCCAGACATCTTAGCTTTGTTAGTCGCCTGTGCCGTTTGTAATGACTCGGTGCTGCAAAAACAAAACGGCGAATGGGCGATTTTGGGAGATCCTACAGAAGGTGCATTGCTGACATTGGCGGCGAAAGCTGGTATTGAAAAAGACCAGTTGAATAGTAAATTACCGCGTGTAGCGGAGTTTCCTTTTTCCTCAGAACGCAAACGCATGAGCGTGATTTGTCGAGTCGAGCAAGTAGCCACAGGTGAACAATCTTTAACCGCAGTTGACCCAGTGATCGCAAATCTAGTGCAATCGCAAGCGTACTTAATGTTTACCAAAGGTTCACCAGAGATAATCTTGTCACGTTGCACTCAAATTTATTTAGGCGATCACCCAACGCCCTTGACAGAAGAACAACGCCAAAAGGTTCTGGCAGAAAATGACCAAATGGCTAGTAAAGGTCTACGGGTGCTAGGTTTTGCTTATAAACCCCTGAGTGAAGTGCCGCCAGAGGGGTCAGATGAGACATACGAACAAGAATTGGTATGGCTGGGATTGGTGGGAATGCTAGATGCACCACGCCCAGAAGTCAGGGCAGCAGTCCAAGAATGTCGGGAAGCAGGGATTCGCCCAGTGATGATTACTGGCGACCACCAATTAACTGCAAGAGCAATTGCTACCGATTTAGGTATTGCCCAAGCAGGCGATCGCGTTTTGACAGGTCAAGAATTGCAACGCATGAGTGACCAAGAACTAGAGCAAAATGTGGACTTGGTAAGCATTTATGCCAGGGTAGCCCCAGAACACAAGCTGCGAATTGTGCAAGCACTGCAACGTCGAGGCAGATTTGTAGCCATGACAGGCGATGGCGTCAACGATGCCCCAGCTATCAAACAAGCTGACATCGGCATTGCAATGGGTATCACTGGTACTGATGTCAGTAAAGAAGCTAGTGACATGGTACTGCTTGATGACAACTTCGCCACCATTGTCGCCGCTACCAAGGAAGGTAGAGTAGTATACACTAATATTCGCCGCTTTATCAAATACATTTTGGGTAGTAACATTGGCGAAGTTCTCACCATTGCCTCTGCACCCTTAATTGGTTTGGGAGGCGTTCCCCTGACACCCTTGCAAATTTTGTGGATGAACTTGGTAACAGACGGTTTACCAGCCTTGGCATTGGCTGTGGAACCTCCAGAACCAGATGTCATGAAGCGTCCGCCTTTTAGTCCCAGGGAAAGTATCTTCGCTAGGGGCTTGGGTTCTTATATGATTCGCATTGGCATCATTTTTGCCATTATCACCATTTCCTTAATGGCTTGGGCTTATAACCATACCCATGCCGCAGGATATCAAGGCGATCGCGATGCCTGGAAGACAATGGTGTTTACAACTTTGTGTATTGCCCAAATGGGTCATGCCATAGCCATTCGTTCCAATAACCAACTGACCATTGAGATGAATCCCTTCTCCAATCTTTTTGTGTTAGGTGCTGTTGTTGTCACCACAATTTTGCAACTGATGCTAGTTTACGTCCCACCCCTACGAGAATTCTTCGGTACTCACTACCTCAATTTACAAGAATTGGCAATTTGTATTGGTTTCAGTGCTTTGATGTTTGTGTGGGTGGAATTGGAAAAGCTATTTTTGCGGTTTGCAGGCAAGAAGGCTGTGTGAAAGAGTTATGAGTTATGAGTTGTGAGTTATGAGTTGTAAATTCCTAACTTCTGTACGGGCGGGTAAAGTATGCATATCTTGCTACTAATTGGATAAGGTTGCAAAACCCGCCCCTACGCCTCCTAACTCCCAACTTTTGATTATGTATCTCAAAACCCTACATCTGCGGCAGTTTCGCAATTACGAAGAGCAAAAAGTTGAGTTTACTGCTGCTAAAACAATTTTGGTGGGCAATAATGCTCAGGGAAAGTCGAATTTGTTGGAGGCGGTGGAGTTGTTGGCGACATTGCGATCGCACCGTATGGCACGCGATCGCGATTTAGTCAAAGAAGGAGAAGCGATCGCTCAAATTCATGCCACCCTAGAACGACAAACTGGTATCAGTGACTTAACTTTAACTCTTCGTCGCAATGGTCGCCGTAGTGTGGCCCTCAATGGTGAGTCTCTACGGCGACAAATGGACTTTCTCGGTGTCCTGAATGCAGTGCAGTTTTCCAGCTTGGATTTAGAACTAGTGCGCGGTGGCCCCGAAAATCGCCGCAACTGGCTAGATACGTTGTTAATTCAACTTGAACCAGTTTATGCTCACATTTTGCAGCAATATAACCATGTGCTACGCCAACGCAACGCCTTTTTAAAAAAACATCAAGACTCAGTAGGGGCGCAAGGCTTTGCGCCCCTGCATCAGGAACTTGCTGTGTGGGATGCACAATTAGCGACCACAGGTACAAGGGTAATTAGAAGACGCGATCGGGCTATCCAAAGATTAGCCCCCATTGCAGCTGCTTGGCACGCCAATATCAGTGGCAGTACAGAAGTCTTACAAATCAAATATGCGCCTAATGTTCCTTTGGAACAAAACCAACCAGAAGAAGTTCAGCAAGCGTTTTTAACAAAAATTCAACAAAGAGCCGTTGCTGAGTCGTACAGAGGTACTACGCTTGTGGGGCCACATCGCGACGAAGTAGAATTAGCTATTAATCAAACACCCGCTCGTCAATACGGTTCTCAAGGTCAGCAACGAACTTTAGTACTAGCCTTAAAACTAGCAGAATTACAACTAATTGAAGAAGTCGTTAAAGAACCGCCACTACTATTGCTTGATGATGTCTTAGCTGAATTAGACCCATACCGCCAAAATCAATTATTAGATACCATTCAAGACCGTTTTCAAACCCTAATTACTACCACTCATCTGAGTTCTTTTGATTCCCAATGGTTGAATTCTTCCCAAATTCTTTTTGTTAAGGCAGGAGAAATATCAACGAAGTAGTCATTTGTCATTTGGGACTTCCAAGTCAAAAAATATTCTATTGTTCACAGTCATCAGTCAACAGTAATAAATTAATGACTAATTTGGTTTTTCTATTCTTTTAAAAAGATGGAGAACCATAAAAGTCAGCACAGCAGCAATCAATCCTAACTGCCATAAACCAAACCCAGCCGCAATTCCCAAACCAGCCGAAACCCAAATAGATGCAGCAGATGTGAGTCCGTGAATTTCAAGCCGCTGTGATGTTTCGGAAGATTGGCGGACAATTTCTCCAGCACCAAGAAATCCTACGCCAGCTGCAATCCCTTGAATCACGCGGCTGAGAGTATCAGCATTTGGTTGTAGCGGGGCTATTTGCAAAGGTATAACAGTGAACACAGCACAACCAAGGCTAACCAGCATATGAGTTCTTAAACCTGCTGGTTTGTGCTTTAGCTGACGCTCTGTTCCAATAATTGCCCCAAGCAGTAAAGCAAGGCACAGCCTGAAGAGGATATTCAGAAAATCATTTGGTGCCAGATAGTAAGTGTTTAACAATGTTGGTTCACAGACAAAATACTACATCCTACCGTCGGTTGGTAGTATAGTTACCAAAATTAACCCTATATGAAAAATTTTACTACAAAACCCTACCTAGCATTTAGCTGCAAAATTATTGAGAATACTTTGTTTATTGAGAAAATTATTTTCTGTAATATTTGGCTCGTATACTAAAAATAATTTTTTTGCAAAAATATATAAAATTTCATTTATAATTTATTTCAATATTAATCAACTCTAGCAGCGGTAGGGATTCAAATAGATTTAACGGCTCTTTGACACTCAAAAATGATTATCGCTTGATATCTGAACTCAAATTGTGAGATTGAAGCAAATACTCAAGATCTGAATGTAAGATGCCTTCTCAAATATACAGTTAGGGTTAATGAATGAAAAATATTAATTAACAAAGGAGTGAAATATAGCCATAAACACTGTAATTATTAATTAATCGATCACTAAATCGAAAAATCTCAACGTTAATGGTACAAACTCCTTCTGGCATATATTCAGTAGATGAAATCTCAGAAGTGACCAAGAGGATATGTTTGTAGTGGCAAACTGATAACTGAGAATTAACAAATTGAGTGGATAAACTCTACTGGCTTGATCAAATTAAACTGCTAGACCGTACTAAGGTAGGTGACAAAGCATTTTATTTAAGCAGAATCATGCAGCTTGGATATCCGGTGATGCCTGGTTTTGTAGTTTCAGCAGACGTTTTGCGACAATTCCTAGAAACTCTCAACAGTTCAGAGTCATTAGTCGCTGATTTACCCTATTCTTCGTTGCACCTGGATATAGCCAATTGGCGTCAACTTCAGCAGGTGGCTATTCGCTTGCGTCAAGAAATTATGACAGCAAATGTGCCACCCCAGTGGGTGAGTACAATTTTTCAAGCAACTCAGCAATGGCAAGCTAATCATTTGATTTTGCGTCCAACACTTGCATTATCGGCGGTGATGCCAGGTTTGGGAAATACTTCTGGTTTATTAGAATCAATCTTTTGCCACTGTGATGAAGAAGCGATCGCCAAAGCATTAAAACAAACTTGGAACCAACTATTTCGTGCTAGAAGTCTAGTGTATTGGCAACGTCTGGGAATTAGCCTGCAACAAATTAATTTAGCAATTTTAGTACAACCAGTTTACAACGCGATCGCTAGCGGCTTACTTAGTGCTAATTCTTCGGGGTGGAAAATTGAAGCTACATGGGGATTAGGAGTAGCCATCACCCAAGGTGATGTCTTACCAGATGCATACTACATCCAACGCGACACAGGAGTTGTACTAGAGAGACATCTGGGTAATAAAATGCTGGCTTATCGTGTGAAAGATCCTCTGTCTGTAGATACTTCAAAATCTATACCTCAGCAAGTAGTCAAAATAGTAGATAATACTGATATATTATTAACTGATATTGTTGAGGAAGCTCAACAAAAACAGTACGCTTTACAGGAAGAATACCTACAACAATTAATCACTCTGGGAAATCAACTTGTGAGTGAACTAGGTAAAAACTTTACTATCAAGTGGACTATATCTGAGCAAACCCCAGTTAATCCAGTTTTGCGGCCTTTTGAGGAAACCTCCGAAGTTACCCCAGAGGAGAACCAGTCTGCAACCCTAGCTCCTGGTCACTTATCTCCTCAAGGCACCGCCTTGGAAACACCTGCACGCGACTGGCTCCCCAATCTCTATTTGACACAAGTTAGTAGCCCCCAATCAGCAATTCCCGATTTACAGTTTATTAAAGGACTAGGTGCAGCAGCAGGACGTGTAGCAGCGACTGCTTATGTAATTGTCAATTCTCAACACAGACCAGAACAGATACCCAAGGGAGTAATTTTAGTAGTATCAGCAATTACACCAGATTGGTTACCGATATTGCAGGAAGTTGTGGGTATCGTCACACAACAGGGAGGATTGACCAGTCATGCAGCGATTCTAGCCAGAGAATTGGGCATCCCCGCAGTGGTAAGTGCGACAGATGCTACAGTACTAATTGAAAACGGTGAAAAATTGCTTGTTGATGGTGATAGAGGCGAAGTTTATCGTATCAAAAAAGACTTAGCAGATAAAAAAGCTTCAGGGGAGAATTATGAATTGAATTCTCACAATAACCCCATTACTCCATCACCCCATGCTCTTATTACCCCTAACCTACCCATGATTGCTACCCAGCTGTTGGTTAACCTGAGTCAGCCCAGCTTGATAGAGCAAGCGCAAAGCTTACCTGTGGATGGGGTAGGATTGTTGCGCTCAGAGCTAATGCTCTTAGGCCCACTCAAAGGACAACACCCCCATACTTGGCTAATAGATGGGCGAAAAGGAGAATTGTTAGAGCAATGGTGTGAGCAAATTATGGAATTTGCTCGTGCTTTTGCACCACGACCAATATTTTATCGCTCTTTAGATTGGCGATCGCACGAGTTGTCATCATCAACTCATAGCCTCCATTCAATCCTAGGCGATCGCGGTACTTTCAGCTACGTCAGCAATCCCGCAGTTTTTGAGTTGGAACTGACAGCTTTAGCAACTGTACAAAAAGCAGGCTACAGCAATCTTCACCTCTTGTTGCCTTTTGTTCGCAGTGTTAGCGAGTTTTCCTTTTGTCGGCATAAAGTTGAGCAAGCAGGGTTAACTCAAATCCCGCAGTTTCAATTGTGGATCATGGCAGAAGTGCCAAGCGTGTTGTTTTTGCTACCAGAATATGTCAAAGCAGGTGTAGCCGGGATTTCTATTGGCAGCAATGACTTAACACAACTACTATTAGGAGTAGATCGAGAACAAGGACAACTGACAAAAGTATTTAACGAAGGTCATCCTGCGGTAATGGGTGCGATCGCCCAACTGATCCAAATGGCTAAAACTGCGGGGATACCATGTTCAATCTGCGGTCAAGCACCAGCACTTTATCCAGAAATGATCGAGCAACTAGTGCAATGGGGTATTACTTCCATTTCTGTAGAACCCGAAGCAGTGGAGCGAACATATCAAGCGATCGCCCGTGCTGAACAACGTTTAATTTTAGAAGCAGCCCGACGAAAACTTCAATAATTACCATTATTCAGATGTGCTTTATTTCAATCTATCACGAATGCTATGGGTTAAGTTTTTTCTATTCCCAGCAAGTCTTGTTTAAGCTGCTGACAAGTCTTTTCAATTGCATCTATACTGCCTGGATTCACCAATCCATAATAGTTAAAACTATAGACTCGATTATTTTTAGTAGCTTGTAGTTGCTGCCAAAAGCCTTCCTTTTTAAAGGATTCTAAAACTGAGGTTTCTGAACTACCTTGTGGAGTGTTGACAACAATAATTACCTCTGGATTGGCTTCTATAACCTTCTCAGCCGATAGCGTCACATATCCACCTATTGGACTTTGAGCTTGTAATTCTGCTGCTAGATTTTTAGCTCGAAATTGTGTTAATAAATCTCCAGACCAGCTGTTTTTATTGGGTGCTAAAATCGGTTGACGACTAACCAGCACTAAAGTAGAGTAACTTTCTTTTGGCTGAGCGGGTAAAAAATTTTTATAGCGATTTAACAAAGGCTGAGGATCAGCATTAATTAACTGAGCAAGTTTAATAGTCAGTTCTTCCAAAGATTTCCAGCTATTGACTTGGGTAAGAAAAGTAGAAATTCCTAGCTGCTGAAGTCTTTGAATTGGTTGGTTAGAAAACCCCTCTGCACCAATCACTAAATCAGGCTTGAGGGCAATAATTTTTTCTAAATTAGGAGAATTTTGCCCTTCACTCACGCGAGGAATATCTTTAAAACTTGGATCATTTTTAAATAATGTACTCCCAGTAATTCCTACAAGCTTTGTTTGATCAAGTTGATAAATAATATCAGTCGCCAAAGAGGAAAGAGTGACAACTCTTTTAGCAGATTCTTTTGGTAGTTGTTGAGAGTTCGTGTTAGGGCTTTTCGTAGTTGCTATCACATTTGCTTGTGGCTGCTGACTAGTTATATTAGTACAGGCTGCTAAAAATATACTCAACAAAACTGCTAAAGCAGATACAATCCAACGACGATACATCTTGAAACTTCCTCGTAGCTACAGATATCACCTGAATACAGACTTGAAAAACCCTAAGATAGGTGTTTTTTAACACATTTACATGTGGAAGTGAAATAATAACCTAAAACACATCTATAGCGATCGTAAATCATTCGTGAATATCTCTCTTTGTTATCTTTGTGCGTTCTCTGCATTTTGGTGAACCAATGTATAGCAGTGGAAGCATAGTTTAGGACAGTGCTAATTGCTCAAAGCCTTGAAATAACTCGCTTTCTACTCAGCACTCAGCAACGCCACCATACTCCACTTGGTGAAGCAGTTGTCTTTGAAGGAGAAGAGTAGCCGCACCAACCCTCTACAGCACTCAGCACTTTGCTATAGTTGCTTCCCATAAGGAACAAACACTGGTAAGAGCGTCACACGTTTGCTGAAAGCGTTTCTGGAGGGTGGGGTGGTTCCATTAAAAACTATTTTTCACAAATTAGATCAGATTGCTATGAATTGCATGGTTATTTGTCAAGAGCATTGACTGCTAAGCAATGATAGCCATCAGTCATTAGTCAAAATTTGGGTAAGAGAGATTTATGTAACTTTAGTAATCTTATATACTAGTAATTTAAGGTTTAACTAAATTAAAAATATACAAAAAGGCGAGTAGTGCTACAATCCACAATTTCCCAAGGAATACATGATCGTGCCACTCGCCGTGAGGTATACAAGGTTTTTTGAGAAAAGCTTAACTTAATATATAGTAATACTTTGACAAAATATTGTTCAATAGATAACAATTGTTCTGTTCTTTAAAATTGATAGTAGTAAAATTTTTTACTGCTAGTAACGATTAATCAAACCTTAATTTAGTCCTTGTCTTACTTAGCTGAAACGGTATTTTCAGCGTATTACAGCCAAATCTTCAGGTGTATTACAGTTAAAAAGCATTTCTGGTGCTGGTAAAGGCAAAACTTCTACAGGATATTGCTTGAGCCATTGCTGAAACGATCGCCCGCCTTGATTGATAAACTCTAGAAGTTGTGGTAAACAACGACGGCGATAGAAACCACACAAAGGTTCCCAGCCTTTAGGATGAGCAGCCAAAGCTGCGATCGCTTCATCCCTGACATTATCAAGGAAAGCCGCCCATGCTTGCAACACCTCAACCCGCAACCGAGGCAAATCGCAAGCTAGCAGCAGCACCCAATCTGTTTGTACTTGCGCTAAACCTTGGGCAAAGCCTACGAGTGGGCCGTGGGTATTGGGTGCGGGGGAGCAGGGAAGCAGGGGAGCAGGAAAGATGAGAGTATTTTCGGTATTTTCTTGTATTTCTAGCTTTTTATCACCTATTGGTAAAGACACTTCCTTAATAAATTGGCAATCAGGCAAAAGCAAGTGTTCATAACGTTCAGACCAGGGAGTGACTATATAAACAGTCTCAGCACAACTTTGAGCAATACCACAAACGAGCTGCAATAATGGCACACCGTGAATAGGAATCAGCGCCTTATCCCTACCCATACGAGAACTTTTACCACCCGCCAAAACAATCGCACTTAAAACTGGTGAGTTCTGAGTATGTAGTTGCACAGATGAGGAAGATAAGTTAAAGTATTCCCCCCTGCTCCCCATCTCCCCTGCTTCTCATCCTCTAATCTGACTCTGCTGCACTTGCTGCAACAACTGCTCGAAACTTTCTGCTGGTGCAAGGCACTTAAACCCTTGACAAACCAACCCGATGCTGTTTTCTGGTAACTTAGATCCCACAACAAACACAGCAGCAGGTAGATACTTGGGAATTAGAGTGTTGATCTGCTGATTTGTGGTGCGAATCACAGTAGAGTTACGATACCAATCTAAAGCTATGAACAAACTGGGACAAGCTTGGGGAGCGCTACCCATCACACTGCCAAAAGCTTTCAAGGCTTGCTCAGCTAAATCCAAATAATGTAGATCATCTGTGAGTAGGGCAAGACGGACTAAATTAGCGATCGCTACTCCATTGGCTGATGGTGTAGCATTATCCGCGTAACTACGTTCTCGCACAATTAAATCTTGACTAGCATCATTAGATGTGTTGTTATAACCACCCAATTCTAAATTCCAGAGAAATTGATCAAATTCGTCTTGGATAGCGATCGCTTTTTCTAACCAAACTGAGTTTTTTTCATCTTGTGCCAATGAAGCTTGATGTAAATCTAGCAGCGCTTTAATAAACAAAGCATAGTCTTCAGACTGAGCTAAAACAGTTGGTTCACCTTGATAGTTGAGGCGGTGAAAACGCCCATTGACAAACTGATGCTCTAGGATAAAATTTGCTGCTTGTGTGGCTATTTCCAGATACAAAGGTTGTTGGAACACCCCCGCAGCCCTTGCCAAACCAGAAATCATTAAGCTATTCCATGCCACAATCATCTTCGTATCTGTCACCGAAGGAATGCGACCAGGCCAATTACCAGTTTTCGCTTCTTGGTTATTCCGGGCGGGAGGGAAAGTTTCCAGTGAGTTGGGTGCGCTACCATAACGAGCAGCAAACAATTTGCCCAATGCTGTTTCCAATGCTGCACTCAGTTCTCCTCCATCACGTCTTTGCAAGACATTCTTACCTTCAAAGTTACCGTTAGGAGTGACTGTAAACTTTTGTTGTAATTGTGTTAGTTCCTCTGGCGTTAACAGTTCTTCCAGTTCGCTGTAACTCCAGACGTAAAAAGCTCCTTCTTCTGGTTCTGTTGCTGTAGGACTAGTGAAGCTGTCAGCATCTTGAGCAGCATAGAAATACCCTTGTGGTGCAGTCATTTCTCTTTGCAGCCATTGAACAGTACCAGCGACTGCTCGTGCAAATGCTGGTTCTTCTACTCCAGAACTCCACAAATTTGCCAGATACTCTACAATCTGACCATTGTCATAGAGCATTTTTTCAAAGTGAGGCACTGTCCATGTAGGGTCAACAGTGTAGCGATGAAAGCCCCCGCCTACATGGTCATAAATGCCTCCTAAAGCTAAGTCTAGTCCTCGTTGTCTGCAAATTTCCTTGCCATCATACCGAGATTCCTGTTGCCAATGCGAGCCAGGATACAAAAACCGAGTTCCCCGTAGTGCCAATTCTGCATAGGGAATCATTGGGAAGCTATTGCCGTATTGATTTGAAGTAATGATCCCCGTGCTAGTCTCCCAACCTTTGCGGAGTAGTTCATTTTCTTGAGCTTCCTGGCTTGCACCATCTTGCAATACCGCAGAAGTGAGTAGTGACTCAACAATTAATGCTTTGCGTTGGCGCAAGTCCTCTTTTTCTGTGTCATAGTAACGGCGCAGCGCTTGTAGCACTTGTAAAAAGCCGGGGCGACCGTAGCGCGGTTCCATAGGGAAGTAAGTCCCAGCGTAAAACGGCACTAAATCCTCTGGAGAAATAAAAACATTTAAAGGCCAACCCCCTTGGCCGCTCATCATTTGCAAAGCTTGCATGTAGATGCTATCTAGATCAGGTCTTTCTTCCCTGTCCACTTTGATAGGCAGGAAATTAGCGTTCATGTACTCGGCAATAGCGAGATCAGAAAAAGCCTCGCCTTCCATGACAGTACACCAGTGGCAGCTAGAGTAACCAATGGAGAGAAAGATAGGTTTATTTTGCGCCCTTGCAGTTGCAAGAGCTTCATCACACCAAGGCCACCAATCAATAGGGTTTTCGGCGTGTTTTCGCAGATAAAGACTCTTGGCTTCAGCAAGGCGATTAGTCATAATTCAAATACAGATAGTTGCCTTCTTTGCTCAGTCTACCTTGTTCCTCAGAGTGTTAACCCAGATGTTTAGAACATCTACAAAAAACCCAACAAGCGACTTATTCCTTCAAGGGGAAGGAGTAGGGGGAAGAGGAGATGGGGCGATGAGGGGACAATTAGAACGACAACTAACCCGTACGAGTGACGCTAGCGAGCTTGCAAGCGCTAGCTCCCCACTGAACACTGACCACTAACTCCTATTTAAAAGAGCGGAATAGCAAGCTGACTATTGGTGTTGGGGTTTCTGGTGTGGGTGATGTTAACCTTGTCTGAAGTTTAGGGTTTGGGCTAAGTCCTGCTATCAGGTGGAGTATGAAAGTAATGATGGCGGCTTGCACAAGTTTTTCTGGCATGGCAGGTCTCCTTGATTGATAGCATTTCAAGCAAGATCATTTACTGTAAATACACGCCGTACTATTGGTTTACCAGAATTTGACGAAAAAAATGGATAATTGCTGACAAAAATTCCAAATAAATGTTGAAAAAGTTACCAATAGCTGACAAAAATTTACTAGGGTTTATTTGGCTGGTAGTCTTACCGCCGTGCTACAACAATTGTGTGTAGCAAATCCCTATTTTTAGAGTTGGCGTAGACGCGTGGTGACACCACAAGCAGTTCAGCGCAGGGTTTCCTTCAAAAAGATACTGCGGTACTGTTGCTGGTTTTGCGAAATCAGCGACTTTGGTAGCGCGGTTCGGTAGCAACCA
Organism: Amazonocrinis nigriterrae CENA67; assembly: GCF_016056305.1. Taxonomy (GTDB): domain Bacteria; phylum Cyanobacteriota; class Cyanobacteriia; order Cyanobacteriales; family Nostocaceae; genus Amazonocrinis; species Amazonocrinis nigriterrae. The sequence continues at coordinate 122,837 of NZ_JAECZC010000003.1, read as the reverse complement.
GCAAGCATCACCTGAAAGGCTAGTTGTAGACAACCCTAGGGATTTTTGCTTATTCCCTGAGCATGTAAGGATATTTCTTGAGACGCTCTTCCCTATAAAAAGTGCCCATCACTATTTATCGCATCTGCCAATCAGAGGATATAGCAAAGTGCTGAGGAGCCAGTGCGTTGCGGACGTTCCCTCCGTTGTAGCACCTGGCGTTGCTGAGTGCTGATACTAATCCGCGTTCAAATGATAAAACTCCAGCAGTGGCGCGTTTGTAGAATTAAGGTTAGAAATACAAAGCCTGCGATCGCAGGCTTTAAGTTTTTTCGTGCGATCGCACTTTTTTACAGCAGTGTTTACCTTATCCTTCAATTGGTACTGGGTTCAGGCTGTAAACTCGCCATTTATTTTTTCGCATAAGGCAGTATTACGAGGCTAATAAGTTTCTGGTATATTGCTTGAATAGTTTTTGTGAGGTATCTCCTGAAGTGCGATCACACATAGAAGACACCCTACTCTTACCCATAGCTGAAATTGAGAAACGGAAATTCAAAGAGTAAGCGCGATATCTTACAAAAGTTTTAATTTGATTAAAATATACCCTTTAGCGTTCTTCTTTGCGTCTTTGCGCCTTTGCGTGAGATAAATCATGTGACAAAACAAAGGCGGGTGCGGGGATTGAACCCGCTAATCCCCAAAATGGTGGAGATATAACCGATAACCCTAAATTCATCGTCCTCGAAAGGCAAATTGCGAACCAGGATAACCCGCCATGAAAAAGGATAAAAGGTAATAATTGCTTTTATCCTTTATGATTCAGCCGTTCTTACAACTCACCCGTAGCTAGCATCTGGATGATCCGCGGTGTCCCTGGATCGAACCCCGCCAAATCCCAAGACAATGGATCTTGAGGATCTACCAAAGTAATGCGGTAAGGTGTGAGAGTGACATACACAGCCTTAACGTTGGGATTCACCTTTTTACGATACTTCGCCAACGCTTGACTAGGATGCTGATATCCAGCCCATGATTCACTGTCAGTCCAAAAGCAGACTACATCTGCTTTGAACTGATTCTTAATCATCCAGTCGTAAGCTACAGATGCATCAGTTCCCCCAAAGTTTTGATTTCTAGCTTTGGAAACAGCAGAACTAAAACTATCTTTAGCGGTGATCCCTAATTCCCGGAATTCAGTAGCAAAGCCGCGAATCATATAGTTTTTATCTGCTTTTGCTGTCACCAGTGCCATTGTGGTGGCTATTTCACAGCAACTTAGCCCCATATCTGCAACTAAGCTACCCATTGAGCCGGAAACGTCTACGGCGTGCATGAACACTTTGCCAGTGGGTTGCACAACATCAAAAGACAGTTCCACAGCTTTTTCTAAAATATCCACAATGCGAGAAACAGGTTTCCAAGTCTTTTGGCTACGTCCTAATCTTCCTCCAGATTCATAAGTTTTGAGTGCTTTCAACACATCAATCGGATGGATACGACCTTTACGCAGATGTTCCTTGTTATTGAGAACTGCTTCCACACGCGATAAATTAGTACTTTCATCGCTTCGCAACACACCCAGTTCTGTGAGTGAACCCAGGTTACGCAGCATTGCACCTATTGGCATTTCTGCAAATAGCAATTGCCAAGCTTGTTTATCCATCTTGCCTACAGGTGCAGCCATTTCGTGGGTTAAGCGTCCTTGCAAAATCGCTTCATGAGTTTCGGAAGGATTTCGCTTCAGCCACTCATACCACCAAATCTGCGCCAATGCTTCAGAAGGGATTTCTGCTGGCAAATCTTCCCAGCCTTTAACTACCCACTCAAATAGTTGACGATGATTTTCTGTAGGTGGTTTGACATGGAACAACCGTAATGCATCTCGGTGAGAGAAGCCGTGACGCTGTTGATATTTCAACAACTGATAAGCTAAACCTTTCACATCTTCTCGTGAAAGCCAAGTTTTACCAGCTTCGCGCACCACCTTACCAAATCCTCGCAAAGATTTGGTGTAATTCAACCATTCATAGAAGTGGCTACCAGTGCGGACAACTTGCCCAAAGATTTCACCAAAAGCCTGTTTTGCTTGTGGTGCTTCGGCCATAGATAGTAGTACCAATGCCAGAATAGTAGCACTGTTATTGATGGCGCGTCCGTCGCTAGCATAGAGAATTTCTTCGGCTACACGGCTGGGATTTTCAGCAACAGCTTGTCTGACAACCGTTACAAAATCTTCAGTTAATTCTTGCTTACCAGCATAGTATGTGCTTTTTGCTGTACCAACCAAAAGACAACGGCGCAGCATCTTCCAAATGCCAGCGTCAAACATCCAACCACCGGAACGTCCTTGAATCATCTCGGCTTCTCGTCCAGGGATAGGCTGTGATTGTGGTGTGGTTGTCTTCTTTTTAGTGAAGAAGTTGTAATTCATGGCTTCATCTCCCAGCCCTTACGGGCAAAAATGAAAGGTGGCAGGGCAGGACTCGAACCTGCGACATCCGGCTTAACAGGCGATAACCCTAATTCGTCGGCCTTTTCAGGCAAGGGGTGAACAAGGATATTTTTCGGCGCTCTACCCACTGAGCTACCTGCCACAAAATAAAGTTAGAAGTTAATAGTTAGGAGTTAGGAGTTAGGAATTAAGAGTTAAAAGTTAAAGATTTTTCAATTTAAAATTTCTAACTCTTCACTCTATACTCTTAACTTTTCACTCAGCACTCAGCACTCAGCACTAATTTGTGTAGCAGGGCGGGATTTGAACCTGCGACCTCTCGAACCCAATCGATAACCCTCGATTCTTCGGCCTTTTCAGGCAAGGTGTGAATAAGGATGTTTAGCGCTGTGCCACTGAGCTATCCGCCACATATTAAAGTTGTAAGTTAGACATTCAAAATTCTTTGTCACCCCAGCTATTGGCTAGGTTGAAAGTTAATTTCTTTTGAACATCAGCTTGTATTACAATTGTAGTATTAGTAGTACTAGATGTCAAGTGTCTAGAAAGCCAATTATGAGAATTTTTTCTCAGTAGCCAACGCTGGGGCTAGCTCTTTTGGCTCTTTACCTTGGTGTCTTCGTGTCTTCGTGGTTATAGAGGAAATTTTTTAACCACAAAGTCACTAAGACACTAAGAAAAGAGAATGTTTTCGGGTTTTGTTCTCAACCTGTTAGACATGGTTTATTGGGTATTAGGCAAAAACTTTTGCCTAATGTTTCGTCGCTGGTATGTGCATTAGAGTGGTAAAAACATAACATTTAACTAGACTGTGTTATGCTTTTGCCGATAAATTTGCCGTAACTTTGCCAAACGATACAAAAAAGTGACCCAATTTTTGCCAAGATAGTATATCATTTGCAAAAATTCACTTGGTCAAGAATCGGCATGAGTGAAAAATTACTAGAAGGCAACGGGAAGGCTTTTCTCGTTCTACTTTTGCCAATCTCATTTTTGATTATTTTCCTGGTTACTACCTGGAAATTTTTGCTGGCGCTAATTGTGCTGGCGATCGCTTTCAATATTTGGCAACAATATCAATGGCAACAATGGTGTCAGAAAGTTAACCCAATTTTCCATCAGTTAATTCGGGAAAACCAGGGCAAGATTACGCCTGTAGACTTGGCGCTGAGAGGCAATTTTCCTGGCCCAGCTGCAAAACGCTACCTAGATGGGAAAGCTTCAGAATTCGGTGCCAGTTTCATCAACTCTGAAGAAGGAGGTGAAGTTTATTACTTTATAACTGCGAGTATTCTGGGCAATATACTCGATAGTAGCGAGCCTGTTAAACAACTTCCTGCTCAAGCTGTTAGTACAAATGCTCGTTCGTCTCAGACGTTGGTGCAGCCATCGCTTTTAGCACCACCGCCACCGCCGCCACTGGAAGAAGAAGCAGAAGCGGAATTACCACCACCAGGAGTTCATACGGAAGCGCAACCAAATCTGGCAAAACAGCTAGTTTTTGGTTCTCTCATCCAATCGGAACTAGCTAAACGGTTGAATGTATATTCCAGTACTGTATACAAACGGCGAAACGATCCAGAATTTCCAGAATGGAGTCGCAGCCGCGATCCAGATGGTATTGCTTGGACTTTTTCGGAAAAAACCAAGGAGTTTTTTCCACTGGAAGAAGGCTAAAGAATTAAAAATTAAAAATTAAACTTTAATTTTTGATTCTAAGCCTACGGCTTCAGTGATGGAATTTAATTGATTCTGTTCTAATTTAGAAAGCAAACCAGCCAGAATTCGACGTACTATCATCGGGCCTTCATAAATCCAGCCTGTATAAATCTGGATCAAACTAGCACCAGCAGTAATTTTTTCCCAAGCGTCTTCAGGTGAAAAAATGCCACCTACTCCAATAATTGGGATTTGCCCTTGGGTTTGCTGCCAAATAAAACGAATTACCTCAGTAGAACGATCGCGCAATGGCGCCCCGCTAATTCCGCCGGCTTCCTCTTGAGGTGATTTGCCAGTTTGCTCAATGATTTGAGTTCTCAGGCGATCGCGGCTAATGGTGGTGTTAGTAGCTATAATTCCCGCCAATTCGTAGCTTTTAGCTATGGCAATAATGTCCGCGATCGCTTCCCATGCCAAATCAGGTGCTATCTTGACAAAAATTGGTTTTTGTGCATAATTTTCTTTTTGTAATAAATCCAAGATAGCACTGAGCATGGAAGCATCCTGAAGCGATCGCAACCCTGGAGTATTGGGGGAAGAAACATTAACTACAAAATAGTCGCCCAACTCCTTCAGTAAGCGAAAACTATTGAGATAATCTGCTGCTGCTGCTTCTAAGGGCGTAATCTTTGATTTACCCAAATTAATACCTATGGGTATTGACCAAGCTAACTGCTGTTTAGTCTCTGCTAACTGTGCTGCCATAGCCGCCGCACCATTATTATTAAAACCCATGCGGTTAAGTGCAGCTTGATCTAAAGGTAAGCGAAACAAGCGTGGACGAGGATTTCCTGGTTGTGCTACAAACGTCACAGTACCCAATTCTGCAAAGCCAAAACCAAAACTCGACCAAATACCAGCAGCAACTCCATCCTTATCAAACCCAGCTGCCAAACCTACGGGGTTAGGAAAGTGTAACCCAAACAGATTTTGTTCTAAACGTGGATCGCGCAAACATAAGGACTGTTGTAGGCTGTGGTTGAGCCAACTAGCAGGAGGACGGCCAGTAGTATGTGATAGCCAGCTGAGGCTGCGAATCGTCTTTTGATGTAACCACTCTGGATCTGTCTTTACCAGATTGAACAAAAACGGACGAATTGCGACTTGATAAATATCCATTTGTTAGTTGTTAGTTGTCAGTTGTTAGTTGCTATTGAGCTTTTGAGTCATACTCTTTGGTTGCTAGCGCAAGTTGATCATATACAAAACCTTTAAGACGAGACTGGTTTACCACTAACCACTGACCACTGACAATTGACCACTGACAACTAACGCTTTTCACGATTAGTGCAAGAGCCTATAACTTAAGATGCTTTTTTGGGCATCTTATATATTACAAGTTATGTAAACCAATTATCAGATGGGGCAGCCACAAAAAACTATAGCCGCCGAACAGCAGATCCAGGCCTTGGGACAAGTCCTGCAAAGCCTCAGAGAAGAGGATGATGTTGAAATTCTGATTAAAACTACTATTTCTTATGTTCAACAGCAGTTTGACTACAACCTAATTTGGATTGCGCTTTACGATCGCCTAAAGCACACATTGTTTGGCAAAGGAGGTATTATACCGGATGGTGACACTAGATTGTTATACAAACGGTTTATCCTCAATTCTGGCGATCTCCTAGAGCAAGTAGTGATTGAACAGCGTCCTTTGGGCATAGCCGATTTGCAAACCGAAACTCGTGCCGCAGAATGGCTAGAAGTTGGCAAAAAATTTAAGATTCAGGGAACAGTTTTTTTACCAATTCGCTACAAAGACCGCTGTTTAGGCGTGCTATTACTAGGTTGCGATCGCTGGGGTTACTTACTCTCAGGAGAAGCAAAAGCCCGGTTGATGATGGTTTTGGGCGAACTAGGGGCAGTACTTTATCAACATGAGATAGATTTACAGCAAAAGCAAACCAAGCGCCCTGACGAGCCATTATTACAGTTATTAGAAAATTTACGCACCTTAAATAATCTTGATCAAAGGCTGAAAGCAGTAGTAGAGACAACACATCAATTTATCTCGCCCAACCGGACAAATATCTATTGGTTTGAACGGCAAGGGCGTTACTTTTGGTGTCGGATGAGCAATCAGCTGGTTAACATCGGCCGTGATTCTAGCAATCAACAACCAGCAGCAGGCATTACAGTACAGGAATTAAGCGAATTTTATTATGCTTTAGCAGTGAATCAAATTGTTTGGATAGGTGATGCACGTAGTTCACTCAAAAGCCACTTTACAGGTAAATTATTGCAACGCTTGCGGGTGCGATCGCTGTTGGCAGCACCCATTATGTGGCAAACTGACCTACTGGGCTTTCTCGCAGTAGAAGGCAATGAACCTCGAATTTGGACGGAGGCGGATAAAAATTTTGTCTTAGGTGCTGCGGGTTTAATTTCTTTGGTTGCTCCTACTGACAGTATGGAAAGCACCATTCAACAAATCCAAGATGATAGCCATCTCACTAGCCAAGTCGCCCAAGCCATCTATAGCCAGCAAAACCTTCAGGAAACTTTACAAAATTGTGCGACAAAAGTGTTGGCTCGACTAGCCGCCACTCGCTTTTTACTATTACAGTACCACCCTGAACAGAATAACTATCAAGTTGTTTACCAAAGTCAACCTCAAAATCGCAGACCTTTAACATTTGTTTTCCATGTCCTCAAAGAAATAGACGGGCAACTATTGAAGTCTGCAAAAACTGCTGTGGAGGTAGAGAACTTAAACGAAGATTTGCGGTTTGTGAATTGGCGTCCATCCTTGCTAGAAAATGGTGTGCGATCGCTGCTAATTTGTAACTGCACTCAAAGTCATACACCAACAACCCTTTTAGTCCTTGCCCATGAAAACTATCGCACTTGGACAACTCTAGAAAAAGAACTGCTGTGGATCGTTAGTCAACAGATTGGTGTAATTGTTCGTCAGTGGCAACTGCACACTGATACTGAGGCTCAGCAAAAATTTTTGTTCAGTATTCAGAAATGTCTACGTATTCTGGAACCAGCCCAGAGCGAAAAAATCGCTCCCAAGCATTTAGAACGTACAGTATTAGAACAAATAGCATATATTCTTGATTGTCCCTTGACATTACTCTTATCTTGGTCAACTGGTGAAACTAATGCAGAAATTATACCAGGGGTAATTGCAGATAGTAAGTTTGGTGTCAGCACCAATGCACCAGTTCCCATCCAATCAGAGGCTTTGATCCAGTGGGCACTTGCTCAAGACAATTATCTCAGTCTGAATGTAGACGATTTACCCCCAGAAACTAAAAAATGGTTGAATGGGCCTGGTATTGGTCAAATTTTACTCATAACTTTACGTACTGCTGCTGATTATAAACCCACTGGGGTAGTGTTGATAGCAGACCGTAGAGAACGCCAATGGTCACAACAAAGCCTCAATGCCACAGAAACTCTTGTGACTCAATTAGCTTGGTCACGTCGTCACCAGCAAATTATCCAACTTTTAGAGTCCACAACCCAGGAATTACAACAACTCAATTGGTATAAACACCGTCGTCTACAGGAAATCCAGAGAACAACAACCTTAGTACTGAGTCAAATAAATGATTTGGGTATTCCTACAAATGAATTAACTCAGACGCGCTACCAGCTATTGCTGCGGCAGTTAGACCACACAACAGCATCCATGAGTGGGCTAGTGAAACTTGAGCAGTGGCATTTGCATCAGAGTTGGGAAACTATGCCCGTAGCTAGTTTTTTGAAGCGATCGCTCGAACGAGTGGATACTTTATTCAAGCAACACAAACTGTGGGTAGGTGTGCATGGTTTAGGACAATCCATTGGAGAACAGGATGCAGCAAACAGTTCTTCATTAGTTAAAGGAATTCAAACCTCAGACTATCCATCCTCAATGGCGATCGCTGGTGATATTGTCAAATTTGAATTAGTTCTTCATGAATTGTTGCTTGCAGCCTGTGAGCGTTCTCAAAGCGGTAGCAGGATTGATATCTGGTGTCGGCGTTTAGATGAACGATTGTTAGAACTATCGATTACCGATAACGGCATCATTGAACCACAGCTACTAGCAGCCCTAAATGACAATACACCCAAAGATGTGCTTGCTCCTTGCCAACTCAACCAGCCACCAGGTTTACATCTGCTAATCTGCCAAAATCTCATGCAGCAATGGGGAGGAGAATTGCATTTTTATCAATTACCAGATAGTCGTGTAGTCAGTCGCTTGGTGTTACCGCTAGCTGGTAACAATCTTTAGTCAGTTTTGACTGATGACTGTTGACTAATGACTAATGGCTGTTGAAAGCTAACTCTATGGGAGGATTAGGGCCACATTGAGCTGCTAAAAGTATCTTCCCTTCGTAATAAACTGGTTATAATTATTTTCCAGATCTCAGAAATCAACTAACTTCTCACCTGCACAGTATTCATATGGGACGCGCTCGTTCTAAGTCTGACTTGCCTACAAAAATCTGTCCGGTATGTCAACGTCCCTTCACTTGGCGTAAGAAATGGCAAGATTGCTGGGACGAAGTGAAATACTGCTCAGAACGTTGCCGTCGTCGCCGTTCTGATGCTCATAATCCAACCAACGGCAACATAGACAACAAATAAGGCAAAATATAAATGAATTTACAGGTGCAACCTAAATTAATTATTCATGGAGGAGCAGGTAGTTCTCTCCACGGTAAAGGAGGATTAGAGGCGGTGCGCCGATCGCTCCACACAATAGTAGAACAAGTGTATGCTCTTTTACTGTCAGGAGTAAATGCTTCCGTCGCAGTAGTACAGGGGTGTCAATTGTTAGAAGATAACCCCCGCTTTAATGCTGGTACTGGTTCGGTGTTGCAATCTGATGGCCAAATCCGTATGAGTGCGTCTCTGATGGATGGTAGATTAGGACGCTTTAGCGGTGTCATTAATGTATCGCGAGTGAAAAATCCTATTGAATTGGCGCAATTCCTACAAAATTCACCAGACCGCGTACTGTCAGATTACGGTTCAGCTGAATTGGCGCGAGAATTACAACTTCCCACTTATAACGCTTTAACAGAGTTGCGGTTACAAGAGTGGATACAGGAGCGTCAAGATAATTTTAAAAGCACAATGGCTAATGTGGTTGCTGAACCAGAATTAGCAGAAACTAGTAATTCCCGACGCGGTACAATTGGCGTAGTAGCTTTAGATACCTATGGCAATCTAGCTGCTGGCACATCCACAGGTGGCAAAGGCTTCGAGCGTATTGGTAGGGTAAGTGATTCTGCTATGCCAGCAGGTAATTATGCTACTAATCATGCAGCGGTTAGCTGCACTGGTATTGGTGAAGATATTATCGATGAGTGTTTAGCGCCAAGGGTTGTGGTGCGTGTAACTGATGGAATGTCTCTCAAAGACGCCATGCAACGCTCATTTGCCGAAGCTACCCAGAATCAGCGGGATTTTGGAGCGATCGCCCTAGACGTAACAGGAGCGATCGCTTGGGGTAAAACTAGCCAAGTCTTACTCGCCGCCTATCACAACGGTGAAAAGATTGACGATACCCTAGAACTGCCAGATGGTACAGAAATTGGTTGTATTTTGTGAGTTAGGAGTTAGATGATGTCCGTTTAAACACTTATGATATCTGTGGAGGTCGGTAATTGGGAATTGGTAATTGGTAATTGGTAATTGGTAATTGGTAATTGGATTTTACTATTAGTCATCACATCTTACCCATTACCCATTACCAGGCAAACCGACTATATCGTAAGTAATTAGCCGGACATGATACGACCCACCAATTTTTACCTCCCAACTCCTAACTCCTCACTCCTCACTCCTCACTCCTCACTCTTGACTTTTCTGCTTTTTACGCCAACCTGGTTTAACTACTTGACGGCTACGGGCAATTACCAGAGAATCATTTGGAACATCCTCGGTGACAGCCGAACCAGCTGCCACATAGACATCATCTCCCAAGGTTACAGGAGCTACTAAAACGCTATTGGAACCGGTTGCAGTGCGATCGCCTATTTTTGTGGGGTGTTTGTTTACGCCGTCATAATTGGCAGTAATTGTGCCTGCACCGATATTGACCTTAGTACCTGTAGTCGTATCGCCCAAATATGACAAATGTGCCACGTTAGTGCGATCGCCTAATTTGGTATTTTTCAATTCCACAAAATTACCCACACGGCAACCAGTACCCACTTGCGCTTGACCACGCAAATGGGCATAAGGGCCGATTCTACTTTTTGCCTGGACAATACTATCTGTCACCACAGAATATTGCACTGTGACATTTTCACCTAACTGACTATTTTCAATTAATGTCCCAGGCCCAATACGACTCCCCGTTTGAATTACAGTGTTTCCTCGCAGGTGAGTTTGGGGTTCAATAATCACATCTGTATGCAGTTTTACAGTCTCATCAATTGTGATACTGTTAGGGTCTATAAGAGTGACACCTGCTATCATCCATTTTTCCTTAACCCGTTGCTGCAAAATCTCGTATGCTGCTGCTAGTTGCAAGCGGTCGTTAATGCCGAGAATTTCTTGGTAATCTTCCACATCAACTGCCATAACTTGTCCAACTTGGGTGACAGCATCGGTGAGATAGTATTCTTTTTGAGCATTATTGGCTTCTAAATGGGGTAAAACCCTTGCTAAATCCTGCCAACGAAAGCAGTAAACCCCAGCATTAATGCGACGATTTTGTCTTTGAGCAGCAGTACAATCTTTGTCTTCAACAATTTGCTGTACAACATTTTCACCGTTACAAAAAACCCGCCCGTAGCCTTTAGGTTCAGGCAAATGGGCGGTGAGGATAGTAGCGGCGTTGTGATTTTCTTGATGAGTTTGCAATAACTTTTTGAGGGTTTGGGCACGTACCAACGGCAAATCACCATTGAGTACCAGCAAATCTCCGGTATATCCCTCAAGGTGAGGAAGTAATTGCTGGATAGCATGACCTGTACCCAGTTGTACAGTTTGTTCCACAAACTCCAAGCTGGGTATTGACTGCATGGCTGCTTTTACTTCTTCGGCCTGATATCCCACAATCACTATCCGTCGTGAAGGCGACAGTGGTTCTACACTTTCGAGAACTCTTTCTACTAGCGATCGCCCACCCAATGAATGTAACACCTTGGGTAAGTGTGATTTCATCCTTGTGCCGCGTCCCGCCGCTAGAATTGCTACAACTACCATAATTAGCCATCAGCTATCAGTGAATAGCGCTTTCGCGCTTGGTACTTTCAGATTTAGGCTCAAATCATACCAGCTAATTATCACAGACTGAAACTATCAAAAAAGACGGGAGTCAATAGTCAATAGTCATTAGTCATTAGACCTCTTGCAAAAGTTACTTTTGCAAGAGGGGGAAAGGGACTCATGTTAAAGGGAAAAGGGTTTTTATTAGCCCTTTCCCCTTTACCCCTTACCCTTTTCCCCACTTCTGCAAGAAGTCTATTAATTATTCCCCTCATCCCCCCATCTCCCTCATCCCCTTATCCAGACTCCTGACTACTCTTTTTCCTGGTAGAAGCCAATAAACTCTGCAAACTGCTGCATGAGTTTGGGATTACGCCAACCTAAAAGAGTTTCTTCGAGCATTATCTGTAATGCTTCTTCAAAGGTCAAAGCTCTTTTGTAAGGTCGTTCGCTTGTCAGTGCATCATAAATATCAATTATCTGAAATACTTGAGCTAGATAAGGAATATCATCCCCTTTGAGTCCATCGGGGTATCCTGAACCATCCCAGCGCTCATGGTGATGGCGAATAATAGGAACTACACCGCGCATACTGCGTAATGGTTGGCAGATTTTTTCCCCAATTACAACATGCTGTTTCATAATTTCCCAATCTTCTGGCGTGAGTTTGCCGTGTTTGAGTAGCACGGCATCGGGTATGCCCACCTTGCCGATATCGTGAAGATAACCACCCCACATCAAATCTCGAATTTGGTGGCGTGAGAGATTGAGGTATTCACCAAAAGCTTGTCCTAGTTTTACTAACCTTTCGCAGTGGTCGCCTGTATTTGGATCGCGGCTTTCTATTGCCCTAGCCACGGAAAACAGCACTTTTTCGGTGTGGTCTAAGTCTTCGTTCAAACACTTCTGGCGCACTAAAGACTTAACACGCGCTGCCAATTCCACACGGTCGAAGGGTTTGGTCAGAAAATCATCTGCTCCTACTTCAATTCCCCGAATTCGCGATCGCCTATCATTTAATGCTGTAATAAAAATAACTGGTATCAGCCTAGTATGCTCTTCCTGCTTCAGTAATTGGCAGACCTCAAAACCATCCATTCCAGGCATCATTACATCTAGCAAAATCAGATCCGGTTGTTTTTGTGTCACTAGTTCTACTGCTTTAGAACCACAGTCTGCCTCTATAACTTCGTAGCCTTCCATAGACAACAAAGCAACAGCAGTCATCCGACTTGCTGTATGGTCATCAACCACTAACACTTTCGGCAGTCCTGAATCAAAGCCGTTCACTTGAGAGCCTTTGCCTTGTGGAGTTCCAGATATTAACGAATCGTAACCAGAACCAGTATCAGGTTTTATCCAAGATGGTTCTACCTGTTTCTGTTCCAGCAAAAGGTCTTCTTTAGATAAGCCCAAGGAATAGCCTTCTAAGTTTTGTAATCCTAAGGCCTGATTTGAACTGATACTATTGACTGTGTTTAGGCAGTTTGACCCAATAATATTTTGTTCAGTAGAGTTTAGACTCTTGGAACTCCATTGAATCACAAAGACACCCCAATCTTATAAAGAAGTTAACAGTGTTCGACTGCAAAAACAAGTTTAGTTCTTGACCATATTAGATTTGCCATTACAGCAAGCTTTATTAACCAGACAAAGCTGCTTGCTTAAAGAATAGACATCATATTTTTTGTGTGTTACGAGAAAACCCACAAGATTGCTACGATAATTTTGCTGCCAGATTTCCTTGCTTTTCATTCCAGTATGATAAATTAATGCAAATGTTAAATCAGGTTTTTCACTGAGATTTATTAACATAGTAGCGCTATAAAACATTGTAATTGCTCAATTCAAATCCAAGACTAGCAAATTGAGCTTTATTTTTTTATACTGCTTTACTAGCACCCGTGTTTTTGATCATCAATTTATGTAACTCATAACACACATCAAATTTAAATATCAAAATGTAGTTTTGTATACTTATTTTGTATTTTGTAATTTAAATACAAAAAATTACCATTAAAGTTTTAGAAAGAATCTAAAATTTTGTAAAAAATTTTTACGATTATTTTGTAATTGGGTACTAAATCAGATTTCATTGGGGTTTGCTGGTTTGGATCTGTCGCTTTCTTTTGGAAAATTGGTATTAGAGTCAGTTTCCATATACTTATTATCCTGATTGACTGACAACCATCGTTTTCGCCAACGGGAGGTAGGCTCAAGTGAAGAAGTTTCTTGTTCTTGTCGTCGCCGCATCACTATGACATGAGCAGGATCATTCAATTGCGGATCGCGGTAAGGAATAGCAGCACGAGTTAGCAAGTGTTCATTTTCTTCTTGGGAGAGAGGAAGTAGGCGATCAGGGGAGGAGGGGGCGAGGGGGGAAGGGAGGAAAAACATACTTTTATTTATCCCCCTCCCAATCTCCCCATCTCCTCGATAGGCTGCAACGGTACCCGGCGATCGCCTCCCTACAGGTGGGGTGGAACCTATGATCAAACCAGCTAGCAAAAGGGCTGTACGTACAGCAGCAGCACACGAATAAGTCGCTAGAATGCCATCTGGATGTAGACACTGCGAAACTAGTTTAATGAATTCAACAGTCCATAACTGAGGACACTGTGGTGGTGAGAAGGGATCTAAAAAAATTGCATCTGCTTGGAAGCCTAATTGATGTACTAGTTGAATTGAGGTTCTCGCATCGCCAATTAATAACTTTGCGTTGAGATGATCTGTTTGGAATTGCTGCTTAAAAGCCAGTTGCGACAAAATTGCAATGTATTGGTAGTTCCAGTTATCGAATAAGTTATGGGCGATCGCAGCTTGTGGTACTGATGGATTTAGTTCTAAAGCAATCAATTCGACATGACAATTCGGATTAATTGCCCAAATCGTCTCTAAAGCGGCTGCTGTATTGTATCCTAGACCATAACAAATATCCAATAGTCGCAAAACTGGTTTTTGAGCAACTTGAGCCAACTGTGTAGGAGCAACAAACTTGAAATAACTCTCCTGTTTGGCTCCAAAATGACTGTGAAATGATTCACTAAACTCTTGAGAAAAAAATGTGAAAGAACCATCTGCTGTTAGCTGAGGTTGAAAATTATTCAAGTCTGACATTTTGCATTCTAAACTGAGATAAGGACTGATGACTGACAACCAATTTTTTGTTTCGCAAGCCTGGCTTTTGGAACATCTTGAAGATCCAAAAGTTGTTATTGTAGATTGTCGCTTTTCTTTAGCAGACCCACAACTAGGAAAACAGCAATACGAAGCAAGTCATATTCCAGGAGCTTACTACCTAGATTTGAATCAGGATCTTTCTAGTCCTGTGGGAAAACATGGCGGCAGACATCCTTTACCTAACCCCAATGATTTAGCTAATAAATTAGCAGCAATTGGGGTAAATTTTCAAAAAACTCTGGTTGTAGCTTATGATGATTCTCGCTTTGCCTTTGCAGCTCGTCTGTGGTGGTTGTTGCGCTACCTAGGACATGAGCAAGTAGCAGTACTCAACGGAGGTTTTAGTGGATGGCAACAAGCAGGATATCCCATTACAGATGTCATTCCTCAAGCCCAGATTGGTACTTTTATTCCCCAGGTACAAACACAACTGGTAGTAGACATTGAAGCTGTGAAAAGTCGAAAAGATTTACCGCAAGTAGTTTTGGTCGATTCTAGAGAAAGCGATCGCTATCGAGGTGAACGGGAGCCTATTGATAAAATTGCTGGTCATATTCCCAGTGCTGTTAACTATCCTTGGCTGGAAGTTACAAACTCTTCAGGAGAGGTAATTTCTCAAAGTGAGCAACGTCTTCGCTGGGAAAAACTGGAAAAAGCAGCAGAAATTTTAGTTTATTGCGGTTCTGGCGTTACTGCTTGTGTAAATTTACTTTCTCTAGAATTCGCTGGTATCCACACGGGAAAACTCTATGCTGGTAGCTGGAGTGACTGGTGTTCTTATTTGTAGTTAGGAGTTAAGAGTGAGGAGTGAAGAATTAAAACTCATAACTCTTCACTCTGATTAAAACCGACCTAGTTCTATATTGTAATTGATACTGAAGAACCAATTATCAAAATCAATATTTGGAGCTGTAGAACTACCCAAAGTAACTCCAGCCTGGACATTCATATTGCTAGAATCGGATATTCGGTAATTTAAGTTCCCAAATAGCCGATGAAATTGGTCTTCTCGGTCGCGCTGGGTGAAGTCTGAGAAGTTAAACTGGTAGTTCAGACCAACTTGGAGAGGTTTTTCTAAGTAGTAGTTCAAAGAAAGCCAAAGAAAATTTTCTACCCGATTACGACTTTGGGGGTCAGCAAAATCCACACTTAATTCGTAGAAGCTATCTAGCATCAATCTTGAAGTTAGGGGGTCTCGCCGTCCTAAAGTCAGTTGTAGAGAATTCTCGTTTAAAAAGCGATCGCCAGCTTTATAGCTATCTGAGCGATCGCTATTGTTGGCGTAAAATAACTGTTGATTGCTCCAACTGATTTGTCCATACATTCGTTGTGATAGCTGCTGATAAATACTGACGTTAAATTTTATTTGGTTATAATTGTATTTTGATTGATTTATGTAACGAATTATGTTTCCATCTATTGATCCGTTTACATAAGTTTTAGACCCTATCGGAAAATAAGCAGAGGTTAACCTCAGTCCAGAAACAATTAAAGCATCTTCTATGGAATTATTCTCTGAGGAAAAAATATTACTTGTCTGGAAGTAACCTACACGAGCCTTGAGAGAACCTATGGGTTTCAACTTCGCTACGGGTGCTTCTGTCCGTGGTGCTGGTAGTTGTTCTAAGGGTCTTGGCCGTAGGCGCAACCTTAATTCGCTACTATCAGACTCAACAGGGGGCAGTTTTTGCTCTTGCAACTGCTGCCAAAGTTTTTCTAGTCTTTCAAACTGATTTATTTCAGGTGTATTCAACAGTTCTTCACTAGATGATTCTGGAGAAGAGTTAGGAAAATCCCTTGGCTGCACTTCTGGTTGTGGTGGTTGATTTGGCTGTTGAGTATCCTTAATCTCTTCAGTTTGTGGTGGTTGATTTGGCTGTTGAGTATCCTTAATCTCTTCAGTTGGTGCTGGAACTTGATCAGTTGTTGTTGGTTGCTGTGTCAGATTTAATGGTCTATGTAAGTCTGAACTTTCTGACTCACTGGACTTTTGGTCACAAGAATTAATTGCATCTAGTTCCCATCTTTGGCATCGCAGATGAATTATGTGTGTACTTGTTAGAGATTTAGTTGTCGTTGCAAGCTGCTCTTTATCAGTCCCTAGCTGTTTATTTACAGCTGTTGCCACGTCTACCCTGATGCAACACCAGCTTCCACCACTGGAGGCTAATAAAATCCCAAAAAACACAATTGTCCAACTCTTAAGATGCATCTTGGGTGGTGTTGTTTGCGTTTGGCAGAGATAGACTCACAAACTGCATCATAAGTTCCGCATCAGACAGTACAATTTTTACTCAACTATACTGTAATTTCACTAGTGAGTTACCTTGAAAATAAACTGAGAATTACCCAAAAAATTGAATGATAATAGAAATATACTACAAAAATATCAGGAAGAACTAGCGGCAACTAGTCCTGATACACCACAATGAATATCATTCTTATTAATCTTATTAATTGGATATTCCACTTTTTGTAATTCTATTAATGGAATGTATTTCTTGTCTATTTAATCTATTAAATGTACACTAAACTTCAGATAAATTTACCCAAAAAACTCATGATTACAATTCAAAGACTTGAACCTTGAAAATGCTATTTATCAATCAACTTGGCTGTTATTAGTTGATTTTTACAAATATCTAAACTATGTTTTATAAATCGTTTCTACTGTCAGTTATTGGTTTATGGGTAGTTATATTGCTGCCTTTGTCAAATCGGGCAAGTGCCCTAACTCCTCTGACACGAGCTGAGATTCAGAATCTCCGAAATTTGGTGCAACTGATACCCAGAGATAACCAAAAAATCCGTCCTGCAAAGAAATTAGATGCAATGATTCCTGGGGATGGGCTATCAACTGGTCGAGCATCTTTAGCAGATTTGCGTTTCAACGATGGCTCGTTGGCAAGAATTGGGGAACAGGCAGTATTTCAATTTTTGCCTAAGACTCGCGACTTTAGACTATCCAATGGAACTGTGCTACTACTCATTCCCCCTGGAAGGGGGCGAACACGCATACAAACGCCCAGCGCAGCAGCAGCAATTCGTGGTTCAGCTTTATTTGTGCGCTACAACAAACAAACAGACACCACCATTGTTGGTGCGCTCACCAATAGCGGCATTCAAGTTTATAACAAAGACGCTTCTCAAACTCAGGTGCTGCAAGCAGGGCAGTTGATAGTTTTAGTTAAAGGTGAATTTCAGAGCTTCTATGATTTTGATTTGAGAGATTTTTATGAAACAAGTGAGCTGGTTCGTGAACTTGATTTGAATAGGCAAAATCCAGCACCTACACTTGATCATGCTATTACTAGCGTCCGATCTGAAACTGCTGCGGCTTTGAAAGCACAGCCACCAATAACCGGCAACGGAGTAATTGAAAATCCCTCTTTTGTCCAGTTAACTAGTCCTTCAAATTCGCACAGCAATCAAGTTATCACAGAGAATTCGTCAACAAACTCCTCAAAAAATCCAGGACAACCCTCTACAAATACTCAGCAGCAGAGTCAAACAAATGGTAACAATAGCAAGCTAAACACCCAGAACAATAACACTCGTGTTGATTCTAGTAAAACTCCAACACAGCCTCAAACCAGCTCACAGCAGTCCACACCTAGCCAATCGCAAACTCAAACAAAGACTCCAGAGTCAACACCTAGCCAATCGCAAACTCAAACAAAGACTCCAGAGTCAACACCTAGCCAGCCACAAACTACGACTCCAGAGTCAACACCTAGCCAATCGCAAACTCAAACAAAGACTCCAGAGTCAACACCTAGCCAATCGCAAACTACAACTCCAGAGTCAACACCTAGCCAATCGCAAACTCAAACAAAGACTCCAGAGTCAACACCCAGCCAGCCACAAACTACAACTCCAGAATCTACACCTAGCCAGCCACAAACTACGACTCCAGAATCTACACCCAGCCAGCCACAAACTACAACTCCAGAATCTACACCTAGCCAGCCACAAACTACAACTCCAGAATCTACACCTAGCCAATCGCAAACTCAAACTACGACTCCAGAATCTACACCCAGCCAGCCACAAACTACGACTCCAGAATCTACACCCAGCCAGCCACAAACTACGACTCCAGAATCTACACCCAGCCAGCCACAAACTACGACTCCAGAATCTACACCTAGCCAGCCACAAACTACAACTCCAGAATCTACACCTAGCCAGCCACAAACTACGACTCCAGAATCTACACCCAGCCAGCCACAAACTACGACTCCAGGGCCTTAGCAACTAGCAATCATAATTTACTATGCATACTTCAACTGCAAAAGAATTCGTCACAATGCTGTAATCAGAGTTCTAAGATAGCAGTAATAAAGATATATTAATATTTATCAACAGACGATAACTTAATAATTCTGAAGTTTTCATTCCTAATTATTTAGAACCTTGCATTACATTTATCTTCATGGCTTTGCTTCTAGTCCTAAATCTGCCAAAGCGCAGGATATAAGCGATCGCTTTGCTAAAATTCAGACAAACTTAACAATTCCCGATCTCAATGCTGGCGACTTCTCCCACTTAACAATTACTCGTCAGCTAACTCAAGTTGCAGCAGAATTTCCTGATAGTTCTGTGCCAGTAACCCTGATTGGCTCAAGTTTAGGTGGCTTAACATCTGCTTACTTAGGACAGCAATACCCACAAGTGCAACGCCTCGTTTTGCTAGCACCAGCTTTTGGGTTTTTATCTCATTGGTTACCCAAGCTAGGAGATGAAGAGGTGCAACGTTGGCAAAGGGAAAAATATCTGATGGTTTACCACTACGGAGAAGGGCGATCGCTACCTTTAAGTTATGATTTTGTCACAGATGCTGCTCAATACCAAGAGGAACTCTTACAACGTCCCATTCCTACTTTGATATTGCATGGCAAAAAAGATGAAGTCATTCCCATTGCAGCCAGTCGAGACTTTGCTTTGTCACGTCCTTGGGTGGAGTTGGTAGAACTCGACAGCGATCATGGTTTAGGTAATGTCACCGAAGAAATTTGGCAAGCAATTTGCCTCTTTTGTCAGTTACCAGGAAGCTGTAAAATATGAAATCCTTATCTAACCAATGTTCTTAGTCAGTAGTTAGTAGTCATTAATCAGTGGTCAGACACAAACAACTAACAACTGACAAATAACAAATGACAAATGATTATTGACTAATAACTAAAATTATGCTTCCATTCATTCGCTCAGATTTAGCCCAATTTACCGCTTACAAACCCCACCCCAGCAGCGATACAGCTGAACCTGTGCCGACGCAGCTTGATCGGCTGGATACCAATGAAAGCCCTTATGATTTGCCGGCGGAGTTGAAAGAAAAGCTGGCCTGGACATATCAGCAGGTAATAGAAACAAATCGTTACCCTGATGGCGGACATGAGACACTAAAACTTGCGATCGCTGAGTACGTCAATGAGTCAGCTAGCCTCTTACCATCTGTTTTTACTCCTGCCAATATTTCAGTTGGCAATGGTTCAGATGAACTGATTCGCTCTTTATTAATCGCCACCTGTCTAGGTGGAGAAGGAAGCATTCTAGTTGCCAATCCCACTTTTTCCATGTACGGGATTTTAGCAAAAACTTTGGGAATTCCTGTAGTGACGGTGGGTAGAAATGATGTCAATTTTGAAATTGACTTAAAAGCGGCACAGTCTGCTATGGAACAAACTCAACATCCCCCAGTTCGGGTAGTTTTCGTTGTACATCCCAATTCCCCAACTGCCAATCCTTTAACTGCGGCAGAATTGGCATGGTTAAGAAGTCTTAGCGAGCAAATTTTGGTAGTAATTGATGAAGCTTACTTTGAATTCAGTCAGACTACTCTGGTTGGCGAATTAGCACAGCGCCCCAACTGGGTAATATTACGTACTTTTTCTAAGGCATTTCGGTTAGCAGCTCTTCGCGTTGGCTATTGTGTTGCTCATCCAGAAGCGATCGCTATTTTAGAAAAAGTTCGCCTACCCTACAATCTTCCCAGCTTTTCAATAGTTGCGGCATTAATGGCTTTGCAAAACCGCCAAATATTACTTGAGTCAATTCCCCAAACTCTAAGGGAACGAGCCAAATTGATCCAAGCTTTATCTCATCACTCAGAATTACAAGTTGCAGAAAGTGCTGCTAATTTTGTTTTCGTGCGTCTCAAATTAAATGGCTCTCATCCACAAGACGCTGCTTTAAAAAGTCTTCACCAAAAACTTGGCAGCTACGGCACTGTGGTACGCGAGATTAGTCAAGGATTACGAATTACCATCGGAACACCTGAAGAAAATGCCCGCACCATTAATCGATTACAAGCTGCTCTGGCAAATCTGAAATTTTCGTGATTCACTCAGTAATTAAGCCTGCAATTGACATCGCTACCCAAACGGCGTACTAATCCCACCGTTTGCGGTAGCACCCCCACTAAGAGAGCAAAGGCAACATCAGGAAGACTAGCCACCATTTCTGGAGGGAAGTATTGTTCAAATTGATCCAAAATCTTTTGGACTCGCTGCTGTGGAACCGGGTTTTCTGTAATTTGTTTAATCAAGCGAATCCACTGTCGCCTAATTAAGTAGGCTTTCTGGCGATCGTCATAAGATTCGGGAGTTAACAAAGACAAATTACCTACACACAAAGCTTTCTGGCAATCACAATCGTAATCGCCACCAACTGCTGCTCCAGGGCCAGCAAATTCTGCATGATAGCGTTTGAAAAGTATCAAACCATTCCGCTTGCGACTATTAACAATGAAAACTTTTCCACTGTGTAGAAGCGTAAGTATATCCGAGCTATATGATTGCTCAGTTCCATCTGACATGACAAGATGGTCAAGGAAACTAGTTTCAGGGTAATATGTTGATACCATACTAGCTTGATAGCGTTGGTGGTTTTCGCTATCCATGTTTTCTCAAACTTTTGAGTGATTTGGTGGTTTTATAGACTTAAAGCAAGGACTTAGTTATTAAATTAAACCAAATTTTTAATTCTTATTATTCTCAAGAATTTTTTGGCAAATTTAACTAAAGATAGAAATAAATAAGTGTTGCTTTGGAAATCAGGTAGTTATATTTTATGAGATTTAACTGAATTTGTCTGTAAATTACACTAATTTTTTTTAAAGTTTTTATAAAGATAAATATCTAAGATACAAAGTTATTATGAGGAACTAATGTTTGATTAAGTGTATTTTTACTTATCAGCAATATTATAATCTTGTTTTCGATTTACAAAAAATATTTTTTAGCTAAAAAATAAAATTCACATTTTTTTATATATAGCTCAACAGCTTATTTCAGTTAAAATTTTTAGTATTCTTATAGTAAAAACCTACTTTCATAATATCTATTGTTAGAGGTATAATTTTTAATTACTTTCATTTGAAAGCATCAAGCATTAGGATTCTTATATTGATTGTCTATATAGTTCATCGACTGAATAGGTATTGTAGTCGGGGATCATTATGAGAGTTTGTCAACTATGTAATAGTTAGTTAAAATAAATTAATTGATCAAATAAAATTCAAGTCGTTGAATCAACTCTCAAATTTTTATGTAATAAAATCTGTCGAGAGCGTCTGAATAAAAATTTATTCCAGTTAGATTCCACTTTATGTACTCTATATCCCAGCTTGAAATAAAGCTGTCGTGCCTGATAGTTATTTTCTAAAACGTGGAGGTATAAGTCTTGAAATCCCCATTCTTGTGAAATTTGTTGACAACTCATAAGTAACCCAGATGCTACACCATATCTTCGATATTGAGGATGAACAGCTAAATTAGACAAATAAGGAAAACTTTTGCTAACCTGTATCCACGAATCAGCGAAACGTACACCCATTTCTACAGTTCCTATTAACTTATGATCTGTACTAGTAGTGTCAACAGCAACCAAACAAACCTGATGGGGTGTAGGTGAGGACAAGCGATGCCTGAAGTCTTCATAAATACCCAAACGTAGTAATGGAAAAGCCCATCCCCAGAAACCATCTTGGGAGTGAAAGCTTTCAGCAATAATTTGGGCAATGCCAGTCAAATCAGCAGGTGTAGCAGTACGAATGTGAAATTTGCAAGGAGCTTGCTCTGCCGCAGATGCTATTGGCTGTTGGTAGTGAGGCTCAAAAAACCAGGATGTCAAGGTTAGTTTCATAATAAAAGGGACTGGAGAAATCGGGGCCTGAGCAATACGGTTCGGATAAGCATTTTAAACTCACAATAGGGTTTGGGGAAAAGGTTACTGGGCTTGGGTTAAAGGTTTTTCTTCCCCTTTTCCCTTTCCCCTTTCCCCTTTAACCGAACCGTATTGGGGGCCTGAGGATCACAGGGAAGAACCACTGCTGTGAGGTAGCCCCCATAATGGACGCCACATCCTCCACTTGAAGAGCCACTCTCCTTAAGTCGAGAAACCCTTTCGGTGGTTCATCCTGGGGAGGCAGTGAGTGAGTGGCTCCCCTTGGGAGAAGACTCACGATCTTCGCAACGCTAACAGTGCAAGGCGCCCTACCCTAAGAAAGCGGGAACCTCTCCCTTGGGAACGGGAACACCTAACCTGTAGGATGGGCTTCGCCCAACGGTGAAAGGATTCTGCTTTGCAGTACGGGTCTTAGGGAGCCAGTTCGT
This sequence comes from Amazonocrinis nigriterrae CENA67, assembly GCF_016056305.1. Classification (GTDB taxonomy): domain Bacteria; phylum Cyanobacteriota; class Cyanobacteriia; order Cyanobacteriales; family Nostocaceae; genus Amazonocrinis; species Amazonocrinis nigriterrae. Next base: position 99,728 of record NZ_JAECZC010000003.1, on the reverse strand, counting down.
TGGGGAAACAGCGCTGTGGTGTTAGCGTAGCGGTAGCGACGTAGGAGCGTCGGCAACGCTGTGAGGCATCCCCCGACAGGAGCGGTTTCCGACGTTAGCGCAAGCGTTGCGCGAGTCTTCTCCCAAGGGGAGACGCTACGCTTTCCGAGCGTCTGGGGGACTGCCGTTAGCAAGAGCGTTAGCGAGCTTGCGAGCGTCACCCGTAAGGGTCTTGGGGGTTCCCACGCCACTTGCTACAACGGAGGAAACCTCCGCAACGCAGTGGCTCCCCATGAGCGATTGCCGAAAGGCTTTGCCGACTTGAAGCGACTGTCGTCGCCTATGCCGACTTGAAGCATCTGGCGTGGTTCTCCCCCAATCCCCACTTCGTGGGGATCCATAGCCCCCGATGTGCGGCTGTCAGGAAACCCTACAGCCATACATGTGGCGTAAAAACCCAAAGAACAGAGCTTAGCTACGCTAACACCGCGGTCTGTTGATTGCATTCAACGAAGATTTTTTTCAAAATGCTACAACACCGTATAAGCTATTTTAAAACTAAAATTAGGTTGGAATGTTGAAATTACAGTGAGATTACAACTTCTTACTTAAATTGTCGAGTAAACAGAGTACAAAATTTTCTCACCGCAGTTCCTTTGGAGGGAAAGCTCACCACCAGAGCTATCTCACGTTTTCCCAGAACATAAAGGAGGTCGTTGATGCCTAGACGAAAAGTATTATCTGGCTTATCTGGAGGCTTGGAGCTTCATATGTCGTCAGCTTAATAGCAATCAAAGGTAGTATAATTAACAGTGCCAGGCAATGTTTAACTACCAGTTCCACAAACAAGTGTTTACCGTGTTGCTGAAATCAAGTTGAAAAATTCACTTGGCTAAATGCAACTAATCAGCAAAACTAGACTTGTAATTTAACTCTAGGCAACAAAGCAGTTGACAGTAATACTGACTTGAGTGACCGCGAGATTTTCTTACAGCCAAACCTCGGCTAATTTTGCTTTTAACTAGCTTTAGTTGGGTTACTGAGTGGTTTCATTGGATTGCCACTACACTAATACCAGTTTCCATGAAAAAGTGAAGTGGTGATTGTAAAGGAACCTAGGTGCTGGAGAAACTATACCTAATTTTCTAATCAATGCTACTTGTCTAACTTATATTTCTGATTGCTAGATTGGTAAAGAGGTATTTATATAAATAGTATACTTTGTTTTTAAATCATATTGTTGTAATATCGCTGACCCTACCATGAATGTCATAAATAAAATTTACATGCAAGTGTTAGTGCAACTGCTGCAACGGGAAAACTTAATATGCAGCTTCATCTGGCTTTTTCAACCAGCCTTGAGTGCTGTAGAGATGATTGGAGAGTTATCGCTGGAGGTGAGGGAAGATTTGGCAAACAAGCATCAACTCTATAGAACGACAACTAACTATGAACCCGATTGCGCTGCACTAGAGCCAATAGCGATCGTTACAAGCTAGTGAGGCCACTTACTGTCAGTAAATATTCCCACACTCAGCAGTCATATAACCAAAAAGCCTCATTGGTAGAAATGCTCTGCTCTTACCTGACTCAGAACCATTCCACCCTGATCAGATTATTCTTTATCCAACTGCCGTTGCAGCAGGAAAGCGGTGCATGAAATCTCAAGTAAACAGTAAGCCGAAAATTTTGGTTGTTGATGACGAACCAGACAACCTTGACTTGCTTTACCGCACCTTCTATCGCGACTATAAGGTGCTGAGGGCAACATCTGGTCCTGCAGCGCTGGATTTGTTAGCGCAAGAAGGAGAGGTTTCAGTGATCATCTCCGATCAGCGAATGCCGATAATGAGCGGTACAGAATTTTTGAGCCTGACAGCGACTCAATATCCAGATATTATCCGGATTATTTTAACTGGCTACACTGATGTTGAAGACCTAGTAGAAGCAATTAATGCTGGTAAGGTATTCAAATATGTAACTAAACCGTGGGAAGCGGAGGATCTCAAAGCAGTTGTACGCCAGGCCCTAGATACCCACAACGTCCTCAAAGCTCGTACCCGCGAACTGACACGCACACTCCGTCAGGAATCGCTGCTAAATACCATCACAAATACAATCCGCAGTGCCTTAGACTATCGGCAAATTCTACAAACAATTGTCGATACAGTTGGTCATATGTTGGAAGTAGATGTTTGTCTTTTACGTCCCTTCCAAGATGAACAGTTGGTGGATGAAGGATTCATTTACCAGAAAACTCAGCCAATTGGAGCCGGAGAGAGTGTAGAAGATGTAAATTCACCTCTGTCTGTTTTGGCTCAAACAGTCTGGGAAACCCGCGAAGTTCAGGTAATTCATGATGTAGCAGGTGATGAACGCATCCAAGGCGAAACTCCCGAAATGCAGCAACGCACTTTAGCTTTCGCCACTGCTAACATTTGCTCTAGCCTAGTTGTACCCCTGATTTGCCAACAGGAATTGATGGCAGTGCTGGCACTACACCAATGTTCCCAACCCCGCTTTTGGAGTAAGGACGAGGTGCAATTAGTGTTGATGGTAGCAGATCAGGCAGCCTTAGCTTTGTCTCAAGCTTATGCATACGAGCAGGTACGTGCCCTTGCCAAGCGAGAGGGCCTGATTAATACTATTACTACTGCGATTCGCTCTAGCCTAGACCCTCAAGATATCTTCGCAGCTATCACCTACCAACTTGGACAAGCCCTACAAGTCGATGGCTGTGTCCTGTCTTTGTGGACAGAAGAAGATGAGTTTGTTGATTGTGTAGCTTTGTATGATAGTTCTCAACATTCTGATAATTCCCAACCGTCAGGGAAAGGCAAAAATTTAATTGTTAGCCATAATTCTGTAATTCAGCAATTACCCAACTCTCAAGCACCTATCCAAGAAAATCCCATACTCAGAGAAATCTTGCGTACTCAGGAGCCTGTGGTAATTAATGATATGAGCGATCGCTCTTCAGCAATCCAAGGGTTAGATTTGCCTTGGAAAAAGCCAGCACGATCGCTAATGGTTGTCCCTTTACTAGCTGACGGCAAATGCATTGGAAGTATCACTCTTCGTGAAGGTAGCAAAGCACGGCGATGGGTTTCATCTGATATCGAGTTAGCAAAAGCAGTAGCAGCACAAGCAGCGATCGCTGTACAGCAGTCACGTCTATACCACAAAACTCGTGAGCAAGCTGAGCGCTTATTACAACTAGATAAACAAAAAACCGAATTTTTTCAAAATATTTCCCACGAGTTCCGCACTCCCATCACCTTGATTCAAGGGCCTTTAGAGTCAGCAGTGGGGGCTGGTGAAGGATTATCTTATGCCCAAAGTGCGATCGCTCTACGTAACTCTCGCCGCCTGCTAAGACTGGTAAACCAACTACTAGATTTACAACGCTTAGATGCTGGCAGGATGCAGCCTAATTTCCGTCCTAGTGATCTAGTTGAATTTGTCAGTCAAATCGTTGATTCTTTTCGTCCCTATTGTGAGAAAAAGGGACTACATCTAGTGACAGACTTCAGTAAATGTCCCACAGTGTATTTAGATATAGAAAAATTTGACAAGGTGGTTTATAACCTCCTGTCTAATGCCATGAAATTTACACCTGAAAGTGGGACAATTACTGTCAAATTGCTATCTCAAGAAAACCATTGCATACTACAAGTACAAGATACCGGAATTGGCATTGTTCAAGAGCAAATTCCCTACTTATTTGAGCGCTTCCGCCAAGCCGAAGGTTCAGAGAACCGCTCTTATGAAGGCAGTGGTCTAGGTTTAGCTTTAGTCAAAGAACTTGTGGAACTGCACGGCGGTAAAGTTAGTGTCGAATCAGTTTACGGACAAGGTACTACCTTTACCTTATCTCTTGTGGCTGGAAACGCTCACTTACCCCCAGAACAATTGCTAGACACTCCTGTTGAAGTCAACACAAGCCGCGCTAGTGTCGAACTAGTTGATTTGGAACCATTAGAACCTATTACAGATAATATTGAGGATTTTACAAAAAATTTATCACCAACTATTGGTACTCAGCATCTGGCATCCATCACTGAGCAAGCAACTAGGCATTCTATTTTAGTTGTAGATGATAACCCAGATTTGCGAACTTATGTATCTGATATACTCCGCCGCAACGGCTATCAAGTTAAGACAGCTCGTAACGGTTATGAAGGATTCGGAATAGCTCAAGAAATTTCACCTAGTTTAATTGTTACTGACTTAATGATGCCCTTAGTGACAGGGCTGGAAATGATTCGGATGATCCGTAATGAGGAAAAGTTAAAAGGAACACCAATTATCCTGCTGACAGCGAAAGTTGATGAAGAAACCCGCATTGAAAGTACAGAACATGGTGCGGATGCTTATTTAGCAAAACCTTTTAACGACCGGGAACTTCTGGCAGAAGTCAGGAATCTCTTAGCCTTGAAGGAAAATGAACGAAAGGTTGTGGAGCTAAATACTTACCTCACAGAATCAGTCCTCAAGCGCTTTTTGCCAGCTGTATTAGTGCAAAAAGCCGCAGCTGGAGCTTTGACACTAGATTTACGACCAGAACCGCGCTTGATCACAGTTTTATTTAGCGATATCGTGGGTTTTACACAGCTAGCAAATACCCTCAGATCTCGGCGAGTAGCAGAGTTACTAAATGAATATCTAGAAGTTATGACCACCGTTGTCTTTGACAATGGTGGAACCGTAGATAAATTTATGGGAGATGCTATTTTGGCTTTATACGGAGCGCCTGAAGAACTTAGCCCAAATGAACAGGTGCGTCGTGCTGTTAACACCGCAAGAGGTATGCAACGTTCACTGGTTGAGTTAAACCAGCGCTGGCAAGAGCAAGGTATATTCGATGCCAACGGACATAATGGTGTAGAGTTTCGCTGTGGCATCCATCAAGGTACAGCTGTTGTGGGCATGTTTGGTAGTGCTGAACGGGCCGACTACACAGCCATTGGGCCAAGTGTAAATATTGCTGCTAGGTTACAAGCTGCTGCTATTCCTGGCACTATCCTGGTTTCCGCTGCTGTAGCAGATTATTTACAAGATGAAGAAATTACCAAAGGTAGTCCACTCAAACTTAAAGGAATAGATGAAACAGTTCTCACCTTCGCTGTTGCATCAGAGCTAATTGCTAATCGTTAAAAGGATATTTGAAAACTTGTTTTGAATATTCAACTCAAGTAAGAAAACTTCAAAAAATAAATTATCCCGGTTGAAGTAGGGGCAGATTCACAAATATCCTCGGATTATCATGTGACAATATTCATCAACCCACCCCTACTGATGACTGATGAACGTTGACTGTGAACAGTGGGATATTTGTTGATTTGGGAGTCTTTAAAACAACAAATATAGTGTTTTCAGCTTGATTGTAGCAAGAATTTTACTCACCATTATTTTTATAATGCAAAATTATTAATACTTGACAAACAACCTCTAAGGTTAAAAGTGTTTCTTAGCGATTAGGCATTAGCTGTAAAAGCACCGAATCATATCTAGTTTCAAATGTAATATGACAAGATCGGTTGCAGACAAAACACCAATTTCAGATCACTTCTGGAGGCGACACACCGATCCACCCGGTTTATGGATTGCTGTAGCTATCAGTTCAATTTCCTTGCATTTGCTGGCTTTCTGGCTAATTCGTTCATCTCATGTGATTAGACTGGGATTTTCGCAGCAAGAGCAAGCAGATATTCCCATTGAGTTAGTAGAAATTTCTCCTCAAGCAAAATCAAGAGCAAGTGTAAAACCAGTTGTCGCAAACCGACTATCGAAAAATCAAAATTCACAAGCAGCGAAATTACCTAAGCAAGTAACTAAAACAGATCAATTAGCGGTAACACCTCCTGCTGCTGATATTTCAAATCAAGGAGCGATCGCATCTGCAAGCGAAAAACGAGCGATCGCATCTGCAAGCGAAAAAAGAGCGAACATTCAACAACGCCAACTCCAAGAGGCTGAGCAACAACGCCGACTCCAAGAGGCTGAACAACAACGCCAACTCCAAGAGGCTGAACAACAACGCCAACTCCAAGAGGCTGAACAACAACGCCAACTCCAAGAGGCTGAACAACAACGCCGACTCCAAGAGGCTGAACAACAACGCCAACTCCAAGAGGCTGAACAACAACGCCAACGTGAACAAGCACAGCAAGACAAACCAGTAGGTACTGGCGAACAGTTACCGCCACCTCCAGAACCTCAAACACAAACAGGAATATTTGCAAGCTGGGTTCCTGTGAGTGAAGACGAGCAGAGAAAATTGATGCGAGAGCCTTTACCCAAAAACTTGAAACTAGCTGAACACATAGGAAGCAACGAAAAACAAGTTGCCTCACTTTACATCAATAGCAACCTTGAACTTCCTGCTGTAGAGTTTTTAGTATCGTTAATAATTGATAACACTGGTAAGTTTATAGAAGCTAAAGTTATAGATCAAGCGATACCACAAGCTTCAAAAAGCAAATATGAGGAATTCGCCAATGATGTTTTCCAAGGTGAAAAATTTCAGCCTGCACGCTATCCAGATGGCACAACACCACCGGAATGGAGCAATCTGTTTGTACGTATCAAAATAGAGCGGCGTTAACTTTGACTCAGTTTTTGAATTTTGGAATGATAGTCTTGACTAAAATGCTATTTTGTATAATAGCAACAACATACTAACTTTTTCGATTTGGTATGACTGGATGCTTGAATTTTAGTTTCAAGTATGTTATCTTATTTAAGTTGGAAATTTGCGGGCGTAGTTTAGTGGTAAAACTATAGCCTTCCAAGCTATTAATGCGGGTTCGATTCCCGCCGCCCGCTTGAACAGTAAAACGTTTTTCGTGCAAAATCTTTAAGTCAGATTAGGCTGGAATCAAATAGGCGATCGCAACGGTGTTCAAGTCTTGAAAAAGCGTTATACCTGTTGATGTCACTAGCCCACTCCATCCCACGATCGCGCTAAAGGATCAATTGGTATATCTGGATCAATCTCAATCACGGTAATCTTGGCATTTTCAACCACGGTATTTCCCATGATTGTATTGTGCATTGCCTGAAACTTCGATTCTTCCTCAGCAATGCGTTCGTAGTGCAAAATTACATGGTAATGCTTAGTAATTGGTTCTCCAGAGTCTGATCTCTCTACTGTGAGCCAATCTATATTTTGTTGTTCTTCCGCTATTCGGCGATACTCATCGGCTAATTGTTCTAAAGCGTTGGCGATCGCATGTTCCTTTGTTTGACCGTAGCATTGCAGGTTATCTTTGGGAAAATCGCTTAGAGAAGATGACATCTGACAAACATACTGTCCATTCTCTTGACGCTGTAGTGCGATCGTAATAGTTCCGTTGATATCTGGGTTTACGTCAGTCATATTAACCGCGCTGACAAATAATAAGAGGATATGCTCACGGTTAAATTGTAACTAAAGAGCTTAAATCATTTATGTTGTCAAGCTTTTGACGCTCTAAACCGTTTGAACTAGGTAGAGCGTCAACTCAACTAATGACTAATGACCATTGACTATTAACTATTAACTCACAACTGAAACTGCTGGACGACTACCAGCAGCGTGACGGTCAATCACTTGGTCAATTAAGCCATATTCTTTAGCTTCCTCCGGCGACATAAAGAAGTCCCGTTCAGTATCTTCGGCAATGCGTTCAATTGGCTGACCAGTGTGTTCGGCTAAATACTCATTGAGCCGTCGCTTGTGATATAAAATCTCCCGCGCTTGAATTTCAATATCAGTCGCTTGCCCTTGTGCGCCACCTAGAGGTTGGTGGATCATAATTCGAGAATGAGGTAGACTCATCCGTTTACCCTTAGCACCAGCGCTGAGAAGAAAAGCGCCCATACTCGCCGCTAGTCCTGTACAAATGGTACAGACATCAGGGCGAATGTGTTTCATGGTGTCAAAAATGCCCATACCGGCTGTCACCGAACCACCGGGAGAATTTATATACATGTAAATGTCTTTCTCTGGGTCTTCAGCATCCAAAAACAGCAGCTGGGCAACAATTAAGTTAGCTAAGTTGCTATCAATCTGTTGACCTAAGAAGATGATGCGCTCACGCAACAGTCGTGAGTAAATATCAAAAGCGCGTTCGCCTCGACCCGATTGTTCAATAACGATAGGTATCATGATAACAACGTCAATTCCACGTTTTTAGCTTTTATTCTAGTCTTAAGTACCACGAATGTACTGATTTCAGGTTTTGTGAATCAAAAAAATAAACTAGTCAACTTTTTTGATGAGAACAAAAGTACTATCGCTATACTAAAGCCTGACCATACCATCTTTACATCAAAATTACTAGGAGTCATACTCCAAGAATTACTCCAAGTAATTTTCGGTTCTCACCATACAAGTATTTTAAGGATTTTCCCTAGTAAGCTACCAAAGTGGAGATTAGGGAGTAGTGAGTAGGGAGTGGAGAGTGGGGAGTAAGCAAAAATTTATTCTTATATTATATTTGTATTAATTAATACCTATTTTTAGTTTAAGAATGCATTTTTTCCTTTAGATAAAAAATCCCCTAGTTTAAATGTCTCCCAATTTATACCATGCCCCAGAATTATTTTTGACCACCTACGGTCTGGGTATTTCAGTCAGTCCCAAAACTTGGCTGTAGAAAAACAGCATTGCTGACTCCATTTCTGTAGGGTATGTCACCTGCACATGATGAACTGCCTTCAGCGTCATGTTGATTCTCCCGTTAGTAAATATCAAACAAAAAAGCTACAAAATCAAACGTTCAATCTCTTAGTACCTTAAGTTCTCAGCCATAAACCACCAGAAGCCTTCACCTGGCTATCAGAAAAACTTTTGCCTTTCCCCTTCCCTTTCCCCTTCCCCTTCCCCTTCACCTTCAAAAAAATACTTGCCTTTACACATGCTTTGTGAAATACTACATTTAAAAAATACGGTAAATCGGTAAAGTTAATGTAGTTTTACACAAAACTTACCACAGGTAATTCTGTCCCAAAAGCAATTGCAGGCTAATCCCTAATGACAAACACAGAAATTCGCACCTCTCAAGTTAAAATCTCCAACGGTGATTTGCAAATTGATGCTTATCTGGCTGAACCTGCAAAAGCAGGGATTTTCCCGGCTGTAATCGTGATTCAAGAGATTTTTGGGGTCAATATTCATATTCGGGAAGTAGCCCAGAAGTTTGCACAAGAAGGGTATGTGGCGATCGCGCCTACTCTTTTTCAACGGACTGCACCGGGTTTTGAGGCTGCATACACCCCTGAAGATATCCAGAAAGGCAGACAATATAAGGAACAGACCAAAGCAGAGGAAATATTAAGTGATATTCAAGCTGCGATCGCTTATTTGAGAACTTTACCAAACGTACAAAAAGATGCGATCGGTTCCATTGGTTTCTGCTTTGGCGGTCATGTCGTCTACTTAGCCGCCACACTACCAGATATTAAAGTTACAGCTTCCTTCTACGGTGGCGGTATTACTAACTCAACTCCTGGTGGTGGAAAACCTACCATTACCCGCACTCCAGAGATAAAAGGCCCTATTTACGCCTTCTTTGGTTTGGAAGATCCAGGAATCCCGTTAGAACATACAGAACAAATTGAAGCTGAATTGAAGAAATATCAAATTCCTCATACCATCTTCCGCTATCCAGCCGCAGGACATGGTTTCTTCTGCAACCATCGCACTAGCTACAATCCAGAAGCTGCTGCTGATGCTTGGAAACACGTTAAAGAACTGTTCCAAAAGAACCTTCAACTTCAAACAGTCTAAATTTTGGTGTTAGATGACTGATGACTGTTGACTGTCAATAAAATTATTTTCAAACCCGCGCAGGCGGGTTTTGTCTGTGTAGTCGCGACTTACAGTCGCCTATAGCAAAATATCAGATTACTCTCAAAAAGGATACATTTACCCTGCCATGACCGCTTCATTTACAAAGACTAAACTTAACATTTTTCAGCGTTTTAGCTTATTAGTAATACCTGGTTTATTCAGCCTATCAACAACTTTAGTGAGTTGCTCAGTAGAAACTCCCAAAGCAGAGAATCCGAACAGTGGCATTAAAGCTAAAGTTGTCCACATGGGATATCAAAGTGCTGGAGATATTGTCAAACTCAAAGGTGTGATTGAAAAACGTCTGCAATCCTTGGGTGTTTCTGTGGAATGGGCGCAATTTGCAGCAGGGCCACAACTAATGGAAGCAATGAATGTTGGTAGGGTTGATATTGGTTCTGTTGGTGAAACACCTCCAATATTTGCCCAAGCAGCTGGTACATCATTGGTATATATTGCTAGTAACAAACCTAGCAGTGGTAAAGGAAGCGGAATTGTAGTTCAAAATAATTCGCAAATTCGGACTTTAGCTGACCTCAAAGGTCAAAAAATAGTTTTTCAAAAAGGTTCTGCTTCCCATTATCTATTAATCAAAGCTTTAGAAGAGGCTGATTTAAAATACAGTGATATTCAAGCTATCAGTATGCCTCCCACTGAAGCCCGTGGCGCTTTTATTCAAGGTAAAATAGATGCTTGGGTAACTTGGGATCCTAATTTAGCATTGGCACAAAAAATTGCAAAAGCTCGGCTTTTAAGAGATGCAAGTGGCATTGCTACTCAAGGCGGATTTTACATGGCTTCGCGCCAGTTCGCTACAGAAAATCCGAAGTTAGTTCGCTTAATTCTTGAGGAAATAAATAATATTGGACAATGGGCTGAAAACAACCCAGCAGAAGTTGTGAAATTGATTGCTCCTCAACTCAAACTGGATGAAGATATTTTAACGGAGATGGTCAAAAGACGGACTTACGGGTTAAGACCAATTACTCCAGAAATCATGGTAAATCAACAGAAAATAGCAGATTTATTTGCCCAAGAAAAAGTAATTCCCAAACCCATAGATATTAAAGAAGCAATGCTGAATAGTGAACAATACGCAGCTATCACGCCAGAAACAATTAGTCAAAAATAGGGACTAATTCAAAATAGTCAAGTTATGGTATGGGCAAAGAATTTGATTGTTTGTTGATGTAACTTCAATGTAAAACAGAGGAATTATGGAAGTTTTTTGGTATTTACCAACACAGGGAGACGAGCGGTATTTAGGCACAACAATTGGCAGACGACCAGCTACTTATCCTTATATGCAGCAAATTGCCCAAGCCGTTGATAAATTGGGCTATGGTGGTATGTTGATTGGTACTGGACAAAAACAGGATACTTGGATTGTTGCCACCTCTTTAATAGCAGTTACGCAACGCCTACGGTTTCTAGTTGCGTTTCGTCCGGCAATTATGTCGCCTTCTGTAGCAGTGAGGATGGCTGCTACATTTGACCAAATTTCTAACGGTCGAATTATTTTAAATGTGGTTACAGGCGGCGATACAAAAGAACTGGCTAAAGATGGCGTTTTTTTAGACCATGACCAGCGTTATGAACTGACAGATGAATTTTTAACAATTTGGCGATCGCTTATGCAAGGTGAAGAAGTTACCTTTAGCGGTCGTCATTTGAAAGTTGCAGGTGCAAAGCTGCAATTTCAGCCAGTCCAAAAGCCTTATCCTACCTTATATTTTGGTGGTTCTTCCGATGCTGCCCTTCAGGTTGCAGCCAAACACATTGATGTGTATTTAACCTGGGGTGAACCACCGCAACAAGTTGCCGAAAAAATTGCTAAGGTACGGCGATTAGCAGCAGAACAAGAGAGAACAGTACGCTTTGGCATTCGGATGCATGTCATAGTGCGCGAAACCACACAAAAAGCATGGGATGCAGCAAATGAACTCATTCAGTATGTGGATGATGAAACTATAGCCGCTGCTTATCGACGCTTTGCTCAATCCGAATCAGAAGGACAGCGGCGCATGGCAAAGTTGCATAATGGCGAACGCAACAACTTAGAAATTAGTCCCAATTTATGGGCTGGTGTTGGCTTAGTGCGTGGAGGTGCTGGGACTGCTTTAGTAGGAGATCCAGATAAAGTTGCAGCGCGAATGCTGGAATATGCCGACCTTGGAATCGATACCTTTGTATTTTCAGGTTATCCCCATCTCGAAGAAGCTTATCGAGTCGCTGAATTACTCTTTCCCCGTTTACCACTACAAACACCCACAGTTGCCACACTAGACCAAGTTGCCACTCCGTTTAATGAATTTCTCACCAAAACAGATTTACTGAAACCACAGCCTGTGTAGATGAGCAGTTAGGAGTTAAGAGTTGGGAGTTAGGAGTTATTTTACCCTCATCTTTCCATCTCCCCTCCCCTGCTTCCCATCTCCCCATCACCCTATTCCCCTCATTTCCCCGCTGTAATTACCCAAATTCAACGTATTCTACAATTGTTCCATCAGGATGCATCGCTCGCATGTTAGCACCAGTTGGAACTTTGTTTGGTTCCGCCAGAATTACTGCACCCTGCAAAGCGAGTGCTTCTCGAAAATCATTGAGTGAATCAACAAGAAATGTTGCTTGTGTACTCTTAAATGGAGAAAGTGCTTCAGCCGAACCAGCAATTAAAAGAATAGAACCGACGCCGGCGAGTTCTAAGCCAGTTTCGGAATATTCAAACCATAACCAGCATTTTTCTGTAAACAGGTTTTCATAGAAAGCGATCGCATCGTCTAAGTCTGCTGGACTCAGATAAACTCTAGTTAGTACTTTCAGAATTTGCATTGCAACCTTATTTTAGGTAGCTATTATATTTTATAGTGCTTGCTAAGCAATAGAAATTCATGAATATGTTAGGATTTCGAGTTAATCAAACCTTCAGAGCAATTGAGGGTAGCACCTGCTAACAAAGCGATGGCACTTAGTCTGATTACGAGTTTCTTTTACTACCAGAAGTATGGTACAGTACTCATAGGGGAAAAGGCGATCGCACGATCAAGAATATATTACTTATTGCGATTTTATTGAATGTATAACTTGAATACTCTCTCCATTTGATTACTTTGACTATACCAAATGTACTGAAATTAAAGTTAATATTAATACTAAGTTTAGTTGAGAAATAGCATCTGGAAATGCTGAAGTAATAACGCCCTCATCTCTCTAATTTTCTCTATTACTGTTGAATGCAATTTGGTATAGATCTCATATCCAGGCTGTAGATATGGCTTATTCTTAGTACTTACGTAAGATCCCAAATAACAACAAGTAGCAAAACTGACGATTACAGACTTATTCAGAAAATTTGATACTTTCTTAGCATCTTGGTGTGAGACTATTTACTTATGTGATGTGAGAATTTTATGGTGCTTATGAATGGTATCTTACTAAAAATTGGCAAAAAATCTTTCAATTTTTTAATTATTGGGCTATGTATATCTGGTGGAACTGTTCTCTCACAAACATTACCTCTTCCACCGAATTTAATTGGTTTTAATGAGCCTGAAGGTAAAAAATTATTACTCGACAGTAAATCAAAAGAAGACTTTTTCCCACTAAGTATGCAGTTTGTTACCCAAAATAATCAGGCTTATTGTGGTGTTGCCAGTATTGTTATGGTGCTGAATAGTTTGGGAATTCCTGCGCCAGAAGCACCACAGTACAAGCCATATCGAGTATTCACTCAAGAAAACTTTTTTAGTAATGAGAATACAAAAAAAATCCTAACCTCTGAGCTAGTATCTCGCCAAGGTATGACTCTGGAACAGTTAGGAAACTTAATAGCCAGCTATGATGTTAAAGTTAATGTTTACCACGCTGCCGACACCAGTTTAGAGCAGTTTCGTAGACAAGCAGCCGAAAACTTAAAACAGCCACATAATTTTGTTTTGGTCAACTATTTACGTAAAGAAATTGGTCAAGAAAAAGGTGGGCATATTTCCCCGTTAGCAGCATACAATGAGCAAACAGATAGATTTTTAATTTTTGATGTTTCTCGTTATAAGTATCCACCAGTTTGGGTAAAAACAACAGATTTGTGGAAAGCAATGCTAACAATTGATCCTGCATCAAATAAAAGTCGTGGCTTTGTATTTATAAGCAAAAAACTATAAGAAGCTGAAGTACACATAATTTGCGTAATCGTGTATTTTTTCGGAAATCACGAGGTTTATACTAATTTAATGTTAAGCTGTACGCTATTCACGTAGAGGCAATTCATCAATTTCCCTGCATAGCGTGTCTTTTGGGCTAAGTTTTATAAGTACATTTTTACAAATAAAGAGTATAACTTATTTGCTCAGCTAGGAAAATATTATCACCTTGATTATTCCTGAATTTCAAAATCAATTCTACTTCCTTAATTGAGATTTATGATTTCTTGAAACAAGATTTCAGTAATCTTCCAGATGACTTCAAAGTTAGAAATTAACAAAAATGGTTATTAAAGCATAACAAGTCGGTCTATTTCAGCTTTTGAATGCAAAAGATTCTGTAATTTTTTGCATTCAAAAGCTGACTGTTTTAGTCATGATTTTGACTATGACATTACATCAAATATGGCTGATTTCATCATTTTGCTAAAAATGAGGAACGTTTGGCAACAATGAGCAAGACCACCATTGTTGCTATGTCGTTATAGCTTGGATTATGCTGCATCGCCTGACTGGCTAAAAGTTGACTTGATCAATAGCCTCTAGCACACAAGTATCTGAAGATAACAACTGAAATGGATAATCAACGTTTACATTTGGATTCTAACCATATTCTTGTCTTTATTGATTCTGCTGTTGAAAACCACGAAGACTTAATTAAAGGTGTAGTACCTCAAGCAGAGGTAATTGTTCTCACCTCACAGCAAGATGGTGTGGAACAAATCACCGCAGCTTTACAAAGCCGCGATCGCGCAAGCAGTATCCACATTGTTTCTCACGGTTCCTTAGGAACTCTCTATCTAGGAAACACACAATTGAGTCTTAGCACTCTAAACCACTACAGCGAACACCTGAAGACTTGGTTAACACCATCCTTGTTACTTTATGGTTGTAATGTGGCTGTGGGTGATGTAGGAGAGGAATTCCTTAACAAACTTCACTATTTAACCGGTGCTGCGATCGCAGCTTCTACAACACCAATTGGAAGTGCAGCTTTTAATGGCAACTGGGAACTAGACAAAAATTTAGGGTCTGTAGAATTTCATCCAGCATTTCTTCCATCTACAATGGCAAGTTATGCTACCGTCTTTGAGCAGACTAACCCTATAATAGTCGGCGATAAGTATTACTTTACCACCTACGACAATACTCACGGCACAGAACTTTGGACAATAGACCCCAATACTGGCAATCCGGTATTATTTGCAGACATTAATCCCGGTAGCGCCTCCTCTAATCCCAGCAATTTTACAGTTGTAGGTGATATTCTTTACTTCACAGCCGACGATGGTTACTCTGGCACAGAGTTGTGGAAAATAGATGCTAACGGCTATCCCCAAAGGGTACAAGACATTAATCCTGGATATGGTTCGTCTAATCCCAGTAATTTGATAGTCGTCGATAATACTCTCTACTTTACTGCCAGTGATGGTTACAACACCACAGGCTTATGGACAATAGACTCCTACGGCTACGCACAACGCATACAGGATAGTGGCGGTCTGTACAATCCCAGCAACTTGATAGTTCTAGGACATAGCCTTTACTTCACAGCATTCGATGGCATGAATGACAATCAACTGTGGAGAATTATACCCAGCATTGCCTACCCCATCAACCTCAGCTTCAATTACTACAGTGGTTTTTCTAATCCCAGTAATTTGACAGTTGTAGGTGATACCCTCTACTTTACTGCCACTGATGGTTACTCTGGTACAGAGTTGTGGAGAATCACTTCTTACGGCTATCCCCAACTTGTACAAGACATTAATCCTGGAAATGCTTCCTCTAATCCCAGTAACTTGACAGTAATAGGCAACAGTCTCTACTTTGTTGCTAACGATGGTGACAGTGACACAAACTTATGGAAAATTGATGCCAATGGCTATGCACAGCTTGTAGAGGTGAATGGCGGTCTATCCAATCCCAGTAACTTTATAGTTCTAGGTGAGAAACTCTACTTTACTGCATCCAATGGCACAAATGGCAATCAACTGTGGAGAATTGACCCCAATTCTAGCTACCCCATCAGCCTCAACATCAATTACTACAACAGTTCTCCCAATCCCAGCAATTTTACAGTTGTAGGTGATACCCTCTACTTTACAGCTAATGATGGTTATACTGGCACAGAGTTGTGGAGAATCGACGCCAATGGTTATCCGCAACGGGTACAAGATATTAATCCTGGAAATGCTTCCTCTAATCCCAGTAACTTGACAGTTGTAGATGATGTTCTCTACTTTAGCGCCAACGATGGTTACAATGGCACAGAGTTATGGAAAATCGATGCCAATGGCTATGCACAACGTGTAGAAGTGAATGGGGGTCTATCTAATCCCAGCAACTTCATAGTTTTAGGGAATAACCTTTACTTCACCGCATCAAATGGGACAAATGGCAATCAACTATGGAAGATTGACCCCAACTCTAGCTACCCCATCAACCTCAACATCAATTACAACAACAGTTCTCCTAATCCCAGCAATTTTACAGTTGTAGGAGATATTCTTTACTTCACAGCCGACGATGGTTACTCTGGCACAGAGTTGTGGAAAATAGATGCTAACGGCTATCCCCAAAGGGTACAAGACATTAACCCTGGATATGGTTCGTCTAATCCCAGTAATTTGATAGTCGTCGATAATACTCTCTACTTTACTGCCAGTGATGGTTACAACACCACAGGCTTATGGACAATAGACTCCTACGGCTACGCACAACGCATACAGGATAGTGGCGGTCTGTACAATCCCAGCAACTTGATAGTTCTAGGACATAGCCTTTACTTCACAGCATTCGATGGCATGAATGACAATCAACTGTGGAGAATTATACCCAGCATTGCCTACCCCATCAACCTCAGCTTCAATTACTACAGTGGTTTTTCTAATCCCAGTAATTTGACAGTTGTAGGTGATACCCTCTACTTTACTGCCACTGATGGTTACTCTGGTACAGAGTTGTGGAGAATCACTTCTTACGGCTATCCCCAACTTGTACAAGACATTAATCCTGGAAATGCTTCCTCTAATCCCAGTAACTTGACAGTAATAGGCAACAGTCTCTACTTTGTTGCTAACGATGGTGACAGTGACACAAACTTATGGAAAATTGATGCCAATGGCTATGCACAGCTTGTAGAGGTGAATGGCGGTCTATCCAATCCCAGTAACTTTATAGTTCTAGGTGAGAAACTCTACTTTACTGCATCCAATGGCACAAATGGCAATCAACTGTGGAGAATTGACCCCAATTCTAGCTACCCCATCAGCCTCAACATCAATTACTACAACAGTTCTCCCAATCCCAGCAATTTTACAGTTGTAGGTGATACCCTCTACTTTACAGCTAATGATGGTTATACTGGCACAGAGTTGTGGAGAATCGACGCCAATGGTTATCCGCAACGGGTACAAGATATTAATCCTGGAAATGCTTCCTCTAATCCCAGTAACTTGACAGTTGTAGATGATGTTCTCTACTTTAGCGCCAACGATGGTTACAATGGCACAGAGTTGTGGAAAATTGATGCCAATGGCTATGCACAACAGGTCAAAGACATTAATGCTGGAAATGCCTCTTCCAATCCTAGTAACTTGACACTAGTAGATGATATTCTCTACTTCACAGCTAATGATGGTTACAGTGGCAATAACTTATGGAGAATTGAGCAAAATAGCTATGCAAAAAGCTTAGAGGTTCCTGGCGGGTTGGACAACCCCAGCAATTTCACTGTTGTGGGAGATAGCCTCTACTTTACTGCATCAGAGGGGGTGAATGGCTCAGAACTGTGGAGAATTAACTCTACTACTAACAGCCCCTTCAACTTTAACATCAATCCATCTTATGGTTCTTCTAACCCCAACAATTTTACAGTTTTAGAAGATGTTCTTTACTTTACTGCCAATGATGGTTACTCTGGCACAGAGTTATGGAAAGTCGATGGTAATAGCTATCCTCAATTGGTCAAAGACATTAATCTAGGAAGTGCTTCTTCCAATCCTAGTAATCTGCAAGTGCTAGATAATGTTCTTTACTTTAATGCTGATAACGGTATAAATGGCACACAATTGTGGAGAATCGACCCCAACAGTGGTTATCCAAACCCTGTATAAAGTTTCCCAAGACTGGGTAATCTTTATCTTTGGGAGTTATACCATTTTAGGAAATACCTGATACAGATACCCTCTAGGGGCGTACAGCTGTACGCCCCTACAGCCAATTCATTTGTTGCAAATATTTTTGAAAATTGTATTAGTATATACTCTTGATGGGTCAGGGTGGATAAACTGCCTTGAAAAAATATTTATGGATACAAAAGTAGTTAATTTATGTGGTAATTTGCTTGAATACTAGTTTTTTACACCTTTAGATCAACCTTTCTATCTCAACTTTTTTCCATGTGCATATATAAAATAGTTATCTGTAATCTTAACTTCAGCCGCTCAACTACTGACTCCTCATGTTCAGAAGAGCTAAAATCAAAATGTTTACCCATTTACACTTAGGTTGTGGCTACTGTATCTTGTCCTCGCTGCCATCAACTCGTTGATAGTCAAGCTATTACCTGTCCATACTGCCGTACAACTCTCAAAGCTTACGGTCATCCTGGTATTCCATTGCACCGTGTTAAAGGGGATGGTTATCTCTGTGATAGCTGCACCTATCATGATGACAACACCTGTAATTTTCCCCAACGTCCTTACGCCAAAGACTGTACTCTGTATGAAAATCTGGAACAGAGCAAGTTAAACTTGGAACAACAGCGTTACAGCAGCAGCTTTGGCGGAACTATCAGAAGCTGGATGAAACATAATCAAGCTTTGGTACTGCTACTAGGTTTATTATTCGTCTGTTTGCTCATAACAATGTCATTATCTTGACCTGTATAATCGTTGGTCAAGGTCGTTGACCACTGACCGACGACCGATCGCAGTCATCAGTCAACACGATTTAGATATGCATTGGAATAGCTGACTCTTTTCTTTGCTACTCCAACTTCACGGCTTGATCAAATCGAAGCTAAGTCAAACCAAAAAGTTGTACCTACCCCGATTTCACTCACCAAATGTACTTTACTGCGATGCCTTTCCATGATATTTCTCACAATCGATAAACCTAAGCCAGTGCCTTCTAGGGTGTGAACTCGGTTTTCTACGCGGAAGAAGCGGTCAAAAATTGCTTGTTGGTCTTCTGGGGCGATGCCAATGCCAGTATCGGAAACTTCTACTCGCACTTGGGAAGATTGATTATGAGAGTTAGGCTTGGGATCTAATTGATAGGCACGAATAGCTACTTTGCCACCTGCCTTAGTAAATTTGAGAGCATTACCAACTAAATTAGCTAATACTTGCAGTAATAAGTCATAATTACCCATAACTAACGGCAAGTTGGGGGTAACTTCTTGAATTAGTTCAATGCCTTTATCTTTGGCATTGAGTTGGTAAGTACGCAGAGTTTGCTCGATCGCTTGGGCTAAATCCACTCCATCAAAGTTATAATTACGACCAGATTCGAGTTTTGACAAATCTAAAACATCGTTAACTAAGCGAGTCAAGCGATCGGTTTCATGATTGACAGTCTGCAAAAAATCTTGTCGTTGTTCTACGCTTAAATCTTCGCCGTAGTCGTGCAAAGTTTCAATAAATGATTTGATATTAAATAAAGGTGTTCGCAGTTCGTGAGAAACATTGCTGATAAATTGGCTTTTTGCTTCGTTCAGTTCTACTTCACGAGTTATATCTTGAACAGTTATGGCAATACCTTTAATACTTTCCCGTTGTAAATTAAGTACTGTAGTCAAAAGAATGCGGATTGTCCGTTTGATTGGTTGGTTTAAATGAATGCGAAACTCTGCACTTTCACATTCGCCAGCTGCCATTTCATACAAAGGACGAGTAATTTCCATTTCTACCGCTGATGGCAAGTGATGCAAGACATTACTGCCTACCACCTCATCGCCTTCCCAGCCAAAAATTCGCCGCGCTGTGGGGTTGACTAAAATCACCTGCATACTGTTATCAATCAGGACGGCACCATCAGCAATGGTCGAAACCAGTGTTTCTAGTTTGGCTTTTTCTGCTGTCAATTCTTCAATGTTTTGTTCTTCATAACTTTCGAGGCGTTCCGCCATTTCATTAAAGTTAAAAATTAACTCTCCTAGTTCGCCTCCTAAAGGTAAATCAATCCGCTGTTTGAAATTTCCGGCAGCAATTTGTTTAACCCCGACAAGCAGTTCTTTAATTGGTTTAGTAATAGTTAAAGCATTAATTACTCCTGCTAAAATTACCATTACCCAAATTGTGATGAAAACAGCAATTGTCACATCACGAGTAAAATTTGTGGAGATGACAGCAGTCTGGTTGGGGTTGATACCAATAGCTAATACACCTAAGTATTTTTTATTGACAATCAACGGAATAAATACATCGGTGACTGCTCCATCAGGAGACATGTGTTGCCGTACCATTGGCTTGTCTCCATCAGCAGGGAAACCTTCTGGCAGTTGTATGCGTCGCTTAATGGTTAGGGAGTTTTCTACCTCTGGTTCCCAAAAAGGAATGCCAAAAAAGATTTGCCCAGTTTCATCAGCATAGAGCATATAACGCACACTAGAGGTGCTGCTGTAGAAGCGTTGGGAAAATTGGGCAACCTCAGTAAGGTTGTGGTCAGCCACTAGAGGGGCGACGTTGGCAGCCAGTAGCAGTCCGAGGTCGCTACCAAAACGGGTGTCGTTCATCCGCGCATCCTGCTGAATTGTATTGACAGCCCAGAAGGTCAAACCACTCATCACTAGCGAAACCACTAAAGTGGCGACAGCTAAAAGCTTGGTCTGGAGTGTAAACTCCGACCACCAATTGGCGATCGCTTCTCGAATTGTTTTTAAAAGAGCCAGCATTTTAAATAAAGTTGTCAGTAGTCTTTAGTTATAAACTCCAACAACTTAAAAATTAACAGTTAATTCGGCAAACATGTTAGTGGAACTGCAAGAAATAAATATTATTCGGCTGGAAGTAGATGGTTAATGGCTGATGGAGAGCGGGGGAGCAGGGGAGCAGGGGAGCAGGGGAGCAGGGAAGCAGGGGAGAGCTTTTTAAATAATTTCTCCCTCATCCCCCTCATCCCCCTCATCTCCCTCATCCTCCTCATCTTCCTCATCCCCCAAAGAGGAACTAGTAAGTAAAAAAAAGACTGTTCACAGTCCTCAGCCATTAGTCAATACTCTATGACCAATATCTCTGCGGTAATAAATGCCTTCAAACTGAATTGCTTTGATTCCAGCGTAGGCTTGAGCGATCGCTTGCTCAAAATTCTCTCCACTTCCTGTCACATTTAATACTCTTCCTCCATCTGTGACTACTTGTTGTTGCTGGTTCAATTTTGTACCTGCATGGAATACAGTTGCACCTGCTGCTTCTGCCTGTTGAATCCCAGTAATTACCTTGTCTTTTTCGTATTCCCCTGGATAACCACCGGAAGCAGCAACCACAGTGGCGGATGCGCCTTGGTGCCAAGCAATGGGTGGCAATTTGCCTAAACGCTGCTGTACACAAGCTAGAATTAACTCTTCTAGAGGTGTAGCCAATAATGGTAAAACCACCTGCGTTTCCGGATCGCCAAAGCGACAGTTAAATTCCAAAACCTGAAAATCACCATCAGGTGCAATCATTAATCCAGCGTAAAGCACACCTCGATAATCGATACCTTTGGCTTTTAAGGATGCGATCGCTTTTTCTAAAACTTCTGTTTGAATGCGTGCCATCAACTCTGGTGTAGCAATAGGCGCTGGAGCGTATGCTCCCATACCCCCAGTATTTTCTCCTGTATCGCCTTCACCAATCCGTTTATGATCCTGAGCAGGTAGCAAAGGTCGAATTGTTAACCCATCCGTCAACGCTAAAACTGAAACCTCTTGCCCAACCAAATATTCTTCAATAACGACAAAATTACCAGCACTACCAAACTGCCCTTGGAAAATCGTATCAATTGCCATTTCTGCCTGATCGATTGTTTCGGCAACTATTACACCCTTACCAGCAGCTAAGCCATCAGCTTTTACAACTATTGGCGCTCCTTGTGCTTTCACGTAGGATTTTGCTGCCGTTGCTTCAGTAAATACTGCTGCTTTGGCTGTAGGAATTCCTGCTTCCTGCATGAGAGCTTTGGCCCAGGCTTTACTCGCTTCAATCTGCGCTCCTGCTCTAGTAGGCCCAAATACCATCAATCCTTGACTTTGGAGGTAGTCTGTTATTCCCTTGGCTAAGGGCACTTCTGGGCCAACTACCACAAGAGTTATGCCATGTTCTAAGGCATATTGACTCATACCCTCAAAATTATCTACTGCTAAGGGCAAATTCTGGCAACGCTCCATGCTTGCTGTACCTCCATTTCCTGGTACACAAACAACTTGCTCAATTTGCTTTGACTGCAACAATTTCCATGCCAGAGCGTGTTCGCGCCCTCCATTGCCTACAACTAAAACTTTCACTGATTTCCTCGTGCGTCCCTTGCGAAACGAGAATGCCCTAAGGCGACTCGCGGATCAATTCTTCACCAATTCTGATACTTATGCAAGCCCCTTGGTGAAGAAAAGAAAATGAGGGGATGGAAAGATCAGGGAGATAGGGGGATAGGGAGACAAGGAAGAATTTTCTCTGTTGTTTTCCCTGCTCCCCTGCTCGCCTGAATAGGCGCATAGCTACAATAGGATAATTGGGTATTAAATTCACCATATCATTGCATATTTAAGTTTGATTAATATCACCTACTGCTAGTTTGAATACGGAATTTACACTAAGGTTTTTTTAGTATTTTGCTTAGTTAATTAGTGTATTTATGGTTGCCAGATGTATTTAATATCAATATATTTACTGGAATCGCTCAATCTCATGAAAAATATTAAGTATTTATAATTAATTTTCACATATTCAAAGAATTCATTGAAAAATCCTGAGCAGATAATGACGTTTAATCGTTTTAAGTATTAACCTGTGAATATTGAGATTAATAATATATCCATTCAATAGCGGTCATGGCTAAAATTATCGTTACTGGAGCAGCAGGATTCATTGGTTCTCACCTTGTAGAAGCCTTACTACAACAAGGTGAAGAAGTAGTCGGCATTGATGAATTCAATGATTACTACGATCCTATGTTGAAGTACAAGAATATTGCACACTTACGCTCGTCGCCGAATTTTACCTTAATTGAAGGAAATATTCAGTTTTTGGATTGGCAGACACTACTCAAAAATGTTGATGTTGTTTACCATCAAGCGGCACAAGCAGGGGTAAGAGCAAGTTGGGGTAAAGGTTTCCGTTTTTACACAGAACGCAATATCAGCGCTACACAAGTTTTGCTGGAAGCCGCAAAAGATGCTCAAAACCTGAAAAGATTAGTATTTGCCTCAACTTCAAGTGTGTATGGTGATGCTGAAACTTTGCCCACTCACGAAGGAATTTGCCCGCAACCAGTTTCTCCTTACGGAATTACCAAATTAGCAGCTGAGCGTTTATGTGGTCTGTATCACAAAAACTTTGGTGTGCCTTGTGTGGCATTACGGTACTTTACAGTTTATGGGCCGAAACAGCGCCCTGATATGGCATTTCATAAGTTTTTTAAATCTATTTTGCAAGATGAGGCAATTCCCATTTACGGTGATGGACAACAAACGCGGGACTTTACATTTGTTAGCGATGCGATCGCTGCCAATTTAGCTGCTGCGACTGCACCCGAAGCAGTGGGGGAAATTATCAATATTGGCGGTGGTAGCAGGGTAGTTTTGTCAGAAGTCCTGGACACGATGGCAGAAATCATTGGCAAACCCATCAAAAAGAACTACATAGAAAAGGCTATGGGAGACGCACGACATACTGCTGCTGATGTATCTAAGGCGCAAAGAATTCTTGAATATAAACCGAAAATTTCCTTAACAGAAGGTTTAACCCAAGAATGGCAGTGGATTAAATCTTTGTATGGCTAATAATATATCTGCACAGTTTGAAGAGAATGTTGAGTCCAGTTCCTACCTGTAACCAAGTTTAGGTAGGGTTAGCAAAACCAGTACAAGTTGACCTCAAGGCCAGCTACAAAATTGGTGCTAGGTACTGGTATGGTTTGATTATGGGTAAGAAACATTTTTCCAGAGTGTTTGTAGGCAAAATTTCCAACGGCACACCAATAACGCAAGTAACTCTGAGAACTTTGCCTACTCACTACTCCCCACTCCCTATTTTCCAGCTAGAAGATAAGACGGTTTGAGCCTAGTTAATCTTTCTTCATATAGTTATGTTTATTAGTGCCTTTCCGTTTATACCCAAACTAATACCAATTCGTAATTCGTAATTCGTAATTCGTAATTAAGAAAGTTATATATGGTCTGGGTTTTGGGGTTTGGATGTGTTGCTGGATTTTAGAGAATTGGTATAACTTGTTGTTAAACATTAAAAATAATTGAAATCCTAGCCAACTGATACCATTTCTTTGTCAAGCTGCAATATATTCACCCACTAAGTAGCGCCGTTTTACGTCACTTCTCTCAGCGCTATTAACCCGCGCACGAGAGTAAATTGCCTTGCTAAAAACAAGGCAGGTTCATTTCTAAGAGTTCTGAAAATACTGACTTATTTGTAGCAAAAATATCACAATAGTAAGTAATCCAAAAGTCACAAAATAATGATGATATTACCAGTTACTACCTTGGCATTGCTGTCTACTTTAACAGTCGCTCCCGTTTCTGAGACAACGAAACCATCTTTAACTTCTACTCCTGCTGTCGCAAATATTCTACCAGCCGATACACCAATAGTAGGGTTGATTAATACAAAAGGAGAATCCTGGGCAAAGCTAAATCGGTTTCAATTGTTTAAAACAGCTTTTACAACAGCATCAGCGTTTTTACCGACAACCACTTTCTCGTTTGACTATGCAAAAGATATTGAGTCTTGGTTAGGAGATCAAGTGGTGTTTGCATTCATGCCAAAGGTTGGATCTACTACTGCCACCATAGATTCCAGCTTTCTGTTGGTGGCTCCGATAAAGGATGACACACGTTTGCAACCGTTTTTGGAAAAACTCAAAACCGACACTCCACAAGTCACGGTGCGGCAGTACAAGGGAATTACGATATTGGAGATGAAAGAGCCTGAAGTACCTCCGCTTCAAAACACGCTACCCTCATTGGAAATGAAGAAGCCTGAAGTAGCTCCACGTCGAAACACGCCACCCTCATTGGAACTTAGGAACCGTGAACTAGCTCCACGTACTAAGGCGCTACCCTCTGCGGTGCGAAAACTCAAACCGTCTTCTGAGGCGGAGTTGAAGCCCAATTCGTTAACGAGGAAACGTAGTTTTGCGATCGCCACTTTTCCAGGATATGTTGTTGCGGGCATCACTGCTCAACCCATTGAGCAGCTAATTGATGCTTCCCAAGCAAACAATACTTTGGCACAGAATCCTCAATTTCAGCAGACATTCCAGCAGTCTAAGTCTGACAACGTGCTGTTTACAATTTATGAAAACTTAGCTAACTTTGTTCCCTTAATCAACGACATCTATAAAGATCCAAGTTTGTCTATTCCCATCTTTGGTGATAACAAAATCGATCTCGAAGAATTAAAAGAATATGCCAGTGTAGATGGCTTTGTGAGCCTACAACCAGAAGGACTGCGCTTGCAAATCAACGCTCAGCGCCCAGTAATAAAATCTAAGCAAAATAAAGATAATACAAAAAAAGCCGAAACCATACTAGATCGGATGCCTGGTGCTACCTACTCAGCTTTTACTGGTCGTAATCTCAACTTACAGTGGCAACAGCTAGCTAAAGGATTCAGTAGTGAGCCTCAACTGAAAGACTATCTAGAAAAGTTTCGCGATTTTTTCCGTAGTAGTACAGGGCTAGATTTCGATAAGGACATTCTCGGTTGGATGGACGGGGACTACGGCTTTTTCTCTTTTCCCACAAAGGGAGGATTATTTAAATTCGTAAGCCCTGACTTTAATCTGGGCATAGGCTTGGCTGTGCAAACAACTAATCGAGCCGCAGCAGATACAACTCTCAATAAGTTAAATGAATTTATTCAATCCTTCCTGGCAGGGGGAGTGGTGGTTAACACCCACGATATTAAAGGTCAATCTGTGACTAGTTGGGACATTGGAGGTGATTCTTCCCAGAGCTTGCTTGCTTATAGTTGGGTAAATGATAACACTGTCGTTGTGACAACTGGATTTGGAGCGATCGCAGACTTAGTACCGCAGCCTTATATTTTGTTGCCAACGACTTACAATTTCAAGAATGCTACCAATTCTTTACCATATCCAAACCACGGATATTTTTATGTAAATATGGGGTCTTTCTTGTCATGGGTTTACGGTTTTATGCCGTCAGTATTTAATAACGAATACTTCCAACCTTATAAACAAGTATTGGGGTCAGTTTACAGTATTAGCGCCACCACTTCTACGACAACAGAGCGAGAACAATTCGATATTTTGCTTGTTTTAGCTCCTACCAGAAACAAATAAGCAAGAGGTAGGAGGTGGAAGGCAGGAGGCAGAAGGCAGCTATGCTGGAGGCAGGAGACAGCTATGCTGGAGTAAAGAATTATTTTCCTTGTTTTTCATCTCCCCTGCTCAATAGCTCCCCTGTGCCCCTAATCCCCACTCCCTCCGGTCGTGGGGGCCCCGAGTTCCCCTGGTCAATAGCTCCCCTGCTCACTTCCACAAAGACTCGTTATGCACAAGCTCACTCTGAAAGCGGCTATAAACAATTTGTGTAGGATACCAGGAAGAAAACCAGTACAAATCTTGAATTACTTTGTAAGAAGCGTTGGCTGTTAACTCAAACTGAACTAGGGCTAAATTATTAAATCCAACGACTTCTCGCCCATCTTGAAACCGGGGAGATTTCCAAAACATGAGACGCTGTAACCATCGCCATTTGTAATTTTTGGCTTTTTCTTGGGGAGTCAAAAGCCACGGTAAATTAGCTCCAAAATCAGGTAGATGAGTATTTTGTCGAGGAACCCACTCTAGCGCACAAACCCAGTCGGGTTTGATTCGCGGCTGTGGCTGGCGGCGAAATAGTCTGGCTTTTCGTTCTACCATATTTGGTGGATGAGACCAGCCAATCCAATGGCGTACTTTTTCGGGTAAAAGCCAGTCTTTCAGCCGTGTATGCAAGATGCGAGTAATAGTTTCTTCGTTCTTCAATGCACTAGCAGTTAACTGGATTAAGACAGATTTCGTTCGAGAATTTGGATCAGTAGTTGCATAAGACATGCGGACAGCAGAACTATAGTGAATATCTCCAGACAGAACCACAACTTGATGACGTTGCTCAAAGAGAATAGTTAAAAATTGCGCCAATGCTCCTAAATTAATGTTCCAAGCATCACCAACATCTGTAGAAAAAACTTGATCGCGTTCTAACTGCCAATGGTGAATCCAATCGATTACTTGCAATCCAAATAGATTGGTAGGTGCAATCAGCAATGTGGTTTGCATCCTAGATGCTTGTTGTAAAGGCAAGAAGACTTGACGCTCAAAGGCTTGTGGGCATAGGAGCATGGGAGGTGCGGTTGTTTTTTTGTCAACCGGGTAGCCTCGCCATGTGCGTGTATCTAAAACAATCACTTCATGGCAATGACTTTGTACCGTATAGTGCCAGGTGAGTGCTTCTGGGTGTCGCTTGAGGATAAATACAGAGCCATCTTTGACAAACTCAGGTAAACCAGTGTGTGGGTTAGTAGGTGGCATTCCCAGGTAACGAGCGATCGCATCATAAGCAGCTGTGTCCATACCTTGGGAAGCAGACCAGTCTTGAGCCGCGGCCAATAATTTTTCTCCAGATGTACCAGCTGCAAATTGATGGGGTGTATTACCCCATGCCTGAAAAACTGCATAAGCTAACAAAGCATTTTGTACGCTTCGTTGCCCCAATGGTCGCCCCAGCACCCGCAGACACCATGCTTGATTGAGGTTCCAGTCATCGCTCACATCATGATCATCAAAGATGTTATATACAGGAATATTTGCCAGTGCGCGTCGCACTTTCCAGAGGGTGTGAATAAATTGCTGCATTGTGCGAACTTGTCGATTCCATTGCCGACTCGGTTTACCAGTCCCCGCTATTTCCCGTCCCTTGGGGAAAGCGGCAGGCCAACACATCGGTGACCAAGTTAACAAGTAAGATGCGTAATACTCACCAAGGCTGAGGAGGTGACTGGCAA
This sequence comes from Amazonocrinis nigriterrae CENA67, assembly GCF_016056305.1. Classification (GTDB taxonomy): domain Bacteria; phylum Cyanobacteriota; class Cyanobacteriia; order Cyanobacteriales; family Nostocaceae; genus Amazonocrinis; species Amazonocrinis nigriterrae. The sequence continues at coordinate 71,481 of NZ_JAECZC010000003.1, read as the reverse complement.
CTTTGGCGTGTTTATTGTCTAATCCTGCGGTGAAACCAGCTTGGTGAGTCACTACCTCAGCCCGATATCCGGGAGGTAACTGCTTGGGTTTGTAATAGGCAACATCTGTGGCTTGCTTTTGAACCACTGGTAGTTGCTCTTCCCAACTCAGTAGTGCGTCACCAAGCATAGTGGATGCCCACAACAAAGGTTCAGCAACATCATCTCCATAAATTTGGTCGCCAGTCAGGAAAAGTTGATGGGGGCGCAGTCGCGGCTGATTTGCGGTTTCTTCGATCAGACAATCTAAGATGGGTAGTGCATCGAACCCATGTCCATGAGGTTTGCGACAGGAACCATGCACAATTCGTAAATCCTCCAGATGCAAAGGTGACAGGACAAATGTTGGTTTTTGATGTGCAAAATAGCTGATGTTAACACTAGCAAAGCGATTGGAGAGCAAGGCTTGTTGCAAAGTTTGCTGAGTCTGGGAAGTCTGCTGAGTGAATTGGAGGTCATAGGCGTAAATGCGATCGCTACTCAGACATTCCCTTTGTGTTAATCGAGCTGTTACTGCCACAACATGCAGCGATTTTCCCAAAGCAACGGTAGAGCGTCTTCCCTCTAGTAAAGAATTGCCTATAACAGTACCATCATTTGTGGTGTCATAGACCTTGAGTTCTACCTGACAAGGCAATTTCAGCGCTACCCAAACCGTAACCGATTCAGGTTCTACATGTTTTAGGATTGGCCCTGCCAAAATTAGCGGCATGTCCTGTAAAAACTCATCCCCAGATTGATAGTTCATTGCAAACTGCACAAACTGTTTCACAAATAGCAGTATTATCGCAAATCTATATGCCTGACTTTGTGAAATAAAAGTGTTATGCAGGAATTTTCAACTGGCTAGAACACAAACTGCTGTAGGATAGCACAGCATTGCTACCCTACTTATGTATTTATTTACAAATCCATAGGTTTTTTCAAACAACCTTGAAGGCTAATTATTGAGTTTTTGGTTTTTGATACTTGTCAGGATGCTGACGTTGGAAATAATCTTCCATGATTTTTAGAATCATTGGCGCGGCAACACTACCACCACCACCACCGGAATGTTCAGCAAATGCTACGATTACGATTTCAGGTTTATCGGCGGGAGCATAAGCACCAAACCAAGCGTGATTTTGTTTGACTCGACCCTTCCATGCTTCAGCGGTGCCACTCTTACCAGCGACGGTCGGAATTGTTGGCTGATTCAAAGCTTTACCTGTACCTTCAGCCACTACTTTTCGCAATCCTTCGCGGAGAATTTTTACGGTTGTTGGTTTCAGATTCAAGGATTCTCGCCAGCTTTTTGCTTGTTCATTGTCTTTAAGCAAATGTGGTTGAACTCGATAACCACCATTGGCTGGCACAGCAAACATGACCGCGGCTTGTAAAGGTGTGGCTTGTAAGGCACCTTGACCAATTGACATATTAATGGTGTCGCCAACAGTCCAAGGCATTTTCCAAACTTTCTGCTTCCATATTTCATCTGGCACTAAACCTTTTGCTTCTTCATTGACGAACTCAAAGCCGGTTTTCTTGCCAAATCCATACTTGTGAGTCCATTCAATTAAAGTTGGGCCACCGACTCCTCTACCAATTTGATAGAAGAAAGTATCACTACTCCATTGCAATGCCCCTACAAAACCCAATGACCCAAATCCCGCATGGTTCCACTCACCAAAACGGGTGCCGCCAATGTTTAGAGAACCATAGGTTTGTAGCACCGTGCTAGGAGAAAATTTACCCGATTCTAGTCCAGCAGTCGCAGTGACAATTTTAAAGGTACTGGCGGGTGGAAAAGCACTCAGGGCACGATTAACCAAGGGATGATCTGCACCTTGTACCATTTCCCAATCTTTTTGGGAGAGTTTTTGCTTAGAGAAGATATTGGGATCAAAGGTGGGGTGAGATACCATTGCTAAGACAGCACCGTTTTTGGGATCGATTGCAACGATCGCTCCATCGCGATCGCCTAAAGCATTAGCTGCTGATTTTTGCAAATCTAAATCTATAGTTAGGTGTAAATCTTTACCAGGTTTTGCCTGTTTTTCTCCCAAAACTCTCAGTGGTCGTCCAGCACCATCTACTTCTACCTGCTGACCTCCCCATTCGCCCCTTAGTATTTTCTCATATGCCTTTTCAGCCCCCATCTGACCAATCACATCTCCCAGTTGGTAGCCTTCGTCTTTCTTTTGGTTTAATTGTTCTGGGGTCAACTCGCGCGTATAACCTAACACATGAGCCAATTCTTTTCCATGAGGATAATAACGAACCGCATCAGTATGTATTTCGACATTTTGGAGTTCGTTTTCATACTCCTTTAAAGCTGTGATTTGTGCTTCGTTGAGGTCACGAGCAATGCGGATCAGTGAAGAAGAATTAGCACCAGCCTCTTCTAGTTTCTTTTCTATCTCTTCTTGGGGAATTCCGAGAATTTTCTCTAGACGGGGAGCCACAATCGACCAAGAACGCTTGGTATGTGCCATCGGCCATAAATATACAGAACGAGAATAGCGGGTACTGGCTAACAGTTTGCCCTTGTTGTCAAAAATATTACCCCGCTCTGGCTGTTTAGGAATGATCCGAATTCGGTTTGCTTCTGCTCTTTGTCTGAGTTTCGGCCCTTCAACAATTTGCAAGTATGCTAAACGAATAGCTATACCAGTGGTCATTGATAAGGTAAATATAATTAAAAATAGAGATTGAAAACTCCGTCCTACTGTGCGAGTTTCTTTTTTGACGCTAATTGGAGGTGGTTGCAATAAAGTCATAAGACAAAGAGAGTTCTTAAACCAGTGTTATCTGTATACAATGCCTCTATACTTACTCCAAGTCTTTAGCTAAAAAGCAATTAGGAGAAGTATCGATTATAAAGGATCAACTGTGAGCCTTTACACTTCTTATTTTATTGAGCAACGCCCCTCTGATATACAGCAACTTTTATCAATAGCAATAAGACTTATAAGTCAACTTAACGGCAAATGGGCGGTTAAAAACCGCGTCAACACAAACAAAACCCACCTTCGTGGGTTTCAAACCCTTAATTTTCCGCGCTTTCTGCGGAGGCAGACTTCGCATATGTAGCCGGGACTTCTATTCGCCAAGGCTTAAGTTGACATCAATAGGAGGTGAGTCCACTTGCCGTCTTGATGGAGAACCCCCAAGACTGCGCTGCCTCGTCTTTGCGCGAGGTAAATTCATATTTTCAAGACTTACACCAATTCGTAATTCGTAATTCGTAATTAAGAAAGTCTTATATGGCATGGCTTTGGGGGTTTGAATGTGTTGCCTCATTTTAGAGAATTGGTATTACACAGCTAGATTATTTGTTGAGGTTGGAAATAAGGCATAGCACATAGGGCGTTGGAGATTTTTTCCTGCCCCATGACGGCAGTTGCACTCAACGAGGAAACCTCACGCCAGTTTGCTCAAGTCGGGAAACCCTTTCGGCAATCGCTCATGGGGGGAACCCCCAAGACCGCGTTGCCTCACCACGCAACTGGCTTTGCAACGCACTGCCTCCTCCATGCCCCATGCCCCATGCCCAATTCCAATTTTTTAGTCTCCAGTGGTAGATGTTGAATTATGAACTTTGGTTTGTGAATCTTTTGAGTCAGATTGTGCGTACTTGCCTGGGTACTTATGAGAAAAATAAGCTTCTAGCACTTGTAAGACCATCGGCCCACAAACCGTTCCACCATGATCCCCAGAGTTTTCACCAAAGGCCACAACTGCGATTTCTGGTTGATTACTGGGGGCATAAGCACCAAACCAAGTATGATTCGGGCGACCAGCACCTGCTTCCGCAGTACCACTTTTTCCTGATGCTGCGGCAATTGATGGTACATTCAAATGCTTACCTGTACCTTCAGTCACTACCTTACGTAGCCCATCGCGGATAACGCTGATAGTTATTGGCTTCATATTTAACGATTCTCGCCAGCTTTTTGCTTGTTCATGGTCTTTGAGTAAATGTGGTTTCACTCGATAGCCACCATTAGCAGGAACAGAAAACATAATAGCTGATTGTAGGGGTGTCACTTGCAGAGCGCCTTGACCAATTGACATGTTGATGGTGTCACCTATTGTCCAAGGCATCTTCATCACTTTCTGTTTCCATGCTTCATCCGGAACCAAGCCTTTTGATTCTTCATCGGCAAACTCAATACCGGTTTTTTGACCAAATCCATATTTGCGACTCCATTCAATCAAAGTTGGGCCACCGACTTTTCTACCAACTTGATAAAAGAATGTATCACTACTCATAGCGATCGCTTTCGGAAATCCCAATGGCCCAAATCCAGCATGATTCCATTCACTAAAAGTTACCCCACCAATGGTAAGGGAACCGAAAGTTTCTAATACTGTATCAGGAGAAAATTCACCTGATTCCAACCCAGCGGTTGTAGTAATAATTTTGAAGGTGCTGGCGGGTGGAAAAGCACTCAAAGCACGATTAACTAAAGGATGTTGTTTACCTTGTACACTTTGCCAATCGTGTTCAGAAAGTTTTTGCTTAGAGAAAATATTGGGATCAAAGGTAGGATAAGAAACCATTGCTAAGATAGCACCGTTATTGGGGTCAATTGCCACGATCGCACCTTCGTGGTTTCCCAAAGCTTTTACCGCTGCCTTTTGTACATCTAAATCGATTGTCAAGTGTAAATCTTTACCAGACTTTGCCTCTTTTTCTCCCAAAACCCGCATGGGTCGTCCTTTGCCATCCACTTCTACCTGTTGACCACCCCATTCACCCCGCAGATTATTTTCATAAGCCTTTTCGATCCCCATCTGACCGATTACATCTCCCAGTCGATAGCCTTGCTCTTTCTTATCTTTTAACTGTGCTGGAGTCAGTTCTCGTGTATATCCCAGCACATGAGCTAATTCTTCACCTTGGGGATAGTAGCGAACAGCTTCTGTATTGATTTGCACCTCTGGCAGTTCATTTTCATACTCTTTCAAGGCTGTGATTTGTGCTTCGCTCAAGTCACGAGCAATACGGATGAGTGAAGAAGAGTTGGGGCCTGCTTCAATTAGTTTCTTTTCCATCTCTTCTTGCGAAATGTGAAGAATTTGCTCTAAACGTCTTGCCATCACTGACCAAGAAGGCTTAGTATGTGCCATTGGCCATAGGTATACAGAATGAGGATAGCGTGTACTAGCTAACAATTTGCCATTACGGTCAAAAATATTACCTCGTTCTGGTTGTTTAGCGATCGTTCGGACTCGGTTTGCCTCTGCTCGTTGCCGGAGTTTTGGCCCTTCAGCAATTTGTAAATATGCCAAACGAGCCTGAATACCAGCGCACATTAGTAGGGTAAATGCAATTAAAAATATTGACTGGAAACCACGCCCGACTGTTCGTATATCTTTTTTGCTACTCGGTAGAGAGGATGGAAATAAAGACATGGGATAAATCTCAAAATTAGTATGACTTGTATATGTTTCCCCTAAACTTCTACTGGCTATTCATCGTGTAACAATCCAGAAAGTATATTCCCAATCATGAGTTTTTGGTGGATACAATAAATCAGGGCGTTCACTGAAGGATGAAAAGTGAAAGGGTGTAAGGTTTTGCACCCATACTGTCAAGTTAAGATTTCACAGATCAAGCTGTGCCCCTTAACTGATACCGAAGGATAAGCATTTCATCTTTCATCCTTGATACTTCATACTTTAATTTACGGCATTCTACTGAGGATTATGGCTCAAACTGTCATGCAGAATCAGAGGGGGATAGCGGCTTTTCAGGCACTTGATGTTGAACTGCGTAACGTGTTCAAGTTTTTTAACGAGGAACCAGCGATACACGGAATAGACTTGGATGTTAGGCAGGGGGAATTCTTTAGTATTCTTGGCCCCTCTGGTTGCGGCAAGACAACGACATTACGCTTAATCGCTGGGTTTGAAACAGTCGATGCTGGCAAGCTGTTAATTCAGGGTCAGCCGATGAATAATGTGCCACCTTACCGTCGGCCTGTCAATACTGTATTTCAGAGCTATGCTTTGTTTAACCATTTGAATGTGTGGGATAACATTGCTTTCGGATTGCGTCTGCAAAAAATCCACAAATCAACAATTGAAGACAGAGTTAAAGATGCTCTCAAGCTCGTAAAAATGGAAAGTTTGCGATCGCGTTTTCCCCATCAATTATCTGGTGGACAACAGCAGCGAGTCGCCTTAGCTAGGGCCTTAGTCAACCGTCCTGCTGTTCTATTACTAGATGAACCGTTGGGGGCGTTGGATTTAAAGCTGCGTAAGGAAATGCAGGTCGAGTTATCAAATTTACATAGAGATTTGGGATTGACCTTTGTCATGGTGACACATGACCAAGAAGAGGCGTTATCCTTGAGCGATCGCATTGCTGTGATGAATCAAGGCAAAATTGAACAAATCGGCACTCCCAGCGAAATTTACGAACGTCCCTTAACATCTTTTGTCGCTGATTTTATTGGTGATACTAATTTATTCACTGGTGAAATCGCTGTGGTGGAATCTTCTTGTGTACAAATTATCACAAAAACAGGACTCACAATTGTAGTAACTCGCACTGAAGATACACCAACTGAGTTAGCACAAACAGTAGTAGTTAGTGTGCGTCCAGAGAAAATTCAACTCTCACTTTATCAGCCTACTGTATTGCATAATTGCTTTGAGGGACGGCTAGTGAATGTTATGTATTTGGGAACTCATGTTAATTATGTTGTGGAATTAAAAAACGGTATCAACATCAGTGTTTTGCAACCCAATACTTTTGGCAATTTGCCAGACCGTGACACACCTATTTATGCTTCTTGGGCAGAAAGTGATTGTTTAGCTATTGGTCAATAGTCAAATGACTAACAGACGACAGTTTTTACAAGGAATAGCAGCGATTTCTAGTTTGTCTTTAGCGGGTTGCGGCTGGAGACTGGCTGAAGTGCGGGCAAATCCTACTAACTCTGGTCAAAGTGGCCAACTCTATATTTATACTTGGACGCAATATTCCGAACCCGAATTATTGCAAACCTTTAGTAATCAGACTGGCATAAAAGTGCTGATAGATGCATATGATTCTAACGAAGTGATGCTAGCGAAATTATTAGCCGGAGGTGGTGGAAGTTATAGCCTTGTTTATCCTTCTGACTATATGGTACAAAAGATGGTAGATAAAGGTTTGCTAAGAGAAATAAATCACAATCGCTTAATTGGTTTAAATAATTTATTTCCTCAGTTCCAAAATCCTAGTTATGACCCCAATAACCGTTACAGTATCCCCTTCAATTGGGGAACGACAGGTTTAATTTACAATTCCGAAATCCTTAAAGAAGCACCAAGAGATTGGGACTATCTTTGGCAAAATCAAAAACTACTTCATAAGCGAATGACATTGCTAAATGATGTCCGCGAGGTGATGGGTGCTGTGTTAAGGATGCTGGGTTACTCGTATAATTCAAAAGATGAAAAGCAAGTTAAGCAAGCTTATGAAAAATTAACAGAACTGAAGCCAGCGATCGCAGCTTTTGACACTGACGCTTGGCAAAACCAAATTTTGGCAGGAGATTTACTAATAGCAATGTGCTACTCAGCAGATGCTATCAGAATTATTAAGGAAAATCCCAAACTCAAGTATATAATTCCTCGTAGTGGTTCTTCGTTATGGACAGACACCATTGTAATTCCTAAAACAGCCCCTAATTTGGATGGAGCTTATGCTTGGCTCAACTTTATTTTGCAACCACACATAGCAAGTATAATTAGCCAAAGTATTAGCGTTTCTACACCAAATAGTGCAGGCTTTGAACAATTACCAAATAAAATCCAAAATAATGTCAATTTGTTTCCGCCAAATCTCCTATTAGAAAAATGTGAACGCATTACTCCTTTAGGAAAATTTGAAGAGGTTTATGATCGTTATTGGACTAAATTAACCAGTGGCTAAAATAGTTAGGAGTTAGGAGTTAGAAGTTATAAATTAAGTTAATAAGTATTATAGCTGCATATAAATATGAATAAAATAGTTCCTAAAAATAATATTTTCTTGGAAATAGTAATCAGCATGATTTCAATTACCAGAAATAAAATTACATGTTTTAATCAATCCTAACTCCTAATTCCTAACTTTTCACTACCAAATTTTATTTACCCTTGTGTCAACAATAAATCGTTCTTCTCAACTAAAATTAACAGGCGATATTCCCAAAATCAAAAAATTGCATCGTCTACGGTTAAATTGGCTTCAACCTCTGGTATTACTTGCACCATCTGGTATTTGGTTACTGCTTTTACTAGTCTTGCCAACTCTGATCATTTTTGAGTTGAGTTTGGTACCAGACATTAGACCAGGAGATTTGGTTAATCCTAGTGGATTTAGTAACTATCAACGAATATTTGATCCGCTTTATGTATATGTAATTCTGCAATCGCTATGGTTAGCGATTGGTACAACTATAATTTGTTTAATTTTAGGTTTTCCTGTTGCTTATTGGATTGCTCAAAAAGCACCAAAACGTTGGCAAAACTTACTGCTACTAGGTTTTGTATTACCTCTGTGGACTTCTTCTTTACTCCGGTCTTACGCTTGGATTACAATTCTTCGTCCCACTGGTTTGTTAAATACTTTCTTAACTAGTTTAGGTTTGCCTGCTTTAGAATTACTTAACCGTGTTCCGGCTGTCTTAATTGGTATGAGCTATAGCTTACTACCTTATATGATTGTAATTTTATATGCGTCTTTGGAAAAGTTAGACAAACGTTTGCTAGAAGCAGCAGCCGATTTAGGTGCAAATCCTGTACAAACTTTTTGGAAAGTTACAGTACCCCAAGTTATGCCAGGAATTGCTGCCGGTTCAATGCTAGTTTTGATCACAGGATTAGGAGATTTTATTGACCCAGAATTACTTGGTGGTGCTTCTAGTATGACAGCGGCGCGTTTAATTTATAATCAGTTTTTGGGAGGTACTCAAAATTGGGGATTTGGTTCCGCTTTGAGTATGACTTTAATTTTAGCTGTAAGTATTGCGATCGCTCTTTTAATTAAGTACGGTGAAGCTTTACCTAAGCGATAAATTATTGTTAGTGGTCAGTTGTTAGTTGTCAGTGGTCAAACAGAGACAATCAAAATATTAAGTGAAACGTGACTCGATTTATTACCAAATTTTTAAGCGATTTCCTGGGTTAATTTTTGACTCGTTGATTACCGTCCTGAACAAGCACATAATTGTACGCGATCGCCCCTTACAATTAACATAGGTGTCTATCGGCTAAGTAGACTTAGCTACAAACTGCTGTGATTAACGCTGATAAATCTCTAATGGTAAATTATCTGGGTCTTTAAAAAAAGTAAATTTCTTACCTGTAATCTCGTCAACTCTGATATTTTCTACCTCAACATTATGGTAATTTAAATAAACAACAGTTTGCTCAATATCCTCAACTTCAAAAGCCAAATGTCTTAAACCACAAGCCTCTGGGTTGCCAACTCTTTGGGGAGGATTTGGAAAGGAAAATAACTCTATTTGGCTATTTTCTCCTACACGTAAATCTAATTTATAAGAATTTCTCTCAGCGCGAAAAGTCTCGTTTATAACAGAAAAACCTAAAGTTTCTACATAAAACTTTTTTGAACGTTCGTAGTCAGAACAAATAATAGCTATGTGATGAATGCCAGTGGTTTTCATAAAAATTATCAGCTATATCATGTTTGAGTAAAAAATCTACTGTTTTTGACTACTGCTTAATTTACAGCAGGTTGTAACTAAATGAGGTAACAACCGGAGAATTAAATATCGAAATTCTTCTCCTGCCTCCTGCCTCCTGCTCCTGCCTCATAACCAGTTAATTTGTACCTCATGCAAATCAAAACTGCTGTGTTTAATAACTTTAAAATATTTTTAGCTTCTCGAAAAGTCAATTTTGCATTTTGCTTAGTTTAACGAATACTCAATACTCTAAAAGTAGCCACGACTGCACAATAAAGCGGGAGCAGCATTGGCTATCAAATACTTTGATATCTGTAGGCTTTGACCATCCTTAGTAAGAAATTAGCTACCAGAGTTTCTTAGTTGAGAGCTTTTGAGTCACCAGAGGTGAACAATGGTTTATAAATTAGATTAGGACAGTAACCCGCTAAATTAAACTTAACAATCTTCAAGACGCTTCATTATGAAAACCGAACAGGAACGCTCAGAATTAATCAAAGCTATCAACGTACTGCTAAACCAAGCTTATGACAGTACATTAGATGAGATTTACGCACTACTCCAAAAAATAGAAGAAGAAGAAGAAGAATTAAAAGCCTATGAGCAAGCAAAAAAGGATGCTGACTTTGACGGCTCAGTGTCATGGTCAGAAGCAAAAAAAGAACTTCAAACAGAAGTAAAAAAGGAAGTGGCGTGAGTTATAGAGTTGAAATATTGAAGGGTGCATTCAAACAATTGAAAAAAATTATCGCCTGAAGTTCAAGAACGCATACAGATTAAAATTGATGAGTTAGCCACAGAACCCCGTCCCAACGGTGTAAAAAAGCTAAAAGGTCAATAAAATACTTATAGAATAAGAGTAGGCGATTATCGCATTTTATACGATATTTTGGACGATGTTCTATTGGTAACGGTTGTAGAAATTGGACATCGAAGCAAAGTTTATAAAGATGAAAGTTGAAAATATCAAAAGGTCTTTAACCTTGTTTTGTCAGCAGTCACTTCAAGTCGGCAAAGCCGCCCAAGGCGCTGCTCACCATATAAACTATCTGCCAGTACCAAATTAAATTTAAAGCCCATTGATTTTAGCTTCCCCATCAGCATTGATGCTAATAGAAGCAAACAGAGGTTTTTACAAAATCACAACGAGGGTAGAGTTATTCCTGTAAAACTGTCTTTGAGACAATCCTAGTTTTCTTGAGTTCAGCTTCGGAAAGTTGTTCTCCAGCTTGCAGGCGGGTGGCGGAAGTTTGCAAAACTGTGGCTGCACTGGTATCACCAATTTGTAAGGCAGTTTTAGCTGCTGTTTGTAGCATTGTAGCTGCACCAGTGCGATCGCCTTGTTGCAATTTCACTTCTGCTAACTGTGTTTGTCGATACTTCGCTAATGTCAAAATAGATTGCTGCACTTGGGGATTGATCGCAGGCTGATAAGCCTTAACCACATTTGCATATATTGGTATCATCGGCGACAATAAACCTTGTTTATCTACCGCTGGATCATCATAACGAATTTGCACATGCCCAATTATCTGTTTGCCTTCTGGCAATTGTCCCAGATAAATGTTCGCTAAAACTACCCGTTCCACATCCTGCATTAAATCTCCCAAGCGTACAGCAAAGCCTCCATCCGCTTCTGTTTCTACTGGTAACTCAATTGTATCTGGGGCAACTTGGGCAATGGGTTTGAGTTCTGCAAGTCGCACATTGGGTACAAAAGAAAATAGCAGGTAGGCATTAGTTAGCCCCACAGATTGAATACGCTTAAATATGCGGCTAAACTGCTCTACAGCTTGTTCCGGGCGTTCAATATGAGCTAAAGTACCACCACCAGCATCGGCAATCTTTTCTAAAAGATCCTGGTTCCAACTATTACCAAATCCCAGAGTATTGATAGTCAAATTGATTTTAGCTGCCTTTTGGGCGAGTTGCAGACAGCGCTTATTATCATCTGCACCGAACTCAAACTTCCAAATTCGCAAACTGCTTTCACCATGACCATCTGTCAGTAGAAAAGCTTGGGAAACAGTTCCTTTTGTTCCCTTCATTAATTCTGTAATTCCCTGTTCCAAACCCTCAGCAATTACCGTACCACCGCTAGCTTTGAGTTTCTTTTTAATCTGGGATTTAATACTATCAATGTTGTCAATTACTTGGTTAGGAATAATTACTTCAGCATGACCAGCAAAAGCTACAACTGAGATGCGATCGCCTGGCTTTAACCTATCCAATAATTGTTCTACTGCTTGAATCACAGTTGAGATTGGTTCCCCATGCATCGAACCACTTTTATCGAGAATTAAGCATAAATTGAGTGGCAAAGCCAGAGGCGACTCACCAGCGATCGCCGAAATTGAAATCGCCAATTGACGTTGATTACTTAATTGAGCGACATCAACATTGGTATCATTTAATGCCCAGAGCAATTGAACTTTCATTTGGCAGAATTATCTTGCAACACGGTTTTTGAGACAATCCTGGTTTTCTTGCGATCGCTTTCCGATAAATCTCCACCAGTTTGTAATTGAGTCGCAGAAGTTTGCAACACCGTCGCCGCGCTTGTATCTCCCATTTGCAAAGCAGTTTTCGCAGCAGTTTGTAACATGGTAGCAGCACCAGCGCGATCGCCCTGTTGCAATTTCGTTTCTGCTAATTGGGTTTGGCGATATTTGGCTAATGCCAAAATCGACTTTTGCACTTGGGGATCGAGGTCTGGTTGGTAAACCCTGACAACATTGGCGTAAACGGGGATATTGGCAGTAAACAACCCGATTTGATTCTGGCTAGGATCATCGTAGCGGACTTGCACATTCGCGATCGCTTGTTTACCTTCTGGCAACTGTCCCAAATAAATATTAGCCAAAATCACCCGTTCTGCGTTTTTCATTAAATCCCCCAGACGGATGGCAAAGCGTCCATCGGCTTCTTGTTGCACTGGTAATTCAATGGTGTCTGGTGCAACTTGGGCGATGGGTTTGAGTTCCGCTAGCCGGATATTAGGCATGAGGGAGAATAATAAATAAGCATTAGTCAATCCCACTGTTTGCATTCGGCTGAACAGGCGGCTAAACTCATGCACTGCCTGATCGGGTTTTTGAATATAAGATAAAGTACCCAAGCCCGCATCAGCGATTTTTTCTAAAACATCTTGGTTCCAATTGTCCCCAAAACCCAAAGTGTTCAAAGTCAAATTATAGCCAGCAGCCAATTGGGCTAATTTCAAGCAACGATTGTTATCACCGTGTTCATTTTCGCCATCGGTTAACAAAAAAGCTTGAGAAATTGTGTCTTTTTTGCCCTTTCCTAACTCCTCAATACCCAAGCGTAAGCCTTCATCAATGGCGGTACCACCATCGGCAGACAAGCGGTTAATTTGGTTTTTAATTTGTTCTGGGTTTTGGATAATTTGATTAGGTATTAAGACCTTTGCCCGATGATCGAACACTACAACACTCAGGCGATCGCCAGGATTGAGTTTATCAACCAGTTGATTGGCGGCTTTTTTGACATTTTCTAGCGGCCGCCCATTCATCGAGCCACTATGGTCGAGAATTAAGCATAAATTTAGCGGCACATTCCGGTCAAGATTTTCCGCGATCGCGGAAATCGAAATTGCTAACTGACGTTGACTACTGTGTTGATTTGCGTCTAAATTAGCATCATTGAGGACAGGCTGCAAGTTAACTCTCATAAAGAAACTTCCTAGATCAGATACACATATTTATAAATAACTTCAAAGCGTAACAACAGTGTTACGGAAAACCCAGCCAACACATATCCAATAATATTTTCGGATAATATATTCAGAATATCTTAGTAGCCACCCCTTGGCAGATGCTTAGGCTTTTTACTCACTAGGGAGAAATCCGAACTTGAACAAAGCTAGCATCACGCTAGGATGTATTACAGTTAACGGCATAATTTCAGGCGAATCAGTTGCTATGGACATTTCCCCCATCAAGGCTGTTCAAGCCCCCTATTACGGCGATAATTTCTACCGGACACCGCCGCCAGATTTGCCTTCCTTGTTATTAAAGGAAAGAATTGTCTATCTGGGAATGCCACTGGTGCCTGCTGTCACGGAATTGATCGTGGCCGAACTACTGTACTTGCAGTCCGACGACCCCGAAAAGCCGATTAAAATTTATATCAACTCCACCGGCACATCCGGTTATAGTGGCGATCCGATTGGCTTTGAAACCGAAGCCTTTGCCATCTATGACACCATAAAATACATCAAGCCCCCTATCTACACCATCTGCCTGGGTTCGGCAATGGGTATGGCAGCAATGTTACTCAGTGCTGGCACAAAAGGTTGCCGCGCCAGTTTGCCTCATTCCACCATTATCCTGCACCAGCCCAAGAGCTACGCCCAAGGTCAAGCAACGGATATTCAAATTCGGGCGAAGGAAGTTCTGGCAAATAAAGCCTCGATGGTTGATATTCTGTGTCGCACCACCGGACAGCCCCCAGAAAAAATTACTAAAGATATGGATCGGCTGTTCTACATGACACCATACCAAGCGAAGGAATACGGACTGATTGACAGAGTTTTTGAAAAAGAAGAACTCGCAAATCCTCCACTCCCGGCTAGTGTCCTTTAAATTCAGTTAGGAGTTATGAGTTATGAGTTATGAGTTATAGAAAACTCCTTATTCCTAACTTTTAACTCTCTCATCGCCCCCAGTCTATTAATATCGGAGTAACGAAAATGCCTATAGGCGTTCCTAAAGTTCCTTACCGGATGCCCGGAGGACAATATACAGATTGGATTAGCATCTACGATCGCCTTTACCGCGAACGAATTATTTTCCTAGGGCGAGATATTGATGATGAAATTGCCAACCAAATCATTGCTGTAATGCTGTATTTGGATTCTGACGATCCAGGCAAAGATATTTATTTATACATCAATTCGCCTGGTGGTATGGTGACATCTGGCTTGGCGATTTATGACACCATGCAACATATTAAGTCAGATGTTGTAACCATTTGTGTAGGTTTAGCAGCTTCAATGGGGTCTTTCCTATTGTCGGCTGGTACCAAAGGCAAACGCATGGCATTGCCCCATTCTCGGATCATGATTCACCAGCCTTCTGGCGGCACCCGTGGACAAGCAACCGATATTGAAATTGAAGCTAGAGAGATTCTAAGGATTCGTAACCAGCTCAATGAAATTTATGCTCACAACACGGGACAAACTGTGGCCAAGATTGAAAAAGATATGGATCGCGACTTTTTCATGTCTGCCCAAGAGGCGAAGGAATACGGTTTAATTGACCGTGTAATTGAGGAACGCCCGTAAGAGTGGGGAGTGGGGAGTAGGGAGTAGGGAGTAGGGGGGGTGAGGGAGATGAGGAGGCAGTGCGGTCTTGGGGTCTCCCCAAGTGGAGCAACTGCCGTGGGGATGAGGGAGATGAGGGAGATGAGGGAGAACATTTACCATGCCCCATTCCCAATTCCCCATTCCCATTCCCAATCCCCAATTCCCAATTCCCAATTCCCAATTCCCAATTCCCCATTCCCCATTCCCTAGAAAAACTGTCAAATTTGAACTATAAATTAGTAGATTAGTCTTTATTATTAAAACCTCAAGCTAAAAGCTGATAGCTGATAGCTAAATATTTGAAAGCTAAGAGATCAAAATGGATCTTGGAGATTGCTACCGTTTATTGGGTTTAAGGTCAGGAGCTTCTTTTGGCGACATTAAAGCGTCTTATAGACGCTTGGCCCAACAATATCATCCCGATATTAACCCAGATGATGCAAAAGCTAAAGATAAATTTATTGCCTTGACAGAGGCTTACAGATTACTTTTGACAGTTGTACCGCCAGAGGAGACAACCCAAGGAACAAGCAAATCCTCTGCATCTGGGGGTGACGGTAAAGCAACAAAGGCTACCCGCCAACAAAAAGCACCCAAAACTACGGTGACAACCGAAAAGCCACCGACACCAAAGCCGCCTAATATTTTGGAAATAGAACAGCGGCTAAAGTGGAAGACTTATGAACAACTGCAACGATTTTTAAAAGAAAAACGATTTCCCCAAGCGATCGCACTGGCGGAAGCTTTAGCAGAACGTTTACCAAAAGACGCGGAAGTACGCCAATGGCAAGCAGTCGCATATCAAATTTGGGGAAGGGCGCTAATTAGTGAAAATCAACTACTCAAAGCCAGAATTTATCTTAAAAAAGCCCTAAAAACAGACCCTAACAACAAAGCTTTGTGGCTTGAAGTACAGCGAGACTTCCAACGTTTAGAACAAAGTTTTTAGAAGTCAGTTGTCAGGAGTTAGGAGTTAGGAGTTAGAAGTTAGGAGTTAGGAGTTAGGAGTTAGGAGTTAAGAGTTGAAGAATCATCTCCCTCATCCCCCTCATCCCCCCTGCACCTCTGCACCCCTGCTCCCCTTTGGCTTCAGCAACAGATAATACAGATGTCCATTACTAACTGTGACACCAGCGCGATCGCCTGCTAATTTCCCAGTACCTAAAAAATAATCTACTCTCCCTGCACCTTTAATTGCACCTCCGGTATCTTGGTCAAGAACGTAGCGACTGACAATGCGATGTTCCATTTTGCCGTTAGCATCTGCAAAGGGAATGGCGGTACGAATTAAAGCTAAAGCACCAGGAGGCATGAGGGATTTATCTGTGGCTATGGAACGTTCTGCTGTGACTGGTACGTTAATGGAACCTTGCGCTGGCGCACCTTTGTTTTCTTGAAAAAACACAAAGCTGGGGTCGCGGGGAATATAAATGTTTAATTGTTGGGGATTTTTGTTAAAATAGTCGAGAATAATGGGCATAGTCATGCCTTCTAGCGGTAGTTTGCCATCGTTGGCGAGTTCTCGCCCAATACTTTTGTAGTGATAAGCAGTATTACCGGCATAACCTATTGTTGTCTGAGTGCCATCTGTTAGTTGCAGTCGGGCTGAACCTTCAATTTGAGCTAAATATGGTTCCAGGCGATCGCGAAACCAAAATAACTCTAATCCTTTAAGCTTGCCTTTTGCTGCTTGTAGACCATCTGCTCCTTCTAATTCTAAGCGTGTGGGATGAGGCTCTTGCCAAGAATCTAAATCATGCGGTAATCGATAAACAGGATAACGAAACTCTTTTGTAGGAACGCGACTGGCAAAATAAAGTGGTTCGTAGTAAGCAGTAAATAAAACTGAACCTTTGTTGTCTTTACCGACTGACTGGTAAAAAACAAACTCTCGTTCTATGGCTTTGTGTAATTCTGTTGCAGAATTGGTTTTGAGTAAGAGTTCGCGGAATCTTGTTAAACTATTCAAAACGCGATCGCGTGTAATTCCAGCTACCTGATATTTTTGGTAAGCAGCGATCGCATTAGGGGTTTGCAGATATTGTAGACTGCGATCGATAGCTGTCACCAATGCTTTTTTATTCGGTAATTGATTATTTTCTTCCTGATCAAGAACCTCATCCAAACAAGAAGTATCATCCTGACAACAAGTAACTGCTGATCTTTGGATAAATATCGGTAGTTTTGGTAGTTGTTGATTTTTAGTAGATATATTTTGTGGTTGGGTTTGCAACGACACTGGAATATCCCACTTATTCACCCGACATTCTGCTAGACTAACTTCTCGATGCGCTACAGCTTGCATACGTGCCAGAAAAATCAACAGAATTACAGGTAAGCTAATGCCAATGGCTGCTAGTTGCTTTCTCATCTAAAAATTGGTTATTAGTCAGTTGTCAGTTGTCAGTTGTTAGTTGTTAGTTGTCATTTGTCATTTATCATTTGTCAGTTGTCAGTTGTCATTAGTTCCCATTCCCCATTCCCTATTCCCCAATCCCCTATTCATTCATGTTACGGTAGGTAGCAACTGCGGAAGGCGATATGCGGTTTAAGTAACGGAATATCCAATATTTAAAAATAGTATCTAAAATCACTGGGAATGTAGCAATAAATAAGAAGATAAAATCTCGATTTGCTGGTAAGCCCCAGTGATGTGATATTCCTTCTAGAATTACTTCCCAGCCATGTGGAGAGTGGAATCCTACAAAGATATCAGTAAACAAAATGATAATAAATGCCTTAGCACTGTCACTTAGACCATAGACAACATGATCAATGAAATCCTTCAATACCATGATAGAAGACTTGCTGGTAACTAATAACCAGATAAAAGCACCAACAGCGAAAATATCTGCAAAAACATTTTTAATTGCATTGGCACTTTCAACACGAAATTCTTCAGCTATTTCACTAGCTTTTTCTTTTAACTTATTTTCTAACTCTTCTGGATATAGTGGCGGTGCATTGGTAATAAAACTTTCAAATTTAATTTCTTCTTCAAACCTTTGTAGTTTTTGCAGCGCTTCTTCTTCCATTTCCTCATTGAGGAAAACTTCTTCTGTTTCCGAGCCTCTAAAATGCTGAACCAGTGGCCCTACCACTAATGTTTTAGCTATCTGATGAGTTAATAAAGGTACTATAATTAGTAGTAAAATAAATCTAATGGATATTATTGTTCTTCGTTGAGCTTGACGGAAATTTTTAACAACGTCTTCTTCAGAATTTGGGTCTAATTCAATTTGCAAACGGCTAATTGTATTTAAAATCGACCGAGGCAATATTCCTGTGGTATCGACTTTCCGAAACTTTTTTGGATTTATTTCTTTATTTGGATTTGGTAACTTAGGCTGTAATGGTTGAGCGACTGCTCGATCAACTTGTACAATTTGCGGTTTATCTACTATCGGTTTATCGACTATCGGTTTATCTACTATCGGGGGAGAAGTAGTTTCTGTAGCAAAGTGGGTGTATTTTGATATGACTTCATCAATGAATCTTAATTTTTCTAAAATTAAGGAAGTACTGGGATATTCTATACCCGTTTTATGGGCTGCTTTTTGGTGAGACTCGTTGGAGAACCAGCGACTAGCTTTAAACTCTGTCAGTCGCATCCGAGCAATTTTCAATTGCTTTTTTAAGTCTGACTCAAAATAATCCATCACACTATTGCTGTGGATAGTTGATTGGTAGTCTATTTTCTGGCCATTAAAATGCTCATCCTCTATTGCTTTAATCTGTAATGCAGCCTTGTAAGCTTCTTCCAGAGAACGTTCTGGAGTTTGTAAATACCATCGGTAAGCAGATAGCAAAAAAGAGTATATTTTTTGGCTAAAAACAGAATTTTTCATTGTAGGCAATCATCCAGCAATTTTTGGTGATTCTTAACCCTAAGTTAACGCACAATGTATACTAACAGATTTACTAGGAGTTGGTTTGTGCTTTCTTATTCTGTTTGGATTGTGGGCAGTAGCCGCAGTGGTAAGACCACTCGCTTATTAGAGCATTTTTGTCAATGGTTACAAAATGACAATCATGAGCCAGAATTATTTTATACTAAAAAGGGTGTCAAGAAAGAAGGTACTACCCTCAGAAAATCTTTGTATCTTCAAAAAATAGAGCCAGGAGTTTTAGTGCTGGCTGCCAATGATGAAAATCGCCGAGAATTAGGCGATAAAATCGTCACAGCTACTTTAGGGAAATATCCTGTTCGTGCTAAAACTATTCTAGGTTTTTTTCAAGATGAAGTTATTTTATTTTGGCCTTTATTAATTCAGTCGTTAAATCTGAAAGCGCAATTTCCGGTTAGGTTACGCCCGGAAACAGAGCAAGAATTAGCAACAAAACTCTGGCGTTCTCAATTAAATGAAGAAACCTTACGTCGTGCTGGAGTAAATGAGTATCGCTTAGTGCGGCGCATTTTGGATATATTACAATTAGCAGCTTACAGTGGCACACATTGTGAAGATATTGCTAAGATTTTGCAAAGAAGCTTACAAGAAAATACCTTAAATTTAGAGCCAGAATTTCTAGCGTCTTTGCTAATAGATTGGCGTAACTGGTGTTTAGAGAGAGGATTACTAACTTATGGGATTATTACCGAACTCTACACCCGGCACTTATTGAGCGATCGCAATTACCAACAACGCCTGATTCAACGTTACCAGGCAGTGCTAGCGGATGATGTAGATGAATATCCTGGGGTAGCGCGTCATTTATTCGATTTTCTCTTGGATCAAGGTGCAGTCGGGGCATTTAGCTATAATCCTGATGGTGCAGTGCGTCTGGGATTGGGAGCAGACCCCAACTACCTAGAAGGGTTAGCAGGGCGTTGTCGTGTAGAAAGCTTGACCGAGCCACCCGTAAAATCTTTAGCAGATAGACTTGCTACACCAATGGCGGAGTTAGTTACAGAATCGATGGTACTGTCAACTTTACCGGATACAGTGCAGTCGATTCAAACCACTTCCCGCGCCCAATTGTTGCGGCAAACAGCAGAAGTGATCGTTAATGCCATAAAATCAGGGCAAGTACAAGCAGACCAAGTAGCAATTATTGCACCAGGTTTAGATGCGATCGCTCGTTATACCATAATAGAAATTCTCAACAAGCAAAACATCCTGGTAGAGTCGCTTAACGACCAACGCCCGCTAATTAGTTCACCTGTCATCCGAGCATTACTCACCATGCTGGCTCTAGTGTATCCCGGATTAGGTCGCCTAGTAGACCGGGATGCCGTAGCAGAGATGCTTGTAGTATTAAGTAGAAAACAACAACCACCAGAAAACTCAACAGAACTGAGTACTTCTTCAGCATTCAGCACCGACATCGACCCAGTACGCGCTGGATTAATCGCAGATTACTGCTTTGTACCCCATCCTGACCGCCCCAACTTGCTGCCAGTCACAACCTTCGAGCGCTGGGATAGAATCGGCTATGCAGCTAGTAATGCCTATAGTCAGATATTAGACTGGTTAGAGAAACAGCGATCGCAACAAGAACTGCGACTGATTCCCAGCCCTATTTCCCTATTAGATAGAGCAATTCAGCAGTTTTTGTGGAATGGTAGCAATCTCCCCTATGACCAACTAGCAGCACTACGAGAATTACTAGAAACCGCCCAACACTATTGGGAAATAGACACTAGACTTAGACAAATACCCAATGGAGGAGCAGGGGAGCTTGTTACTCAGCACTCAGGACTCAGCAACGCCACATGCTACAACGGAGGGAACCTCCGCAACGCAGTGGCTCCTCAGCACTCAGCACTCAGCACTACCATTGCCGAATTCATTCAACTACTGCGGCGTGGTACCATCACCGCTAACCCCTATCCCTTGCGTCCCATTGGCCCAGCCAGAAAGGCTGTCACCTTAGCGACTATCTTTCAATACCGTTCTAGTAGAAGATTTCACCGCTGGCATTTTTGGCTGGATGCTGGTTCCCCTTTGTGGGCAAAAGGCGGTGCAGCTACTTTATTCGGTGCGCCGTTTTTCTTGCAAGATAGGTTGGGAGAACCTTGGACAGCAGAAGATGAAAAAATGGCAGAGTCCGAAAGACTGCGAAGGATTTTGGCAGATTTGCTCTCTCGTGTTTCTGATAAAGTTTATTTGTGTCACAGCGATTTAGCTGTGAATGGGCAAGAACTATTAGGGCCGCTGTTACCTTTGGTACATGCTTGTGTACCATTTGAAGTGTTTGTTAATTGATATAGATGATATAATCTGTGTCAAAAATATTACTGTCTATGAAGTTAGCATCCAGACTCAAGCTAACTGACAATACCAAAACTTTACTAGCAAAGGGGGCATTGAAATTAAGCCGCGATCGCAACTAGAAGGTGATGATGCTTACATAAGTGTTAATCAATGCCTATCAAGTAATAATGATGAAATTAACTATGGATTTGAGCGGTTTTAAGAAAATGTAGTAAGAAACAGAATTGATTGACTCACCCAAAAGCTGTGTTTATAAGGGTTTTAGCTGCTAGAAATTAAGTTTATGAGCATTCTTTAAATCATCATCTACTCGCCTATACCCATCGTCGCAACTTTTTGTGTACCTGTGCCAGATACCACATATAATCATCAATTTTATAATTATCAGCAGCCTTAACTATATATTCTTGAGCTAAATCAAGATTATTCTCAGCTTCGTAATATAATCCTAGGTAAAGATGGCTGTAAAAATTACCGCGATCGCCTTCTAATTTACCAACACCTACAACATCATCTGGTGTACAATTTCCGGCATATAAATTATAGACAGTCTGCATAATGCGTCGAGGGTCATTTTTGACAGTTAATAAGAAATTACGTGCTTCTTTAACACCCACCAAACGCGCCATGCAGAGATATCGCCATACTGTCTCTTCCACATCTTGCGCGTTCACTGTCAAATCTATCTCAAACTGTTGAGCGCCTTCAGCAAATCTTTCTGCATAGTAGTAAGATAAGCCACGTTGCCATAAATAAGGTTTCAGGCAGAATTACAAATGAGCGATCGCTGGACACTGACAGGAAAGAAAGCACTGGTGACAGGCGCTACCAAAGGCATTGGACTAACTGTTGCCAATGAGTTCTTATCTCTTGGTGCAGAAGTCACTATTGTGGCACGGAATTCTCATGATATTGACCAACAACTAACTACCTGGCAAAAAGCAGGATTACCTGCTTATGGAATTACCGCAGATGTTGCAACACCTGATGGTCGCCAATTTATCTTTAAGCAAGTTAGCAAAACTTGGGAAAAACTAGATATCTTGGTCAATAATGTAGGAACCAATATCAGCAAAAAAGTAGTAGAATATACGGAAGCTGAGTATGAATTTCTCATACAGACAAACCAAACCTCGATTTTCGAGATGTGCCGTTTGTTTTACCCTCTCCTGCAATTTGGGGAAAACAGCAGTATTGTGAATATTAGTTCTGTAGCAGGTTTGGTATCAAACCGTACTGGCGCACCTTATGGTATGACTAAAGCCGCCATCAATCAACTGACGCGATCGCTATCAGTTGAATGGGCATCAGATCGTATTAGAGTAAATACTGTTGCACCTTGGGCTATTCGCACGCCTCTAACGGAATCTGTACTTGATAACCAAGATTTTCTCAAATTAGTTTTATCACAAACACCTATGGGACGGGTTGGTCAACCAGAAGAAGTAGCGGGTATAGTAGCATTTCTTTGTATGCCTGCCGCATCCTTTATAACTGGGCAATGTATTACAGTCGATGGCGGATTTTTAGCTTTTGGTTTTTAATTAGGACTTACGCAAAAAATCTCTCAAACTCTCATTCCTCCGTGTCCTCTGTGTCTCTGTGGTTCGTTTTTCCGTGACCTTTGCGTAAGTCCTGTTAATGCATTTATTTCACTGCTTGACCTGCGCCAAAGCAGCCTGCACTAGACTATTTTGCTAAATTTCAACTTTGCCAAGAAAGTAGACCTTGCATTGTGAATATTGCTGTAATTAAGTCAGTAAAAGTAAAGCACCAGTTTTCACAATTTAAAATCAAAAGGATAAACGATAGATGAGTTCATCAGAAAGTTTGCCTTTAATCAACTCTGCATCTTTATTAATAGTATGTAAAGTAAAACCAAGCTTTTCAATCACTTTACGAGAAGCTTGATTATGCTCGTTCACCGAAGCATATAGCGCGGGAAAGTCGAAACGGTTTCGCGCCTGGGCGATCGCTAGCGAACAGTAGACAGAAGCTAACCCCTGGTTCTGGAAGTCCACAAATGTCATAAAACCGATTTCTGCATATGCATCTTCAAAAATACCAATCTCGACAACTCCAACATACTGGTGTTGTGGAAGCATCGCCACCCACTTTAGCCAGGTCATAGTGTCGTTATCTGGTGATTTTTCCAGCGCAGCAAACTTGAACTGATGCTTTAGCTGCGAAATAGTTGGAATTTCACCTTCTAAATACTCGTATAACTTCGGTTCACTCAGGTGTAAGTAGAGTAATTCGGCGTGGTGTTCCATCACCTTTTCTAGATGCAAAATCATGCAAAATCACTAAAATAAGGATTTTTACGCCATTAAATATAGTATGTTTATTCGATTTTGAGAGATTGACTATATTTTAGTTCAGCTTGGCTGTACACAAGAAACTTTGCTTAAAGTGAGAAAATTGTTGCTTTTTCTAGCAAAACCTGATGAAGCGATCGCACACCGTTAGTACCATTCGACTGAACCCAAATCTATCCACGAGGTAGAAGAAAATACTTCTGCCATTCAGTATTCTAGGGCTAGGTCTGAAAAATTAGGAAAAACGCCCGTGGTTCCAATTAGAGATGATAATCCTACCACAATCACGCCTTATGTAACTTATGGGCTGATTGCTGCTAATGTCCTCGCTTTTCTTTATGAAGCAAGTCTGCCTCCCCAAGCATTAAATGGCTTTTTACATCTTGCGGCTGTAGTGCCGCGAGAACTCAGCTTAAGCTTTGCTGGTGTCTCTGTTCATCAACCAGTACCAGAGTGGGCAACCTTGATTACCTCCCAATTTCTCCACGGCGGTTTTTTGCACTTAGCTGGTAACATGTTGTTTCTGTGGATTTTTGGCAACAACGTTGAAGATAAGTTAGGTCATGCCAAATATTTGCTTTTTTACTTAAGTTGTGGTATCTTAGCTTCCTTGACACAGTGGTACTTTGCCCAAAATTCTAACATTCCTTCATTGGGAGCGAGTGGTGCGATCGCTGGTGTTATGGGAGCATACATTCTTCGCTTTCCCCAAGCCGAAATTCTCGGTGTAGTGCCATTGGGATTCTTCTTCCCTACTTTCCGCGTTCCTGCATATTTCTTTTTAGGATTTTGGTTTCTCCAACAAGCTTTTTATGGAATTGCTAGTCTAGAGACACCCACCAACATCGGTATGGAAAGCGGTGGAATTGCCTATTGGGCACATGCAGGCGGGTTTATATTTGGAGCGATTTTGGGGCCGATATTAGGTTTATTTAGCGATAAATCCCAGAAAGAATCTTGGTATCAATAATTCTTTGGGGTATCACGGGAGCTTTTTTGATGGCTGGTGATTTCACAGATGAATTTACCTAAAATTTAATGACTGCCAGCCATACAAGCTATATTGCAGATAATGATGAATAATTAGCAAAAACACCAGTGTTTCCCCTTTACGACGAAAACCAAACGCGAATCACCCCGTATTTCACTTACGGTTTGATTGGAATGAATGTTCTCGTTTTTCTTCATGAATTGAGCCTGTCTAATAGACAGTTAGAGCAGTTTTTCCAGCTTTACGCGGTAATACCACAACAGTTAACCACCAACTTTGCCTATGAGTGGACAACGTTATTCACATCGCAATTTTTACACGGTGGTTGGTGGCACTTAATATCGAATATGTTATTTCTTTGGGTCTTTGGCAACAATGTAGAAGACCGATTGGGACATTTCAAATATTTAATTTTTTATTTAGCTTGTGGTGCTTTAGCTGCCATGTGCCAATGGCTTATTGGCATGTATTCGGAAATTCCTTCTTTGGGTGCAAGTGGTGCGATTTCTGGAGTTTTGGGTGCGTATATTATTCGCTTCCCTCAAGCTAGAATCGCAACCCTAATTTTCTTGGGTTTTTTCGTAACTACAATCAGCGTTCCAGCGCTAGTATTAATCGGGATTTTCTTTATACAGAATGTCATCTCTGGTCTAGCTAGCCTGCAAGCAGCTGCCAATATGAGTGTGGAATCAGGCGGAGTAGCCTACTGGGCGCACATCGGCGGTTTTGTTTTTGGCATGATTCTTGCTCCCTTTTTTGGTTTGTTTAGGCGCGATTATTAGGGGGATGAGGGAGATGAGGGGGATGAGGAAGATGAGGGAGATGGGGAGCAGGGGAGCAGGGGAGAAATAAATAATAACAATTCCCAATTCCCAATTCCCAATTCCCAATTCTCAATTCCCAATTCCCCTTTTCGTCACAGTGGCTTTTGAGTGGGTATCCCAGCAGCACGGGGAAACTTTGCTGGTGTGGTAGCTACTTTACGCAGGTACAAACAGTGACGGATGCTTGTACTTATGGGAGTGATGAATCTTTCGATTGATTCAATGACACCACCTAGCTGATTGACAGCATTTTGCAAAGCTGTTGTTTCCTCTTCTGTCCAATTACCACGGTAAATTACAGCTAAACCACCTTGTTTAACAAATGGAAGGGCATATTCTGCACAGACAGAAGCCGGGCCGACAGCACGGATGAGAGCGAGGTCGTAGGTTTGTCGGTACTGAGATTGCTGTGCTATTTCTTCAGCTCTCCCAACAATAGTTTTGGCATCAATCAGGGCAAGTTCACTTAATATTTTGTCGAGAAAAACAATTTTTTTCCTAGTTGAATCCATCAGAGTAATTTTGCAATTAGGTGCAGCAATTCCTACTGGAACGCCTGGAAATCCTGCACCTGTGCCAATATCAATCACAGATGCACCCTCTTGGAGAGACTGGATAAATTGCCCCTGTGGTGCAATTCCTCGTAGAGAATCCCAAAGATGTTTTTCCCAAAATTCGTGAGGCTCAGTGATACGAGTTAAATTTAACTGACGATTACCCTCTAGGATTAATTCGTAAAGTTGCTGAAATTGTGCTTGCTGTTGGCTAGTTGGTTGCCAATTGAGAGTTTGCTGCCAGGTTTGTGCCATCTCTGGCAGTAAGGGAGTGGTGGAATTTGTCATTTGTCAGTTGTCAGTTGTCAGTTGTCATTTGTCAGGAGTTATTTCTCCCTCATCTCCCCATCTCCCCTACTCCCTTACACAGCAGGTTGCGGTTCTTTGACTTTAGCTCCCAGTTCTGCGGGATCGATTGATTTTAGTTCACCGTGGTTGAGTGTCCAACAACTATCTGCGATCGCTAATAAATCCCCAGCGTCATGTGTTACTACTAACAGTGTCCAATCTTGTTTCAGTTTTGCCAATAAATTGACTAGTTGCCGACGCATTGACCAATCTAACCCGGCTGTCGGTTCATCTAATAATAATAAATTTGGCTGGCGGATCAATTGTACTGCTAAAGCTAAACGCCGCTGCTGACCTCCACTTAAAGCATAGGGTGCTGCCAAGAGAGATAAATGCTCTAACCCTACCTCAGTGAGTGCCTGCCTGACTCGTTCTGACCCTAACTCAGGATGTCCTAAACGCAATTCTTCTAAAATCGTACCTCCACAAAAATGTCGCTCTGGAAACTGAAACACCAACCCAGCCAATTGTTGTAGCTGTTCGGCTATGAGTTCTTGTTCTCGCCAGAAGACTGCACCAGCGGTTGGTTCAGCTAGTCCTGATAAAATTTCTAGTAATGTACTTTTGCCGGAACCACTAGGGCCAATTATTAAACCGAGTTTCTGGGGTGCTAGTTCCAAATTAAGAGTTTTGAGAATTGCTGTTGGGCAGGCTGTTGGATGATAAATTAGATTTCTGAGATAGAGCATTTGTTAAGATTACCAAAAAGTTGGCGATTAACTGAATTAACTAGTATTAACTACACTGAGAGCGACTGGAAAATTCTGAAAGATTTACAGCGCATTACCTGCGTTAAAACCTTAATCTAGCAGTAAGAACTATCCTTCTCCTTCCATTGTGACAGACTACGATTTAACAATGGCTACAACAATTATGGGAACCTGAAAAAATTACTGAAGTCAATCTGTATACAATATTTTGGCTATCATCAACGCCTGTTAAGCTTAACGATTTTTGCATTCTAAGTAACATATACAACTATTACAACCGCAATTATTCTGAGAGTAAAAATGGCTAAACGGTTATCTAATACTCAACTAATAGTGTTTTCTAGGTTAACCAAAGTTGTTCAGGCAACTTTTGCAGCTGCGATCGCACTCAATCTGTGGACGAGTCCATCTCTAGCTGGCGATCCGTTTCCGGGTAGGGAACCTCATCAAATTGGTGACAAAACAGAAGCAGCTTTCAAAGCAATTTTTCAACAAGGTAATTATCCAGCAGCAGAGCGTTACCTCAAAGAAGCCTTATCCAGTGAGCCAAATGAACCTTTAGCGTATGCTATGAGGGCATCCTTGGCATACATGAAAAAAGATATGGTTGGGCTAGACACTTACAGCAAGAAAACTCTAGAAACTGGACAAAAGTTAATTGCTACTGACGAATTGCGCGGTAATATATACACTGCTGTTGGCCATTTTTTTGAGGGAGCAGTAATTTACACTCGTGAAGGTACAGGCAGTGTACCAACAGTCCTAGGTCGGCTAAGGCAAGTCTATGAATATTTAGACAAAGCAGAAGCGATTTCTGCCAACGATCCAGAATTGAATTTACTCCGGGGCTATATGGATTTGATGCTGGCTGTGAATCTGCCTTTTGCTGATCCCGATGAGGCCATTAAACGTTTAGAGACAAATGGTGGCCCTAGATATTTAGTGGATCGGGGTATTGCCCTTGCCTATCGAGATTTAAAACAGTACTCTCAGGCTTTAGAGTATGCCAACCGTGCTTTAAAAGGGACATCCGAAAACCCAGAACTTTATTATCTCAAAGCCCAGATTCTGAGAGAACAGGGGCAAAAAGAAAAAAGTCAGGCATTAATTCAGGAAGCGATCGCTAATTTTGACAAAGCCTTGACTAAAAAATCCCAACTTCCAGCTAGTTTGGTGAAACAAATTCAGAATGAACGCGGCGGCGCCGTTAAAGGCCTTGCTGAAGTGAGTAGATAGTAGGGAAAGATGAGGGAGATGAGGGAGATGGGGGAAATGAGGGAGATGAGGGAGATGAGGGAGAAATAACTAATAACAATGCCCTATGCCCTATGCCCCATTCCCAATTCCCCATTCCCAATTCCTTTAAAATTAGTTTTAAGCAGTACACACCTTAATTTTTGACACAATGCACATTCAGTTTCGTGAGTTCAATCCTTTTGATGTATGGTTTTGGCTGAAGTTCAGTACAATTCCTTCTGGACGTGAAAGGCAATATGTTGAAGAAGTTTTTAGTTCCTGGTTTTATTTGGGCAAGTTGGGGGCATTTAATGCTGAAAACCTGCAAGTACAGGAAACAGGACTTGATATTAGCTACATGAATTATGACTCACAAGGATATGATAAAAGCTTGCTAGCTTTGATGCATAACATGGGTGAGTTTGAATATGAGGGTCAGTGGGCACGTTGTTGGTTTGATTTGGGAACTAGTGATGCGATCGCTATTGATGTTTTAATCAACGCCCTCACACAGTTAAGTGAAGAATACGTCACTATTGAAGAATTGTACATTGGCGGCGAAAATGAAGATTGGCCTGTAGAAGATAGTGACAATCGTTCTTACTCTATTTACGATAATTAGTTTCAACAATGAGCAAACCAGGCGAAATTCGGGTATTAGCCTTGGGGCTGATTCGAGATGGCGATCGCATTTTTGTTTCTGAAGGTTACGACTCAGTAAAGCAAGATAAATTTTATCGCGCTTTGGGTGGTGGGGTTGACTTTGGCGAAACCAGCCAGGACGCTTTAAAAAGAGAATTTCAAGAAGAGATTCAGGCTGAATTAACGAATATTCGCTATTTGGGTTGTATAGAAAATTTGTTCACATTCAACGGTCGGCAAGGACATGAAATTATTCAACTTTATCAATGTGACTTTGCTGAACCAAAGTTTTATCAATTGGACAGCTTAATGTTTTCTGAGTCTGGTACTCATCATCATAAAGCTTTGTGGGTAGATATTTCTCGCTTTAAATCTGGGGAATTCAGATTAGTTCCAGAGGTGTTTTTTGCATATTTATAAATTTGCTATTTTTGCTATTGTTTAATTGAGAAAACTTTTATTAAACTTTGTCACATTCTCTAAAGATGGCTTTTCTATTGAGGAAAACCTCTGTAAATTAAGATTTGTGGCTAGAACAGACAAAGTTAGCAAATAATTAGTTAAACAATTTGACAGTGTGGCGGGATTTTATGGTGTCATTTCGTCGCCAAACTCAAAGCCTGAAAGTTTTGGTTAAGCATTAAGTTTACACTTTTATTTAAATACATGGACGCTTTTGCCCCGATACCACCTGAATGGACAAACAAGGCAGTTCACGCTTATGAATTTTGCTGTCCAAAGTGTCGCTCAACTAGCTTAGAAGCTGTGCAAGTTTGGATCAATCGGCGATCGCCTGTGATGACAGAAGAGCATCGTCGCAAATGGCAAGAGTTCTATTATTGCCATTGTGATTCTGTTTGGTGGGCGTGGAGTAGCGATCGTCCCCCATCAGATCTACATAATCAGCGAGATTGTAATTCTATGTGAGTTTAACAAACCTCTGCCTCTCCTAAAAGCGAGGGAGGAGTAAGGAAAAACAACGGTTTTACTTCCCTCTCCTCGTAGGAAAGGGGTTGGGGGAGAGGTCGAAACAGTACTTATGGAACTTACTTTAATCCTATGTAGCTATTTCTTCCAAGCAAAAGCCCGCTCAAAGGCGGGCTTTTACTTATTCTTAAGTGGTTACCACTTTTAGAAAGTGAAGGTTGTACGTAGAGTACCTACATAAATGGTATCATTAGCGTTGTCGTGTTCAGGGTTAAAGATCACTAACAAGCCAGGTGTAACCTGAAGGTTATCGCTAACCTTGATTTTGTAGAGTCCTTCTAAATGATAGGAGGTATTTCCATTTGCTCCACCATCGACTTCGCTTTCAGTAACTTTTGGTGGCTGACCAAAAATTACACCGAGTGTATTACCTTCTTTGCCAAAATCTCTGAAAGCTAGATTGGCAGCCCAATAGAAGATATCTGCATTTTTACCTCTATTAGCACCTGTTTCAGCTGTAGCCACAGTGTAACCAGCCCAACCACCAATGGTAATTTTCGAGTTGGGTTGGAAGTTTGCTTCCACACCATAGTTGTTGGATGTGGTAGCCAATCTACCAAATGGCTGATTCGCCAGAGCGCCACCTGTGCTGTTAAACAGGTTTACATTACTAGAGTTATTTTGATAAGTGTAGGCGTAGCTCAGACCCAAGTTAAAAGCTTTGTTGGGTTGGAAGGCTATTTGTCCAAAGGCTGTGCTAGCACCATCGGTAAGACCATTACCGTCAGTGGGGTTATTAGCTGTGGTTGCTAGATAAGCCCCTGTGAGACTCAAAGGGCCTTTAGGACTGAAGACGACCGTTATACCAGCACCGCCCTGACCTTGGCGATAGATGGGGCTAAAACGTCCATAACGAGAGATAGCACCTTTGCCAGAGCTAGCAAAGTCGGGGTTAAAGGTGTTGACGTTTTCCCATAACTCACCACCAGCAGCGTCAATTTTGACACGGATTGCGTCACTGAAATTGAAAGCGTAGTTGACTTTATCAATCGATACACTGTTATCGGTTGTAGCCACATCATAGCCCAAGCGGGTCATGTTGGTGCCAGTTACACCACTGTTAGAGACAATATTCCCGGCTTGCAAACGGACTTGCAGTTGGTCTTTACCATTGAAACTGCTTAACAAATTCAAGCGCACGCGATCGGAGAAAGTGGTATTGCTTTGTAAATCAGCACCGCCAACTCTGTTATCACCGAAAACATCAGATACGTTGAAAATTGCTTCTCCAACCAACTTGGTCGTAGTGGAGAATTGATTAGCTTCCAACTCAGCGGTGCGGGCTTCTAAGGAATCTACACGACCGCGCAGGGTTGCTAGTTCAGCAGAAAATTCTTCTTGTAAACGCTGTAAGGTAGCTAGGTCTTGTTTAGTTACCAAATCAGCAGTAGCTGTAGCAATCAACTCGTTAACTCTGTCTAAACAGGCGTTCAAACCTGCGGCAAATTCATAACGAGTCAAAGCACGGTTTCCACGGTAGACGCCACTGGGGTAACCTGCAATACAGCCATAGCGCTCAACTAAGGACTGCAATGCTTGGAATGCCCAATCTGTGGGCTGCACGTCCGAAAATTGAGAAACTGATGTTACCTGGCCCATGCTGTTAGATTCTTGGGACAGCTGGGCAACACTTGTTGTCTGTTCATTTACTTCCGCGGCTAAAGTGCTGTTAGCAGCACAAAATGTAGCAGCGACAACAATTGGACTAACCTTCAGAACATTCCAGAATGGTTTCGTCATAGTTTTAATTTCACTCACACCAACTAGTCAATGTCATGGTAAACTACTTAACTTTATTTGTTTAAGGAAATTTACTCAAGACTTCACGGATGATTATACAGAATTTACACTAAATAGCACAAGTAATCATTAGTTTTTTGGACTAATTTCTAGCTAATTTATTTGGATAACGTAGAATAATCCGACGTTTGTAGCGTAACAGCGCTCCTTGTTCTTCAAATTGCTGTAATAGCCGTGTTACTGTTACGCGAGTTGTGTTTAATACTTCTGATATTTCTTGATGGGTTAAATTTAGTTCAATTAGTTTACCCTGTTCTACATTCCGCCCAAATTTTTCACTTAACCACCCCAAAAATTGCCACAACCTTAATGAAATTGGTTTACGATTAACTATAGTTAAAAGCTCTTCTGATTGTTGAATATGAGATAATAAAGCGCTAGTTTGTAAATACCAAATATGAGCTGGTATGATGCTCACCTCTACACTTGTCAAACATTCAATTTGATAGGGTTGGACTTTGGTTAAGGGATACCCAATCAAATCTCCTATTCCCCAATAACCCAGCGTAATAAATGTTCCTTCTTCACTCCAGGTTAGTGTCCTGACTGCCCCACGATCAATACGCCACAGTACATCCATACGTGATGGAATTATTTCCCTGCGGCTAAATAACTGTTGCGGTAACTCTTCAAGAAGGGTAGAGTTGTTTGATGTAGTAGAAGAATTGGGGATCAAAGTTGTGGAAGACATTTTAATAGATTAAACAGTGATAGAATTGATCGGAAAATTCTTAAATTTACTTTGCTAATTCACAGATTTAGCTAGTTGATAAACAAAAATATTAAATATTCAAAAAATAAAGGTAATTTTAAGTATCGATAGGAGCAGTTAGATTATTAACCAAATGACCATTTTTTTGATTTTCCTAGTTGTTATGTAACTTAAAATATTGATGATTTCTTATGCAAAAATCAGTTTTAATAGCAATTTTGCTTAAGTGAAAGTAAATTTTGTCAACAAAATTTGATAATATTCATTCTGATGATGAAGAAAGAGGTAGCAAATACGTAATAAACTTGTGTATTTTCGGATTTGTATATCAGCCTCCTAAATTATTACTTGATAACAACAAGCATTATTAAAACTTGAGTGTTAGTTATTTTACTAGCTTGATCCCAGATGGTGTTTTTACTAGCTAATCAAAGGCTTTTAGCAATTTCCTGATGCTCATCACTCAAAGTTTATACGTAATTTGTAAAACTTCAAGTAAATAGTATTACTGCAAAAAATATCAACAGTTGAGTTTATTAAGTCATCAGTTCTCTTGCTTTGTAGTCAAAGATACAAAAAAATGTTTACGATATTAGCTGGAAGTTATCCGTATACTTGCGATCGCAACTGACAAGTTGTCAATACGCTTTTAGACCAGTTAGCCAGAAACGTATTTTTTCAGTTGACTTCGGTTACTTTAATCGCGCAAGTTTAAGAATAGGTAAGCTTTTGGTAAAATATATGTTACTTAACTAAGAAATTTATATTTTTTTAGTATTAAAAAAAACAATTATTCTGACTAACAGCAGCAAATCTGTGCTGTGTGCTGTTTGTACATCTATCTAAAGTAGTATTTAGTTAATTAATAAGTTTTCTTGATTAGAGGTTAAGCCAGAGTGAAGATGAGGATTGGAAATAGTAAATTTCCAATTCCTGATACCTCATCTTCCAGTGCTAATTGACTAAGAACGTTGACCAGTAACGATGTATGCCACTCTTTGACCGATATTAGTCGCATGATCTGCCATACGTTCTAGACAACGGATCGCCAGTGCTAGCAGCACAATTGGTTCAACTACGCCTGAGACATCCCGTTGCTGGGCTAAAGTCTGATAAAGGCGATCATAAGCACTATCTACAGCATCATCTAGATGCTTGATACTCCGCCCCCCGGCTTCATCCAAATCGGCTAAAGCCACCAAGCTAGTTGCTAGCATTGCTTGGGCATGGTGGGACATGACAGCAATCTCTGGTAAAGACGTATGAGGCGGATAAGGAAAGAGTTTAATGGCAATCTCAGCTAAATCCTCAGCATAATCCCCAATGCGTTCTAAATCTCGCACTAGTTGCATGAAAGCACTCAAACAGCGCAAATCTTGGGCTGTAGGTGCTTTCATTGTCATGATTGCTGTACAGTCTGATTCTATTTGTCTATAAAAACGATCAATTTTTTTATCTAATTGGGGAAGTTCCTCAGCTGCTGTCAAGTCACGGGCAAATAAGGCTTGGTGGCTGAGGCGAAATGATTTTTCTACCAAAGCTCCCATCCGTAGTACATCCTGTTCTAAGCGCCTAATTGCGCGTGCCATCTGAGGTCTTGGAGAATTGGGTATATAAAGAACAGCTTTCACACTTGTAATCTCAAACGTGAAGATATTCTTAACTATAGTCTTGCTCTCAAGAGTTTGCCATAACTTCAGGAAGTTGAATTTGCATCCATGCACCACCGGTTTCTGGATGGTTCATGGCTTTGATGGAACCACCATGAGCTAGAAGAATTTGCCGGACGATCGCTAAACCTAAACCATTACCAACAATTGACCCCATAGAATAATTATCTGGCAATGAGGAATGGGTACGCGCTTTATCTCCTCGATAAAATCGCTCAAAAACATGGGGTAAATCTGCTTCTGAAAAACCAATCCCAGAATCAATAAGATTTATTTCTAAAACTGGGGAAGCAAAATCACCCCGATGATTATCCTTTGTGGGTAAGATTTTTGCTTGAATTTGAATACTTGTACAAGGCAGACTGTATTTAATACTATTGTCCAGTAAATTGAGAAAAACTTGGTAAATGCGGGATTGATCTGCTTTAATCCAGAGTTTTTCTGGCCCAGAATAGCTAAGAGACAGATGTTGACGCTGTGCCAAAGGTTCTAGAGTTTCCCAAACAGATGTAATCAGCGATCGCAATTCTATAACTTCGGTTTGCAACTGAGTGCTGGGGTTTGCTTCCATTTGGGTGAGTTCTAACCAGTTTTGCACTAAGTTAATCAGCCGATTCACTTCTTGCATTAGGCGGTCAACCCAGCGATTTAACGGTGGTTCTAAGCGGTTTTGTAAGGTTTCTACTACCAGACTAATGGAAGTAAGTGGCGTTCTCAGTTCATGGGCTAAATCAGAAAAAGAGCGATCGCGTGCTTCATTCATATCCAACAGGGGTTGGCGATTCTCTAGAAAAACTCCTACTTGTCCATTTGGCAGTGGTAAGCTGGAGGCCCGTAAAGCCAAGGATTTGATTGTCGGCATTTCTGCGGCGTTATCACAAGAAGGATGAAATATCCACTCTTTTGTTTGTGGTTTTTGGCGATCGCGAGTTTGCTCAATTAATCGGTCAAGTTCATAAGACCGTACCAACTCCAACAACAAACGCACCTGTCCTGGTTGCCATCTTTCCAAATACAAGATTTCCCGCGCTTGCTGGTTACACCACAGTAGTTGATTTTCTTCGTCTAAGAGCAAATATCCTATTGGTGCGAAATCTAGCACATCTTGGTAAGTTTGCAACGATTGCTGCCAATGTTGCCGCTGCTGCTTTACCATTGCTATTTCCTGGCGCAAGCGAGGAATCAGCAGCAGCACCACTTTGGAAGAGTAGGAAGTTAACGGTTTGTGTACTCGCCCCAGGTAGCGGTTAAGTTGAACCTGTTGCCAAATCCAAAACCCAATGCCGACCGCTAAACCAAGAATAAATCCCAATAAGAGCATTTGAGTTGAAGTTGCTAGTTGCATTATGATTTATCAAAACTAACAACTATCTCAATAGATTATCCGAATCGATAGCCAAAACCTCGGACAGTCACAATATATTCTGGATGGCTGGGGTCTAGCTCTAATTTTTCGCGTAACCAGCGAATGTGAACGTCTACAGTTTTACTATCACCGACGAAATCAGGCCCCCACACCTGATCCAACAATTGCTCCCGTGACCATACTCGCCGGGCGTAACTCATAAACAGTTCCAACAGCCTAAATTCTTTGGGGGAAAGATTCACTTCTTGACCGCGAACCAGCACGCGACACTCTTGGGGATTCAAGGTGACATCTTTGTATTTCAACACTGGTAGTTGCGGCAAAGTAATTAGGCGCTGGCGACGCAGTAAAGCACGACAACGGGCTACTAACTCTCGCATACTAAAAGGTTTGGTCAGGTAGTCATCTGCTCCTACTTCTAAACCCAAAACGCGATCGGTTTCACTACCTTTAGCACTAAGCATTAAAATCGGTACAGGGTTGCCTTGATGACGTAGTAAGCGGCAAATATCCAGCCCATTGATCTGAGGCAGCATTAAGTCAAGAATAATTAGGTCAAAAGGAAATTCTCCTGAGTTGGGTTCAAAACTTTTGAGATATTCTACAGCAGACCGCCCATCTGGAGCAGTTACCACCCCGTAACCTTCCTCTTCTAATGCTACAGCTAGCATCTCTTGGATTAATTCTTCATCTTCAACCACTAAGATATTGTTGGTTTTTCCAATATCTACTCTGGCAGAATACTTAGTCGATTCACTGGTGTACATTGATATCACGAAATTTGGGAGTATGTTTTTTGTATCAATTTAGATCATTGAAACAATTATCTAATTTCAGTGCATCTATACTTATACCGTCGTGAATTCTTTAGTAAAAAGTAATATATGCGACAGCATACACTATATTATTATAAATCACGGTGGTTATAACTTGCCAAGATTATTTTTGCTGTCTTTTCACCGTTCAAGCCGGAATAACTCCAATTATGTCTTGACAATCGCAGATTAGCTTGAGTATAGTGTTTAGTACAAAAGTACTAAAACTGAAGAGGAAATTGTACCAAATAGACATAAGAACGCTGCTATGGGTAATTCCATCGTAGCTAAGTGTCTTATGTTGCTTTAATTCAGTATTTCCACTGCGCTTAAATTCCTGGATTAAAGGCTACCCTGATGTCTGCATAGGGTAGTATTTGGTATGGCTTGCTACCTAAGAAATTTTTGCTAATTCAAGGGAGTTGGAGTATGACTACAGTTGCAGTCAAAGACAGCAAACAACAATTAATGCAAGCGTTTCAACAAATTCTCACAGAAAAGAAAAAGCTAGAGTCAAAAATCGCAACTAAACAAGAAGAAGCAAAAAAGGCAAAAAATCAAGAAATTTTAGCTACAGCTTCTACTTATACTGTTGATAACATTGTCAAAGGCTTAGCTGATTTACAGTTGGAATTTGGTAGCATTGTTACTTCACTATCTGAAAAATTAGCTCAAGAGAACTCCAAGTTAGATGAACTTAACCGAGCGATAGAGATTCAAACACAGCGTTTACAAGAATTGCAAAAAATCAGGATCGTTGCAGATACTTTAGATATTTTAACTCAAGAACATCAAGAAAAGTTAAAAACATTAGAACAAGATATTACCAGCAAACGGGAGACATTAGAAAAAGAAATTACAACTCAGCGTAAAGAGTGGCAGAAGGCGCAAGCAGAGTATGAAGAAGCACTGCAAGTATACAATAATTTATTGGCTAAAGAACGTCGGCAAGAACAGGAAGAATATCAATATAAATTAGAAACTACTCGCAAGCTAAATACTGATGCTTACGAGGCCAAAAAACGCACGTTAGAAAGAGAAATACAAGAAAGTACTGAGCAAAAAGAGAAAGATTGGACGCAGCGAGAAAAAGTAATTACAGAACGTCAAACTCTATTTGCAGAGTATCAACAAAAAATAGCCACCTTTCCTAGCGAATTGGAAGAAGCTGTTAAAAAATCTAGAGAAGAGGCAATTAAAGAAACTAGTCAAAAAGCCAAAATAGAGGCTGATTTATTTGAAAAAGAGTGGGAAGCTAGTAAACAAAGTTACGAGTTGAAAACTCAAGCCTTAGAAGAAGTAATCAAAAAACAATCCGAGCAAATTGAAAGTATTTCCACTCAATTACAAGCGGCATTAAAACAAGCACAAGACTTGGCAATGAGAGCTTTTGGTAGTTCCAATGTTAAATAGCCGTAGTTTCGGTTTTTTGATCTATTACTAATTTTGAATCAGCAGAGGTTTGTTGTGCCAGTTAAAAAACCAACCGAGAAAAATACGAAAGTTGAGATTCTGCAAGCATATGAGGATTTAGCAAAAGAAACAGCCGCGCTCAAAACTCAACTTAACCAAGCACTGAAAGATAGTCAGTCTGCAATCAAAGATAAACCTAAATTACAGCAAACTACAACTATGAATCAGCCATCAACTGTACAGCAAAAAATGAATTATACAATTGAAAGTCTGGCAAAGATTCAGTTGGGTTTTGGCAGTGCTGCTAATGAATTATCAGAACAATTAACTACAAGAGCTTCTAAACTAGAAGAAATTGGACAAGATGTAGAAAAGGAAGTTGAGCAATTAAAACAGTTGCATAACTTAGAAATTGCTGACAATACCTTGGATACTCTGATCAAAGCTTATGAAGATAATTCCAAAGCATATCAAGAAGAGTTTAGCCAAAGCTATGAAATATTATCCCAAGAAATACTAGAACAAAGGATTGCTTGGCAAAAAGAGCAAGACGAATATCAACAGACGATAAAAGAACGAGATGAAAATCTCAATAAAAATCGGCAACGAGATACAGCAGAGTATAAATATAATTTAGAACTCCAGCGTCAACTAGATGCTGATGAATATCAACAAAGACAGAAAACATTATCTAAACAACTAGATGAATTTCAGCAAGAAACAGAAAAACAATGGTCTGAACGGGAAAAAGCAATTGCTGAACGAGAAAAGCAATTTGAAGAATCTAAAGCTAAGGTAGAGGCTTTTCCTAAAGATAAAGAAGCGGCTATCAAAAAATCTACAGAGGAAGGTAAAGGTATTGCCCATTACCAAGCGAAAGTTAAAGCAGATTTATATGCTAAAGAAGTGGAAGGACAAAAGCGTTTTTACGAACAAAGGTTGCAATCTCTAGAACAGACAATTACCAACCAAGAAACTCGGATTCAAAATCTTTCCAAACAATTAGAATCAGCCCTCAAACAAGTTCAGGATTTAGCTGTTAAGGCTATTGAAGGTACTGCAAATGTAAATTCGTATCAGGCAATTAAAGAAATAGCTTTAGAACAGGCTAAAAGTCAGGTGAAAAATAAATAGTTTTTGTTAATTAACTAGAGAGACGTAATTCATATTACGTCTCTAACAATCAAGTTTCATCTAAAATATTTATTGGTCTGTTTTCTTAGGCTTACCATTATTAAGGGGTTTTTTTCTGTTTTTGTTTGTTTCGTTGACTAGTTTTTTCGGTGGTTGGTTGGAATTAGGTTGTTGGCTAGACATAAAACTGAATTTGTAAATTGGCTACATGTTTACATACAACCAGGATATTACTGCTTTCAGAAAACGTCAAAAAAAATACATACAAAAATAGAGACGCTAACATATATACGTCCCTATAAAAGAGGTAACCCATTATTTAATTCGTAATTCGTAATTCGTAATTCGTAATTTGTAATTTTAAGATTGAAGACCTTCGCCTTGGGGTTTGTTGGGTTGCTGTTCATTGTTAATGTTTTTGTCGCTTTTGAACCGGATAGCACCAGATTCAGTTTTACGCGGTTTGCCATTGTTACCAGGTTGTTGGCTAGTCATAAAAATGCACTTATTGGTTAGTGAACTCTCTGTTAGTTATAACTACCATAGTGTAAATTGCTATTCCAGAAATCCAAAAAATAACCGACTTGTAGCTGAATACTTTTCGCTTGTCTACTTTCCTCGCAACTCTTGTAAAAAAAGGAAAGGAAGAAATTACAAGTCAAAAAGTATCGGCTTGTGGTCGGTTAAAAAATTAAGTTTTATGTCGAAATAAAGCTTAATGTCAAGCAAAAGTAGAAAAATCTAAATTTGGTGGAATGTCTTGAATACGGCCTGGGCCGATCGCTTGTAATGCTTCCTTAAGAGAAATATCGCCAGTATACAAGGCACGACCCACAATCACACCAGTGACACCTTGTGGTTCTAATGCCAGCAGACTCAACAAGTCGGTGACAGAACTAACTCCCCCAGAAGCAATTACAGGGATGGAAATGGCAGCAGCAAGTTCTCGCAAAGCATCTAAATTAGGGCCTGTGAGAGTGCCATCACGATGGATATCAGTGTAGATAATAGCGGCTGCACCCAATTCTTGCATTTGTACAGCTAGTTGTGTGGCTGCAACTTCCGAGGTTTCTAACCAGCCGCGAGTTGCTACTAGTCCGTTACGGGCGTCAATGCCGATGATAATCTGTTCGGGAAATTCTTGGCAGAGTGTTTGTACTAGCTGGGGTTGTTCTACAGCGATGGTTCCCAGAATTGCCCAGCGTACACCTAGATTGAAAACTTGTTGCACACTAGCGCGATCGCGCAATCCGCCACCAACTTCAATTGGCACTGACACCGCTTGAGCGATCGCTTCAATTGCTGCTAAGTTGACTATTTTACCAGCTTTTGCACCATCTAAATCAACAATGTGTAATCTAGTAGCACCTTCATCAGCCCACTGTTTAGCAACATCAACAGGATTTTCGTTAAAAACTTGCGATCGCTCATAGTCTCCTTGATAAAGTCTGACACAGCGACCTTCTAGTAAATCAATTGCTGGGATTACGTCCATTTAATTTTCCCTCTGTGACATGAGTGTTTGTTTTACCTCACTCTATCTTCAAGCAAGGTGACCGTTATCCACATTTTTGTCGAAGTCAAGTTAGGACTTACCCAATATAAAAATGGCTATGATACTTTTATATCAAAGTGTGATCGCTGGCTAATCGTGGGGATTCTCAGTTTATCGCATTAGCCGCGATCGCAATTGTGCAAGTTATACCAATACTGCCTAAAAACGTTACTCAGCAGTGGTCTGGAATTTCTGAAGGTAATCCCAGTTGTTTGCGAAATTCTGGGTCGTAGCAGGCTTGATCCCAATTTTCGGCTACTTTTAATTTTTGAAGAGTTAGGTTACGAGCGCTTTTAAAGTTAGCACTCTTAAGCTTGGCACCTTCAAAGTTAGTACCTGCAAAGTTAGTACCTTCCAGATTGGCATTTTCCAAATTGGCATTTTCCAAATTGGCATTTTCCAAATTGGCATTTTCCAAATTGGCATTTTCCAGATTGGCATTTTCCAGGTTGGCATTGGCAAGCCTGGCATTTTTCAGGTTGGCATGTTCGATGTTTGCACGTTCGAGATTGGCACTCTTGAGATTAGCACCTTTAAAGTTGACATGAAATAAATCGTTATCTTCGATTTCGCTACTTTTGCCCCCTCCACGTTCGAGGTCAACACTCTTGAGGTTGGCACGTTCGAGGTCGGCACCTTCAAAATTAGCACTATAGAGGTCTGTATCTTCAAGATTGGCACTATTTAGACCTGCACTCTTGAGGTTGGCAGTGTTGAGTTCTGCACGTTCAAGGTTAGCACTATTGAAGTCTGCACGCTCAAGGTCAGCATTGGAGAGGTCGGCATTGGAGAGGTCGGTACGTTTGAGCTTGGCACGTTTGAGGTTGGCACTATCGAGGTTAGCACGTTTGAGCTTGGCACTATTGAGGTCAGCATTGGAAAGGTCGGCGCTGGAGAGTTTGGCATTGGAGAGTTCGGCATTGGAGAGATTGACATCATTCAATGAAATATTATTCAGACTACGGCCAGCCTTAACCAGTTTTTCCAGCGCTTCAATTCTTGCTGTACTGTCTTTCTGTCCTTGAACAGCTTCGACAGTATCCCAAAGTCCTTTGATTAGGATCTTTTTTTCTACAAAAGTTCCGGCATATATTGCTAAAGCTACGAACGAAATCACAGCAAAAACAATCGGCTGGAAGCGATTATTTCGTATGTCCATGATACTTTGCTAAATAAACTCACAAATCAAACAGGATTCGGCTAGCTTTGTAGCTTTCTCCTGCCGAAATACCTTAAATTCAATTATTTGTTTTGCTAGAAGCAAATGATTTGTTAATTTCCTGGGAATATAAAGATATTCGTAATGCTATGAAAGCTTCCCTCTTCACAAACAACTTCGACTGTACAAAAAATTAGGTTAGCATTGCCTAGGCTTTCCTGGAGGTAAGCCTAGCTGTTGGCGAAATTCTGGACTATAGCAGGCTTGATCCCAATTTTTAGCTGCTTTTAGCCTTTGAAGACTGAGGTTTTGGGTATCTTGAAGGTTAGCACTTTGAAGGTTGGCACCTTGAAGGTTGGCACCTTGAAGATTTGCACTAGAGAGGTCTGCATCTTCAAGGTTGGCACTAGTTAAGTTAGCACCTTGAAGGTTGGCACTTTTGATGTTGACACCTTGAAGGTTGGTATTGATGAGGTTGGCACTGCTGAGTTTTACGCTCGTGATATTAGCACCTTGAAGGTTAGCACCTTGAAGATTAGCACCTTGAAGGTTAGCACTGCTGAAGTTGGTACTGCTGAGGTTAGCACCTTGAAGGTCGGCATTTCTGAGGTTAGCACTGCTAAGGTCAGCACTGGTCAGGTCTGCACTGGTTAGGTTAGCACTAGTTAGGTTAGCACTGGTTAGGTTGGCACTCTTAAAGTTTGTACCAGAGAGGTCGGCACTACTCAGGTCGGCACTCTTGAGTTCAGCATCTTTAAGATTGGCATTTTCCAGCTTGCTATTAGAGAGATCAGCACTATTGAGGTTGGCATCTTCAAGGTCAGCATCTCCAAGATTGACACTGGATAAATCGACATTATTCGATGGAATATTGCTCAAGGTGTTATCAGTCTTAACCAGTTTTTCCAACGCTTCAATTCTTGCTGTACTGTCTTTTTGTTCTTGAGCAACTTCGACAGTATCCCAAAGTCCTTTTATTTGGATCTTTCTGACTACAACAGTTCCCAAATATATTACTAAAGACACGAGAGGAATTAAAGCAAAACCAATCGTTCTGAAGCGATTATTTCGTATTTCCATGATAATTTGCTGAATAAACTCACAAACTCAATTCTATTGTGCTTGGTTTGTAGTTTCCTCCTTCTCAAATGCCTGGGCTTTATTTAGTTGTTTCTTTAGAAGCAAATAACCAGTTGATTCATTGGCTTATATTATGGAAAACCAAA
The DNA here is from genome assembly GCF_016056305.1 of Amazonocrinis nigriterrae CENA67. Classification (GTDB taxonomy): domain Bacteria; phylum Cyanobacteriota; class Cyanobacteriia; order Cyanobacteriales; family Nostocaceae; genus Amazonocrinis; species Amazonocrinis nigriterrae. The sequence goes on along the minus strand of NZ_JAECZC010000003.1, from coordinate 28,770 downwards.
AAATCCTGAATATGACTTACTCGCTTTGATAATTTGATTATTGTCAGTATTGCATTATCTTACAGAATATTGACAGAGGTATTGCAAGGTTATGTCAAAGGCATGACTATAGCAATCCGAAATCATTCGTGAGAGAATACGACCTTGCAGGAAGGTGCTGACAGCATTGGCGACCAAAAGCTTGAATAAATAGGGTTTTTAAGCGAGTCAAGAAATGGGTTAGAGTGTTAGCCAGCTAAAAACTTGCTCAATGGTTAGGGATAAATCAAGCACGTCTTAATTTCAACAAACTCCTTTTCATTCCTCTTTAGGAAATTCATTTTTCCACTTTGGGAAACCCAAAAACCCTACTGACACCAATTTTAAAAATATTTGCAACACATGAATCAGTGTAGGGGCGTACAGATGTATGCTCCTCTTGTATGCAGGTATTTCGTGAAATCGTATCAGGAATTAGGAATTACTATCACTTCGTCTCCATCCAGTTTTCACCTGCACGCACATCTACCACCAACGGTACACTCAATTGCACAGCGTCTTCCATCACAGATTTAATCTGTGGTTGTAATTCTTGCCACTCATCGTGAGGGACTTCAAACACTAATTCATCGTGAACTTGCAATAACAAACGTGCTTGATATTTTTGCAAAACCTCATGCAATCTCACCATTGCAATTTTAATAATATCAGCACTGGAACCTTGAATTGGTGCATTGGCAGCAGAGCGGAGTAAACCTGCATCATAAGCACCGAGATTCTTCAATTTAGTCAAGTCAATGTCTTGAGGATTGCTATTTTTTAATTTGCGTAAACTGTTATTGGTAAAATCAAAATAACGACGACGACCCAGAATAGTTTCTACATAACCTTGAGCGATCGCTTGTTTTTTTACCTCTTCCAAATATGCGAAAATTTTCGGATAACGTTCGTTAAATCGTTTAATAAACTCGTTAGCAATGGCTCTATCTATCCCAGTTGAACGAGAAAATCTCACAGAACCCATGCCATAAATTACACCAAAATTGATAGTTTTAGCTACCCTTCTTTCATCTGATGTAATATCTTCTTTTTCAAAGATTAATTTTGCCGTTACAGTATGAATATCTTGATTTTGCTGATATGCTTGTACTAATACTGGCTCTTGGCTTAAATGAGCTAAAATTCTCAACTCGATTTGCGAGTAATCAGCAGCCACCATTAACCAACCTGGTTCTGGCAAAAATGCTTTACGAATTTGACGACTAAAAGCTGTCCGAATGGGGATATTTTGTAAATTTGGATTGGAAGAAGATAACCTACCAGTTGATGTTGCTGTTTGGTTGAAATCGGTATGCACTCGCTGAGTATCTGGACGTACCAAGGCTGGCAATGCATCAACATAAGTAGACTTTAATTTAGATAAAGTACGATACTCTATAATGGCTTCAACAAACCCACTTTTATCAACCTCTAGCAATTTTTCCAAAGTTGCAGCATCTGTAGAGTAACCGCTTTGAATCTTACGAGAATATCTAGTATCTAATTTTAATTCTTCAAATAATATCCGGCTCAATTGTTTAGGAGAACCCAAATTAAATTTTTCTCCAGCTATATCAGTTGCTTGATTCTCCCACTTTGCTAAATCTGTTTCTAACTGCTGTGAAAGTTCCTTGAGATAAGCCGAATCAATGCGGACACCTGTGTATTCCATCTCTGCTAAAACTGCTTCTAGCGGCTGTTCCACTTCCATCAACAACTTATATAAAGCTGGAACTTTCCCTAGTTCTTCACGCAATTTCGGCACAAGTTGGAATGTTGCATAGACTTGCAAACAGCAATAATTTGCTACAGCATTAATATTTATATCAGCAATGGTTTTGCCTTTAGGAACTAAATCTACATAATTTTGCAGTGTTAATCCCAAGTTTCGTAGTGCCAAATCACTTAAGTTATGGCTAGTATCGGGATTAATTACATAACTTGCTAGCATGGGGTCAAACACAACTCCCGCCAAGTTAATTCCCTGACAGCGGAAAACTAAGCGGTCAAATTTACCATTCTGAAACGTCTTTGGATAATCTGCACTTTCAAGAATTGGGCGTAGTGCTTCTAATACTATGTCTTGATTTAAATTCTCCCCAGATTTGTGATTCATGGGAATATAAGCTGATTCATCTGGGTTCGTTCCCCAGCAGCAGCCAATTCCTACTAAATCAGCATCTCGTGGTTCTAAATCACTAGTTTCAGTGTCCCAAGCAACTGGGTTATCTGGGTTTGTGAATTGTTGCAACAGATTCACTAACTCAGTCAGTTTAGCTTCGGTGTTAATGATGCGCGGCTGAATTTGGGAAACAAATTGCTGTTGTGCGGCTTGTGTTTCAGCAAAAGTGAAAAAATCGGGGTCTTCTTCTTCAAATTCACTTTCTGTATCAGTTGTTTCTACTTCTGGTGCTTCTTCAAGCTTGCCACCAAAACGTTGCTGAAGTTCGTTGACTTTACCTAAAAAAGTTTTGAATTCTAACTTTTCTAAAATTGGTATCAGGGTACTTGTGTCAAATCCTTTTAATTTACAACTTTCAACATCAACTTCTAAAGGAACATCGACAACTATTTTTGCCAAGTAGCGAGATTTTTCAGCATCATCTCTTCCCTCTGAAAGCTTTTTCTGAGTTGCTCCTTTAATTTGATCCAGTCCAGCATAAATCTCTTCCAGAGACCCGTAGGTATTAAGTAGCTGAACTGCTGTTTTTTCCCCAATTCCCCTAACTCCAGGAATATTATCTGATTTATCGCCACAAAGGGCTTTAAAATCGACAATTTGTGTAGGAAATATGCCTAATTTTTCTTTAACTTCTTCTGTGCTAAATTCAGTAATGCTATTTGTAGAGCGCTTCAGAGCATCAGGACTAAAATTTAAAACAGTAATTTCTTTGTCTGGGTCGATTAATTGAAATAAATCGCGATCGCCCGTTAAAATTTTCACTTTATACCCAGCGGCAGTGGCTTTTTGTGCTAAAGTCCCTAAAATATCATCTGCCTCGTAACCTGGTGCAGTGAAAATTGGCAAGTTGAAACCATCAAGCAACTCGTGCAGATTTTCCAAATCTGGTACAAAGTCTTCTGGCGTTCCGGGGCGATCGGCTTTATAGGTATCATCAGCTTCGTGGCGAAAAGTTGGCAAACCTAAATCAAAAGCGATCGCCATTGCTTGTGGCTGTTGTGTAGCCATCACCTCCAGCAGCGACTTGAGGAAGCCAAAACATACACTGGTAGGAATCCCCGTTTTGGTACGCAGTCCACCATCTCGTCCTTTGGCAAAAGCAAAGTAAGAACGAAAGGCCAGGGAGTGCCCATCTACTAAGATGAACGTGGGGCGTGTTGCAGTTACAGAAGCAGAATTTTCAGACATAGCCCTATTCTAGCCACTTGCTTCAATCAGGGAAAGAGCCAATGTGCAGAAATAGGAGCAGGGGTACAGGGGAGCAGGGATGCAGGGGTGAGAGAATTTGTATCAATAGTTGAGTGAAATAGTCTAATGACTGAACACATGAAAAAATAAGGGATAGGCTTTCGCCTATCCCAAAAACTATCAAAATTGTGGAGCAAATATACAACGCTTCAAAAATCTCTTTTATGCGGTTTTATTTTTGCGTTGGCGTCTGCTGATTATACCTAACATAGCTAAAGCACCCAAGCCAGCCATATCACCAGGTTCGGGAACAGTTTCTAATTGTAAATCCACACCATCACCAGTCTTAGCGAACTGACTGTCGTTATAGCCATATTTTTGACCAGGATTACCTAGTTGAACTACAAAGGATTGCACATCTTTAATAATCAGTGATTGCAAATTACCGTCTTCTTTGCCAGCAAGCAATTCCTGAATTGAAAAAGTTTTGCCTTCACTATTGGTATAACTAAAAATTCCTGTGTGTTTTGAGTCTTCAACATCAAAGAAACTAAGCTTTAGTGCCTCCAACGGATTTTTGAAATCAAATTGGAATTTACCAACTTCTAATTGTCCATTTTCAACAGGCTTACCTGGGGTAGTTGTAGTTGTTTGAGTAGTCGTTTTAGTAGAAATATCTTGTACTAGCTTGGTGACACCGTTAACCTTAGTTTGTTTGGTTACTGTTGTTGTTTGAACAGTAATAGCTGTGATGATCTTTTTACCATCAGCAGTTGTAGTCGTTTGCGTTTGAGTAGGCGATGTCACTGTTACTGTGCCAATCTTGGCTCCGGCGGGAGCATCAACATTCTTTTGTGTAACAGTATTGGATTTAGGCGAGTCTTTTTTTTCAACGGCAGCAGTATAGGCTACTGGACGCAACCAAAACTCTTCTAAAGCAGGATTAGTACCTGCATCCTGTGCTACAAACTGAATACCAAATTGCGAGTAATTGTTGACGGTGTTTTTTGTATCCACAAATAAGCGGCTGGCTGAAAATTGTGGATCGTAATTCAAACTGGTAACTGTGTAACCGTATTGACCCGAACTGGTATCTATACATTTGGGACTTGTATTACTCAGACATGTCAGATTTGTGAGTTTAATTTCTCCTTCTTGCTGAGGGACTAAATTCACTGCATGAGCGGTAGATGCAATAGATAAAAAGCCAATGCTAATTGTAGATGCTGCTATCAGCTTAGAAATAACCTTTAATTTCGGCATGATTTTCTGTTTTGTTTTCAGAAGAATTTGAATCAACGTTATCCCAATGCCATCAGAATATCTCTCAATAATTCTTCATAACAAGAGCAAATCAGTGATTTAAATAAGTCTTTAAAATCTGCCATTTTTATAATTATTTAATAATTATAAATTCAACTTATAAATAAGTAAATATGCAGAAATCTTTTAAAGAAATAGCTATTTTTCTATAAATAAATTTTAAATCATCAGTAAATTTACATATGTTATTTTGTCAACTAAATGTCTAAATATATTGTTATAAGTGAAATCTTAAACTTCTGAAAGTCGTAATTGTGAAGAAGCCTAAGCTATGAGCGATCGCGTCCACAGAAATAGGCAAAAACCCACCTGAGTCAGGGTAGTTAGGGAGGAAATAGACGAGATTGTGGGTGATTACAGGTTTAGTCTGTTCTCCCAGACAGTTTAAATATTCCATTCTTTTGCAGATCACATCTCAATAGGTGAATTATTCGTTAATATTGGTAGGATTTACTGATGGTAGGGTGTTAATCTCTGTGTGGTGTAAATATCTCATTATTGCTCCTATTAGTCTCAGTATTGTCTTATTAGTTGCTGGTTGCAGTGAAAATAAGGCTTCCCAGTGTCAAAGACTAATTCAGGTAGTGAATGAAGGAAATTCTCTTATTGATCAAAAAAAAGGACAGCAGGTGATAACGAGTATGCAACTATCTAAAGATTTGGAAGCTGTCACCCGCTCTTTAAAGGAACTGAATTTGGCAGATCCCAAAATGAAAGAATTGCAAAGTCGTTTTGTCAAGGTCTTTGAGAATCTGAGTCAAGCGATCGCGAAAGCAGCTAGGGCGTTAGGTGCAGCGAAAGCAGCCGAAGCTTCGCCAGCTGGTAGAGAAAAACTACAAAAGGCTAGAACAGAAATAGATACAGCACTAACAGCCGCAGCTAAAACTGCTGGTAAGGAGTCGGATGTATTAGTAAATGAACTAAATAAATACTGTAGCCAGCCTGAATAATCTATCTTTGGTGACTGGAGACTGGAAACTGGGAAAAATATTACTTGGTTTCTGGTCTTTAATCGAAAGGTGTTATAGCCGTAGCCAGATGTGTTAGGACAATATTGATTGCTCAAAGCCTTGAAAAAACTGGGTTCCTACTCAGCAACGCCAGTCCGACGCCACTTGCGCGGCTCGTGGGAACCTCCTACCCTTCTCCTGACAAAGACGCTACGCGAACGGGAACGCTCTTCGAGCGAATGGGTAACGCTCGCTCTTCTCGCGCTTCGCTACGCTAATGGGGGTGACACTCCTGCGTCGAAGATCGCTTTAAGTTCTCGTTTGGAAGGAATTACCAAACCACATTGGACGTGCTGCTTATTTATCCCGTCATTTTGCACAAGTGATCGCTTGTTTTGAAGCAGCTAAAAACATTCGACCCACAGATCAAGCCGTAAACATACACTTGGAACGCGCTCAGACTTACCAGCAAACAAACCCCCCAGACTCCTGGGATGGTGCTTGGACAATCATTGCCAAGTAGTCAATGGTCAATGGTCAGTAGTAAAAAATCTTGACTCTTGATTAAACGACTTCCAAACAATTCCAAACAAAAAATATCCTATCGTAATTGTTCATTCTTGACAGTCATCAGTTATCAGTTAACAACTTTTTCATTCTTCTGCATTACCAGAGTCGCTTTGAAAAGGGTTTTCGCCTATTCTCAGTTGTTTTTTCGTGTTTTTTAACTGCTTCCACAAAACTTTTATTTGTTCGTAGGCTTCCTCTGGTGGTAGTTTTCCTCCTGTTTCTAAGTTACAGATGTAACTTACTCGTTGAGCGAATTCTTGTAGATTTGCATTAAAAACCAAGTTTTCTGGCTTTACCTGACCGTAGTAACGGCCACGAGGATAGAGAAAATCATCTTTGTCCACTATTTTTTTCTCCATTTTTGCAATATGCTTCCTGTTTTATCTGAAGCTAAACTAGTAGCTACCCTCATCTTTCTTTTGTCAGATCAGGAGAAACTAAATCAGTAATACCTCTTTAGCAAAGGTTAGTCAGGAATTAGTTGATTCTGAATTGAGATACATGAAGATAGAGCTTAGAGTGATTTGGCAGTAAGCTTGACAAATAAAATTTCTGTAAAACAGACAATATTAGGAGAGTTGACTCTTTGCAGCGATTGTCAATATATTTCATCAATTGTGAAATTGAGATTTTAATTAACTATGGCCTGATCAAGGACATCTCCTAAATTTTAATATACTACTATAGCGAAATAATACTTAATTTTAAGTAGTAAATATTACTTTATACATAAAACTGCCACTTACAGCAGATAATAGCACATGCTAGAAGCAATTGTCCTATATCATAAGTCAGATATTGAGGGCAATTTTTGTGTCGCTGTCTATTTGGCCTAGACGACTGACGCCTAATGGTTAATCTCGGATAACTAAAGATAAAATGGTTAAGCCCGAAAGGACAAAAGCTGCACATCGCTCAAAACTTCACCTGCCATCATGTCTGTTCATTCCAAGTTATACGAAGGCAAAGCAAAAATTCTTTATACAACGGACGATCCGGAAGTCTTATTAGCTGACTTTAAAGATGATGCCACTGCATTTAATGCCCAAAAGCGCGGCAGTATTCACGGCAAAGGAGAAATTAATTGTAGCATTTCCAGCCATTTATTTAAACAATTGGAAGCTTATGGTATAAAAACTCACTTTATTGACAGTCCAGCCCCAAATCAAATGCGGGTGAAGTCAGTCAAGATTTTGCCTTTAGAAGTAGTAGTGAGGAACATTGCTGCTGGTAGCCTGTGTCAGCAAACAGGATTACCACTAGGTAAAGTTTTGCAACAGCCTTTGGTAGAGTTTTATTACAAAAATGACCAATTGGGAGATCCACTATTAACACGCGATCGCTTACTTTTGCTCGAGCTGGCTACTGCGGAACAAGTGGATGTAATTACCAATCTAGCATTGGAAGTCAACAAATTCCTCAGTGGCTTTTGGCAACAGTGTGGCATTACTCTAGTAGACTTCAAACTAGAATTTGGTTTGGATTCACAACAGCAGATACTCTTAGCAGATGAAATTAGCCCCGACACCTGCCGTCTGTGGAACACAGCAGAAGCAGACCCAGACCGTCGCGTAATGGATAAAGACCGCTTCCGCCGAGACTTAGGGAATGTAGAAGATGCTTACCAGGAGGTTTTACAACGAGTACTACAAGTAGTAGAAAGTAAAAATTAACTAAATGGGCAACATAGATTAAACTCGTGTGAATTGTTAGTTGTCAGTTGTCAGTTGTGAGCCAGTGCGGTCTTGGGGGGAGAACCCCCATGAGGGACTGCCGTTAGCAAGAGCGATCTTCGACGCAGGAGCGTCACCCGAAGGTCGAACCCGTAAGGGTCAGTTGTCAGTTGTCATTAACTATTGACTAATGACAAATGACCAATGACCACTGACCACTGACAAATGACTAGTTTGTGATGGTGTGTGGATGTAAAGAGGAATTTAAATAGAATGCGTTTATCTCCCGTATTGCTGGCTGCTGTAGCAATTGCAGCACCCTTAAGCGGTTCGCTAAGTGTTAAGGCACAAACCGCTAATAGTCTAAAACAGACAGCAGAGGTTTTCACACCCGCGACGAATCAGCAGCCAGAAAAAAACACAGGTAAAGATTTAGCTAGCCAGAGTCTAGAATCTCACTCCAATTTAACCGAGGTGAAGCTGCCACAAGATTCTGAGTCTATTGTTGTGGGAGTTTTTCCAGCTAAATCAGCAGCAAAAACGACATCAGAGTTAATAGTGCCTACCTTAACAACGTCCACAAAGGCATCCACAACGGCACAAATACCACAGACAACCCCAAACCCGGCAACTCAACAGCCAAATTCCACTCCTCCTGAGCAACAAGCGCCTTCCCCAACACCAGAGACAACCCCAAACCCAACAATTCAACAACCAAATTCCACTCCAGAGATTTCACCCCCAACATCTGAACAACAAACGCCTTCCCCAACACCAGAGACAACCCCAAACCCAACAATTCAACAACCAAATTCCACTCCAGAGACTTCACCCCCAGCATCTGAGCAACAAACGCCTTCCCCAACACCTGGAACAACTCCACCTCAAGAGAATTTCAACTCTCCAAACGCCACGCCAGAAGCGAATGAACCCCGTGTGTTAGTGTCGGAAGTCGTAGTCACACCACAGACAGGGCAACTATCACCGGAACTAGAAAACCAAGTTTACCGAGTAATTCGTACTCAACCAGGACGAACGACAACGCGCTCCCAGTTGCAAGAAGATATTAATGCCATATTTGGTACTGGCTACTTTTCTAACGTCCAGGCAGTACCAGAAGATACTCCGTTGGGCGTGCGAGTCAGCTTTATTGTGCAGCCGAATCCAGTTTTAACAAAGGTAGAAGTGCAAGCTAATCCTGGCACTGGCGTTCCTTCAGTACTGCCTGCGGGAACTACTGATCAAGTCTTCGGCGAACAGTATGGTAAAATACTCAATTTGCGTGATTTGCAAGAGGGTATCAAGCAGCTAACTAAGCGTTATCAAGACAAAGGTTATGTATTGGCAAACGTGATTGGGGCACCGCAAGTCTCCCAAAACGGAGTTGTTACCCTGCAAGTAGCAGAAGGCGTAGTAGAGAACATTAAAGTCCGCTTTCGTAATAAAGAAGGTCAGGAGACAAACGAAAAGGGAGAACCAATTCGAGGACGGACACAGGACTATATTATTAAGCGAGAGTTGGAATTAAAGCCGGGACAAGTATTCAACCGCAACACGGTGCAAAAAGACCTACAGCGGGTATATGGATTGGGATTGTTTGAAGATGTGAATGTTTCCCTTGACCCAGGTACAGACCCCAGTAAGGTGGACGTGGTGGTGAATGTGGCAGAACGCAGCAGCGGTTCTATTGCCGCTGGGGCTGGTATCAGTTCTGCTAGTGGGCTGTTTGGTACAGTCAGCTATCAGCAGCAAAACCTGAACGGCAGAAATCAAAAACTCGGTGCTGAGGTACAAGTAGGACAGCGAGAACTGCTGTTTGACCTGCGGTTCACTGACCCTTGGATTGCTGGAGATCCTTACAGAACTTCCTACACAACTAATCTTTTCCGCCGCAGTTCTATTTCGTTGATTTTTGACGGCAAAGATGACGATATCAGAACTTTTGACCCACGCAATATTACCAATGAAGACGCTCAAGACCGTCCCCGTGTGTTGCGTCTAGGTGGTGGTGTGACTTTTACCCGTCCCCTTTCCGGTAATCCTTATGAAAGATCGGAATGGACAGCTTCAGCAGGGTTGCAATATCAAAGAGTGTCCACACGGGATGGTGATGGCAGGATCAAAAGAGTAGGAGGATTATTCAATAATGACGGACAGCCTATCGATCGCAATGGAAACGTCATCAGCCAACCAGAAACAGTTCCTCTAAGTTTTTCCGGGGAAGGACAAGACGATTTACTGCTATTGCAATTGGGGGCACAACGCGATCGCCGTAATAATCCTTTACAACCTACCAGCGGTTCTTACCTCCGCTTCGGCGTGGATCAGTCAGTACCTATAGGTTTAGGTAATATTTTACTCACAAGGTTACGGGGTAGCTACAGCCAATACTTACCTGTCAAGTTTCTTAATTTCGCCAAAGGCCCACAAACTCTTGCATTTAACTTGCAAGGGGGAACTATCCTTGGTGACTTACCTCCCTATGAAGCCTTTACCCTTGGTGGTAGTAACTCCGTTCGGGGTTATGAAGAAGGAGCATTAAGCAGTGGACGCAGTTACGTGCAAGCATCCGTTGAGTACCGTTTCCCAGTTTTCTCAGTTGTCAGCGGCGCAGCATTTTTTGATGTTGGTAGCGATTTAGGAACGAGTACTCCCGCAGCTGAACTGCTAAACAAAAATGGCACAGGCTACGGCTATGGTATTGGTGTACGAGTGCAATCTCCACTAGGCCCAATTCGCATCGACTATGGTATCAACGACGACGGTGATAGCCGGATTAACTTTGGTATTGGTGAAAGGTTTTAAGTTGTCAGTTGTTAGTTGTGAGGCAGTGCGTTGGGCGGCTTTGCCGACAGCCGCGCAACTGCCGTTAGCGCAGCGTTAGCGACGCAGGAGCGTCACCCGAAGGGTAAGTTGTCAGTTGTCAGTAGCAAATGACAACTGACCACTTACTAATTACAACCTTTGCCAAAACTTCACATGAATGATACAAATCTAAATATATTTACTTTTCGCTTATGCAACAGCATACAATAGCGGCGGAAATCACCCAGACCGGAGTGGGACTGCATAGCGGTGTCAGTACCCTTGTACGAATACTACCAGCTAACGCAGGAAGTGGGCGCTACTTTGTGCGGGTGGATTTACCGGATTTACCGATAATTCCAGCCCAAGTTGCGGCGGTGAATCAGACTGTTCTCTCAACTCAACTGGGTAAAGGTGAGGCATGTGTTCGGACTGTAGAACATTTGTTGGCGGCGCTTGCTGGTATGGGTGTGGATAACGCCCGAATTGAAATTGATGGGTCTGAAGTACCACTGTTAGATGGTTCAGCAGAAGTTTGGACAACCAGCATTACCCAAGTTGGCTTAGTATCACAACCAGTCGCTAACATCCAAGAACCTTTGACTATTAAAGAGCCAATCTGGGTTCATCAAGGTGATGCCTTTGCTTGTGCCCTCCCAGCATCAGAAACCCGCTTTAGTTATGGTATTGACTTCGATTTATCTGCTATTGGTAATCAATGGCACAGTTGGGCGGCTCCTACTGATTTAGGAAAAGCTGCTGCTAGCTTTGCTGCGGAAATTGCCCCCGCCCGGACTTTTGGTTTATTGCATCAAATTGAACATTTACAACAAACAGGGTTAATAAAAGGTGGCAGCTTAGATAATGCACTCGTTTGTGGGCCTGAAGGTTGGCTAAATCCACCATTAAGATTTGCAAATGAGCCAGTCCGTCATAAAATCTTGGATTTAGTAGGAGATTTGAGTTTATTGGGAACTTTTCCTCATGCTCATTTTTTAGCGTATAAAGCCAGCCACAATTTACACATTCAACTGGCTCAGAAAATTTTAGATTTGGGATTTGAGATTTAGGGTCTGAATCTAAACTAAAATCCTAGATAATTAAAGGTTTCAACGCAAAACTACTTTAATTTACAGATTCAAAATCAACCTTACTGCCAATGTCAATCCTCAGCGAAGCAAATAGTACAGATACTACAACGCCTACATCTACTGAACCACAGCCCAATGATGAAACAACACCCACACCTGAGATTAAAACTACTTTCACATCTGAAGAAATTCAGGAATTGCTACCCCACCGCTACCCATTTCTACTTGTAGATAAAATAATTGACTATGTGCCAGGAAAATTAGCTGTAGGCATTAAAAACATTACTGTCAACGAACCCCAATTCCAAGGACACTTCCCAGGACGACCACTAATGCCGGGAGTACTAATTGTAGAAGCAATGGCACAGGTAGGCGGTATTGTCTTAAAACAATTGCCTGGGTTGGAAGAGGGACTATTTGTTTTTGCTGGTATTGATAAAGTGCGCTTTCGCCGCCAAGTAGTACCAGGTGATCAGCTGGTGATGACAGTGGAACTGTTAACGATTAAACAACGTCGTTTCGGTAAGATGCAAGCACGTGCCGAGGTTGACGGTCAACTCGCTTGTGAAGGCGAATTGATGTTTTCTCTAGTTAACTAAAAATTTGCTTTCTTGGTAAGGGTACAGCCGTGATGTACTCTTACCCAATCTTGAAAAGAATAGCAGCAAAAAAGCAATCTACAATAGCTTTTTAAAATTTCTTGATTTTCGACGCCCTCACACTTAACTTACTTTGCCCGACACTTCCTTTCACTGAACACTTACACAAAAAGCAACGCCAGTCGCCTCAACTTTGGCAACCAAAGCACAGCGCTGGCTCCTCAAGACAGTTCTGGAGATTCACCCTTGAAGACGCTTATTCATCCAACTGCTGTAATTCATCCTAAGTCGGAACTCCACCCAACAGTGGAAGTCGGTGCCTATGCTGTGATTGGAGCGCATGTCAAAGTGGGGCCTGAAACAATCATTGGCGCTCATGTAGTGCTAGAAGGGCCTTGTGAAATTGGGGCGCGAAATCAAATTTTTACAGGTGCAGCGATCGGCATGGAACCCCAGGATCTCAAGTTTGTGGGGGAACCGACTTGGGTCAAAATTGGCGATAATAACTTGATTCGTGAGTATGTCACTATTAATCGTGCTACTGGTGCAGGTGAAGCAACGGTCATTGGCAATAATAATTTGCTGATGGCTTATGTCCATGTAGCTCACAATTGCGTGATTGAAGACCATGTGATCATTGCTAACTCTGTGGCGTTGGCAGGTCATGTGCATATAGAATCACGGGCAAGACTAAGTGGGGTTTTAGGTGTCCATCAATTTGTACATATCGGTGGTATGTCAATGGTGGGTGGCTTGGCACGTGTTGACCGGGATGTGCCACCTTACATGCTGGTGGAAGGCAATCCTGCACGAGTGCGAACTCTGAATCTGGTGGGACTTAAACGTTCTGGGATGAGTTCAGAGGATTTGCAAACACTCAAAAAAGCCTTCCGCATTCTCTACCGCTCTGGCTTCAGCTTTAAGGACGCGTTAGAACAGTTGGAGCAGTTGGGAGATACTGAACAACTACAACACCTACGTCGCTTTTTACTACTTTCTCAGATGCCAGGAAGGCGTGGTTTGATTCCTGGCAAGGGGAAACGGACTGTAAGCGATGAATGAAGAGTTGAAAGTTAGGAGTTAGGAGTTAGGAGTTAGGAGTCAGGAGTTAATAATTATACTTAATCTCTGAGTACGTACATTTAATATTTATTAAACGAACCGCAAAGGACGCTAAGGACGCAAAGAAAAAAATAGGAGTCTGATGGCGGGAAAGGAATAATTATTAAGTGGAAGTTTATAGAGAATCGGTTTTAAGAATTAAATTATTCACTCCTAACTCCTAACTATTCACTCCTAACTCCTAACTATTCACTCCTAACTCCTAACTATTCACTCCTAACTCCTAACTATTCACTCCTAACTCCTAACTATTCACTCCTAACTTTTAACTTTGTTTACCAAATGCGGATATTTATCAGCACTGGCGAGGTGTCTGGCGATTTGCAAGGGTCGCTGCTAATTGAGGCCATAAAGCGTCAAGCTGCTGGTTTGCAGTTAGAGATTGTGGCTTTGGGTGGTGAAAAGATGGCAGAAGCAGGAGCAACCATTCTAGGCAATACCTCTGGTATTGGCTCGATGGGTCTGATAGAATCTCTGCCTTATATTTTGCCTACTCTTTGGGTACAACGCCAAGCGATCGCCTATTTAAAGCAAAATCCACCAGACTTGGTGGTGCTGATTGACTATATGGGGCCAAATCTCGGTATTGGCACTTATATGCAACAGCATATGCCACAAGTGCCTGTGGTATATTACATTGCCCCCCAAGAGTGGGTATGGTCAATGAGTTTGCGTAACACTTCCCGAATTGTCGGTTTTACAGACAAGCTTTTGGCCATATTCCCAGAAGAAGCGCGTTATTTTAAGGAACATGGGGCGAATGTGAGTTGGGTGGGACATCCTTTGGTTGACCGGATGCAAAACGCTCCCAGTCGCTTGGAGGCTCGTGGTAAATTGGGTATTGAATCGGAACAAATAGCGATCGCACTTCTCCCTGCCTCTCGCCGCCAAGAACTAAAATATCTCTTACCAGTTATTTTTCAAGCTGCCCAAACTATTCAAGCGAAATTACCCCAAGTTCATTTTTGGATTCCTCTCTCTCTGGAAATCTACAGACAGCCGATTGAGGAGGCGATTAAACGTTACGGTCTACGGGCTACAGTTGTATCAGGTCTTCAAAAGGAAGTATTTGCTGCTGCTGATTTGGCCATAACTAAATCTGGCACTGTCAACCTGGAACTTGCTTTATTAAATGTGCCGCAAGTTGTGGTGTATCGCTTAAATTCTGTTACAGTTTGGATTGCCCGAAAAATTCTCAAAGGTTCCATACCTTTTGCTTCACCAACCAATTTAGTCGTGATGAAGCCGATTGTGCCAGAGTTGTTACAAGAGCAAGCCACAGCAGAAAATATTACTCAAGCGGCAATGGAATTATTGCTAAATCCTGACCGACGGCAGCAAACTTTAGCAGATTATGCTCAAATGCGGCGTTGTTTGGGAGAATTAGGAGTATGCGATCGCGCTGCTGGCGAAATTTTGCAAATGCTATTGGGGACTGGGGACTAGGGACTAGGGACTGGGGACTAGGAATTAGTAAATAATTGTCTTAATACCCTATTCTCGATACCCAATGCCTATAGAGGTGTGATGGCTCATGAGATGAGAAAACAACGACCCGTAGCAGTTGATTTGTTTGCAGGTGCTGGTGGTATGACACTTGGCTTTGAACAAGCTGGTTTTGATGTGCTGGCATCTGTGGAAATTGACCCCATCCATTGTGCCACACATGAATTTAACTTTCCTTACTGCTCAGTATTATGTAAAAGTGTTGAACAGACAACAGGAGCGGAAATTCGGAATCGATCAAAAATTGGCGAGCGCGAAATTGATGCAGTTATTTGTGGTTCACCATGCCAAGGATTTTCACTAATAGGGAAACGAGTTTTTGATGACCCACGCAATTCTCTAGTTTTTCACTTTCATCGCTTGGTTTTGGAATTAAAACCGAAATTTTTTGTCATGGAAAATGTTCGAGGCATCACAGTCGGCGAACATAAAAAAATACTTCAAACCTTGATTAGGGAGTTCCAAAATAAAGGTTATCAGGTTGAAGAAAATTATCAAGTTCTTAACGCTGCTCATTATGGTGTACCACAGTCACGGGAGCGATTGTTTTTAATTGGTGCAAGGGAAGATGTAGAGTTACCGAAATACCCCCAACCAATTACCCAAGTAGCGAAGCCAAATATCTCTGCACACCAAAAATCATCTACACTGCCAATTTGCCCGACAGTACAGGATGCAATTGGAGATTTACCAGAAATAGAAAATTATTCAGAGTTACTACAAAGGGATTGGGTTGTAGCAGAGTATGGTAAGCCTAGTAAATATGCTCTGGCACTTCGTGGTATCAAAACTTTAGCAGATGATTATTCTTATAAACGTGAATTTGATTCTCGAATTCTCTCTTCCAGTTTAAGAACAAAACACTCGTCGGCAACTAGTGAACGCTTTGCTGCTACGATTCCAGGAGAAACAGAACCAATTAGTCGTTTTCGTAAACTCCATCCTGCTGGTGTCTGTAACACTTTGCGCGCAGGTACAGACAAGTATAGAGGTTCTTTCACCTCTCCAAGACCGATTCATCCATTTACACCCAGATGCATTACAGTCAGGGAAGCAGCAAGACTACATTCTTATCCAGATTGGTTTAGATTTCATGTCACCAAATGGCACGGATTCAGGCAAGTCGGTAACTCTGTACCGCCACTATTAGCCAAGGCTGTGGCAAAAGAAATTATTCGTAGTTTGAATATTTCGCCTGTTAAACCTAGTTTTCGGCAGCAGTTGGGTGATGATAAACTACTGCAACTGAATATATCACAAGCAGCACAACATTATACAATTTTGGATTTTAGATTTTAGATTTTTGATTGTGAAAGAGTTTGTGGATAAGATTTTAGGCAATTGGTTTTAAATGTGTTTTCGCTTATCTGCAAGATTTCCCTAAGTCCAAGCACGGAAAAAGGTGCTATCTTCCCAGATACTAGCAGTTTGTTGAGCGATCGCAGTCAATTCTTTCTCATTCAAAGGCTGAAAAGCCCGCGCTATCTTGACATTACTCTCCAATTGTGCAATCGATTCAGCCGCAATTACGCAACAATGAACACCAGGCTGAGATAGCGTGTATCCCAAAGCTTGCTGCATACCACTTAATCCGCCTGGTTTAAACAGCCGTCCGTAGGCTGGGACTTTCATAGCAATCACACCGAGGTTTTTCTCTTGCGCTACTGGTAGAACTACGGGGATGAAAGGACGCGGGTGGTGTTTGTCCGCAGCATTAATGGGAATCAAAGTAGTGTGGAACGGATAACGGCGCAAGCCTTCAGCAATGACTTGCGGATCATGATGGCCGGTAATACCTGCAAAGCGTACAAGTTTCTGCTGAGTGGCTTCTTCTAAAGCTTTAATTGCACCAGATGGACTAAAGATAGTGTCAAGTTCTTGAGCAAAAGAAACGTGATGTAACTGCCATAAATCGAGATATTCTGTATTCAAACGCTTGAGCGATCGCTCCAATTCTCGCCATGCACCATCGCGGTCTCTTTTATCAGTCTTACTGGTTAAAAACAGCTTTGAACGATGAGGTGGTAAGACTTTACCCAAATAATCTTCACTTGGGCCATAACTAGCCGCAGTATCAAAATATCGTATCCCAAGTTCCAGCGCTTTTTCAATAATTGCCACAGCATCGCGCTCTTTTCCTTCCCAGGATAGCGGTGTTTGTCCTGCTCCTCCCAACCCGAAGATAGGCACTTTTACTTCTGTGCGTCCCAACACTCTTTCTGGCATACTTGCTGGTGGTGTAGCCGTGTTGGTGGCATTTTTTTGCAAAGCACTAGTTGTTACAATACCGCCAGTGACAGCAACACTGGTAAGTAAAAAATTCCGCCGTGTCTGTCTTTCTGTCATGGTAGGCTTTAGGTACGAAATTGCTTTTCTTTTTGTATGTTAGCTAAGGACAATTAATTTGAGACAGCAAAACTACAGTTAGATTAGGTACACACTGAAAGCTTTTTTACCTTAGCATTGAAGAGCGATCGCCATTATTTACCACCTGTAGCATTTTTCTGAGCATAACTAAGATTGCGTTGATACTCTGTAATTTTTTGCTGGGCTATAGAATAATTGGGGCTAGAAGATGGTACTTTGTTCATCAGCGCGATCGCTGCTTGCCACTGACTTACTATTATCTTCCATTCATCTGGATTTTTTGCTGATTGGGTGAGGTTCGCTGCACTAATCGCTTGATTAACAGCCTCTCGAAAATTATCAGACTGAGATATAAAATTAGGTGATTTGGAAGTTAATGCTGAAGGTGTAACTGCTATAGTTTTTGATGGTAATTCTGTTGAAATTTTAGAGGCGATCGGCAAAGTAATAGTTTCTTGAAATTGTGATAGTTTAGAAAACGAGTATATCCCTAAAGCCACTAAGGGAATCAATAGCAATATCAGTAGACGCTTATTTAGTTGTTTAGGCTTTTGATTATGCTGCTGTGGTAAATAAGTCATCTGTAATTGCTGTTTTTTACCCTTTTGCATTTGGGTTACACCCATATCAACTAGTAATCTGTCCAAATCTAAATCTGTGTTATCAACACTGTCAGGCTGGCGCTTAGACTGATATTTTGTAAGTATGATTTTTACTTTTGGTATGAAACGATGTCTAAATAAATATTCAATTTGATAAAGATATGCAGCAGTCACAATCCAAATCGATGATCCAATTTTATCAATAGAGTATTTATCTATATATTGTTTTAAAACTATTTCACTATATCTAAGACAGGAGGTAAATAATGGCTCATGGTAACAATTGTTTATTGGTAAAAATGGTAAAATAATAAAAATAGTTATTAACAAAGATAAAAACATCACTACTTCTGCATAAAAACCTTCCCATAAACTATTAGCACTGGGTAACCATCGAGGCCAGATAGATGATATTGGTTGTTTTTTCCATAAACTTACAAAAAAAGTATGAATATAAGCAACCAAAAACATTGGCAGTAATATTCCTAAAATTAAAATTATAATAAATATTTCCAGTTGATTAGTAATACCTGATAAAATAAGACCCCAAAAACCTGTCAACCTAAAAGTTATAAACCCAATTGAAGCTATTAATGGAATTAAAATAAATGCTCTACACCATGAATTAAAGTAAGGTATCCATACCGGCCATATAGCGGCTTTTTGATTATCCTGATATTTTACTCCCAAATTGCCTAAGTCATTTTGTGGTTTTTCAACATCATCAATCAAAGTTAAATAATCACTCCAAGCTACTGATTGTTGTCCAGTCTTTTTTGCATATATTTTAACTGACTTGATAGATTTAACTGCCAATTTTTTCATCACATTACGAATAAATCTGACTGATGATTGTTGTTCAGGGACTTGAGCAGATTCTAATAATACATGTAAGCAAAGGTCTTTCAAAACTGCTTTAGCAGTGATGTGTTTGTCTTGCAAAAGGTAATTAATCGTCGAGGCGATCGCTTGTGCATCTCCCTGCTTTGCAAGTTCCAAAAGATTAGGCTGTGTCATAACCAGTAAATACAAAAACCTGAGGAAATAATTTTCTATACTCAGGATTCCCCAGTTACAGATGAAAACAACAGTTTCTAAATTTTTCAGGACATATCATCTTGATTTTTTGCTGATTGGGTTAGGTTAGCTGCACTAATCGCTTGATTAGCAGCCTCTAGAAAATTATCAGACTTAGGTGTAAAAGTAGGTTATTAAGAAGTTGCTAATCAAGGTGTCAATGTTACAGTTTTGGATGGCAATTTTGTTTGACTTGTAGGAATTAGATGAAAAGGAATATTGTCTTTAACTTCTGATAATTTAGGAAACAAGTATATTCCTAGAGCAGTTAAAGAAATTAAGAACAATATCAGCAGTTGCTTCTTTCGTTTTTTAGGCTTTTGATTATAGTACTGGGGTAACGAAGTCATATTTGATTGCTGTTTTCTTTCCTTTTCCATCTGGATAACACCCATATCACCTTGTAATCTGTCCACATTTAAATCTGTGTTATCAACACTGTTAGGCTGGCGCTTAAACTTATTTTTTGTGAGTATGGATATCAGCTTTGGCATTAAGCATTGACTAAATAAGTATTCAATTTGATAAAGATAAGTTGCGGTGAGTAACCAAATTATAAACCAAGGTTTATTGACAAAAGTTTTATTCTCAATACTTTTAAAAATTACTCTTGTAGCGCGTCCAGTTATACATCCTGCATAGCCACTTAATTCTTCTGCTATTTCATAGGATAATTTACAATTTGAAAAAGCTAATTCGGAAAAAATAACTAAAACTATGAGAAAAGATAAACCAATCACAACCGTAGCATAGAAACCTGACCATAAACTAATTAAACTAAGTATCCATTTAGGTAAGCGATTGTTATAACTCTTACTACCCCAAAAAAACCAAAAAATATGGTAAATAAATGCTAAAAAAATTGTTGGTATTAATAAGCCAAATAAAGTAGACAATATTAATAATTTAGGAGTATTTCTACTAAATGATATAAGCACTCCCGTCAAGCTAAAGGCTATCAAACGTATTGCAAAGAAGACTATTGGAACTAGAATCAGCGCTCTCAACCAAGAACTAGGATAAGGAAACCATACAGGCCAGTGAAATTTTTGTAATTTATGCTTTGCAAGTTCTGAAATCTTGGGCTGTGTCATAACTAGTAAATGCTAAAACCTGATCAAATATTGTGATAACATCAGGATTCCCCGTTTATAGTTGAAAACAACATTATCAAAAATTTTCATTCAATTTATCTTGGCAACATTTATATAAGTTGATAGTAACTATACATCCCAAGTAAAAACTAGTGTAATTAGATTGACTCATCAACATAAAAAACTAACGCTCTTTTGTGATTACAGAGCTACCATTAGTTACACTCACTTTTTGAATACAAATATCACTAAAGTAGGCAAAAATATCTTTTGTCATTTTATCAGCAATACTTTCAAAATTTTCTGCTGTTAATCCAGATGTGCTATCACCACTTAAAGTAATAGAAACAGTGAAAAAATGAGGAGTGTTAGAATCATCTTCATTATCTATTACTTCTAATTCACTTTCTGCTGTACCTACATTAAATTCTTCACTCCAAGCGGGAAAAACCTTACCCGTCTGTTGCCAATAAACTTTCACTTTCTGAATGGATGCAGCACCTAAGCCAGTGATACCTTTGTGAACAAATGTAACTAAAGCCTGCCGATTTGGCGTTTGCAATGATTCCAGCATTACTTCTAAGCAAGCATCTTTGAGAGTGACTGTGGCAGTGATACCCTTAGATTGTAAGTGACGATTCATCAAAAACGCGATCGCCTCTGTATCTCCCTGTTTCGCAAGTTCCAAAGAATTTGGTTGTATCATAACTAGTACACAAAGCTGAAAAAATAGTCTTTTATCTCAGGATTCCCAATTGAGAAGTGCAAGTAACATTGTGTTAATTTTTCAGGCAATATTTTCTGAGATTGATTGAAATCACCACATCAGAGAATTTCATAACTCAAGTCATAACCATCATGCCAGGTTTACTTACATATACCCAACAGCCTTGGACAGCAACTTATAGTGAGATAATTGATGTGCGATCGCCTAGTGAATTTGCAGAAGATCACATTCCTGGTGCAATAAATTTACCAGTACTAAATGATGCTGAACGCGCTGAAGTAGGAACTATTTATAAACAAGTTTCTCCCTTCAATGCACGGAAAATTGGTGCCGCTTTAGTATCAAAAAATATCTCTCACCATTTGATAGAACACTTTGCAGCTAAAGATAAAGACTACTATCCTCTAATCTATTGTTGGCGTGGGGGACAGCGTTCTAATAGCATGGCTTTAGTGCTAACACAAATTGGTTGGTGTGTGACATTACTTGAAGGTGGATATAAAACTTATCGTGCTTATGTACGCGAAAAATTAGAATATTTACCAGAGAAATTTACTTACCAAGTATTGTGTGGTCTAACTGGTAGCGGTAAGACTTATATCTTAGATAAAATGCGTCAGTATGGCGCTCAAGTTTTAGATTTGGAAAGTTTGGCTAATCATAGGGGTTCTTTACTGGGTGAAGAATGGCAGGAAAAACTTTCGCCTCAACCTTCACAAAAATATTTTGAAACTTTGCTATTACAACAACTGGAAAAGTTTAATTTTCATCAGCCAGTATGGGTAGAATCAGAAAGCCAAAAAATTGGAAAACTTTATTTACCTCAGTCTCTGTGGCATGAAATGAAGCAAGGTAATTGTGTAGAAATTCAACTATCATTAGCTGCCAGAGTTAACTTTCTTTTACAGACATATCCACATTTGGTAACTCATCCCGATATTTTAAAAAACAAGCTGGAGAAACTTAAATCTTGCTGTGGTGGTGAAAAAATAAGCCATTGGTACAAATTGATTGATGCTGGTGAGTGGGAAATATTTGTACAAGATATTTTGCAGTTTTACTATGATCCCATCTATCACCAGTCAATCAAACGGTTTTTTGGCAAAGCTGAACAACTGCTATCAATACCGAATTTATCAGCTAATAATATTGATAATTTATTAAAAGATTTGCTATCAAATTAATTAGTATAGCAATTCTAAATCAATTATGAAAATCTCTGTTTGTTCACTCTCCGCGTTCTCTGCACCTTGGTGAGTCCAGCCCCCGTCTTGGCGGTTTCCGTCACGATGGGGGACTGGCGTTAGCGAGCTTGCGAGCGTCACCCCAAGGCGGTTCGATTAAAAAACATTTTTCATAATAAATCAGATAAGATTGCTATAGCAAATAAGCGAAAACGCAAATCCAATCAACCTTACTTACCAGCCTAACTAAAAAATAAAAAGAAACTATTGAGTCTTATTTTCACTTGCTAAACTTTCAGGATTAATATTCACTAACGGCAGCGAACCATTCCCACCCATAACCATCGGAAAACGACCATCCCATTTCTCAATAGCTTGTTTTTGTAATAATTCTGGTGTTAAAGTAAGCCTTTGTAATCTTTGCGCTTCTGCTTGACCTTTGGCGCGATTGACTTCTGCTTGAGCTTCTTGAGTTGCTTTTTGAGCAATAAATTCTGCCTGTTTAGCCTCTTGTTCAGCGATTTGTTTGGCTTCAATAGCTTTACCAAACTCTGGAGAAAACGCAAAATTCACTAGAGAGACATCATCTACTATCAAATTATAGGCTGCTAGACGAGTTTTTAGGTGCTGATCAATTTCGTCTTTTAATTCTGTTCTTTTAGTAATTATTTCCTCTGCTGTCTTTTTCGCAGTTGCTGCTTTTAAAACTTCAGATACCGCTGGAGTAATTATTCCTCCAATGATTTGTTCTTGGTCGCCAATTTGCTGAAAAACCTGATTAACTCGTGTTGGATTAACATGCCAATTGACAGCGAGTTCTGTTGTAATTTTCTGGAGGTCTTTGGAAGCGGCATCAGACTGAAAACTGTTTTGCTGTACGCGGACGCTGAGTCTTTTAACTGATGTCACAATTGGCATAATTGGATGAATACCTTCATCTAAGACTTTATCTTGGACTTTGCCAAATTTCATCACAACGCCACGTTCGCCTGCATTAATAATTGTAAAAGGGGACAAACTAGTTATTAAAAGTAATACAATTATCCCTCCAGCTATGTAGAAAATATAGTTGAAGTTATTCAGACTATTACTGCGTAGATTATGCATAGTTAGCCTACTAAATTAACTGAGTATTTGTTGTTGATTGATTCAGCCAAAAATAGTACAAAATTGTTAAAATTAATCGCAAGGGTAGATACACCATTGCCAGTAATAATTTCGCAAAATATATATGAAGATTTATCAAGCTCATAATTGGCCAGCGACGCTGGAAGAAGCCATAGCTATTCAAGAACAATTGCGATCGCAGGTTATTACAGAGGATAAATTTAAAGAACCCGTCCAGTGTGTTGCTGGAGTTGATATGGGTTTTGAAGCTGATGGAACTATTAGCCGTGCAGCAGTAGCTGTACTGAGTTTCCCTGATTTACAGGTGATTGAAACCACCTTAGCATACCGTCCTACGACCTTTCCCTACATTCCTGGTTTTCTCTCCTTTCGAGAAATTCCTGCTGTCCTTGATGCCCTGGAAAAGATTAAAACAATACCAGATATCATTTTGTGTGATGGTCAAGGAATCGCCCACCCTCGCAGATTAGGTATAGCTTCTCATTTAGGAATACTTATTGATATACCAACAATAGGTGTAGCAAAATCATTACTTATTGGCAAACATCAAGAATTGCCAGAAACAAGAGGCAGCTGGCAACCACTAATAGATCGAAGTGAAACAATAGGAGCAGTTTTAAGGACACGCACAAAAGTTAAACCAGTGTATGTCTCTAGTGGATATAAAGTTAGTTTACCTACAGCAATTGACTATGTATTACGTTGCACACCAAAATATCGGTTGCCAGAAACTACACGCATTGCTGATAAATTAGCATCTGCGAGATAAAGTAAAACACATATTCTTTGCATAGCCATTTGTAAGAGCTTTTGATAGTCAAAAGTCCAAACAACTATACATGATCGAAAACATTAACTATATTGCTGCCAATGAAAAAAGATGTCGAGAAAGCATACTTCTCGACATCAACTAATAATCTCAACTGATTAGTACTAACAAGCATGTGTTAACACTACTGAAGTAGGTATGATTTATTAGCTAGCAGAAACCTTCAAACTACTGGGTTGTCCAAGATTACCTTGCAAAACCACACCCCGTTGATTGGCATGGAGATGACGCAGAATCTTGTAAATTGCCTCAATTTGATCAGCAGCACCTGCTTTATCGGCAATTTCTCCCAAGGAAAGGGGAGTTTTTTCTTTTTGTAGGACTGCTAATACTCGTGTTTGCAAGTCGAGAATGACCGCAGCAGCTTTTTTGCCAGCTTCTACCCCTGGCTGATGGTAAGCATTGATATTGACTAAGCTGGCGTAGAAACCAACAGCCCGTTCATACAAAGCAATTAGCGCCCCAACAGTTCGGGGGTTTACTTGAGGAATAGTGACAGTAATCGAATCGCGCTGATTTTCATAAAGCGCTTGTCGAGTTCCTTGGAGAAAACCAGAAAGATAATCGCCTGCTGTGACTCCAGGATCAATTTCTGGAGATGACCCGTTACGGTCTTCCAAAACTTCGATGAAAGTAGCAAAGAAATTCGGTACACCCTCGCGTAACTGCTGCACGTAAGCGTGTTGGTCTGTTGAACCTTTATTACCATAAACGGCGATGCCTTGATGGACAACGTTACCGTCTAAGTCTTTTTCCTTACCTAGAGATTCCATCACCAGCTGTTGCAAATAGCGGCTAAACAACAGCAAGCTGTCCTTATATGGCAGGACAACCATGTCTTTTTCACCGCGTCCATTGCCAGAAAAATACCAAGATAAAGCCAACAAAGCTGCTGGGTTGTTTTTCACATCCGGGATGCGGGTAGCGTCATCCATTTCTTTTGCGCCTTCTAGCATGGCGCGAACATCAATACCCTGTAATGCTGCTGGAACTAGCCCCACAGCAGACATTTCTGAAGTGCGTCCTCCTACCCAGTCATACATGGGAAACCTGGCCAACCAACCTTCAGACTTAGCCACTTTATCTAAATTGCTATCAGGGCTAGTAATAGCTACAGCATATTGAGCAAAGTCCAAATTGTGCCCAGCATAAGCTTTTTTGACCTCAATCATGCCATTGCGGGGTTCTGGTGTGCCACCTGATTTAGAGATGACTAACACCAAAGTGCTGGCAAGATTGTTTCGTAGATGATTGAGAGTGCGGTCAATACCTGCGGGATCAGTGTTGTCGATAAAGTGAATTTTTAGGGGTGGGAAATCAGGTGCCAAAGCTTCAGCGACAAATTCAGGGCCAAGGGCAGAACCACCAATACCAATGGAAATCACATCAGTAAAGCGGCTAGCCCTAGGAGGATGAATAGCACCTGTTTGGACTTTTTCAGCAAAGGCTTCGATTTTTTCTAGAGTTTGGACAATTTCTTGTGTAAGTTCTGGAGACGGTGCTAAATCGGGATTTCGCAGCCAGTAGTGACCAACCATGCGGTTTTCGTCAGGATTAGCGATCGCGCCCTTCTCTAATTCCGCCATATCCGCAAACGCTTTGTCAAACTTCGGCTGCAACGACTCCACAAAAGCGTCATCAAAACGCATCCGACTTACATCTAGATAAAGTCCTAATCCCTCGTGGAAATATAACCAATCTTGGTATCGTTGCCAAAGTGCCCTTGCATCCATAGGGAAATCTCAAGTAAAGTGTTTTTCCAAAACAAGTTTAATTTAAGGATAGAGCCATCCCTGCCTAGCCTTATACAGTTTACAGTTTTAAGTGTTGGTCTAACTCTCTAGCTTAAACATCTGGCATAGGGATGACCCGCAAAAATTTGACAATTTCACCCCTAATTTCTATACCAATAAGATATTTATCTATAGTAAAGCGATGAAAAATACCCTCACTATCAAGCTGCCGCAGTTCTGGTAGACTATGCAGCAGTCCCTTTTGGGCAAACTCTAAAAACACAAAATCATATACCCGCTGGTAGGCAGCCGGTTCTAAACTCTTCAGGTCTACCAAAAAAGACCTGGCATAGCGCACTTCCAGACTCACTAGGCGTCACCTTTACTAGGGACTGGGGATTAGGGATTGGGGATTGGGTATTGGGTATCGGGGATTGGGTATTAGAAAAAAACCGCTGTTTGATGAACTAATATTTTTTCCCAGTCCCCAGTCCCCAGTCACCAGTCACCAGTCCCCAGTACCTAGTCCCTTTTTGACTGCTGATTCAGACAAACATTAGCATACGCATTGCTTCGTCATGGGTTAAGATGTCCCACGGTTGCTGCAATTGTTTTACTTTTTGTATTTCTTTTAGCATGTAAAAGTCGCAATGCAAAGCGTGGAGAGCATTCCAAACGCTATCAAG
>NZ_JAECZC010000003.1:0-1971 GCF_016056305.1 Amazonocrinis nigriterrae CENA67 | reverse complement strand
TTTCTACGGCAATTCTTGCCCTGTTTAGCTTGGGACTCAATTTACAGTGGGGCTTTACGGGGTTAATTAACTTTGGTCATATTGCTTTTATGACCTTAGGAGCTTACACAACAGTATTGTTAAGCTTAAAAGGTGTGCCTCTATTGATATCAGCAGTAATTGGGGCAATAGTAGCAGCAATACTTGGCTTGATAATTGGTTTCGCAACCCTGCGCTTGCGGGAAGATTACTTAGCAATTGTCACTATCGGTACAGGAGAACTAATTCGTTTGGTACTAAATAACCAAGAATTACCTGTAGGTGACACCTGGGTGTCCGGGGCGTTTGGTATACAAAGTTATCCTATACCTTTAACGACAGAACCAAATTTGTTTTTTCGACTGGTGATGATTGGACTGCTGACGCTACTGGCTGGTGTGACTTTTTTTACGTTGTGGCAATGGATTCGTAAGGCAAAAATGTCCTTAGTTGCTGATTCATCACAAGAAAAAGTTAGCAAGCAAGAATTGGCAACGCGCTTGGGTGTGGCTATTGTCTTGGGCTTATTAACAGCTGCGATTTATATTTCTGGAGTTATCAGCCTGTATAATTACAACCCCAAAGGGGGTTTGATGCTGTTGTCAGTGTTGATATTAGCATTTATATTTTGGCGCTTGGAAGTTTTGGTGCGATCGCCTTGGGGTCGAGTCCTCAAAGCTATCCGCGAAGATGAAGAAGTACCGAAGGCAATGGGCAAAAATGTCTTTTGGTATAAAGTACAATCTCTCATGCTAGGGGGTGCGATCGCAGGTATGGCTGGTGCTTTCTATGCATGGCAACTCAGCGCTATTTACCCTGATAAAACTTTTGAACCGCAGGTGACTTTCGATGCTTGGATTATGGTAATTTTAGGCGGTTCTGGTAATAATATCGGCACAATCTTAGGTGCTGTGATCTTTACTGCTTACGATGCCATCACGCGCGAAGTTATGCCCCGAATTATCCCCCTTGATGAAGCGCGTCTTGGTGCATTTCGCATCATGGTTATTGGTCTAATTTTGATGGTACTCATGATTTGGCGTCCTCAAGGTATCCTAGGGAAAAAGGAGGAACTCACCCTTGGTAAATAACCAGTCTCATCAGTCATCCTCACTTCCTCTATTAGTAGCCACGGGACTTTGTAAAAGCTTTGGTGGTATCAAAGCTGTATATAATGCCAACATTGAAGTCAACAAAGGCAGCATTACTGGCTTGATTGGGCCAAATGGTGCTGGTAAAACCACTTTATTTAACTTACTTTCAAACTTCATTCGCCCAGATAAGGGACGAGTGATTTTTGATGGCGAACCGATTCATCACTTACAACCATATCAAATTGCTCAGCAGGGAATAGTACGTACCTTTCAGGTTCCCCGTACTCTCTCGCGGTTGTCGGTGTTAGATAATATGCTGCTAGCAGCACAAAAACAAACAGGTGAAAATTTTTGGCAAGTGCAGTTCCAACCACATATCGTTGCCAAAGAAGAAAAGCAACTGCAAGAACAAGCAATGTCTCTGTTAGCCGCTGTGGGTTTAGCAAAAAAAGCACGCGACTATGCTGGTAGTTTATCAGGAGGACAACGCAAGCTGCTGGAAATGGGCCGAGCGTTGATGACTAATCCCAAGTTAATTTTGTTAGATGAACCAGCAGCAGGAGTGAATCCAAAACTAATTGATGATATATGCGATCGCATTATTACCTGGAACCGCGAGGGTATGACATTTCTGATTATTGAACACAATATGGATGTGATTATGTCCTTGTGCGATCGCGTTTGGGTGCTTGCAGAAGGTCAAAATTTAGCTGATGGTGTTCCCGCAGAAATTCAGACCAATGCTAAGGTTCTCGAAGCATATTTGGGAAAATAGTCAATAGTTAGTTGTCAGTTGTCAGTTGTCAGTTGTTATTCTCCCCATCTCCCCATCGCCCCTAATCCCCACTCCCCTTCGGTC
>NZ_JAECZC010000029.1:153071-209891 GCF_016056305.1 Amazonocrinis nigriterrae CENA67 | reverse complement strand
CTCATCCCCCTCATCTCCCTCATCCCCCTATCTCCCCTACTCCCCTAAGAATTAACGTGCAGCGGCTTTGCGTCCACTACCTTTTAAAGCATTGATACTTCGTAATCCTGTCCAGCCGATGATAATGTAACCAATGGATAAGAGCAGGCTGCTAATACCAATACGCAATCCAGATTTCCAAGCGTTATCTTTAGCCTGTTTTTCATCTTGTTCTTTTTGAGAACGAATTAGGCTCAATTGTTGATTTTGCAAGGACTGAATATCAAACTGCTTGGCGATCGCTTTGTCCAGTTCTTGGGGGTTTGCTTTGGCTTTCTTCAGCAAATCTTTCAATTCCGCAGGAGCCTGGGGATTGTCTATTATTTGCTTATATCTTTGCTCATCTTGGAGAATTCCAGTTAAAAGAGTTTTCCGCTGGTTACGCAACTGCTCTAACTGAGCTTTTCCTTGGTCGGTGTTCAGTTGTGCCTGTAATTGACTAGCCTGTGCTTTCAGTTGGTTTTCTTGTGCATCGGCTCTCTGATTAATTTGATTTATTAGCTGACCCTTGGCTTGATTCACATTGTTAAGGTGCAGGGGAAAAATCAGCAAGAACAATAACCCCAAAATGCTAGCTATGATCAAAGCTGGAAATCTTAAGTCTACAGTTGGCGGGCGATCGCCATCACTGGCTTCATCAATCCAATAACCGACAAACAACATGCCTAAACCGACTAAAGGTACAATTCCTCTATCAACTAGTGCTGTTGCTAGGTTGATTTGCCATCCTCGATCAGTTGGTTGGAAAGGTAACAACAGAATCAAAAAGTCAAGAAAAAAGGACAAAATTAAGATTATTCCCACCACTTTTAGAGTGAGGGCAGAATTTACAGAGGCAACACGGTTAGTCATAATTATTCAAACTTGTGGTGAATCAAACTGATTGTCCTATTTAAAGTTACTTGAATATTGTTCACACGACTTTGGCTATTCCATTAAGCTACGTATAAATTATGTAGAAACAAAAAGCAGATGCAATAATATTACCGATTTTTTGCCTCTTAGTTTGAAACTACACCACGGTAGCATTTGTTATCTTCCGTGTCTTCAGGAATAGCATCGTGTTTAAATATACGAACCTAGGCTGAGTTCGGGTAAAAGCATCTACAAAAATATAAACGCATACTTTGAATTTGTCTTTCTGATTTTTCCACCTCTTAATTGTCTGACAGCCCGACTTCCCTGTTAAAAACTTGTTCCCAAATCGGCAGATCCTCTGGAAGGTCAACATCAGCCAAAGCAGGTAAGTATATAAGTGAGATGTTGAGTTCTTCGGCAATATCCACAGTTTGTTGCAGTACTTGAGAAGTTCCCCAGTCGATGTTAGCGAATAATTCCGGGATGAGGCGACGTAAACCTATCAAGTAATAACCGCCGTCAATCGCTGGCCCCAGCACGAGGTCAAAGGTATGCAGTTGTTCAAAGGCTTGAGTGAGAATCTGGGAATTGACACCAGGACAATCAGTACCAATGATAATTACTTGTTCCATGCTAGATTGAAAAGAATCGAAAAGCGATCGCGCCATCCGCAAACCTAGATCCCCTTCACCTTGAGACTGGTAAACTAAACCAAGCCCCAACCAATCTTGCATTAGTTGTAAATTGCCACCAGTAAATCGTACTTCTAGAGATATGCCAGTTGCTTTCTGCAATTCTTTAACTTGAGATACTGTATATTCAGTCATCTGCCGTTGCAGATTTGCAGCACCAAGAATACCCAAAGCAGGTATCAGTCGAGTTTTCGTCTTCCCTGGTTCTGGATAGCGAGTGAAAATAATCAAGTGCTGTTTTGAATTCATTGATGATTGCAGCACACAATACCTTATTTAACTTAACTAACAAATATCTTAATAGCAATAATCGCCATCTGTATTAGCCCTACTATGCTCTTTTGCTGTTCGCATAGCCCCTATGAGTGTAGAGACATAAATACAACGCTTAGCTTTACCACCATACTTACTAGATAGCGTCATCCTTCTGATCACATTAGGATTACCCATGTAATCAAATTTAATTTTGCGTATGCCATTTGACAGTTGTAAAGTTGTCTCAGAATCAATTAGCACGTGAGAATCTAAATTATTCCAATTAAGACTCGATGGGTTGACACTAGCAGGATGAACTACCCATTGAAGGATACCATTTTGTTCACGCAAGCTAAATTGCCAAGTTACTTTTTCTTTAGTAGATTGACTTCTGGTTTGTCGTATAGCTTTGTGAAGTTCTTCTTGAGCATTAGTAAGGCGATGAGTGTCCACAAAAGCTAGCCAGTTAGGTAATGCCAAACCAGCTAAGACCCCAATTGCCATAATCACTACTAAAATCTCCACCAGTGTGAAGCCACTGTTAGAGTTATGCTTAGATATATTTTTGATATTAACTAAAAGCAGAAAACGCACTTAAGTACTTTCCTACAATATTATGCACCCGACTGAATCATTCCATTAAATACCAATAGCTTAATGCTAATAGTAATTTTATTTGTCTAAATAGCCATTTCTCCACAGATAAAAATGGCTAATGAAACTACTTAAAAATAATTGCATTTCACAGGCTGCAACCAAATCTGTTTTTACTTTTAATCTATATTTAAGTATATGCAATAATATTTTACGTAAATCATTAATCATATAAGCCAATAAAGCTATTGGTCTAACCCAAGATTTTATATTTACCATTCGAGTAACATAACGACTCAACCCAATACCTTTAAAGAATGGAATTAAATACTCTTTTTTTAGGCGATTTTTTGGTATTTGATGATAAATTTCCATTTCTGGATTGTACCAAATCTCCCAACCCGATTTTTGAATATAAGACAACATTTCTAAGTCTTCACTAGTTAGCATGTTGTCAGTAACTCTACCAGTTAAAATAGACTTATTTGGCACACTATCTAACCAAGCTTGTCGGCGAACAACAAGGCCAGCAGAGGGCGGTAATAATTTTTTTGATGGTTTATACAGCAAAGGTAAATTACCTCGTTCTGTAATTGCTAAAAATGGAGCAATACGGTGAAAGTTTTCTGGTGGTTCCACTTCCCAACGAGCATGTATTTGGCTGCCATAAGCCCCTGCTTGAGGATACTTTTGACCAAAAGCATAAGCTGCTGCTACCCAGTTTGGCTGTGGATAGTTATCATCATCTAGAAAAGCAATTAATTTCGCTTCAGATTCTTGAACTGCTCTTTTTCTGGCATAAGCCGCTCCCTGTTGCTCTTCAAAACAATATTTCAACGGGTAAGCACATTGCCAATTATCTTGATAGCTCTCAACAACTTTAGCTGTATCATCATTACTATTGTTATCGACAACAATAATTTCCCATGCAAAGTGTTCAGTAGAAATTTGATTTCGTAGTTTATCTAGCAATTCAGGCAAGCGACTTGCCCCGTTATAAGTTGGAATTGCGACAGTCAAGTCAAGGCCTGTTATCATGAGTAAATATACAAAAATTCAATAAATAAACTAATTTTGAACCTTGAGCATTTTTATAGTGTTCAGCCTCTTCACAGAATTCACAGTATATTTTAAAATTCAAAAATTTTTAGCTGCATTCATTCTCATTTTTCCCAATTTTCACTGCACCTAAAATAGTTTTCATGATTATACAACGTTTGATATTATAAGCTTGAGTAGGATTTCCAGGTTTAGCCATAGCTACCACAACAATTAAGCCCTTAGTACCAAGATTAGTATTTTGTACAGATGTTGAATTAGCGTTACCTGTCTTAATTGTCAAATCTAAAGCCCCTGTATAGTCAAAGGTAATAGTTTGTGGTTTGCTAGTAGCAGTAAAGACGGGGCTAGAGGCATAAGTGGGACTAGAATTGTCAGTAGTATTTTCGTTAGTAATATTAGTCTGGATGAGAATTTGTCCCGGTTGAATTCTTAAATCTGTGCCCAAGTCACGCCAGTAGTTAGTAACAGTAGAGCCTTTGGGATAGATGGCAATTTGCGGAACGTTATTGTTATTTCTGAAGCTAATGCTGTAACCAAGTTTTCGTTTTTTAGCTTCTTGCTGAGCTTGCTGGAGTGCTGACCAAATAAGATCATTGGCTTTATTTACCCGTTGTGTGTTCATAAAACTTAGCCAACTAGGAGCGGCGATCGCTGCTAAAGCTCCAACTATAACTACCACTACCAAAACCTCAATGAGAGTAAATCCAGTCGTTGGTTGATAAAAGCGGGAAGATAGTTTTGCTTTTTTAGCTAATACTTTCATAAAATATTTATATAAAATTTTTATAAAACAGGGTTGGTACAAATACAACGATGAGCAAAATATGATTTGCTTCTATTTCATCTAGTTTTGTATAAGTCTATAGGTACATCTCCAAAAAGAATATGATCAAACATACTTTTTTGATAAAGGCAACCAAACCACAATTTATTTCGTAAATAAGAATCCACGTCCTTTAACCTGTGTGCTAAATTCGGGAAAATAAATTTTTTTATTCTCAGAGTATTTAATTTGATTCTCATTGTTTTCAATACGAGCATATGCATTACCACGTAAATGAACCTCTGCTACAGTAATTTTTGCTGTGGATTGAACACAGACATAGAAGCTTCCCGTTTTGAGGTTCGTATCAGGAACAGAAGCACCTGTTGCACCACTAGCATAGTTTGGAACTTGTTGCATACCTGTGGGACAATTGCGGGGGCTGACTGCTGAATTATCACTAACTGTGGTTTGATCAATATAATCAACTAAAGGCAAAATGCTTGGAGTATTAGTAGCACTAGCATCTTTTGTCCAGTTATTCATCTTATCCCTCAAAGTTGTATATAAATTATTCGGATCAAATATCTGAAAACCAGGATCTCTAGTGCTTGTTACATCAGCGGTAGTTTTTCCATAACCATCACTCAATTGAAACCTACCAATACGAGCCGTTTTAGACCAAATATTATCAGCATTGTCACCTTTAATCAAATAATAGGCAACTAAGGAGTAAACATAAGTATCATCATATCCAGCACTAGCGCCAGTACCAACACTAATAGCTTTGGGAATATATTGACGTTTCCAAAATACGAGGACAGGAAAGTAATTAGTTTGCTGATCATTCTTAGGTAGCTGGCTTCTAATTGCCGCAATTCCATCAGCATCATAAATGTAAATTGCTTGCTCTAAATCTCGTGCAATGTAATCAAGTGCTGCTTTAATTTCTTGCTCAGAAGTAGCTTTTGCTTGTTCTTTGCGGTCATTATCCATAATCGTGATCATGAATCCCAATAAAGGAGTGATGACAAGTGCTGCTAAAATTAACGCCACAAGCAATTCAATCAGTGTAAATCCACCTGATTCTCGTTTATCTTGAAAATGTTTTAGATATTGATTGAAAAACCATTTTTGATATTTCATATTCAGCTAACTTGTAATTCAGTAATTCATATTTATAGTGAATTAGATCAACCCAATCTTTCCAGCTTTCCTTACTTTTTAGTAGAGAATAACAAGTAAAAATTAGGGTTTTGCTCTACTATCGTTGTGACAAAGGGTTTGAAAAAGAGTTATAAACCAATACAGTTCAGTTAAGCATTTCTTTCTTCTCTCTTCGTCCTTGGCGTCCTTAGCAGTTAGTTAAAACATTTGACTTTGACCGAGAGTTTTAGCTTTAACTGAACCGTATTGAGTTATAAACAGTACTTTTTGACTTTACGTCAATTAGGGGTTACAAAATTAAAACCTATTGCATTGTTTTAGAGTGACTTTTCAGTGTGTAGCATCAAAATTTGCAATTATTAATTGCAAGTACTATTAGAAGTAGTGTTAGTAGTATCCTTGAGGCGTTCACAGAAATTATTAAAAGTAGTGGAACTATTGGTAATTTCTGTTGTTATTTCCACCAATGGTGATTTGCGATCGCCTACTCCCGCAGTAAAAGTCGTTTGCTTATTAGGTGCTTTTTTGAGGTTGCCACCATTATTAGCAAAACCATCTGCTCTATAAACACGAACACCCAACTTATAGCCTTGTGCAGGGTCAGTAATATTAGTGGTGACTCCAGCAGTAGTAGTGGTGGCTTTGTTATAGCGAAACGCTTGAATTATCAAATCATTTGCACTGTTATTGCTACAGCCACTTCCATCGATATCGATGCAGTATAAATCAGTTGATGGTGCTGAGCAGTAGGCATTAGCGTTACAAGTCAAAGTTCCTAATGAAGGAGCATTGTAGTCGTTTATTTTAATAGGAGTGCCTGAAGATTCACCAGTGGTTGGTGGAGTAGGAATTGTTCCTGATCTCACACCATCGATATAGCTTTTGGCAGCATTTGTTGCCGTCTCAACGCGCTTTGCTTGTACCCGTGTTGCCACAGAAAAGACAATCACAGGAGTAATCGCACTGAGCAAAAAGGCAGCAACTAAAAGTGCTACTAAAGATTCAATAATAGTGAAACCAGATTCATGAGACTGACTTTTCACGTCATGTGGAAAAGTTAACGCCAGACCTAACCCCCCAGCCCCCTTCCCTTCAAAGGAAGGGGGAGCAATTAAAGCCTCTACGCCACTTGCTACAAGTCGGGAAACCCGCCCAACGCAGTCGCTCCTCCTTGTAGGGGAGAGGTTTGGAGAGAAGTTTTCCAGATCCCGTGAAAAGTCTGATTCATGAGAAGGCGATCGTTGCTGCTGTTTGTGATCAATCATAATCTCAGCAATTAGGGTAATATCAAGGACAGGTAGGACGTTGGTCTGAGCTAAGAGCGTATTTAAAGCCAGTGCCATAGGAAGCAGCTGCATTATCGAAGCCTGTAGTTGTGTCAGTTTGGGCACCACATAACAAAGTTTTTACCCAAGGATCATCTCGCCCTACTTCTCTGTAATACTCATTAGGATCGCCTACAGTCGGTGATGTGAAGCGCTGAGAGAACAAGTCAGGTAACTGCGTCAGCAAGGCGACATCAAAACCCCACGCACGGTTAGGCTGTACATAGAAGGGTGTACGTCCCAAGGTTGCACCAGAAGCACCACCAGTATTTACGGTAGTTCTGTAGCCCTGTGGGTATCCAAAAGCCGTTGTTGAACTGCTGTAACCGTTGGTAGCTGAGTAAGTACCAGTAAACATAAATGTTTGGAAAGGCGCTGTGGCATAAGAACTGCGTTTATATTGAATGAATGCTCCAGCAATTTTGTGGTTTCTGTTGTTCCAGTTCTCTAAATAGCGCACGAAGTTTTCTAAACCGCCATTACTTTCTTTTGGTCGTCCTGGGGTGTCACCTTGAACAAATGCAACATTTGTCTCGGTTGTGGGATCAGTAACGTTTTGCAGCCAAGTGTTGCTTCTATCTTTGATATTGCGGGTATATGAGGAACCTGTGTTTAAAGTGTTAGTATCTAAGTCTGTTCCAGAACCACCAAAGGGATACTGAATTTGTAAAACTGGTATCAATAAAGGCTGGTCTGTATTTTTGGTATTACCAATACCATCACGATTCATAATCCACAGAGGATAGTTATAGCCATAATTGGGTGTAGGTGTAGAAGTATTAGGATTAACTGCCGTTCTAAACCATAAAGCTCTACTATGTAACCTCGGTCGGTTAGTACTACTGTATGTGTCGTAAGAATAGTAAGCTACTTGTCCACTTTTATCGTCGGTAGAATCAGGAGTGGGGTTATCATTACTAAGAAGACCAAGAATATTAGTACCCTTTATTCCTAGAGGAATTGGTCTACGATTAGGAGAAGTGCCAGTTAAGAGTAAGTTACCACTGGTATCACGTAAGAAAGCAACTCGACGAGGGAAGCGTTGGTCTGTTGCATTTAAAGCTGGTCTAGCTGTAGTACCTGCTCCCAGTTTATCAACGGTAAAACTTGTATCGTTTGTTAGTATTCGCTTTGTACCCAGATCTGTTGCTTTGTAATCCCAATCAACAGCACCACCAGTTAGATAACCAACACTCCAATCACTAGGTTTACACGCTGAAACTGTTGGTTTGTGACACAGTTCCATTACATACTCTGGAAATGAAGTCCTGCGCTGAACTGGGGTAACGAAGTTGTTAAAGTACGAGCTTTTTAGGGTTGCACTAGTACTCAAATCAATTGGATTACCATTATCATCACCATTAGGCTTCCAAGGGAAACTGGTTACGAAGTTGTTATCCCAAAAACCATTTAGTCTACGAGCAACAACGCTGGGTATATTTTGCTCAATAATGGTAACAGCAGTGTCACTCGTGTCACCATCATTGTTGAGATCGACTCCCAGAGTCGTTTCATTCAAGGCAGTAATACTAGTATTATTTATTACATCATCATTGTTGAGGTCTAACTGTAGAGTCGTTTCATTAAGTGTGACTGTGTTGGTTCCTATAGTATCGTTCCCATCGTAGTCATACCCTCTGAGAGGAGGTGCATTATCTCTCAAATCATAGTCACCTTCGTTACGAAAACCTTCCTTAAAATTACCTGACAAGATAGTGATACTATCTGCTATGACAGTGGCAGACCGCCATGTTTCACCAGTAGTGCAAGTGGTGAACTGACCAGGACGACAAGCGAAGTTATCATTGAGAGTTGTACGACCATAGAAATTATTCCAGTCGGTAGCTAAATTTTGACTGGAAATGAACTCTTCTTGGGAGTGAGTATTGAAATTCCCCTTAATATAAGCTGGCAAATTGGTTGCCAAAATTAGGCCCTTTTCTTCTGGCTTATAAGTAGAGTTACGGCTGATGTTACTACCATTAATCAGCATGATGCCACCGGGACGACGGGTAGAGTCTAGTTTAAAGTCAGTAGCGCTGAGGTTTGATGTTGAATCGCTTGCGTCTCCTAATGCATCATCACGAGTTGCATAGATTATGCCACTGTTAGGTAATAGAAATTCGCCTGTTCCAATTGCTTTTCCCCGCAATAAATTCAAATCTAATACTGTGGCACGAATTTCTAAGGGTTGACGCTGTTCTACATCTAGGTTGTATTCGGTAGGATCAGAACTACCTGGTTTAGTAATTGCCTTAACTTGTCTGGCATCAAGAAAAGCTACTTCCTTAATTGCACCATGAGGAATCACAGTATTTGTCGGAGTTTTAGTTACTCCTGAATCCAGAAGTTCTAGGGCGCAAATTGCAGAGTCAAGGGCAGATTTGTCAGAAAGAGTGAGGTTTCCACTGCCCTTGTCCAAAGCTTTCTTAAGTGGTTCATTCACCAGTCGTCCATTGGGATATTTCAGAGAGGCTTGGTAAGTCAGTGCAGCTGCATAATCGGTCTTTGTCTTACTGGGAGCAGCATAAACTACGCCATTGTTAGAGTTACCCGGATTTGCTGTAACAGTGCCAGTTGTATCTGTTAATCTACTAACATCTGGAAGACTTGATTTGTTTCTAGCTGTGGTGCTACTGGTAGGGTCGTAGAAACTGCTAACACAAGCGATAGGTGTTTGGGGGTTGGTGCTGGGGCTTTGAGGATTGAAAGCGCTTTGGGTGTAGTGATAAACCGCTGTAGCCCGCATTTGTAGATAAGGTGTTTTATCACTGGGTAATCCCTCTGTAGTAGTAGTGGCTACAGCCATTGAGTCTGACCAGACGGTAGGTAAGGCAGTACTAAAGTCTGTGGTAGTTGGAGTGAAACCAGTAGGTAAGTAAATACCTGCACCTGTTACTACACGCAACCCGCCAACCACATCAAGAGAACCTTGAGCCTGTTCTGCGGCTTTCTTCTCCCAAAAGTCATCCCGTTCTGTAATCCCTAAATCGTCTAATTGATGAACTTGAGGAAAGCGCTTGCGCGGATCTGTTCCACTACCGGTTGCATCCCATACTTTACCTGAAATTGTCTGACCACTGTCTAGCCCATCTAGCTGGCTAACAAACTTAGTACCATTCCACCAGATTTCTGGTAAACCATTCCCTGCTACGACGCGATCGCCAATTTTTCCTTCATCACCTTGTGGTTCTGGAAATTTGGTTGCTGTTGCTGGTAAAAATATCTTTGTTGTGTCGCTGGTTTGAGTTTTGATAGGTAAATTGGAGTAACCTGTATGAGTTGTTCCATTAGTGGGATCATACGGATACATCCATTTATCTGGTGGGCGTAAATCGTTAGTACCACTCCCCTGAAGAACGTCGCTGGTTGTATAGTCAGCTGAAACTGTATTTTTTATTGCTTTAGCTACTTCTTGCCCAAAATTAACTTCCGCATAGGGAACGCGGCGTGTACGCTTTCTAAAGTAAATTTCTAGTTGTTCTTTTTTGACTGTCGTTGCGTCGAGACTAGCATCAGCAGTTGTTTGCCGTGTAATCTCTTGTGTGACTTCTTGAGGAAGAGTAGCCACAAGCATTGCGGCATCTACTAACAGTTGAATCCGCATTTCATAGGCTTTGCTGTTGTAAGCTATATCGCTTCCGCCGGAGTTGGTTACACTTTTGTTGTCAGTGTTAATAAAATTAAAGTCACAATCCTTAGCAGGGTCATACTTAGTGGTGTCGCAGCTATTCCTAGTCAACTGAGGGCCGCTTTCTTTGAAGTAATGTAGCAATGTACCAGGAGCAGCAGTAGTAGGAGCATTATTGATATCAGCAGCATCTATTACACGACCATTAGCAACATTACCACCGACAATAATTTTGCTGTTTGCTTCGTCATAGTAACAAGACTTAGGACTGCTAACTAAAAATAACTGGATGGGTTCACTACTAAACCGTTGTCCAGTCAACAAGTTACCGTTTGTTACAATCCTTCCATTTAAACGGAGTGCATCTCCAGGGGCTATTTCCAAGTCATCGTTATACAATACTGCGTTGTTGCTGAGGGGAACACGTTCTCTATCTTGCTCATATTCCAGAGCAGCAAAGCCTTTATTTCCTTTAAATGGTTGATACTTATTAGCATCAAGACCTGTAATATTAGTGATAGGTACTGTAGTTGTATAAACAAAAATGCCTCTTTTGAGCGTTCCAGCTCTTTTAAACCAACCTTGAGTACCTACTAATTGGGCGCTGGTAGTAGAACCACCAGTACATTGACTACCTTGGTTGTTTTCATTCATTGGTGGTGTCCTTGCCTCTAAAGGACTTCTTGGTCTACTAGAAAGAGGCGAACGAAAGTAAATACCATACAATGTAAAACTATCAAATTTGCCGTCATTGTTAGTATCTACTGGATATTTCCAAGCAGTAGTCAGAGTTTCTTCTGTGTCTAAAGTGCCTGTGTTTGTTTGAATAGATGAGTTATTATTAATGTCATAAACCAGTTTTAATTGCGTTTCATCACCAAAGGTATATTGATTAATACTGCTGGTCATCACTTGGTATAGTGAAAAATCCGCTGGTGTGGAACGTGGTAATTTAGGATCTTGAAAGAGTTTATCAATTTTTGCCTTTGCTCGCTCAAGGGCTGGTGATGCTGAGCTAATAACAGCCTGATTGACGCGAACATTATTAGCATTTTTAGAACGTTCAAAAGACCTAAATAAAATTGCTGTAGTTAGCAGTATGACTACCAATGCTACCATTGCCACTGTTGGTAAGACAAAACCAGCATTGAGCGAACCTCGTCGTCTTTTGGTGATAAATAAAGTTCGTAATAGCCAAATAATTGGCTTTTTAATTGAAGATAAAAATGTCTTACTAAATTGTTTGAATATTATTTTTATTGTCTTTGCTAGCTGGCGTTTTCTAAACATAGCTGCTTTCCTATAAAGTAAGTTAATTACCAATTTTTTTTGCAATTTAAACCTATATCTGTAAACTCAATTTACATATAAATGAGATTTTTATTTATGCAAATACTGGATTGTTCCTGCTACCAAATACAGCAAAAATTAAAAATATTTTTCAGTTATATGATTTATCAGATTTTTATGTTTTCCATCAATACTGATTTTTTCTGAAATTAATTCGTAGTCTAAAAAAAGTATTAAAACCATAACTTCACATGAACTTTTACAAAATGTATCTCACCTGAAGGCAACTTCATGAAGATATAGTTAGGGGAGTAAGCTTATAGTACCCACTGCTTAAAGGAAACATATCAGTCAGGTGCTAAATAATATTAAGTAATTAAAAACCTCCCGAAATGGGGAGGTTAGTAGTGTAAATATTCTGGATTCCAGATAACTTTCCAAGGACTAAGGCGTGTATTACCAGCCTGAGTTCAGAAACTTAGTAATGATTCAGGTTAATTCCTGCTTCTTTAGCCATTGCTTCTAACCCTTTGATTTCTAGGGTTTTGATGGCTTTGGTAGATAGCTTCAGTTTTACCCAACGATTTCCACTTTCCCACCAAACACGCTTGGTTTGCAAATTGGCGTGCTGAAGGCGTTTGGTACGGCGGTGAGAGTGAGAAATTGCAAAGGCGTTATTTGCCTTTTTACCAGTTAATTCACAGCGACGAGACATAGCAAGTTTCTCCAGATTGCTTTGATTTTATTACAGCCTTTCTATTTTAGGGCTTAGGTGGGGAGATGGGGAGATGAGGAGCAGGGGTGCAGGGGTGCAGGGGTGCAGGGGAGATGAGGGAGATGGGGGATAAAGAAAATTACCACTGACCACTGACCACTGACAAATGACAATTAACTCCTAACTCCTCACTCCTCACTCCTAACTTACTTGCTAGCTTGTTCTGTCAGCTTTGTGAGTACTTCATTTGAGCGTTCGACAAAGGATTTCATTCCCTCAGCATCAAAGCCTTTTTGAGACATCAGCGCTAAGTCGTAGACGTGTTGGCAAATCATATTCACTAATTGGGTTGTTGGTGACTCGCCATCACCTTGAATAATACTACCTTGGTTGAGATTGGCTAGATTTTGAATCAGGGGATGGGCAGTATTCACTAGCAAAATGTGGTCTTCGGGAAACTCTACATTCTGCTGTTGCATCATGGCGTTCATCTCCCGCAGGCGACGCAGAATTTCTGGAAGCAATACCATCGCTGGCGGTGTACCTTGAGGATCGTCTGACTTTAATGCTTCGGTGCGAATGTTGACTTTGGGTTTGTTGAGGGCTTTCTCAAATAATTCTTTGATTACCTCTGTGCGGGTTTTGTTGGTCTTGGGGTCAACTATTTCGCTGGCTTTGTCTTTATCCAGCAGAGTATTATCTAAGTCAGAGTCTACCCGCGTAAATTTGACATCTTGATATTCCCGCTCTAGGAAGTTGATAAAGTGAGTGTCGATGAAGGAGTCCATAAACAGGACTTCTAAACCTTGGTTTTTATGTAATTCTATGTAGGTCGCTTGTGTTGCTTCATCGGTGCTATAGAAAACGCGGTTTTCGTGGCGTTCTTTATTACGTTCTAAGTATTCTTTGAGGGTGGTATAGGGAGTAGTGGATATTGCATCCTGGGAGTTAGCAGTGACATCTTGCCAAACATCCCCTTCTTGAGACTGTACCTCAACTGCTGGAGTCTCGGCAGCTTTTTGGGCAATTTTAGCGGTGCTACGAAAGATGATGATGTCTTCGACTTGTTTTTTAAATTTCTCGTCGTTGAGAACACCGAATTTGACAAAAGTGCCGAGATCCTTCCAAGCACTGATGTATTGTTCGCGGTTGTCGCGGTAAAGTTCTTTGAGGCGATCGCCTACTTTCTTAGCTATATAATCGCCGATTTTCCGCACGGTGCGATCGCCTTGTAATGCACTACGCGACACATTCAAGGGTATATCAGTACTATCAATTACACCGCGCATTGGCGTGAGAAATTGCGGGATAATTTCTTCGCAGTTGTCGCTGACAAAGACTTGATTGCAAAATAGCTTGATTTGCCCTTTTGTCACATCGACATCTGGCTTCATTTTGGGAAAATACAAAATCCCGTTGATGATAAAGGGATAGTCTGTATTTAGATGCACCCACAACAGTGGTTCTTCTTGAAAAGGGTATAGGTAACGGTAAAATTCTAAATACTCTTCTTTGGTCAGGTTGTTAGCAGACTCTCGCCAAGGTGCTTTTTGCTGATTTAAAACTTCACCTTCCAGTTTGATTGGTACTGGCATGAAGTCGCAGTAGGTCTTGACAAGATTTTTAATACGTGCTGATTCTAAATATTCTTCTTCGTCTGGTAGGAGAGTTAAGGTAATGGTAGTGCCGCGAGTGGTGCGGGATGATTCTTCTAGGGTAAAGGCTGGGGAACCATCGCAACTCCAATGTACAGCTTGCGCCCCTTCTTTGTATGAAAGAGTGTCGATTTCGACTTTTTGCGCCACCATGAACGAGGAATAGAAGCCAAGACCAAAGTGACCGATTATTGGTTGGTCTGATTTGCCTTGGTACTTCTGAATAAATTCTTCGGCACTAGAGAAAGCAACCTGATTGATATATTTCTTAATCTCCTCTGCTGTCATGCCGATGCCGTTGTCAGAGATGGAAACGGTCTTTTTATCTTTATCAATGGCAATTACAATTTCTGGTTCACCGATGTCTCCCGCATATTCCCCAGCGCGAGATACCATGTTCAGCTTTTGGATTGCATCTACAGCGTTGGATACCAATTCTCGCAAGAAGATTTGATGGTCTGAGTAGAGCGACTTTTTGATAATTGGGAAAATATTCTCAGTATGAATACTGATAGTGCCTTGTTCTAGCATGATTGGTAATCTTCAATGTGACTAACTGAGATTATCATTATGGCAAATACGCCCCAGCCCTCTAAAAGCAGAGGTAAACTCGGAGAATGTAGGGAGCGTGATACCAATTAGGATTTTAATGGCATAGCTGAGGCGATCGCTTGTTTTTTCAGCACTGTTTGCCCCATAGGGATGATTCGGATTTCCCTACCAGTGGTATCTAGTTACAATTTGTTAAGGATTTTCAAGCGATCGCTCAGTGTCTTTGTGCCTTTGTGGTAAAAAATTTACTCTTTAACCACTAAGACACAAAGACACCAAGGTGAATAGGTAAAAATTTGACCCAATTTTCTGGGATTTTTACTTGCTTTGAAAGGCTAGGTAGACTTTGCCCACCA
Organism: Amazonocrinis nigriterrae CENA67; assembly: GCF_016056305.1. GTDB lineage: Bacteria > Cyanobacteriota > Cyanobacteriia > Cyanobacteriales > Nostocaceae > Amazonocrinis > Amazonocrinis nigriterrae. Next base: position 194,937 of record NZ_JAECZC010000029.1, on the reverse strand, counting down.
TATCTAGTTTTTGCTGAGCAAAGCTTACGTCTATTTAAAAAATTAAATCGTAGTCCTATCGATGCAAGATATAAATTAAACAAAAGGAAAAATAATTTTAAAAATAGCAATTAATATAAGTCTACTTTGCCGTAGTGCAGATGGATCATGCTTAATATAATTCCAGAGAAATATTGCAGATATCCAGCTTTTTTTTAACTTACTTGGTGACTCCAAGGCTTTAAAAGTTAAGTATTTGTAAAGGTAAGCAATACTATATCTTTTTAAATGAGATAAAGATTCAGCTTTCTGATTACTAAAAGCACGTTCAATCACTTTTAGAGAAGCAGCTTCTTGTATTTTCAATTTAGTAGACATCGAGTTGGGAGATACTCGATATAATATTTGAGCTTTTGGTACAGCTACAAATTCGTAAAGAGCAGCTAGCCTTAACCACATATCCCAATCTTCAGCCGCAGGAAGTGTTTCATCAAAACCACCAACTTCTTTTAGCGCTTCAGAGCGAACTAAGGGGTTAGAACCATTTTCTAATAAGTTGCGTAATACAAGCTGTTTATAAACATCTCCTGTGACAGTGATGTGTGTGCCTGATTTTAAAAATTTACCTTCAGTGTCAATATAATTAGTCCAGCTATAAGCAACAGCTGCCTTTGGATGCTCTTGCAATGCTTTAAGTTGAGATTCAAGTTTATCAGATGTCCAAAGATCATCAGCGTCTATAAAAGAAATAAAGTTTCCTGTACAGTGAAATAAACCGCGATTACGGCTAGCAGCTAGACCCGCATTCTGATAAGAGAATACCTTTAATCGGTCATCTTGTATACTTTCAATAATCTCTAATGTCGAATCATTAGAACCATCATTGATAAGTATAAGTTCTATATTTGTAAAAGTTTGGTTTAAAACTGATTGAATAGTCTCTTTAACAGTTTTTTCTCCATTATAAACAGGAATAATAACAGATATTTGGTTTAACATTTTTTTGGCAATATTCAAATTAAGAAGTTTTTTCGTATCCTAAAAAAGTACTTGTATTAGAAAGTTTAGGAAATTTATTCAACAACTGCTGAGCCAATTGAGAAGGCAGTACAGTCATTACTGTAAGTTTTAAAAATGCTTTAAAAATAACAGGTTTTAGTACCAGAGAAGGGTCACTTTTGATGGCTGTTGCTAAAATTCTAACTGCTTGTAGAGTTTTTTGCTTACCTGGGGTTACGTCTAGAACTTTATAACTTAAGTATTTATATAGGTTAGCAATACTATACTTTTTCAAATACTGTAGAGATTCGGCTTTTTGGTGAGCAAAAGCTTGTTTAATAACTTGGAGATTAGATTTTTCTAAACCCAATATGTCCGAGGACATCGAATTGGCAGAGATGCGATATAAAATTTGTGGTTCTGGAATGACAATAAAATGATAATTGGCTGCTAAGCGTAGCCATAAATCTGTATCTTGTGCATTGGTTAGTGACTCATTAAAACCCCCAACTGCTGTAAAAGCACTCTTACGTATCATGACGTTGGAGCCGCTACCAATGAAATCATCTAGCAATAACTTATGATAGACATCTCCTACCCATTGAACATAAGAACAAGGACGTAAAAATTTACCATTCTCATCTATACAATTAGTCCAACTATAAGCTACAGCAGCTTCAGGATGTTTTACTAAAGCTGTATATTGAGCTTCTAGTTTGTTGGGTGTCCAAATATCATCTGCATCTAAAAAGGTAATAAATTCACAGGAAGAATGTTGAACTCCACGATTACGATTTACAGCCACGTTAGCTTTAGGGTAAGAAAAGACTCTTATTCGCTCATCTTGAATTTGCTCAATCATATCTAATGTTGAGTCTGTAGAGTTAGCATTGATAATGATTAGTTCAAAATCAGCTAATGTTTGCTGTAAAACAGAGCTGATAGCCAATTTAATAGTTTTTTCACCATTGAATACGGGAATGATTACAGATATTATTGGCATAATTTATTCATGATTTGTAGAAAATATTTTGTTTTAATGTAGACGCGTAAGCGGTGAAGCAGTACGGTCTTGGGGTTTCCCCAAGTGAAGTAACTGCTGAACCCGAAGAGCTTGCCGCAGGCTACCGCAGAGACGCAGAGAACGCAGAGAGAATTAAGGTTACTATATCAGGTCGATATTTTTTTGAAAGACTTATTTAATCTAAGTTTCAATAGATAAAAGGGGCTAATAAAAGTAGTCAAAAGTCTTTCCATTTCAATCGCTGCGACTAAATCACTTTTGAGTACTCCGTAATAACGAATAAAATGTAGTATTAATTTACGGAAGTCATTAGCTAGATATATAAAAAATACAAATGGTTTTTGCCAGTTTTTAATTAGTGACATCCGCAGATGATAACGGCTCAAACCAATACCACGCATTAGGGAAATTAAGTATTTTTTTTCTAATCTCCAAGATGGGATAATATGTTCTATTTCCATTGTTGGACTATACCAAATTTCCCAGCCGGCTTTATGAATGTAGGATAGAGCTTCTGAATCTTCTCCAGCTAACATTGATGAACCAACTCTACCTACTAGTAAAAGATGCTGAGGGACATGATCTTGCCATACTTGACGACGCACTACTAAACCTGCTCCAGGGGGAAACCCTTTTTTTTGCGGTTCATATAAAAGTGGTTGTGAGCCTCTTTCGTTAATAGCAAGATAAAAAATAATTTGTTTAAGGTGTTCTGGAGATTCAACTTCAAATAAGCCATGAATTTGGCTACCGTATGCACCTGCTTTGGGATGTTCTTTGCCAAATTTGTATGCTGAGATTACCCAGGTGGGTGCAGGTAAATTATCATCATCTAAAAAACCAACAAATTCACCTTTTGCTTCTCTAATGCCTTTACTTCTGGCAAAAGCTAGTCCTTGTTCACTTTCAAAACAGTAGCGTAAGGGTGCATGGTTAGACCAGCTAGCTTGGTAATTTTGAATTAGTTTTGCTGTATTATCGCTGCTGTTATTATCAACAACCAGAATTTCCCAATTTAACTGTTCTACATCCGTTTGGGTCTGTAATCGCTCAAGAACTTTGGATAAGCGGCTTTCTCCATTGTAAGTAGGGATGACTACAGTAAAATCAACGCACATTATCAACAAAGTATTAAATTCAAAAGATTCTGGTTTTATTATGCCCAGTCTGGAGTCAAAAATTTAATACACTTAGAATTTATATAAACAATAGTAGAGGCGTACAGCTGTACGCCCCTACCCATATATTTGTATCAGGTTTTTCATGAAATGGTATGATTTTGGTTTAGCGGCTATTCATGAATAGCCGCTACAGTGTGTAGTTTTGTGTATGTTTTAACTTTTTGTTGTTTACAGTTCAGATGACGGTTCCAAGAAGTTTCCGATAGTTTGGAGAGTTGTCACCTTAACGGATAATTTTTTAGTAAAAGTCAGACCTTTTTCACCTTTGTCGATGATGATCGTATCGCCAGAGATAAAAGTGTTTTCTAATAACTTAGTGGCGAGGGGGTTTTCTACTTGTCGCTGAATTGCTCGTTTCAGTGGACGCGCACCATAAACTGGGTCATAGCCTGTTTCTACTAAATAATCACAAGCAGATGCAGAAATTTCAAAAAAGATTTTTTGCTCTCTAAGAAGATTTTCTACTCGCTTGAGTTGAATGCGGATGATGTGGCGCATTTCCGAGCGACTGAGCGTATGGAAGAGAATGATATCATCAACACGGTTGAGAAATTCGGGGCGAAAATGCGATCGCAAAGCATCGGTGACACGATCGCGCATCATGTCATACTTGGTATCATCACCAGATACATCTAGGATATGTTCGCTACCAATGTTACTGGTCATGACAATCACAGTATTACGAAAATCTACCGTTCTGCCCTGTGAGTCAGTAATCCTACCGTCATCCAATACTTGTAACAAAATATTAAACACATCTGAGTGTGCTTTTTCCACTTCGTCTAAAAGTACCACTGAATAAGGATGACGGCGAACCACTTCCGAAAGTTGACCGCCTTCTTCGTAGCCTACATATCCTGGGGGCGCTCCTACTAGACGAGAAACCGAGTGTTTTTCCATATACTCGGACATATCCAGGCGTACCAAGGCATCATCAGAATCGAAGAGAAACTGAGCTAAAGCGCGGGCAAGTTCAGTTTTACCCACACCTGTAGGCCCCATGAACAAAAATGAACCAATGGGGCGAGAAGGGTCTTTCATTCCCGCACGGGCGCGACGAATTGCTGCTGCTACTGCTGCTACGGCTTCTTCTTGCCCAATGACACGTTCATGCAAATGGTGTTCTAGTTGCAACAATTTTTGCCGTTCCGATTCCAAAAGCCGATTTACAGGGATTCCTGTCCATTTAGCAACGATTTCGGCAATATCAGCTTCAGTGACTTGTTCACGCAGCAAAGTAGAACCAAGGCTTTGAATTTTCAAAAGTTCCGCTTCTTTGGCTTCGCGATCGCGCTGCACTCCTTCCAATTTGCCATACTTTAGCTGGGCAGCTTTATTTAAATCATAAGCACGTTCTGCTTGCTCGATTTGCACCCGCAAAGCATCTTCTTCTTTCTTTAAAGCGCTGATGGCTTCCAATAGCTGTTTTTCACCTTGCCATTGTTCATTGAATTGGTGCTGTTTTACGGTTAAAGTCGCGATTTCTTGCTCTATTCGCTCTAAACGTTCTCTGGTTGGGGAAATAGTTTTTTCTTCTCCAGCCAATGACAGCTTTTCCATTTCTAACTGCATCAAGCGGCGGTCGATAGCTTCTAATTCTGCTGGTTTAGAAGTAATTTCCATTTTCAACTGTGCGGCTGCCTCATCCACCAAGTCAATAGCTTTATCTGGCAAGAAGCGGTCGGAAATGTACCGTGCTGACAAAGTTGCAGCTGCTACCAACGCCGAATCAGAAATTTTGACGTTGTGGTGGACTTCGTAGCGTTCTTTCAACCCCCGCAAAATAGAAATAGTATTTTCCACGCTGGGCTGGTCTACAAATACTTGCTGAAAGCGACGTTCTAGGGCTGCGTCCTTTTCAATGTGCTTGCGGTATTCATCCAAGGTCGTCGCCCCAATGCAACGCAGTTCTCCCCGCGCCAGCATAGGTTTGAGTAAATTTCCCGCATCCATCGCCCCTTGTTGGCTGGAACCAGTACCAACTACGGTGTGCAGTTCATCAATAAATAAAACTATGTTACCGTTAGACTCCGTAACTTCCTTGAGAACTGCTTTGAGACGTTCTTCAAATTCTCCCCGCAATTTAGCTCCAGCAATCAAACTGCCGATATCTAAAGATATGAGTTTACGGTCTTTGAGAGATTCGGGAACATCGCCATTGACCATCCGCTGTGCCAGTGCTTCGGCGATCGCGGTTTTACCTACCCCAGGTTCACCAATTAATACAGGGTTATTTTTGCTACGTCGCGACAAGACCTGAATTACCCGACGAATTTCTTCATCTCGCCCAATCACCGGGTCGAGCTTTCCAGCTTTTGCCTGTTCTGTCAAGTCCCTACCAAATCTTTGTAAGGCTTCATACCGAGACTCTGGATTTTTATCTGTAACCTTTTGCTTACCACGAACAGCTTTCGTTGAGCTTTCCAGCTTGGTGATGTCCAGGTTAAAACTTTTGAGTACCCGCCGTCCGATTCGTTCATCTTCAGCAAAAGCTAAGAGTATGTGTTCCACGGAGATGAGGGAATCTTCCATTTTCACTCTTAGTTCCTCAGCTCGGTCTAACATCACATCCAAGCTGCGACCGAGGTAAAGTTGGTCACTTTTGCCAACTTTCGGTTGACGTTGGGTAAAAGCTTCTAGTTGCTGTTGCAAGCGTAGCGGATCAGCCTCCGCTCTGGCTAAAATTCGTATTGTTAAACTAGTCGGCTCTTGTAACAGAGCAATCATTAAATGTTCAACATCTAATTGCTGTTGTTGATATGCACGGACTATATCCTGAGATTTAACAATTGCGTCCCAGGCTTGATCAGTAAATTTATCGGGATCTGTAGGCTGCATCTTTATAATTTTGGATTTTAGATTTTGGATTTTAGATTTGAAGTTTAGTGTAAAAATTGGTTAGTGAGGAGAGCTAAAAACTTTCTATGCTCAATTGCAAGCGACTTTTTCACGATACAGGAAGTTCGCGTATAACAGAGGCGTTCCTATAGTCTAGAGTAGACTGAAAATTGCATACTTCATCCTTGATACTTGATTCTTTTCCAGAGACTACTCACCAAATAATTATCGAAACACTATTAGCCTGTATCAGCATGTATCTGCGGTTACAATTTGAGATGAGTAATTGGCGATCGCTTGAGCAACTACCTATTCCTTAATTTAAAACGAAAACACCATTCCGATATTACTGAGATTGGGAATGGGGAACTCGGGGCCCCCTCTGGGGATAAGGGGCAATGGGGAATTGGGCATTGGGTATGGAAAATGGGAAATGGTTATTTTCCCTCATCTCCCTCATCCCCCCTGCTCCCCTGCTCCCCTGCTCCCCTGCTCCCCTGCTCAAGAGCTTACTGACTCACAAGTTGTTCTTGTGCTTCCGATTTCTGGGCTGATCCTTGAGTTCCTAGTTGAATCAGTTCAACTTTGTAACCATCTGGATCTTCGATGAAAGCAATTACTGTGGAACCATGTTTCATTGGCCCTGGTTCCCGTACTACTTTACCACCACGATTTTTGATTTCCTCACAGGTAGCATAAATATCATCAACACCAAGGGCAATATGACCATAAGCATTACCTAATTCGTATTTGTCTACCCCCCAGTTGTAAGTGAGTTCTAGCACTGTGTTGTTGCTTTCATCGCCATAGCCGATAAAAGCTAAGGTAAATTCTCCTCCTGGATAATCTTTTCGCCGCAGTAATTTCATTCCCAGGAGTTCGCAGTAAAATTTCAAAGACTCTTCAAGGTTGCCTACCCGCAGCATTGTGTGTAGTAATCGCATAATGATTTTTTGTTGTGCCTTTGTAAATATGGATTTCTGCCAATCAATATTTTACAGAAGTTACCCGCTTGCCTAAAATTTATAGTTTGTGCATCTAACAGCAATTCACCACATATCTGGAAATCTTCTTTAATCTCAGTCGAGAAAGTCCTCTGAAAGCCTATGCTAGCGATTGGGTTCATTTACTGGACTGTATACGCTCAACAAGTAAGAACGCCCTTAAAGAAAGGAAAAACACAGATGAGTAACATTCTAGATACTGCCATTGAAGCGATCGCTGCCCGCGAAATTCTGGATTCACGAGGTAGACCGACAATTGAAGCCGAAGTGCATTTAGCCAATGGTGCTGTGGGACTAGCACAGGTTCCCAGTGGTGCCTCTACGGGTACTTTTGAAGCCCACGAATTGCGTGACGGCGATAAAAGTCGTTATGGAGGCAAAGGCGTACTCAAGGCGGTACAAAATGTCAAGGAGGTATTTACCCCAAAATTGTTAAACTTGGATGCCCTCAACCAAGAACTCATAGACCGGACAATGATTGCCCTGGATGGTTCTGGCAACAAATCCAATTTAGGTGCTAATGCGATTTTAGCGGTTTCCCTGGCAGCCGCCAAAGCTGGTGCTGAGGCTTTGGCAATTCCTTTGTATCGCTACTTAGGTGGCCCTTTAGCAAATTTGTTACCTGTACCGTTGATGAATGTGATTAACGGTGGGGCACACGCTGCCAACAATGTGGATTTTCAAGAGTTTATGATTGTCCCCATCGGCGCATCTTCTTTTAAGGAAGCGTTACGCTGGGGCGCGGAGGTGTTTGCTACTCTCAGCAAAGTTTTGGATGATAAGGGTTTACTGACAGGCGTAGGCGATGAAGGCGGCTTTGCTCCTAACTTGGAGTCCAATCAGGTAGCTTTAGAATTATTGGTGGCTGCCATTGAAAAGGCTGGTTACAAACCAGGAGAACAAGTTGCCCTGGCGCTGGATGTCGCAGCTAGTGAGTTTTACAAAGATGGGCAATATGTTTACGATGGGAAACCACATGCTCCTACAGAGTTTATTGATTACTTAGGGCAATTGGTTGATCAGTATCCCATTGTGTCAATTGAGGATGGGTTACACGAAGAAGATTGGCAAAATTGGCAATTGCTGACCCAAAAGTTAGGTTCACGGGTGCAGCTGGTAGGCGATGACTTGTTTGTAACTAATGCTATACGCTTGCAAAAAGGTATTGAGCAAAAAGCTGGTAACGCCATTTTGATTAAACTCAATCAAATTGGTTCACTCACCGAGACTTTGGAAACTATTGATTTGGCAACTCGCAATGGTTTCCGGTCAGTAATTAGCCATCGTTCTGGTGAAACCGAAGACACAACCATTGCTGATTTAGCCGTAGCCACCCGTGCAGGTCAAATCAAGACAGGTTCTCTGTGTCGTAGTGAACGAGTGGCAAAATACAATCGCTTACTACGCATTGAAGATGAACTAGGCGATCGCGCCCTGTATGCTGGTTCTGTGGGATTAGGGCCGAAGTAAAGGCAGGGGGGCAGGGGTGCAAGGGAGCAGGGGAGCAATGCCCAATGCCCCATGCCCAATGCCCCATGCCCCATTACGGATAAAATCCCAACTTGGGCAACCCCAAGGTTTCATCCCAGCCCATCATAATGTTCAAACACTGAATTGCTTGACCTGCCTGACCTTTTATCAAGTTGTCAATGGCTGACATGACAATCACACGGCCAGTGCGTGGGTCAACTTCTACACCGATATAACAAAGATTGCTGCCACTTGCCCACTTGGTTTGCGGATATACGCCACTTTCGCAGACTCTCACCCAAGGAGAATTACGGTAGAAAGCTGTGTAAATTGTGTGTAAGTCATCTCTGACTAATCCAGGGTCGCGCAGTGTGGCATATACGGTGGCTAAAATCCCACGTACCATTGGGATGAGATGGGGTGTAAATTGAACTGTGACTTCGTGACCCGCTAAATTGCTGCATATTTGCTCTATTTCAGGGGTATGGCGGTGACGAGCGACATTGTATGCTGCTAATGAATTATCTGCTTCAGCTAGCAATAAGTTGACTTTGGCTTGTCGTCCGCCGCCAGATGTACCAGATTTAGCATCAATGATGGCGGTTTCTGGCACGATTAAGCCTTGCTTAAGAAGCGGCGACAGTGCTAGAAGGCTGGCGGTAGGATAGCAACCAGGACAGCCAATTAGTTGTGCTTCGGCAATGCGATCGCGATAAAGTTCTGGTAATCCATACACTGCTGTGGCGGCAATGGCACGATCGCTTCTTTCGGTACCATACCATGTGGTGTAAGTTGCCAACTCACTAAATCGATAATCCGCACTCAAATCTAGTACTTTACGTCCTTTTTCCACCAGTTTCGGTGCAATTTGGCAAGCCAGACCATTGGGTAAAGAGAGAAACACTACTTCACAACGGTCAGCAATGATTTCCGGTTCTACAGCCTCTATTGGCAAGTTCACAGCATGAGCTAAATGTGGGTAGAGATCCGCAAAGGATTTTCCCGCACTACTCTCACCGCCTAAATAAACTAGTTCGACTTCTGGATGTTCCATCAGTAATCGCACTAGCTGTACTCCGCCATAGCCTGACGCGCCAACAATTCCAACAGGTACGCGTCTTGAATTGCCCATGATTATGAAATCCTTATCCGTTTTTGGTTAATTCGTTATCAGTTATCAACTAAGTAGGTCGGCAAAATAAAGTTAACTTGTCAAGACCATCATTTGTGAGCCACAGCGTTGGCAAGGCAGTCCGGTGAGGTAGCCTTTGCAAGTGGCGTCATTCTTCATTGGTAAGGTTTTTAGATATTTTTACACCTTTGTACAGAGTTATATTTATTCCTGCTTACCTACTTGTCAGTTACCAGACACAAGGTGCAAAAAGCACCATTTAAACAAGCTGGAGTATTTGTAGCTCCAAACTTGGGTTACGGCGATATTCACACTCTCACCAGCAAGATTATCACCAGTTTCTGAGCTTAGGAAATTTCCTGTGAGGACAGAAGCTCATCTGATATTTCTTTATGCAAATATTGGCGGTTGTAGCTGGGAAAAAGGGAAATTAGGACTTACGCAAAACAATAGCCGCACCAAGACGAGGGCTACCTCACCGCATTGCTTCACCTCCTGCCTTTTGCTGATCGCTACACTTTAGTACTCAACGCCAATTTTAGCGATAGAAATTTCGCCATGATATCAAATCATTGCTAGTCTACTTCTGTGCCGTATAAACGAGCTACAATTTAAAAGAAGAAATTGTTAAAAAAATTTACTTTTGGTAGCCGGAAATCCTCTGTGTCAACGCCTAAACCTACACCGCAGTCTCATGCTACTCCCCCCAATGGGGAAGATGCTCGCTTGAATGTGGTTCCTGAATTAGGAAACACTACTGACAGCGCTCACTCCTCAACTCAAAGCTTTGAATTTGATTCGATTGATGCTGCTTTAGCAGATTTGAAAGCAGGTCGCGTCATCGTTGTAGTCGATGACGAAAATAGGGAAAACGAAGGCGACTTAATTTGTGCTGCTCAATTTGCTACACCCGACACGATCAATTTTATGGCGGTGGAAGCAAGAGGGCTGATTTGTCTGGCGATGACTGGCGATCGCTTGGATGAATTAGACTTACCCTTAATGGTGAGCAATATTACAGATACTAACCAGACCGCTTTTACAGTTAGTATTGATGCAGGCCCCCATCTAGGTGTAAGTACTGGCATCTCAGCAGAAGACCGTGCCCGGACTATCCAAGTTGCTCTGAATCCAGCTACAAAACCTCTAGATTTACGTCGTCCTGGTCATATTTTCCCCATTCGGGCGAAGGAAGGAGGCGTACTCAAACGGGCAGGACATACGGAGGCGGGCGTTGACTTAGCACGATTAGCAGGGCTGTACCCGGCGGGGGTGATTTGTGAAATTCAAAACCCCGACGGTTCAATGGCGCGGTTACCCCAGCTATTTGAATATGCTCGCAATCACCAGTTAAAAATTATCAGTATTGCCGATTTAATTAGTTATCGTTTACAACACGATCGCTTGGTGATCCGCGAAAGTATTGCCGAATTACCTACCCAGTTCGGTCACTTTCAAATCTACGCTTATCGCCACACTCTCGATGGCTCGGAACATGTTGCCATTGTCAAGGGCGACCCCGCACATTTCCAAGATGAACCGGTGATGGTGCGGATGCATTCAGAATGTTTAACTGGTGATGCTTTGGGTTCTTTGCGTTGTGACTGTCGAATGCAACTGCAAGCAGCACTGAAAATGATTGAAAGTGCTGATCAAGGTGTGGTCGTTTACCTGCGACAAGAAGGACGAGGAATTGGCTTAATTAATAAGCTCAAAGCCTACTCGTTACAGGATATGGGACTGGATACAGTCGAGGCAAACGAGCGCTTAGGATTTCCCGCTGATTTGCGCGACTACGGTATGGGAGCGCAAATGCTCATGGATTTAGGTGTGAAAAAGATTCGCCTGATTACCAATAATCCCCGTAAAATTGCGGGGGTTAAAGGCTATGGGTTAGAAGTAGTCGATCGCGTGCCTTTGTTGATTGAGGCAAACGATTACAATTCTTATTACCTAGCAACAAAGGCGAAAAAGCTCGGTCATATGCTGTTACAAACCTATTTAGTAACAGTAGCGCTTCACTGGCAAGATGACCCGCAATTGGTGACGAAACGCTATGAGCGTTTAGAAAAATTGCGTCATCTTGTGAGGAGTTATGATTTATTGTTGCAAGAAGAAGCGCGTCCTTTGGGTCTTGCTTTGTTTGACGAGCCATCATTGACAGTACACTTGGGTTTTGACCAACCAAAAGTGGCAAGTTGTGATTGGTATAAGCAAAGTAATCATCCTTACTTGCAAGCAATCTTCCAAATTCTGGATAAATTAGCAGCTTTTCCTTACATCCAAAAGCTAGAATTTCTGATTTCTTCAGGTAGCGATCCTCTGGCTAATTTGCAAGTCCAACTTGATCGGCAGACTTTCTCTTTAGATGTGCTACCTTCATCAATTAGCGATCGCTTGGAGAAACAGCAAATTTACAGCTTTAGTAAATGAAAGTGCTGAGTGAGGAGTGAGGAGTTAGTTGTCAGTTGTCAGTTGTCAGTTGTTATTCCCTATCTCCCTCACCCCCCTCATCTCCCTCATCTTCCTCATCCCCCCGCTGCCCGATAAACTGGACTTAGTTGCCGAAAAGTATGCAGTAAGTTGAGGAATTTATCAAAATCAAAATTTACTGGGTCAATTTTTTGACCTGAACGATCTACTTCTTTGTGCGTAGTGATGCGATCGTCTGGAACTTGACTTTGAGCAATTAACCAAGCGAGTGAATTATATTGAGCTTGTGTGTAACCACTGTGAAATTTTATGTTATCTCCACGACCATCTGGGGGAGTTTCTAAAGAAACGTGGTAAGCAAAATTATTGACTGATGATGCCAAATTCGGGTTAGTCTGCACAGTCTCAGGCCCATCAATACCATTAAATACTGAATTTGCTGCTCCAAAAGCGCGTTTTTCTGGCGGGACTAGATAAACAATCGTTCCATCAAGCTTAATTAAGGTGTGGTAACTCGCTTGAATACTTTCATTCTCTTCATGGGGTGATTGAAAAAAATTAATAGCACTAGAGGCGGAATAACCAGTTTCGTGAAGGACAATAATCGCTTGATTTTTTACGGGTATACCATTAACATCTTGGGCATACCGTTCTCCATAGTTGCTTGGGTGTACTGAGGCAATTTCATATGGTGGTCTGTATTTTGCAAAAGCTTCAGTAGTTCTGTATCTTCCAGAAACTTTATTCTTTTTAACTGGGGATTTGAGCAGATTTTGGGATTTGCTAGCTTGGTTTTTTGATTGTAAATCTATTTGGGGATATTGGTTTACAATTGGAATTTCTGGATTTGATATTATTGTATTATTTGTTGGATTATTTGATAGTTTTGTGCCTTTACCTGCAAACACTGCCAAAATCAAAGCAGTGAACATTAGAGAAATAAATAGTACCCTAGTTGCCCAGTCTCTAAACTTCATTTTTTTAGTATTTATAAAATCGTTAAAAATAAATTTGTTTATTAATTTTACTCACAAAGTAAGATAGTAATACTATTTGAAAGTGCTATTATGTTAGATATTAATTTTAAGTATTTCCTCTTTCTTGTGGACTATTTCAGCTATATATTTATGTCTCTATATTGTTGCTTCAGATAGAGTGGATATAAGAGTGAAGCTGTTATGGAGTGAAATTGTATTAAGACTTAAATATACTCTATGAATTCTTGGCGTTCTCTACGTCTTGGTGGTAGCCTACCCTGTAGGAACACCTAACAGTGAACGGCAAGCTGCTGCTCTTAGAGTTCTGCGAAGCAGTAACCAGGATAATTTTTTTCTTAGAGTTCACCAATTACTTATGTACCAGGTAAATTTCGTAACTGCTCATCTAAATGAGTGCGATCTGCCAAAGCATTTAACAGTGGCCCATGCAAAGTAAATTCTACAACACTGACTGACCCCACAGGGCATCCTAAACGAAAACGAAAACGTCCTACATCAATTCCCAACAAACTACACAAAATTATTCTGATAGTTGCTTTGTGAGAAACTACCAAAACATTGCCATTGCTGTAGAGATGTTTGATTTCTTCAATTACCTGCATAGCGCGAGAAGCAATTGTGACTGCTATTTCTCCACCAGTTGGCGCATACCAAGCGGGATCGGCTGACCAGCGAATATAATCATCGTGATATTCTTGACTGATTACTTCTGGTGTTTTTCCTTCCCACTTGCCATAATTAATTTCCTTCAAACCATCCCGCAGTTGTGGTTCCATCCCTATTGCTGTATACAGAGGTTTTGCTGTCTCGATAGTTCGCTGCATAGGACTGCAAAAAATAGCACTCCAAGGAAGAGATTTGTATGCAGTAGCAAAAGCTTTTGCCATTTCTAAGCCTTCTGGGGTAAGTTCTGAGTCTATGGAACCGCAAAAAGCATTAGTACGGCTGCATTCTGTTTGTCCATGACGGAGTAAATAAAGATGTAGGCTCAAGGTTTGATCTCACGAAGTTTGAATTTGGAAGTTGACAGCAAGATATCACCCAACTAGAGTAACCTAATTTTAGGGAGTTATCGGCGGTAGAAATAATGTTATTGGAATTAAAGCGCATTCATGTTCCACCGGGACAAAGAGTGCTGCTATGTGATGTCACATGGCAAGAATTAGAAATCATTCTCGATGAATTAGGAGAACACCGTGCAACACGAATTGCTTATGACAAGGGAACATTAGAAATTATGGCACCACTGCCAGAACATGAATATGATAAGGAAATTATTGGAGATTTGATTAAGGCGCTACTAGAAGAACTGGATATTGAGTTTATGAGTCTGGGTTCTACTACTTTTAAAAACGAAGTTATAGCTCAAGCAATAGAACCTGACCTATGTTTTTATATAAAAAATGATTTCCAATTTGAGCGCAACCAGCGATTAGATTTAACAGTAGACCAAACTCCAAATTTAGCCTTAGAAGTTGATATCAGTGGTCGGACTCATCTGCATATTTATGAAGCGCTAAAAGTACCTGAAATTTGGCGTTTTTATCAGGGACAATTACAAATAAATATTTTACTAGATGGGGTTTATGTAGAATCTCAACAAAGCTTAAATTTTCCTAGATTTCCATTAATTGAGGCGATACCTGAGTATCTCAGGCAAAGTTTCACCGCAGACACAAATAAGATAATTAAAGCTTTTCGGCTTTGGGTGCAACAGCAAATACAACAGTTATAACTTCTTGATTTTTTACCGAGTTACCTTTTTGTAATCCTATTGATAATCAGCACATAAACTGGCTGTTCCTGCCTTAGCGATCGCTACTATAATCCAGCCAAAGAACATTGGATCTAATGGAATCATTAAAGTGCCTGCTAATACTGCACCAATGAGTATAGGTAATATCTGATTTGCAATTTCAAAAGTATCATTAGTCAAACTCTGTAAAGCTGGACAAATATATTGTCTAACGTCTTTTCTTTGAACTAATTCCTCAGCTTCATGTTGTAATTTTTCAGACCCACTTGAAAAGGCTCTAATCTGCGATTTATCCAAAGATTCGGAAAAAGATATCAATTCTACAGCTTTGATAACTTGTTGTTGGAAAGTGTCTATATTAAAGTTATCTAGTTCTGACATACTCAATTTCCTCAAATAATTTAGACGAAATTACAGCTAAAAATTTATGATTTATATCAATTCAACCTAGTCTTATAAATCAATTTTTTATGTAAGTGCTAGCTCTAAATCTAACTCTTTTAAAACTTCACTTATAGGAATAGCATAAGTTATTCCACAACCGTTACCTCCTCCCATATCTGTGCCTGCGAAAAGTAAACCAATTGCATAACCATCTTGATCTACAATAATTGAACCGCTATCCCCTCGCCGACTGAATGCTTTATTTCCATTTCCTTCAATTGTAATTAAGTTGTTAAATATACAATTATTTAGCTCTCGGTTGTAAGGCACTGGCACATAATCCATATCGTAGTCAATAATTTGCCCCCAAGTGAGTCCAGTTCTCCGTCCTACCTTGGCAACCATGAACTCATGAGAATCATCATCTACGACATTCTCAAACTCTTGTTGATTGTAAAAGCCTTTCAACGAACAAATACCACTGAGTTCACTTATTTGTCCTACAGCAGTATTTTTTACTGTGGCAGTGGCGGCATCAATAAAGTTCATCTCGCCAGTCTTGAGGGGAACAAACTCTTTTAAACTAGCAATCTGGTCTGTATCTTCTTTCCCATCATCTTCTCTTGCTGGTTGGATGATAGCATCACCAATTTGTGCATTATTAGTATTCGCTAAGACATGATTATTACTCAAGATTAGTAGTTCTGATTCACCCCGCTTTCTGACAAAGCACCCAAGAGTCCCTGTGCCAGCAAGTGGATCTGAATGAGATATAGATATTCCAATGCATAAAGGACGTTTATAATGTTGTTTTACCAAAGTTTGTGGATACACAGGGCCAGTAATTTGTACATTGATCTCTCCCTTAGCCATCTCCACAACTGGTTGAATCAGTTCAAGATGTGATTTGTCAGGTATGTGTATAGCAAGCTTGTAATTTCTTTTCCCGCTTAGGTGAATTCCTAAAGCTGGGGGTATAGGCAACGTTTCATTCCTATAAGAATACGATGAATAAGGCCTAATCAAATTCTGTCCAACTTTGTTAGTAGCAAGTTTTTTTAGCTCTTGGACGTTTTCCAGGTGCATGACTTTACTAGCTGATTGATTACTATTGAAGTAGGTCGGTGCGAATAAAGTTAACTGGTCAGGCCCGTCAATTGTCATTAATAAGGTTTTTCGATACGTTTACATTTCGTAATATAGTTGGGTTTATTCCTGCCTACCTACTTGGGTATAATATCTTGATAAAAGCCTTACCAGTGATTTAAGTATAATATCTTAAACAAAGGTGTTTTTATATAAAAAACTGTGGATAGGAGCGTGTGTGAAGCTTCTATCCACAATTCTAGTGTTATGATTTTTTCTAAAAATTTAATGATTTTTGATCAAAAAGCGTAAGCTGTACCAACAATTTCAGCTTCTACTACTACATTGTTCACTCTTGATGGTATATTAACATCCTTGGGTAGAGGTTGAGAGAGGTGAACTTTTACAGAATAACCATCTCCAGAGCGATTAATGCCCACACCTGTTAGCTCAGGTCTATCGCTAATTTTAGATAGCACTTCCTTTTTTGCTTCGCGGGCCTGCTCTTTGGTTGCTATTTGTTTGTGATTCATCTCATTTCACCTTTTGAGTAGGCTATTTGGAACAAAAGTTGTTAAGGATTTACAAAAGTACTGTTCAAAGCAAAAATACTTAGAAATAGATATATTTAGCCCTTTTGATAAATTTAAGGTAATATTGGGGTGCTACACCAAAGCAACAAAAAAGTTAAATGAATATAATCCATACATAACATAGGTTATAAAGTTTGGGGTAGTTGAAAAAATTGGGGTATCCCCAAACTTTATAGGGCTGTTTCTGGACTTGACTGATGCCTAGATATTCTTATGGTGATGAGGTGCGAAAGCGGGTGAGGCGTTTGTTGGAAGCGATACTCACCTACGTTGCTCAAGAATTCGAGTATGATCAAGCCCAAGAAACCAATTTTACATGGCAAACTCAGACTGATCTAGTTGTCAAGACAAAGTTGAGATATTTACAAGAATTGACAGTGCTAGATAAATACCCTGGTAATTTAAGCAAAGAACAAATCAGGGAAGCTTTGAGGCTACTGCAAAATTTCTTAGGAGTTCTAGAAGATATCCGCGTCCATCCTCGAGGTTCAGAAGACTGGTACTTCAAGTTGAAATTGTGGTCTAGGGATATAGAAAAAAATTTGGGACAGTTTGATATTGAGTGGGCTAACCGCCAACCAGCAAGGTCTAAAGCTAGAAAGCCTGCGGCTGTATCTGAAAATATGGCACAAATTGCTTCTGTAGAACCAAGCCACTACGAAAATATTTCTTTGAGTGGAGTGAAGAAGTTTTTTGGACAAGAAGACGAACTTCAAACTCTGCATCAAGTGTTGCAGCAAAATGACTCTATTGATACGACCTACATAGAAATTGCCTCTTTACAAACAACCTGCTACCAGAACATTCCTTTAAGTGGAGTGGTGAAGTTTGTCGGACGTGAAAAAGAACTGCAAACCCTGCACCAGATATTACAGCAAAATGACCGGGTAGCGATCGCGGCGATCGCTGGAATGGGCGGTGTTGGTAAAACAGAACTTGCACTGCAATATGCAATCACCTACCGCGAAACCTACAACGGTGGTATTTGCTGGTTGTTTGTCAGAGTTGGGGATGTAGGGATTCAAATTGTGCAGTTTGCTAGAACCCACTTTGACGTTAACCCACCAGAAGACTTAGATTTACTCGCACAAGTACAGTACTGTTTTTCGCGTTGGTGTGATGGTGATGTGCTATTGGTGCTAGATGATGTCACTGACTACCAACAAGTCTACATTTACCTACCACCGTCATCTTCTCGATTTAAGGTTTTGATTACCACACGTCAGCACTTGGGACGCATAGCACAACTATCCTTGGATGTGCTGCAACCAGAGGTAGGGTTGGAGTTATTAAAGTCTTTACTCAAAGAAACACCAGAGCGAATTGAGCGAGAATTAACTGTAGCAAATCAATTGGCTGGATGGCTTGGATATTTGCCTCTGGCTTTGGAGTTGGTGGGGCGATATCTGGCGCGAAAACAGGATTTAACTTTGGCAGAAATGTTGCGGCGGTTGCAAAAAAAGCGGCTAGAACAAGCTGCCCTTGCTGAACCAGAAGCTGACATGACTTCACAAAGGGGTACGTTAGAAGCTTTTGAATTGAGTTGGCAGGAATTAGCAGATGCAGATAAGCAACTCGGCTGTTTACTGAGTATATTTGCTGCCGCCCCTATACCTTGGTATTTAGTAGAACAGTGTTTACCAGAAAAAGACGAGGAAGAAATAGAGGAAATTAGAGATGATAAGTTGTTGAATTTGCATTTACTCCAGCGAAAGGCTGAAGGAATCTACCAACTGCATCCGCTAGTGCGCGAGTTTTTCCAATATAAGCTTACAGGTTTAGAGCAAGCAGAAGAATTAAAGCGATCGCTTTGTCGGGTAATGGTAGCAGTTGCAAAGGAGATTCCTCAAACTCCAACCCTTGAGGAAATCACTGCTGTTTCCCCTGCAATACCTCATATAGCTGAAGTAGCAAATCGTCTCATTGAATACGTCAGTGATGATGATTTAATTTGGACATTTATCGGTAACGCTTCGTTTTACAATGGTCAAGGATTGTATGACAAAGCAGCGCCTTGGTTTGAGCAATGTCTAGAAGTTACCAAAAAACGCTTAGGAAAAGAACACCCAGTTGTCGCCAATAGCCTCAACAACCTAGCGTTACTCTACAAATCTCAAGGCAGATACAGCGAAGCTGAATCCCTGAACATCCAAGCTTTGGCACTTAGGCGTAAGGTGCTACCAGAAGAACACCCAGTTGTCGCCAATAGCCTTAATAACCTAGCGTTACTTTACAAATCCCAAGGTAGATACAGCGAAGCTGAACCTCTTTACATCCAAGCTTTGGCACTTAGGCGTAAGGTGCTACCAGAAGAACACCCAGCTGTCGCCACTAGCCTCAACAACCTAGCAGGACTCTACTACTCCCAAGGCAGATACAGCGAGGCCGAACCCCTTTATATCCAAGCTTTGGCACTCAGACACAAGCTGCTAGGAGAGGAACACCCAGATGTCGCCACTAGCCTCAACAACCTAGCGTTACTCTACCAATCCCAAGGTAGATACAGCGAAGCCGAACCCCTTTACATCCAAGCTTTGGCACTCAGACGCAAGCTGCTAGGAGAAGAACACCCAGATGTCGCCACTAGCCTCAATAACCTAGCGTACCTCTACTATTCTCAAGACAGATATAGCCAAGCTGAACCACTGTACATCCAAGCTTTGGCACTCAGGCGTAAGCTGCTAGGAGAGGAACACCCAGTTATCGCCGCTAGCCTCAACAATCTAGCAGGACTCTACGAATCCCAAGGCAGATATAGCGAAGCTGAAACCCTGTACTTACAAGCTTTGGAAATTTATGAACAACGGCTAGGAAAAAATCATCCCCAGACGATCGCAATCAAGGAAAATTTGACAAGTTTCTTAGAAAATCGCAACTTGAGTAATTAAATCATAGAGGCGTATAGTAATACGCCTCTACAACTAATTCTAAGCGGTGAAGTATTTCGCTACTGGGTGATAGGCAATAATCGCCGTTGTTGACTGTTCTGGATAAAGTTGTTCACTTTCATCCATATATAAGTTAATGCGATCGCTCTCCAATAACTCCAGTTGCTTAAACTGATCCTGAATATTCGGACAAGCCGGATAGCCAAAACTATACCGTGAACCAGCATATCGCTGTGCTAACACATCCCGAATATTATTCGGTTCCTGATCACCAAAACCCAACTCCAGGCGAATTCTAGCGTGTGTCCACTCCGCCAACGCCTCTGCAGCTTGCACCGCCAAGCCGTGGAAATACAGATAGTCAGTGTATTGATTTGCTGCAAACAACTTTTGGGCAAACTCCGTGGCAATATCACCCACAGTCACCGCCTGCATCGGGAACACATCAATTATTCCCGACTCCTTCGGTGCAAAGAAATCTGCAATACACAGCCTTTTCCCCGACTTCTGCCGCGGAAACTCAAAACTTGCTCTTACCTCTGCGTCCTTGGCGTCTTGGCGGTTCGGATCATAAACATACAAAGTATTCCCCTCAGCTTGACAAGGAAAATACCCATAAATCACCTGCGGCTGCAACAAATTCTCCTCAATAATTCGCTGCTTCCAGTTTTCCAAAATCGGATACACCTTCTCATCCAAGAAAGCTTGATATTCTTCCTTAGATTGTTCCTTTGGCTTGCGGAATTGCCATTGTCCTGCAATCAAAGCTTGCAAATCCAAATACCAGAATATTTCCTCAAAAGGAATATCAGCAGGCTGTAACAACTTTGTTCCCCAGAAAGGCGGCGTGGGACGGGGAATATCTAAAGTTACAGCGTCCGAACGTTTTGTATCTACAGGGAGTAGGGAGTTGGGAGTCGGGAGTCGGGATGCTTCAGCAGGGGTTTGTGATTTATGATTGTTAGATTCTAATTCTTGGGTTGCTACTTCATCCAAAAATCCTTGCAAATCATCCCATTTATCAGCAGCTTTGGCTGGCATTAATTTATCCATGAAATGCAAGTCAGAAAAGGCATCTTTACCATAAACAACTTTACCTTTGTAAGTGTTTTGGCAATCTTGATTCACAAACTTGGGAGTTAGCGCCGCACCACCTAAAATCACCGGGACGGTAATTCCCTTTTCGTTAAATACCTCCAAATTCTCTTTCATAAAAGCCGTGGATTTTACCAGCAAACCACTCATGGCAATACAATCAGCTTGATGTTCTTCGTAAGCTTGAATAATATTTTCCACCGGCTGCTTAATTCCCAAATTTATCACCTTGTAGCCGTTATTCGACAAGATAATATCCACCAAGTTTTTACCAATGTCGTGGACATCACCTTTAACTGTGGCAATGATAAACGTACCTTTGGCATTGTTACCAGTCTCCGATTTTTCCATGAACGGTTCTAAAAACGCCACCGCTGCTTTCATGGTTTCCGCAGACTGCAACACGAAAGGTAGTTGCATTTGTCCAGAACCAAATAACTCACCTACAACTTTCATGCCATCCAGCAGGAAAGTATTAATAATCTCCAAGGGTGGATATTGTTCTAAAGCTTTTTGAAGCTGTTCTTCTAAACCAATGCGTTCGCCGTCGATGATATGACGCTTGAGACGTTCCTCGATAGGTAAACTTTCGTCCACGCCTTTGTTGCGTTTGGTTGTCACCCCTTGGAATAACGTAGTCAGTTCTGCCAAGGGGTCATAAACGCAGACATCACCCTCAAATTTCCGCTCATCGTAAATCAATTGCCGACAAACTTCTTGATGGCGTTCTTCAATCTTAGAAAGTGGTAAAATCTTGCTAGCGCTGACTATGGCTGCATCCATTCCCACTGCCATTGCTTCGTGCAAAAACACCGAGTTCAGCACAATTCGCGCTGCTGGGTTTAAGCCGAAGGATATATTGGATACACCTAAAATCACATGACAACCTGGCAATTCTTGCCGAATCCGCAGAATTGCTTCTATGGTGGCTTTACCGTTTTCTCGGTCTTCTTCAATCCCCGTAGAAATGGGTAATGCTAAAGTATCAAAGAATATTTCCGTTGCAGGGATGCCGTATTCTACAGCTTGACGGTAAGCGCGTTGAGCGATCGCAAATTTTTTCTCGGCTGTGCGCGCCATGCCTTCTTCATCGATAGTACCAATAACGACACCAGCACCGTACTTTTTCGCCAATTCCAACACTTTCAAAAACCGGGGTTCGCCGTCTTCGTAGTTGGTGGAGTTGAGCAAACACTTACCACCAGCAACTTTTAAACCCGCCTCCATTTTTTCCCATTCTGTGGAGTCGAGCATCAACGGTAGTGTCACATTATTGACAATGCGGGAAACTAATTCGTGCATATCCCGCACACCATCGCGCCCCACATAATCGACGTTGACATCAAGCACATGGGCGCCTTCTTTAACTTGCGCCCTCGCCATCGACACCAGCCCATCCCAATCTTCGGCATTCAGCAAATCGCGGCACTTTTTAGAACCGCTGGCGTTGAGACGTTCACCCACAATCAAGAAAGAATTATCTTGGTCGTATGGTTGCGTGGTGTAAATTGATGCTGCCGCAGGTTCTAAACTCGGCTGTCTTACCTTTGGTTTTAAATCTTGAGCAATTTCTGCCAATTGTTGAATATGTTCTGGACGCGTCCCACAGCAACCCCCAATCACTTGGACACCCAAATCTTCAACAAAATGCATCAATGCCATCCGTAATTCTAACGCTGTGAGGCGGTAATGTGCTTGACCACCAACGTTTTCAGGCAAACCTGCATTAGGAATACAAGAAACAATGAAAGGCGAATGTTCTGCCAAATACTTGATGTGCGGTTTCATCAAGTCTGGGCCTGTGGCACAGTTCAAGCCGAGAATATCAATTGGGTAAGGTTCCAGAATTGTTAACACAGCGCTGATTTCTGTACCTACCAGCATTGTACCCATGCTTTCCATTGTCACAGAAACCATCAGCGGACGGCGATCGCCTTTCTTTGCAAAAACTTCTTCAATGCCATTCAGCGCCGCTTTAATTTGCAGCACATCTTGGCAAGTCTCTACAATAAATAAATCAACGCCACCATCCCACAACGCCTCTGCTTGTTCAGCAAAAGCAGCTTTCATGGTGTCAAAGTCAATATGTCCCAAGGTAGGTAATTTCGTTGTGGGGCCGATGGAACCCGCGACAAACCTGGGTTTTTCTGGCGTAGAAAATTCCGCCGCCACACGCTTTGCTAATTCCGCCGCTGTCTTGCTGAGATAATATGCTTGGTCTGCCAAGTCATATTCTGCCAGTACAATGGACGTACTGCCGAAAGTATCCGTTTCAATGACATCTGCACCAGCGGCGAGAAAGTCACGGTGAACCTTAGCCACAGCTTCGGGTTTCGTGTGGACTAAGTATTCATTACAACCTTCATACTGTGGGCCGCCGAAATCTTCAGCGGTGAGGTTTTGCGTTTGTAAGTTGGTTCCCATGGCACCGTCAAAGACGATAACCGGGAGTTCTGGACTACGCAGGCGTTCAAGGAAAGGATGAGTCATATTTTCCTAGAGGAAATGAGGAAATCAATAGAGTATTGTGATACTCTACTTAATATTATTATTTTCCATGATTTTAAAAATTTCTTTAGTATTTTGATGAATCTGATATGCTGACAAGGTTGTCAGTTGTTATTTTTCTTCCCCTGCTCCCCTGCTCCCCTGCTCATCCTACGGTTCAGTATATTTGCAAAAAACGTTTATCCCAATCTTTAAGATATACAATACTACAATAGTGGCGATCGCGCCATCAATGGGTATTCCATGTACTGCTGCGACGGCGACTAGTGAGCCAATGATACTGTTGAATAAAGAAGCACTACTGGGATTACTTGTGTATTCTTTGATTTTGCCCCGTAAACCATCATCACCGCAGATTTCAGTGCGAATTTCATCGAGGGTGAGTTGCAACAGAGATTTGCCTTTGCCAAAATCTGTTTTACCGAATTTCTCCTGCCAAACTGCATCAAAACTAGCTTCGAGATAGCCGTTGTTTTGTTGCAGAGTAGTTAATGCTTGTTGCGCTTGGGTGTCGTCTGGGAGAAGTTGTTGAATTTCTTGAATTTCGGCAATGGTTAATTGGGGATTCATATATATTTACTTTTATGGTTTATTGACTGTTTGTTAATTCTTGAATTAACTCTTCAGGGGTGATAATTCTAGGACTAGTAACTGGAAAATCTGCTGGGTTGCGGGTAATAATAGCGTCTAAGTGATTGAGTACCGCAGTGCTATATTGAATAACGTCTTCAAAATCTCTAAAATTAGTCGTTAGTGCCACATTGATTGCGGTACTGTCTACGGTAGCGATACGACAGAAAGTAACTATTTCCCTCAAAAATTCAAGGGCTAGATTTCGACCTTTTTCTTTACGGATTATGTAGTAAATGTCACCAAAAGAAGCTGCACAGATGTAGCCTTCTATTTGCCCATTTTCAACAAATGATACAACTGTCTCGCTATTGCTAAAAAAAGGTTGTCGTTCAAGAGCAACATCTAGAATAACATTGCTGTCTAACAGGACTTTCACAGATTATGTTTCTCCTTTAAAGCTTCCCATCTGGCTTGGTCTGGGTCAAAATCAGGAGGAGCAGGTTGTGTTTTTTCAAACCAGCCTTGCAAAGCTTTGATTTTTGTTTGTCTCTTAGGCTTTTCTGGCTGTGACTCAGCAGAAGTTCCTGTAGCACTTTCCAAGGATGGAACTGGCTGCAAAATAATGACTTCCACTTTCCCAGGAGCAATATTTAGAGGTTCGTCAATAATCAAATGACCTGATTCGTCAATTGTGGCGTTGAGCTTGTAGGCTTGCATACTAGTTTTCCTTATTTATATTATTAAATAATATTTTAGGCGATCTTACAAATTATGTTTTTCCTTTAAATATTCCCGGTTTGGTCTACAATTAGATGACCTGATTTGTCGATTGTACCGTTTAGTTTGTAGGCTTGCATAGTTCTGTTCCTTTTGTTTCTAGGATAGAACAAGCTGCTTTTCATATTGCGACCGCAGTTGTTACGAACGGCTGGCTTGACGTAACGAACATCGTGATTTTTAGGCTTATGCTGATGCGATCGCTAGTAAAATTTAAATAAAACTGATGAATGAGCTACACATGGTAGAGAAAAATGCTCATTAATGCCGATTTTAATATGCAACCCTTTTTAAATTTCCCAGCTAGCCAGAAAAATCAACAATATACTGATTCAATTTCTTAAAATTAAGGCAGTCCGGTAGGGTGCGTTATCGCGCCAGCGTAACGCACCGTAAATCTCTGGCGGTGCGTTAGGACTATCGTCCATAACACACCCTACAAAACTCACCCATCGTTATCTATCATGTGTTGTGAGATATTAAAGTCTTGTTCTAATTTCTGTTTGACGTGGCTAGGCAGTTGATTGAATTTTTTATCATTTACAATCAAAATTCTTCCTGGAAAGTCATTTCCAGGTATAAAATCTTCAAAAATTTTAAATTCATTATCTAGTAAAAGCTTTACCATATTCATACTAGGATTGAGATTATTATTGTCTGCTTTAGAGTTAATTTCACTAGACACATAACTGCAAAACCAAGCTAGTGAGTCATGATCGTTTTCCAGTTCCAAGCGTAAAGCTTGTGTAATCGATTTATTAAAAGAAACAGTATGACCGAATGTATCAAATACAGCATCTAATCTTTCAGGATTTTTTTGTTTGATTAATGTAATTATGTTATCTATAAGAGGTTTGATATTTTTAATATTTTTTAACTTAAAATCATTAACATATCTTTTTTTAGTTAGTAGCCGCATTGCTAAATATACCTCACCTGAGTCATCTTCAGATAGTAGCTGCCAAAATGTCTTCATAAACTGATCTTCGCCAAATTTCATAGAGACTTGTGATATGACATTTAGTTGAGCATCAAGTTTTTCATCATCAGCATCAATGTCTATCATTAATGCTTGAAAGTATAGCTTTAAAGCTTCGGTTAAATGCCCTTCTTCTACTAAAGCATGACCCCAAGAAGTTAATGCTTGAGAAGCTAAGTCCCAGTTTTCGAGCTTTTCAGCAATGTGAAATGACTTTTTACAGTAGTTAGCAGATTCTTCATAGTTTTTATTTTTCCATGATAAGCTACCTAAATTATATAAAATAACAGCTGTTAAATAGTCAGCACCCTCCATATCTTCAGCTATTTGGAGAGCTTGTTTATAATAACTAATGCTAGATATTTGATTGCCTTCTTGGGCTGCAATATCTCCTAAATTAATCAATACTGCTGGTATTTGTTTTATATTTACTTGTTTTATATAAATATTAAAAGCTTTATTAAAATACTCTTTAGCTTGCTCTAAATTTGCTTTGTTTGACTCTATAAGCCCAAGTTGATAATAATTATTTGCTGCTCTACCATCATGAGAATTTTCTCTTATTGCTAGAGATTTTTGATAATATTCTTTGGCTTCTTGATAATTATTTTGAAAAAAAGCTAAATTGCCTAATTGATGATAAATTCTAGAGACTTCTGGAAAATCCTCGTCTGATTCAAAAATTGGGAGTGCAGTATAATAATATTCCTTTGCTTGCTCAAATATTCCTTGTCTTTGAGCTGCTATCCCAAGACTAACATATAAACCTGCTATTTTAGCATCTGTCAATGTATCTTTAAGTTCTTCTAACTCGCTTAGTATTTCCTGACAAATAGCTGAAAATTTTGCTGTTTTTGTATAGTCAGATATTTCTCTAGCATCTGCACTTCGTAAATAAATCCATAAACTAACTGCATCATTACCTTTAGATTTTGCTTCTGATAGTTTTAAACCAATTTGACTCCTTATTCTTCGCTGCAAGCTTTTCCATTCATCTTTACGACTTTGGCGAATATAGATTTCACTTAACGCTTGCAATAAAAATTGGATACTATGCCAATCTTTATAATGTTCTGCATTGTGTAGACTTTGAAGGATATTAGGCTCTTCAAAGAGTAGCACGTTATACAAATAATGAGAATTTTCACCAATTAAATTTTCAGATATAGTTGCCGCAAAAAATGCATAAAATTCTATTATTGCTTTCTCTAAGTCTCTAATCATTGCTGGGGAATGATGTTTAGATAAGATCTGGCGAAAATACCAAGGTAATGTTGGATGAATTTTATAAGAATTACTACCATTATTGACAAATGTCATGAGTAAGGAGGGAGCAAGCTGAATTAAATCGTGATTCCAATTTTCCAAAATACCTGCTTGTACACCTTCATCTAATATTTTTATCCAGTTAGATTCTTTTAGTATCTCGCCAAATAAAGCTTGATATTTTTGTCGAAACTGATTACTTAAAGCTTCAGAACACATATTAAGTGTTATGGCATCAATCCTCTCATAGAAAAAACCCAAAAATGGCAAATGCCTTCTTGTCTTCTCCGACAACTTGCCAAAGGAATAATCCAAGGATATAGTAAGCGACTTATCCTTGTCCTCATCCTCCTCACCTTCAAAAGTATCCAACCCCCGCCGCAGCGCCTCAATTAACTGCACGGGTGTCTGTGTCTTTAAATGCGGCAACACCACCCGCAAAGACAACGGATGTCCCCCCAACAATTTCAACAACTCCAAATACTCTGCTGGCAGGTTCTTTCTCTCCACACCCACCGTTTGCAAAATCTTCGCGGCTAACTCTTGGGCATCCGCTTGAGACAACCCCCGCAAATTGATTAAACTATACCCACAATCTAGCCAAGGTTCTTCGCGGCGACTGGTAATTAATACCCAAGATTTACCACCCCGCAATTCCTTAAGAAACCGCTTGAGCTTATTTCTTTCTTCCCCACTCACTAAAGGTTCATTCCCCGTAGGAAAACCATTAACAGGTTCAAAGTTATCCCAAATCAACAAACAACGATGAGTTTGCAGATATTGCCGCACCACACCCTCTTGCTGTTCTGGCATCATTTGGGAAAATCTTTCACCACCTAATGCCCTACCAATTTGGTTAATTACCTGACTCAACCCCGCACCTTGTTCAAAGGAGGTGAAAAAAATATGTTCACGTCCTTGAGTATCATCCAACCACCGGGCGAAACCTGCGACTAACTCAGTCTTCCCAACACCGCCCATTCCCTGCACTAACACTACATGATTTTGCCGAAATGCTCTTTCTAAACGTAAAATCTCATAATCTCGCCCAATAAAACCATAAGCACTTTCATCGGGTAAATCTACAGCTTTGCTGCTTTGTGGCGTGTTGTCTGCTTGCGCCATCAAATCGGCAAAACTCGGTGCTGTCTTCTTAGGAACAAAGGGCGTGTAAGGTTCCTGCTGATATAAAATCGGCACAAGCCAGTCTTGTAAAGGTAAATTTCCTTTCGGGCTGGGGCGCAGTTTTTCAATAGACATGGACTTGCGCCCAGCTGCAACGGCTGCGGCGATACACTCTCCCCTGACTAATTCCCCATACAACCGCCCAATAAAGTGTTCTGCACCTTTGGCGTAAACTGAATACGCCATCGCTACCACACCCTTTGCCCCCAATTTCACCAACTGTCCCGCCACAGAAGAAAAGGCTTCTTCGCCTACTTGTCCAGATTTGCAAGCATTCAGTACAAAAATCGGCACACGACAATCTGTTAAATATTGAGCAATTTCCCTCGCGCTAACAACTTGCTCATTTCCCAGTTCATCCTCAAAGACTAAAACGCCCTGTGTGTTGTTGTCAAAATTTCCATGTCCATCAAAATGGACGATATGATAAAAACCTTTATTCGCCTGGAGTTCCGCTTCAAACGCTTTCAAGCTAGGGGGACGCAATACTTTAAGATTGACTCGCTGGCGTATTGGTTGCAACGCTGCCAGCAAGGGACGGGCAATGGTTTTAAAACCTACATCTTGCTCATCGTCAGGACGGGCAATTACTAATAATATATTCAGTTGATCATCGGGCATTGGTGGCAATGGTGCTTTTACAGCCTGACTGCTGAGACTGCGATACATTCCCGCCAGTGAAGGCGCAAGAAATTGATAGTCGGGGGAATATAGCAACTCCCAAGGCAAGTTCAGCACTTCGGCCTTATCGGAAATGATGCCCAGTTCACAGTTATCAAGTCCTTCCCTTGTCGCTTCTTGAAAAAACTCTCGCGCTTTCTCACTGCTGCGAAATACTAGTTCAAATAAGTCTTGTCCCCATTGCTGTAATTTTTGTTCGATTTTTGCAGCGTTACCAGGAAAAATACCGTAAGGAAATTTTAAATAATCTTCTAAATACCAGCGCAGTTCAGCCGCGTTTTCTGCATCAAAAGGTTGTTGGAAAGGGACTGCTGGGGCAAGGCGAGGATTTTCATATCGGCGTTGCCAGGAAAGTTGGATTGTTTCGCTTTGATGTGTGATTCGCAACCTATTTGTTGCCATTGCTGCTGTGCTGGTGACTCGGTAATCTGATGTTAGCTTATCTGGGTAATTCACGCAGAGACGCAAAGGCGCAGAGAGGAAGATTGAGTTTTGATAGTTCCCCGCAAGTTGGTATGATTTGGGTTTGTGTGGCTTTTAAGTGGGTGAGACTTCAAATTATTATTAGCTAATTATTTTATGCTGCCAGTTATTGAAACGATTTTTTTACGTCAAATGGCTTCGGGCGATCGCCTGTTTCTTCAAGTTTACAAATTCGTTGGCGATCAACCAGGTAAAAAGGTTTATATTCAATCTAATTTACATGGTGCAGAAATCGCTGGGAATGCTGTTATTCACCAATTAATAGAGTTTTTATTGACAATCAATGCTACTGATTTAGCTGGAGAAATTTGGTTAGTTCCGGTTTGTAATCCTATGGGTACAAATGAACGCGCTCAACATTTTTCCCCTGGGCGATATTGTACCTATGAAGCTAAGGATTGGAATCGGATATTTTGGGACTATGAGAAAGAAGCTGATGATTTAGTAGAATTTACTAAATCTCAACTTCATCTTACTCCAAAGGTCGTTCGCCAAAATTATTTAACTATAATTCAAGAGCAATTCGCCAAACTTTTAGAAAAAATTAATTCTCCAACTAGCGTACCTTTCACTGAAAGTTTTCGCTACCAATTACAATCTATCAGTTTAGATGCGGATTATTTGATTGATTTACACAGTTCTACAAATCAAGCTTTAGACTATGTTTATTACTTCTGCAATCGAGAAGATAGTGCAAAATACTTTTTGCTTGATTTCGGAATTTTACTTGATAAATATGATGGTGATGCTTTTGATGAAGCTTTTATCAAGCCTTGGTTAGCTTTGGAAACTCTTTTTCAACAACTTGGTAGAGAAATCAAATTTGATATAGAAGCTTGGACACTGGAACTAGGAACAGGAATGCAGATGAACCCTGATTCAGTAGCTAAAGGTGTTAGGGGTGTGAAAAACTATTTAATACAAAAAGGTGTATTGCAAATTCATAATTTACCATATCAAACAAAAAATGATAGAATGTCTTTTTTCACCAGCAGCAAGAGGAAAAAATATTATGCGATCGCAGGTGGCATGATTCAATCTAGAGTAGAATTAGGTACTCAAGTCAAAGCTGGTGATCAACTGTATCAAATCCTCAGTTTTAATAAAGAAAGTAAATTGCCAAGTGTCATAGATATCTTTGCCCAAGAAAGTGGATTGGTTTATGACATTTCAACTAATCAAGCTGTAAATCAAGGTGAATTTGTACTTGGAGTTATTAGTTAACTGATGACTGATGACTGATGACTGAATAGTACTACAGCATTTCTCAATCATCGTGAAAATCTTTATTTATTCTCTCTGCGTCACGGACACTTTCCTCAACGGGGGGGAACCCCCGCACGGAAGTGTCCTCCTCTGCGCCTCTGCGGTTTAAAAATAATTTATTTAACCACAAAGGCACAAAGAGAAAACATAATTCCTAACTCCTAACTCCTAACTAAATTTAGTCTCCTAAATAAATCCCCATGCCACGAGCGGTTTTAACTAAAGTACCATTAGGATCAACGGCGCTGTATTGAGCGATCGCTTCTGTAATTGGTACGCTTAATACTTGACGATTTTGCCATGTTACCATGCGATCGTATTTACCTTCTGCTATTAAATTAACCGCCGCGACGCCAAAAGCTGTTGCAACTAATCTATCTAGTGGGGAAGCAGTTCCACCCCGTTGAATGTGTCCTAAAACTGTGACTCGCGTTTCTACACCAACACGCTGGATAATTTGATCTGCTAAATATTCACCAATACCACCATATCGCGATTGTCCTAGGCGGTTTGTCATCGTCACAATTTCCCCATCGTGGGTGCGAACTGCCTCAGATACAATAATCAAACAGTAGTTTTTGCCTGTTTCTTGGCGTTCTTTGATTTTGTAGCAAATATGGTCAATGGTGTAGGGAATTTCTGGAATTAAAATTACATCTGCTCCCCCCGCAATTCCCGCAGCTATTGCTATGTGTCCCGCATCACGTCCCATCACTTCTAAAATCATGACGCGGCTATGACTAGCAGCTGTAAAATGCAACCTATCTAATGCTTCAGTGGCGATATTAACAGCTGTATCAAAACCAATGGCATGTTCAGTAACACCAATATCATTATCAATGGTTTTGGGAATACCAACTAAATTAATACCACCTTGTTGTGCCAGGCGGCGAAGAATTGCCAAACTGCCATCACCACCGATACCAATCAAAGCATCTAAATTTAATTCATGATAGCCTGCGATAATTTCTTCGGAGCGATCGCACAAACTACCATCAGGCATGGGAAAAGCAAAAGGATCGCCTTTATTGGTTGTTCCCAACATTGTACCACCAGCAGTTAACAGCGAATCAACTTGTTCAATTTCCAGTTTTGTAGCTTGTGGTGGACGTGCCATTAATCCTAATGTAGCTTGACGAATTCCTAACACTTCCCAGCCATAGGTATTCACAGCACAATGTACCACAGCTCTAATTACAGCATTCAAACCAGAGCAATCTCCCCCACTAGTAAGAATGCCAATGCGTTTGTGTTCTCCCATATCTTTCTTTTGACGTTATGATCCAAGTATGATTAGTAGTAGATTAAACCTAAGCAAAGGTTAGTAGTACATTAAGCCTAAGCAGAAGCAATCCCTAAAAATGTTAGGGTGATTTTATGATTGTTGATGTTTTGGGAAAAAACCCATTTACCTCATCTATAAATTACGAGGATGGAGCCAAAGTTGACTAGTATTGATAATTACACCTTCTCTTATTCAGGAGAAGTCACAATTCCCCAGGCTCCTCCTGAATTTAAGTCAGGTTTTATCGGCATTATTGGTCGTCCAAATGTCGGTAAATCTACTTTAATGAATCAATTAATAGGACAAAAAATAGCGATTACATCACCAGTAGCACAAACAACACGTAATCGTTTACGAGGCATTTTAACTACACCAGAAGCACAGTTAATTTTTGTAGACACACCAGGCATTCATAAACCTCATCATCAATTGGGAGAAGTGCTGGTACAAAATGCCAAAATAGCCATTGAATCAGTAGATGTAGTGCTATTTGTAGTAGATGGAACAGCAGTTTGTGGTGCAGGCGATCACTTTATTGCCGATTTACTGATTCGTAGTCAAACACAGGTGATTTTAGGTATAAACAAAATTGACCAACAACCTGCAGATACTCAAGTTATTGATGAGAGTTACGAACAGTTGGCTAAATCTCATCAATGGCCAACAGTGAAATTTTCCGCCAAAAGTGGTGCAGCATTACCCGAACTTCAACAGATATTAATCGAGCATTTAGAAACCGGGCCATTATACTATCCCCCGGACTTGGTGACAGACCAACCCGAACGCTTTATCATGGGTGAGTTGATTCGTGAACAAATTTTGCTGTTGACGCGGGAAGAAGTACCCCATTCAGTAGCGATCGCCATTGATAAAGTAGAAGAAACACCAACCATTACCCGTGTACTTGCCACCATACACGTAGAACGGGATTCTCAAAAAGGGATTCTGATTGGTAAAGGTGGCTCAATGCTCAAAGCAGTTGGTAGTGCAGCCCGCGAACAAATCCAAAAGTTAATATCTGGCAAAGTCTACCTAGAACTATTCGTGAAAGTGCAACCAAAATGGCGTCACTCTCGCGTCAGCTTAGCCGAGTTGGGCTATCGCGTGGAAGAATAAATAAGTTAGGAGTTCAAAGTTATGAGTTTTTAATTAAAGACTTAACTTCTAACTCCTAACTCCTAACTTCTAACTTCTGAAAATGTCTCCAGATACCAGCCATCACTTCAATTTACCTACCAATGTTTCTCAATTGCGCGTCTTAATAGTCGAAGATGATCCCATGATGCAACTGGGATTAGAACAGTCATTAATGGCTCATCCCCAGTTGCAAATTGTGGGACAAGCGGAAGATGGCTATTTAGGTGTGCAAGCAGCGCTGAAATTAAAACCTGATTTGGTAGTCATGGATATTGGCTTACCAAGACTAGATGGCATTGCAGCGACAAAGCAAATTAAGGCAGCATTACCAGAAACTCATGTGGTGATGTTGACATCGCACAAAACGGAGACAGAAATTATTGCGGCATTATCTAGCGGTGCCGATGCTTATTGTATCAAAGGTGCGAGTGTAGAGCGACTATTGAGTGCGATCGCTGCCGCAGTTGATGGTGCAGCCTACCTCGATCCCCAAATTGCCAGACAAGTAATTGACAATCTTAAACCGCCATCGCCTACCAACAACATTGCTAACCTATCTGTGCGTGAGTTAGAAGTCTTAAAACTAATGGTAGATGGGTTAAGCAACCCAGAAATAGCTGAAAAACTATATCTCAGCCCCAATACAGTTAAAACTCACGTTCGGGGGATCATGAACAAACTAGCAGTTGACGATCGCGTGCAAGCAGCTGTTGTTGCCTTGCGTTCTGGTTTAGTTTAATCATATCCACTACTGCTATTTGGAATTTCCTTAATTATTTCAATTGACATAATTAGGATCTACGCTCATTATCATAAATTTTTAGCCAGTAGGGCGTGTTATGCCGCAGGAATCACCCACCTTTAATTAATTGTTGGCGGTGCATTGCGCTTGGCGACAACGCACCCTACATTGAAATTCCTTAACTGTTCACAGTTATCAGTCATCAACTTAAATTGTCAAGTTTATCTTGTTTTAATTCTAAATTCAAACTAGTGTTTATGCACTTGCTCTAGCAACCACAGTGAGGCAACGGTGCCTACAAAATGAGCAGTAATAGCATTAACGTTACCCAGCATTACAAACACATCAAGCGCTCGAATAATGTTGTATGGATCAGTTATTGCTACTCCGGGAGGTTGGGATATAGATTTTGCTACTAGTACAGCTAAGGTTGCTCCAGCACCCAAGAGCGTTAATAATATCCCGGCTAAACTTACAATTATTCCCAATCGGATGGCTTTAGTTGTATCCGCCTTACTAGGATGCACAGCCGCATTAGGATTTGCTAATCTTTTGCCTATGCGAGTGTAACGAAAATCCCAATAAACATTGAATAAAACTAATAAAACTCCGCATACAGCCCAAAAAATGCCAACCCCAAGACCAGCATTTGGTTGATCGGTAAAACCACGACCAGTAGCAGCGAACAACAAAGCTATGCCAGAAACTACTGCAAGTCCCAATTGTAGCCAGAAAGCAATCCAGCCTGTGAAGCGAATAGTATTACCAATTCCTTGAGTTGCTGGTGCTAGCGATCGCACTTCTGATTCACTTTGCATATTAACTTCTACCCTAGATAATCACAATATGCCCCAGTTTTTAAGCATATTCCCACAGTTCAATCCATACGCCCATCCCTAGACAGAATCACCGCGTAATCTTGGGGAATACTTAGCGCAGGGGAGCAGGGGAGCAGGGGGATAAAAACAACTGACAACTGACAACTAACTTTTATCTACCGATTTTTCAAATCCTGCCAAATGATATTAATTGATCAAACTCAGGGGTGATGAGTATTTAGCAATTAAATTGACAAAATCGCACTATCAAGAGTGATATTTAAACGAAAAGCAGCGATGTGTAACGACAAGCCTCTTCGAGTCTACGCAAAGGATAAAGTGTATGATTAAATCTTGGATGGTAATTGGAGGTGTAGCTTTTATAATTGCTTTGGGAGCTAACTTGATTACTCCTAGCGATCGCAAGTGGTTCAAACGTCTACAAAGACCAAATTGGCTAACTTTTGAAGCAGCCATTCCATTTATCTGGACTATAATATTTATTTGTGGTGCTTGGTCAGCTTATATTGTCTGGGAAAAAAACCCAGGAACTAATTCAACGTGGTTAATAATGGGTTTATACCTGCTTTTAGAAATTGTAATTATTGCCTACACACCTGTAATGTTCAGGCTTCGCAGCTTGAAAGCAGGCACAATTATTGGTGGTGCAGGTTTTATTATAGGTGCTTTTTTGATACTTATAGTCTTAACTATTTCTGGTTGGGCTGCACTGTTATTAGTTCCTTATTTGCTATGGAGTCCCATAGGCACTTACACAACTTGGGAAATGACTCGTCTAAATCCTCAAGATGCTTAATACTAATTCGTAATTCGTAATTCGTAATTCGTAATTAAGATTCGTCAGATATGGTCTGAATTTTGAAGTTTGAATGTCCTGCCGGATTTTAGAGAATTGGTATGATTCCTAAACCTATACAGTATTGGAAGCGATGCGCTCCCAAGAAGGCGATCGCAAATGATATACTTGCAAAGCTTTAAGCGATCGCTTGAAGCTTACTGCCTAATGTTTCATTGATAGCCGTTCTTAGTAACTCAGTTATGGGAATTCCAGCTGCTTTCGCCATAGAGGATATCACACTTTTGGAGGCAAAAGAACAATATAACCCAGCTTCTAAAAACCAAGGTTGTCCATTTGGGTCGATGCGGAAGTCAAATAAACTGTAGTGGCGACAACCTAAAGCCTGATGACACTTTTTAGCTACTTCCTGAACTTTTTGGGTAATCGGGTCGTTAGGATCTACAATCCAAGACTTGATATTATCTTTAGCAGCGTAACGCAATTCACCATCGTCCGATTGTAGAAGTTTATCAGTATGGATGCGGATGGGTTTGTTGTGGGGGTCTAGCAGATATTCTTCAAGGGGTAAACCCACTAGTTCCCTATCTTTTACAATGATACCGCATCTGACTTCACGACCGGCTTCGATGAATGTTTCTACAATTACCTCATCCGCATATTCAAATGCTTGCTTCAAAGCTGCGTCATAGTCAGTAGCTTCTCTGACTAAAGATACCCCTAAAGAGTTGTCAGAATTTACAGGTTTAATAATTGCTGGAGGTGTAATTGTCGGAACGTCCCCTTTGCGAAGTATCTCTCCACGAGGTACTTTCACCCCTGCTGCTTCAACAATTGCTTTGGTTCTGGCTTTGTGGGTCGTTATTGCCATGAGATCCGCAGTATTGCCTACGTAAGGAATCTGGAGTAGGTCGAATAAAGCGCGGTACTGAGTCATTCC
Organism: Amazonocrinis nigriterrae CENA67; assembly: GCF_016056305.1. Classification (GTDB taxonomy): domain Bacteria; phylum Cyanobacteriota; class Cyanobacteriia; order Cyanobacteriales; family Nostocaceae; genus Amazonocrinis; species Amazonocrinis nigriterrae. The sequence continues at coordinate 158,620 of NZ_JAECZC010000029.1, read as the reverse complement.
AGGTATACAAAACATTTGTGGTAACACAAGGTCAATGTTTTGCTTTGTGATCAACTCTATCGCTTCAGACAAAGGAACCGATTTACTAGCAGCAATATCTTCTCGACTCAGGGAACGAGGAAATCGCCACTGGCGGTCAGGTGTAATATATGCAATTTGAAAGTCATAACGCGATGGATCTGCTGTTGCTGTCAAACAGTCCTGAGCATAAAGACGTGACAAATTACAATAAAATTCATTGTCTGCTGACCCAACTAAATGAAGAATACGAAGTATTGACATAATTCATCTACCTAAAGATATAAATAAACCACAAAGCCACAAAGACACAGAGAAAAACTTCCTCTTTGCGCGGCAGTCGCTTCAAGTCGGCAAAGCCGCCCAACGCGCTGCCTTGTCTTTGCGCCTTTGCGTGAGGCATAACCCTCAATCTCCTCCCAATTCCACCAGCTTCCCGATATTGAAATCTATCCGCGTCCAACCTTTGAGTTGACGCAAATTCTTCAGCAACAACAAAGGAATTTGCCAGTGATGCACCATTAAAAACGGTAAGGGGTCATGGAATTTGTAAATTGCATCAGTCCCGCGCCAAATATTCCAAATCCATGTTTTCAATTGCTTGAAGGAACGGATACCAGTCAAACGCCACACTTCATGGTAAGTCCAATATGTAGGTTTGCTTGTGGGTAATGGCTGCAAAGTTTCAGTTGTTGCTTCTTTGCTAAGGTAAGCTTCTGCAACTTTGGGATGGTCGTAGAAAGTGGTAATTGCTGAGTGAGTCCGCGGGTTGCACTCAATAGCATAAACTGTGCCGTCTTCAGCTTGGATAAAGTCAAAGGAAATCTGTCCTGTGAGTTTCAGTTCCTTGACAAAATGCTTCACCCATTCCAGAATTTGCGGATTTTCAACGTTTTCATAGTTGACTTGAAATGCTGAAGATTCACAGCAACAATGTAATCTCAGTTCCCCATTTCGGACGGTGCTATGGGTGCAAAATTCCTTACCAGGGATAAATTCTTGCATAATCCACGGCTTTTCGGGACTGATGGGTAAGCTTCTGACGAATGCTGCTGTTTCTTCTGGTGTAGCACAGGGAAGTTTGGTTAAGTCCAAACGCCGCACTGAGTCGTAAGGTATGCTTTTGAGGATATATTTACGAGTTTCCCCAGAAAAGTCAAAATTTAAGACTTGTTCAGCAGAGGTGATTTTGAAAGATTTGGGTACCGATAAACCAAGCGATCGCGCAGTCTCAGCCAGGGCATATTTATCATCTAGCATCTGAGTAATATCTGCGTCAAAGTGAAACACTTCGCAATAACGCGATAACTCTGGTTTTGCTAAAGAGTCGTAGTAGCTTCCGACTGGACTGGTGACAGGTATGTAGATATCAATATTTTCTTGTTTGATGATATCTATTAAAGCCTGGGTATAGCGTTCTGGGTTCTCCTGGGGAGCGGGAACTGTGTAAAATTTATCTACCGCCTGGGAATATTGATGTCCTGTCAACCAATATTTATGAGTTTCCAACAAAACTACTCGATGTCCGGCGGCGTGAAATGACCTGGCCAGTTGTAAAGCTTTGGTCATTTTACCGCCACTGATCAAGATATTTTTCGGATTCGTAGCTTTGACAACTGGAGGTAAGAAAGGACGCAAAATAGCACGCAACAACAACGTTACGAAAACGATGCTGGCATTAATTGGCAATGCTAGTAAAAGCAAAGTCAATGTGCCAATGTTGGGGAAAATAGCGGCTATTTTGCTTGTTGCAGGTACGGAAGGTGTAGCAGGTGCGGAGGAGAAAGAAATAGATTGTGCCATAACAAACCAGGCTATGGATTTACTCTGCGGATAATTGTTAAGCCATCTCGCAGCGGCAATATTACCTGTTCTACACGCGGGTCAAGGGCTACGGTACGATTAAACTGTGCGATCGCTTCGCCGTTGACGCTGCGTTCTTGTGCAGGTAAATACACCTCTCCTTGCAGCAATGTATTATCAACGCAGATAAAGCCTTCTGGTGCTAGCAAGTTCGTATCTAGCAGCTTTTGGAAATACGCTATGTACTCTTTTTTATCGGCATCGATAAATACTAAGTCAAAGGATTCTCCAGCTTCAGCCAATTTCTCTAGGGTTTCCAAAGCTGAACCTAATTCGATGCGAATTTTTGCACCGTCAGAAGATTGATTGAAAGCAGTTTGTCCGACTTCAGCCGCGTAAGGGTCTACTTCACAAGCAACCAATAGTCCATCCGCAGGTAATGCTTCTGCCATTGCTAGTGCAGAATAACCTGTGAACATACCGATTTCTAGCACTTTTTTAGCTTTGGTCATGTGAACAAACATTTTTAGGGTTTGTCCTTCTATATGACCAGATAGCATTTCTTGTTCTAGAGGTCGTACAGTTGTCCCTTCTGTAAAGTGTTCACCCCAGGCTTCTGTTGCGGTTGTCTCGGCGAGTGCAGCCAAAGCAGCCGATTCTTGGGTGGTGTATTCTTCTATGTAAGGGTCTAGACCTGCTGCTAAACGCCATGCTTGCTTGATATTAGCTACTAATTCCGCTGGTAAATCTGTGCGTTGATTAATCTCTTGTACAGCAGCTTCTAGCTTCTTTGTCAAGATTCCCAACGGTGTCACAGGTCTAGCTGTGGGTTTTGCAATGACGCTAGACATTATTTTGCACTCCCGACTAGTTCTTTAGATGCGGTAGCCGGATACATGTCTACACCTTCGCCACCACGAGGATAGGTGATGCAAAGTTCTTTATGTTCAGCTAAAACTTCTGTTAATTCTTCCTCTGTAAAGTCGTTGACAAAGAAGCACTCACCGATAGGTCTTGGCATGGCGGCTCTTTGTAAACCATCGCGGGTCAAACTGATAGACTTGGTAGCACGCCATAAAAGTTCTGCATCCAATAAAGGATGGTCTAGTGCTAGACCGATACGACTCATCAAGCCTAAAATGCGATCGCGTTCTTGGGTGCTAATATAACCTCGTTTAGCTGCGATCGTTGCAGATAAAGCCATATCAATGTTGACTGCATGTCCGTGGAACATCGGGACACGGGGTGCAAGTTCTAATGTCGGACTCCAAGTATGTCCGTAAGCAATGACTCTATCTAGGTCTAATTCATGGAGGTTAGGTACTTCCAATTCCAACATCTTTTTGATGGCTTTGTAAGTCACTTCATGAGCTACTTCTTGAATTTCTGGAGTTGCATCAATATTACCAAAGTGAGTGCGTAGCAGTTCTTCGCCGTACTTTTCTAACAACTCAAATACTTCTTTGTGACCAACTACAGCAATTTTAATTAATTCCGCCATGCCGTTACGTACTTGGTCTGTAGGCAAAGTCCGCAAGAAAGAGAAGTCTAAGAAAACTTTTTTGGAAGCATGATAAGCACCCAAACGGTTTTTTAGCTTTTTATGGTTAACTGCAACTTTGATGGCCACACTGGCATCAATTAAGCCAATCAAAGTTGTAGGAATACGGATGTAATTGCTGCTACGGCGATAAGCAGAGCAAGCAAAACCTACTACATCTGTAATTAAACCGCCACCTACTACCAAAACCGGTTCTTTGCGAACTAGTCTAAAATCTGCAAACGCATCTATAACTGTCTCAAAAGTTTGGATGGTTTTGTTTGGCTCAGTAATAGTTATGGGGAAAAGTGTTAAATCGATACCGTAATATTGAAAGTATTGCTGAATTTGATTACCGTGGAAACGGCTGACGTTAGCATCTACAACGGCCAAGCAACGGCCAAAACTTCTGTATACATCTGCAAGTTCTTGATTTTTAATATCAAAAACACCATTTACATAAACTAAATCGTACTCAATCTTTTCATAACCTTCCACATGAAAGGCATTTGCAGAAGCTTCTAACTTTGCTTGGACGATGCTCATTATTCTTTTCCTTTGATTAGAAAATAGTAGTACAGAGTTGATTTGTTCTTTAAATTCAGCTAGAAGTTACATCACTTCTATAAATACATGCTTTGCTAAAAATCCTCAATAATTCGGAACCCTTCTATTTAGAAATTCAAAAGAAGCAGTTCCTCAAGCTATTAGATGAGAATTGCAATTTTGAGCATGTAATTACCTAGTGCTAAGCCTTAGCACATTTACTTTTGCAAGCACCGCAAAAATTTTACAAGTATTTGCTGAAACTGAATTTTTCAACAAATACAGTCAGTAAAGACTTTATAGATTTTCCCTCACTTTCAAAGTGTTAATACTAGATGTAGACCAGAAAATTAGGTACTTCTAGCGGATGAATAATGGAATGAATTGCAACTAAGTGAGAGAACCTGTCTGACTGATGAAAGCCCTTAAGGTTTTCTTCATAATTTTTAACATACCATTATTTGCAAATTATTGCACCTGATTTTTTTAATTTTCTATCAAAACAAGTAATTGCTCTCTCTGAGGCGTTTTCCGCTAGGTTTAAACCTGCCTAAACGATGTTCCTTATTTTTATCCTTGATGTGCGAAAAGAGTCATATGAACATAAAGCCAAGTTGCTTTTTTATGATTCAGTTAGAAGTGACTGAACTCTTAAGAAAAGCATACTTCACCAAAAATATATTGCATCTGAAATGCCTCTAATTTAATAAAAAAAGAGGTATATCTCAGAGCTTTTAATGGTAATGAAAATGTGACGCATGGCGAAATGTAGCGCTAAATTTTGAGCGCATCTACTTTCACAAGCGCAGCAGAAATGTCAAGAGTCTTTTTTGAAGCCTATGGCTCCTAAAAATCCAAATAGATGAAGTTTCATGAATTGTCTCTCATTTTCAAAGCGTCAGCAGTAGATATAGTCCTAGGAAGTTACGGACTATTAGTGCATGGGTTAACGGGCGGCAACCAACCCTGAGCAGCTGTTTGACCTGCTTAAAACGCTTCACATTTTATTTACGTTTCTAAACATATCATTCTTCGTAAATTAATGCACCTATACTAAAGGCACATTTCAAACGATAGATATACAGTTTTAGAATTTTGCTAGTTTTATGAGCTAAGTATGATTTTTGACTATATAAGTATTAATACTTATTGACAAAATATATGTATTTACTGAATAACCATATCAGCAACAAATGAGTATGTTTGAGTATTTATACTTAAAAAATCAAATAATATATGGCAGAAGAAAGGAATAAAAAGCTTATATGACAGGGATTATAGCTCATAAATCTGTCATTCGATGTCTGCCCAGTACTATTAATGATGTACCGAGATTCAAACCAATGACTGATTAAACGTAAGCCTTAAATTGTCAAACTTGCAGTGTAGGAATTGACAAAAGATAAAGACATAGTGTAAGTATGATTTCATCTTGGATGATTGTAGGGGCCGTAACATTTTTAGTTGCGATCGCAAGTTTTTTGATTACACCCCGTGATGTCAAATGGTTCACCCACTTGAGTCGCCCTCGATGGTTAGTTTTTGAGCCGTTTATCCCACTCATCTGGACTGTAATTTTTATTTGCGGTGCTGCTTCAGCTAATATCGTTTGGCAAAAAAATCCCGGAAGCCTAGTTACCTG
>NZ_JAECZC010000029.1:149137-152390 GCF_016056305.1 Amazonocrinis nigriterrae CENA67 | reverse complement strand
TTGAATTACGGGTGCCCGATGGATACCAATATTGGCAAATAGCCGCGCTACATATTCCACACTCAACTCAGGATTCACCACAATGCAAGGCTTACTCATGATTTCGTAAACCCGTATTTGCTTGGGGTCTTTACCGTAGGCTATTACCTTATAAACAATATCCGTTTCAGTGACGATCCCATAGGCATCATCATCATGGCGTCGATCCACAACCAGAGCGCGTATTCTTTTTTCTTTCATCAGCCCCACCGCTTCAGCAACTGTTGCTGAACCGCGAATAGTCACTACGTCCTTGGTCATGATATCTTCAGCTTTCATCATTGCTGTAGTCTCCTGGTGAATAAGTACGGTGCGGTGCGTAGATATGGAGTGGCTTGTCATCAGACATCGCATGGAGTGCAGCGCCCTTGTACCGTTTTTCAAATGTTTGCTACAAGCGAATGGGTATCATGGGCGTATCGAAGCATTGCAGCGCACTGTTTAGTAACTAGAGAGTCAATTGGTTGAAATCTTGTCCAGCCACAACACTAAATTAGTGCAGCTGGCAATTTGTGATGATATCCAAAGTGACCAAAGCTCAAAATCTCAGAATTACAACAATTTTCAGTAGGGACGCGCCAGCATTTCTCTATTTCACGAAACAACCAAAATATGTAAAGAGTGAATTTTTGAATAATATGTACTTATTCTTAATGACTAAATAAATACTCAAAGGCTAGGATAAAATTATCGTCTAACTTCGATTGAGGTAGTAACTCAATCCTTGTAAGGCTGTATCATGTTTTGCCACTTGCCAGTAAATTTGTAATACCAGCCATGCCACATCGCCATTATCCCCCGGCCTACTTACGCTATCTCAAAGCTAGGTTATGGAATTTAGGCAAACCTAGTTTTTGGGGCACAGCTATTTTTTTATCTGTGGTAGGGCTGGTGATTCGAGAATACTGGTCTAATCCAAATGTGTTCACTCAAAAGCAAAATAAACAAGTTACTTCCATACAGCCGGAGCAATCCTCACTTTCGGCAGAAGATAAAGCCATTGCTGCTGACATTGATAATTTACCAGCTCTGTATGATGGCTTGAAGCAAGTAAGTTTACCAACAACAGCGACTAACTTCAAGAACAACTCTCAGCCAAATAAAAGCAAAAGCTTATCAGAGGATGTCATTAGCAAAAAACAGTCTTCTAGTGGTGTCAAATCAAATCCTAGTGAGGGGATAGTGAATGATGCATTGGTAGCCCAACAGAAAAATCTTTTTGTATCACAGGCAGAAGATTTATTGCAATTTGGAAAGCTTGATAGTGGCAGCCAGTTTTCAGATGTGAACACTTTAAATGCAGATTCTCAACCAGTAGGTGTAGGACAAACGTCTTCTAGGCTGGGGATAGGATCTAATCAAACTGGTAATAGTCAAAATAGGAACTCAATCAGCCCGTTGCAAACACCAATCAACCAATCTACGAATCAGACGCTGCCAAGTTTGAATAGTACGGGTTTGACTGCGCCTAATGTTGTTGGGCAAACTCCTTATAATGGGGTAAGTTTACAGACTCCAGTTACCAATTATTTACCTAGCCAGACTTTTTCATCTGCGCCAGGGCTAAATACTCAGCCAGGTTATATTCAGCCATCTGTATCAAATGCAACTGCAAATCTCTACAATAATTTAGGTAGCAGTCAGATATTGCCCAACCAGAATGTTTCATCTGTAACAAGGCTAAATACTCAAACTGGTTACATTCAACCAATTGAACTGAATCAACGAATCAATTTTTCAAATTACTTCAATAAGCGGCAGCCATTGCCCAGTCAAGTAGAATTACAACCGCTGGCACAGCCTATTACTTCTACACCTACTAATATTTCACCGTACCCCATCCAAACTCCGAGTCCAAATGTTGCTACATCCACAAGCCCAGTAGTACCTGATAATTACGGTAATTCAATTTGGCAGCAGCCTACTCAACTACCACAGTCTAATTTTTCAGTACCTCGCCAAATTCCAGGACAGTATACAGGTGGTGTTCAGAGTAATGGTTATTCATACTAGTTCAATTCGTAATTCGTAAGGCAGTAAGGTCTTGGGGTTTCACGCCACTCCCCTCAAGTCGGCAAAGCCGCCCACGGGGGTGGCTCCCCAAGTACAGTAACTGCCTAAGCACGAAGCGGTAGCGAGGTACGAGTGTTGGAACGAGTGTCACCCGAAGGGTAATTCGTAATTATGACAGACGTGAAAAAGCTTGATATAGAAGCTTTTCAAAACTTGACTTTATTTCTTCTCTACATCGAATGCTGATTTAAACGAACCACAAAGAACACATAGATGCGTTAGCGGCTTCCCGTTCGCCGTCAGGCGTTACCGCAGGGTAGGGTAGAACACAAAGCAAAGAGGGTTTGAGAAAGTTTTTGCGTCAGTCCTGTAATGTAAGTTTAAACTAGATTACTTAAACTAGCTCTTAAAAGTGACGTAAAACTACACCTTGTAGGGACAATTCATGAATTACCCCTAGATGAAAATAAGGGTTTCGGCTATTGTTTGAGTAAATGCTGTGCTTTTTTGACATAAAATTGGCTGCGAATTCGGCGTTTACTGATATCTACAGGATGAAACCTTACCAACACATCGCTATCGTAGAATGTGGTGAACCACTAATAAAGATTCCTTTAGAACTGTTTGCAGTGGAATCTCCACATCCCTATGAAAAATTAGGTGCGCCTTATGGGGAACATTCGCCTTATTATTTGCGCGAAAGTGTTATTGACAATTTAATCCAAGCCCAAAATTATCTTCATCTGTTGCTTCCTGACTGGCGCATCCAAATCTTTGATGCTTATCGTCCGGTAAGCGTACAGCAGTTTATGGTAGATTACAGCTTTGCACAAGTAATACAGCAACGAGGACTGATTGAGGTGGATTTATCGCCAAACCAACGCCAAGAAATTTGGGAGTTGGTTTATGAAATTTGGGCTGTACCTAGTTTGGATGCACAAACTCCCCCACCCCACAGTACAGGTGCCGCTGTGGATGTAACGTTGGTAAATGACAGAGGACGAATAGTTGATATGGGTTCGGCAATTGATGAATTGTCAGAGCGATCGCATCCCAATTACTATGCCAATAGTTCCCACCCACAGGCTAAACAGTATCATACCCACCGTCAATTGTTACAAAATGTGATGTTAAAAGCAGGATTTCAACGTAATCCTAAAGAGTGGTGGCATTTTTCTTTTGGTGATCAAATGTGGGCTTG
>NZ_JAECZC010000029.1:110267-148934 GCF_016056305.1 Amazonocrinis nigriterrae CENA67 | reverse complement strand
CCCCTACTCCAAAAAAAATAAAGTTGGGCAACCAACCTCCCATGAAGGGAGAGAGAATACCTGCTTGTCCCATTGCCCCACTAATGAAGAAAATCATATAGTAAGAAAAAATTACTATCACACTAATACCAAAACTTGTTCCTCGCCCAGTGCGCTGGGGTATGGTTCCCATAGCTGCACCTACTAGACCAAAAACTACACATACAAATGGCAAGGCAATTTTTTGTTGAATCCTGACTTGAAGTTTACGAATTTTTTGGCGATCGCCAGCGAGACGTTCTACAGCCAGTTGTTCTAAAGCTTCAGAAATATTCATTTCGCCGTAATCCCGGCTTTTTTCTGCCAAACTTAATGGTGTGCGGGGCAGTTGCAGTTGTTGATGTTCAAATCGCAAAATGCTGCGATATGAGCGATCGGGAGATACTACATAAATCGTACCGTTGTAAAAATCCCAGACGTTTTGAGATCCATTCCACTGGGCAGATTCTGAAACCACAATTTGATTCAAATTTTGTGTAGAACGATCTATAATCGTTAAACCTTTCATACGCTTGCCATCAAACTGGTCAGCATAAAATAAGCGTGACAGTATCTTGGTCTTCGTGCCATCTTTTTCTTTAATGTCCCGGTATTCGGGATAGAAAATATTCTGCTGTTTTAAAGTTGGCTTATCTGACTTCAGGGCTTGCTCTAAAGTCAGGGTTGCTTGATAATTTGCCGCTGGTGCAATTTGCTCGTTAAACACAAATGTCATGCCTGTGACTACAAGACTCAAAATCACAGCAGTTAGCACCATGCGATAAACACTCACCCCACAGCCACGCAGGGCTATTAATTCACTTTCACTGGAAAGACGACTGTATGTCATCAAAGTAGCCAGCAATGTGGACATGGGGAAAGCTAAAACAATAAAGCTAGGCAGTTTTAACAAAAAAACTTGAATGGCAGTATTTACAGGTAGCCCAGATTCTACTACTTTTCTAACTAAATCAAAAACAGAATCAATTGTCACACCAATTGATGAGAAAGCGCCGACACCAAAGAAAAACGTCGGTAGCAATTCGCTGACCAGGTAGCGATCCATAATTGTGAAAGGCAGCAGCGAATTGAGGCTATAGAAAGACTGAAGCTTCGTTGAGGTCATAAGCAAAATTTAAATTAAATACGGGCTACCCTGGTAAGGGACTGATACCGTTTTAGTTTAATGTTGATACAAATAAGCAGAGGAGCAGGGGAGCAGGGGAGCAGAGGAAGAAGAATCTGATAGTCGTCTGGGATGCGGTATAGTGATAATTTAATTTTGGGAGTTACCTAAACCAAGTATAAATATTGGATTTTCACTGTAATACAACTATTAATAATTGCAAAAAAAGCGCAATTAATACGCAATAAATACTGAAGTAACAAACGTAAAAAAATACCTTTTGAAATTATTACTCCCTTTTCGCTGTAAGATTACCGATCCAAATTTTTCTCCCCTGCTCCCTCTGCTCCCTCTGCTCCCTCTGCTCCCTCTGCTATCTACACGGTAATCTTCAGGTGGGAAAGGAGTAACTAAATATTTATGAATTTAGACTTGGAAATTGTCTCCCAAGTAATATTGCCGCACGAGGGGGTTGCTGTAAAGTTCATCGGCAGTGCCAAAAGCGAGAATTTGTCCCTCACGCATGATATAGGCGCGATCTGTAATGGCTAGGGTTTCGCGGACATTGTGATCTGTGATCAGAATACCCACACCGCGATCGCGCAATTGTGCCACAATTTGCTGAATCTCGGAAACTGCAATGGGATCAACACCAGCAAATGGTTCATCTAAAAATAAAAACTTTGGGCCTTCTCGTCCTGCTGCCAAAGCCCTGGCTAATTCTGTTCGCCTTCTTTGACCTCCAGAAAGTTGAATGCCTTTACTTCTGGCTAATTTTTCTAAACGAAACTCCCGCAGTAAACTTTGTAGTCGCTTTGGCCACTCCCATCGTGGTACATTAGTCTGCTCGAAGACTAACAAAATATTATCCTGGACTGAAAGCTGGCGAAAAACACTTGCTTCTTGGGCAAGATAGCCAATGCCTAGTCGTGCCCGTTTGTGCATTGGCATGGCAGTAATTTCCAAACTATCTAACCAGACTCTTCCCTGATTAGGTTTTTCTAAGCCTGTGGCAATATAAAATGTTGTCGTTTTCCCAGCACCATTGGGGCCTAGTAAACCGACTATTTCGCCTTGGGCTATGGAAAGGTTGACGCGCTTGACAATCTGTCGCTTGCTGTAAGATTTATGAATATTCTCTAGGACAATTTTCACTACTCGCGGCCTTTTGTTGATGGTAGATGCTAATTAGAACGCCTGAAACCTGGTGTCTTTGGGGCAGGTGTGGCAGCTTGTCCGCTTTCATCTGATTCCTGCACCATGTAGATGGATTCTACCTGACGGTTAGATTGAGGTAAGGCAACAAATCGCCCTTCATCTATTAAATAAGTTACCTTCTCGGCTCGGATACTATTACCGCCCTGTTGCAAAATATAAACGTTGCCAGTGAAATCAATTCGGCGTTCTTTGCTAAAGTATTGTGCTTGAGCAGCTGTTGCTTGAAGTTGGCGAGCCGGGTATAACATTTGTACATTGCCGCGAGCGGTAATTACTTGAGTTTTGGCATCATATTCTTGCACATCGGAGCGAATTGTGAGTGGACGATTTTCCGTAGCTGTTTGTGCAGTAGCAGTTTGCACTTGCATCGGGAAAGCGATCGCACCCAAAAGTGCAACTGGTAATACTAAAGATAGTCCAAAGCGGTGCATTTGTGATCTGGGCATGGGATTTGAGCGGGTATATTAATGATTTCAACTAGTTTATCCACAGATAAAATTTATCATCTGGAATAATTTGCGATCACTGCTGGCTGAGATATTGACGCTGTGACAAAGCTTGAGGTTTCGCTGCAAGTTCACATTTGCCTAGAAAAAACTTGATGTCTTAGTGCCTTTGTGGTAAAAGATCTTAAACCACGAAGACACAAAGACACAAAGAGTTTTCATTCGTTCTGGGGTACGCGGGACATGAGGACATGTTAAATATTTGTTACATTCAAAAAATTGGGGAATAGGAAAAAGTTTTCCATTCCCCAATCACTAAGTCTGAATTAGCTGAGTAAAATTTACTAATCATTTGTCAGCACAATCTTAGGCAAAAGTAAGGCTTGATTTTCACTCAGTCCATCGGCGATAATCTTGTCAGCTCCAGTTTGTTGTAACGTTGTCAGCAATGCTGCACTCTGACTCAATAATTCGTCTACATCAATGCCGCTGTAAGTAGATGGGTAACGTCGCAGGCGGTTGCTGCCCTCTCCCAGTAAAATCACAGCACCTCGCCAGTTACGATTTCCCAGATGATAAAGTGCTACGGCAATTTGTAAAATGCCTTGATAAAAAGATTTTTCCGGTTCGCTGGCTTCTATCCACAAAGCTTCTAAAGTGTCATGACAGGCGTAGAACTGCCCAGAATTGAACTGTTCTATGCCTTGCCAAAACTCTTGGGGTATGCTTTCGCTCATCCCATACTATCTCGTACTTCTTTAATGGTTTCGAGAGATATTTCTTGTTTGTCTCCTGCAAACTCGTTGTCTGGGGTGAGAAATAGCATACAGTGGCACTCTTTGCGTTCTCTCATAGGAACACAGGGGCAGTTCCAATATGTGGCGTGAACTTCAGCTTCTTTATCTTCATAGTGTCGGCAAGGGCACAAAGGCGAACCTAGTTCGTCTTTATGTTTAGCTAGTCCTTCAATTACGACTGCTGTCACAGAAGGTTCAGAACAGAAGTATGTTCCGGTACGCTTGGCGTATTGCTCGGAAAAATGCCGCATTGCCTCTAGGCTTTTATCGCTGGATTTTGTGTTAGCTTCTGATGAGATCATGTGGATCGGCGGCTCATAATTTAAATATTTCTTTGCATTGTACATCAGCCTTACTAAGCTATTACTGGGTGTATTTCCCCAACCTGAGTTTTTCAAGTTGACTGGCTTTTGCTTAAACACTTGTATATCCAGCATACTGGGATCAAAAAAACCTCGAATGCCACAGAAGCTGAGCTTGTGAACATTCATTGGGATTTTGAATATACAAGATATAGCTTCATGATGAATGTAACGGCTTTTGTAGTTGAGATTGCAGTTCCTGCTCGCTTTGTACAATAATTCCAGGATAATCCCAATTGACTACTAGTTGTTCTGTTCCTGATGAGGTATCTTGCCACAACACCCAACGACTACCCAAAGATAGAGAAGAAAGAGTTAGGGGGTTTTGAGTCAGCCAAATTACAGGGGAGTTTTGCGGATTTGTGGCGATCGCCTCTTCTTGACACAAGCTTGCTGCTAAAGTTTCTAAAACAACCCGCTCGCCTTTGACTAAACCTGTGGATGCTGTCCACAGTTGTACTTGTAATTGCTGTCGATGTGCATATAAATACAGTGAGGCTGCAGCAATTACTGCTTGTTCAAAGTTTTCTTCTTGCCAATTGCCAGCGCTGTCAAGGGCAATAATTATCTCTTGTCCACCTGTAATGATTTCTAACTCCCGGACTCGTAATTCACCGTAGCGGGCACTAGTACGCCAATGAATCAGACGGGTGGGATCTCCAATACGGTAAGGACGTAGCGATCGCACTAAGCCTGTGGTGGCTGTCTGCAAGGGTTTACCACGAGGATCGCCTTTTTTACTGTCTTCTTGTCCCATTTCATCCACTAGGGGGCAAGTGGTCAGGGATAAGACGGTAGGATAGACAATGGCTGTGGCGTTACTATCACGTTGACGGCGACACCAAAATAAGCCTAAAGGCGCACCAGTAGCTAATTCGACTGTGTGCCAGCGATAAATGCCTCGGCGTTGGGTAGGTTGGTAGTATACCCAACGGTGACTGGTTTTGCTAGGAATTGTATCGATTGCCTTTTGTACTGGTTTGCCTAAAACGAAAGGCAGTATATCTTCAACTTGGATTAAGCTTACGGGTTGCTGTGTCTGATTGTGGATTTCTAATTCCACAGTTAAGTCATCACCTGCTGACACAGGTGGAATCGGACGGCGTGTGATGGATAGATTTGTGAGCGATCGCGGTGGTAAAATTGCCGCTACAGCCAAAAGTGCAAAACTCACACCGCTAATGGCGTATAGCCAGCCAGCCATCGTATTGATACCAGCCCCAAAAAAACAAATAGCAATTCCTCCTAAAACCCAACCACTGTATGCAGGGGCACAAGCGCGGGTTTCCAACCAGTTGGTGATGGGTTTGATGATTTTCATAGTATCCTTTGTAACCCAAGACCACTTGAGATTCACAGTGCTAGAAGTGGATAAAAAAGGGAGGAATGCATAGACGCGTAGTAATTGTCAACGCAAAGGCAAGAATCTTACTTGCCCTTCCCATTCACCTTCCAGACTGCACTCATCCAACAATAGAATTTCCTCAATCGCTAAACCAACTGGAACACGACGACTCACTTCAAATAATCCTGGCATTGGCAAGCCTGCTTGCACTCGCTCATAGGCAAAATTGATCATCGTTGTTACATCGTGAGTTAGCACTAAACGGCCATTTTGTGCTGCCCATTCCAAAACAGTTGGATCGTCTGCTTCAGCCAACCCCACATCCTGAACACGGATAATATCAACATCAGAATTACGACGCAGAATCCCACGGACAATCTGATTGTTAAAGTTCTCGTCCGCCAAGAATCGCAACATATAATTTTACCCTTGTGGCTTGCGTCTCGCTAATAAGCGATCGCGTATCCCAACAGGGTTAAAACGTCTCTCAGCTTCCTGACGAACATCAAAAGCAATACGCTGACGTTCTAGAAGATACTCATCAACTTCTGCTTGATGTCGTAAGTAATAGCCAATTACAGAATAAATATCGGAAAGTTGAAGCGATGGGTACTGTGCGTTGATTTCTTCTGCTGTAGCCCCTTCCAGAAAAGCTGTAACAACTGTATCTAAGGTTACGCGACTTTTACTGATGCGGACAACACCATTGGCATCAGTTACAAGCGGAATTTGGTCAGCCGTAGGAACAAGTAGCATTTTGAGAGCAAGATTCTTCTGGTCTTGTGTTTCTAGTATAAGCCGAAGCTTTCACCAATTTTGAGCGATCGCTTTTCGAGTTAACTTCTAGCGACAATTTTTATTCTGTTCGCTGTATAGCATTATTGATCTGCTGGCGCTGGGCAATCTGAATTAATAATCTTAATGCGTCATTCACCGCTTTCTCGTTGGGGAAAGCTTGGGCAACATCGGGATCTAAAAGTATTAGGTTCGTTTTTGTACGATATCGCTCAACATATTTACCTCTAACTCCCCCTTCCATTTGAGCAAAGTCGTACTCAGGACGTAATTCATCTTCCATTTCGTTTGTAATTTCGTTGTATTTATCGATAAGTTAAGGAGCTAACATTATGCGGCGTTGATTATGCTGATTCTAGATGAGCAACTGGAATTTGTTCAGTTCTTTCAGGGGGTTTCGCTCCAGTTGCAACAGCATGAACTGTATGAAGAATATCGGCAGAATAGTAGCGATTACCACAGGTATCACAAACACCAATTGTCACATCTTCCAGGATTACGAATCCATCTCTGTGTTTAAATGCCTCGCGCTTGACAGTTCGGGGTTGAACAGTTCCTTCGCAATACTCGCATCTATATCCATACATACGGCTAGCCCTCAAGCTCAGTGACTTCATAAACAGTGATAATCAGATAACGTCCGTTGCTGGCGAAACGCCCAACAATCCCAACAAGCGTTTGTTGATCTAATGCAGTTCCTACTACTATATATTTTGTTCCTCTGGGATCATCTTTTTCAACCCGGATGACTTGACCTGTTAGAACTGTCTCTTCCACATCTAAAATTGTCAGCATATCTTCAGCCATTTCTTCCATTGCATGGGCCGACATGTCGTATTCGCGGAGTCTAATCTTTTCTCTGATGCGGTCAATATCACTGCGAGCCACTTGTTTGTTCAGGTAAGATTCTGCTAATGATACTAAGTCTTAAGACTACAGTTTGTTATAAAGCCTTAAATAATCTTGAGCGATCGCTTCTTCTCGTGGCAAGTAGCTTTTCGAGCGCTGATAATTCGTATTTTTCAAAAAAATAAGTAAATATACTTGTTAAACTCGGTTTCATAAGTGGGTAATTTAATTTGTGTAGCATTAGTCTTTTCAACATAGATATAAATATGCCACTCAAATTTGAATTACTTTGTATTGATCAACAAGAAAAAGTCAAGTTTAAAAAACCTAAAAATTTTATCTTGGCTTTATCAATTATTGAAAGTTTATGGCATAGTGAACCTTCGTTTTCAGAAGATAATCTTGAAATTAATGATAATATCCAACAAATAAAAGTATCTGTTCAGCCTTTTGATACAAGTAAAATGGTGACAGGAGGTCGATTTTCTTCTGCCTACTACATTGTTGTTGAAGGCGAATTTGATAATATTGAGCCTTTTAGAATAAAGTTCATGGATCAACTAAAGGACTTGGGATTTGATCATAGACAAATATTAATAGATGATATCTCTAATAAAATAGCACATTTAATATATCCTTTAATCAATAATATTGAAACTTTGCTCAGAAGATATCTTGTTAAGTTTTTTATCACAAAGATTGGTACAGACTGGTGGTCAATTGCAGTTTCTAAGGAAAATAGAGATAAGGCAAATAGTAAAAAAAATAATGAAGTAGTTTTTAGTAAAATGGTAGTTACAAATGTCACTTTATTGAACTTTGACCAGTTAGGAAAGATTATTTACAGCCAATCTTCAATATTTACAAAAATAGAAGATGTCATCAGCAAAGTAAAAGCGGCAACAGACTTAGAAAGTTTAAAAGAAGAACTTTTAGAAGGAAATTACGCAAAGTATTTCAAAGATACATTTGAACAAAATGATTTTCAAAATAAATGGGAGCAATTAACTCATATTAGAAATAAAGTTGCTCATAATAATTATTTCGTTCAGAAGGATTTGGATTTAGCAAATGATTTGTGTAAAAAACTCAAGCAAATAATTAATGATGCAGATAGCAGTATTGATGCACTAACTTTGAGTATTGCAGATAAAGAAGCTGTAATAAAAGCAATTGATTTAGCTAATGATTTAGCTAAAATTGAGAAAGAAGAAAAGCAATTAGAACAGCAGGAAGGAAGAATTAATGAGGAACTAGAAGATAGTTCATTAAAAGCTGAAAGTCTTGGCCAGCCTTATTTAGTACTGAGAGAAGAAGATTTAATTTCTCAACTAAGAGAATGTTCAAAATTAAAAGAATTTATAGGTTTGAAGTCTTTTGTTAGAGATCATTTGGGACAGCAAGGATATTCATTTAATTCATCTTACGCTCTAATTAACCTTCTGGCAGATAGAGGAAAAATAGCAATTTATGAAGTTCCAAATCCTTATGGCCAATTTAATACAACTGCAATCAAATTAATAGAATAAATACTAAGTTTGTAAGAAAAAGTGCATGAATGTTTACAGTTAGTAGACTCACGCAAAGTTATTTGTATAACGTTTGATCAATTGGCTAGAGATATTAGAGATAGGCTTTCACTCTATCCACTGATTTATGCAGCAGAATCTGAGGCTGAAGAAGTTATTTTAACTGATGAGAGCGATCGCCCATCGTCCTAAAGATCGCTAGATCTCACAAAAAAAGCCCGCTGATGCAGGCTTTCTAAATCAATTAAGTTTATTACTTACCGTTTCGCCAACTTCTTCGCCATCTTCCGTAGACGAATTGATTGCGGTGTAACTTCTACCAATTCATCAGGGCCGATGTATTCCAAAGCACGCTCAAGACTCATATCTATTGGTGCTTGCAACTGCACTAGTTCATCACCACCTGATGCACGGTGGTTAGTTAACTGCTTGGTTTTACAAACGTTGAGTTCCAAGTCTTGGGGACGATTGTGTTCTCCCACAATCATACCTTTGTAAACTTTAGTACCTGGAGTAATAAAGAACGAACCTCTATCTTCAGCGTTCTTCATGGCGTAGAAGGTCGCAACGCCTTCTTCAAAGGCAATTAAGACACCTTTGTTGCGGGCTTCAATTTCACCACTCAGCGGACGATAATCTAAGAAGCTGTGATTCATGATGCCCTCACCACGAGTCATCCGCATGAATTCACCACGGAAACCAATCAAACCACGGGCGGGAATCACAAACTCTAGCTGAGTGCGATCGCCACTACCTGGTTGCATGTCTTGCATTTCACCTTTACGTTGTCCCAGGCGTTCAATACAGCTACCAACAGCATCAGCAGGAACGTCTAACACCAAGAGTTCATAAGGTTCACAAGGTTGTCCGTTGACTTCGCGGTAAATTACCTGTGGCTGGGATACTTGAAATTCGTAGCCCTCCCGGCGCATGGTTTCGATTAAGATACCCAGGTGCAGTTCACCACGACCGGAAACTAGGAATTTATCTGGTGAATCTGTTTCTTCAACCCGTAAGGCGACGTTGGTTTCCAATTCGCGGAACAGGCGATCGCGCACTTGGCGTGAAGTCACTAACTTACCTTCTTGACCTGCAAAGGGTGAATCGTTTACCCAGAAGGTCATCTGCAAAGTTGGCTCATCCACTTTAATTAGTGGCAAAGCTTGTGGTTCATTGGGATCAGTAATTGTTTCTCCAATGTTGGCATCAGCGAAACCAGCTACGGCGACAATGTAACCAGCTGATGCTTCTTCCATGTCTACTCGCTTCAACCCTTCAAAGCCCATCAACTTGGTGATTTTAGCTTTGACAATGTTGCCGTTTTCTGTTACAAGAGCAGCTTGCTGTCCACCACGGATCACACCGTTGTGGATTCTGCCAATGACAATCCGTCCTAGATATTCAGAATAATCTAGAGTTGTAACTTGCAATTGCAAAGGCTTGTTGATGTCACCTACAGGTGGTGGAACGTGACGCAGAATCGCTTCAAACAGCGGTTGCATATCCACCGCTTCTGCATCTAAGTCTTCTTTGGCGTAACCTGATAGACCGGAAGCGAATAAATAAGGGAAATCGCACTGGTCTTCATCTGCACCTAATTCTAGGAACAGATCTAATACTTTATCAATTGCACCGTAGGGATCGGCTTGGGGACGGTCAATTTTGTTGACCACAACAATGGGGCGCAATCCTTTTTCCAAAGCTTTTTTTAACACAAAACGTGTTTGAGGCATGGGGCCTTCATTGGCATCGACAATTAAGATACAACCGTCAACCATGCCAAGTACACGTTCGACTTCACCACCAAAGTCAGCGTGTCCAGGAGTATCAACAATATTAATCAGCGTTTCTTTGTAGCGAACGGCTGTGTTTTTCGAGAGGATAGTGATTCCCCGTTCCCGTTCTAGGGCGTTGGAGTCCATGACGCAATCCGGAACGTCTTCACCTTCTCGGAAAATGCCGGATTGTTTGAGGAGTGCATCAACCAGGGTGGTTTTGCCGTGATCTACGTGGGCAATAATAGCGACGTTACGAATTGGGAGCGTCATAGAGGCTTTTGGTGAACTTTAGAGGGGGTTTTCAGATTTACATTTATGTGCTAGGCATTTTTAACAGAATTGTGGGCGATCGGCAAATTCTGTAAAGAACCTTTAACAATTCTAGCGTAATCGTCACAATTGCGGAGACTTTTGTCGGCTACAACGAGGCAGAAAAATAAGCAGTCTGAAATTTGTACCTTCAGTTGAAAAATTCAATAAGTATAATTAATCAACTGTACTGATTCTGACCAAATCAAAATATATATTTGGTTAACGATAACAACTGCTAAAAATTTCTGAATGATATTCATGCCCAGAATCAGGCGATCACTTGTTTTTGCACGAATTGCGAACCTTGGGTGAAGAAGCAAAATATTTTGATTTGAGTACTTTGACTAATTTATGCTAAATAGCTAACTTTCATCAAATTTGAAGTAAATATTTAGTTCATCCTGAAGGCACAAGTGGTTCAGTGAAGGGCTAAAGGCATTACTACAAAGTTTGATTTTTTCTAGATATTTTATTAATTATTGTAAATAAATATTCTAAATTCTACAACTTTTATACAGGTCAATTTCTTAATGATAAACTTATCAAACAAACGTTGCTGATGACGAAGTATTTTTTTTATAAAATCTTAAAATAATTATCAATATTAAAAAATAATATATGTCTAATAAAGAACCTTGGCTAGCTGTAAATTTATCGCAAATATTTCCAGGGATAGGTCAAATATATTCAGGTAAAAAAATTAAAGGATACCTGTGGATATTCTTCACAATAGTCTTTAATATAATTGGATTGTGGCTTATATTCAATCAAAATACAGATCTAATAATTAGTGCATTGAGTTTTTTTATAATCACTTTATTTTTATGGGTATGGAATCTTGTTGATGCTTACAAATCTGCGAAAAGTAATAATACTCCGGAGTTTGAAACATTACGTAAGCAGAGTAAAGACCCTTGGCTAGCAATGTTCCTTTCAAAACTATTTATAGGGATT
The DNA here is from genome assembly GCF_016056305.1 of Amazonocrinis nigriterrae CENA67. Lineage (GTDB taxonomy): Bacteria > Cyanobacteriota > Cyanobacteriia > Cyanobacteriales > Nostocaceae > Amazonocrinis > Amazonocrinis nigriterrae. The sequence goes on along the minus strand of NZ_JAECZC010000029.1, from coordinate 137,405 downwards.
GGTCACTTTTACATTGGTAAGTGGTTATTTGGCATCTTTGCTATCATCTTAATAATTCTTTTTTCATCTATTTTCAATTTTCTTACACCAATAGTCACAGTTTTTATTGCCTATCTAGCCTATGTTTTTTCACCAGTTCGTCGTGAAAGGACAAAAAAATTAGCATTCATTGTTTCAATAATGTCATTAATATCAGCTTTATTCCCTGTGGGTTTAGCATTATTTCTTCGAGCATATATTGCTGAAGCACGTTGGATTCCTTCAGGGGCTATGGAACCAACTTTGCATGGTTCTCCAAACCAATGGGAGGCAGACAAAATTATAGTCGGTAAGTTCAGCTATCGTTTTCAAAATCCAAAACGTGGTGATATTGTTGTGTTTTTGCCTACAGATACGTTAAGAGCAGAACAATTTAATGATGCCTTTATTAAGCGTATAGTTGGGCTACCTGGAGAAACCGTAGAACTTAAAGATGGTAAAGTTTATATCAACAAAAGACCTCTCCGGGAAGATAAATATCTTAGCTTTGATCAGCGTACAGTAGTTGATGTTTGCACATCAGGACAGCAACCGCCTTACTTAGCGAAACCTGTCACAATACCACCTGAATCATACTTGGTGCTAGGCGATAATCGTAACAACAGTTACGATAGCCGTTGCTGGGGTGTTGTACCCCGCAATTTAATTATTGGCAAAGCCTACAAAAGATTTTACCCTTTTGATCGCATTGGCCCTATTGAATAGGATTATCAGAGCTACCACTATTGCTTGTTTCTTTGTGACGGGCAGTTTGCTCAAGTCGGCAAAGCCGCCCACGCAACTGCCCTCGCCTTTGTGTCTTAGTGGTTCATTTTTTCAATGACACCAGTATATGATAGTTAATTTAATTATTCAATCTTCAAGAAACTAAAAATATCTGCTGCTTTTACCTGCGAATCTGACAACATGTCGAGAACAGGTAATATATCACTATCATATTTCACTTCTGGCAGGGTGTTTGGTTGAAACACCATCACTGATTTATCGTTAGAGTCGATAAACCAACCTAATTTAGTTTTGTAGGGTGCGTTTCAAGCTACACTACCCTCGAAAACCTAAATATTCCAGGGTATCACCACATGATTGACCTCTACACCTTCACCACACCCAACGGACGCAAGGCTTCTATCATGCTGGAAGAAGTCGAACTTCCCTACAACGTCCACAAAATCGACATTACCAAACAAGAGCAATTCACACCAGAATACATCGCCATCAACCCCAACAGCAAAATTCCCGCAATTGTTGACCAAGAAACAGGCATCACAGTTTTTGAATCCGGTGCTATTCTAATTTACTTAGCAGAAAAAACAGGTAAATTCCTACCCGCTGACCAAAAACAACGCTTTCAAGTTCTAGAGTGGCTGATGTTCCAAATGGGAGGAGTGGGGCCAATGTTTGGACAACTCAACCACTTTAAAAAGTTTGCACCCGAAAAAATACCCTACGCCATTGAACGCTACGAAAAAGAAACCCTACGAATTTATGGCGTGTTAGATAAACAATTGGCAGACAATGAATTTATCTGCGGTGACTATTCCATAGCTGACATTGCGACTTATCCTTGGGTGGCAATTTATCAATTTCAAGGTTTGACCCTAGATAATCATCCAAATCTTAAACGCTGGGTGGAGACAGTGCAACAGCGTCCAGCAGTGCAGCGCGGGATGAATGTACCTTAATTAGGGAGTAGGGAGTGGGGAGTGGGGAGTAGGGGGGGATGAGGGAGATGAGGGGGTAATTTTTACTTTTGTCTTTGTGGTTAAGTAATTTTTTTAAACCACAAAGACACAAAGACACAGAGTCACATAGATTGTATTCTTTTTTAATTACGAATTACGAATTACGAATTACGAATTACCAAGATGATGAAACGCCGAGAGGTTTTGAATAGTGCTGCGATCGCAACGGCAACTGCTGCTACACTAGCTTCCTGTAGCCAAACTACTAAATCTCCAACTGTGCAAACAGGACTACCTAATATTCGTTGGCGGATGGCGACTAGCTGGCCGAAATCTTTAGGTACTTTTATTGGTGCAGAAACAGTTGCTAAGCGTGTAGCCGAAATGACTAACGGACGTTTCCAGATTACACCGTTTGCGGCTGGGGAGTTAGTACCAGGGTTGCAAGTTTTGGATGCTGTGCAAGCTGGGACTGTGGAATGCGGTCACACATCGAGTTATTATTACATTGGTAAAAGTCCGGCTTTAGCCTTTGCTACTGCTGTACCCTTTGGTTTAAACGCTCAACAACAATATGCTTGGCTTTACCAAGGTGGTGGACTAGAAGCCATACACAAAATTTATACCAACTTCAACGTAATTAGTTTTCCTGCTGGCAGTACCGGCGCACAAATGGGAGGATGGTTTAAAAAAGAAATCCAGTCTCTTGCTGACCTTAAAGGCTTGAAAATGCGAATACCTGGGTTAGGTGGAGAGGTAATGTCTCGTTTGGGAGTCAACGTGCAAGTATTACCAGGCGGTGAAGTGTACTTAGCATTAGATAGAGGTGCTATTGATGCAGCCGAGTGGGTTGGCCCTTACGATGATGAGAAACTCGGTTTAAATAAAGCTGCCAAATTCTATTATTACCCTGGTTGGTGGGAACCAGGCCCGACCTTAGATGTCTTAGTCAACCTCAACGCTTGGAAACGCCTACCCAAAGAGTACCAAGAAATCTTAAAAACAGCGACAGTAGACGCAAACATGAATATGCTCAATGAATACGATACCTTGAATGGGCAAGCATTAACGCGATTACTGGCAGGTGGGACTAAATTAGTTCCTTACAGTCAAGATATTATGCAAGCAGCACAAAAAATCTCGTTTGAGTTATTTGAAGAAAATGCCAGCAAAGATGTGGCTTTCAAACAAGTCTATGAACAATGGAAAGCCTTCCGCCAGCAGATTTTTGCCTGGAACCGCGTCAACGAATTGAGTTATGCCAACTTTGTGACAAGGGAGTAAAAAGTTAGGAGTTAGGAGTTAGGAGTTAGGAGTTTTGAATTTAGTTATAGGAATAAAATTTCTGCTTGTTTCTCTGTGAAACGGACACTTTGCTCAACGGGGGGAACCCCTGCACGCAAGTGTCCTCCTCTGTATGTCTGTGGTTTAAAAATAATTTATTTAACCGCCAAGACGCAGAGAACGCAGAGTAAAAAGATTAAACTGAAGTTTCCCCTCAAAGACATAAAAGTATTTGCAAAGGATAAAGGACTAATGACTAATAACGGTCTTAAGCAGATATTTTGTATAGCAGTCGAATCCTAGATTAGGACATTTTGAAATCCTGAATGTCAGCAACAGTAAGGTTTTTATCTCCTGCCTCCAGCATAGCTGCCTTCTGCCTCCTGCTATAACTTGGACGCACATCAGCTTCTTTGTGGCAAATGTACAAGTATAAAGTTATATAACATCGCCATTGTGAACAATTAGCTTGTTGCTTTATGATACCTATGTACAAGCTTGATACTTGTATAACCTTTGTCTGAAATTAGCTGTGTGTACCGCCTTCGTATTGGATTTCTCAATCATGGAGATGAAAGCAATGAAATCAGTTCTTAAACTAGGTCTTGCCGTTCTTTTTACAATTGTCGTGTCTTTTGGTTTAACCAACTCTGCTTTGGCTCTGGGTAAGTTCAGCCAGACTTGCCGTAACAGTAGTATTCAAGGTTCTGTTTTGACTTCTACTTGTGAACGGGCAGTTGGTGGTGTTTATAACACTAGTTCTATTGATTTGAATCCCGTCATTGAAAATGTTGATGGTGGGCTAAAGTGGCAACCCAGCAACTTTATTGAGACTTGCAGAAACACTAAATTAGCTGGCTCAAGTGAATTGGCTGCTGAATGCAAGACCCGCGCTCAGCAATTTGTTTCAACCAGCATCAACCTTGACGATCACATTGCCAACATTGATGGCACTTTGAAGTACGAGTAATTTTAGAGAGAGCGCGATCGCGGACTTTGAGTCCCTCGCTAAATAGTCAGATTATTCTTGAAGGTTTAGGATTTTTACTTTGTCTATGCGATTTATTTGGGACTTCCAATAAATAGAATCCTTACCATATAAGAATAATCATTATTGTAATGGGTGGTAAGTCAGGAATGCAGATGGCAGTCCTGACTTTACTTTTTGTAATAAGTTCAATGTGGTTCGAGTTTTGGCGTATGTTTGAGCGTCAATTGAATTAATTAAGATCTGACTTTTCACGTTATGTGAAAAAGTCAGAGGGTGTGGGGTGTAGCGTGTAGGGTGTAGTAAGGCTTTCAAGTTTTCCCTACACCCTACACGCTATCCCCTACCCCCTGTCTTGACAAAGGTTTTGGGACTTACCGTGAAAAGTTAGAATTAAGATCCCTCTATTATGTAACGCATAACCACCTTAACAAGGTTACTTTAACTCCTAACTCTAAACTCTAAACTCCTAACTCTTCAACTAACTTCCCAAAGAAGGCAAAAAACTAACAATACCAGGAAAGACAATAATCAACACCAGCACCAGCAGTTGCAACAAAATAAACGGTATCGCACCGCGATAAATATCTGCTGTTGTCACCTCCGCCGGCGCAACACCGCGCAGATAAAACAGCGCGAACCCAAAAGGAGGCGTGAGAAAAGAAGTTTGTAAATTTGCTCCCAACACCACACCATACCAAACTAAATCTAAACCTAATGTCTGTGCAACAGGCACAAACAACGGCACAACAATAAAAGCAATCTCGAAAAAGTCAATGAAAAAGCCAAGGATAAAAACTACCGCCATACTGACAAACAAAAAGCCAGCTTGACCACCGGGAAGATTCGAGAGAACATCTAACATGAAGCGATCGCCGTTCAATCCCCGAAAGACTAAACTAAAAGCTGTAGAACCAAACAATATAAATATCACCATGCTGCTGACTCGCAAGGTGGTATCACAAACTTGCCGCAAAGATTCTAACGTGAGTTGACGGTTAGCAAAAGCTAGGGCGATCGCTCCTGCACTACCGACTGCACCCGCTTCTGTTGGTGTAGCGATACCAAAAAATATGCTTCCCAGTACTAATAAAATTAATATCAAAGGTGGCAGCATCACCTGAATCACTCGCTTTCCTAAAGCTTTACCACCAATTTTTCGCACTTCATCAGGCAAAGCTGGTGCTGCATCAGGTTTGAAAAATGCCACAATCAACACATGTAAGGCAAACGCCCCAGCCATCATCAAACCGGGAATCACCGAACCGATGAATAAATCGCCCACCGATACACCCAACTGATCTCCCAATACTACCAAAACCACACTTGGCGGGATAATTTGTCCCAAAGTTCCCGAAGCGGCAATTACACCAGTAGCTAATTCTTTGTTGTAACCATAGCGCAGCATAATTGGTAGGGAAATCAAACCCATCGCTACCACTGTGGCTGCCACTACACCAGTGGTTGCTGCTAGCATTGCCCCAACCAACACCACAGCCAATGCTAAACCGCCACGCAAGCGCCCCAACAAAATCCCCATCGTTTCCAACAGTCTTTCGGCTATGCCAGATTTCTCTAACATTGAACCCATGAAGATGAAATAAGGGATAGCTAGTAAGGTATAATTCGCCATGATGCCAAAAATTCGCTGGGGCATGGCAGTGAGAAATATGGGGTCAAATACACCTAAGCTGATTCCTAGTATGCCAAAGGCGATCGCTACCCCACCCAACGAAAAAGCCACCGGATATCCTAGCGACAACAGCACCAAAGCCCCTGCAAACATCAGTGGCCCCAGCCATTCATAAGCCAGCGTCATGATTTTCCTCCTGGGGTTCTAGTCTGCCAGTGAGAATTGTCAAGTTTTTAATCGCTTGAGAAATTCCTTGAAAAATCAGCAAAACAAAGGCAACAATAATCATGGCTTTAATTGGATAGCGGGGCAAGCCACCAGGATCAGATGATGCTTCTTTGATTTGCCAGGAAGCTAAGATGGAATCCCACGAAAAAATTATTACCAAAATGCAAAAGGGAAATAGAAAAAATACTGTTCCTAACAAATCTGCAAGTGCTTTTTGCTTGCGCTGCCAATTACTATAAAAAATATCCACTCGCACATGTTCATTATGTTTGAGGGCGTAACCTGCACCCAAGAAAAAGACTATATCAAAAATATACCATTGAGCTTCTATGTAAGCGTTGGAAGTGAAGTTGTTACCGCTAATTCGCCCCAGATATCGCCCGACAACATTCCACACGCCAAGTATCACCATGACTAGTACTAGCCAACTAGTCAATCGACCAATGCGTTCAGTACAGCTATCAATAAATTTAGATATTTTTAAAAGTTTCTCCAAAGGTGATCTCGCCTCATAAATTGCCGTAAATGTAGTTTACAAAAGTAATTCGTAATTCGTAATTCGTAATTCGTAATTAAAATGTAGTACTATTTACTCTTTACGCCATAAGATTACTTATTTCTTTCTTTGCGTTCTTAGCGTACTTTGCAGTTCGTTAAAAAAATGACTTCGGCAAAGCCCACCCTACATGTATTGCAAAAATCAAATAAAAAACCATAAATAACTATGTAAAAATTAATCCAAGTCTTTAAGATGATCAACCAATGATTTGGGCAGTTGGACAAAAGTTACACCGCAATAAGTATGAAATTAAAGAAGAGTTAGGACGGGGACGCTTTGCCATTACTTATCTTGCGGAAAATACTGCATCTGGAGTCGATGGTTTAATTAAAATAGCACTTGAATTAGTTAATCCTCAACATCTCAAAAATTGGTTTACAAATTGCTGTTACTGTACCTCATAAACTGCGAATATACTGTAAATTAGCTTAGAGTTTTGTAATTGAAGTTTTATATTTGTAAATAATTATGTGATTTTGCCAGAATGGATTCAAGAAAGTTATTAATCAGAGGGTTGAAATCAGGTTATTTAAATAATTACAGTAGATTTCAGGTAAAAGAGGTACAAGGGGAGACTCAAAACTCAAACAGGATAACGCTTCCCCTCCTGCCCTCTGCCTCCTGCCTTCTGCTGTAAATGACATTTTGGTTTTCTATTGTTGTGCAATACAAATTCTTAATTTTGCAAAACAAAAATGATACCAAAAATTAATAATTGCTTGCATCAAAATTCGTCAACATTCGCTCATTCATTATTAGGACTTTAAAGCCATGAGAAGCTATTTTTCTGATCTGTGGAGAAAAGATCATAGTGCCCGTGACTATGCACCACGTTGGGCTAAGTTGCGTTCAGATATGCGTGAGGCTTTTCCTACTTACTACTCCTCCGATACGGGGGATGCTTTTGCTCGGTTAGTAGGTCTAGCAATTAAGGAATTAGACAAGCTTAAACCCCCAATAGATGGCCCTGGTTATTTGGGAGATGATCCTTCTGGTCCCTATTATGGTGATGTTACTCAGGCTGAACTGGCTGCTGGTATGGAACCTGTAGAAAGTGTGATTGAGAAATCGATCGCTCTTTTTAATGGGATGCCTAATTGGAATCATCCTTTAATTATGCCAAATGTGATTCCTCCCGCGAACACAGCAGCGATTTTGGCGGCGATGATGACCAATGTATTTAGCCCCAACATCATTGAGGGGGAATATTCTTGGAACGTGGAAAAGGCGGAAATGGAATCAGCCGCCATTATTTCTAAACTGATTGGCTGGGACGCAACTCAAGCTGGTGGACTTTATACTTTTGGTGGTTCTGGATGTTATTTCTATGGCTTGAAATATGCCTTAAGTAGAGTGCTGGGGCGAGAGTCTCGCTGTAAAGGGATTCGTATAGATGCCAAGCTGTTAGTTTCTCAGCAAGGTCACTATTGTATGATGAACTCCACAGACTGGACTGGTTTAGGAATGGACAATATCATCACTATTAAGACCAATCCAGAAACCAATGCGATGGATCTTCAGGATTTGGAAGATGTGATGAAAGAATTGCATGGTAAAGGTATTCCTATTGCCAGTGTAGTCTGTACAATGGGTACTACAGATGCCTTTGCTATAGATCCAGTGGCTCAAGTTCGGGAATTAATTGAGAAGTATCCGAATCCCAATAACTATGGTAAAACTTTACTTTATTGTGATGCGGTAATTGGTTGGTCTTGGCTCACATTTAAAGATTACGATTTTAGTACCAATCCTCTGGGCTTTAATGAAGATATTCTGCCAGAACTGCAAAGAAATGCTGAGAGGATGAGTCAAATATATCATGCTGATGCCATTGGTTGCGATTTCCACAAAACGGGTTGGGCTACTTATAACTGTAGTATTGTGATGTTTAAAGACCTCAACGAGTTTAGGACTTTGATGACTCGTCCAGGTTCAGCTTATTTACAGGAACGTACTTGTTATAATCCTGGTCTTTATACTCTAGAAGTTTCTCGTTCTGGTTCTTATGCTATGGCAGGATGGGCAACTCTCAAATTTTTAGGTCATGAGGGTTTTCAATCTGTTTTGGGTGGTATTCTGGAAATTCAGCAATATCTACGGGAAAAAATTGCCCAGCAAGCGACTACTGTCTGTGTCAACTCCTATGATTATGGCTTTGTGACTCTTTTCCGTGTTTATCCACCAGGAGTTGATGCTGAAGACCAGTATGAAAAAGAACTCAGACAAGATTCTTCTTTAGAAGAATTGAAACAGAATAACCTATTACAACAGAAAGTTGCAGATAAGCTTTGGGAATGGTTTAGGGATGGAAACAAACATGGTGAGCATGGTGAGAACTATGGACCCTATACAAGTTATACTAGCGGTTTCCGTCCTACGGAGTACAATCGTGATCAGGAAAATAAGGAAGCCGTGATTTATGCTTTGAAGTCATACCCCATGAATGTTAACATTGATGCTGAGGCCATGGATAATCTGCTTACGCTCGTTTTGGCTGCAAGAGACGAAGTATGGAACTCTCAGCCACAACCACCGATTACTGGCGGTTCTTGTCCATTACCTTACTCTGACGAGATAGAAGGTTTTACTTGTGATGAGAACGAACCAGCAAAGGTGGAGAATCTTTTATCTGGTATTGTCAATATTAGACGCAAACTGTCTTAAGTTGATCCTATTCATTTTCAGGCGTTGCTGAATGGATGTATGATTTTGGAGACGTTCTATGGAACGTCTCTAATTTAATATTTCCGTTGTGGTTGGTCTTTGGGGAGCAATGCAATTTTATGGGATGACCCCCCTAGGGATACCGTTGGCGAATTCCCCAAACAGCTAAACTGAACCGATTAGTTCAGCAATTAAACGATTGAGAACCCTATGAGCAGTTTTATACTCAGTAGCCTGCTTACCTAACTTCAGTTCAGACAAAACACGGTCACGTAAAATTTCAAGTTCTCTTATCGTTGGCAACGCAACAGACTGTCTTTCGCTCTCCGTATCAGATGTTAGAGGGAACTTCCTCTGCCGTGTAATACTCGGCTGTGGTTCGTTTTCCCCTTGATGGGGAGCTAAAAATTCTGAGTCTTCCCGTGTGATACAAGGGGTGGCGTTATGCCTAACAATGTGTTCTAAAGAGAGGAAAAGTTGAGAAAACTTGATTTTTGAATTGCATATCCAAATTCAGCAACGCCATTTTAATTATGTTAAAATATTCCTGAAAAACTCTATTCATTCTCTCTGCGTCCTCTGCGTCTTGGTGAGTCCAGCCCTCGTCTTGGCTTCTGCCGAGATGGGAGACTGGCGTTAGCGCAGCGGTAGCGAGCTTGCGAGCGTCACCCGAAGGGCGGTTCGTTAATAATTTATTACACTAGCTATAGTAGATTCCAATAATTAAAGGTGCGTTAGCCTTCGACATAACACACCCTACTTGAAACTTTTTTCCACACGATTAAAAATCAAACTTTTCAAGCTCAATCAACTAAAAAACTTCTCCACGCAACGGACGAATATTTCCACACCCATCGCCAAAGCTGTTTCATCAAAATCAAATCGCGGATGATGATGAGGATAAGCCAAATCTTTCTCAGGATTAGCAGAACCTAAAAAGAAATAGCAACCAGGAACCTCTTCCAAAAAGAAAGACATATCCTCACCGCCCATAGTTTGACATTCTGGTACAATGCCCACAGGTGTTTCTATCACTTCTATTGCTTGCGATCGCACCAATTCCGCCATCGTCGCATCATTAATCACTGGTGGATAAAGTTCCTGATATCTTAAGTCATATTTCGCACCATGACTTTGACAAATTCCCGCAATTGTCTGTTCAATACGCTGTTTAAAAAAGCCTTTGTAAGCAGGATTAAAATACCGCACAGTTCCTTTCATACTGCCTGTATCAGCAATCACATTATGTGTTGTACCTGCATGAAGTGCGCCCACAGTCACTACAGCTGAATCAATGGGATTGACATTCCGCGCCACAATAGTTTGCAAAGCATTGACAATTTGGGCTGCCACTACAATAGAATCTACAGTTTGATGAGGTATGGCACCATGTCCACCTTTGCCGAAAATTGTGCAGTCAAATAACTCTACAGCCGCCATCAACGCGCCACTGCGGACACCCACCATCCCCAAAGGCAAATTATTCCACAAATGCAAACCGATAATCGCATCCACATCAGGGTTTTTCAGTACCCCAGCCTCAACCATCGGTTTTGCACCTCCCGGCCCTTCCTCCGCTGGTTGGAAGATAATTTTCACAGTACCAGCAAAATCTTCACGATGCTGATTTAGATAATAAGCTGTACCTAAAGCGATCGCTGTATGTCCATCATGTCCACAAGCGTGCATCACTCCATTATGCTGCGAACAATAGGGTACTTCATTCAATTCTTGAATTGGCAAAGCATCCATATCTGCCCGAATTGCCAATACTTTCTCAGTACCAGGTTTGCTACCTTTGATTGTGGCAACAATACCAGTTTGAGCAATACCGTTTTGATGGTCAATTCCCCATTCTTGCAGCTTTTGTGAGATAAATTCCGCAGTGAGTTTTTCTTTAAAACCCAACTCTGGTTTTTGATGCAGTCGTCGCCGCCATTCTACCAATTGTGGTTGCAATGAGCGAACCGCGAGCCGAACGCGAGATAAATCAATAGAAGCTGGGTTGGGAAAGGTGGAAACCATTGTGAAGACAAGCTAGTTTATGTACAGCTAACTTAGGTTATTTTCCTAGTTTAATGGTTTTGTGTTAGCGAAGGGGAGCAGGCTTCGCCGTGAGCGTCAGCCGAACGGGGAGCAGGGGAGATGAGGAAGATGAGGAAGATGAGGGAGATGAGGGAGATGAGGGAGATGAGGGAGATGAGGGGACAAAGAGAATAATCTTAACTCCTAACTCCTAACTCCTAACTCCTAACTCCTAACTCCTAACTCCTAACTCCTAACTCAGTAACCTTTCCAAATCCAAATTTGATGCTACTTGAGCAAGTTTATCTAAATCAGTGCGATTTTCCAGATAAGGCAAACAACCTAAAACTGGGGTATTTGTAAGTGATTGAACTAAATCTGGTGGTGTCCAATCAGCTATTTGTGCATCTGAACGCGGTTGTACGCAGTTAAGTACAATACCTTTGAGATTTACCCGTGTTTGTCTAGCTAATGCTACATTGGCTACTGCTTGCGCGATCGCACCTAGTCTCACAGGCACCACCAACACTGTTGGTAAACGCCATTCTGCTGCTAAATCTGCCACTGTCAATTCTTCAGTAACAGGTGAACCCAAGCCTCCCAAGGCTTCTACCAACAGAAAATCACGGCGCGATCGCAATTCTGATAAAACCTGCCAAACTACAGCTAAATCCACCTGTCGATTTTCTTGCACTGCTGCTAGGGGAGGAGCAAGAGGTGCTTGAAAATATAAAGGTGTAATTTCTTGGGCGGATTGTTCCAGTGTAAACAAATTTTGATACCATTCGCGATCGCCAATCCCTGATTGAATTGGTTTCATGATTCCCCAACTACGTTGTGGGAAATATTTTTGCCAATAAGCTGCTAAGGCGGTTGTTAAAACAGTTTTGCCGGCGTCGGTATCAGTTGCAGTAATTAATAGTGTATTCAACATTTAAGGTGAAGTCCCTGGCTGAGGAACTGGTATTATCGTGCTATCAACAGGTGGGGTGGTTTCTGTATTAGATGTTGGTGTTGGTGTTGGTGTGAGAGTCGGTGTAATTGTTGGTGTTGGGGTTGGAGTCGGTGTAATTATTGGTGTTGGTGTTGGTGTGATTGTGGGCGTGAGTGTTGGTGTTGCCTCTATGGGTTTTTCTAATGCCACATTCAGGTTATAGTTACTTTCTGCAATTCCTGGAGCTAAAGTTAACCGAATCGTGTACCTACCAGTAAGCGGCAATATTCCTTGATAGGATGTAACTTGCAGGGCACTATTATCTATTGGTTGTTGATTAGAACGCAACACTGAGAACGTAATGCCACTTCCTTGGTCGAGAAATGCAGTCAACTTGGCTTTTTCTGGCGCAAAAAAGCTATATTCAATAATTTGATTTGCCTTGAGAGTATCTTCAATTACAGTTGTGCCAGAATCTCTTACATTGATACGCCTAGTAGAAATGACTGGTTGAGTCTCAGTACTTGTAGGTGTGGGTGTAGGTTCAAATGTAGTACCACCAGAAATAACTGGTGAAGGAAAGGTTTGTGGTGCAGTTTCATTTGTTGGTGCTTTTGACTGACTGCGGATAGAACTGACCAGCGCCCAAGAACCGAATCCCGCCAAAATCACAACAGCACTACCAATTGCCCCAAGTGCCAAGGGATTATCTAAAACAGAGTTACTACTGGGGCTTGGTGGAATTACTGGATCAGGTTTGCTGGTGGGTGCAACTGGTGGTGGTACGGGGTCAGGACGGCGAGCCACGGCGACAGTTTGAAAGTTGGATAGCTGAGGACTGGGGACACTGGGTAGTTCTGGATATTGTAAAGCTTGGGCGACATCAGCAGCAGTTTGGTAGCGATCGCTTGGTATGCGATTCAACATCCGATTCAAAACCAGGGCAAATTGGGGGTTGACTCTTACCCACCTTTGCCAATTCCAAGTCAGTTGGTTTTCATCAAATAAATCAGTTGGTTCTTTACCAGTTAACAACACTATTGCTGTTACCGCTAGACCATACAAATCACTATTGGGATAAGCCCGTCCTGTTTGCATTTGTTCACTGGGAGCATAGCCTGGTTTTCCCACAGTGGTGACAGACGATGTAGTATCTGGGGATTGCAAACGTGTTGCCAGTTCTTTGACCACTCCAAAGTCAATTAATATCGGTTTAGCATCGCTATCTCGCAAAATAATATTTTCCGGTGAGATATCCCGGTGAATAATGCCGCGACTATGAATATGCTCTAAAACAGGTAATAATGAGCGTATTAACTGTAAAACCTCAGTTTCGCTAAAAGTTTGACCAACAGCCTGGCGATCGGCTAATAAAGTCCGGTACGTTTTACCTGCAACGTAGTCTTCCACCAAAAATAAGCGTTGATCTTGCTCAAATCTTTCTCTGAATTTAGGTACTTGCGGGTGTTCGATTTGATATAAAATAGTGGCCTCTCGCTGGAAAAGTTCTTGTGCCTTCTCCAAAGCATGAGATTCTCTTGCCAGTGGAATCAATTCCTTGATCGCGCACAGTTCGTTAAACCGCCTCTGGTCTTCTGCCAGATAAGTTCTACCAAATCCCCCTTGTCCGAGAATTTGAATCACGCGATAACGATTTTGCAGGACAGTGCCAACAGTAATGGGTGGTTGCATGATGGATCAATTAAGTGTGGTGGCAACTGAGCAGGAAGTCACTCACAAAGATAAATCCCAGCGGCGACGGACAGTTACCTGCGGCAATATTCTACCCTACCCAACGGGTATACCCCCAGTTGAATATGGAGGATGGAAGAAAAATCAATTCAAAATTCAAAATCCATGACTTTTGAGAGCTAGTTGCTACCCTGCGGGAAGCCGCGCAAAGCGCGTCTACAACGGGGAAAACCCCTGCAACGCACTGGCTATTTTTGACTTTCCTATTGTAGGCTGCTCCTGCCCTTTAGGTAACGCTCCTTCTCCCAAGGGGAACCACTGCACTGAAGTAGCCCTCAGACGTTCAAAGACTCGCTAACAACGGTCTCGTGTGGGGATGCCTCACCACGCTGACTCACCTCCTAACTCTTGCCCACAAACACGAATCAAGCAGAGAAAAATTCAACTAAATTGCCAGATTATTAAAGTTTTTTATGCAATTTTCAATTAGAAATGAAATATAGTTTACTTAGTTTATAATTTTGTAGCTAAGATTATAGAAGATTCAGCAAACATTCACATGCTTCTGGGCTATTTATTGAATCATGTTTCTGCTTTCACCAGTCCCAGTTAAATATTGCTTAAACTATGAAGGATTGGCTCTCAGTTATAAATAAAATGAGTATAAGCAATACTTTATCTAGCCCTACTCGGAGATACTCTAGTTTTTTACGATTAACCCGAAATATCTCAACTATGGAACTATTTCCCGGACTTGATGTTCAGTCAGGCAATCAATGGTTTGTTTACCACAATGGTTAAAAACGAGCCATCGATAATTTTATGGAGAAATGTTTAAAGTTTGTATGAAAGCTTTAACAAAACTCACAGATGTTTTTTTTAGGCTATTTCAGTTAAATCTGCTAATTATCTAATGATACTATTGCCATGAATGCACATCGAGGATCTGCTGTGCTCAGTTCTGCAACTTTAAAAGTGCAACCAGCTGCAACAGGACTGACTGAAAATCATCGCCTGCGGCTATTTTCTGGCTCTGCCAATTTACAACTGTCTCAAGAAGTCGCTCGTTACCTGGGCATGGACTTGGGGCCAATGATTCGCAAAAGATTTGCGGATGGAGAACTATACGTTCAAATCCAGGAATCGATTCGTGGTTGTGATGTTTATTTAATCCAGCCATCTTGTCAACCCGTGAACGATCATTTGATGGAATTACTAATTATGATTGATGCTTGTCGTAGAGCTTCCGCACGACAAGTCACAGCAGTAATTCCATACTATGGTTATGCTCGCGCCGATCGCAAAACAGCAGGACGAGAGTCAATCACTGCTAAACTGGTGGCTAACCTAATCACTGAAGCAGGTGCTAACCGCGTTCTGGCAATGGATTTGCACTCCGCTCAAATTCAGGGCTATTTCGACATACCATTTGATCATGTTTATGGTTCACCAGTGTTGCTGGATTATTTAGCCAGCAAAAACCTGCCTGACCTTGTGGTTGTTTCCCCTGATGTCGGTGGTGTAGCACGGGCGAGAGCATTTGCCAACAAGCTCAATGATGCTCCATTGGCCATTATAGATAAACGCCGTCAAGCTCACAACATAGCCGAAGTCTTGAATGTCATCGGCGATGTCAAGGGTAAAACGGCAGTTTTAGTAGATGACATGATCGACACAGGCGGCACAATTGCTGAAGGAGCGCGTTTGCTGCGTGAAGAAGGAGCAAGTCGCGTATATGCCTGTGCAACTCATGCAGTTTTCTCGCCACCTGCAATTGAGCGGTTATCAAGTGGCTTATTTGAGGAGGTTATTGTCACCAACACGATTCCTATACCAGATAGTAAACGCTTTCCCCAACTAGTTGTGCTTTCAGTGGCTAATCTCCTAGGGGAAACTATCTGGCGGATTCATGAGGATACCTCAGTAAGTAGTATGTTCCGTTAGCAAACAAAAGACTGTTATTTCCGTTACAGTTTTGCACAAACAAGCATGAGGTTATGAAGTATGAAGTATGAACTATGTACTTTTTCAGCCTTCATCCTTCAACCTTCATTTTTTATTTAGCCGCCAATACTTCGATTTCTGTCACAACTCGTTCTAATTCTTTGGCTATGGCAATGTTTCCAGTTTGATTGAACGCATCCACAAGCGATCGATAATACCAAAGAGTGCCCTCTTTGCCCCCTTGAAAACGTTGCCAGAGAGCTTCGCCTAACATACGGTAATCTTTGAGAATAGAGCGGGCATTGTGGAGTTTATCCGCTGCTGATACCAGTATTACTGATGGGGAAGCAGTAGCAATATGAGCAATGTATGCTTCCTTGCGCTGTCGCCAAGGGGGTTTAGGTGTGGTGTCCGCATCAGTACAACCATCTACAATTGCTGTAACATTGTCGCCAAAGCGACGGCGAATTTCTTCGCGCGTTGCTGCACCGCCCTGGTCTTGTTGAACTAAGCCAGTGAGTCGCCTCATCTGGCTCGTCTTCAGAACCGTGCTTGAACCTTTCAATTCACACGGCTCCTCAGTGAATCGGTGCTTGTCATGCATACCAGTTGTCCAGCTAGAAAGGATTTTCATAGAGATAATCTTCCTCTGTTACTGGATAGAAAACATTGGCGTAATCATCCGCTGTTTTCTCATCGTGGCAATGTCTATGTAAAATTTGGAGATTTTCTAGTTTGTTATTACCCCCTTTAAATTTGGGGGTAATGTGGTCGATTTCCATTAAATCTCCGTCCTTGAAAGTAAGACTGCAATGTATACATTTGCCTTTTTGCTGTTTAAGTAGCTTGGCTTTTGTAGTGGTAAGTTCTGGATGTTTTCCTAGTCTGCTTCCCCAGTACGCCCAATCACCATCGTAAGGACTTCTATCGTCCTGTACTTTGGTATGTCGCTTAATAGGAATTTTGGCGTGTTTCCAAAGTAGGAATTTTCCATCTTTGGTTTTAAAATCCCATTTGACGGAATCTTGGACTGTCCAATATTTTTCGGCAATCCATTTGACTCCTTTCCTGGGATGTCTGCCTTTTGCCCATGCTAATAATTGCTGAAAAATTAGATGGTCTACTTTGGTGAATGTTTCCTTGCTAGCTTGAGTTGAATAATATCTAGCCCATCCCATAATTGCGGGATTTAACTTGGCAATAAGTGCCTTTTGAGGGGCTGCCTTGTGGGAGTCTATTATTTTCCCAATCTTTTGCAGGTGTTTTTTCACCGCTTCCTTGGAAGGTTTAATTAAGGGCTTGAAATCTAGAATTCTGCCGTGAGTATCTTTGACAGAATGGGTTTTCCCCATTGCATATAACCTTATATTAAATTCCAAGAAATCGAACCCCACATTACCTTGATGATTCTCAAGAGTGTGGGTAATCTTGGTTTTGCTAGGTTTTAATTCCAATCCTAGGTCTTTTAGCCAATCATCCAGTACTTTCTGGCATCCTTTGATTACCTCTAAATCGGTATGGAATATCACAAAATCATCCGCGTACCTAACTAGTGCAGGTGCGGGTATTTTTGTGGTTTTCCCACTAATCCTGGGGGAACGTCTAGGAAATGCCTTCTGTATGGCAGCTTCCATTCCGTGGAGGGCAATATTCGCCAAAAGTGGTGATAATACACCGCCTTGGGGTGTGCCTTCTTCGGTAGGAAATAGTCTTCCACCATCCATAAAACCTGCCTTGAGCCACGATTTGATTTGTTTTCGTAGCTGTGGGTAGGTATTTATTTTACGCAATAGCGTGACGTGATTTATACGGTCAAAGCATTTTGCAATATCTGCATCCAGTACGTATTTCGGTACTCTTGAGATGTGCGAGAATATTGCCGCGATGGCATCATGAACTGACCTACCTGGTCTAAAGCCGTATGAGTCCGCTTCAAATTTTGCTTCCCATTCTGGCTCTAGAACTAGTTTGACCAATGCTTGCAATGCTCTGTCGTATATAGTGGGGATACCTAGCGGTCTTTTCTCAGTTGTACCTGGTTTTGGAATCCAGATTCTACGAGTTGGGGCAACTTTGGAACCGACTTTTAGGGAATGCACCAGTATTAATCTGGCTACCGGAGTTAGGCTTTTTAAGCCATCAATTCCCGGTGTTTTCTTCCCTTGGTTGTCTTGAGTGACCCTTCTAACTGCTAGGCATTTTGCATACCATGACTTCACCAGAAGCTTTTGCAGCCTACGGACAGTCTGGACATCACCACGCTGACTGGCTCGGTAAATCCTCGTTTGTAGCTTAAAAACTTTCCTTTCTAGCTTTCGCCAGGGAATAGTTTTCCATTCATACGTAGTCGTTAACTCGCTCATAACTTATTTACTACTACTTGTAGCTTTACCTTCCAATTCACCGTGTCTCTGTCAGCCTATCCCGCCCATTACAG
Source organism: Amazonocrinis nigriterrae CENA67 (assembly GCF_016056305.1). Taxonomy (GTDB): domain Bacteria; phylum Cyanobacteriota; class Cyanobacteriia; order Cyanobacteriales; family Nostocaceae; genus Amazonocrinis; species Amazonocrinis nigriterrae. The sequence goes on along the minus strand of NZ_JAECZC010000029.1, from coordinate 119,296 downwards.
ACGGGCATTTGCTTCTGAGACAATCCCTCCTGCTTATGGCTTGCGCTGGCTACTTCTTTGAATTTCGACCTCTTCAAAGAGCCATAAGCAGGTTATTTCGTTCCTAATCTCCGTTTGTCGCTGATTTTAGAGCCTCTCTATCCACCGGGAACATTGGGTACTGCGTTGAAACTAAATTCAACCTTAAATGACACGGTAGAATGTCATTCCTTAGTTACCATTACTATTTTGGTCAAGCCCAAGAACCCGCGTAGGCTTGTTCACGATGACGATGGTTCAGACGAGAGTTTGTATTCCTACTCATGACCAGCTATGCCTGACGGGATTTTTCGGTCGGGTTCCGAATAACCGCCTTGGATTCCCCGCTTCATCTAGATTAGAAGCCATCCAATCTCAATGGGGGACTTGCTGTCACTCCTGTACCTAGAGGGATGGAATTTCACCATCACGGAGATTAAGTTATCAAGGTTTAGATTTCCTTGACTCGCTGTCCTCAAATGTTTCCACTTGTTTAAGCGAAACGAAACACACCTATCGCATCATGTAATAGTGCAGCTATAGCTTCGTCTTCATTTGCACCGTATTCTAAAGCAATACTGGCAACACCTAATAAATGAGCCACGTAGGGAACACCTGAGCCTTTACGCACTTGGGTAGCGTGAAGTTCCGTGGCGTAGGTCAGGGCTGCGGTAAAGCGTTCTGAAAGCATAGTGTTTGTGGATACGTGATTATAATGTCAATTTTAAAACCAACTACATTTACACAAACAGGAAACAGTCTTCACAGCATGTAGACCCACTAAAATGAATCCCCACAGGGTAATACCTTGTAGTGTGGTGTTACGAGTTGCGATCGCAAGTTACTTTGTTTATCGCCTGTTTGGATTGCTCCAAGTCATACCCCATCGATTTTAATTTTTGCGCGTTCGGGTGGTGGGGTGTAAGTTTTGGCTCTAATTATAAAACCATCTTTTTGTAAAAATTTTTGCAATTCCTTAATTTCTTCCCAGGCTCTAATAAATTTGTGGTCTATTTGATAATAGAGGTCATTAAGGTAATACTCTATCATTTCTTTTTTAGCTTCTGATTTAGCTTGTCCTACTTGTAAGGTTGTACTAATAAAACGTATTTCATCCTTTAAGTCATCTTTGACTTTATCAATAGAACTTTCAATGTCTGCTTTGACTTGAGCAATTCTAAATACTATCCCAATTAAACCAACTATAGTAAGAACAAGTTCTAAATTATCTTTGATATTAATCATACTTTTTGTTTTAAATTGTCAATGTGAAATTTGGTTTTGTATTTGGTCAAGTTTAAAGTTGATGTTTGCAAATTCCTGGCTTAACAAGATTTCCTCGGACGTGTCGTCTACTCCTGTGTACTCCCACACAGTCACCGCAGCACGAGGAAACCACTTAGGAACCTTGACACTAGCAGCATAAGAAGTAGAAATCTTGTCAAAAAATATTAAATTGATTTGGTTTAAAAACAACGGCTTACCTTTGACAGTGGTAGCGTCTTGATTCCCACCAAGTACAATTCCTGTGCTGATTTTTTGATTAACATATCCTGCAAATCGCCAGTTTGACTCTGATGGCACGTCAGTTTCAACACTAACTGCAAGGATAAATTTATCAAGCAACAATGGTATTACTATTTCAGGAATAGGATTAATTAAATACTTCCCATTCTGCATAGGAACTTGAACGGCAACGATATTAGTAGAAAATATACTTTGCCAATTATCACTGTTATTTAGTTCAACTACTCTCACTAGGTCACAAAATCAACGTGATCTGCAAATTCATCCAAAATCTCAAAAGGATTAGGAATACCGTAATACTCCAGCTTGTCGAGATACTCGATAATGTCAATTTTCCCTAACAGCCAATCTCTACCCGCTTGATTGATGGCAAGCATTCCTCTGAAATCTTCTTCAGAGCAGTTGCCATCAACATCGACGGATAGCAGGTCTAACGTGTCATCTGGAATCCAAATAATACCAGTTCTTTCTGCTATCCTGCTCATCAGCCCTCCGGCGTGAATCTAGCGCGGTTTTTGCCACCGTTGCCTTCAATGAAGGTAGAAAAGGCTTGTAGTCCCTTGATGCCCAAAACAGCAGCATCATAAGGCTGTCCACCGACATTTTGTCCAAAAGCACAAGTAACAGAATCAACATCTGGCTTGTTGTAAGCTGCGCCAGTAATCCGGCTGTTTTTCTTAGTTCCCGGTAAGACAGCAGTTAGTGTGAGTTTGGCAGCTTTAAACTGACTTGTCTCGATCAACAATGGATCATTTAATGCTGCAAATTCGGTTGCTGTGGTTGTGTACGGGGCAAGTATTCCCCGAAGTGCGTTAGCCACACCTGAACCTTGACCAGTCTGTCCATCCTTGATTAACCGGGCAGGAATATAAATTTTGGTAGCACCAGCACTACCAAAAGGAGAAATATAACCTTTCTCTCGCTCTGTCTTCGCCCGCTTAGTTTCGTCAGTGATAGCAGCGTATGCGGCGTGTCTTTGATCTGGAGACATCGCTAACCAGGCTTTGTACTTGTCAAAGCGCGACTTATTTGATTCGTAGCGCTGTAAATCTCGAAAACCCATATTTTTTACTGGTGCTTATTTGTACTAGTTACGCATAAGACCTACTCTAACCCTTTAAAATCCTTAGAATTTTGTGACGAAACCTAATAGGTTTCTAGCTTTATTTTCTACCAGTGGTAACGCTTGACTCTCATTCAACATTATGGATAAGGGACTAATCCCTTATTTCTCATTGTTGTGTCGATGAGGATTACAGGTGGTATAAGAGTGCCAACAGAGATGTAAGCTAGCCTGAATCTGAGGATTGCTACAGGTCTGTAGCGTCGATTTTGTACCTTTTTCCCTAAAACAGTGATTTTCCCTGCTGATGCCGTTGTTGTACTGGCTTTGTCTGGGTCATTCACGATCAGCTTTTCTGTTTTGAAAGGCACGTCAATTGCATTACAAATTTTTTGATAAATTTCGGTTGCATCATTGCGGCTGTTAACTAACATATAATTCCCTTTAGCAAAACCATTTTCAGGGTCAGTATATGATGCTGATTTGTTGCCGCAAGTGTAATCTATACCTCTGCTACCAGAAATAAAAAGAGTTTTAATTTCATGGGCTATTTCTGTCATGTGGGTTTTAGTAATAGCTGTATCATTGCTGCCGTCGTCGTCACCACTTGCAGAAGAAAACTTCATCAATCGGACAGATTTTTCATGTATTATTGGCGGTTCTTCAGTGGGTGTAGCTGCTGCATCTTGAGAGAATACAAAAAATAGCTGTGGATGACCTGCGACTGGTGGCGCCGTGTCAAATTTTGAGCCATAAACTATAGCTAAATTCTTGCGACTGTAGCCAATAACATCGAAAAATAATGATGTTCTTAAGTTCCATGTCGCTTGATTGTCGCCGTCAACCAAGCGACAAGCTAACTTTAAGGATGAGCGAACATTAGATAAATCTCCATTGCCCTGAACATCATTAAAAAATTTATCTACACGCTTGTTGTATTCAAGCATATATGTAGATTGTAAATGTTCCCAACTGTCAAAACCTTCTGGTAAATCAGTCATAATTAATCATCTGCATCAAATAAGTCTGAAATATCAAAATTCAGGGATGCGCTGACAGCCTTAGCGGCTTCCCTTTGCGTTTTAACGTTGGTTGCTTCTCCTATATCTAAGCCTGAATGAGTTCCGGGTTCTTGTTTGATTGCCTTGATAAATTCTGTGGTGGAGTTATTGAATTCAGCTACAGCATTAGTAACATCAATGGGAACTTGAGCTACCATAGCTACAGTGTTTGCACCTTCTTGTAACTGCTGTAACTTGGTCATCCATTTATTATCAAAGTTTGGTTGAGGATTCATCCAAGAGTAGGCTTTTTCACCAACTACACCCCAAATTCTTAAAGCGTTTCCAATTCTGCCTGTGTAACTGCCAATAACTTCTAAGGCATTGGTAATTACAGCATTTACATTCATCAAGTTGTTCAAAACATTAGTCGTCGCTTGATAAATTCTATTGGCTTTAGCCCATGTTTCTTTTAATTGAGTATAGTTATCAGCACCAATAGCCCCTTTGATTAGGTTGTCTATAGTGCTACCAATTACAGACCCAATATCAAAAGGTTGGTCGTTGTCCCCTTTCAATCCTGGTATTAAATTAAGCACATTATTGATAACAACTGTCAAAGTTTGACCAATGTCATTACTCAACATGAGGGCATTGTGTATTGTGGTTGCCCAAATCATCATATTGAGTACACGGTCAAGGTGCAACCACTTGCTAAACCTCTCAAGCTTCCCACCAATGCCACCAGGCAGTTGATCACCAAGTCTATTGAGTATTTCTTGTTGACCTGACAGCAGCGCACCAGTGCCAGCAGTATCTAGCCCTTGCAAGATATTATTAGCAGCATTGTTGGTGTTGTTATTAATATTATTAGACTGGTCATTTAATGCCCTATTCATACAGCCCCCTGGTTGGGTACTGCGACAGACACCTGTGGTAGCTGCTCTTTCGATATCTGGAATTGTGGGGATATCAGGTCTAATCGCATCCGCCACTCTACCAGGAATGAGGGGAATGGCACCCAGCATCGGGATAATTTTATCTAGTTTTTTATTCGCTTCTTCGTTCACCTTATCCTGCTTATCTATTTGTTTTTCAAGGTCTTTAATATCTGATTTGCTCTGACTTAGGTCGTTACCAATTTTTTGTAAATCACGTTTATTCTGGTCTACAAACTCTTTGTACCTCTGGTCTGCATCTAAATTGCTTTGTCGTTGAAAATCGGCGAATTTTCTATCGAAATCCTTGCCCAAGTCTGATATTTTTAAATCCCTGATGCCAAGCGCTTCATTATTCTGCTTAGTAAATTCCGAAAAACGCTGATTAGCATCAAGATTGTTTTGGCGTTGAAAATTCTGCAAATCTTGATTAAATTTCTTTCCTAAATCCGAAATTTTTAAGTCTTGAATACCAAGAGATTTCTTGTTGTCCTCTACAAACTTAGTAAATTGATTATCAAGTTGTTTTTGTAATGGAGACAAGTCAGGTACGCCTTTACTACGTGCCTCATTCAATGCACTACTAGCCTTAGCGTCCACCTTGGCTACACCACTGGATAAATTTGATATACCACTGCTGAGGGCAGGAATAACACTTTGAATACCCGTTAATTGAGCAAGTAGTCCATTTACCTGGAGTCTCAACCTATTTATTTCTTGAGTTGAACTAGCCTTAATATTATTAATAACTGCATTAACATCTAATGATGTAGGCTGTTTAATACTGTTAATCTTAGTTTCTAATAGTTTATTGCTTGCCTGCAAGTTACTAATTGCCTTATTCTGAGTATCAGCCTGAGTACTAACTTTTTTTGTATCAGTCTGTGCTTGCTGTAATCCTTTTTGAATATTTGCGATTGTAGTATTTATTTGTTGCTGAAATCCTTTAGTAATTCCAGACAAAGCTTGTTTGACACTAGCCTGAATGCTATCAATTTGTGATTGCAGTTTCTCTCGTCCCTGCCTTGTTTCATACAAAGCATCATTGGCCTGCTTTTTAGCATCAGCAATCTTACCCTCAAGTATTATTCTGCCCTGCCTCGCTTCGTACAAAGCCTCGTTAGCATTTTCTCTAATTAATGGTTGCTGCTTTTCAAGCCCATAAACTCTATCACGTACTCGTTGATTTTCAAGTTCTAAATTTTTAGTCCGCTCATTAATTCCTTTTATCTCTACAGCTTGTTTAATGTAATTGTTGAAATTCTTTTGAATTTCACTTCTCAAATAATCATCGCTATCCAGTAACACACCCTGAATAAAAGCATCCCTAAATTCTTTAATAATTAATGCTGCTGTCAATCCAGCGATTGCAACTAAACCACCCAGCATAACACCAGCATTAGCCGATTTACCTGCACTACCCTTACCCGGAACTTTTTTGAGGAAGTTGTCAAGAATATTTTTAGATTCCTTTGTTGTCTTTTTGAGGGCTTTCATTCTCTTGGCGGCTTCCCGCGCCCCCTTGCGAGACATAAACTGAGAAGTTGCTCTCTTGGCTTTCTTGGCTTCTAAAAGTATCTTATTGGGTTGTCCATTGGCATATCTAGACAACTTGTAGGCTCTTAAACTTGATGGTGATATTTGTTGAAATACAGTCATGATTATTCACCGCCAAGAAATAAGTCAAAAACAAACGAGAATATGTTTTGTGATTCCTGTGTGGTTCCGTTATGTTCCGTCAGAGAATCAAGTATCTCTTTAATATCATCAATGACTTCTTTGACAATCCCCCCTAGTTCAAGAATATCTTTCTCAGCCTTAGCTAGCCGTTTGAGGATAGCAGTTAAATCAGTTTGGTTGTTTTTGGGATTTTGTGTATTGCTTTTACTACTACAGCACTGTTCTTGCTTCTTTTTTAAATCTGCGATTGCTTTGTTTTGTTCGTTAATTTTATTCTCAAGACGCTTCAACGCTGCGTCAATATCTGTGCATTGAGACATATTATCTACCTACTTTTGATGCTAAATTTCTGATTTTACTAGCAGTATCAGCACAAGAATTACAACAGTAATAAGGATATGTTTTAGACTCGCATTCGTGTTGCCCATCGGGGCATTTACCACACTGAATGCTGTAAGACGCGGGACAATTACCTTGGTCTTGAAATAAAATAATTCCTTTGTGTGAAATCTCGATGCTACATCGCTTATTCCTGCTACTAGAGCATTTAATATTAGGATTTGTTGTTACATAACTTGCTGCTGCTGATGTAACCAAGCAATTGCAATAAGCCATTGCTGGATGTGCGTTGCAATTTGCTACTTTTGCAAAACTTATACTGTTACATCCCATTATTGCTACTTGGTAGGGTGAGCCGTTAAATCCTTGCCACAAGTCGCCAGGAATAAAAAAGAATTTGTGGTCACGGACTGGAGAAAAATTATTAGGGCTTGTGCTTGGGAAGATGTTAAGCCCGTATCCATCGTCTTTATAATCACTAGATGAATTTATGGGAGTCTCCTTAATATTCACCTCGATGGGAGCAAACTTGCTTTTATAAATCCTATCCTTTGTATCTCCTGAAAATCGATATTTTACTATAGGCTTGTCGCCTTCTTCACAGGTCATAATTAAAAATCTAAGGGCGATATTGAATAAATTAGTTGTATTTCGTAGTCGTCAACTACAGTCACGGCTTTTCTAAAAGTTATCTGAATTGTGAAGTAAAGATAACTATCGTCTAAGTCACCATAGGATAACCATTCTGCTTGTATCTTTGCTTCACTTCCTAATCCGATATTGTTAGCCCACTGAATGAGTAAGGCTACGAACAATGCTTCTAAACTGAGATTTAAATTAGCAGGCAATCCTAACGCTGATTTGTTCAAGTAAATATTGCTTGAATCTTGATAAAAAGCGTTGTTGAAATAAGCTTTGTTTGTTGCTGGGTAATCTCTAAAGTTATTATAAATTGCTTTGCCTATTAGCTTGCTTAAGCCACTAGCAACTATAGAGGTTGGAATTAGCTTGACAAAACTTCTACTAACACCTTGAGAAACGCCACCATTTCCAACTAAACAGCTTGCAGTTTTTAAGTTACCTATGGAAATAGCAGTATTTAAAATACGCACGCCAGGATAATCAGCCATTTCAAGAACTAATTTTTAGAACTAATCCACCATTGCTCAATGCACAAACTAAATACGTATCTGTTCCCACGGTGAAAGTATCACCTCTACTTCTACCACTTGTAGGAGCAGCAGCAATATCACTGCTAGTTTGCGTCCAACAGCCTTGATTAGAGTTGGTGTAAATATCCAACCCCCCCTTAACAGTTGAAGCATTGAAGGAAGTAGCGGGGCTTGCTAAATTGCTGTCTCCTAATGGTTTAGGAGTATAAGCTGTATTGCTGAATGGGTTTAAGCTAGTCCCAACCATTGAAACAAAACTGCTAAAAATAAATGCATGATTCCAACTTTCTAGTGACCAAACATCTGTTTTATTTGCTGGACTGAAAACACCCAATAAAACCGCTACTGAACCCTGAACTATCAACACTGCTCGGTATTCTGGCGCAGCGTTTAACGCATGGAACGTTATAGCTTGAGAGCTAGTAAAAGCAGTACTAAACTGTTCACCGCTTCCATTAGTTCCGCTATTTGTACCAGTATTTAAAGTACTGAAAAGTTGATGGCTTACAGCAAAGCCTGTAGTAATTGCAATTCGATAAACAGTGGAGGAGTTTGCCCCACTGCCAGATGAAAAATTGTATGCAAGGTAATTAGTACCGCTGACTGCGTAAGGTGTAGCTGAGGAAAAACCAGCGTTGACCATTGCTGTATTTATTGCTGTGGTCAACGTGCCTTGTGTCCAGCCAGCAGCAAGCGTGGTAATCGTGCGCGTTGCTACTGTCATAGTTAAAAGTCCGTTGGGCTGAATGTAATACTTGGTGCTGGCTTACGCAGATTGATTGTGTAATCAAAGTTTGCGTATCTGTTTGGGCTGGTTCCCGATAGTGAAATGTCATCGGCAGTCGGCACATCAATAGTTATTTGCCGATCTGGATCAGCTGTTTGGGCTGCATCTGTAAAAATCGTTGACATTTTAATAACAAATGCCAACAGAAATTCCTCAAGCGTCATTGCACTACGAGGGGTGTAGCCCGTGTATGCAAGTGCTGATTTAGAAATTGTTATGTCAGTTGCTGTTTCTGTAAAACCACTGGTACTTGCTACGTAAAGTTCTGCCATTGATGTCAATTATTAATAGTTTCTAAATCATTGATAATTCACCCAGTAGATTGTGTAAATGTTCTACTTTTATGTAAAAGCAGAACAAACACTGAGGGCATGTAACGATTGCCCAGACTAGGATTAGCTCATATTCAGTTAATAGCTGAAAAATAAAATGTTCCGATTTTACCTGATAGAAAAGTTAAACCGGAACAATTAACGAGAAGAATAAGTTGAATGAAAATTGATA
>NZ_JAECZC010000029.1:42903-108953 GCF_016056305.1 Amazonocrinis nigriterrae CENA67 | reverse complement strand
AAGTCCACGGAATGAGTGAGGATGAGGAGGATGAGTGCGAGTGCGCTGTTGCTCCCGAACTTTGGGGCGATTGCGATCGCACCTCTGCTCCCGAACTTTGGGGCGATGGCGATCGCAATTCTGCTCCCGAACAATCCCAACCTGGTATTAGGTGGTATTGGGATGAAGTTGTTTTTGACGAAGATTTAGAAACTGCTCCCGAACATACTCCGCTTGTTCGGGAGCAATTTGATACATCTGACGCTCTCTACCCGTATAAAAGTGTTCGGGAGCAGGTAACACATGAGACTCTTGATACTGATTTTGTTCGGGAGCAAAAACCAGTTACTCAAGTTGCTCCCGAACACACCCATTGGGTAGAGGAGTACTGGGTCAAGCGCCGTGAACAGAAATATAAATATTATCGGTACTGCTGGATGGAGGGCCGGAAGATTAGGCGCTGTCACATCGGCGGCGGCAATGTGCGATCGCCCATCGCTCAGCGTAAGAAAGCAGATGTTGAATTGGCCATTGCAGATGGTCAGTCGCCAGGTGAAATTAAGAAAATCATTCACTCAGGAGTTAGGAGTTAGGTGTCAGTTGTCATCCCCCCCATCTCCCCATCTCCCCTGCTCCCCTGCTCCCTACTCCCTACTCCCTACTCCCTACTCCCTACTCCCATATTCTCAAGCATTCTCAATAATCAATGAGAGCGCTGGGGCCGAAGCTGTGAAGCTCCTGGCGCGGCTGCGCGGGCGCTGATTTATCAGCTGAAAGTATTGATAAATTGAGCTTTTATCTTAATCAGTATGTGTGCTGATTTTTTTTAATGAGAAATTTCCCTCAATGCAGGATTGAGAAGAAGTTGCAATAGTGGTTGTGGAGAGAAAATAGCGATCGCGCACAGCTGGGGCGATCGCTTTTTTGTTTTTGCAATTTACCAGGAATATTATTCCCAATCAGTAAGTGTAAAGTACCGTCAGCCTTACCTCGTCGAAATCTTTAGCTTCTAAGCTAAAGATTTTCTCAAAATCCTGAAACTCAGTAGGTGGGAGTACGATACATCCCATACTTCCGGGCACGTTTGCGTCTTTATGAATTAAAAGGTCTGATCTTTCAACACCATCTTTTGTTACCACCTTGAATGGTGTAATCGCATACCCGTTTCCTTCCACGCCTTTAACATGTCGCAGATCTGTGGGTTCGGTGCTGACCTGGTAAAAACTGGGTGCCTCCCTGACTTCATACAGTGGTGGAATTACCCCGCCGCCTTGCTTGCTCCAATCGCCAACCCCCTGAGGGTGCTGTGAGTGCTGATACCCTTACTTCCTAAACCAGCTTTCTCGACTGCCGACCGCAGAATTTTATCGGCCCAGCGTAGGCCAATAGATTTCTCCCCGGTTCGATTGGGGAATAGCCAAACCGAGTCAGACTCGCTGTTGTAAGCTGCTAGCAATTCCTTGAGGATTGGATGCACTGGTACTTGCCGATTCTTCCGCACCTGCTTGGGTTTATCGCTGTTGTTAATTGATTTTTTGGGTTTAGCTTTTCTTGTCCTGGCACGGAAGTTAATACAGTCAGAAGGTGTACCATCTTCGTTGTACACGTCAACCACACGCAGCTGCACAAGTGCCCCCCACCGCTCGCCGGTGTACCAAGCTAAATCCCAAAGTAATTTATATTTGCGGCTTTTAATCTGCTTGCGGATTTTTGAGTAATCCGCATCCGAGAGAACAGCCGCTTGACCTTCTCTATCAATTTTCATTCAACTTATTCTTCTCGTTAATTGTTCCGGTTTAACTTTTCTATCAGGTAAAATCGGAACATTTTATTTTTCAGCTATTAACTGAATATGAGCTAATCCTAGTCTGGGCAATCGTTACATGCCCTCAGTGTTTGTTCTGCTTTTACATAAAACTGGAACATTTACACAATCCGCCAGGTGAATTATCAATGAATTTGGAAACTATTAATAATTCACCTCAATGGCAGAACTTTACGTAGCAAGTACAAGTGGTTTCACTGAAACAGCAACAGATATCACAATATCTAAATCAATCCTGGCATTTAGCGGATATACGCCTAGAAATGCCATGACATTGGAAGAATTTCTATTAGCTTTGGTAATAAAATTCTCGACAATTTTTACAGAAGCGGCTCAGACTGCGGATAGTGATAGGCAAATTGTGATTGATGCGCCGACTAGTGACGATATTTCCTTAACAGGAACATCGCCAAATCGATACGCAACCTTTGACTATAAAGTGACTTTAAGAAAGCCTGCTCCCAGCATTACCTTTACTCCGACAGACTTTTAAACATGACAGTAGCAACGCGCACGATTACCACGCTTGCTGCTAACTGGACACAAAGCCAGCTAACCACTGCGATCAACACAGCAATGGTTAACGCTGGCTTTACTTCCTCAACGGGATATTCAGTTAGTGGTACAAATTACCTTTCTTATAACTTCTCATCTGGCAGTGGAGTTAATAACAATACCGTTTATCGAATTGCTGTAACGACAGGGCTTGCTGTAAGTCATCAATTGTTTAGTACTTTAAACACTGGGACAAATGTTGGAACTAACGGAAGCGGTGAACAATTCTCAACTATTTTTGTCAGTTCGCAACCAATAACATTTCATGCTTTAAACGCCTTTCCAGAATACAGAGCCGTGTTAATGGTTCAGGGTTCAGTAAGCATGTTGCTTGGAGTTTTTAACCCAACTAATAAAACTGATGTGTGGAGTCTGGAAAGCTGGAATCATGCTTTTATAGCTAGCAGTTTTACCGCTTGGGTAAGTACTTCAAATAATCCATTTTCTAATACAGCTTACACTCCTAAACCGTTAGGAGATGGGAACCTAGCTTCTCCTGCAACGGCTTTTAATGCATCAACAGTTGATGCAGGGCTGAGAATTTATACTAATTCTAATCAGGGTTGCTGGACGCAAACTAGTAGCGATATAGCAGCAGCACCAACAAATAGTAGAAGCAGAGGTGACACGTTTACCCCAGTGGGGACAAACGACATTTATTTAGTTGTTGGTGTCGGCAACGGTGGATTAGTACTGAAGGTTTCTAGTTAATGACTGATTACCCAGGTAAAGTGATTTTTGGCGGTTCTATTTTCGGTGCGAGAGGCAATTCTCTTGCGTCTCAACCAGGGAATAGCGCCTTACTTATAGTTAATAGCAAAAGCCTTGCTATTAACTTGCAAGCTTCCACAATCAAAGCGGGTTTATGCAAAACAGTTAGTAAATTACTTTATGCTCAAATTAATAACGTTTTGTCATCAAACACAGCTTATTTCAATAACGGATTCTCTCAAGATTCATCCAGCGTTTATTTTTCCAAATCAGCATTAGGATTGCCAATAGGATTAAATCTCAGCCTAGAAGCGTTATTTGTTTCTCTCCTCATTCAATGGGGAAAAAAGATTGGTTTAGGTGATGATTCCAAAATTAATAGTCAATGGCTCGGATATGGAGATAAAGACGGCGACAAACTTTATTTTACGATTCAACTAAGTTTTAAAAAACAATTAACTGTTGTTGATAGTTATGAAATTCAACCAGTTTACACAATTTCACCGTTAGATTTTTAACATGACTACGTATTGCAATCAAGGTGATAGCCCAATTATTAAATACAAATTTCAGGGTGATACAAAAGATAGAACCTTTAGAAGTAAATATGCACCTATAGAGGTGATTACCAGAGAAACCCCTATCAATTCTTCCGATGATTACCGTGAAGATGGATACGCAATTGACCCTTTCCCTGGAAATTCAAGCAGGAATTGGGCGACTGTTCGTGATCATAAATATTTTTTTATCCCTGGTGATCGGTGGCAGGGATTCAACGGCTCCCCGCATCAAGTAGCAATCGTAGGATGCAATGGTACGGGATTTGCAAAGGTAGCAGATTGTGGAGCGCATCCGGCTTACGCTTATTGTGACTGTCTTGTTACCAGTGTTGCTGGCGGTGTTCCCTTGGTTAACACCTCGATTATTTGCCCATCTAGTAAAAACAAAAGATGCAGTATTGAAATTAAATACAACGGAATAATCTTATTTCAAGACCAGGGCAATTCTCCTGTTAATTATAGTGTTCAATGCGGTAAATGCCCCGATAGTCAGCATGAATGTGAATCAAAAGTATATCCTTATTACTGCTGTAATTCATGTGCTGAAACTGCCAATAAAATCAACAACTTAGCATCAAAAGTAGGTAAATAATGTCTCAATGTACAGATGTTGATGCAGCCATAAAACGTCTTGAAAACAAGATAGATGCACAGAACAAAGCGATTGCAGATTTAAAAAAGAAGCAAGAGCAATGCTGCCAGAACAACAATAAAAACCTTAGTAACAAAGACAATACACTTGAAGCAAGAGTACAAAGATTAGAAAGTTATTGCAACAGTATTGAGCAACTTTTTAAAGACATCCAACAAACAGTAAAAACAATCGGCAGCTTTTTTAAGGGGGGTTAATGGTTCCACCTACTACTGTGTCAGGACAAGCAGCGCTTAGAGAATTAACCGAATTGTCTAGAGAGTTAAAATATTACGCTGATGGTTTTAAGGCCGCGAAACAACTTAAATCTAAATATGCTGAAATAGACCAAATAAAGAAAGGTGTTAAGACTGCAACTCAAAGTACTAAAGACCTAGAAAAGCAGTTTAATCCAGTTAAAAAAAAGGTAGAAGATGCAAAAAAAACATTAGATAATCTTTTTAAGAAAGTTCCTGGCAGGGATAATGCAGAGAAAGCGGCTAAGTCTGGAGGAAGTTTAGCCGCATTGTTAGCAGTTGGGGGTGTAGCTGCTATCACGGCGATAATTGCGATTTTGCAAGATAAAATTAACAGCTTTAATATTGAAAGTTCAGAAAAACTTAATGCTGAATTAAGTAAAACTCAAACACTTGCTGTTAATGCAGCGCTAAAAGCTAAATCAATAGAAAAAGAATTGCCCAGAATTAATGAAGCAATTAAAACTAATGAGTTGAGAGCGAATGGAATAGAGAAACAACTTGTACCAATCAGAGAAAAAGCAAACGAAGCACTTTACGAGACTCGACAAGGCAGGAAGATTTTAGAAGGAAAAATAGAAGAAGCTAGAAAATTAGGCAATAATGCACTTTATGAAACACGCGCAGGTAGAACAAAACTTGAACAACAAATAGCAAGTATTCAAACTAAAGTTAACCAATCCTTAGTAGCAATAGGGCAAGGATTTCAACAACAAATAAATACTACAATTGCGAATATTCAACGCGGATTACAACAAGCTCAAGCAGATAACAAAAAACTTAGTGGTGATATCACCGCGCTACAAAAGCAGCCTATCAAAAACACCAAAATTGTTGAGAATCTTCCTACCATAATTGAGAAGACTTTTGCAGCTAATCAACTGACCCTGAAAACTATTGTTGAAAAAATTGTTAATCCCGTAGCAAAAATCAACGAGAAGTGGGGAGTTACAGTTACTCCCGCCGTGGTTACTCCTGCTACTGTAACCGTGGCAGATACGGGAGGCGTTACGGTCACTCCCGCCGTGGTTACTCCTGCTACTGTTCGATATGCAGATTTCAGCAGTAGCGATATAGGGCAACAAGTTAAAAAAATTGCTGCTGCTGGCGATGAAAATCAAAATAAAAATATCTCAACCGTGTCATCTGCTGTTGGTAATTTATCAGGGGCTATTAGTGGAGTCGCGGCAGAAGCGAGAGACGCTAAAAAAGTCGCATTTGAAGCATTGGCATCTAAGAACTTTGACCCAAGAGTAGATTTTTTAACTACAAAAATTAAGGAAGTAGAGAAAGTGAATGAGGAAGGAAATAAAAGGTTAGGAGTAATAGACTCGAAGTTAGATAAAATCATCCCTACTATTGCTGGAATACCAATAGTTGTAGGTAAAGCAGCCGATAATATTATTAAAAATATCCCCACGCCTGGAGATATTGAAAAAGCAACCACTACAGGTGTGTGTCGCAGCACTCAGCCAGGGGGCTGTATGAATAAAGCTTTGAACGACCAGTCTAATAATATTAATAACAACACAAATAACAACTCTAACAATATATTAGACGCAATCAACACAGGAGCAAACGCCACTCAACTAACATTACTTGAAACAATTAACACCAAATTGGGTGATTTATTACCAGGTGGTATAAGCGGAACCTTTGCCCGTTTATGGCAGACAAAACAAGTTGACAGGATTATCAACATCCTCACCTTGATCACCACTTTTCATAATGCGGGAATGCTCTCTAACAATATTCTTCAAACCTTATTCAGTGGCATTGATAATTTAAGTCAAGCAGCCGGATTTAAATGGAAGAATGAGAAGGGTGAAGAAACAGGATTTGGTGGATTAATCAGTGAGTGGACTAGCAACTTCTTTAAAACAATCTTTGGTGAGACAACTTATAACAACATCAACACAACATGGAACGCAGCTAATAGAACTTATCAATCTGTTACTAATGCCCTTTGGAATATTCAAGGCATGTTTGATAGTGTGCGGTCAATTGGAGAATTAACTGTTAGTTATACTGGCAAGATTGGTAATGCTCTTAAAAGGGGAGGGGCATTATTTGAAGATGCTTTTCCTGATATGACCGAAATCATAACAGCTAGAACAGCAGCACAAGCTAAATGGGATGCGGTTTTACAAAATGCCCAACCGATTGAAGATGTAGTGAGTGCTTTCTCTTCTGTGACTGGTGAGATTGTCAGTATTGGGGATAATTTCAATGAATTAAAAAATCAAAGAGATGAATTCTTCAAGAGCAAAGACGATGGAGAAAAAGCAATAACAGCGCTAATTACAGGAGAAAAACTAGCTTCTCAAGTCAATCAGCCTATTAATTCAGCAGATGTTCAAAAAAGTGATGATTGACTATGACTAACCCTCCCAATGATGTTGAGCTAATCCAGCAATTTTGTCTGCGCTACGTTAATAAAGCTGTTCGCGAACATTTCAAAGACTTAGATAGCGTCTTGGATGAAGAATTATCGACAGCTAATTCTCGTCACGTTGCCAAAATGGTCAGCCTACATAAAGATAAAGACCCAATAACTTTAACCGTTGCAAGACTCTTGTGTTTCTATTTCTCAATGGGAAATTTTGAGGCGGAACTTGGTAATAATGATGTTGAAAAATATATGCCAACACGGCTAAGACGTTACAAACCACAGATTAAGCTTTATTTTTTAGAAGATATTGCAGATGTAGATACTGGTTACAGCCGATTAGACGGCACTATCACCTTTAGATTAATGACTGAGACTTCCGAAACAATTACTAAGTCAGATTTAACAACTTATGCAACTAGAGTTAAAAATTTATTTGGTACTGGTAGCGGCTACATTTGGAAGAAAGGAAAGATAATGTATAGCTACTCAGACTGGGAAAAAGGATATCAATTACAGATGCTCTGTAGAAATATAACTGACGCTAAAAACTTGGTAGAAAAAGTGTTAGATATCCAAAACCATACCCCAGATTGGAAGTATTTAAATATTGAGGAGAATGCAGAACCAATAGAAAGATATCCGACAATTCCCCACACTAAAACAATTTTGGGGAAGCCAGTAAAAGATTCGCGTGAACGACCGATTTGTGAAGTGAGATTTAAGGAAGGTATGTACAAAATACCAGGGTTAAAGAATTGGCAATGTCTCTACGACCGCACAGGCAGTAGAAAAAACCCAATTCTAGAAACTTAACCCCTTGAAAATTTGCCGGAAGGGTTTAACCCCTCCGGTGAAACGAATTTGCAAAAACTGCTGTTACGGTTAGAGAAGTAACAAAACAAATCAGTAAATCAGATGGCTTATAAAGATATTAGTCGTGGGGTGCGCCTAGCTGCTGACCACGCAAAGTACATGGCGTGGCTAAACAAAGATACAGAAGCTAGACAAGCAGCTTTTGCAGCTATTAACAACTCAGCCAACACGGTTAAAACAGCAAGGGTGCCAGGGTATATTATTCCATTTGATGCCAGCGGCGCGAATCTTGTCTACATCCCCACAAGATTAATCAGTGCTACTCAAGCAGGTAGAGGAGCGGCATTGGCACAAACATTAAAAGGTATTGTTGACGAGTACACCTTCAGTACTTCTGAAGTACAAGCGCTAACTACTCCTAACATTTTAGAAGGGGTGAAGAAATTTAAGTGCGCTAAACTTACTGTAATTCAGCGGGTAACAACTGCAACGACCAAAGAGTCCTCTAGAATTACAGGCCGCAAATATTTCAGACACGAAAACGACTCTGTAACGGCTAACTTTGGCAAGAAACTTTCGGCCGATACTTACGATAGTGTTTGCGAGGCGATTAGAGAAAAAGCCGCGTTTGTTGCACTGTTTACAGGCAGTGAAAACGCAGCAGCTAGCCGTTATCGCTTTGTGCCAGAAGGTGCATAAAGTATGTCTATTGCCTCTGATAATAATTTGCTTTGGACTCCGCCGGACATTAGCGATTTATTAACCGTATCCGTTGATGGGCAAGCTGATAACTCTACTGTTGCTGGGATGCTTGTGATCAACTGTGCGGCTGGTCAGTGGCTAACTGGCCAAATGGACGACTACACCTACTTTGAACTACTCGACCATTACGGCATTGACCCACTGGGGTTTGTTGATGAGGTTGAGGCACACATGCAATTACTAATGCGATGACTCGCACTTTACAACTGGGTAACGCTGACAATTGGCAGCAGATTTTTAACACTTCGGTTGCAGCTGTTACCCTTAACTCTACCGCTTACGTTCCTATTCCTGAGATTACAGCACCGTTACTATTAGAAACTCATGTATTAGCAACGTACATTACTACTAATATTCCAGAGGGTAGAAAATGGAATTTTGCAGGTTTTCTTAATCAAAAGTTTGAACTTGGCTTGACCGTGGGAGGAACACCTGAAGCTGATAACTTGACACGCCGTAAGCTTTGGCTTAACAGAATTCAATTGATTATTCTGCCTAAGCTGACTGCTAATTATGCAATTTCTTTCGATGTTCCTGAGTGGTTTAAAAATGTCAATGTCACGCTATGGCAATATGTGGGTGTTGACTATGATTCAACTGAACAAGCCTTAAGCGCTGACGTTATGCCAGCTTTGACACGGATTGAATCTAAAATTGATGCTCTTTAAATGAACAATACAAAAACAGTCATAGCTGTTAGTAACACGCCTGCTAGCAGCCCAGGAATTATTATAACTCTTGAAAGCGCAGGCATTTTTTTAGGAATACTTGTTAGCGCCTCAGTGCTAATTACTGGGGCAACTAATCTTGTTACTAAAATGAGCCAAATTTCTTCTTCAATTAAACGGATTGAAGAAGAGCTAAAAACCCATGCTAGTAATGCCGAAAAAGTCCGAGAATTAGATAAAAGGCTTGACTTGCACCTCCAAGATTATGTCAACCGAAAGGATCTACTTCAGATGCTTTTCGGACAAATTAATGAGAAAGTTGATCACAAGTTTAAGAAACTTCTTTTCTATACGCGAGATATCCAGCGTTTTTTACAGCGAGACACTGATTTTAAAATCCGTGACTATGAAGAAAACCCGGAGGATTAGTCAAGGCTTAGTCTGGGAATAATTAGTAGTGACAAGACCAGGTGTGCGCGATCGCTTCCAGTAACACCACACTACAAGAGTTACACCTCTGGGGATTCTGGTTAATTGTTAGTTGTCAGTGGTTAGTTGTCAGTTGTCAGTGGTCATTTGTCATTCGCCTCATCCCCCCATCCCCTCATCTCCCCATCTCCCTGCCTGAAATAACGTGCTGTAATGCATCCCAAAACGCTGCAATGCTTTCGACACAGGGTTTCGGCAATTTGGCATTCATATGTGTCTTAACACTGGTATATTTTTGATTGTGCAAGGGGTGTATCAGAAGTGGTCTCGACCATCAGGTCAAGACCACTTTTGCAATTTTATTTGCTCTTACTGCCGTCATCGGCTGACACTCAATTGGAATAGCTGGTATTGTTGTAAATTGCTGAGACAGCCTAGCAATCAGTATTCTTAATCCCAAATATAGTGTGACTCTCAAAATGTCTGAACTGTAGATTAAAACATTTGTCACACCAAACTTTCAGTCAAAACTTCATCATCTGATTCGTTCAAATGTTCTACTAAAAAGTAGTACAGGTTGGTAATGTGACTGTCAGCCAAGCTGTAATAGACTTTGCGACCCTCTCGCCGATAGCTGACTAAACGCATGGCTTTCAATAAGCGTAGTTGATGGCAAACAGCTGATTCACTCATTTTTGTTAAGGCTGCTAGATCGCAAACACATAACTCCTGAGCAGCCAAGGCTGATATCAGGCGTAGGCGATTTGTATCTGCTAGTAAACTCAAGATTTCTGCCATCTGCTGTGCTTTTGCAGTGGGTAAAATTTGCGATCGCGAACTACGCACATTCTCTAAATTCACTAGATACCTTTCACAGTTTAGCGTCTCAGTATTATTGCTGTTGTCTAACTTGTGCTTATTCATCTCGTTGCGTATGGGTAATGGTTATTAATCTCAATACTACCTATTATTATAGTTTTTTGAACAATTGAACAGTTGTTCAATTGTTGTATTAGAATAGTGGCAGTTAAATTTTTAGCCTTTTTAGTAGAGTTGCCATGAATCAGAGCAATTCCCTTAAAACTCAAACGTTGCAGGTCGGTGGTATGGATTGTGGCAGCTGTGCCAAGACAATTGAAGCCAGCTTGCAGCAGTTAAGTGGTGTGATGTCAGCTTCAGTGAGTTTTGCCACAGGTCGAGTAAGGGTTTCCTACGACTCACATCTGTTGAGTGAAGCAGAAATCAAAAACCGCATCATTGTTTTGGGCTATACCGTTGATGTCGCTCCTGCAAAAACGCTACAGGTACAAATTAGTGGGATGGACTGTGGCAGTTGTGCCAAAACAATCGAGGTAGGGTTACAACAGATTACAGGTGTGAGTGAGGCAGCAGTTAGCTTTACCACAGGGCGATCGCAAATATCCTACGATCCGCAACAAGTGAGTGAAACAACAATTTATCAACGAATTCAAGCTTTAGGCTATACAGTTGAGCAGAGTCTTGAGGGCAGTATTTCACATCACGGTCACTCTTGTGATCATGATCATGACCATGACCATGCAGGGGAGCAGGGGAGCAGGGGAGCAGGGGAGCAGGATAACGGGGAAGTTGAAGAGAAGTTATTACAAACTCAAAATACTATTGTTACAAATTGGAATTTCTGGATTACTAACCGTCGAGGACAAAGCGTGATTCTGGCGGGCATAGGGTTAGTTTTAGGCTTACTCGCTCAGTATTTAGCATTACCCATTTGGATTGCCAGGGCTTTTTATGGTATTGGCATAGTAGTTGCTGGCTATCCCATTGCACGCGCAGGTTTATTTGAATTGCGTTTGCGCCGTGCAGATATGAATCTGCTGATGACCATTTCCGTGATTGGGGCAGTAATTTTAGGAGATTGGTTTGAAGCAGCACTGGTGGTTTTTTTGTTCTCCTTGGGTACAACGCTGCAAGTCTTCACATTTGGTCGTACTCGTAATGCCATTCGTAACTTGATGGATTTGACTCCATCCACTGCGACTGTCAAGCGCAATCATCAAGAAGTTACAGTTGCTGTTGACAGTGTTAGAGTAGGGGAAATTTTGACGATTCGACCAGGACAGCGTGTGGCGCTAGATGGCGTAGTGGTTTCTGGAATGAGTGCCATTGACCAGTCGCCGATTACCGGAGAATCGATTCCAGAAGATAAAGCACCTGGGGACATTGTTTTTGCTGGTACTTTGAATCAAACAGGTTTTTTAGAAGTCAAAGTTACTCACACCGCTAGGGATACAACTGTTGCTAAAATTATTCATCTTGTAGAAGAGGCGCAATCAAGCCGCGCACCTACCCAGCAGTGGGTAGATAAATTTGCAGAAATTTATACACCTATAGTAATTGTAAGTGCGATCGCTATTGCCTTAATTCCACCTTTGCTATTTGCTCAACCTATTAACGTTTGGCTGTATCGGGCATTAGTTTTGCTAGTGATTGCCTGTCCCTGTGCCTTAGTAATTTCTACCCCAGTTTCTATTGTTAGCGCCATTGGTGCGGCAACCTGGCACGGAGTTTTATTCAAAGGTGGTTATGCATTGGAGAAAGCTGGACACTTAACTAGTTTGGCTTTTGATAAAACGGGAACTTTAACCCAAGGAGAACCTGTAGTACAAAAAATTTATGATTTGGACGGAGTAAATAGCAATTTTGTGTTATCGATTGCCGCCTCTTTAGAACAACAATCAGAACATCCTTTAGCTAAAGCGATTGTTGCTACAGCAAAAGCACAAGCATTAGAGTTAAAAACTATTGAGAATTTTACAGCCTATCCTGGTAAAGGCGTTGCTGCACAAGTGGACGGAAATCTTTATTTAGTAGGAAATCGGCGGTTGTTTGCTGATTTTGGTGTAACTTTATCAACAGCTGAATCCTTGTTGACGGAAATTGAAAGTTTAGGGCAAACAACAGTATTGGTAGGTAATAGCCACAAATTATTAGGAGTCATCGCCTTAGCAGATGGCTTGCGGCTAGAAGCTGCGGAGGCTGTACGATTGTTGAAACGCCTGGGAATGCGAGATGTAATCATGTTAACAGGCGATCGCACACCTGTAGCCAAACAGATTGCTCAACAACTAGAAATCACAGACTATCGAGCAGAACTCTTACCAGAAGACAAGCTGCAAGCAATTCAGCAGTTGCGGCGGTCTGGTATTGTAGGGATGGTGGGTGATGGCATCAACGACGCGCCAGCCTTAGCTACCGCAGATATCAGTTTTGCCGTTGGTGGAATAGATATTGCTTTAGAGACAGCAGATGTAGTTTTAGTAGGTAGTGACCTGAGACGACTTGCCTATGCAGTAAATTTAAGCCGTCGTACAGTCTCAGTAATTCAACAAAATGTCATCTTTTCCCTTGTGACGAAAGGGCTATTTTTACTACTAGGTACTTTAGGTTTTGTTGGCTTAGCAATTGCTGTACTAGCAGATACAGGAACTTCCCTACTGGTGACAGCCAATGGTATGAGACTATTTCGAGCTAAGGGGGAGCGGGGGAGATGAAGGGCAGAGAGAGGTGCAGGGGTGCAGGGGAGCAGGGGAGCAGGGGTGCAGAGGTGCAGGGGTGCAGGAATGCAGAGGTGCAGGGGAGCAGGGATGCAGGGGAGCAGAGGTGCAGGGGGGATGAGGGAGAAGTTAGAAATAACTTTTTTACCATTCCCCATTCCCCATTGCCCCTTATCCCCAGAGGGGGCCCCGAGTTCCCCATTCCCCATTCCCCATTCCCTATTCCCAAATCTATCTTTAATTCAGTCGCCAGCAGGAGGAAATACTAAACAATATTCTTTAGCTTAAGAGGTAGATATTTTCACCAGCTTCAAACATATGCCTCTTTACAAACTCGAACAATTTGACCCGAACTACCGAGAAACTTTTGGTGGTGATGATGTAAAAGGTTTGGAATTGTACACTGAAGGGGGAGTCAGGGTTGGCACAGTTGCAGATGCTTTAGTTGATCAAAATGGTCGTTTCCGATATTTAGTGATTGACACCAGCGTAGATTCTCTTCATAAGAAAATACTACTACCAATTGGACTTTCGCGCATCAATTATCCAGCAAAACGTGTCTATGTTGATGGACTTAGTAAACAGCAAGTAGAAAATTTAGTTGAGTACAGAGAAGACACAATTGTTGATGAGCAATATGAAGAAAGTGTACGCAGTGTCTTTCGTTCTCCAACCAGTAATGTAATTTATGATCGCGAAACATACAGTTACCAGAAAGAACCAACTTTATACGATTTGAATGAGCAATATCATCAAACTTTAAGGCTGTATGAAGAACGGTTAATTGCCAGCAAGCACCGAATTAAAACTGGAGAAGTAGCGGTTAGCAAGCATGTTGAAACGGAAACTGCACATGTTTCTGTTCCTATTCAAAAAGAACGTGTTGTCATTGAACGAGTTCCTTCAACAGCAGCAGGAACAGTTGTAGATCCCAACGAAGCTAAATTCCAAGATGGACAAGTGGCGCGTATAGAAGTATACGAAGAAACGCCTGATATTCATAAAGAAGCGTTTGTCCGCGAGGAAGTCCGAGTTAGGAAAGTCGTAGATCGAGACACAGTAGAAGCCCAAGATACAATTCGTCGAGAAGAGTTAGATATTAATACAGCAGGCGAATTGCATGTGAGTGATACTAGAACTGAAGGTTGAAGTATGAAGTGTGAAGTGTGAAGTATAAAATTGCTTCATCCATTAAAAGGTAAAAGTATAGATGTCAAAAAATCAAATTTGTATCCATAATGGGTGAAGTCTGTACAGATAATTGATTACTTCACCCTTCAGCTTTTCATACTTTTAATTTCAGCAGAATATCTATACTCTCTTACTTTAGATAAAACTTGAGTTCGCTAATTCAGTCGGTAGTAGGAGGCATATTAGTGAATAAAATTGTACATTAATTAATATGAGAAAACATGATACTGTCAGAGGTAGAATATATGGGTCTTTACAGATTAGAAGATTTTGATCCGGATTACCAAGATACTTTTCAAGGTAATGATGTTAAAGGACTTGGTGTCTATACAGAAACAACTAACGAAAAGATTGGCGTAATTAGTGATGTCTTAGTTGATGAAGAAGGGCATTTTCGCTATTTAGTTGTTGACTTAGGTTTTTGGATTTTTGGTAAAAAAGTATTATTACCAGTTGGTCGTTCTCGTATTGACTATAATAGCGATCGCGTCTACGCTGTTGGTCTAACCAGAGAACAAGCAGAAGACTTACCTGAATTCAGCGATCGCGATATACTTGATTACGATTATGAAGAACGTGTGCGCGGAGTATATCGCAATCCTAGCTATCAAACTGGCGCTGTAGACGCTGCTACACCTCTAGATACAACCGCCTCTCTTGAAACAGGCGCACCAATAGATACAAGTTACAGAACGACGGCTACGCCAACTTACAATCGTGACACATATACATATGAACATGAGCCTGCTTTATACGGGCTAAATGAGCAAAATCATCAAACCTTGCGATTGTACGAAGAAAGGCTAATTGCGAATAAAATACGCCGTAAAGCAGGAGAAGTCACAATTGGTAAACACATAGAAACTGAAACCGCAAAAGTTGCGGTTCCCATCGAAAGAGAACGTGTTGTTATTGAACGTGAAACCCCAGCAGGCGCAGGCCAAGTTGTTTCCCCTGGTGAAGCTGACTTCCGCGAAGGTGAAGTTGTTCGCGTAGAACTATACGAAGAAACACCTGACATTCGCAAAGAAGCAGTTGTGCGTGAAGAAGTCAGAGTTAAAAAAGTTGTGGATCATGACACAGTTGAAGCTCAAGAAACTGTACGTCGTGAAGAATTAGATATCAATGCTCCCGGTCTTCCTGTTGAGGAACGCTAATAAAATTAGTAATTAGTTATTAGCTAATTACTAAATCGATATCAAGACTGATGACCGATGACTGATAACTGATAACAGTCATTAGTTATCAGTCTACAAGATTATGTTTGATAGTTAATATGATTTATGAATAGCCAACCAATAGCAAGTAACTTGGAAGCACTGAACCCAAAAAATAGTGTTCGCAACTTACTAGTAATTTTAAAAAATCGAGTGAAATATTTCAATGTAATTGATAGTCAAGGTCAACTAGTAGGTAAAGTCAAGGATTTGTTTTTAGATGCTAATCTTCAGTTAAACTTAGTAATAGACCAGCAGGTACATCAAGATAGTGTAGAATCAAGCCAGCAATCATTTGATAAACATCAGTTAATTATTTTGAGAAGTCAAAGAATCAAAACAGTTAACAATGAAACCAAATCTATTTTCCTAGACATAAATAAATCAGAAATAAAGTATATGCCTGAATATCAAGGAACAAACATACCAGGCTACCAAAATATCTCAGATCAATCAGCTGATAGTCAAACTATAAACAGCCAATTAGAATCACCAGATTTAGAATTATCTGACGAAGAAAAAATTATACGTTTACTTGAAGAACGGCTAGTAATTGACAGTAGTAAGCGTAAAGTTGGAGAAGTAATTGTTCGCAAAGAAATAGAAACCCGGATGGTACAAGTTCCTGTCCGGCGTGAAAAATTGATTGTAGAACAAGTTAGTCCAGAACATAAACAACTTGCAGAAATTGATTTAACAGCAGGAGAAATTTCTGGTATTGAGTTAACTAAAGGAGAAATTTCTGAAGTTAGTACTGTTGATAGTGGTTTAACAGTGAGTGGTGAATTTAGCTCTCCTAAAATTGCCAGTTTACTTTTGAACGCGATCGCTCTAGAACGCCATCATGGATGTCAGCAGGTGAAAGTAACAATCACGGTTACAGATGAGTCAACTCAGAAAAAATACCAAGAGTGGTTTGATCGGTGTTCTCAAGGTGAAAAACCGCGAAATCTTTCACAATCCCAAATTTAAAATCTAAATTGGGTTTTGCATACACGATAATTTGCCTGATTTTAACGCTTCACAAACTCATTCTTTAAAGTTTTTAATTTCGCCTTTGCTTGCTTCAACTGCTTAACGATTTTCTGAAAAAGACGTGAGTTTAATCAACCTTTCCCTAACCCTTCTTTGATGCAAAGAGGGACTTTAAGATCCTTGGTTATACCAATTTCATTAATCATTACGACACATTGTTTAAGTGTAGGGGCGTACAGCTAGCTGTACGCCCCTACATGGAATAATTTTTAGCACCTTCTAGTTGACTGCTACCCCGAATGAACCCCCGATTAGATGTTGTCTAAGGCGGATCTACTCGGTATTGATTGATGGCGATAAAATCCCTGCGCTCTTAATATTCAGGATCAAATTCAATAAAATGCACGGTGTACTGTTTGCCATCTGACCCTAATATAATAGTAGCTTTGAGTAGCAATTCTGTAGCAGCTTGGTTGGCTTCTATTAATCTGTTTGCACCTCAAGCGTTCTAACTGACTGACTGCGGTTTGAACTTGGATATCATCTAGCTAAGGGTTGCTGTTGTCGTCTAAGTTGATGCGTTTAATGGCGGCTTTGAGGTGTTCTGTCAGTAGAACTTGCTTGAAGTTTTCGCGTTCGGTAACTTTGGCATTGTCCCAATCTCCTTCGATATACTGCCAATCCATACTGATGAGTTGTTGGACGGTAGGCATTTTTACATGACTATACTCAGGAGTTTTTTGGGCCATAAATTATTTTGACAAGCATTCCAGTATGATTATGATGAATCCACTCTATCCCTTTTAGCGTAATAATACTTAATTTATATTTTGTTTGTATATAAAAATCCAGTTCTAATCAAGTGATTAATAACTTGTGATACGCTTTCTAATAATGCCAGGTTAGGTCTTTGAACCTGCCGTGAGACGCCTAACGGTATCTTATCCCAAGTGGGTGGCTGTTCCAAGCTATGCTAACTTATAGCAATGGAATAAACATAAGAAGCCCACCTTGACAGGAGTTTCTTTATACCTATTAGAAATAATAGGTAATGGTTATACTCTACACCATAGTAGAGGAGACAGGTTGATAAAGTGCCTAGCGTTCCCTGTCCGCCTTAGCATTAGGCACTTTTAAATAATTCAATAGTTACTAAATAGTAAAAATAAATATGTCCAAATCCTTGGACGATATACTCACTGAGTATTTTCAGCCTGAGAAGCTAAAGGCTGCCTTTGAAGCTTATGAACGACAAAAAACTGATTTCTTGCAGCAGGGTGAGCCAAAAGTTCAGATGGGGGTAGATGGTATTTCTTACCAAACCTTCAAGAAAGAGCTTGATTTACGGTGTCAGCTTCTGTCAAATAGATTATTGAAAGGTACATATCAGTTTTATACTTTTCGAGAAATAGAACAAGACAAGCCATCTGGTGGAAAGCGAATTTTATCAATTGCTACGATACGTGATGTTATCGTTCAAAAAGTCTTGTATGATGCTATTTATAGAGAGAGAGAAAAAGATTTTCAAGCTACACCTAGACTAGATAAAGTTTCTTGTGCGTATAGAAAAGGAAAGTCTGCACCCTATGCAGCAACTTTGATTCATCATTATATTAAACAAGGTTTTATATTTGCTTTAGATGCTGATATAGTCAAATTTTTTGATAGGTTGTCTCACGAATATCTGTTTAGGATTATCGAGAGGAAGTTTGGTCAAGATACTCTAGCTAGTAAATTATTGAAACGGTTTATCAAAGCTGGCGGGCTTCCACACAAAAATCAACGTGGTAAAATCTACGGATACCGTTTTTTTCATCGTCGCAAGCCTATTCTAAATAATCAAAGAATTATTAGAACTCAGGGTATTCCTCAAGGTGGCGTACTTTCAGGAATGCTTGCAAATCTATATTTACATGAATTTGATTGTTGGGTTATCAATGATTTATCGAAAAAATATCCTTTGAGATACGTCCGCTATGCAGATGATTTTGTAATACTTTTAGAACACAAAGAGTTTATTTCCTTAGTACATCAAGAAGTAGCTCAAAAGCTACAAGATATAAAGTTGGAATTACATACGGATGAAAGTAAAACCAAGTATGTTGATATAGCTCAAGATTTTCTATAATTTGTTGGTTTTCAATTTACTCTTGAGCATATCAAAGTTAAACCTGCAAATATTTTGAGGTTTCAGCAAAAGATTATAGAAAAAATTAATGAAGAGTCTGCTTATAAAACTGGGAGAATTCCTAAGCGTAGATTTAGGTTTTTTATCAAATATGTAATTAATAGAAAAGTCACTGGGCGCGGTGAGCAAATATGTAATGTATGCGGTGGGGTGCTTGGAGAAAGAGTAAAAAGTTGGATGGGATTTTTTATGGTAATTACCGACATACAGCAAATACGTGAATTGGATAAATGGATTCGTAAAGAAGTCAGCCAACACTTTTATAGAAAATACAAACTTCGTCTGAAAAAATCGGACTTTAAAAAGGCAGGATTAATTACTCTTGAGCAGGAGTATTACAGACTTCGTAAACGAAAAAGCTGTTCATGTGGAAAATGTAATTATTCTTCAGGTTTAATAAATGACAGTAACCCAGTACAGGATACAGAGGTGAGGCAACCTCTATGTTGGAATTTTATTTGTAATATTATTGAGAGAATATTCAAGAATTTATTTGCTCTTTGATGTTTAGCCAGTTTTGTTAATAGTTAACTAGGGCTTCAGTTTTGTTTTCTAATAGGTTGCTTGGCTTAATTTCAAACATGATTATGTTAAAGTAACTAGGTCAACCTAGTTATCAATCCAATTTTCCAATAGAGGACTAACTTTCACCAGTAAGGCTTTCAAGTTTTTATGGTCAACTAATTTGTCATGCTGCAAACGACCGAGAATAATACCTGGATACCGACGATGAGTATAAGCAAATTCTTCAATTACGAGTTATATCTTGCTCCTTTTTTTCTTTTCTTGCTAGATGCAGCCGATACTTCGCTTCAAGGTTTGTCCAGAACTCAGGAGAAGTTCCCAAGGCTTGGGAGAGTTCGATAGCTGTTTCTGGTGTAATTTGCTTACTTCCTCGAATAATTTCGTTGATGGTTTGAACTGGACGGCTCATAATTTCTGCTAAATCTTTCTGTGTCCAGCCACGCGCTTCTAATTCTCTACTTAAAATTTTTCCCGGTGTTGGTACTCGTACTGGTGTTAGCTTCTGGCTCATATTGCTGTCTTCCCTGAGTACCAAAAGTTAGTGGTAATCTTCGATATCGATTATTGTGAGGTTTTGAACTCATTGTGAAGCTTGAAGCAAATACGGTTTCTTAGGAGAGGGTTATTTACCCTATAAAAAAATAGTTGTGCCATACTTTTATATATGGCAGGATGTTGCTATACACTCAATTCGTCAACGCGGACAAATAATTACTCACTCTATACAACGAGCGCGGAGGGATTTGAACCCCCGACCCACAGAACCGGAATCTGGTTAAGAACGATATAACTAGCATTTGGTCAGTTTTCTCTCACTTCACTAACGAAGTTGAGAGAAAGATGAGAGAAAATCAAAAGCAAGTCACATCAAGCAATGTAGCCAATCATCTCATAGGTTATGAACGTTTACTAGATTTTTTTAAAGAAGCACAAAACCAAACACCTAAAGGGATAGGACTCAAAAAAGACAGTAAAGCTAGTGGTACTTATATTCTCCTACAATTCAAACTCGGTGATAAGCGTGTAGCTAAAGCGTGTAATTGCGCTTTTACGATGGATGGTATAGCTAACGCACTCAGGAAAGGTAAACAAGTTAGTGAAGCATTAGGAAAGTTTAGTACTGAAACAGAGTTTTTATCTTGGTACGATGAACACATATTAGAAAAGAACGTAGTCAAGAATGACCTGATTACATTCGGTGAAGCTATCAAGCTAGTAGAAGATAATTACTGGAACAGTTACACCAAAAAGCGTCAACCACGAGATAGAAATAACCCTAGCCATCAATCATGCTGGTATGAAGTCTACTACTGTTTCTACAAAGAGCTACCGCTAAATAACAGTGTTAATATTACCGATATGATGGGTGTTATTAATAGCAAAGTTAAGGGTAGCAAACGCTTTAAAGATTGTGTCTCTGCAATGAAGAAGCTTTGTGAAGTAACAGACAATAATAAGCTACGGGATGAGTTAGGCAAACTAGACATAACACAAACTAAGTTTAAAGAAAATCTACAAAGTATCTCATTAGAAGACTTTTTTGAATTAAGAGAAGAAATTTTAGATATTCCTGAGAATGATGCAAGAAGTAATATTGATACACGGAAGTCATGGTTATTCGTGTTTTCAATGCAAGTAGTATATGGGTTGAGAGTTAGTGAGGTGTTTGCTATTCAGAACATTGACAAACCTTTTAGAACAAAAGACGGTGTAATAATACCAGCATTAAAAAACCCTAACAACAAAGATATGGTAGCAGTTGTAGGGAGTGAGACAATACTAGGCACTACTACTAAAACTGGTTATCGTTTAGCAGTTCCGCTAATTCCGCCTACCTATCCTGATTTGATTGAGAAGTTAGAGATTAAATCAGGTAAGTTACCAGTGTTTTATTTAAATTCACAGAATCCAAACTCTATTAGGGCATACATCAGTCAAAGAGCTTACAAAGTATTGACCAGATGGACTAAAAACTCTAAGTTTACTCAAACTCATGCTTTACGTCACCTAGCTAACCTTAACGGGATGATGGCAGGAATACCGTTAGAAAAACGAGCAATGTCATTAGGTCATAGTCCTACAATGAATGACACAGTGTACAAGAAACGTCAAACAACTAAGACCACACTCGATTTACTAACACAGTCCACTAATCAAGCTATTCCATTACAGTCAGCAGTTGCGATCGCTCATAAATTGAAATGTACTGATGATAAGTCCATTAAACTACTAGCTGCTATCTACAATGTTTCTGAAGTTGAGATAAATAACATTATGCTAGTAGATTAATACAGATAAGTCTAAAGTTATAACAGCATTTATCATACTTACACTATCAGCACTAACAATACATACAGTAACAAGGGATAGAAACAACAATAACTATCCCTTTTTTCTTACTTTATGTATAGTGATTAGCCTTATTGCAATAACTGGAGTAACAATAACTCATTTATCGTAATAACTAAATTAACGATAACTGACTTATTGCAATAACGAGAGTAACAATGACTAGCTTATTGCGATAACTAAAGTAAAGATAAGTCACATAAATCTCATTACGAGAAGAACGATAACTGCAATAAGCGTTGTATTAATATTGTTGTTATGTTAGTTTGTGCAACTTGAATTTACTATTACTACTAACTATAACTTCACAATTCAACTATTGAGTATTATAAACATGATTTATGTGGCACATAATATTATTACTTATTGCAATAACAGTTTTCTATGACTATTGTTATCGTTATCATAGTAAAACTATCATATATAACTTAATAAAATGCCAATTAGGTAATAATTTAATTCAGCAATATCTAAAAAATAATAATTATTTTGTTCGGTAAACCGTACCACAAAAATATATTTTTACCATACACAATCCTATCTTTTTTGTTACTTTATATTCATGGCTCTAAAGGCAAGACATTTTGATTAATGGTTAACTAAGACTTTATTTGTCTTAACTATTCCTCATAGTTACTAAACCGCGCTTTTCAACAAAAAGCGTTAATATTGTTTATTCAATTATTGGAGTTATCAGTTATGTTGAAACACAAATTGTTATTGGATAAAGCTAGATATGCCAAGAAACCAGAAAAGAAAGAGATTGGAACTATCAGTAAGCAAATAATTAATAATGCTGTAGAACTAGCGATGGAAGAATTAAGCTATTACGTTACGCAACCTAATGGGCAAACCTGGATACCAGGATATATTGAAGGTGCAAGAACAGCAGATAATTGGAAAAGCCAATCTGTATTTGCTTTAGATTTTGACGGTGGTATTACTTTTGAGAAAGTGAAGTTGAGGTTAGAAGAGTATGGTTTAGATTGCTGTTTTGCTTACAATACATTTAGTAGCACTTCAGAACTGCCGAAATTTAGGGTTATATGGCAACTAAATCAAACAGTTACAGATATAGATTATAGGAGCAATATTCAATTAGCATTAATGTACTTGTTTCCAGAATCAGATAAGTCTTGCACAGATGCTAATAGAATGTACTTTGGTGGTATTGATATAATTTACAAAAATTATGATTATTATCTTGACATAGATATTTTATTAGAATCTGGTGAATTTTATGCTGTTAGAAATAGCAGCAGTAAAAATATGAAAAGAAATATAAAAAAAATTGATGAGCTTTTAAAAATAAATCAAAATGGAAGCAAAAAACGCACTCTCTATAATATTAATATAGGCACTGTGGAAAATGCTTCACAAATACAATCTATCAGAGGAGTTGATTTTGAGCAATTGAGAAAAGAAATGCAAATTCTTGACGATTTCATGAATCCAAACATTAAGTTAAAACATCCTATTCTGCTAGGGTTAGCAACAAACCTTAGATACATAGAAGGTGGTCAAGAATTGTACAAAAAATGTATTCAAGCTAATTCGCAGTATGCCCAACAAGAAAAGTTCAACATAATGACATACTGCAAAACAGTCAATTACTACCCCAAGAACTTAGAAACTTTTAGTCCTTATGAAGAAGATTGGGAATATCGTAATTTATTAGAAGCTGCAAAGAAGAAACAATTAGTAAGAAAACAAAAGTATCACACTATATCTATAGAACAAGCTAGACAAGAATTACAATCTATATTAGAAAATATTATGAAATCAAATGATACTGATGTTCATATTGTAAAAGTACCTACAGGAGCGGGTAAAACTGAATCAAGCACTAATTTTGAAAACGTAGTAATAGGACTACCGAACCATAGTCTTAAAGATGAAGTTGCTAATCGAATCAAAACTGAATACCAAGTAACTCCTAGTTTTGATGGTTTACCAAAAGATATTATAGAAAAATTGAATTATTATTATTCAATTGGAGCTATAGGAGAAGCTAATAGGTTTCTAGATGACCAATCTAAAGTAGATCAACAAGTAAAAGATTATCTCGATGCTTGTAGTGTTTGCTATGCTTCCACAAATACTGTAATAACTACACATCAAAAAGCTTTATTTATTGAATGGAAACATGACACTATTATTTTTGATGAAGATATTCTTACTTCTCTTTTACCTATTGATACAGTGAAAATTAGTGATTTACTTAATCTAGAAGCTAATTTAAAAAATGAGAATGACAAAAAAATTATCAGTAAATTAATTGATGATATTAGACAAAATGACGATATCGTTCCTAAAAAATTTAACTTAAGTCAATTTAAAGATTTTACAGCTATTGAGAATGAAGTATTAAATGGTAATGTTAAATATGAAAGTAAAATTCTTTATTTCTTCAATAGTGATTATTTTTTGGTCGATGCTAATGATAAGTCAACCATTCACTATATAATAAAAAATCCATTACCAATAGATAAAAAAATTATTATTCTTTCGGCTACTGCAAATGAGACAATTTACCGTTTTATTTTAGGTGATAGGTTAAAGTTTCATCAAGTTACTAATATTGACATGACTGGTGTAATTCAACAAAACACAAAATACTCATTAAGTAGGTCTTATTTTGACAAACATATACATAATGTTACAAGTGAAGTAGGAAGTTTACCTGTAATTACATTCAATCAATATAAACACTTATTTGATAATGCTGTAGAGGATATGCACTTTGGTAAAACTACAGGATTTAATAATTTAAAAGGACAAGATATAGCTGTAGTAGGAACACCACACGCTAATCCGAAAACAATTATTTTATATGCAGTTGCTTTAGGTATGCCAGTAGAAAGTAATGCTTTTGAAGCAATAAGACAACAATGTGTAGAGCATAATGGTTTTAGATTTTGGTTTAATGCTTATGATAACGATTATTTGAGAAACATACAGTTTCACTTTATCGAATCAGAATTAAAACAAGCGGTAGGACGTGCCAGAGTAAATGCAGAACCAGCATTCGTCAAACTTTATTCTAACTATCCTCTTCCTGAAGCTTGTATTAATGATGAAGAACTTAGTGAAAGTATGCAAAAGTTAGAAATAAATCGTTCTTTAGCAGCAAGTAATGATGAAACTAACAACACTGAACAAATATAAATAACAGAGATAAGGTAGTAAGTGCTATTTAGCCACACTTACTACTATTTCCCTGTATCATGTTTCACCAATATTATGTGTAATTAATCTGAATATCGTACCTGAGTGCGTTTTTAATTATAATTACTAAATTAACTTTTTCTAACTCCGGCGCACCTAATACAGCACGAATAATATTATTCTCTAATTGTGTATTAAATGCCTTTATAATACGGTCTTGTTCACGAATATAGTTTGATAGCTGTTGTGTATTTGATGCTGGTTTACGAGGTTTTTGATACTCGGTAATGAGATTATTCTGATTAAGGATAAATGAAGTGAGCATTGACTGTACTGTTAAATGTGTTAGTTGCAAGAAACTAAATGTAATATTACTGTTAGGTATAATAAGTAACTTTACTATGGTAATTTTTCCATATTCATAGATACTCTGATAATAGTGAGAGTATTATGAGCATTAATTAAATATGGATTACGCGATCTCAATGTATCAAGCTGGTAGAAAAGTCTATCCAGAAGAATGTAATTTTAATTCCTATTCCGAGCTAGGTTTACTTTGTCCTGAGTGTAAACAGGAAGTTTATTTAAGAAAGGGAGATATTAGAAAACCTTATTTTGCTCATCTTCATTCTACTAACTCTAGACAAGTGAAGCAATGCAGTCTAAGAGTATCATCTGATGAAAACGCTATAAATACAAATATCTTTATTGAAGATAGAGGACAAAGACTAAAATTATTTCAACAACAATTTTTAAGTATGTTTTATATTGGACGTGAAAAACTTGTTAATGATGTGAATTTTAATTATTGGATTAATTCAATAAAAGATGATAATAATCAAGCGTTTAATAATGCTATTGATGATTGTCTTGAATATATTATAAAGAATCGACAATCATTGGAAAGGAAGTATATTGTTTCTTTAAATAAGATTAAAAATAAACAAATCCGACTTCAACAGCAAATAGCATTGGAAGCAATGAACTATTTGTGTGCAAATGCTAAGTTTAATTTCAATTTAAGATATTTAGTATCTTATAGTATATACGAATATTATAAATATGAAAAACATAAAATACTTCAACAAAACCTTATAACGAAAGATGTAGATAGAATATGTCAACATACAGTAAAAATAATTATACTTAACCCTTGGCTATCAGCCCTTAAAAATACAGAAATTAATGATATTAATAATAAAACACAGCCTAGCATCATCAGAATTAATAAACAAAAAATCTTATCTACTTCTATTCAATCACCTATTCAGCCACCTATTCCTTTCATTTGCTACGGAGGTAAGAAGTTAGAACACACATTACGCTACACACTCGAAATAACATCTACTAAACCATATAAAATCAGTGTTTATTATCACTTAGTTAGGAGTCGTAAGGGTAAGTTAATTAACGATAAAATTGAAGTTTTTACTATTGAGGCTGGTATAGGATACTTAAAACCAACGTTCGATATCATTCCATTAAACGACAAGCTAGTTTTTTCTAGCCAAGTAAATGGTAAAAAAACTAAGTTTGATTTTCACTATAAGGTGATTAAGTTATTAGCATTACCATACTGGATTGATAACGCATCACAGTACGTTCAATTAAATGAATTAGCACCTATCTGGTTAGTAATTAGTAAGTTATGGTTAAAAGCTGATATAGAACAAAATGAAGCATTAACCATAGAAGACACACTTAAACAACGGCAATTTACAGAATTAAATTGGTGGAAATCATTGATTGAATCAGCTAAATTGTTACCTGATTGTGTGCAACTGCAACAAGGTCTGAAGTCAATTCCTAAACAGTATCAACACTTACTTAACTCAACATATTCTCAGATTAATGAATCATTAAAAGAGAACCATTTAAACCTATATCCAAAAGAAGTGTCCGAAAGTAAACAACAGTTATTAAAAGTAGAACAAACAAAAACAGTAGTCAATACTTGTAAATCAGGTTTATTTGATAATTGCTCACTCCTATTCCAAATAACATTAATACAAGGTGATTACCTCTACCATGTAAGTAATCCTATATTGTTGTTAGAAGTTTGTTTAGAGCAAGATAGACTCGTATTATATCGCTTAGGAGAAAGTTACAATTCTTTATTTAAAAGTGATAATTCGACTACTAAGTTAGAGAAGATATTAATACTAACTGATAAGAATGTATCTGAATTTCAAGAATTGAATATGATACAGGAGCGCACCAAGTTAATTGAGTTGGGAGTAATTATTACAAGTACATTCAATGTATACAAATGGCAAGCTACTCAACCACAATATGAAAAATTAGCTAAGTTACTCAATAAGTCTACTAACTTACCTGAAGAAGTTAGAAAGGAATATAGAGGATTATTTCTAACTAATGAAACTTTATCCATAGGTGATAGAGTTTTATGTAAAAAAGTAAATATTGGTAATAAGGTTATTGTAAAGAGTAGTCTTAATCAAACATTCATGAACGGTCACAACTCCCCTAAACCAGAATGCTTATGGTTGGAGCAATTACGCAATGATATTACCAAACGTATGTTGCAAGCTAACAAAGAACAAATAAAACAGAATGTAGAGAATTATATAGTCAATAACAGCGACAAAACAATATTAAAAGCAGAACACGACGTTAAAAAGTGTAACCAGTACAGTAGAGCTACTGTACGTAAATGGCAACCCAATGCTACAGATAGCGATATTACAAGATTAGGTTTCTTAATATGTGAATACATATTCACTAAATTAAACCTAAACAAATACGATGCTATAGGTTTATTACACAAACTAAAACATGATGAGCAAGCTTATATCAAACTTCGTGATACGGTAATAACTCCTGAACTAGGGCATCTGAGAGACGCTAGTACACTTGGTTCTATTTGTTAGTATGATTAATAATTTAGTAGCGAAGCAACACCATTGT
Organism: Amazonocrinis nigriterrae CENA67; assembly: GCF_016056305.1. Lineage (GTDB taxonomy): Bacteria > Cyanobacteriota > Cyanobacteriia > Cyanobacteriales > Nostocaceae > Amazonocrinis > Amazonocrinis nigriterrae. Next base: position 81,294 of record NZ_JAECZC010000029.1, on the reverse strand, counting down.
TTTTTTAACTTTTATTTATGAATTTATTATAGATACTAATGCTATTTACTGACGATTAATGTACATTAGTAGACTTAGTTAATTAAATAAATTGATATATGATGGATTGCAGTGTGTTTATAGTTAATACTGCAATTATTACTCTCACAATGCGCCCTGTTTACCATAGTGTCATTATGATATTTAGATTAATATGACATTAATAAAGTCAACAAAATATTGAAATAACTATCGTTAAACATAGCTATTAATTTGTATTTTTAATAAAGTTTTATATTTTTTTTTAAATTATCAAATAAATATTTGAAGTTATTTGAGGCGTTCATTTAATGGAATTTGTTCTTTATCTCTATGCTGAGGACAATAGATATTTTGTGAAGTTCGGTATATAGTAAAATAGATTTTTAAGATTGTATCACGCTCCCTTTCTGTAATTTTATCTTCATCTATTTTATTAGTTAATTCATCGTATTTGTTGTTTATTAAATTAAGTTTACTCGCACCTTTATCAAGTTTATTACAATATTCTTTAGCTTCAGATATTGATTTTTCTCTACCAAAAAGTTGTTGATATGCTACTTTTGTTGCACTATCGTCTTCTAACATATAATTTAATTCATATTCAAATTCATCATCATGACTATTGTTTTTAACATTTTCATTTTCACTTTTAGCAGTTGAACAAGCATTAATACTAAATATTAATAACGCAACAGATGACAATATTTTTAAGTGTTTTTTCACAACTATTCTCTACTATTAATTAATCATGTTAGATAAAAAGTATATCAATTTATATACTAAATACACTTAGTAAATACACTTAATAATCAAACTTAAACACTCAAATTGAAAAACTAGAATTAGTATTGCAGATAGAAAAACTGGTAAATGACACTGGCTAATACTGCCACAATGAAAAGAAACTAAACACTCAATTTATATAGATAATTACTTAAGATATAGAGATTGTTTTCTATCTAGGTGCTTCTGTACCTAATTAAGCGTCTTTTGACGTGATTATTTGTCAAATATCATTACTTGCCTCTGTAAGGCTCTGTAACTGTTCTTGTAAAGCTAATGTAGTTTTGATACCTGAAACTCAAAACAGAGGCATTACAGGCTAATATAGCGCGAGTAGTTAGCTAATATGGTTATCTTCTAACGCTTGATAAGTTTATCAGATAGGTTTAGCTTGAATTAATAACAATATTTGATGTAACTATTAAATCCAATAACTTTATCTCAATCAACCAGTTCCCCCTAGTAGTGGTTTTCAGGGTAAGATTAGGTGAGCGAGAGAAAACTGAGAGAAAATGACCTCTAGTTTTTGTGGTTAGTCTTATAATAAATGTAACGAGCGCGGAGGGATTTGAACCCCCGACCCACAGAACCGGAATCTGTTGCTCTATCCACTGAGCCACGCGCCCTTAATCTCTCCTATTATATCACACTTTGATTGTAATTGGGGAATGGGGCATGGGGCATTGGGCATGGGGCAAACAAATCCTTTTCCCCCTCATCCCCCTCATCCTCCTCATCTTTCCTACTTCCCTTCTCTTCGCAACTTGATATTAAAGATAATTGGCAGGGTTTACGGGTGAACCATTACGACGTACTTCAAAATGCAGGTGAGGCCCGGTGGATAAACCTGTGGAACCAACAGCAGCGATCGCTTGTCCTCGCTGTACTGTTTGCCCTTCGGATACAAACAGTTGGCTGGTATGACCGTACAGTGTGGTGATACCTTTGCCGTGGTCAATAATTACAGCTCTGCCATAACCACCGTACCAGCCTGCAAAAATCACTGTACCCGAATCGGCTGCCCGAATTGTACTACCATAGCTAGCAGCAAAATCTAGACCAGCGTGAAAGCGACGATAACCTAGAATTGGATGCATCCGCCAACCAAAAGGACTGCTAGTAGGAGCATCACTAGGATAGGCAAACACCCCAGTTCCTTGAATGATAATGCTTGTACGGCTGTTTGTCTTGGCTTGGGCTTCAACTCTAGCTCTGGCTTCTGCAATTTTCTGCTGAATTAAGGCTTCGAGATTTTTAGAATCTTGGTCTAGCTGGTTTTCTGCTGCTTCCAAGGCGAGGCGATCGCTATTTAAACGTTGAATCATTTCTGTCTGTGATTGCGCTTGGGCTTGATAATCAGCTTTTTGGGCTAATAATTGTTGACGAATCAAGGCAATTTGATTTTTTTGCTGTTCTACATCAGTTTTTTGTTTATTAATCTGGTTTGCTTGTTGGTTGAGTTTTGCCAAAATTTGCTGGTCAGCCTCAAACACTAGCTTTAATTGATGACGGCGGCTAATAAAGTCAGTGATACTTTGGCTTTGCAGCAAAACAGCCCATCCCTGACGCGTTGGCGATCGCTGAAGATAACGCAATCGCGCTACTGTTGCAATTTGACGTTCTTCATACAAACGTTCAGCCGCAGCTAAATCAGTTTCTAACTGTTGGAGACGTTGGGTAGCCAGTTGTAACCGCAGCTCGCTATCTTGAATGTAGCTGTTTGTAGTTTGTAAATTTTGGTTAATACCAGTTAAATGTTTTTGCGCCTCTAGTTGTAAATTAGTCAAGCGATCGCGCTCCTGAACCATATTCACGCGCTCTTGATTAATTTGTTGCTGCTGCTGCCGTAGACTATCTATTGATCCTACGGTTTCTGCATCTACTCGTAGGACTGTAATTATGACTAAACTAAAGTATAAAATACAGCTAAATATAATAGATATACAGTAGAAAACTTGTCTTTTGTTGAAAAATGACACTCTCATAGTGTGAGCCAAACCCAAGCAAAACTGCCAAACACTATGAGGATTATTCCCAAAATTTCTTGAATCTAACGGTTTTTCATGATTTGAGATTTGTGATCGCTTGCCAAGTCTAGATATTTACCACCTAGGGAAGAAGACAAGCGCTAATATACTTCACACACAACAAAATAATCAAAATCCTCTTTCCCCATTCCCCATTACCCATTCCCCATTACCCATTCCAAAATCCTCCTTAATTAATAGGCAAGTCATACTTGTAACTGATGACAAACAGTACACAAAACTGGTCAAATAAAAATAATGTTGCCCATGCTGGAGTAATGACAGACCGCGTTTTAATTCTTGGAGGACGGGGACGGATTGGTAGCAGTGTTGCTTTAGATCTAGCCACCCACACACAAGCAAAAATAACAATCACTGGGCGTTCCCCGGAGACTGTCAAAGGTGTTAGCCTGCCTTTGGGTGAACGAGTAGAGTTTTTAGTATTAGACTTGGCAGAAGTTGATAAACTACGAGAGGCGATCGCTAACTCCGATGTAGTCATCCATTGTGCTGGCCCCTTTCATTATCGAGATGCCAATGTTCTCAAAATCTGCATTGAACAAGGCGTTAACTATGTAGATGTCAGCGACCATCGTTCTTATACCAGCAAAGCTCTAAATTATCATGAACAAGCTGCTGCCGCTGGCGTCACAGCAATTATTAACACTGGTATTTTTCCCGGCATTTCTAATAGTATGGTACGTCAGGGTGTTGAGCAATTCGATAAACCAGAAAAGATACATTTAAGTTATTTAGTATCTGGTTCTGGTGGTGCTGGTGTTACAGTCATGCGGACAACTTTTTTGGGGTTGCAGCATCAGTTTAAAGCTTGGATAGATGGAGAATGGCAAGTAGTCAAGCCTTACAGTGAAAGAGAAGTTATTGAGTTTCCACCACCCTATGGACGGAGTGGAGTTTACTGGTTTGATATGCCAGAAACCTTCACCTTACCTCATGCCTTTCCATCGGTGAAAACTGTAATTACTAAATTTGGTTCAGTTCCCGATTTTTATAATCACATGACTTGGATAACTGCTCATGTATTTCCCAAATGGTTAATGCAAAAGCGCAGCACCATAGAATTTTTGTCTTATGTAAGTCATTTTATGACAGATGTGACTAATCGGTTCACTGGGATTGGAGTTGCAGTTCGTTCAGAAATTACAGGCAGAAAAAATGGTGAAACAGCCGTTTTTTGTTCCAATTTAGTACATGAAAATACAGCAGTGATTTCTGGTTATGGTACTGGTAGTATTGCCCAATTGTTGCTAGAAGGAAAACTCAAACATCCAGGAGTTACTCCTGTAGAAGAAGCATTACCAACAGATTTATTTATGGAGTCTATGCAAAGTCGAGGGATTAAAATTCAGCACAATTGGTTGTAGTTAGTTGTCAGTTGTCATTTGTCAGTTGTCATTGCTTATTTTCCTTGTCTCCCCATCTCCCTATCTCCCCTGCTCCCCATCTACCCTACTCCCCTGGTTCATCAATTGTGGCGCGAGGAGTAGTTTTTCTTTGGTTGCTAATCTTGTGTTCATACCAATCCATTAATGGAGTGGCACTAATTCCATGCACAATCACAGAAACTACAATCGTGGTGTAAGTTATCCAAGCAATTTTTTCAGCAGTTTCGCCTTCTAATCCTTTACCAAGGGCATAGGCAAGATAATATAAAGAACCAACACCACGAATACCAAACCATCCCAATAACCAGCGAGTTCGTGGATCTAGCCTTCGGTAGTGGGTATTCTCAGAATGTTGACCGATGGTGCTAATCCACACTCCCACAGGTCGGATGACTAAAACTAACAAAATTATTACTAACAAAGACTGAGTAGCATAGATCAGCATCGGCTTTGCTAATAATATCGACCCCAATAGCAAAATTGTCCCAACTTCCAAAAGCTTTTCAAGTCGCTCAACAAATTCTAATTGTGCTAGTGGCTTTTCTGGATTTTTGTAACTGCGTTGAACTACTAACCCAGCAATAAATACTGCTAGAAATCCATAGCCATTGACAAATTCTGTTAAAGAATAAGTTAGTAAAATTGTACCGATGGCAACAAAGTCCTCCATTAATTCATCAACAGAACGGCGTTTTTGGATTTTTTGGTCAATCCAAACTACTGCTTTTGCAACAAGAAATCCCATTACAATACCAGCTGCGATCGCCCAAATTAAATCAACTCTAATCCAATCTTTGAACCAGTGACTCCATTGATCATCTTTTAACGCATAAAGACCAAAATAAACGAAGGGAAAAGCTAAAGCATCATTTAACCCGCCTTCAGAAGTTAAACCAAAGCGTAATTCGTCTCTGTCTTTAGTATCTGTCAGTTGTACTTCTGAGGCTAATACCGGATCAGTGGGTGCAAGGATTGCTCCTAATAAAATAGCCTCTCCCCAATTCATACCTAAAAAAAGTTTACCTATAACAGCTAGAGCAAAAATTGAAATTGGCATTAACAATGCAATTAACCGCGCTGTAATCTGCCAAAACCCTAACCTAAGTGGAAGAATAATTTTTAATCCGCAGCTAAACACTGAAATTATTACCACAAATTCTGTGAGTCTCTCTAATAATTCAGCATTGAATACTTGATCGCGGCGTAATTGAATGAGTCCTATTCCATATGGGCCTAGTAAAATGCCAGCCACAAGGTAGATTAAAGCAAAAGAAAGAGGTAAGCGAGTAATCCAGCCTGAGCCTAATGTGACGACTAGTAGGAGTAGTCCTATCACAAACAAGTCAAGGATATATACGTCTACCATAAAATTATTTTAAAATAATCAAGATTGCTTTGTCAGTTTAGTTGCAGTAGCTTTTTTGGTTAAATTACCTGAAGGTAGATTTCCGGTATAAATCACGTTCATTTATACCTCTATTTAGTTAGCAGATATAATCGTGTTGACTGATGACTGTAACCAGGAGTCAGCGCCGTGGTGTTAGCGACGTAGGAGCGTCGGCAATGTGACAAAAGTGGTTTCCACGCCACTTGCTCCCCAAGTGTAGCAAGTGGCGTCAAGTGGCGTGTAAGACTGAGGCTACCTCACCGCAGTGGCTCGCCATGAGGAACTGATATTTTCAGATTTTATGGTTATTAATTGTGTTATTTTTTAGTAAAGATCTATCTTTTTATAAAAATTTCTATCAGTTATGAGAACGGTTGCACAAAAAATCAAAATAAATTTAGTAGTTAATAGTTTAAAAGATTTAAAATTTTTATCTGAGATTCTCCAAGAAGAAGGTTATCAAGTAGAAGGATTTATTTCTGGGCAAGTGGCAATCAATGCAGTATTCAAAATGCTGCCTGATTTAATTTTAGTTGACACGATTATGCCTGAGATGGCTCAATATGAAGTTGAACAATATTTGACAGATCATCACCCAAATCAGGATATTCCTATAATTTTTATCGGTGCTATCAATCAAATACATAATAAAATTAATTTTTCTCAATTCGGTGCTGTAGACTATATTACTAAACCATTGTGTCGTGAAGAAGTTGTAGTCAGGGTAAAAAATAAACTCACTATTCAAAAGTTACAAAAAAAAATCAATAAGTTAAAAAAGCAAAATAAGCAACTACTTGGGGATATCAAACAATATCAACAGTTGACCGCTGAATTAAAACAACGATATCAGCAAGTAGAATCGATTATTAATACAACAAAAATAGGAATTTGCTTGACTGATAACAAAGGATATTTCGTAGAAGTCAATCCAGCATACTGTCAGATGTATGGTTTGACTCGTGAAGAACTCATTGGTCAAAAATTTACGCTGCATTATTCCAACTTAACAGTTGTAGAAAAAGCCAAGTTAATTCAGCAATATCAAGATTTTATTAATAATGGTTATGACAGTGAAAGTCAGGAATTATGGATTACACGCCAAGATGGTTTTCAGTTAAATGTAGAGATGACACAGGGAGTTTGTCACCAAAATGACGGGAAGACTTTTGTTGTCACTACCCTGATCAATATGAGCGATATCTGGCAGAAATTGACTTCGCGTCTACGCCAACAAACAGAAGATACAGAAGTTACCAATGATGCCAGTTGCACGCCACTTGCTACCCTGCGGTCAGCCGCGCAAAGCGCGTCTACAACCAAAGGAACCTTGGCAACGCACTGGCTGTCCCAAACGCCGTGGAAAGCAACCTCGACCACCCACAACGGCATGGAGTTTGCTGCCGCTTGCAATGAACTTGATCTGCTAAAGCAAGAAAAACAAGCGTATGACAAATTAGACAGCCCAAATCTGCAACTACTACAAGAACAAAACCCCGATCGCCTGTTAGTAGAAGCTGCATTAAAAGCCAGTGAAAGCAAATATCGCCAGTTAGTTGAGGCATCCCAAGATATCATTTGGTCGCTAGATATATCTGGGCAAATTACCTTTGTGAACCCTGCCGTCAAAAGAGTTTATGGCTATGAACCTGAAGAAATTATCGGGTGTTCTTGGGTTGATTTTATCTCAATTGATCAGATTGCTGACAATCAACAAATATTTGCACATCTTCTCAATGGCGAACCGATTTTCCAGCATGAGATTACCTGCATAGCTAAAAATGGTGACTGCTATTATCTGATGGTAAATGCGATCGCCTTCAAAAATGAACAAGGCTTGGTTATAGGGGCAACAGGCACAGCTAGTAACATCACAGAATACAAACGGGTGCAACAAGCCCTGCAAGAAAAAACTATTAAGCTCCGCAACCATAACCTAGTATTAACAGAACTAGCAAAAAATCAGCTACTATACCAAGGTGATTTAAAAGCAGCTTTCAGTGAAATAACAGAAGCAGGCGCTAAAAATATAGCAGTTGAACGAGTCAGTATTTGGCTATATAACGACACAGCTAGCTATATGCAGTGTTTTGACTTATTTGAACAGAGTCGCAATCAACACAGCGCCGAATTGACTTTATCAGTAGCAGACTATCCAGCTTATTTTCAAGCTATGCAACAAAACCAACAAATTGTTGCAGATGATGCCCACACCGACCCCAGAACCCAAGAATTAGCCGAGTTTTACTTGTTTCCATTCAACATCACTTCTACACTCAATACACCGATCAGGTTTGCGGGAAACACCGTAGGAGTTTTATGTTTGGAGGCAGTGGGAGTTATTCATTCTTGGACACTGGAAGACCAAAATTTCGCTCGTTCTTTAGGGAATTTAGTATCATTAGCCCTAGAAGCACAGAAACGCCAACGTGCAGAAGCCGCTCATCGGGCATCTGAAAAAAAGTTAACATCAGCCTTTAGAGCATCGCCTGACCCCATCGCCCTATCTACCTTCCCAGAAACTCGCTATACCGAAGTTAACGACAGTTTTTGTAGGCTTTTTGGTTATTCTCCTTCTCAAGTCATCGGTCGCACCAACAAAGAATTAAATATTTGGGTGAATCCACAAGAATGTACCTTCCTGACTCAGATTCTCCAACAGAGAAAAGCCATTCGCAACCATGAAGTTGATTTTCGCACTGCCAATGGTGAAGTAAAGACAACGCTGTTCAGTGCAGAATTGATCGAGATTGACGGGCAACAGTACATCCTGGGCACAGCTAAAGATATCACTGAACGCAAGCTGGCAGAAAATGAAAGCCGTTTATTACTGTTAACATCTCAAGCCATCACTCGCGCCGTTGATGTCAAAAGTGCCTTAAAACTGGTTCTTCGCTTAATTTGTAACACCATCAACTGGGATTTTGGCGAAGCATGGATACCAACAGATGATAACTCGACCTTAGAACATAGCTTGGTGTGGTACGCAGAGTCAAGCGACTTAGAAGAATTCGGTCGCCAAAGCCAAAGTGTGAAATTTCCTCTAGGCGCAGGACTGCCAGGACGAGTCTGGTATAATCGAGAGCCAGAATGGATAGAAAATGTTTCACAAGTCACAGAGCCAATTTTTTGGCGATCGCCACAGGCGGCTAAAGTGGGATTAAAAGCTGGTTTTGGTGTGCCAATTCTGGCTGGCAAGGAAGTCTTGGCAGTTTTAGTATTTTTTAAACGCAGATTACTACCAGTAGATAAGCGTTTGTTGTTGTTAGTACGTGCGGTTGCTGCTCAGTTAGGCGGGCTAATTGAACGCAAACATGTAGAAGCCGCCCACAGACTCAGCGAAGAACGTTTGCACCTTGCTCTAGAAGCTAGCGATTTAGGGTTGTGGGATTGGAATATCAGCAGCGGCAAAATCTATCGTGACTGGCGGTGGAAAAAGATGCTGGGATACAAAGACGACGAAATTCCAGATAATGAGTTAACCATGGCAGAACTGATACATCCAGAAGACCAGGCCACAGTCAACTCAGCCTTAAACGCCCATATCCAAGGCGCTACTCCGGTTTATGAAGTTGAATTTCGGATGCGTTGTTCCTCTGGTGAGTGGAAATGGATTCAGTCCCGTGGTCAGATATTTGAGCGTGACGAGAAAGGTACGCCTTTGCGGATGACAGGTACTCATAAAGATATCACAGAGCGCAAAACCCTAGAAAGAGAACTGGCTTTAAGGCAAGCCCGCCTCAATGCCTTTTTCAGCAGTGCCCCTGTGGGTTTACATATTGTAGATAACCAACTGCGGTTTGTGCAAATCAACGAACTGCTGGCAGATATTCATGGAAAATCTCAACAAGACCATATTGGCAAAACACTCCGTGAGATTGTTCCCAAGATGGCATCCTTGGTGACTCCGTTCTATCAACAAGTACTGTTGACTGGTCAACCGATTCTCAACCTAGAGTTAAGTATCCCATCACCCAAGCAACTGCATAATATCCGCCACTTCCTCACTTCTTATTTTCCCATACCAGGTGAGGACGATCGCCCCTCTGGTGTTGGCACTGTGATGGTAGAAATTAGCGATCGCAAACTTGCAGAACTAGCTTTACAAGAAAGCCAGCGACGGTATCAAACATTAGCCGAAGCCTCACCAGTTTGCATATTCCACGCTGATGTTGAGGGCAACGCCTTATATTTAAATCAACGCTGGAGCGAGATTACAGGACTGAGTTACCGAGATTCTTTAGGCAAAGGTTGGACAAGAGCGATACATCCAGACGACCGCGATCGCGTCATCAGTTTATGGCAAAAAGCAGTAGCATCAAGAACAGTACCAACTCAGTCTGAACATCGCTACTTACGTCCTGATGGTAAAGTCGTTTGGGTAATTGCTCAAGCTTTACCAGACATTGACGAAAATGGGGAAATTCAAAGTTATATCGGTACAATTACAGATATTACCGAAAGAAAAATAGCAGAAGAAGCCTTGCGCGAAAGTGCAGAACGGGAAAGAGCGATCGCCCAAGTAATTCAAAGAATGCGGCAGACACTGGATTTAGAGACGATATTTGCAGCCACAACCCAAGAATTGCGACAAGTCCTCAACTGCGATCGCGTCGTTGTCTATCGTTTTAATCTCCACTGGGATGGTGAATTTGTTTCAGAGTCAGTGGCAGAAGGCTGGATTTCTATGATAGAAGAACACAAAAATCACCCCCATCTGATGGAGAATGCATTCAAAGGTGACCGTTGCTTAGTGAACATCTTAAATAATGGAGATGAGCAAGAGCAAAATACTAATAATATACAAACAATCCAAGGCACAAGTTGCCGCTGTGTGCCAGATATTTACAAAGTTGGGTTTGATTCTCGTTACATCAACCTTTTGGAACGTTTTCAAGCCAAAGCCTACATCATTGTCCCCATCTTATGTGGTGATCAACTTTGGGGATTATTAGCGACTTATCAAAATTCTGTACCCCGCCAATGGAAAACAGGAGAAACTAACATAGTAGTGCAAATTGGCAATCAGTTAGGAGTTGCTTTACAGCAGGCTCAATTATTAGCACAAACTCAAAGACAATCACAAGCATTGCAAGAAGCTGTGATAGCTGCTGATGCTGCCAACCGTGCCAAAAGCGAATTTCTTGCCAACATGAGTCACGAATTGCGTACTCCACTCAACGCCATTCTTGGCTTCACCCAAGTCATGAGTCATGACAAGTCTCTATCTAGAGAACATCAACAAAACCTCACAATTATCAATCGTGCTGGCGAACATCTACTTAACTTAATCAACGACATTCTGGAAATGTCGAAAATCGAAGCAGGTAGAACCACATTGAATGTTATCAGCTTTGACTTGATTCACCTCTTGCAAAGCCTGCAAGAAATGTTGCATTTCCGTGCTGCTTCTAAGAAGCTAGAACTCATCTTTGAATATAGTCCTGATATACCGCAATATGTGCAAATTGACGAAAGCAGACTGCGCCAAGTCTTGCTTAACCTCTTGGGAAATGCCATCAAATTTACTATTAGTGGTAGTGTAACGCTACGGGTGTCAGTAGTCAGTAGTCAGTGGTCAGTAGTTAGTAATAACAAACAACTGCCAACTCACAACGGACAACTGACACTTCACTTCGAGGTACAAGATACTGGCCCTGGTATTTCTCCACAAGAAATTGACTTGCTTTTTGAAGCTTTTGGGCAGACTGAAAGCGGCAGAAAATCTCAACATGGAACAGGATTAGGCTTAGCAATTAGCCGCAAATACGTGCAACTGATGGGCGGAGATATTACCGTCAGCAGTAAGCTGGGTGTGGGTAGTACATTTAGCTTTGATATTCAGATTGGTGTAGCAAGAGCCAGCGAAATTCAAATACACCAAACTCAACGCCAAGTTATTGGTCTAGCACCAGAGCAAAAAGAATACCGAATACTGGTAGTTGATGATGTTACAGACAATCGTATTGTACTAGTTAAACTACTAGAAATTATTGGCTTTGCCGTGCGGGAGGCTGGAAATGGCCAACAAGCGATCGCTCAATGCTTAGAATGGCAACCACACCTGATTTTCATGGATATGCGAATGCCAGTTATGGATGGCTACGAAGCGACAAGGAAGATTAAAGCAAGGCAAATGGAAAGATGGAAAGATGGGGAAGAAACTCTCCCTCATCCCCCTCATTTCTCTTATCTCGCCCACTCTTGTGTTATTGATGCCTATCCAATTATTATTGCCCTCACTGCCAACGCTTTCGAGGAACAACGAGAGGCAATGATGAAGGCAGGTTGCGATGATTTGATTAATAAACCTTTCCGAGAGGAAGAAATACTAGAAAAAATCAGTAAATATTTGGGAGTAAAATATATTTATCAAGAAGAAAGTAATCAAATATTAGATGCGAGACAACAGACTCAAGAACAAATTTTAACATCTGAAGATTTACTGCCTTTATTATCTCAAATGTCCGATGAATGGTTAGCACAAGTATATAATGCCGCAGCCCAATGCAGCGACGATCTAATCTTTCAATTAATTGAACAAATACCTTCAGAAAATACTTTACTGAAAAAGTATCTCACAGATTTAGCTAATAACTTCCAATTTGATAAAATTATGGAACTGATGAGTATATAAAACTCTTCAGTGGGTCGCGTTTAGTTCCTAAATGACCAAATTATTAACTGTATGTTACCCTGTTTTAGATAAAGAAATCGCTTACAAAAATCACCTCTGAAAATGGGCGATTGCATTCTCAATTACCAGGTTATGGTGCAGTGACATTCAAAATATTAACTAGCAGGTCAAAAATTGGCGACCATACTAAAAAGGCGCAGACCTGGCGAGACCACGTAGAAAGTCGAATATCAGTAGATTGAAAAATTCTGCGTTAGCGAAGCTTACTGAAGGTATCGCCAGAAAAATAGTAGTCTATGATACAATTTCCAGGCGATCGCACAAAACCCAATTGCCCTAGATGAATAATAAAAAGTATTAGCTTCGCCTAAATCAATTAATTACTAGCTGAACACTGAAGTCATTCAATCAGCTTTCATCTGCTGAACAGCTAGTGAAGGGCGTCGCCACAAATATACAACCAGCCCTAAAAATGGTACAAGACGTACTACCCGTAGTACTGTTGGGTTACACCAATTGCGACGTGCCATATCATCTTTAACTAGCCATGATTGAAATAGCCAAAATACCAACAAGTCTATTAAAAATGAATATGCTAGTCGGTCAGTAGACAATAATTCTAAAAGAGCTGAAAAGCGTGTTGTTAAATCACCATACTCAGGACGTGCGAATGCTCCCCAAACCAGCGAAACCACAAAAATCATACCTAAAAATGCAGGTAGAATTCGGCTTTCTGCTATTTTTTCTAAAAATGTTAACGAATCTGTGGGTGGTTGAGGATTCGGTTGCCGTAATGCCAACCAAGGCAGAAAAAATACATTTGTGAGCAATGCCGTACCAATCAAAAATGGAACTATGGGAAATCGCTGATTGCGACCATCAATCACAAAGCCCCAAAATAGTATTGCCCAAGTTACCACAATGTTAAATAATCCCTCTAGTGCTGGATTGATAACTGGTGCGACATTTGGAGATACGATTGGCAGCACTAACCAAAAATTAAGGCTCAAATTCCATATTTCTTGTAATGTTTCAGATGTGATATGCAACAGTGATAATCCTGGAGGTAAATCACTCAGTAATAGATAACCAACATAAACTAACCATGTACTCCATAAGAATATTTTTGATAGAGTTACTGATGTATCTTTTTGGTGAAAGCTAAAAGTCTTAATAATGAGTTTTTTGAATTCGCTGAACATCACTTTATTGCTCTTATAAATATTACAGTTGAGTAATTAGGAATTACTCACTCATTCATGAATTACGAATGAATAGTAGCTAACTTTCATTATGAATTAAAAAATAAAGTGTAGCAATTTATATAATCCCCCGGATTTATCCGAGGGGTAAGGGAATTCCACATAAAAAAATATACAATTTTTATTGTGGGGTGGACATCTTGTCCGCCCCAAGGCTTGGGCGGGCGAGACGCCCACCCCACAAAATTGGATAATTTATTTCTTGGTAATCCCTAATAATTACGAATTATCAATTACGAATTATTTTGACTCCATAAGCTTAATGTACTCAATGAATTTTACCTACTACACTATTGAGTTTCGCCATCAATCCAAATATTGCTAACAAGGCATTAAAGCATCTAATCTCCCCAGTACTGCCATATCTTCTGCATCTAACTCCATAGGAATGCCACTACGAATTAATTCAGAAAAGTCTTCATTCGGCACCATAATTGTCAGCGTATACAAGCGAGTGGAACCCGTATTTTTAATCATATGAGTGCCGGTGGGAGGAACTAATAAACTATCTCCCGCTTTGATATGAGCATTCTTACCATCACACATAGCTATTCCTTCGCCTTTGAGTACGAAAAACATTTCCACCGCCCATTGATGGCGATTTGGTGGTGTTTGTCCACCGACATCAAAAATTTCTAAGCAGCAAGTTAGGGAAGTATTAGCATTTGTGGAATCGAAGATAATTGCTAACCGATTAGTATCATGGGGACTGATGCGATACACTTGGTAATCTTTGGGAGATTTAATCACAGGAATTACACAACGAGTAGCGTACATTTGTTGATGCCCTCTTAAACTGTTGTTCGAGTTAGGAGTTAGGAGTTATGAGTTATGAGTTATGAGTTAGAAATTTTGAACTCACCACTCGCCAGTTTTTTCTAACACTGTTAAAATCGCTTGTGAATCAGTGACAAAACCAAAGCATTGTTTGACGTTGTATAATGTCGCTAACCAACAATAGTCGGGAGAAGTTGTGGCTGTGCAGTCTTTAACTAAAACACAGTCATATCCTAAAAAGTTGGCGTCACACAGCGTAGCCATCACACATTGATCGGCGTTTACACCAGCAAAAAATAGTGTCGTCCTTCCCAAATTCCGCAAGATACTATCTAGGGGTGTATCCCAGAAGCCACTCATTCGGTATTTATCGACGCGAATATCTTCCGGTAGCTGTTGTAATTCGTTCACTACTGCCGCAGCCCAGCTACCTGCCATAAGTACTTTAGCACCATTGCTCGGTAGAGGATCGCCTAATCCTACACCTTCTCCTGTGGGATTGTAGACGTGACGTAAACCAGCACTAATATTGAGTAAGTCGGGACGATTGCCCCAATTTACCCAGATTACGGGAACACCAGCCGCACGCAGTTCTGGGAGTAAGCTTTGCAAAGGTTCAATAGGCTTACGCGCTGGGGTAACATCCACGCCAATATGCGCCAACCAGCCATCAGGGTGGCAAAAGTCGTTTTGCATATCAATGACGAGGATGGCGGCTTTTGCCAAGTCGAGGCGCAGGGTTTTAGTTTCTGTTGGTAAGATAACGGGTTGTGGGGTATTTTGAGGACGAGTAATATCTGCGATCGCATGATTCACAGTCCAAGCATTTGGCGCAACCCCCAATGTCCGATAAGGTAGATTCATAAAATTGCAACACCCAACACCTTTTTTTATTTTGTAACTTGAAATTTGGTTGAGCGTTCATTTACTTAATCAAGGTTAAATATCGTGACTTTCACTATCCAAGATGTTCTAATCGCTGCCGATGATGCTTATACAACGGTAGATGTGCAGGTTGTAGACGGTAAAATTGCTGCCATTGCACCCGATTTAGAGGTAATCGGCACTGCCTTTAATGGTACAAATAAGCTGTTACTACCTGGATTTTTCAATGCCCATACCCACTCATCAGAAATGTGGCAGCGGGGGATCATGTCAGCCTTTCCTTTAGAATTATGGCTGGCGGAACTTTATGATTTTGCCCCCCTCGACACTGAAAAAGTTTATCTCAGCGCTTTGGGAACGGCGGTGGAAACCCTGCTTTCCGGCGGTACGAGTGTTGTAGATCATTTGGTGTTAATTCCCGAACTGGAGTTGGAAACCATCGCTACCGCAGTCCGCGCCTACAAAGAAGTGGGGATTCGCGCGTTTATCGCCCCGTTAATTCAAGATGAATCCATGACTGCGGGTATTCCGTCAGGGGAATCAGCAAAAACTCATGAACCTTATTTTCGTTCAACGTCGGCAACACTGGCAATTATTGAAGAGGCGACCAGACAATTTCATCGCCCAGATGAGGGTGTATATATTTTGGTGGCACCAACGGGAATTCAGTTGTGTACTGATGCTTTGTTTGAGGGGTGCATTGAATTAAGCGATCGCTATAATCTTTGTCGTCACTCCCATTTGCTAGAAACGAAAGCACAGGAAAAACTCGCCCAAGAAAAGTACGGTTGTACTGCTGTGGAACATTTGAAAAGAATCGGGTATTTGAGCGATCGCACAACCCTAGCTCATTGTGTATGGTTAAATGATGCTGATATTGACATCATGGCAGAAACTCAATCTACAGTGGTTCATAACCCATTAAGTAATCTGCGTTTAGGCAGTGGTATCGCCCCGATTTTAAAATATCGCCAAGCTGGTGTAAACGTCACTTTTGGTTGTGATGGTGCTTCTAGTAATGACTCTCAAGATTTGTTAGAAGCCATCAAAATCGGTTCTATTTTGCACAATGTTACAGACTCAGATTATCAGCATTGGATTACGCCCCAGCAAGCTGTAGAAATGGCTTCTTTAGGAGGTGCGAAAGGATTAAATTTAGCAGACAAACTCGGTTCTCTCACCGTGGGTAAACAAGCCGATTTAGTGCTTTATGACCTCACGCATTTATCATTGCTTCCCCGTACAGATCCCATTGGTTTGTTGGTTTTAGGTCGTCCTCATAATGTTGTTGATAGTGCTTGGGTGAATGGCAAGCAAATCGTTGCTAATGGCAAAGTGACAACAATTAATGTTGATGAATTACGGCAAGAATTATTTAATCGCAGTCAGTGGGAAACCAAGCGCATATCTGAAAGTGTCGCGCAAATCGAGGCTCATTATCGCACAATCATGGGATTGTAAAAAACCAAACAAAAATAGTTAAATCTTCTGTCATATGATTTATTTGAGGTGTGAAAATTCCTGCTTAATTAAATTAAAGTTGGCAATTTATGAGTGAACAGAGCAATCAACATCCGAAAAAGAAAAAATTGCTAAAAATTAATGCTAGCAAAAAAGAGAATAAGCCTAACAGTAATTTTTGGATTGTCATCGTTTCATTGATAGCAGTAGGCTATGTGATATTTAGCTTAATTAGCCCAATGTTTCTTAAACAAGGACAACAACCACCAAGAAAGATAGAAACCCCAGATATTATACTCATTGCTCTTGTTTTATTGTTCAACTCTGATTTGCTGAATAGACTAGAGGATTTTGGTATTTCTAGAGAGGGCGGTGTAACAGCCAGGTTTAAGCAACTAAAACAAGAAGTCGATGAGCAGAAAAAACAAATCGATGAACTTCAAGAACAACAATTAGAACAATTACGAAAACAGCAAGACAATTTAGAAGAAGTGCAAGCCTTTATGTATAACTTTTTGGTTGTTGGCAAAGATTATGACAAGATTGATCAACTAGATAAGCATTGTGAAGCTAACAAAAAATATGATTTTTATGTATCAGAAGAAGTAGCTAAGGAGTTAAGGCGTTTACGAGATTTGAAACTAATTGAAACTAACTCTGGTCTTATTAGCGATGTGGTGCAAGCGAGTAATAATGGCAAAAAATCAATCGATTTGACTAAATATTTTCATGTAACAGATTTGGGTAAAAAGTTTTTGAAAACTCGTGAAGTACTACAGTCTAAGAACCAGCAACAAACGATAAATCCTCTAGAAATTCCAAAACTTGAGTAGCTCATTGTATCTGCATATCTTTTGTGAAAACAATCGGGTATTTGAGCGATCGCATAACTTTGTTGGTACTGCTTGAGCGAATGGTCAGCAAATTGTTGCTGATGGCAAAGTCACAAAAATTAATGTTGATGAATTACGGCAAGAATTATTTAATCGATCTCAGTGAGAAACCAAGCGATATCTGAAAGTGTCTCGCAAGTTGAGGCTCATCATCGCACTGTATGGGATTGTGAAGATCAGGAAATCGCTTTTTATAGAGTATTCTATTCGTCTTATGAGTGCAGCTGTGTAAGATGATGGAATAGGAGGACAAAATGAACATATCCATTATCGACGAAGTAATCGAACAACTAAGAACGATGCCACAGCACTTGCAATGGCAGGTACTTGAATTTGCTCGGATATTGGCAAAAACTCAAGTTCAAGGGACTCCAGGGCAAGAATTACTACGTTTTGCCGGTTCAATCCCATCCGATGATCTACAGTTAATGCGTGAGGCTATTGAGCAAGGCTGTGAGCAAGTTGATACTAATGAGTGGTAGATACTTGCTTTACACTAACATTATTATTGCTTTATTTGCAGATGAAGCAGTAATCAAAAACAATCTTGCTCAAGCTGATGAGGTTTTTATTTCAAGCATTGCAATTGGGGAGTTGTGTTATGGCGCAAGAAAATCGGGGCGACCTCAAGAGAATTTAGCAAGAGTTGATGAGTTAGTTGCTAACAGTACTGTGCTTGGGTGTGATGCAGAAACCGCTCGTCAGTATGGTGAAATCAAAAACAAGCTAAGGCTTAAAGGGCGTCCGTTACCAGAGAATGACATTTGGATTGCAGCCCTTGCATTGCAGTATGGGTTGACGTTGGTAACACGCGATGGCCATTTCCAGTAAATAGAGAATTTGCAAACAGTAGCTTGGTGAATGCTGCCGCCTAACAAGGTATTTTAGCGATCGCACAACTCTCGCTCTATACTTTTCAAATGCGGTTTAGGATTAATTATTGATGGGGTTATTGCTAGGGTTATGTTCAAAATAAGCCTATCAAACTTAGATCGGTAATCAATAAGCCGATTAATTCTAAACCATAATTTGCCGAGCGATCGCTAGTCTTAATGCTGTACCTTTATCTACAGCTTTAGTTGTAAATAAATCCTCAAACTTTGTACTAATTGTATTTGCATTTGCTGCAAGTATTGAATGTGATTTTCTAATTTCTGGGCATAATTTTGAGTCTCTTGATAGAGATGAGCGTTGTCTAAGGATATAGCAGCTTGGGAACAAAGAAGCTTGACAACGGCAAAGCGATCGCTTGTAAATATTCCTAAAGTCAGATTATTTTCTAAATAAAGAATGCCAATCAATTCTCTTTCATGAACAATCGGATAACACAATAAACTTTTAGGTTGTTCTCGGATAATGTATGAGTCACAAATTAAGGAATTATCTACATTTGCATTATCGACTACCAATGATTCTAAAGTGTGTTTAACATAGTTAATCACAGTCAAGGGAATCTCTTGACTTAATTCAATGGGAATAGATTGTAGAACATTTGGTCTTGTCTGGACTGTTGCAATTGCCTCTATTACCCAACTGTTATCCTTAAGCAAAATCAAAACAGATTTTTTAGCTCCTGTATTCTCCATCACTACTTGCATGAATGTAGAGAGCAACTTGTCAAGTTGAATTTCCCTAGACAGTGCTTGAGAGGCTTTGAGGACACTTGCAAAATCCATAATTTCTGAAGCGCTACTACTGGAAGAGAAGGTTGTCTCATCGCTAAAAGTAGAGAGATAAAAACTACTGAACGTCGAAATAGAATCCTTGGAATTGACGCAATTTTTCTCCCATTGTAGTATAGGGGCGAGTAATTGTGAATAACGCTTTTCTAAGTCATCAACTTTTGCTTTAGCACCCAAAAGGGCATAGCAATAGTAGGCATTCAGTAAATAATTTTGGGCAATTTGCTCTCTTTTACACATTAAATAGAAGTTAGTAGCAAGTTCGTGGATCAGGGCTTCTTCCTGGATATAAGCATTTTCTTTCGCATTGGCAAGAGCGCTATCATATCGCTCAGATGCTTCCCATTTTTGCCCAAGCACTCGCGCCTTTTCTGCCTCTACTAACATGTAACGATGCAGATTGTTCATTGGCGCATGATCTGCCCAAAATTTCATTTTTTCTTGGTTAACTTCAACTTGCTCTAGATACTTTTGTTGTTCGCTAGGTTCGACCTGGGTATAGTGAGCAAGGAGTGCCAATGAATGATAGAAGTTAAGAATCACAACCTGCATGAAACCAAATGCTGAACCGGACTGTTCATTGGCTAATTTTACTTGTTCTAAAGCCTGGGCATAATCTCCAAAGTAATAAAATAGAATTATTTTAGCTACATAAAAAATGAACAACACTGTACCACTTTTGGCTGCAATTAAACGTGGCAGCATTTGAGCTTCATTGAAGCTTTCACCAATCAATAAACACGGATTTGGAGATAAACCTTGGAAATTCAAACCTAGTTGTCGCCATACTTGAGAAAAATGGATGGGTATTTCTTGTTTAATTTTGATGCAAATATCTATGTATGTTGCCTGTTGCTTAACAACTGATTGCAAGTTATCTGCTGAAAAAAATAGGTAACTACACAAGTTGGCAGCACAGTAACCACCCCACTCAATATCTCCAGTATCCAACCCACTTTGCACTCCTTCTTGTAGAGGTTGAATACTGTTTTTAGTATGCTCTTTCCAGGTTCTAATGTTAGAATTGAACAAGTTATAAACTTTTGCTTTCAGTTCTTTAGCATCAAATTTATCCAACAGTTTTAAAGCAATGTTTCCAGCATGATATCCATCACTCAACTTGCCAATACCAGATAATAACAAGCCATAAAAACCATAGGCAAAGGCAGATAAAGCTGAATTACCATGTTCAATGCAAAGATTGACCATTGTGATAATCAACTGAGTAAAAATTTCTGGCTTAGCCATAAAAACAGGGGCACAGAGGATTTTCAAAATCTCCATTGCTGATAGTTGATAGGGGTCAGTCATCACCAAAAATTTTTCGATATCAGCGATGTTGGGTAATTCAACTACTAAGCTTTCCTCACCTGCCAAATTCACAAGTTTAATGCCTAATTTTTCTAAAACTTGCAGCCCAATGTCAATTGCTTTAACCATCTCTAGTTTAGATATGAAAATTTGCATTTGAGCTTCGTATAATTTCACCTGGTCAAGCAGTGTTTTGGTGTTTGGTAAAG
The DNA here is from genome assembly GCF_016056305.1 of Amazonocrinis nigriterrae CENA67. GTDB lineage: Bacteria > Cyanobacteriota > Cyanobacteriia > Cyanobacteriales > Nostocaceae > Amazonocrinis > Amazonocrinis nigriterrae. The sequence continues at coordinate 60,553 of NZ_JAECZC010000029.1, read as the reverse complement.
CGATTTTAATCAGTTTGCTAGCACTATCAAAACTACCGTTTAAATATTCTGCTTCTGTACTTTCAATGTAGAGTTTCAAAGTCAGGTCATACTGAGTGTGCCAACTATCATCCACCAGCATTTCTAACCCAGTATTTAGATACCTAACTGCTGTCTCATAAGCTGTAGCTGATTTCGCTTTATGTCCTGCTATTAAGTTCAGTTGAGCTAGTTCATTTTTATCTAACTGATTAGTGATTAAATCCGCTCCCATATTCAGCTGATTAACCAATACAAAGATGTTTTCTTCTCGTTTTTTAGCAGAGATATTTTTTAAAAGTATTTGTCCAATTTTTAAGTGCGTTACCTTTTTCTGATTTTCCGGAATTAGAAGAGATGCAGCTTGTTGTACGCGGTCATGCAGAAATCTATAAGCGACTGTCACTTTTGCATTATCAGTAGCTATTAATTGAAGTTCATTGACTACTGATGATTGAATATTAACGTCAGGTTGAAAAAACTTATAAACTTCACTGTTGGGAATAATCAGTCCTTCTTGTAACGCCCTCCACAAATCGGCTGCTGTTGCTAGAAGAGATTTTTCATTGACAATTGCTAAAGTCACTAAATCAAATTGGTTGCCAATACAAGCAGCTAATTTCAAAACTTCCACAGTAGATTGTGGTAATTTTTGCAATTTAATTGCTAAAAATTCCACGATATTATCAGTAATAGCTAATGCTTTGATTTGAGCAAAATCACATTGCCAGCAACCTTCATCAAAGTTAAAATTCATTAAATTTTCTTCATGGAGATACTTGAGAAAATGATTAGCAAATAAAGGATTACCTTTAGTTTTTTGATATACCAGTTTCGTTAATGGTAAAGAAATTGTTAGAGAACAGTTAAGAGTATCAGCAATGAGTTGGTTTAAATCTGGTTCCTGGAGTGGATCTAAAGTAATAGTATTAATGATAGCTCCTAGATTTTGAATTTCTTCTAACGTCATCGTCAACGGATGTGTAGTCGAAACTTCGTTATCACGATAGGCACCAATTAATAATAGATAGCGAGTATCAGTTTTACTTATGAGCAGTTGCATTAATTTGAGAGATGCCAAATCTGCCCATTGCAAATCATCAAGAAAAATTACCAAGGGATGCTGTTTAGTAGTGAAAACTTGGATAAATTTCTGAAACAATAAATCGAAACGATTTTGAGCAGCACTCCATGATAGTTGCAGTACAGGTGGTTGCGTCCCGATAATTTTCTCAAGTTCGGGAATAACGTCAATCATGACTTGTCCATTTTCCCCCAATGCTTCCAATATCTGAGTTTTCCACTGTTGCAGTTGAGCATCACTTTCACTGAGTAATTGCCCAATTAAGTCGCGGAAAGCTTGCACAAAGCCAGAAAAAGGAATATTGCGCTGGAATTGGTCATATTTTCCTTTGATAAAATAACCGCGCTGTCGGACGATAGGTTTGTGGACTTCCTTAACTACGACAGTTTTACCAATACCAGAGAAACCTGCTACTAACATCATTTCAGTGTTTCCTTTCGACACTCGGTCGAATGCTGCGAGTAAGGTTTCTACTTCTGCTTGGCGACCATAGAGTTTTTCGGGGATGATAAAGCGATCGCAAATATCCCGAACTCCTAAGTTAAAATCTTTGATACTGCCAGTCTGTTGCCACTGACGCTGACAAGTTTCTAAGTCATACTTTAACCCTAAAGCACTCTGATAGCGGTCTTCAGCATTTTTCGCCATCAATTTGCTGATCATCCGAGACAAAATTGGTGGAACATCAGGATTGATCGTATGAACTTGTGGAGGAAGCTTAGCCAAGTGACAATACACCAACTCCATCGGGTCATCACATTTGAAAGGTAACTCATTGGTGAGAAGTTCAAAAAAAGTTACACCCAAAGAATAAAAGTCGCTGCGATAGTCAATTAAGCGGTTCATTCTTCCTGTTTGTTCGGGAGACAGGTATGGTAACGTCCCTTCTAAGACATGGGGACTGGTGAGGGTTTGCGTTTCTCTGTTCAGCAGAGAAGCAATACTAAAATCGATGAGTCTTACTTGTTTGCTATTGGGTTTAATCAAAATGTTGGCAGGTTTGATATCTTTATGAATCACCCGATGGCGATACAGTTTGTCAAGAATTAAGACAATTTGAATGGCAATGTGAAAAAAGTCTGTCAGATTAAGTGGGTGATTTGCAGCGTATTCTTGCAGAGAAATATCACCCAAGTCTTCCATGACTAAGGCATAGCTTTTTTGATAAATTTCCAGGCTACAGGGTTTAATGATGCCATCAATATCCAAGTTTTTGGTAATTGTGTACTGATTGCGAAACCGTACAAGTTCGTAAAACGTGGGATACTCACGCCGTAAGAGTTTGATGATTACTGGTTTATGATCTGATTCTCTAATACCGCGATGCACTAAAGTTCTGGAGCCTGCATAAATTAGCTCACGCACTTGATATCCTGTTAGTGACACCATAGTTTTATTTTACTCACAAAATAAAATTTTTTTGTTATACATTGATGGTTTCTATTTCTAGAATGCCTTCAATATTTGAAATGATAACTTTCTCACAAAATAATAAACTGCGATCGCGCTCATGATCACCACCTCAAAACTCTAGTAATTAACCACAAACATGTAAATAAATACATACTTTTGTGTATGCTTATTCACAATCATGTCTTAGCAATATAATTTTTGGAAGTAAACATGGAACGCGCTATTTCTGCACTAGGAATATTAGTTTTTATCGGCATATCTTACATTCTATCTGTTGATCGTCAAGCAGTGAGATGGCGAACAGTGGTGTGGGGTTTAGGGCTAGAGTTTGTATTTGCGTTATTAATTCTTAAAACTTCTTGGGGTTTAAATGTGTTTAAATCTCTAGGAGATATTGTGAGTCATTTTTTGGCCTTTTCTGATGTTGGGGCTAAATTTGTTTTTGGAGAGAATTTTAAAGATCATTTATTTGCCTTCCAAGTACTGCCCACAATCATCTTTTTTTCCGCCTTTATTAGCGTTTTGTATTACTACGGCATATTACAACGAGTAGTGAATTTGCTGGCATGGATCATGATCAAGACAATGAAAACATCAGGGTCTGAGTCTTTATCCTGTGCAGGTAACATTTTCTTAGGGCCAACAGAGTCTGCACTGATGGTCAAACCTTATGTAGCTAATATGACGCAATCAGAACTCCATGCAGTAATGACTGGGGGTTTTGCCACAATTGCAGGTGGAGTTCTAGGGGCGTATCTTTCTTTTGGTATTCCAGCAGAACACTTAATTGCTGCCTTCTTTATGACTGCTCCCACATCATTGGTAGTATCAAAATTGCTATATCCAGAAACGGAAATATCAGAAACCACTGGTAAGGCAAAAATGGATGTAAAAACAAGTTATGTGAATGTAATTGATGCTGCTACTAGTGGGGCAATTGATGGTGTGAAGCTAGCAGTTAACGTTGGGGTAATGATCATTGCCTTTTTGGGATTGTTGGCTGCTGTGAATGCACTGCTGGGATGGTTGGGAGCGCGTGTTGGTTTACAGCAGCTATCATTGCAGTGGATATTGTCTTTTATCATGGCTCCCGTAGCATTTTTGATGGGAGTACCTTGGAATGATTGTAGGCAAGTGGGGGCGTTGTTAGGTACAAAAACAATTCTCAATGAGTTTATCGCTTTCTTAGATTTGAAGACATTAATTGAGAGTGGCAAAATTTCACAACGTGCAGTGATTATTGCCACTTATGCATTGTGTAATTTTGCCAATATTGGTTCAATTGGCATTACCATTGGTGGGATTGCAGGGATGGCACCGCAACGTCAACACGACTTAGCTCGTATGGGTGTCAGAGCAATGATTGGTGGATTACTCGCAGGTTTTATCACCGCTTGTATTGCTGGGCTGCTAGTGTAATCTAGTAAAGTGCTGAGTGCTGAGTAGAGACGATTCGCCGAATCGTCTGTACTGCTGAGTTCTGAGTATAAAATCACTTGCTTCAGAACTTTGAGCAATCAACACTGTTCTAATACTATGTTGCGTTTGACGTAGTACGATTTCTTCCCCCCTGCACCCCTACTCCCCTGCTTTTTTGACATAACCCAATCTCCAGTTACTACGTTGTAGTAACTGATTTCCCTTGCCTTCAGCAATTAGCTTAATAGCAATTCGCGTGTTAAAGTATCCTCTTGCCAAAGAATATCCAGGCTTGGCATTAATACCTGTAATAGAATTATTGTGACCTACAAGTCTTCCACAATAAGTTTTTTCTCCAGGTATTTGTAACGTGACAAAATGATCGCTACGGTATCCATTGGGTAACATAAATATACCGTAGACATGATGCCTACCACGCCAAGGTTGAACCACTACTTTCTCTGGATATGAGTAATATTTTCCTTCTTGTGATGAGATAAATCCCCACGGACGGCATTTGACTGTTGGCGATCGCTCGGAGATATCTACTATGTGAGCAAAGCCTAGAACGCCAAGGAAGCTAAGTATAAATAATATCAAAAATACTCGTTTTCGCACTTGTCAGAATCCTAGACTAATGATTTTCCGTTATATTTTAGCTAGTGAGCGCAAGAGGGCGATTAGGTGAATTGACTTCTCTCAAATTATGTTAACCATAAACTGCACAAAATAGTAAATCATACACATATCTACAGAGGGAAAAGTGTCAGTTTCCCAACTGTCAAAAGGTAATAATTTTAGGGATTGCTTGACCATCGACAAGCTCATAGTATATATCTCCCTCTGGTAGCGCTAGAAACTCTTCTATAGTGAGTTGACCTGCTATATTAACCATAAGCTGCACAAAATATTAACTCATATCCATATCCTACATAGAGAAAAGTCGTAGTGTGACAACTGTGAAAATTTATACAAAAAACCAAACGCGATCGCTCTCGTCTTGCTAAATTAACTAAGGATATAAAGCTAAAAACTAGCTAAGCAAGGGACAATGGTATCTAACTCTACCCGCTTCTCGGATGTTCAAAACCATTGGGCACGCCTATTTATTGAAGCCTTAACGGGGCGTCGCATTTTGAATGGATATCCCAATGGAACTTTTCGCCCAGATAATTCAGTCACTCGCGCTGAGTTTGCTGCTATAGTTGCGGCAGTCTTTACATTACCTGTGAAGCGTCAGTATACCCCCTTTGTTGATGTCCCTGCTAATCATTGGGCAGCAAGTGCCATTCAAAAAGTTTACGAAACAGGATTTTTGGTGGGATACCCCGATGGCAGTTTTCACCCCAATGATCGAATTTCTAGAGGTGATGTCTTGGTGGCGTTGGTGAATGGTTTGGAAATTGCCACTAAGGTAAAACCTGACCTAGTGAGTGCATTACCGCAGATTTATCAAGACGCTGCTAAAATTCCTAACTATGCCAAAAATCAAGTTGCTATTGCTACTAGTGCCGCATTAGTGGCTAGCTACCCCAATATCAAATTACTTAACCCAACTTTAGCGGCAACTCGTGCTGATGTCACAGCCATTGTTTATCAGGTTTTGGTGTATCAAGGACAAGCCCAGAAAATTGCCTCACCCTACCTGATAGTACCGCCAGCATCTACACCCATACCAACACCCACACCAACACCAACACCCACGCCAACATCGCCTAGTACTGTCCGGGTAAGTCATCCTAGGGAGTTTCGGGGGGTTTGGGTAGCAACAGTATGGAATAGTGATTGGCCTTCCAAAGCAGGACTCCCAGCTGCACAACAAAAAGCTGAACTACTGGAAATTATCAACCAATTACAAGCGCTAAACTTCAATGCTTTGATTTTGCAGGTGCGACCAGAGGGAGATGCATCGTATAATTCCCTGCTAGAACCTTGGAGTGCTTGGATTAGCGGAACTCAAGGCAAAGCACCAGAACCATATTATGATCCTTTGGAATTTGCGATCGCTGAATGTCACAAACGCAATATCGAAGTTCATGCTTGGTTCAACCCTTACCGCGCCAAAACTAGCACCAAAACTACCCCCAATGTCCGCCCCCATATATCTGTAACTAATCCAGAGGTAGTTTATCAATGGGGCAATCAGTTATGGATGGATCCAGGAAGAAAAATAGTCCAAGATAGGGTATACAACGTAATTATCGATGTTGTACGTCGCTATGATGTGGATGGCATTCACTTAGATGACTATTTTTATCCCTATCCCATAGAGGGTAAGTCTTTCCCAGATGGCGAAACCTATGCAGCTTACAAAGAAACTGGCGGTACACTCAGTTTAGCTGACTGGCGGCGAGAAAATGTGAATCAGATGGTGCTACGCCTATCTCAAGGAATTAAAACTACAAAGTCCTACGTGAAATTTGGTATTAGTCCTTTTGGTATTTATCGCCCCGGACAACCACCAGGAATTAGCGGCTTGGATGCCTACAGTGAATTGTATGCTGACTCTAAGAAATGGTTAGAGCAAGGCTGGGTTGATTATTTAGCTCCACAACTATATTGGCGCACTGACCAAAGAAAACAAAGTTATCCTGTATTGCTGAAATGGTGGACAGAAATTAATCCCAAACAGCGACATATATATGCAGGTAACAATATTGGACAACTGGATGGTAAAGCCTGGAAAGATGAGGAGATAGAAAAACAAGTTAAAACTAGTCGCAACTTAGTAAAAGACTTGTCATTGGGGAATATTTTCTTCAGTATGAGTTCTATCAAGGAAAATCGCCAAGGCATTGCTGACAATTTCAAAAATTCGCTTTATGCTAAACCTGCACTAGTGCCTAGTATGTCGTGGCAAAATGCAGTCCCACCAGCCCCTCCCAAAGAACTGCGATTTAATAATTCTAAACTCAATTGGCTACCTGGTGATCAGCAACCAGTTCGTTCTTGGACACTTTACCGTCAAAGTGGCGATAGTTGGGTTCTTGTGCGAATTTTATCTGCTGGCACTACTTTTGCTACTGTTCAACCAGGAACCTATGCTGTGTGTGCAGTCGATAGGTTAGCAAATGAAAGCGTCGGTGTGGTAATTACAGTTTAGAGAACGCTATTTTTATTAAGTATTAACGCCGCAAATTTGCCACACTTACCGGAGATTTTTGATGAAACTTTACTACATTACCTTAAATAATACAGACGAAGCCCGTCAAATTGGTCGAGCATTGCTAGAGCAAAAGCTAGCAGTTTGTGTCAACTGGTTTCCCATTACCTGCGCCTACAGTTGGGAAGGAAAAATTACAGAAGAACCAGAAGTGGTGCTGATTGTGAAAACTCAAGATGGCTATGGGGTTGAGATTGAACAACTAATCCGTCAGCACATTAGCTACACTAACTTTATTGCTGAGATTTCACCCACAGCTATCAATCAAGGATTTTTAGGTTGGTTAAATGCTGAAGTTCCTCAAAGAACATTACAAACCAGCCCATAGGATAATTCGGCATTGCATAACAGTGGGATAAAAAACTCTACCCCCTTGGTAACTGTAGTTTTTGGGCATAGGGCATAGGCAAGAAATTACCAATGCCTTATGTCCCATGTCCTATTCCCTTCTCTAAAATTCGGCAACAGATTCAAACCTCAAAGCCATGCCATATCTGAGTACAGACGATTCGGCGAATCGTCTCTACAATTACGAATTACGAATTACGAATTAGTATAAGTCCTGCTCAAGATACAGGCATTTTGTCAGTAGTTTGTGTGAATCTCTATTGGGGAAATAATTGTCATTTAATCAGGGATTATGCCGCAATACTTCGGTCAACTGCACACAAACGAGGCACCTTGGTCAATCCTAGGCGCAGTACAAGGAATACAACAGGATGAGCGCCATATCCTCTTCAAATGTGGCGATGCTTGTCTGCGTGTGAGTGTGCTAGCATCTAACTTAATTCGGGTACGAATGACAGCAACGGGCGAATTTCTAACCAGGCGATCGTGGGCAGTGGCACAGGCGGATGAACAATGGTCTATAGTGCCGTTTGAGGTGCGAGAAAAAGCAGAGGCTATAGAAATTACAACCGAGCAATTGTGCATTGTCGTGTCCCGCAATCCATGTCGTATCCAGTGTTTCGACTCAGCAGGACAGCCCTTTGCTCAGGATGCAGACTTAGGAATGGGATGGCGGACTGGTGCTGTTGCTGGATGGAAACAAATAGAAGCAGACGAACACTTCTATGGTTTCGGTGAACCCACTGGTTTACTCGATCAGCGCTCAAAAGTCAGAACCAACTGGACATCTGATGCCCTTGATTATGGAATCATGACAGACAGCATGTATCAGACGATTCCCTTTTTTATAGCGTTGCGTCCGGGATTGGGTTATGGATTTTTCTTCAATACGACTTTTTGGAGCCGATTTGATTTAGGTGCAGAACAACCTGGAGTTTGGCGGATGGAAACTCAAGGAAGTGAACTAGATTACTATATTATTTATGGCCCTGAACCCGCAAAAATTCTTCAGACTTACACTCAGCTAACCGGACAAATGCCCTTACCACCCCGATGGGCGCTAGGTTATCATCAGTGTCGCTGGAGTTACGAGTCACAAGACGTAGTACGTAAACTAGCCGATGAATTTCGTCAACGCTACATTCCCTGTGATGTTATCCATCTTGATATTGACTATATGAATGGCTACCGGGTTTTTACCTGGAGTCCCAAGCGATTTGCTCACCCTCAAGAATTAATCAAAGAACTTCAGCAAGATGGCTTCAAAGTAGTGACAATTGTTGATCCAGGAGTGAAGTATGAACCAGAAGCAGATTACAAAGTCTTCGACGAAGGTTTAAAAAACGACTATTTTATCCGTAATACCAATGGTCAACTATTTCACGGCTATGTTTGGCCTGATAAAGCTGTCTTTCCTGATTTCCTGCGTCCTGAAGTTCAGAGTTGGTGGGAAAGTTGGCAAAACAGCCTTACAGATATTGGTGTTGCTGGTATCTGGAATGACATGAATGAACCCGCACTTGATGACCGTCCATTCGGCGACCCTGGTAACAAGGTTTCGTTTCCTCTTGATGCTTTACAAGGGCCGACTGATGAGAAAACAACTCACGCTGAAACCCATAATTTGTATGGGTTAATGATGGCACAGGCATCTTATCAGGCAGCTAAAAAATCTCGTCCGACAGAACGCTCTTTTATCTTGACACGCTCTGGATACGCTGGTATTCAGCGCTGGTCAGCAGTATGGACAGGAGACAATCAATCTCTGTGGGAACACTTAGAAATGTCTCTACCAATGCTGTGTAATCTGGGCCTATCGGGGGTTGGTTTTGTAGGTGCTGATATTGGGGGGTTTGCAGGTAACGCTACGGCGGAACTATTTGCTCGTTGGATGCAGGTAGGAATACTTTATCCGTTGATGCGCGGACACTCAGCATTAACTACAGCACAGCATGAACCTTGGGTATTTGGCGATCGCATCGAAAAAATTTGCCGTGAGTACATTGAATTGCGTTACCAGCTACTACCCTACATTTACACTCTTTTTTGGCAAGCTGCAACCACTGGTTCGCCAATTCTGCGCCCTTTATTGTATGATTTCCCCAATGACCCCAAGACCCATACTCTAGCTGACCAAGTAATGCTTGGTTCGTCAATATTAGCAGCACCAATTTACCGTCCAGGCGTTGAACACCGTGCTGTGTATTTGCCTGAAGGTTGCTGGTACGATTGGTGGAGTGGTGATACTTTTACAGGGCCAACTCACATCCTGGCACACGCAACCCTAGAACGAATGCCATTATATGTCCGTGCTGGTGCAATTATTCCCATGGCCCCAGTAATGCAATATACAGATGAACGTCCTGTAGACCAAATGAGGTTAAGGATTTGGAGGGGTAAAGGTGAGTTTACACTTTATGAAGATGACGGTCATACTTTCGAGTATCAAACGGGAGCCTTCTGTACAACAACTTACCAAGTTATTACACAAGGACAACAAACCATTGTTGAGATTTCAGCAAGAGAGGGTAACTTTGCACCTGCAACGCGTGAAATAATTGTGGAACTAGTAGGTGTTGATGAACAGAGGTTTATCGATGATGGTACTGCACAACAGTTGATATTTAACAATAGTCAATAGTCATGTCGATTACGTAATTTTATAGCTGTGGCGATCGCAGCAAGCACAATTGCCAAAATTAATGCTACATTCCTCAGTAGAGAATTGTTCCAGTGCTTAACTGCGATCGCAACCAGTGCCCAAACTATTACTCCTGTGTAAGCTATATCTTGACGTTGGATGCAAATCATTGCTGCAATTGAAAAAGCCGCCAAAAACATAATCACAGTCCAAACTTCAGCAGAGATTCCCCATCCATTCCACTTCTGAAAATATAAAGCACACGCTACATTGACAATAGTTGCAACGCTAATCCAGCCCAGATAAATGCTGATGGGAAAGTCAACACACCACTTCTTCTCACGAGGTACATACTTATTTCCAATCCCTAATTGCAGATAAATACCAATTAGAGGTAGTAGAATCAAGAGCATTGCAATTACAGAAAGTCCAAAAAGTCTGGAGAGGAAAAGATACACCCAGACACTTTGAGCAACACAGGCAATTACCAACAAGTAACCTGTTTTGCGTAAATCTAAATCGTGTTTCTGGTTAGGTAAAAACTGGTAGATTCCAAAGGCGAATAATCCTAGATAAATCAGTCCCCAAATCACAAAGGCATAGTTAGCAGGGATAATCAGAACATTATTGAACAAACTGTTGGAAATTTCTCCTATGGTGAGTCCATTGAGCGGAGAAATATTTGATAGCACATTAACAACGAAAGCGCCGATAATTGCCAACAAGGTAACAAACTGGCGCAAAAAATCCCAGTTGTTGCCAGATGTATACTGCGGCATAAAACAGTGAGACAGCTTATAGCTTTTGTGCTTTTAGCATATACCATATTTGTAGCGCTTTTAGTGAAGCGTAAGCACTGTGAAGGAGAGATGAGGAGATGAGGAGATACAGAGAATCACAACTGACAGCTGACAACTGACGACTAACAACTAATTGTTCTACTATTTGTGCATAAACCTTAAAAGCCTCTTTGCTGCTCCCCTGCTCCCCTGCTCCCCTATTGAGGCAAACTACAGTTACTTGACTTTTGCCAGTAATTATGCATCGTGCCAGTAGGTGCATTAGCAGTGAGTACAACTTCTCCTTTAGCATTGATTACCCAGCCTGTAGCTTCTACAATGTTTGCCTGGCTGGGATTAGTAGAATTTTTCTCTCTAGTTACACCAGAGGAAGTTTCTGCAACTTTGTCGAGAGTAATCCAATCTGTGAGAACAGCATCAGTGTTGAGGGCTTCAGTGGGATTGGCTGGTAAGCCACCACGACCAGTGATGGTAAAACTATTTTTCTTTTGTGCTGTGCCTGCTTGACATACTTGGGATACTTTAGGCTCAACAGGTTGGTTTGGTAATAAATTGATTAATTCTGGCCTAGGTTCAAGATCGGAGGTGTTAATTACGATATTGCCCTGTGGCCCAGATTCAGAACTAGCGGTAATATCACTCAACTCGGTCAGACTTTCACGAGGTTGGATGCCGAAGACACGAAAAGCATCAATGTTGACTGTGCCACCTTTACCAGCGTCAGCATTCGCCCTGATGTCACTATTTTCCTCTGGAACAGCAACTATCAAGCCATTAGGAATATTGATGGTAATATTGCCCCCATTTCCACCACCACCAGCATCAGCCAGAATTTGACTATTATTGCGTAACTGCAACAAGTTCTCTAATTGCAAATTAATATTGCCCCCATCACCTGATGTGGTTCTAGCAACCAGTTGTCCTTTACTATCTAAAAGGATTTCACGGGTTGTAATTTCCAAGTTGCCTGCATTCCCTACTCCCAAGGCACCTACGGTTACTTGAGCATTATCCCGCGCAATCAACTTCCCTGTGGTAATGTACACAGAACCAGCATCTCCGCTACCTTGACTCCGCGCATACAAGCCACTAGGAAAACCATTTGGTGCTGTTCCGCTCAATTCCACATAGTCAGAAGCGCTTACAGTCAGAGTTCCCCCATCGCCACTACTGTTCCTAATAGTACCAGCTGCTACTACTGATCCATCAAGAACAATCAATGCAGGAGTTGTGATGGTCAAGGAACCTGCGTCTCCACTACCTCGAGTCTGAGCAAACAATCCGTTGGGGTTGTTAAAAGCTGAAAAGCCACTTAGTTTTACAAACTCTGAGGCGGTAACTTCTAAATTTCCCCCTTTTCCTTGGCTATTGGGTTGAGTACTAGCTGATATGTTTGCTCCATTCTCAACAATTAACTTTCCCGTTTCAATGGTTAGGCTGCCCGCCCTACCATAAGCAAAAGTGTTAGTAAAAAAAGCGCTAGGATTACCCTGATTGTACTTTCCCCTTGGTATTGTTCCGCTCACTTGTACAGAGTCAGTTGCCCTCACCAATATACTTCCCCCAGAACCAGTCGCATTTTCACGAACAGAAGCTTTTACTTGCGACCCATTTTGAAGAGTTAACTGCTCTGTCTGAATATAAATTCCTCTACCGTTTTGACTTCCATCAGTATCTGCAAAAACTTCTGACGCATCATTAAGCGTGATACGTTTTCCCTGTAGCTGAACGTAACCACCGCCCTCTCCACTAACACTAATTCGAGCTTGATTTATGAAAGATACATCTGCTAAAGCTACATCATTAGGAAAGTTCAAAAGCTGGTTATTGCTATCTAAATTCAGTCTTATTGTTCCTGTTCCAAGAATACCTCCCAATGCGATTTGACCATTTGGTGCTTTTAGATTGTAAAGATTGGCCTGTAGGTTGACATTGCCACCATCTAGAGTGACATTACCCCCAACTAACGCTAGAGTTTTACCTGTTGGGACTTCTAGTTTCCCCTGTAGATTAATCTCTCCCCCAATCCTCTCAAACTGCAAACCAAGCGGTACACTCACCGTCAGTAAAGGTGTTGTTTGGGGAGCAGTTGCACTAAAAACGGTGTCATCGGCAAACTTGATACCACTAGCTGTACTAGCCACAAATGAACCACCTACATTTAGTGTGGCATTCGGCCCAAAGATGACTCCGTTGGGATTGATCAAAAATAAATTGGCATTAGAACCAGCAGAAGTCTCAAGCTTGCCTAGAATCTCTGAGCGGTTACTACCCGTAACTCTGACTAGAATGTTCTGTATATTACTGTTGGGAATCAAGAAAAGAGCTGAGCGTCCCTCTTTAACATTGAATTCTTGAAAACTGTGGAAGAGATTGTTACCACGAGTTGCCCCGCCCGTAAGAGCTTCAGTAGGATTACCAAGGTAGTTTTTGATAACTTGAGAGTTTTCAGTTCCTAAATTTTGATCAGGAGTGATGAGACTCTGGGCAAAGGCAGAATTTGCTAAAAAAGAGGTAATGCCAAGGGTTAATGCTCCAGCAGTTGCTAGAGAACTTGCTAAACCTAGTTGTAAAGAGCAACCTTTGCCGCTTTGAGTCATTTCAAAATTTGCCTTTTATCTAAAACTACCAAGTTGTATTTAGAAAAAACTGCGTTCATTTATCACTTGTGATGAAAATCCTTATGCCCAACTTAATCTCTGCCACCAGAGAGACTGATGTTTAATAGCTTTATAAAGCCAGGAGATGAACTGGAGTGATATGAGGAGATTGTTGGGGCTGTTAGATGGGTTCTGTTCAGGCTGATTGGGGTTAAATAGTTCTTCAGGCTGATTAGGAGTTTCTTGTGTTGAAGTAGATAGCTTTTTTTTTAGCTTTTTTTTGAGCTTACCGATTAAAGGCCATGGCTCGCCTGGATCGCTGGCGAAGATTCCCGTCTCATTCTCACCCAAATTGTTCGCTAGCTCTAATATGTTAGTCATATTCAAGTTACCTCTTGCAAAACACAGGAATAGAGTCAAAGATTTGAAAATGAATTGCTACCAATCCATCAAACCAAACAGCATGTTAGAAATGGGGAGACTTTCTTTAAAAGAATTTTGTTGCTCCATTTATACTTACGGCTGTTATCTAGGTTTTATGCAGCAGTCTCAAATTTGTTACACAACTTTATAATCGTGCTAGCTCAGGCATCTTACCTGTCTTTGAATTACTAAAAGTGATTTATTGATAGCACCCTGAAACCATAATCTCTGCCACGCGACTAGCAAAGCCTCTTACAGTTTATGGATTAAACTAACTGCACATTAAAAACCCTATCCCCTAAATGCTTTTCCTCGCTTGACACAGGGGAACATCCTGACTGATATAATTCGTCAGTTGAATAGGGCAATGGGTCATGTATGACAGTCAAAATCAAATCACTTGAAGTCTTTTACCTTCTGGACTCTAGCAATTTTTTGACTTAGAACAGCAAATTGTTAGTTTAGCACGATTTTTGGGAACTATGTATAACAGTAACCCCACAAGCATAGCCAGTCAAGTAGGTAATGGCTATGTGGGCTGGTGATATGTGCGCTCTAGCAGCGATCGCAGTTTGACTCTCAGTGGTGCATCTATAATAATGGAAAAGAATTTTACCTACAATTTACCATCAAGCCATTAACTTGATGCTGCTAAGAAATAACTTCATATGAGTTGATATTTCTGCCGCTATTTGGCATCTGTTGGTCTGGGTGTATCGATTGGGTTATTTCACTTTCAGGTGGCTACAACTGAGCAAGAGAATCTGGGGAGAAGTATTTATTGCTGACATCTACCCAAATTAGTATTATCCCTTGATTTTCACATTTTTTCAGGTATAGAACAAGGCAATAACACTGACTAGATTTGTCTATCATCCCCAACTCTCATTGCAAACTAAGCATTGGGAAAGACAAGTACTGGCGCAGGATGACGCTAGCTTAACAAGCGATTAAACTGTGGTTAGTGTCAATCGATTGTTGCTAAAAGCAACACTTAGATAAATTTCATGACATTGTTAAAAATACTTAACATTTAAACCTGTTATATCAAAAATTACCTATGTCAGTGCATAAACGTAATTTTGGCGAGACTGCTGATTTAATTATTGGTGATCACAACCAAGAAAATCACCACTTACAACCAACTTCTGCTCCTGTGGGCGCTCTTGCCAGAAGAAAGGGAACTATTTCCACGTTTCTTGCTCCCCTGACTCAGGATACGTTTAAACAGGTTGTCACGGAAGTTGAGCAAAAATTACATATTGTTCATCAAACTCTGTCAATGCTCGATTCTCAAGGATTTGAGACAATACTGCAAGAAATGTTGCACTCAATTACCTTGAAAACTGGAGAATTATTAGGAGCAGACAGGACAACTATATTTTTATTAGATGAAGAAAAACAAGAACTCTGGTCAATTGTAGCTGAGGGAGAAGGCGATCGCTCTCCAGAAATTCGTGTCCCTGCCGATAAAGGCATTGCTGGTGAAGTCGCCACTTTCCAACGAGTGATCAATATTCCTTTTGATTTTTATGACGACCCGCGTTCAGTATTTGCTCAACAACAAGAAAAAAGAACTGGCTACCGCACCTACACAATGCTAGCTTTGCCGCTACTCAATGAACAAGGACGGTTAGTAGCGGTAGTGCAATTACTCAATAAATTAAAATCCTTAAATAATCCAGAGGCTCCACTCTCAGAGCGCATTGATACCATAGGCTTTACCAGGGCTGATGAACAATTATTTCAAGAATTTGCTCCCTCAATTTGCTTGATTTTAGAATCATCGCGCTCGTTTTATGTAGCGACTCAAAAACAAAGGGCCGTAGCAGCGTTGATGAAGGCGATTAAATCTTTAAGTCAAAGCAGTCTTGACTTGGAAGATACCTTAAAGCGGGTGATGGACGAAGCCAAAGAACTAATGAATGCTGATCGCAGTACTCTATGGCTGATAGACCGTGATAAAAATGAATTGTGGACAAAGATCACCCAAGACGATGGTTCTACCAAAGAGTTACGAGTACCCATCGGTAAAGGTGTTGTTGGTATCGTTGCTGCTTCTGGCAAAAAGTTGAATATTCCCTTTGATTTATATGACCATCCTGACTCAGAAACAGCTAAACAACTTGACCAACAAAATGGCTACCGCACTTGTAGCTTACTTTGTATGCCAGTGTATAACGCCGACCAAGAATTAATTGGTGTTACCCAACTAGTAAATAAAAAAAAGTCAGGGGATTTTCCTCATTATGACCCGGCTAATTGGCCGAAAGCTCCCGATTGCTTCTGCGCTAGTTTTGACCGCAATGATGAAGAGTTCATGGAAGCTTTTAATATTCAAGCGGGGGTAGCATTGCACAATGCACAGTTGTTTGCCACTGTCAAGCAACAAGAACAAATGCAGCGGGACATTTTGCGTAGTCTTTCTAATGGTGTGATTTCCACTGATAAATCTGGGTTAATTATCGCCGCCAATGAAAGCGCCAAACGCTTGTTAGGGCTGGAGCCAGAAGACCGTTTAGAAGGTAAATTGATTAGTGATGCGATCGCCATTAAAGAAGGCAACTTTAGCAAATGGTGTCATGATGCTTTATGCGGTAATAACTCGAAACGCCGCCAGCAATATTATCCTGACCGTACACTCGTCAGTAGTAGCTCAGAACAACACAGTATTAATTTATCCATTAACTCCATTGCTGATGCCAGCGATCCGCAGCAAGTCCGGGGCGCACTGGTTGTCATGGAAGATATCAGCGATGAGAAGCGGCTCAAGAGTACGATGTACCGCTACATGACCCAGGAATTAGCTGAAGAATTATTAAAACTAGATGACGCTAAACTAGGAGGCGATCGCAAAGAAGTTTCCATTTTATTTTCTGATATTCGAGGCTACACCACTTTGACAGAAAACTTAGAAGCTGAAGAAGTGGTGAGTATGCTCAATGAATATTTTGAATCGATGGTAGAGGCAGTTTTTAAACATAAAGGCACACTTGATAAATACATCGGCGATGCCATTATGGCTGTGTTTGGTTCCCCTCTGGCATTGGAAGAACATGCTTGGATGGCAGTACAAACATCTATAGAAATGCGCCATCGCTTACACGAATTTAATCAACGTCGTCACGCAGCTAATAAACCCAGAATTAATATTGGTATTGGCATTAATTCCGATATCGTTATTAGTGGCAATATTGGCTCTAGTAAGCGGATGGAATTTACTGCCATTGGCGATGGTGTTAATCTTGGTTCCCGACTAGAAAGTATCAGTAAACAATACGGTTGTGACATCGTTATAAGTCAAAACACTTTTCAACCTTGTGAAGAAAATATTTGGGCTAGGGAACTAGATTATATTCGCGTCAAAGGTAGAAATGAGCCAGTATCTATATATGAATTAGTCGGTTTGCGTTCTGAGCCAATTAGTAGCGAAAAAATGCAAGTGATTGAACATTATCACAAAGGTCGTGAGTATTACCTCAAACGCGATTTTAACCTTGCCAGACGTGAGTTTGCCAAAGTGTTGGCAGCTGACAATCAAGACAAAGCTGCAATGTTGCATCTTCTACGTTGTCAGCATTGGATGCAATCACCTCCAACAGATTTTGATTGGGATGATGGTGTTTGGACATTCAATGAAAAGTAAATTAGGGTATGGAGAATTGGGAATTGGGAATTGGGAATTGGGAATTGGGAATTGGTTTACTTATTCTCCCCCTCATTGCCCCCCAACCCCAGAGG
>NZ_JAECZC010000029.1:40949-42612 GCF_016056305.1 Amazonocrinis nigriterrae CENA67 | reverse complement strand
GGGCCCCGAAGCCCCCCATCTCCCCATCTCCCCACTAATCACCACCCATAAAATAAATTACTGTGACGGTAGAATTGTAGCCTTCCAAAACCCAGGAATTGACCGTGAGATTTTTCACCTGCTGGAAAAGCTGTAACTCCAAATAAATAAACTCCTGCAACTGTTGGATTTTGTACAGGCTTTAGAGCGATTGTGATAGTTTTACCAGGTGATACTGGTGGATCAAATGTTAGCGATAGGGTTTGTTTTTTCCTATCGCTTGTGGCATCTTTCAATCCTAACCTCTGCCCTTTGTGGGAACGACTACCTTCAAAAGCAAAACTGTCTTTGAGGCGAAAACGAACGTAGTCTACTCCCTCACGCTGGTTAATCGTGATCTTTTGCAATGGTTCACCTGCACTGTCTGGCAAGCTAACCGTAAAATAGTAAGTTGCACCCCACACATAAACATCGTTGTAGGTAGTGACTGCGCCAACAAGTCGCGGTGGTTGGGCAAAATACACTGTGCCATCTTGCAACTGAATTGCTCGACTCGGCTGAAAAGCATACCCTTGCATCATCGCTATGGTTGCGATCGCACTGCCTAATAAAGTCAACAGCCGCATTGCTCTACCCAGATGACCGAGTTAAATAGTATAACAGTTTTCAATCAGCTTCAACACGGTTATTTGTTAGTTTAAATACCTACCCTAATATTAATAAATATCACAATTTATTTGATTATTTTAAATATTTAGATAAAAAATTTAATATTTAGTATGAATACATCGAAAAGATAATAATCATTACTTTTTGAGGTTATAACTGTTTTGTAAAAGATAATTGACATGTGTTGTCAAAACAACTCTTGAAGTTAGAAACTAAAAATACAACACAGGCAATTATTCTTATGAATACTCTTTCTACAGTTGAATTCAAGCGACCAATTTGGCAGACTGCTGTCATCTTCACTTTGGGCTTTTGGTTGAGTGCTAGTGTGGTTTTAGATTGGGTAATTATGCCTAGTCTTTACTTTTCCGGGATGATGAGCCAAGCAAGTTTTACTACAGCAGGTTATGCGATTTTTTGGAATTTTAATCGCATCGAATTATTATCTGCTGCTGTAGTATTGACTGGCGTACTAGCTTTGAGAAAAAGCCTATCTAGCTGGAGTCTTAACAGCATTGTTTTATCGGTAATGTTGTTAGCTATAGCTTTGTTAGATACCTATTTCTTAACTCCGCAAATGTGCGCTGTTGGAACTCATCTGAACTTCTTTGAAGCTGCATCTGGAATTCCAGCGCAGATGAATTTATTACACAGCAGTTATTTTGTACTAGAAGCAATAAAACTAATGGCGGGTTGTGCTTTGTTAAACTGGTGCTGGCGGCAGCAGGTTTAATTTTTAGGGAACTTCAACAAGTAAATCATCCTGGTTGAAGTTGCTGATTGATGACTGATAACTGTAAACAGTAGAATGTTTTTTATTTGTCAGTCCCTTAAGCAAGCGATCGCTCATACCAAAATTTATGCCTACCAGACTGATAGACTCAACTGGTAGGCATTGTTTTTTCTGCTTATTCTTGTTGATCTCAGCTTTCTTCAGAATCAGGCGATGCTTCATTGCTGAACAACAGCAAGCGCGCGGCGAGGATGGCAAATCCGACAGCCGCGATCGCTTTTA
>NZ_JAECZC010000029.1:40247-40474 GCF_016056305.1 Amazonocrinis nigriterrae CENA67 | reverse complement strand
ACAAAACACTACCCACGGCGAATGAGATTGTGCGCTCATTAACAGAGTGGATAACTGAGTTTTATCTCCAATCTCTGCAAGAAATATAGTGATGAAGGTAGTACCAAAAATTACCGCTGCTGATTCTTGCTTTTTTGGACTATCAGCAACTACAGGCTGGAGTTGTTCAACGGTTGCAGTAGTTAAGTTAGATTCGGTGCTGTCTTTTAGTTCTGGCTGGTATTCAG
>NZ_JAECZC010000029.1:0-39896 GCF_016056305.1 Amazonocrinis nigriterrae CENA67 | reverse complement strand
GTTCTTCAGGCTCAATGCCGTACATATCCTGAAATGTCTCTGATTCCACACGGCAGAAACGCGGGCGATTTGGATAGATGCGGCATTCTCTGCTGCTATGGTCGAAGTTAACGCACCATCCGTCTTCGCCTACCATGCTGAGGTACTGTTCTAATTCTACTGGTGAGAGATACTCATCCAAATCTGGACGTTCTGCGGGGTCAAGATGACAGCAGGCTCCACATTGCTTGACACATTGCCAGTTTGCCATTTTATGTTTTTTCCTATAATTTTGTTAAGTAAATTAAATGTAACAGCCGATCCCCGGATATGATCAATTGCGGGTTTTGCAATTGAGTTATCAATTTTTAAAGCAATTGGGAGGATAAAAAGGACAATGTTATTAGCCTTGTTTGAATTTCTAAACGTTTTTAGCAGCATCAACTGGGAAGTAATTTTCCAACTATTGTCTGTGGCACTAATTGTCCTTGCTGGCCCAGCGGTAATCTTTGTACTGGCATTTCGCAACGGCAACCTCTAAGAGTTCTGAGTGAGGAGTTAAAAGTTCAGAGTTAAGAGCAAGAAGTTAATTAAAAACTCCCAACTCCTAACTCCCAACTCCTAACTCCTCACTTAGCACTGATAACGCCTGCATAGCAGCTTGGATAATACTGTCATATTGAGGTTGGGAAATATTAACCTCTATGGCGTCTTCTCGATGAGTACCCAGTAAACCGATTGTACGTCCTGGGTGCATGACTAAGACTTTGCCTTCAGGATTTTTAATTCTGAGTTCTGGTAAACAAGCGTTTTGATAGATGCCACAAGTATACTGCCGTTGGTTGTACTGAAATTTGGTTCTTAACGGTTGAGATGGCGAAGCATAAAATAAGTGAGACTGAGAAATTAGTTTTGGGTGGATAGACTCTTTGGTATAGCTATTTGGCAGTCTGACACCTATTAACTCTAGCTCGATGGTGGTTTCACCGTTAAAGTTATTTTCTCGCAGCTTGTAAGCGACATCCACTTGCGGCGGTAGGGGGAAATAGTCGCGCCAACGCCAGGCGATCGCTTTAATTTTATACTGTTGTTCATTGATAATTTGGCTAAGTGTCAGCTTGATGTGTCCTTTACCTACAATTTGTTGTTCAACAACTTGCACATTAGTTGTCCAGAATATTGGATCAGGGTTGTCGATACCACAGGGGTGGAGAGTATTTAGTTGCTGATAAAGTTGCTGATTAATTTGATCAAAATTAACTTCAGCATCAATTTTCAGTAGCGGCTTGAGGTGTTGGGGTTCTAGACATTGGTTAGCAAATTCACACAAACGCGATCGCAAAGCTGGTAAATTCTCAGCTGGTAAAGAAAATCCTCCAGCAGCTTTGTGTCCACCGAATTTACCGAGCAAGTCCTGACAAGATTCTAAAGCTGCAAACACATGAAACTCAGGAATTCCTCGTGCTGAACCGCGAATCTGTTGATCATCTTCATAAGTGCCAATGAACACTGGCACACCGTAGCGTTCCACCAAGCGCGAGGCGACAATACCAATAACGCCGTGATGCCAATTTGGTTGGACAACAACTAACACTCGGTCTTGCTGTAAAGTGGTAATAAATTCAGTTTCTACATAAGCGATCGCTTCAAGTTCAATTTGCTCACACATTTGCTGACGACTAGCGTTAGTCATCTCACACTGCATTGCTCTTTCCAATGCAACACCAATATCATCCGTAGTCAGCAATTCAATCACAGTTTGAGGATTACCAATCCGACCAATAGCATTAATGCGCGGCCCCAGACGAAACCCGATATCCTCAGGCTTCAGCGATTTTGAATTTTGGATTTTAGATTTTGGATTACTCCCCTGCTCCCCTGCTCCCCTGCTCCTCTTCCCTCGCCTGCACGCCAGCTACCTGAATTAACGCTTGCACACCTGCTAAATTGGATTTAGGTAAATGCTTTAAACCGCGTTTTACCCAGCGGCGGTTGACACCTGTCAAAGGAGCTAAATCTGCGATGGTTCCGAGTGTAAACAGTGCTAGCATCGGCTGGATTAAGCCTCTAGTCTCTCCTAATTGTTGTGCTAAAGACACCGCCAAGATATATGCAACACCAACACCAGCAACACCGCGATAAGGTGAGGATTCTGCTATCAGTTTGGGGTTGAGGATGGCGTTAGCTGGGGGTAATTTTTGGGGGATGTCGTGGTGATCTGTGACAATTATTTTGAGTCCAAGTTCTCTAGCTCTGGCAATTGGTTCAAATGCTGAAATACCATTGTCTACAGTTAAAATCAGTCCTACACCTTCGCTGTGGAATTCTTCAACAATGCGTTTGTTAATACCGTAGCCTTCGTGCATCCGACTGGGGATAGCGTAATCTACCTTAGCACCTAAAGTCCGCAGACTACGCAATAACAGAGCGGTGCTAGTCATGCCATCAGCATCATAGTCACCACAGATAGCAATTTTATCTTGGCAAGCGATCGCATTTTGCAACAACTCCACACTCAGCGCCAAATCTGGGAATTCTTCTAACGGCGAAGGTAAGCTCAAAGACTCTGGATTTAAAAATGCTTGTGCTTGTTCTGGTGTTTCTATACCCCGATTAATCAACAACTGGCTGACAATGGGTGAAAGATTTGTCAAATTTGCCAAATGTTGAGCAAATTCTGTTTTTTGTGGGTAAATTTGCCAGCGTTGATTTGGTAAGCGCCTACGAGGTTTGGAGATTTCAGATACAGGTTGATCTAGCACCATCAAAGTTAGGAGTTTGTAGTTAGGAGTTTTTAGTTATGAGTCTTGAATTAAAAAGTTGTTTCATAACTCTTAACTCTTAACTCCTAACTCCTAACTTTTAAAATATGTTCACTTTACCATCATCCATAATATATAACGAGCGATCGCCTGGATAACGCCAATTGGGACGAAGTTCTACCCGCAGTGTGCCAAAGTCGGGTTTCGAGATAATAGCTTGTAGTGAAAAACCGTCTTCATTCCAGAAGACCAGCGATGTATTTGGCTCAGTACCCTCTATCTGTTCCATCTGTAATTCTTGTCCCGCCTTCAAAGGAATAGTGTTAGTACCGGAGGGTTTTTGCAGTTGAATCAGATGTGGTGTCTTATTTACTACTTGAATGCGGATATGTTTCCCTGGTGTAAATTGAATTGGCTTTGGCCCACACTTAGAAGCACAAGTTCCAGCCAAACTGATGTTTGAGTTATTGGTTGAGACTACTAAAACGGTAGCGGCGATTAAAGTAACTGACAGAAGTTTAAACATAATACACAGCCTCACTAGTAGTCATAAATGTTACTCTAGTGAGTTGATGTTAAGCCTCAGCAGATTTTCCCGAATTACAAATGTAACGCATCTCCACCCTTAGAATGTGGGGGCTGATTTATACTGGAACTGCTGGCGTGAAAGTAACGGGGAGAGCCTTGAGGCTGCGAAAAGCAACTTTATTTCGCCACTCAGGCTGATCTTGTGATAGCTTCAGGTCAGGTAATTGTTGAATAAGTGTATTAATAGCAATTTCAGCTTCAATCCGCGTTAATGCTGCACCCAAACAATAATGAATACCATCAGCAAAAGCTAAATGATTATTATTAACTCGTGTAATATCAAAGCAATCTGGCTCAGGAAATTGTGCAGGATCGCGATTTGCAGCTCCCAAAACAACCAAAACTTTCTCACCACATCGAACAGTTACATCATCTATAACAATGTCTTCAGTTGCTACTCGTGTAGTAATTTGAATTGGGCTATCATAACGTAGGATTTCTTCCACAGCACTTTGAATAAGCATTGGTTGTGTCTTAATCTGTTGCATCTGCTCTGGGTGACTTAATAGAGCAAGCATACCATTACCTATCAGATTGACTGTGGTTTCTTCACCTGTTAGGAACAGTAGCATACAAACGGAGATAATTTCGTCTTCACTGAGTTTGTTGTTCTGCTCTTTAACTGTAATCAATGCACTCAGCAAATCCTGTTGCGGGCTTTTTTGGCGTTGTGCAATTAAGCTTTTAAAGTAATTTGTAAATTCCAGTGCAACTGTATTCATCTGCTCATAGTCTTCCAGAGAACTGAGCGGATCTAAAATATTAGACAGTTTGTCAGACCAATGATACAGCTGCAACCAATCTTCAACAGGTATCCCCAGAATTGCAGCAATAACATTGCAAGGTAATGGGCAAGCAAATTCGGATATTATATCCATGAAGCCCTTGTGCCGAACTTTGCTAATCAATTCATCAGTAATTTTTTGAATTTGGGGACGTAGAAAATTGACGCTTGTAGAAGAAAAGGCTTTACTAATTAATCCTCGCAACCTAGTATGCTCAGGCGGGTCTAAATATATTAACCATTTGTCAATGGCTTGTGCAAGGGTATTAAAATCTCGTTGCTCTAGAGAATGGCTTTTTTGTTTCACATTTTTTTGCATTTTATTGACACAAAAGCGGGAGTCGCGCAAAACTGCCTTAGCATCAGCATAGCGAGTTATGACCCACATACCCGTGAAGCTCTGATGTATTGGTTCAACAAGGCGAAGGTTGTGGTAGAAGGGATAGGGATTCGCCTGAAATTTTGGGTCATAAGGGTTGAATCTAATAGATTTTTGAATACCTAATTTTTGGGTTTTATTTGTATTAGCGATCGGCTCCATTGTACATATCTCCTGTAAATACCTCAAATCGATAGAAATTACTTAGCAAGTAAAACTTACAGGAAGAGCCTTCAAGCCACGTAATACAGCGTTTTTCCGCCATTCTAGTTGATTTGAAGCTAACTTTAAATCAGGAAATTTTTGAACAAGTGTGTTAATTGCAATTTGCGCTTGAATACGTGCTAGCCCAGCCCCTAAGCAATAATGAATACCATCACCAAAAGCAACATGGGGATTAGGATTTCGATTAATATCTAAGCGATCGGGATCTGGAAATTGGGCTGGATCTCGGTTAGCAGCCCCTAAGCAAAGAACTACCTTTTCACCTGCTTGAATTGTTTGATTACCTATTTCAAAGTTAACAGTAGCAATGCGAGTTGTTGTCTGAACTGGGCTATCGTAGCGAAGTATTTCGTCTACCGCAGTTTGGATCTTTGTCGGTTCTGTTTTAAGTTGTTCTATTTGGTCAGGATGATTTAATAATGCCAGCATTCCATTACCAATGGTATTTACTGTGCTTTCTTCACCTGTTGCAAATAACATGATGCAAGTTGCTAATAGTTCCTCTTCACTTAACCTGTCACTCTGCTCTTTAACTGCTATTAAAGCACTAATCAAGTCTGCTTGTGGCTGTTTTTCCCGTTTGGCAATCAGAGTGCGTAAATACTCCTTAAACGCTTCTGTAACCTCATTCATGGCTTGAAATTCTTCTAGTGAAACTAGCGAGTCCAAAATACGAGCCAAGACATTAGACCATTGATTAAGCTGATCTTGATCTTCTTTCGGTATTCCTAATAGCCTACTAATCACTGTAACAGGAAGTGGAATGGCAAAATCGGCAATAATGTCCATACTTCCCTGATGCTGAACTTTGTCGAGCAATTCATTCACAATCTCCTGAATCTGGGGACGCATACGCTCAACAATTACAGAAGAAAAAACTTTCATTACCAAATTACGTAATCTAGTATGGTCTGGCTGATCCATATAAAATAAAAATTTGCTGGTAGTTTGGGCAAGGGTATTCAAATTTTTTCCCTTGTCTTGCAGATATTGGTTTCTTTCTTGTATGGATTTTGGTTTGTCTTGACTACGAACATAACCACTTCTCAAAACTGCTTTCACATCAACATAGCGCGAAACCAGCCAATCACCCCCAACAAAGTATCGATGTACAGGAGATTCTGAGCGGAGGTGATGATAAGTTGGATAAGGATTAATGCGGACTTGAGGGTCAAAAAGATTAAATTTAAATGCTTTTGTTGACCCTATTGTTGTAGTTTGATTATTACTAATAATTTCTTTGCTCACGTTAGTAAATTGTTGATTGAGTAAATTTGCTTTTAAACAACAACTGGAGAAGTTGTTTGTGATAATTGAGATTTCTCTGCTAAATACTGTGCTAGTGTTTCGATATTGGGATACTCCCAGAAAAGAGTAATTTCCAGTTCACAGCCAATCCATTGAGCTAATTCACCTGTCAGACTGACTGCTACTGCTGAATCTAAACCGTATGCAGCAAAAAACTCTTGAATATCTATCTCATCAGGAGGTATTTTCAGGTACATGGCAAGATGAGAAATCAACCAGGTTTGGATTTCTTGTTCTGTCAAATTTGCCTGAAGATATTTTTGATTATCTTCAGATTGATTAACATCTGAATTTTGTACTTGTTCCCCAAGGTCTTTTACTTCTGCTTGAAGTTGTAGTAAGTCTATTTGTTCAATATTTGCAGTCCAATTGCCAACAACATCCAAACTTCCATTGAGAAATCCAACTCGACAAGCATGGCGCTGAATCTTGCCACTAGAAGTTTTCGGAATACTGGCTGTCTTTAACAAGGCAATGGCATAAACTTGTAATTGGTGCTGTTCTGATACTGCTTGACGAATAGATTTAACTACCTCATCAACATCCAATTGACGTAAGTAAGTACGCTCTACTTCTTGGACAATAACTAGCTGTTCAACACCTTCTATTTCTACAGAAAATGCTGCGCCGCAATTTGTTCGTAGTGCTGGATGGCTATTCTCAACTGTCAATTCAATATCCTGGGGATAATGATTTTGCCCTCGAATAATCATCATGTCTTTGATGCGACCTGTGACAAATAGTTCGCCATCAAGCAAAAATCCTAAATCTCCAGTGCGGAGAAATGACCCTTCTTTTGTGTCTCGTAATTGAGCATTGAAAATCTGTTGTGTCTCTTCGAGTTTTTCCCAGTAGCCAACAGCCACGCTTGGCCCTGTAACCCAAATTTCTCCTATTTCTCCATCCAGACATTCAGTTAATAATTCTGGGTGAACAATAACAATTTTTTGGTCTAAACTTCTATGACCAACACCAACAATTGCCTTACTATCTTCCTTGCTGGTAGTGGTGACAATCAAATTCTGTTTCAAAGCTTGTTCTTGCACAAAGCGAATCACTGGCGGCTCTTTTTTCAAACCACCAGATACAATTAAAGTTGTTTCCGCCATGCCATAGCAGGGGTAAAAAGCACTCCTTTTGAAGCCACAATCTGCAAAGGTTTCTGAAAACTTCTCTATAGTTTCCGCCCTTACAGGTTCAGCACCATTGAAAGCCAATTCCCAACTACTCAAATCAAGCTGTTGGCGTTGTTCAGGAGTAATCTTGTCAATACACAAGTCATAAGCAAAATTAGGGCCACCGCTAGTAGTTGCTTGATAGTTGGAAATAGCTTTTAGCCAGCGAAAGGGTTTTTGTAAGAAAGATTCTGGCGACATCAGCGTAACTGAGCAATTACCATATACAGGTTGTAACACTCCACCAATCAGCCCCATATCGTGGTAGGGAGGTAGCCAAATTACACCTCGACTGTTAGATGTATGCTCAAAAGCCTGATAAATTAAAGCAGAATTATAGAGTAAATTGTCATGATTTATCATTACCCCTTTTGGGTTTCCTGTAGTACCAGATGTGTACTGGAGAAGTGCCAGTGAGTTGTTAGTAATTTCAGGAAAAAACCAATCATCTGCCAAATTGTGGGGAATTTCATCAGTTGCTATACATTGCAAAGCTGCTAATTCTGGTTCTTCTTTGAATCTTTCTCCCAATTTAGTAATTACAGATGAGGTGGTGAGTGCAAAAGTTGCCTCTGCATCTTTTGCAATAACTTGCAATCTTGTCATCCGCTGTTTACCTCTTGGTGGATATACAGGTACAACAGTTACACCTGCATATAAACTTCCAAAAAAAGCAGCAATGAATTCCAGTCCAGGCGGATACAGAAGCAGGACTCTTTGTTTAAAAGCTTTCATGCTTTGCAGCAATGCTGCGATCGCGCGCGCTTTTTGGTCTAATCTTTCATAGGTGAAGCTAACTTTTTGGGTTTCTCCATCTACCAAAAAGGTATATGGTATTTGATAAGGTTGCTGTAGCGTTCTATAACGTAACAGGTTAACTAAAGTCGCTTCTTGTGGAGAGTCTGCTGAAAATAAATCGTGATACATTTTAATTCGATTGTGTATAGTTTACTATCTGTGTCATCAACCGTAGCGTTGTTGGAAATCAAGCATAAATGCAGCTAAAGCCTCTACTCCAGATTGAGTGACTGCATTGTAGAGTGATGCTCGCAAACCTCCAATTGAACGGTGTCCATCTAACCCATAAAATCCGTTTTCTACTGCGGTTTTGAGAAATAAAGGCTCTAAATTAGGGTCGGTTAACCGAAATGCAACATTCATCAGTGAGCGATTTTCCTGAACAGCATGGCCTTGATAAAACCCTCCACTCTCATCAAGCACTTTATAAAGAGTGTCTGCCTTGGCTTGGTTAATCTCTGCCATTGCCGCTAGTCCACCAATATCTTTGCGTAGCCAACGAGTCACTAACATGACTACATATAGTGCAAATACTGGCGGGGTATTGTAAATTGACTTACCTCGAATATGGGTACGGTAATCTAACATTGTGTGTAGATCGGACGGAATTGTGTCAACAAGATCATCTCGAATTAACACCACTGTGACACCTGCTGGCCCTAGGTTTTTTTGTGCATGAGCATATATCAATGCGTAACGCTCAATTGGTATCGATTGAGATAAAAAATCTGAAGACATATCGCAAATTAAGGGTACATTTGATATGCCTGGCAAATAGGAAAATTGTAGTCCCTCTACCGTTTCGTTCGACACATAATGTAGATAAGCAGCATCTGATGAAACTACAAGTTCCTCAGCTTTTGGCAATCGTTTATAACCACTATCTCTTCCATCCCACACTACCTGCACTTGCCCTTCTTTTCTGGCTTCAGGTACAGATTTAATACTCCAGTAACCAGACACAATATACTCTGCAATTTTTCTGCTCCCACGTAAAAAATTCATGGGAATCATTGAAAACTGTAAACTGCTACCTCCTTGTAAAAATAGAACATGATAATTCTTGGGAATCGAGAGCAAATTGCGTAAATGATCTTCAGTCTCGTCCAGTACATTGCGTAACCATTCGGAGCGATGACTGATGCCTAGCAATGATAAGCCTACTTCTGGCACATTGTTGATAGCCGCCTGAGTAGCATTTAACACTGATTCAGGTAAGGCTCCAGGGCCTCCAGAAAAGTTGAAATGATTGTTGCGATCGCTCAAATTTAGGAAATCCATTTGATATTTTGTTGGTTGGAAATTAGTAATTGTTGCTAGAAAGTAATTCTTGTTTAATTTATAGCTATTAATTTCTATAATTGAGCTATATCAGTCTTAGATTCATAAAGCTATTTTTCTCTGTTCCTGAAGTAAGTATTTTCCCAAACACGCTGTCTTTCAATTAAAATATGTATTGATTTATTGTCACTTTTTTATGTCTTGCTTGTATTTCTGATAAATGGATATCTGGATTAATTACAAGGACTTGAAGTAAGTCAATACAATCATCCAGAAATGTGCAGATTGTACTTTCAAAAAATACATCAACATCGTATTCCATCTCTCCCCAGATGCTTTTTTGACTTTCTCCCAGATGCAGAGTTAAATCGCGCCTTGCTCCTCTGAATTTTCTATTTTCTCCCCGAACAGAAAGACAATCTGAAAGTTTAATATTCTCGGTCATCAAGGGAATTTCATTGTGAAAAATCATCACTATCGGTAAAGGAAAGGTATGAACATTATCTGTTTTTAAGAGAGGCACAGTTTCCAGAATCAGTTTCAAGGGGAGAGCGCTGTAAGCATGTGCTTCTAAAGTGGTTTTGCGAACAAGATAAAGTACCTGTCGGAATGTGGGATTGTCTTCTAAATTCGCTTGAATTGGAATTTGGTTAATAAAGCAACCAATCACGGATTCAAACTCCGCTCGATTGCGATTAGCAACGGTAGTGCCAATACAAAAATTCTGTTGACCTGTATAATTGCATACTAATATCTGTAAAGCTGCTAATAAAAGCATGAATAAAGTACACCCTTCCTGTTTGCTGAGTGCTTTGAGTTGTGCTGATAATGCTTCAGATATTTGAAAGGGGTAAATTGCTGCTTTCAATCTTGGTATAGCAGGATGAGGCTGGTCTGTTTTGATTTCAGGAACGACCAAATGCGGTGCAAGTTTTTGCTGCCAGTAGCTTTGTAGTTTTGTCAGTACATCTTTTTGTAGCCACTGACGTTGCCAGACAACAAAGTCTGCATACTGCATCGGTAATTCTGGAAGGGGTGAGGGTTTCCCTTGGGAAAATGCTTGGTAGACTGCTGCGAGTTCCTGAAGAAAGATCACCATAGAGGTGCCATCTGTAATCAGGTGATGCATAGTAATGAGCAGAATGTGTTGATTTTCCAACAGCCTCAGCAGTGTGGTTCGCACAAGTGGCCCTTTGGCAATATCAAATGGTTGCTGAGCTTCTTGATCGGATAGCTGTTGTACTACCATTTGCTGGTCTGGTTGGAAGAGCGATCGCAAATCCACCACCGACAATGGTAGATTCATCGTCGGATGAATGATTTGGGTGGGTTGTTCTGCGGCAATATCAAAGGTGGTTCGCAAAGCAGCATGACGATGCACCAACTCATTGAAACTGCGTTCTAAAGTTGGAATATCGAGATCACCGGTAAAGTGTAGGGTGAAGGGTAGATTGGCAAAGGGATTACTTGGGTCTAGTTTGACTTGCGAGTAAAATGACTCCTGAGCAAAGGATAAAGGCACAGCAACAGGCGATTTGCTGGTCATGATTACAGAATCACCACTAGATGCGCTCTTAAACAACGCTAATTGGGTCTGTAATTGTTGAGCCAGATCAACCAAGGTCATGTTTTCAAATAACGCCTCGATTGACAACTCTACGGCAAAGTCTTTTTTAATGCGGTTTACCAGTTGAATTAACATCAACGAGTCCAACCCCAAAATATTCAGAGGTTGTTCCATATCTAGCTGGGATGGAACTAATCCCAACACTTTAGCAATTTGTTGTGTCAAATATTCTTCAAGCAGTTGCTGTTGTGTTTCTGGGGATGTTGCAAGTTGTACTCGCTTTAACTCAATATTCGATTCAGGAGCAATAACTTCAGCGATGGGTATTTCTATATTTGTGGTTGGACTGGTCAAAACAGATTCATGTTCATCTTGCTGGTGATGTTGAACTAAAGCGGTGATGAGTTTTGGTAGGAGTTGCACCTCCTGTTGTGAAAATGATTCAGTTTCGGCAAGAAGCTGAACAATTTGTTTTACTGAATCTCCCCGGTCAAGTAAGCTAGAAATCAATGAACGCTGAGGTAGTGGCGATAGATGGCTTGGTTGAGACGAACGACTACTCCTAAACCAATAGCTTTGTCGCTCAAAAGGATAGGTCGGTAGTCGTAGGCGATCGCGATTATCCCCACAATCCAATCCCAACCAATTGACAGGTACTCCTAACACATAAAGTTGTGCCAAACTGGACAACATCTGCTGAGTGCTGGATTGCCCAGGACGTAAGCTAGGAAGCCAAACCCCAACTCTTTCAGGTAGACAACGAATACCCTGTGACAATAGATTGGGCTTTGGCCCAATCTCGATAAATACCGTCACTCCTTGTTGATACATGGTTTGCATACCTGTGGAAAACCTCACGGGTTGTTGGAGGTTAGTCTGCCAATACTCGATGTTGGTCATTGCATCAGGAGACAGTTGCCCTGTGACACCAGAAATTATGGGAATTTTGGGCGAACAAAGAGCAAAATCTACCTCCAGCAATGTCATCAGAGGGGAATGATAGGGATAGGGTAGATTTGATTTAATTGTTTTGATTCCTTGTGCTTTCAAGGCATCTGTAACTGCATCAACTGCCTGTTGCTCACCGGAAATCGTCAGTACTGGTTCGGCGAAGATACCAATGAAAACTTTGTCAGCGTAGGGTTGAATTGCAGCTGCCACTTGCTGTTCATCTGCAAATACGACGCTTGTCGTCCCTTTCTGGCTTTGAGATTGGACTTGCTGCTGCCCAAAAATTAACAGCTTGAGGGCGTCTTCCAGACTCAAAATACCAGCAAAATAGGCAGCGGCAGACTCTCCCAGGCTTGTTCCCATGACAACCGATGGTTCAATTCCCCAAGATTTCCATAACTCGCAAAGCGCTATTTGCAGCGCAAATAATGCCGTGGAGTTGTTAATACTATCGATGGCAGTTTCTTCAGTAGTGGAGGTATAAAGAACATCAATAAGAGATTTTCCTAGCAACGGCTGAGCGATCGCATTACAGCGGTCAATAACTTGGCGAAATACAGGTTGAGTTTCGTAGAGTTGGCGGTCTAGTTCTAGTTTGTCGTGAATCAAGCCAGTGAATAAAAATCCGATTTTTGGAACTTTCTTTGGCTTGACTAAACCACTCACCAACCCCGCAGCTTGTCCAGATACAGCAAACGCCTGTAAACGTTCTGCAAATTGTGCTGTAGAATTCCCAGTCACAGCTAGCCGATGGTTAAATGTGGTTCTGCCAGTATTAGCACTAAAACAAACATTAGCAATTGATACATGAGGATGATTAACGAAAAATTCGTGATAGCGCTGGGCTAGCGATAGCAATGCTGTTTCAGTTTTGGCAGATAGAATCAGCAGATGTAAAGGACGATCAATGCTAGAAGACTCTACAACTAAATTGGGTGCTGCTGACATCACTATATGAGCGTTGGTACCGCCAAAGCCAAAGGCGCTTATACCTGCAACGGCTGGGCGATCGCTTGGCCAAGCCTCCAAGGTTTGCTGCACTTGCAATGGCAGTTTATCTAATGCCACATTCGGATTCGGCTGCTGAAAATGCAAATTCGGCGGAATTTTTCCATGCTTGAGGGACAACGCCACTTTAATCAATCCAGCAATTCCACTGGTTGCTTCTAAGTGTCCAATGTTGGTTTTGACGGAACCAACACGACATTTATCTCCAACAGCACGATTTTCTCCTAAAACAGTTGCCAGGGCTTTGAGTTCAATGGCATCTCCTAATAAACTTCCCGTTCCTTGTGCTTCAACATACTGTACTGAACTGGGTGAAATTCCTATATCTTGATATGTTTGCCGTAGTAATGCCTGTTGCGCTTGCAGATTAGGAGCAGCTAGCCCATTACTGCGCCCATCTTGGTTAATTGCACTACCCTGGATGACTGCATAGATCGGATCACAGTCTGTCAATGCTTGAGACAGCAACTTCAGGACTACAACACCAACTCCCTCACTTCGCACAAAGCCAT
This sequence comes from Amazonocrinis nigriterrae CENA67, assembly GCF_016056305.1. Lineage (GTDB taxonomy): Bacteria > Cyanobacteriota > Cyanobacteriia > Cyanobacteriales > Nostocaceae > Amazonocrinis > Amazonocrinis nigriterrae. The sequence goes on along the minus strand of NZ_JAECZC010000029.1, from coordinate 26,579 downwards.
CGGCTTGAGCATCAAATGATCTGCAACGTCCTGTAGCCGAGATCATTCCTGCATTTTTTAAGCTTGTTGTGATTTCAGGGAATAGCATGATGTTAACGCCTGCGGCTAAAGCTAGGCTAGATTCCCTGTTACGCAAACTCTGACAAGCTAAATGAACGGCTACTAAAGAAGAGGAACAAGCGGTGTTAATTGCTAAACTCGGCCCTGTCAAGTTAAGTAAGTAGGAAATACGGTTAGCAGTGGTACTGGTTAAGTTACCAGTGACGGCATAACCATTTGTTGTGCGGGTATCTGCAAGTAACTCATAATAATGGGAGCCAGAGACACCAACAAAAACTCCTGTTGCAGTTGTTGAGAGTTTTTGAGGGACTAAACAAGCATCTTCCAGGGCTTCCCAAGTGACCTCTAGTAACAGCCTTTGTTGAGGGTCTATGCTCACAGCTTCTTGAGGAGCAATGCCAAAAAACTGCGGATCAAACTGATCGATCTGCTCTAAAAAACCACCTTGTATGAGTTGCGACTGTGATGAACTAGCATCAGGGTTAAAACAAGAATGTAGATTTTCACGTTCGGTGGGAATGGGTGCGATCGCGTCAATTTGATTGCAGAGTAGATGCCAAAAAGCTTCAGGATTGATTGCACCTGGAAAACGGCATCCAATCCCAATAATGGCAATGGGTTCAATATTCATAGTCTTTACTCCTCAAATTAGCTGAGAATTAAATCTCAACTCTGGCAATAAAATTAAAAGTATAAATGAGTATTTTTTATATTTATTAATACGGCATTATAACAATAATTTGACTATCAAAAGATAGAAATATTTTAGTCGATTAAATATTCTTTGTGCATAATTTTACAACATCTCACATAGATAAATCAATGTTTCATGAAAATATTTTTATTTTCTCACATTTATTACTTTTTCTACTTTTGCCACTAAAAATATTCAGACTTTATTCTACTAATATAAAAATGTATAAGTGACCTAACTATGTAAGCAAATACATAGCAAAGTGCTGAGGAGGCAGTGTGTTGCAAAAGTTCCTTCATTGAGTGCAACTGCCGTCAAACTGGTGTGAGGTTTCCTCCGTTGCAGTACGGTTCGGATAACAAGAGTAAAAATGAGGAAGATGAGGGTAATTTTGCTTTCTCATCTTTCCATCGCCCTTAGGGCGTGTTTTCAAACCCAAAATTAGACTTAGAGTAGAGCGATCGCCTGGATAACGCCAATTGGGACGAAGTTCCACGCGCAGTGTGCCAAAGTCGGGTTTCGAGATATATGTGAAACTGTTGGCGAATTGATAGGGGGTTTAACTCATCAGCCATAATGTATGTTATCTTGAATTTCACTGCGTTTAAACGCACTTTAGCTATGAGCAAGCAATTTATTGCAGGAAGCGAGAGTAACGCAAAACCAAGGTTTTAAGGGTGGTGGTTTATCCAATCGTGAATTGACCCACAGTGTCATTATATTCGCCCAATACTTACTTGTATGACCTCTGACTCGGCGAGATATCACAATAGTTTTTAGCCAAATTAACAAAATAAAATAAAAACTCAGTATGTCGTCTTCAATCGATAATCAGGTTTTCAAATTTTATAGTGAGCTTTTTGATCACCTGTTTTGTGAGCCTTTTCGTAGACGAATCTCTGAGCTAAGAAGGCTGAAACCTGTCATTCATCAGGTTGAGGATGCCGCAGATGCAGCATCGTCCTCTTTAACTCGTTTCTTTCTTAATCAAAAATTGAGTGAAGCAACTGTTGAGGACATTCTCAGAGGCTTTGCGGTAATAAATGAATTACTGGAATTGGAGGACATTGCCAATCCTAACGTTACCACTGAGGAAGTTGTTGAAAATATACTTAGTCGTCTCCCTTGTCCGCAGACAGTTCAACAAACATATGGCCCTGTATATCGTTTAGCACTTTACACCGTAGTACAGGTGTTAATGCAAGTTGGGCCAGTCATGGCAGAGTGGCAAAAGCTGAACTTCTCCAGCACCTTTGAGTTACCCCGGAGAGTAGTTAACAAACTCAATGAAATTAGTGATCAAATCGATGCTCAGGGTAAGTTAGGGCAGGCTGGAGCAGATGAAAGTTATGAAATCCTACACCGTGATTATTTGCTGCAACGGTTTCATAAGGTTGAAGCGGGAACAGTACGAATGACCACCAATTTAGATGTGGATTTGCGTGAGTTATTTGTCATGCCTCGTGTAGTGGAGCAAAAACTTTCTCAAGATGCAGATGGTGCTGAAGCTGATGCTTCACTATCTTTGATGAGTTTAACCGCAGCACGTCAACTATATAGAGAGCGCAATAACCGTGATGAAATTTACCAGCAAACAACAAAAGGAGAAAAACCAGAGGATAAGCCAGCACCTACTGCCCTTGAGCAAGTGAAAAGCTCACCTCGTAATGTAATTGTTGGTTTGCCAGGTGCAGGTAAATCTACTTTTTTCGAGTGGTTGCAAGTCAAGCTAGCCTCAGTTGAAGAAAAGTTTATTTTGGGGGATGAGCAAGCTATTCCACTGCTGCTGCGGGTGCGGCAACTCGATTTACATAATTTACCCAAAGGTGCAGCCTTAATTGAAAAAGCAACCGCCAGTAAAGACCGCGCTGATTTAATGCCAGATGGTTGGATTGAGCGACAAATGAAAGCAGGGCGTGTCTTGTTTATGCTGGATGGTTTGGATGAAGCAGAACCAGAACTACGGGATAAATGCCTGATTCCTTGGTTATTTGATTTGTTCACAAGATATCCAAAGTGTCACTATTTGATTTCGTCTCGTCCTGTAGGCTATCCTCCTGGTCTACTTCGCAAGCAAAAATTCGTTGAGTGTAGCTACTGTCGAAGTTACTCGCAAAACTCTTGAAGCTTTGGCAGTACAACCTGATGTGGTCGCTGTTCTTCCCAATCAAAAAATTCACCTCATCCGACCTCAAAAAATTGAATATTCAGCACTGATTGAGCAAGAAAAGCAAGATAAACTGACTTGGGGTTTAAAACAACTTGAAATTCCTCAACTTTGGCAAAAAACCAAAGGTCAGGATATTAACGTTGCAGTCCTTGACACAGGGGTTTATGCTGCTCATTCAGCCCTCAAAGATCGTGTCAAAGATTTTATTGTTATTGACCCCTTGGGACGACGCATCAAGTCAGAACCAGCCTTTGACTGTGGGCAACATGGGACTCACGTTTGTGGGACGATCGCAGATGGTGAAACTCCAGAAGGTATTTCTATCGGTGTTGCACCCCAAGCAAATCTGTTTGTTGCAAGTGTACTTATTGGCGATGCTAGCTTGCGAACCTTAATGGAAGGAATTTCTTGGGCAATTGAAAAAGGGGCAGATATTATCAATATGTCTCTAGGCTTCAATTATTATGAGCCTCTGTTTGCCGAAATTCTAGAAATCTTGCTCAATCAGTATGGCATTCTGCCTGTGGTTGCTATTGGTAACGAAAATCACGGTAATAGTAGTTCCCCTGGTAACGCTTATAATGCCTTCTCAGTCGGTGCAGTGGAAAAGATTGAGTCTAGTAATGTTGATGTCAGCTTCTTTAGCAGTGGTGCCAGCCTTGTTTTTCCTGGACAACCAAATCCAGTGGTGACTAAGCCTGATATTGTTGCCCCTGGTACTCAAATTTACTCATCCATTCCTCCAACCACAGACGAAGACGGTACTTATGAGTACAACTTTATGGATGGTACTTCGATGGCAACTCCTCATGTGGCAGGTGTTGCAGCTTTGTTAATGGCAGCAAACCCAACCGCACCTGCAACTGATATAATAACAGTACTGAAAGAAACAGCTGCTCATCCAAAAGGTTCTGTACTCCGTCCTTGTAACCGCTGGGGAAATGGCTTAATTCAACCTGTTGAAGCATTGAAAAAGCTCACTGAAACATAACTGGGGATAAGCACGATGCATAAGCACGATGCACCCAATCCAAATAAGGTTAGTCCTGAGTTTGCATCTCGGTTAAGCAATCTTGAACCTCAACAAAAAGTCCGCGTCATTGTCTTGCTTCAGGTTCAAGATGCTGAAAACTTGACAAACAAACGTCAATCGCGTAACGAGCGCCAAGCCGCAATCAAAGCGATGCGCGAGTCAGCAGAACAGGCTTTAGGAAACATTGTTGAAATTATCCAAAAATTTGATGGGCAACAGTTGAGCGAACATGCTGATTTGTTAGGTTCTATTCTAATTGAAATTACGGTTGCTGGTGTTAATGCCTTGGCTGAATCTAAGGCGGTTAAAGCTGTAATTGAAGATCAATCTATTTACCCAATACATTCATTTTGATTTTAAGTAGATTGGTACAAAGAAAGTAGGGGTGCAAGGTTTTGGTCAGTTGTCAGTGGTCAGTTGTCAGTGGTCAGTTGTCAGTTGTCAGTTGTTATTTTCCCCATCTCCCCATCCCCCCATTCCCCCATCTCCTACTTATCCTTTATTTCCTTCACAGCAGCTGTTATTGGTAATCGCAGATTTTGGTCATAGATGAACTCTTTGCTAATTGCTACCTCTAGTTTGGGTAATGTTTCGCTGTTAATAATGCCTTCTTGGCTAGGAACCCGCAATGTGTAGTTACCAACGGGAACTCCATCTAGGCGATAAAGGCCAAATTGATCGGTTACAGATGATAAAACGCGTGCGCCAGCGGTATTGATGAGTTCTACTCGTGTTTGTGTCATCGGGTTACCCAGTGCATCGGTAATGCGTCCAGCTAGACCATATTCTGGTCTGACAGGGAAATCTAAACGAGTGATTGCAGCGCCTGCAACTTCTGCCACTATAGTATTTTTGGCGATCGCTAGTTCTATAGGCAACCTGTCCGGATCAAGTTCAACTAAATAGATACCTTCTTGTAAGTTACCAACAAAGAAGTTTCCGGAAGAGTCCGTTTTAGCTGTACTAACTCTATTGTTGCGACTATCTACAACACGGATATTTGCACCACCTAAATCAAAGCCTTTGTTTCCCCCTTGTACTACAATTTTTCCAGAAATTGCACCTTTTTCCTGTCCCAAACCATAAGAACTAGCAGGGGCAAAACTACCTCCAGAAAAAGATAAATCTGATACCAATAATACAGTCAGGCGATCGTCTCCGAATCCTCCCAAAACACTTCTACTTCTCGAAGGAATCCCTTGATATTCAACTCTAGCAAGCAAGCCTGGAAGCACCTGCATACTAGCGCCAACAATTGGCCCCACATCACCATTGCTGTAAGCAAATCCCAAATTCCAACTTAAACTTCTCAAATCGCGAGCGCTATAACTTACTCTTGTAGAGTAACGAGGTTCTAAATCGCCACCAAATTCACTACCAAAAGATAACTGATAATTTTGGTTAAGGTTATAGGCTAAGTCTGAAGTATATATATCACCAAAAGTATTGAAAGCTAGTCTAGTTGAGCGATTGGGGTAATAGTAACTACTGAATAAATATCGCCCATCTAAGTCTGGTCTACCCCTTAAAGATAAACTACTAACAGGATTGAGAGAAAAAGTAGGTAAAACATAGCTAGCTTTTTCACTTTCATCTTGGCGATCGCGCGCAAGAAATCCCAGTTGAAAATTATTGCTGAATCTATAATTTGCTTCTAGGCTATGATTGAAGCGATCGCGTGATTGACTGTCTGAGTTATAGCCAGTAGGAAATAACTGAGAATTACCGAGAATTTGTAATTTATTTAAATTAATATCTAAATCGGTTGTATAGCCAACTTGACCGCGAGATGTACCAAAACTAGTAGCTATAATTGCCGGATTTGCTAATCGCCAAATAAAGCCAGCTTGCGTCTGTACAGTACCAGGAATTGATTGCACAGAACCTTCAAAAGTCAAGTTATCAGAAAGTCCTTGACGCAATTGATAAAAACCGACTAACTTACCGGATTCTGAACTGGAATCTTCAAATAAAGAATCTTGAACTAAATTACCACTGATACCCAAACCACCTAGCTGTACATTACCCCCCGCTGCTAGCAACAAATCAGAAGTATTAATTCGTAAAGAGCGAATTTCAACAGGAACATTGAGATTATTACGTTCAAAAACCAATAATTCGATGTCATTATTATTTCCTGTAGGTAAATTGACATCAATAAACTCATATATTCCATTCAGTCCAACCTGTTGCTGTGCAACTATGATTCCACTGACTCTTAGCTGTACAAAACTTGCTGGTGGGACTTGACCTCGAAAGGTTTGTAAAGGTCGCGATCGTCTAGGTAAAAGTTCAGAAGCACTATACTGTTGTCCAAATCTATCAGCAGGTAAATTACTATAACCAATTTGTGCGCCTGTTAAACTCATCCCATTTAGTAAGGGATGTAAACCAATCTGTTGCCTACCAATTTGATAGCGAATTTGATTGCTACGTTTATAGAAAAAGTATTCTGAAATATCAGGTTGATTAACAAAATTATTATTAAGTCTAACTCGCCAACTTCCTCCTGCTAGCCTTCCTCCTAAAAGGGTAGAACTACGCAAGCTTGTATCTCCAGAAGAATTGGTAATTTGTAATTCTTGCCTTAAACTAGATAACCCACTGATAGGAGGTAGAACTTCAGGTTGTAATGCAGCAGCTTGCTGTTGACCTTCACTTCCATCACGCCGCCAAGGTATATCAACAACTAATGCTAAATTAGAAGCATTAAAGTCTAATGTTGTAGATAATTTATCTTTGAGTGTTGCTTCACTAATATAAGTTATCTCATCAATTTGTTTAAGATTGCTCGCTGCTAATTCAACAACTCCCAAAGGGGTTTTTAACTTCGTAAATCCATCAATTTTTTCAACAGTAAAACCAGCAATATCTGCAAATGCTTCTAAGGGAACCAGAATAGAATTATTTTCAATACGAATGTCTAAGCTGCCAACTTCTCTACCATTAATAATTACTCCAACGAGGAAATTACTATCTTTAGCTTTGATATTTTGAGTGAGAATGGAAGAACCTGCATCTACAGGTGTAGAACTACTATTACTTTCTAATGGTTTAATATCATTGTTAGATTTTGTACTAGCTTCTGAAGGAGATATGGCACTCTTGCTAAGATGTTCTCCTGGTTGTTTGTTATTTTTGGTAACTGATGAAGCTTCCGCAGTTACTTCTTCTGCCGTTTGACTATCATTTTTTGAAGCTAATGGAACTTCAGCAATTATTTCATCTGTTGAATTAACGAATTCTGATGAAACTGGTAAATCTGTTTGAGCAGAATTACCAGTAGAAAATTCAGGGAAAAACTCTTCGTTATTGCTGGGAGTAGCAATACCTGTTGTTGATTTTTTTAACTGTATTTCTCCACCAATAATCTCTAACTTATTTATTTTAGCTGATGTAGCATTCCCACCATTTTCTAAAATGGTAGCTGTCCCCTTTAATTGCTTAAGCAGAGCCAGTTTTTTCTGATTATCCAAATGTTGATCATCAACCTTTTCTGACTGTAATGGGCTAACAATTGTGGGTGGCGTAGGTGGTACAACTTGATGCAGCATATTTAATTAAGCAGAAAATTTACATGAAATTGGGTAGTAATACCAAATTGAAATAAATCGTATTTTTGGAGATTTATATCACAGTCTGATGGCAACGACTTAATAATCCCAAATCCAAAATCCCAAATTGGTAGAGAGTAAGCAAACATTTAGTGTTTAAGATTTTGGCAACAAATAAATTCAGGCGCAGTAAAATATCAACTTCGCCTGAGAAGTTCAGCTACAATTCATTGAGGCTCACATCTTGCACCAGACAATTAAAATCGCAGTTTATCTTGCAGCCGTAGAAACGCTAGTGGCTTTCCACAGAGTACAAAACCCCTCCTAAACTTTTAATCTCCGATAGTCCGCCGATGGGGACTTGGTATGTTTAGCTGCGACTTCCATTCGCTTGGTACTCTGGTGCAAGATGTGAGGAGAGCTATTTTTTCTCAAGAGGATTTCTCTGATTACCAGAAGTTGTAGCAGTAGCTTCTGGAACAAAGAAGGGAATGCCTTGATCGATTTTCACACCATTCAACTCGCCATTAACATCTAAGATGTATTTGCCAGGTGGTAATTTTTGAGTGATAGGTAATTGCAGGCGACGACGAGTATTAGGTAACACAGGTAACAAAGGTAAAGTTCCTGCACCTAATAAATTTTCTGGAAGTTTTTTTCCGGGTTTTTCTAGGTCGTCTATTGGTTTTGTAGCATTAACTCCTGGATATTTAGCAGCAGGCCAAATACCATATTGACCTTTTAAGCGTACGTAACCAGTACCTTGGCTGGAAACATCAAATAAGGCTGTTACACCATTAGATTTAGTGTCTACAGTAATTGAATTAAGTACACCAACTCGTTTAATGTCTCCTACATAGCCGTAGACAACAACACCTATACGTCCGACTGATTGCAAATTCTTCACTTTCTGATTAGCAGGAGGGATTTCTTCAAAATAAATCACAGCGCGGTGTTCACCAGCTTTGGGTTGAACTCTAGGACGAATGGCAAAACGTATAGTCTGAGCGCCGCGCCCAGGAACAGTGAATTGAGATGGAGAAAAGACAACCCATTGATCCATTGATTCCTCTGTGGGGGGAACCTCTACAAAGTTGTTATTTTCATCTATCTTCCAAGTCTGGACATAAGCTTTGAGTTCAACTGGCTCAGAAGACAAGTTAAGTATACGAATTGCTTGTGTACCAGTTTTGCGATTAAGTTCCAGTTCAATTCGAGATGGACTAACGCCAATATTAAGAGCGCTGGTGCTTGGTATGCCTAAGGCAAATGCACCTATTAAACTTAATGCTAAAGTTGTGGCTTTACGAAACATTTTGATCAGTTTTTAACTTTTACGTACTCCTTTTCTAAGGAGTATTAGTAACTATCGTTGATTTACTGTTACATTTAATACTCCAACATATCCACCTGCAACTCCTGCATTTGCCAGATCGAATTGCAAGCGCACACCCCCCTGAACTAAAGCTGTATTGGTGTTTTCATCGCGGGAGATTTCGATAATAGGTAATGGTTCAACAGCAACGCGCACCGTCTGTTCAGAACGTTCATCGCTGCTAAAGCGATTACTTTGTCCATTTCCTGCTTTAATTTCATAAGTGGCATAAAGAGAACCCACTTGATCAACAGGAACCCGCATTTGCCAAAGTCCTGGTAATTCGCGGGTAATCAGCGTATTAAACTGAGGACGAGCTAGTAACCCTTGCTGAGTCCTTACTGTTTCACTGACGGGAGCTGGTACGATTTCCCCTAACTGTTGGGGAGGAACGACTACCTGTTGAGGCGTTGATAGCTGATAAATTTGTGTTGGCTCTGGCAAATTCAAAGATTGGGCCGTTGCTTCGGGTTGTGGCCAAGCCAGAAGTGCCACTAGCATACCCAAGCAATATTTAAGATGATGTTGGTGGCTATTTGCCTGCTTGCTGACCATTTAGTTGCACTTTTCTGAAAATTCTGGCTACATATACACTGTTCTCTTGTGGTGAGAAAGGCATCCTGCTTGCCTGAACTTGGCAGCAGGCAAGATGCCTGCACAGTATGGAGCTACGGAGCTACTGCTTGAACTTTAATGACACCTCCAATGTAAGTACCGACTGCACTAGCATTACTCAAGTTAAACTCTATCTCTGCACCACCAACATAAGGTGTAACTAAACCAGGCGCAGTAGTTGGGTCAGTACCAACTTTGGTGACACTGGCAATGGTTGCAGTTGCACTATTAGGGCCTGTAAGCGTAGAGGTAGTGGGTGTCAATGTGACGTTAACGCCACCATCGGGGTTGTTAGACCAAACTGCGAATAACTCGGCCACTGGTTTTGTGATACTGCTCACACCCATGAATGGAGGGTCTTGATTGATACTAGTAGCCCCAGTTGTAATGCCGCTCTTATCTTTTCCAACTCCATTTACAAATACTCCCTGAGTTCCTGCTAAATCATCCCCAGTAATATCCAAAGAAACTGTGTCGAAAGTCCGCAAGTATAGTACTTCTGGCACTTTAATTTCAACATTTACGTCTTGGTCAACCTGTAACTGGGCGTGGGCTGGTGCTGAAAATAAAGAGCTACCCACAACAGCGGTACCAGCAGCAACAATAATGGCTATGATGTTATTTTTCATGGTTAAAATTCGCTCCTCACTGTATTTTTGTGAACTTAGTTACTTGTGAATCTCCCGGCTTTTCTCATTTGGGTATAAAACTTCATTCTTATTAACCTGAGTTCGACAGACTTTGAAGAACCCCGCTTCCATCCCTCTCCCCGTTACGGGGAGAGGCTGAAAAACTTTATTCTTTCGTATCAAGTTGTAGGTTTTTTGTCCCTTTCCTACAAGAGAAGGGTTGGGGTTAGGTTTCGTCGAACTCACGTCTTTTAATTACTGTTTAAGAGTGATTTCCCAATGTTTCGAGAATTGTTTGAGATATAAAGATGCAGTTATGCAAACTGTGGTAATTACTTAAACGCCTGTAAACATCACCTCCTTTCATAAAACCCATAATTCTGTTCCATTTGTCTCGTTGTTCGTTATAAAGAACAGTCGCGTACCAACGACAGTCAGCTCGCCTGGGTTAGCATCCTTGCTTCCAGGATTAATGTTGCTCACCCTACGCGTACCTAAAGCTGTGCCGTCACTGCTCCATACTTCTCTACCGTTTGTAGGCTCAGAAGCCGCAAAATAGAGTGTGCCATTGAAATTAACGAGACTATCGGGAATACTGTTGTTCGGGTCTGCACCAGGCCAAATATCTTTCACTAGAACTGTACCGGCATCAGTGCCGTCACTCTTCCATAGTTCTAGTCCTGTGGCGCTGTCGTAAGTTGTAAAGTAGAGAGTATTACCGACAGCAGTTAAATTAATAGGGCCAAAACCGATATTTGGAGCTGCATTCAAGTCATTTTTGACTCGCCCTACACCATTACTATCAATCTTCCATAGTTCCTGCTTTTTGTCATTGTTGCTATCTGTGACGAAATATAAGGTATTGCCTACGACAGTGAGTTGGCTTGGCCCAAAACCACCCGTACCTGGGGTAATGTCTTGTACAAGATTGGTTCCCCCTGCTGTACCGTCACTCTTCCATAGCTCAATGCCATTAATACCGTCATCGGCAGTAAAATAGAGGCTGTTATTAAAAACAGTGAGTTTGCTGGGAGTTGAACTCGACGCACCGATTTTAATGTCTTTGACAAGAGTTGTTCCGGCTGCGGTGCCATTGCTTGACCACAATTCAACACCGTTATTACCATCATTAGCAGTGAAATAAAGTTTGCCGTTAAATGCAATGAGGTTATTGGGGTTTGAATTTGTGGAACCTGAGTAGATATCTTTAACTAAACTTACTGTTGTGCCATCATAAACCCACAGTTCATTGCCGTTAATACCATTATTGGCAGAGAAGAAAGCTTTGCTACCAAGTATGGTGATATTGCTGGGGTCGGAATTAGCAGATCTAGAATTGATATCACTCACCAATTTGGCTGTAGTGCCATTGTAAATCCATAGTTCTCTACCGTTGACATCATCATCAGCACTGAAGAGTAAGTTGTTACCAAAAACTGTTAGATTTTCTGGGTTAAAGTTACCAGGATTAATATTAGTGACTTTAGTTGTACCTGCTACGGAGCCATTACTTTTCCACAGTTGAATACCATTGACACCATCATTGGCAGTAAAGTACAACGTGTTACCCAGAGCCGTCAAATTGTTAGGTTTGGAACTACCTGAGCCTGGGTTAATTTCTAGCATCTGGCTTTGAATTTCGGCAGATAAACTCAGATTGTAGAAAGTCTCGGCAGTGTTAACAGACCTAATACGAACGTAATAAGTACCTGCTGCTAAAGTGGTATTGATATTTTCGGTGGCATTTCCCGTCTGGGTGGAACTTTGGAGTGAGATACCACTGCTGTTGAGCAAGTCTACATCGGCATTATCAGAGAGTCCGCTGAGGGTAAGATTGAAAGTACTTTTATTAGTCAGATTAAAACTGTAATAGTCGTTAGCGTCGATACTGCCAACAAAATCTTTAAAGTTCTGAGAATTATTCAGTGTGCCAATATTCTTGGCTGTGGCTAGAGTGTTTGGTGCTATGTCTGGGCCAATAGCTTCAGCAGAAACGCTCAGTTGGTAGTTGGTTGCTGCACCGGAAACAGAATACACCTGAATATAGTATGTACCTGCATTCAAGCTGCGTCGGATAGTATCTACAGCAGTACCAGTCTGACTGGAACTAGCTATTGACCCGCCACTACTGTTAACTAGTTGGACATTGGCGTTTCCTGGTTGGGGTGTTAATTTCAGGTCAATTAAGGCGCTTGATGTTAAATCGAAGCGGTAATAATCTTTATTGTCAACGCTATTTACATAGTCTGTGAATTCGGTAGTAATGGAGGTTAAAGTGTTGATATTGCGAGCTTCTGCCAGGGTATTTCCCGCATTGTCAACGGGGTCTGGGTTAAAGGAAACCTGCAAGTTGTAGTTAGTTGAACTTGTTGCACCAGGAAACACTCGAACGTAGTAAGTGCCACTAGCAAGACTAGTACTAATCGAATCTGGAGTAGTATCTAGTTGAAGAGAATCGGCAATTTTTATGCCTGAGCTATTGAGCAATTCTACATTGGCATTACCGTCTAGACCATCTAGGCTCAAACTGAATGTTCCATTACTACCTATGTTGAATGAGTAGTAGTCATTGTCGTCGAGGATGACACCTCTATTACCAACATAATCATTAGTGCTGTAGCTGTTAGTTAAAGTGCCAATACTGAATGCTTGTGCTAGTTGGTCATCACCAGCTTTATTTGTGGTAATTGGATTAGCTGACAGACTGAGGTTGTAATTAGTGCTTGCAGCATTTACAAACCCAACGCGAACATAATAAATACCTGGGTTGAGGCTACGAGTGATTAATTCTGGTGCTGCACCGCTAACATCCGCAGTTTGAAGAGTAGTACCAGCTTCGTTAAAAAGTCTTAAACTTGCATTATCACTTAAGCCATCTAATCTCAGCCTTACTACTTCGGGGTTGCTGCTACTTGCACCAATGCGAAATTTGTAATAATCACTAGTATCAGTACTGCTAACAGAGTCCTGAAAAATGTTTGGGATACTGCTGAGGGAGCCATTGATATATGATGCAGATGTAGTATCTAAAGCTGTTGATCTGCTACTTCCTGGATCTGGAAATCCTGAATAAGGTGATGGCATAGTTTTTTCTCTAAAACTTCAGCGGTGATGAACATTGCAAGTTACTGATAGTGCGGGTAGAAAAACTCAATGCTATAGCAAAGTGCTGAGTGCTGAGTGCTGAGTTAAAACCCAGTTTTTTCAAGGCTTTGAGCAATCAATATTGTCCTAACACATCTGGCTACGGCTATATTAATCAGCCAAAATTTACTGTTACTTCTGTCAAAGGCTTAGTTGATTGTGTGAAGATGGAACTTGCTCATACCAATTCTCCGTAAAGATGCACTTAATATAAGAAAACGAACCGCCAAGTACGCCAAGTACGCCAAGGAAGAGAGAAATAAATATTTATTGCAAGCTTATAGAGATTTGGGATCAGAAGTATGATTTCTGTTTTTGCAATTTAATTGCTTGTCTATGAACTAATAGATATGAAATGTTTTGAATTATCTAGCAATCCTATCTGATTGGTGAAAAATGGTTTTTAATTGAACCACAGAATCACAGAGAACACAGAGATTTTGGAAAGTGATTTTCACAGTTCTCAAATTATTTACAGGAACTGACTAAATTTGTGACAAATCTATAGAATCCTGGGGAAAGTAATTGTGTGTAATCTATCTCTGTGAAGTTTTGATTTTTTTAAAGTTTTTCCTTCCGAATATACTGCAAATAGAATTTAACTTTTATAGAAAATATATTGCCTCCGTAAAATCACCCAAAAAACCTAATAAATGTAACAAAAATTTTATGTGTTGACTAGCTAGGTTTGAGTATATAAATATCAACCTTATTGCTATATACCCTGTAGTAAAGTTGCGATCGCAAATTCAATACAAGATACTAACTACTGGCTTGGGAAATATACTGTTTAGGTTATGATCAAGCAGGGCTGTTGATTTGCGATCGCTTCATATCTCACATTCATAGACTCTCAACAAATAAATTGAAATTGAAAACCTGAAATCCTTACTGGAAAAGCTTTTAAAAATAAGTTAATTAGGTGTATATACTTAAGTAACCGTCACTAATGAGATAACATGTTCTCGTTTGACTTAAGAAGTAATACTGTCTATAAAATCGTTACAGTCTAATTTATCCAACAAGATTTCTCAGTTTGGGATTTAAATCCCAAGCAGAATTTTCAGCAAGTTTCTCTGCTTTGCAATATGTTTCAAGCTACTCGTCGCCGTCTTGCTATTTGGTACACAGCTGTCACTGCCGTATTACTACTACTTTTCGCCAGTGGTGTATACTTATACGTCCGCAGTACTTTGATTGAGCGGATTGATGATACCCTCAATCATGTGGTGGAAATAGTAGAGCGATCGCTTGTCATTGAGCCAGTCAATAGTGATGTTGACCAATTCCGCATTAATGTAGAAGCTAGTTTTCGCAATAATGCCGATACTGTAGAAGATGACCACATTGACCTAGAATGGTTTAGCCCAACTGGTGAATTACTCTGGTCAACTCTATCGGAACCTCTAAATATTCCCATTCATGCTAACCGCACTGGTGAAACTGTGCGTGTAATTAAGGGAGAAAAGGGGACTTGGGGTGACTCAGGGCTGTTATTGCGACAAATCACCCAACGGGTACAAATGGGACGCCAGGTGTTGGGATATTTGCGTGTTAGCCATCCTTGGTTTGAAGTCACTAAACCCAGTCGCCAGTTTATGTTGGATTTGGCAATAGGTATTTGGTTGATGGTGCTTTCTGTGGCTGCAAGTGGTTGGTTTCTTTCTGGTAAAGCAATGGAACCTGTGGGGGAATCTTACCAACGCCTCAAACAATTTACGGCTGATGCTTCCCATGAACTGAGAAGTCCTATCGCTTTAATTCAAACTAATGTGCAAGTCGCCCTTGCAGATTTAGAGTGGCGAGAGACACAAACTACTACTTCTTTGAATTATCGACAACAATTAAAGGTAGTGGAACGATTAACCCAGCGTTTGGGTAAGTTAGTTAATGATTTACTCTTTTTAGCACGACAGGACAGTGGTATTAGCAAAGATGTTTTCTCACCTTGTCCGCTAGATGCTTTACTGATGGAAGTTGTTGAAGAACAACAACTTTTAGCGACTGAAAAAGAAATTACTCTGACTTTAGATTTAGTTGACCCTCCCGCCTCAGAAACTAGCCCGGAATTGCTAGAAAATTGGTTCACGCTTTTGGGTAAATGGGATGAATTGGTGCGGTTGTTCACGAATTTGATTAGCAACGCTTTACAATACACTCCACCAGGTGGACGGGTGAATGTGGAATTGGCACATTTGGAAGGAAACAATCGCGTTTCTAGAATTCGTTACACTACTTCCCAGTTGCAAATCAAAGTGAGTGATACCGGGGTTGGCATTCCAGCAGAGGCACTACCACGCTTATTTGACCGCTTTTATCGAGTAGACCCAGCGCGTAGCCACAGCGCCGGAAATACAGCAAAAGACAATACTACAGGTTCAGGATTAGGGCTAGCGATCGCTCAAGCTATTGTCGAACATCACCAAGGGCAAATTCAAGTTGAAAGCACTCTTGGCAAAGGTACTACTTTTTTTGTCACTTTACCAATAACTCTTGAGTATTAATTTGACAGTCAGCATTTGTTTCTTGTGATAGATGAAGCTAATAACTTTCTCTATTAACCTATATAGTAAAGCCTGCCAAACTGAGACATTAATATAACTTTTGGTAGTTGAATAATTATACTATCAATAAATTTTGAAGTAATTATATAAACTATTGTTTCCTATTTTAGTTTAATTACTTCTATGTCAGCAATACCAAAAATTTGAAAGAAACAAAAGATAACAATCACAGGAGTTAATCATGAGTATCAATTCTCAAAATATGGGCAAATATGCAAAATTGTTTGGCACTATTTGTGGAGGATTACTGTTGAGTGTGCCAGTAATTCCTAGAGCAGTACAAGCACAACAATCTACTCCCTCTACTCCCAAAGTTAACCCTTGCCCTAAGATTTTCTACGAAGAACCACACAATAATCGGGTTCTAGTGCCCCAAGGTTGTCCTCCCAATGCTTTCACTCAAAGACAAGCAGCTCAAGGACTCCTTCCCACAACTCCAACTGCTGCTAACCCTAACCCATCACCATCTCAGATACAGTTGGGTGTTGGCGGCGAAGCACCCCAATCAGCCACTCCCGGACTGAATCCCTGTCCTAAAATTTACTACGAAGAACCTTTCAATACTAGAAATATAGTGCCTCAAGGATGCCCGCCCAATTCTTTGAGTCAACAACAACAGGCATTAAGTCCAAATTCCAGCCAAGTGATTCCTGTTAGCCCATCGGTTTCTCCAACTCAACCAACTCAACCATCGGTGTTACCACCACGCCAAACTCCGAGAACTACCATCGCATTTGTAAATGGTAAAGTTAATATCAAGTTGATAAATAACACTGCGGCTAATGTTACTTACGAAGTCATCGGTGATACAGCACCGCGATCGCTACAAGGCAAATCAGATGTGACACTACAAAATTTAACCGCACCAATAACAGTCACATTCCAACGTCAAGATGGTGGCTTACTATTGGTAACTCCGCAGCCTTCTTCAGAGCCTGGCATGTTGGAAGTAACATTTCAAGAAACTACTGATATCAAAGCAGATAGACGCGCATTGAGGATCGAACCAAACGGTTCAGTTTACCTAAATTAGTTTAAAAACAATAGTTAGGAGTTAGGAATAAAACTTCTAACTCCTAACTCCTAACTCTTATTCACCGCTTCAACATTTGAGTTAATCTATCAATCAATCGTACTTCTTGCTTGTTATCTTCCAATGTACGTGCCAAAATAATAGCTCTTTCATAAAAATTACGGGCACTTGGGTAATTACCTAACTGCTCGTATAAACGAGCATAAGATTCAAAAGACTTCAATTCTTCTCGAAGATTTTGTGATTGGTTAGCGAGTGTTAAACGTTGCGCTAGTAATTCAAAAGCACGTTCATAGCGTCCCACAGCAGTGTGGGCTGTAACTAAACCATCAATTGCTCGTAATTGGTTAGTGCGATCACTGTTGATTTTCGCAATCCTCATTGCTGCCCCATAAGAGCCAATTGTATCTTGATAATTGCGGGCTGCGAGATAAGCATCACCCAAGTTATTTAGGGTATTTGCTTCACCGAAGCTATCACCAGTCTGGCGGCGGAAAGTTAAAGCAGTTTCATAAAGTTTAATTGCTTTGTTGTAATCTCCAAGTCTGGCTGTTACCAAACCCAAATTACTTAGAGATAGTCCTTCACCTTCAATATTTTCCACATTATGAGCAATTGCGAGTGCTTCCTCAATGGTTTTCCCAGCGGGAACAGGTTCTCCGGCTTGCAGTAATAGACTAGCGATGTTATTAAGCGCAAAAATTTGAGCTTGAAAGTCTTTTGTATCACGAGCGATCGCTAACCGTCGCCGTAATGCATCTTCTCCTTCTTTAAATTGACCTTGTTGAATATAAGCGTTTGCCAACAGATCATAAGTTAGCCCTTGCGCTTTGATATCGCCAACCGAGCGATATATGTTTAATGCCTGTAAGCAAGACTCTATGGTTTTATCAGAATACCCTGAAGCATACTGCTGTTCACCAACATGCAACAAGCTGTCTGCTTGATCTCTAGATTGTCGCCAACTGGAATTACTTAAAGGGCGGTGGAGTTGTTGGGTAATATCAGCTGCACCTGCTGCTATGGGACTCAAGAGAAAAGCAAAAACTAAAAAGTAAAAACTTAGCCAGTGCAATGGACGGACGCGATCCGAAATCTGCAACCCAGCGAAGTGCCAAATCCCATGCTTTAAAAAAAAATACTGTTGTTTCATAAAACTTAACCCGTGAAATTTTGGTTTTCAGTACAAGGTTTAAGAAAAAGTTTTATTTTTCAGAGATGAGATTACTAGCATACGCGTATATACTGAAGCTAAGATGGGGTTAAATCTTCTCCTAAGTAGATAGCGCGGATATCAGCAGGTAATTTATCCTCTAGCATACGATAGCCTTCCTGGAGAAAATTGGCTACTTCAGCAGGTGAAATCTTTTCGCCTTCAGCTTGTAGGTAGGCTGCAATTCGAGTTTCGCTCCAGTGGAAAGTCTGAGCCATTAAAATGATTAATCTTAAAATAGGTGGTAGTTGATCTAATGCTTGCTCTACATAACACCATAGTGGCGGTGAAGTTGCTTGCAGAGAGTAATGAATTGCTTCTGTTGGGGGTAGCTTAATTTCGTTAATACAGAAAGCTGTAATGTTGATGAGCCAATTTTGTAGGGTTAAGGCTTCCTGGCCTGTGGGAGGATTTTGTAAATTCAGTCCTCCAAGCTCATAATAGATATGTCGCCAGGTGAGAGCAAATAGATAATCAGCCTGCACAGGCGATCGCGCCGAATGCTGAATCAAGGTGTAGACTATAGGGCTGTAGCGGCAAAAAATGACTGTAAAATACTTTCCGTGGTCTGGATGGCTTTGAAACAAACTTAGCAGTTCTTGGTCACTGTGATGAAACAGCGACTTCACCAGCGGGTGATTAGCTTCTGGAAAATGAGGAATTTGCATAGGGCAAGGCTAGTGATAGTTGTTAGAATAATATTGGTAATAGGAGTTTTATAGTTAGCAACATCATATTTTTACAAAAGGTCTGTTTTTTGTTAAGATTCAGACCGATTTACTATTGGTACACTAGAAACAAGGACTTAACTTTCAGTCTGTATCGACAATAATAAAAGCCGCACTCTTATACAATCTTTAATTTGTTCATGCTTATAGCAGCTAGTGTGATGCCTTTCCTGCTCGCTCCCTTGACTTTAGGCTCATTTTTGCCTTCCCTGCCCTTGGATAGCCTGTTCTCCACCCAAGGCATAATGGTGTTGCTCTTGGCAGCATACGCCGGCGCCATGTGGATGTTCCTCACAAGTGCGCCAAAAGTTTATACCGTAATGGTGTCTGATTTGGAGATTGCCCGACAGTTGTATGAAGGGTTGCTAGATTTGCCAGTAGCTGAAGTGCCTTTGCACTACTACTACAACTACGAACAAACCCTAGGTGCAGCTAGTGTTGATCCACTTTATATGTCCGCCAGTCCTAGCTGGTCTAATAAGATGATGAATAGTGGTAATGAGGGACTGTGGTATCAACTGAAGAAAAACACCCAGCTACACGTCATTACAGGAGCAAGTTTAGGCAGCAAAAATCAGCAACGTCACGTTTGCTTTGACCGCGAATGCCTGGACTTGATTTTAATGCGAGTCGAAGTGCGTGGTTTAAAGTTCAAGATTCGGAATGAAAAGCCCTTAAATTTCTTGGTTAAGGATTATGAGGGACGTGTAATTGAAGTGGCTGAAGTAGCGAATTAGTTATCTTTTGTTATAAAGATTCTAGGTTGGGTGGTGCGATCGCATCACCCAAAATTTTATGTTTTTAGTAAACGAACCGCAGAGGCGCAGAGAACACAGAGTAGAAGTAGGGTGTGTTGTCGCGTAGCGCAACGCACCACCAACAATTAAAGCTGCGTTAGCCTATTGAATTTTTTTCGCCGACTTTCTACATTATTCTTTATTGTGTTCAAAAAATGTACGTATCTCACCTCTATGAAACAGATTTCTATGCTTGGACTCAACAGCAGGTTAGCTTGCTGAAAACTCAACAGTGGGGTCAATTAGATACCATCAACCTAATTGAGGAAATTGAAGCTTTGGGCAGAAAAGAACGGCAAGAATTGAGAAATCCATTAGGAGTATTGCTAGGGCATTTATTGAAATGGCAGTTTCAACCATATAAACGCAGTAATAGTTGGTTGAGTACAATTAGAGAGCAACGCGTTCAGATTAAATTGCTTCTGCAAGATAGCCCTAGTTTGAAACCTTATTTAGATGAAGTTTTTTTTGCTGTTTATGAACTTGGTTTAGCTTTGGCAATTCGAGAGACTCAGTTAGGTGAACAGCTTTTTCCAGAAGAATGTCCCTACACTTTAGAGCAAACTTTGAATCCTGAATTTTTACCAAATTAAAATCCAATACGGTTCAGTTAAGACTAAAACTTTTAGAGGTTGTTTAAAAAGTATAAAATCGTAGGGTGCGTTAGGACTAACGTCCATAACACACCGAAAATCATTGATGCAAGATATCAGTTAATCAAAAGCTATTGAACTCATGTGCAATTATGTGATTCTACTATCATTTCCATTATCGTAAACCTTGACAAATGAAAGCAGCCCAGTAGCGAGGATGTGAAAAGGGAAATTTTTGAGTAGAGTTTTCGATTTCTTTAATCTGTCTGTTCAATTGAGCATAAATATTATATTCACGCTTCCATTGTTCATGTTTTGGTGAACCTGGGGTATATATTTTTCTATTTTTTATTAGTTCTTTCTCCCTAGGTTCAACTTCTTGGAATATTTTTTTCAGGTCTAATTTTGTGAGTTCCCGTAGCTGAATTTGGGATTGCTGTAGCGCTTCAGGATGGCTTTTACCTTGTTGTCGGTGTTGGTAATAAAATATAGAAAATACTGCTGTAGCTAAATCATCCACTGACCAAAGGCTACTAACAACGCTTCTTGCACCCGCACATAAAAAGCCTGTAGAAAGCGTAAGAATATCATCAGTTAGGGAAGGAGTACCCAAATTAGTTTCGCAGCAAGAGAGAAACACTTCTACAAGTTGAGGTAAACGCCAGCTTGGTGACATTAATTGCCCCAAAGTGATACAGCCATCAGCTAATTTTAACTGTGATTCTAAAGGATGATCGAGGCGAGATTCGGCATGGTGGCAAGAATGAAGTATATTAACTTGTTGTGCTAACTGTCGATAGTTTTTATAGGTGGCTTGACTGCTGCCGATTAATCTGTTTTCTAGTGAAATATTGTTCATTTGGGCGATTTGTTCGCCTTCAAATCTGGCACAGGGAAGGTTATCTTCGGCATCTTCCACAGTGCCATATTCTGGAAATGTTTCATGAAATGTTACTGTGGTGTCGCGTTTTTGGCAAAATTCTAAAATTTGGCAACTTGGGGTGTAACGAATCAGAAATTTATCTGCTAAATATTCCTGATATTCTCCTGTGGGTAAAGCAGCAAAGGGAATCTGATGCAGTAATAAGTGAGGTATTAAAATTAATTCTTCTATTCCTTGAAGATGTTGGGATATGAGTTCAGGTATTTGTAGGCGTTCAGCTAATTCGCGGAGAATACTGTTAATTTGAGTTTGCCATTTTTGGGTATCTTTAATATAAGGCAATAACCAATTCTGCTCAATCCAACCTTGCAACGTCTTTAAACCTTGTCCTGTGCAGGTGTGGAGAGTAATTTGGTTTTGCTGCACCACAAAAATATGAGTGTCGGTGTTGGTTGTGTAGAAACTGAGGATAGCTGTATTTGGCTGGTCAATTAGCTTTTGAATTTCTGATAAGCTGAGGGGGTTAACTTGAATTTCACCAGCTAATACAGGATCTTTGCGTCTGATATTTTCCCAAACTTGTTGTTTTTCAGTTTCTAAAATTGCGATCGCCTCATTATAAGCTTGGAATGCAGCACGTGTTTCACTACGGTTATTTTGAGATTGATGGCGTTGGCGTTCTTGGTCAATTTGCCGTTGCAGTGCTTCATACTGCTGCAATAATTCTTGAACTTTCGCGGGAATTTCTTCGCCTTGAGAGAGGTTGTAGCTTGCCATTAAGTCTACCAGGCGTTTGGAACGCGATCGCTCGGCGTATTCCAAAGCTTTGTCTATTCGTCCCGCGTTGATGCAAGCTTGCACTATGTTTTGATAAACATCAATGGATTCTTCTAAAATCTCTTGACGGCGTGATTCAGAAGTTATCCAAGAACGAGTTGTTTCAACTGCTTCAATAGCTGCTTCATAGCCTTGCATAGCTTTATCCCAATTACCATTGGATAAAGCTGTGTTACCTAAGTTACGTCCTGTTATAAAGCAATCAAGCGGAAATATATTGTGTTTGTAGACGATTAAGGCTAACTGGAAAGATTCAATTGCTTGCGTAAAATATCCATGCAAGTTATAGATATGCCCAATATTAATATGAGTTAATGCCCAGTCTTCTGGAAAAGCTTCTTGAGTACGAATTTGTAAAGCCGCTTGAAAAGCAGTGATAGCTAACTCTAGATTCTGTTTCTGATTTCCTTCAATACGCTCACCATAAGCAATACCCAAATTCATTTGAGACATAGCCCATTCTAAGGGAAAATCTTTCTGAGTTCGGACTTGCAAAGCAGCTTGAAGGGCAATTATAGCTAGATTTAAATTTTCTGATTTAGAGCCGCATACTCTGTCTAGATAAGCAATACCCAAATTCTGTATAGCCATAGCCCATTCTTCAGGATAGCTTTTTTCAATAAAAATCTGCAAAGCTGCTTTAAAATGTACAATTGCTATTTCTAAATTATGCTCTCTATTTCCTCTAATACGTTCTATGTATGCAAGCCCTAAATTATTTTGTAAAGTAGCCCAGTCTTTTGGATAATCTATTGAGGATAAAACTTTCAAGGATGCTTTATAGTATGCAATAGCTAACTCTATATTTTCTGCTTTATCCCCTTTAATCCTATAGCGATAGGTATTTCCTAAATTTTCTTGGGTTTTAGCCCAGTCTAGAGGATAGGTGTCTAAAGTAAAAACCTGCAAAGCAGATTTACAGGCAGCTATAGCTAATTCTAAATTTTCTACCTTTTCTCCTAAAATTCGCTCACTATAAGCAACTGCTAAATTATTTTGAATCATCGCCCATTTTAGAGTAATAGTTTTTTGGAGACAAACTGCTAAAGCTTCTTGTAAAATATTAATAGCTAACTCTAAATTTTCAGATTTATCTCCTTGGATTCGCGTGATATAGGCACTTGCTAAATTATTTTGGGCTATAGCCCAGTCTGCAACAAAATTTTCTCTGTTTATAAATTGTAAAGCTGCTTGTAAAATAGCAATAGCAATTTCTAAATTTTCAGCTTTATATCCTTGAATACGCTGGAGATAGGCAGCGGCTAAACTGTTTTGAGTCATAGCCCATTGTTGTAAAAAGGCTTCTGAAGTAAAGACAGTTTGAGCAATCTCATAGCCCGCAATTGCAATTTCTATATTTAATGCTTGGCTTCCTAAGTGATACTTAGCAATCAAGTTACTAAAATTAACTATGTCAGTTGCTATGATTTCTGCTGGAATTAGCTCTTCTTCTGACATGATGCTTGTAAACCAAGCCTTTAATAAGAGAGGAAACTGTTCATCAAGTTTGTCTAGGTTAGCTTGCAGAATTGGATAAACTACCTCTGGTTCAGCATTACTACTATGAACTGCTTGTAGCAGCATTTGAATAAGTTCTACATAAGTTTCTGCTAACGATGGCTGACCTGTTATAGCAGAAATTGTAACAGCAACTCTACGCAAAAAAATGGCATTTTCTTTGTCTCCCTGCTCTACTAGTGTTGCAGCTACCTGCTTCATTGTCTCTACTAAATCAGTATCTATCAGGTTTTTATAGACCTCTAAAATTCCCGGCTCTTGTCCCTTAGAAGATTGGAGAAGTTCTTGAATTAGCTTTAAATAGGCATCAAGGCGTTTTTCTTCCATTATTAAATTATTAATTGTGAGTTTGGATAATAAATTTATTTAGATTGATCAAAATAATTTCCTAATTTATCTAACAATTCCTCAGCTAAATCCAACAACTCAATTTCATCAACATCATCACTAGTACCGCGAGTACTTTCTCCAACTGTTGCGCTACCCGCTAACACATTTTTCACAGCAAAAATTCGGTCTTCTTCCTCTGAAAGACTCAGACATTTTTCCAACTCTACAGCGATTTCTTCAATTGTCCTTGCACCTAAACGCGCTCTTACTTTCACTGCTACCACATCATCACTTTCCAGCAACTTTATCAAAGCTGTTCTTCGTCCATCATCCTGGCTAGAAAACTTCTCAATGGCTGCAAGAACATATTCATGCACACTCATGTTTGCTGCTAAAGCCTTTTGTACAACTACAGCAGGTACATCTACCAGCAATGCACCATCGTTATCGCTGGCTTGATATAAGTCATCCCCTTGTTTGACGGCTACTAACAAATCTGCACCCAAGGTATGTAAATAGTGCAACACAGATTCCAACTCATGTTCTTTTAACGCCGACTCCAACTTAGACACCGCCGCTTGCTGAACTCCGAGTTTTTCCGCTAGCTGTGCCTGAGTCAATCCAGATTTTTTACGTATTTCCCGCATAGCATCGGTAAGGTAAAGACGTAAATACTCTAGCTTCCCCGCCAAAATCACTTCAGGATCATCGCTTACCTGCTGCTGCAACCAAGCTTGAAAATTAGGCTTTTTCATGATTGTTCCCTCTGCTGCAATTCCCGCAATCTCACTCTTGCAGGTTCTTTGTCTCTGTCTTTGATAGCGTCGTCGTATTTTTTCATAAAGGCGTGCAGCACCACAAACCGCTGCGGGGTAGCAGCCGTTAAGATAAACCGGGGATTATGTTCACTCTTGGTCATACGTAATTCATACAGGTCATCTTCCAGTTTCTCAAAGATGCCACTGGCGAGTGATGCGAGTCCTTTGTTGCACAAATAGCCAAGATTAACTTGCAAACGTCTGGTTTCAGAAGCACTCAGTAACGGCTTTGGTGGATTTTCTGGTTGTTCGTCTTGAGGAATCATCCTGATGAAGAAAGCAAGCAAATCTTTGGGAATCTCCCCATCGACATCTTGATAAAGTTCCCAAGTCCAAGTCACTTCCTACCTCTCAATATAATATTCCTTGTAAGGAATGTCAAAGATTATATTCTTTATAAGGAATATTGTCTAGATTGAGTGAGTGCAAATAAAAATGGTGCGTTAAGACCGTCACCTAACACACCCAACCTTTCGCTATATTTATGAAGTCAATTTCTAATAATGCTTACCTTAAAATCTCTGTCAACTTCTCCAGCAAACTCTCAGCTAAATCCAAAAACTCAATTTCATCAACTTTATCACCAGAATCACGATTACTTCCTGAATTCGTAACGCCGCCAACTAACAAATTTTTCATTGCAAAAATTCGGTCTTCTTCTGTCAGTTTACTCAGACATAATTCCAATTCGTCTATAATTTCTGGAATCGATTTATGCTGTAGTTGCTGACGTACCTTGACCGCCACTGAATCATCACTTTCTAGAAAATTCGTCAATAATTCTACATAACCAGGCTCATCATCGTCTTCTCCCCACCTTTCCAACCAATCACCATCAACATCATCACTATACAAGTAAGCTGCATCAAGCCCATACTTGAGTATGTCATCCTGCAATTTTCTTGCCTCTTCTATATGCTGACGAAATTTTTCTAATCTCTGTTGAGGATCATTTGAGATTTCATTAACCATGATGACAAACTTTGCTCAAGTGAATTGGTATAAAAAGAGAGAAAATCAGTGTTCAGACACTATAAATTAAATTTTAGATAAATGCCTGATTTGAGATGCACACTGTTGTACAGTACTATATTAACTATCTGATTTCCAAAATCATTTACACTGGGATTATAACTTAAAAATAATCCTCTTTCTATTTTCCAAAAACGTAGAGTTCTTTCCCAATCATCAGATTTTTGTTGATAAAATTCCTCAGAAAGGCTGGTGATTTGAATACACAGTGGCTTCTCTTGCCTACTACTAACAATTATATCAGTTGCCATTGATAGGTCTGCAATGTAGCGTTTTACAACAGTACCGCCACGATTCTCGATGTTACTGCTAATCAAGTTAATAAAATTGGCATCATTCTGACTAAACTCCCCTGTCATGAGTTTTCGTCTCCAAATAGAAAATTTGGGGTCATTTTCGCTCAGCCATTTGGGAAATAACTCGCTATACCAATATTTTTCTGTTGTTGTCATTTCCTCATAATAAGTTTGCTGCTCCTGTTGGGAAGTTAGACTTTTGATATCAAGCCGGATTAGAGCATCACTTACAGCAGTTTTCAGATGAATAGACCACAGTGAGCAAACCAACCCCAAGCATCATCAGAGGAGATGTGTTCATTCACAATCTGAGTTAAAACGTGATTTAGTGCCTCATGGGTTGTAACTTTTGCTGCTCGTAAACACTGCTTCAGTTTTGACCAGCATAATTCAATTGGAGATAAATCAGGTGAGTAAGGAGGCAAAAAGACAAGACGTGCACCAACTGCTTCAATTGAGTCTCGAATCACCGCAGCAGTATGTACTGATAAATTATCCATGACAACAATTGCTCCAGCCCATAACTGTGGTGCTAGAATCTGTTGCACATAAGTTACAAACACATCGGTATTGACACTACCTGAAATACTCATAGTGGCAATCAGCCCATCCAAACTTAAAGCTCCGATGAAAGATATATTTTGTCCTCGATTGCGAGGACAT
>NZ_JAECZC010000028.1:69386-91856 GCF_016056305.1 Amazonocrinis nigriterrae CENA67 | reverse complement strand
ACACCCCACCCCCAACCCCTCCCCGTCAACGGGGAACTCGGGGCCCCCTCTGGGGATTAGGGGCAGGGAGACAAAGCATCGCTTTGGCTCTTTGGGGTAAGCGCGGTTATTAAGGGTAATTGAGCGGACATGATATCATTAGCAAAATATAGCGATTTTCACTACGTTGCAATACAAATGTCAAGTGTGTTGTCGCCAAGCGCTGCACCTTGAATTGTTGACGGTGCGCGATTCCTACGGCATAACACACCCTACATTTACTATGAAACGCTATATAACAAAGATATTCTCATCTACCATCAGATGTTATTTTTTCCCATTTATTTATAACTTTTAACAGATTTTTGCCAATGTTTGCAACTCGATCTCAAAAAAGTTGCACATTGCCTAAACATGACTAAAGTCATGCTGAAATTATGACTTTCTTCCAATCTTTGTTATTAGTTAATGATATAAACTTAGGGCAATACAGCAATATTACTGAGTCGTGAACACAAACCACCTATAGTTTTACGAACACTTTATTTCATGAAAAAACTATTACTTTAAATGCATTTTTAAAGTATTGGTGGGGGAAATGTTCACAAATTATTCAGGAATGTTGTAGACAAAACTAAACGTAATTAATAGGAGATTCACATTATGAAACGCATTATCATCGGTGCATTACTTGCTCTACCAATCGCAATTGCTTCTTTACCATCACAAGCATCGGCAGCAGAGATCATTGTTAGACCTAATGTTGTTAACCGTCGAGTCGTTCAGCGTGAAGTGGTTAACCGTCGTCGAGTGGTTCGTCCAGTAGTTAACCGTCGAGTTGTCCGTCAGAGGTTGATTCCTGGACATTGGGAAAGAACACGAAACGGTCGTCGGTACTGGGTTCCTGCTCGCTATGTGCGATATTAATAGGACTTACGCATAGGAGAGAAATTAAGGGTTGAGGCTCTTGCTGGGGCATAGGGCAGAAAAAACCTCCAATGCCCTATTCCCGACCTCAACAAATAATCTAGCTGCGTAATATCATGTCCGCTCCATTACCCTTAATATCTGCGCTTACCCCAAAGAGCCAAAGCGATGCTTTGTCTCCCTGCCCCTAATCCCCAGAGGGGGCCCCGAGTTCCCCGTCAACGGTGAGGGGCTGGGGGTGGGGTGTTTTTATTATGGGCAATTTGCCGGACATCATAATAAGTCCTAAATCAGTATCTTGCAGTCGGCAAAACAGAAGCCCGGTTTTTTAGAAAAGTCGGGCTTCTGGTTTAAAGTTATGAAACTGAAATCTGACGGATTAAAATACTCATTACTTCGTCAGGGTTGCCAGTTAGTTGTAGTGGACTCCAATCTCCAACATTTGCATAGCCAATCATCTGCAATAAGTGAATTGTGCTGGTGACAGCTTTGGGAGAACCAATTAATAGATGTTTAATTGGTTCTCTTTTGCGTAATGGCTTTTCGGGAGATGGCTTGAGGTTAGCTGCATCCAAGTCTTCGCTGTTCAAGTTCTCTTGAAACTGTCCTTGTGGGAAGTTTTGATGATCGCCGAACTTTTCTTCTTGTGCCATGATTATAGTTGACTCCTAATAGGGGGGTTTAGAGAAAGGCGGTTGCAGACTCTTGGCGGAGGGCGATCGCCTTTCTCATGCTTACTATATTAAAGTATAATTTTATACTTGCCAACTAATATTTGACAAATTTTTGCAACAAATCACCCCGTCCTGGTTGGGGAGATGGGGATTAGTCATCAGTCATCAGTCATCAGTCAGGCATAATCGCTTCTTCAAGATTCACACCGATGAGATTAGCTCCCCTGAGATTAGCTCCTCTGAGGTTAGCTTTTCTCAGATCAGCCCCTGCTAAGTTGGCTTGGCTAAGATTAGTCCAACTCAAGTTGGCACCTCTCAAATCAGCTTCGCTCAAGTTCGCCCGGAATAAGTATGCACCACTCAAGTGAGCCTTGCTCAAATTAGCTTTATATAAGTCAGTTTTGTATAGGTAAGCCCCTAACAATTCTGTGTGATACAGGGTTGCTTCGCTGAGGTCAGCCCCAATTAAGTTAGCTGCAATCAAATTTGCAAAACACAAGTTAGTTCGCATTAACTTTGTTGCACCTAAATCTGCGTCTCTTAAGTTAGCGCCCTTTAAGTCAGCCCCAATTAGATTAGCATCTGCGATCGCAGCACCAATCAAATTCGCTTCACTTAAATCAGCCCCAATCAAATTAGCATGACTGAGATTTGCCTGGGTCAATGTCGCAGCGCTCAAGTTAGCAACACTCAAATTAGCTGCGCTGAGATTCGCTTCAATCAGCTTGGCTTGATAAAGGTTAGCGGCTGCAAGATTAGCATTGCTGAGGTTGGCTCGGACAAGTAAAGCATTACTCAAATCCACCTTACTCAAGTTTACCCCTTGCAGGTTTGCACCTCTGAGGTTATCCCCTTGCAGATTTGCGGCGCTGATATCTGGTTCAATGTGAGGATGTTCCGTTCTCCACGAAATCCATGTGACTGCACCTGCTTTGAGTAAAGTTAGATGCTCCCGATTTGCCATTTTCTCTCCTTTATTCTTTTCGCCCACCCACAGGATTTACTCGACCAGGTACATTTTCAATGGCCGTTAAAGCCCCAGCCGCACCTGCAAGAATATCGCGTTCTTGTCCACCTAAATAAAGCCGTCCAAAGCTACCTACAGCTTGCACTTCGAGAATGTTAATCGCCGCTGCTTTCTCTGCTTCATTCGCAGCTAGTGCAGCATAAGCAGCAGGTTCAACTTCTAATACATATAGCGTTTGCCCTGCTAATAATAGCTGTCCCCGTCGTGTGCGATTAATTAGTTGTGTTTGGTAAGCATCTATGTTGCGGATGATTTGAGTAGAAATTACCCGCGGTTTGAGACATTCTTCTTTTTTAACTCCTAACATCGCCAAAATCGCTTGACCAGCAGCTCGCGTTTCTCCTTGAGAAGCAGAATGAACTTCTAATAAGCCATACAGTCGCTCAACTACCTGTACTCCCGGACGAACAGAAGCAGATTTGAGCGCGACATCGGTAATTTTATTAATTTCAATACCTGGGGAGATTTCAATCCATAACGATGTATCTCCTGGTAATGGTAAAAAACCTTGGGCTACTGTTCCTATATATGCTGCATGTTGGGGTTGCAGGCTGTCGAGAAATACGAAACTGCGTAGTTCTATTCCCAAAGTTTTGCTCTCCAGTCATGAGGGTAAAAGTTAGTTATATGCAATATATGAGTGTAACGTTTTCTTTGTCTCAAGCGCTAACTGAGTCGGTTGTCATTTAAAACTCTCAAAGAGTTACGCCAACAGCACAAAACGAAACTCGACCAATTGATCAATCAAGGTGTTGCTGATTAATGGTATGATTTTTGCCTCACGCAAAGGCGCATTCGCCGTCAGGCGTTCCCGCAGGGTAGACGCAAAGAAGAACGCAAAAAGAACGACTTTTGCAATAAGTCTAATTATATGATTGTTTACATCATTGCAGACATGATATAAAATAAGCTCTCTGTGTAAATATTAAATTTTTATATTATCATGTTTACGCGACGTGAACTTATAGCTTTGATAACTGGTTTCGCTGCAAGTTTTACTACTACCATACTTGGGGGTAGAAATTCCAAAAATTATTCAATTCCCACTCGCAAGCGCAATTTACCTTTCTTTTTAGGCTGGTATGATTATGTTACTAATATTGCTGTGCTAGACAAGGTATCTGCTGAAGAAATTGATTTATTAATGCCTTATGTTGAAAAAGCTGAAAAGGAAAAAATCGAAGAATTTTTAGATGCTTCTGATCGAGCAGGTGTAAAAATTATGCTGGAAATTTCTCGTCCGTTGGTGGTATCAGAAAATATTTCTGGGGTGAAAGACTTTGTTCAGACTTTTAAAAATCATCCTTCTGTCTATGGCTGGTATCTTTATGATGAACCGGAGATTAGAAAACCTACACCACTCTCTCCAGAGTCCTTGGAAAGGGTATACCAGGCCATTAAAGAAGAAGATCAATTAAGACCAATTGCCTTAGTCTTTGCCGATATCAAGAAAATTAAACCTTACATGGGTGCAATGGATATATTGATGTGGGATCGTTATCCTTGTGAAGTAGGAGTCCAAGAGTTTCAATGGATATCATCTTACCAGAAAGCACTCAACAAAGTTGTTGATTTAGCGACTGTTAACAACAAAAAATTTTGGAATGTACTACAAGCTTATAGTGACAAACACTCCCAAAAAAGATTGCCAACTGAGGCAGAATTTCGCTACATGTTTTATTTATCAGTTATAGCTGGGGCTGACAGTTTGCTATTTTGGATGTATGATTTCTCTTCAAATGTTTGGAATCAATCAGTTTTGTATCCTACTGTTAAGGAACTTAAAAAGTATATGCCTGCGATCGCTAAAGGAGAAGACTTAACAAATTCAGTACAAATTAATTACTCAAACATACAATTTAAATTATTTACCATTCCTAATACTACCAAATATTTGCTGATAATTGTTAACCAAAATCATCATCAGGTTAACTTGACTATAAAACTCACTCCGGCATTGGCTGGTAAATCAGTAGCTATTAAGCAAGAGACCATCACTCACCTATCCTCTCAGGCAAGTTTTAACGCCCTATTGAATTCCTATGAAGTTCGGCTGTATCAAATTGGATAGAGTACTGATGACTGATAACTGATGACAAGCCCTTCAGGTTAGTATGATAAAAAAATAGTTCAATAAAATTTGATGGATTCTCTCTACACTCCCACTTCTGATATGATCGCTGCTGGCTTTCATGCTCTTTCTGAGCCATTACGACTGCAAGTTTTGGAACTGCTGCGAGAGCAAGAATTATGTGTGTGTGACTTGTGCGAGACTTTAGGGGTTAATCAGTCGAAATTGTCTTTTCACCTAAAAACTCTCAAAGAAGCTGGCTTAGTGCGATCGCGCCAAGAGGGACGCTGGATTTACTACAGCCTGAATTTGGCTCAATTTGTTGTCCTAGAGCAATATTTATCCGATTATCGCCGCTTAACTAAGCTACTGCCTGCCCGCTCTTGTGACAATCCCTGATGGTGCAGGGGAGCAAGGGAGCAGGTTTTAAGCTTTATGCACACATACTCTGAATGATAAGTAATTAGGCAGATATGCTCTAACATATCAAGTTTTATTGATATATTTTTGTATATTGCTATTGACAAGTATCCTATATATCAAGTTTTATTGATATATAGGATATACAAACCCAGCCATCACACAGGTAGGGGAAGTCAATGAAGGCAAAGGTGAAGAAACTGGCGATCGCACTCTTGATGCTGGCTTTGGTAAGCAGTTGTACAAACAAATCAGCAGTCTCAAAAAGCCATTGAAGTTAGTAATACGGCAAAAACTGGGACAAAGATTAAGGTGGAATAAGTGATGACAACGAAAACCATTTCTAAACGACTTTCTTTTCTTGACCGCTTCCTGACATTATGGATTTTTCTAGCAATGGCTGTCGGGGTCAGCTTAGGCTATTTTCTTCCTGGAATCGAAGCTTTTATTAATCAGTTTCAGATAGGAACAACCAATATACCCATCGCCATCGGTTTAATTTTGATGATGTATCCACCCTTAGCTAAGGTGCGATATGAAGAATTAAAAGACGTATTTCGCAACGGAAAAATTCTTGGTGTGTCTTTAGTTCAGAATTGGATTATTGGGCCAATTTTGATGTTTGTTCTGGCAATTATCTTCTTACGAGGTTATCCAGAATATATGACAGGATTGATATTGATTGGATTAGCCCGCTGTATTGCAATGGTAGTTGTATGGAGTGATTTAGCAAGAGGTAATACAGAGTACACTGCTGGTTTGGTTGCTTTCAACAGCATTTTTCAAGTTATATTTTACAGTCCTTATGCGTGGTTATTTATTAGTGTCCTGCCGCCGCTGTTTGGGCTGCAAGGCAGTGTCGTTAATGTCAGCATTGCCGAGATAGCGCAGAGTGTGTTTATCTATCTCGGTATTCCCTTTTTAGCTGGATTTTTCACTCGTTACTTTTTATTAAAAATGAAAAGTAAACGTTGGTATCACGAGGAATTTGTGACACAAATTAGCCCCCTTACGCTGATTGCTTTGCTATTTACAATCGTGATTATGTTCAGCTTGAAAGGGAATTTAATTGTTCAAATTCCCTTGGATGTAATTAAAATTGCAATCCCGTTGATTATTTACTTTATCGTGATGTTTTTGGTCAGCTTTTATATGGCTTGGCGAATTAAAACGGATTATTCCAGAGCTGCAAGTGTAGCATTTACAGCGGCAGGAAATAATTTTGAGTTAGCGATCGCAGTAGCCATTGCAGTGTTCGGTATTAATTCGGGTGCAGCTTTTGCAGCTGTGGTTGGCCCTTTAGTGGAAGTACCTGTACTGATTAGTTTGGTAAATGTTGCTTTCTGGTTCCAGAAACGTTATTTCGCACCACCTGAATCGAGAACCTTATAAATTTAGTGGCTTTAATAGGGTAATTGAACTATGAAACGTGTGATGTTTGTCTGCAAAAAGAATTCTGCTCGTTCCCAAATGGCGGAAGGTTTTGCCAAAACTCTCGGTAAGGGAAAGATTGAAGTAATTAGTTCTGGGTTAGAAGCAAGCCAAGTTAGACCAGAAGCGATCGCTACTATGAAAGAAATTGGCATCGATATTACAGATCAATATTCCAAACCTTTGAGTGACTTCAAAGCAGAAGACTTTGATGTAGTGATTTCTCTGTGTGGTTGTGGCGTGAATTTGCCACCGGAGTGGGTTGTGCGGGAAGTATTTGAAGATTGGCAGTTAGATGACCCAGCTGAACAACCAGAAATTTTCCCTAGAGTGCGTGATGAGATTAAACAAAGAGTGACTCAACTAATTGAGTCACACAGTCCAAGCGACATCTTTGATAGACTGAGCTAGACAATAGCAAGGATAAGTAGTTGACCAATGACTGTCATCAGTCATCAGTCATCAGTCATCTTCTAAACCAACGCTGTTGTTTTCATAAAATCTGCTTTAGGAACGTCTAGTAACTCTAAAATAGTTGGAGCGATCGCAAGCAAAGATACTTTTTCTTGATGAACTGAGTGCTGACAGTTTGGTTTACGAATCCATAGAATACCATCTGGATGATGCATACCACTTTTAATCTCTTCTATTTGGTAGAAAATCTTAAAAAATGGTATTGATTTGCCACTATTAACAAAAGTCAAAGTTGCATCATTTGGTAATTCATCAAAAATACCACAACCACCATAAATATCATTTCCAGTACGCCTTAATCGCATCATCGGACGCTGATTTACTTGTAAAGCTAAAAGATTTTGTTCTGCTTCAGTTGCATCCTGGTTATTTTCAAACCGGATATGAAATTCTTCAGCCATTACCGGAGAACAAACGAACTTACTATTAATACCTGCAAACTCTAATAATTTTTCAAATTTACGCGGTCTGTACAGGTGTTTTCCTCCTATGTTTTCATAAGTTAGACAAGGCTGTTGGCTTAATGCTGTAGAAAGAATAAGAGTTGTATTATTATCCAGCAAATTCAAAAAGCCACCTATCAACTGATCCATTTCCTGATATCCAAATAAAATTGCTTTTTCATATTCTCTTTGTTCTGTTGCTGAAGGCTTAACTTGAAATTGCTCTGGCTCCATATTCCGCCAGTACATATGCTGAAAATGGGCGGTACTATTGATAAAAAAAGTGGAAAATTGAGGTTTTAGTTTTCGATAATACCAACAAAATAAATCAAACTGAAGCTTATCTGCAATAGTTGCACGTTGCCAGCGATATTTTGCTGTGATTTTCTCACGAATTAGTTGTTGAATAATAGCATTAATAGTCTGTAGTGAAAGTCCGTGACTACTCATAAAGCCTAAAAATCTCAAATATTCAGCACGACTTAGGGGAACATAATCATTTGTGTGTTCTTGGACTTGTTTTTGGACAAATCGGAAGTATGGTATTAATTCAGCAGTATTAGGAGTTATTTTTGTACTCCAAAAATCTGGCATTACATATCCATTTAGCGGTGAATGATAGTTGACATTCATGCTGCCACAAACCCAAACTTTTAATCCCGCTTCCGAAACAATATCCCAAATAGATTTTGCCTTTAATTTATATCCTTCATCCAGCAGAAACACTTGATGTTCACTATAAGGTAAACCAGAATGTACTGTCACCCATTGAATCCAAGGTTCTAAAAATGGTGCTTGTTCTTCTGCATCAGTTGTATACACTTCTGATTGTTCATAAAAACGCTGGAAGTTAGGCAACTTACCTTCTTGAATAAAACGTTGCATTAAAGAAGGACAAAGTTCATTAAATTCTAAAAGGATTATAGATTTATCAGATTTCATTGTTATCTCTCCAAAGAGTCTACTTCAATTTTTTGGCTTAAAATATGACCGTATAGTTCTTCAATTTGGTTAGCGGCAACTTTCCAACTATGTTTATTAACAACAAATTCTCTTGCTTGATGCCCAACTTTTCCGGCTAATTCAGTATCTTTTAGCAAAGTAATTGTAGTTTTTGCAAAATCTTCTGGACTGTCTGCTACCATAATTTCCTTGCCTGGTGTAGCTTTCAGGCTACCTAGTCCAAGAGTGGTAGTGACTACAGGTAGTCCAGATGCCATTGCTTCTAAAATTTTGTTTTGAATACCAGATCCTGATTGCATAGGTGCAATAGCAACATTTGCCTGTCTTAATATTGTTGGCATAGATTTGACAAAACCTGTAACTGTTACCCCAGGTGTTTGTCCCAAACTGCAAACTTCTCTAGAGGGGTTCGCACCAGCAATTAGAAAAGAAACTTCAGGAATTGTTTGTTGAATTATAGGTAGGCAAGATTTCACAAACCACTTAACTGCGTGACAGTTTGGGGCATAACTCATATTTCCTGAAAAAATCAGAGTTGGTTTGAGTGGTGGTTGTCCCACTGGGCAAAATAATCTAGTATCTATCCCATTAGGAATAACTTTTACTCGCTTGCTAGGAATGAATTGTCTATCCTTTTCAGATACAACAACCATATGGTCAAAAAAATTGTGCAGATTATGCTCATATTGAATAATGCGACGAAGTTCTTCCTGAAAAATCCAACGTTTAGGTAAATATTCTAAAGCAATACGACGTTGTAAATTGAGTTGCATCGAATCAATAATTTCTAAAACTTTAGGAGTAGAGATATGATGAAAGTAAGGGGCTACTCTAATTAAAAAAATATGTATTAAATCAAAACTATTGTCTGTTAATATTGAATTAATTTTATATTGAAACTCCTCAGATTGATAGTAAGATAATTGTAGTGGTAATTGTAAATTCAATACTCCTTTAACTATATTGAAAATTGATTGCAACTTTGTCAGCCTAACTGTGTGTATTGTTTCACAGTACGGACTTATATAGTCAATATTCTCTAGTTCCGAAGGATGTTCATAAAAAGTCAATAATGTAATTTTGTGGCGTTGACCAAGAGTACGAATACGATGATAAGAAACAACTTGGTCGCCTCGTAAAAGTGGATAAGGAAATCTAGGAGTAACAAAAAGTAGCTTCATTCTTTTAAGATATAGAATTGTTGACTTTTATTGCCTTGTAATTGTAAATCAAAAATAAAATACAGTTACAATATATCTTTCAAAGCTTTTAATAAATAAGTTTCTGAGTGATGTTCTTGGAAATATTTTACTGCTTGCCAATAGCGATTTTCGTAATCACAAATATCCATATTCAATAATTTATGAATACACTCTAATATTGCGTCTTTATTATTAAAATCAACTAAAAATAAAAAATTTAAATCTTTAAGAGATGAAAATGCAGGAATATCATTGATAATTAATAATTTTCCATAACTCAAGGCTTCAGCTAACACACCACTTTGAGTTGAAAACGAGTAAGGAATGACAACGAAATGCGTCAAACCAAATAAAAAGCTTTTAGCACTATCAGATAAAAAACTAGAAAATCTAATTATTAGCTCTTCATCGTAGGGTACATCCACATTTCTGTCACGTCCTCCACGAATAAATCTAGCTTGTTCTGGATAATATTCGTTAATTATATTTACTAAATCTAAAAAACCTTGAGGGTTTTTATCTATATCTATTCGACCTAGTAATGAAAAGGTTTTATTATTGTCCCAACTACACTTGAGTTGCTGTAAATTTTTTTGTAAAAGACTTTCTAGTGGAGATAGAAAGGTTAAGTTTAACTTATATAGCTTGTCAGGTTTGATGAATGTTTTTGCTTGAAAAAGAGCTTTATCGCTTGGTAATAAAATTTTATCTGCTAAATGACCAAATAAGAAATGATAAATAAATATCAGAAATGCTTTGATAGGATTAATCCTTCCCTTTTCAAAGCGTGGCTCATGCATCATGTAATAAATTTTTAAATCTTTCGAGAAAATTTGAGCGATCGCCTTTAAAATTAAAGTTAAAACTAAGTAATCTGATTGAATTAAAAAGAAAAATAGATATATTGTGTCTCCTGAGTTTAACTTGAAAATTTTTTTGGCTATATCTAAGCCATTGTCAACATTTACAGAAGTTAGATAATATAAATAATCAGCTTCTTTTTCAGAATTCAAGTTGAAAGTCATTGCTTTATAAAAAGATTCTGAGCAATGATGTAACATCGGGTTTTTTGGTCTAAAAAGGTATGTTGTAGCCATTATTCTGATTATACTGAAATACGATTTACTTTTTCAAAATTCTTTTTTTAAATTGAGTTTCTAATTATTGATTCTTTTAGCTGCAAAAGGCGAATCAATCCTGAGATTAGCTTTTAACCTGATTAAGGCATTAATAATTCTTACAATCAATTTTTCATGTATTGTTTTAGCATATTTCATGCGTATAAATGAATGCTCACTAATTCTCCTGTTAGTTTGGCTAGAAATCCCCCCAGGTTCCCGTATTGACACTACTAAAGGTAAATAAAATATTTCTATATTTTTCAGCATTCTGATAAATAATTCATAGTCCATAGAGGTTTTAATCGATTCATCATATCTGTAATTTTTATGCAGTAATGTTTCGCAGAAAAAACCCTGGTGTGGTAAAAACATAAAATATTTTAGAAACTTTGATGAAAGCTGAGGTGGACGATAAAATACGGTTTCTCCTGTAATACTTGTAGCAATGGTGATACCTATTGCACATTTCCATTTATTTTGAAGATAGCTTTGAACCACTTGTGAAATAACAGTATTGGATAAAAGCACATCACCTGCATTTAAAAAGAAGATTAAATCACCATTACTTTTGTCTAAACCTTTATTAAATGCACCAGATATACCACTATCTGGTTCTGAAGAATAAATATAAATTTTGGAGTGTGAATATGATTCCAAAAGTTCTTTAGTTTCATCATGAGAATCTCCATCAATAATGATGTGTTCTATTTCTTTATAATCTTGTTCTTTTACTGATTCTAAGGTTCTATATAAACCTTTTGCATAATTTTTTGATATTGTGACTATCGATACTAAACAATTATTCATAAATAAACCTTGTGTTTGATAAATTGTTTTTATGTCAAAATCTACGTTATTGTGAGGCTTCAGCTAATATAAAAATTTTTCAATCACTTGAGGAAGATTGTAGCTTAACGGTTTGCCTTCTAAAACCACAATATAATAGTTGTTATTTTGTCTCTTGGGCATCCAATAAAATGTATAAGTTAGAACAGATATGAGAGCGAATATTATCAAATATTTGGAATATTTTTTCAGTCCTAATTTTATCTCTACAAAAGATAAATATGGTACATTAATCAACCAAAAAGGAAAATACAAAAAATTAAAAAATCCCAGTCTGTAAGGTAAAAAATTAAATGGCCCTGTCAGAACAATCATGATAATTTGTAACCTGCCAACAACTCTTAAAGATTCTAACAAATTAGATAATTTTTGATTGCTGGTATTACTTATATTTGGTCGTATTAATAAGTCATCTTGCAATTTTAGAAAACATAATAAACTTAGAGCAACTTGCAATAAAAATACTGGATTTGTAAAATCTACAAAATTTTCCTTATTTGTATCTAAAAAGGATTTAGACTTACTTGATGCCAATCCTCCACTTTCGCCAAAACTGGTCAGAAAGTTCTGTAAAACTGAAATAAGCAAATTAGGAGTAAGTGCTACTAATAAAAAACCGATAAATAAGAGAAGTAAAGAAAATCGTAAACCTAAGATTTTGCTGAGTGAAGTGATTTTTCCATACCCAATTTTTTCTATTTTCTCACTTAAGGAATGCAACACACGTTGAAATATGATTGCTCCAAAAATTAAAATACTTCCAGAGTGTATCAATATTGCTATTATCGCTAGTAAATAAAAAATTACATTTTTTTGATTATAATAGCTAATACCTAGAAAAAGAATAGATAATGATAAACTTGATCTTAAGAGAAAAAGTGGAACTCCTAAAGCAGGTGCAACCAGACTATAATATACAGCAAAAATTATAAATGCTAATTTAGTTTGGTTGAATCTCAGACAGATTCGGAGTATTGCTATAGTTGATAGCAAATTAAATATTAAAGCTGTGGTTAGTAAAAAAAATTTTTGATTATCTTCTAAAAAAATACTTAATAAGTATTCGTAGATTTTGTAAAATGGCTCAAAACCATTATTATTTAGTTTTAATTGAGTAAAATCAAATAATTGAATATCTTTAAAAGAATCAATATATACTTGTGTATCGCCAACTGGGATAATTGTTGCTGATATTAGTGAACTGACGATCGCAGCAGAAATAACCAGAAATAAGGCTATAGAATCTAGCTCTTTTTTTACAAAAAATATGGCTGTAAAGCTTGCAATGGGAGGATAAAGAATTGGCAGCAGAAAAAGGATTGGAATGCAAACAAAAAATAAAAATATATTCATTATTACTTTGTTAATGAGTTAGGTAACTCCAAGAAATAAAGTTGATGACTGATAACTATGAATTGTGGGAGATTCTATTACTTGGAAGTTCCTGTTCTAATTATGGTAAATATTTTCACCAAATCAACAACTAATTAAATACAGTTAACCATGTCTTACGCTCTTCACCACGCATCATTAATATGGTCAATAAACTATCAAGTTGACCCTTAGTCCATTTCCATGTGATGAGAGCTTCTATTTTTTTATCTGAGTTAATCAAAGCTGCGATCGCAGACACTAATGTTTCCCCCAAATATTTTAAAATGCGTATTATAGACACCGCTAACCACATCAAATAAGAACGATTCCAACGTAAACTAGCAATATAAGGAGCAGCAATACCAAAACCGTAATTCATATCTATCAAATATTTTTCGGTTATGCGTCTTGCAGGGATAAAATGATGCAGCAAACAATCAGGTGTATACCAAAGTTCATAACCTGCATTAAGAATTCGTAAAACTATCTCTGAATCATCCCCTGCTGTGAGTTTTGTTCCTGCTCTACCTGTGAGAAATTGTTGAACTAGCCAACCACTTTTCTCTAAAGCAGTTCTGCGAACAACTAAACCTGCACCAGGGATATGAAAATTACTTCTAGTTAACTGTTTTGAACTTTCGCCAAGATTAAAAGCTGCAAATGTACGTGAATACTTGTTGATGACAGGAGAAGGAGTAACTTCCCAATCTAAAACTACTTTCCCACCGAATGCACCACAACCTGGATGAGATGAAGCGAACTTGATGGCGTTTTCTACCCAATCCTCAGAAATAACACAATCATCATCTACAAAAGCTATCCATTCACTAGTAGTATTTGTAATTCCACATATACGCGCATAAGTTAATCCCTGTCTTTTCTCTACTATTCTATGTAGACCGGGTATAGTATTAGCAC
Organism: Amazonocrinis nigriterrae CENA67; assembly: GCF_016056305.1. Classification (GTDB taxonomy): domain Bacteria; phylum Cyanobacteriota; class Cyanobacteriia; order Cyanobacteriales; family Nostocaceae; genus Amazonocrinis; species Amazonocrinis nigriterrae. The sequence goes on along the minus strand of NZ_JAECZC010000028.1, from coordinate 77,986 downwards.
GAATAAATTTTTCAACAATTGCAGGAGTTTCATCTACACAATTATTATCTACTACTGTTACTGTCCAGTGATAATTTTGAGAAACTTTTTGCCGTGAAATAGCTGCAAGAGTACGTTCTAGTAGAGCTGCATTATTATAAGTACAAATTATGATATCCATGATTAATTACCTCAAATTATTTAAAGATTTTTAGAGTTAATAAATACGAACTTTTTTTGAGCGCAATACATGGTTAACTATATCAATAAACAGTTTGCGTTCATATTCATCAAAAACCCATAACCACACCGATATTGTATATAGCACAGCAGAAATAATTAATAATGAAGCTGTCAAGGCGATCGGCAACTTCCACAATTCAATTAACCACAGAGTAGGCACAAGCCAAAACATAGGAATTATTGGTCTTGTGTACCCTTTTAGCCAATATTGATAAATTGGTAATTCAACTAATTTTGCGACTAAAGGGATTTGAAAAAAGATAAACCTGATCAAGTTAGTTGAAAGTGTCCCTAATACAATACCAGCTAAACCTAAATTGAAATCTTTCACATACCAAATACTCAGAAATACATTACAGATACCATCTAATAAGATTGCCAAAGCTGGTAATTTCAACTGATTTGTAGCAGTTAAATAAGGCCAGGTAACAAATATGGGAATGCGAGAAAAGACTAAAAATATCGTCAATGGTAGAATAGCGATCGCTTGTTCAAATCCTTTACCCAACCACAGTTCGATAATCTCCCGCCGAAATATACCAACCCCAAAAGCCGCAGGTAAAGCCAGAGTCAGCACATAGCGGGTTGAACGGAGAATTAGCTGCTGCTTTTCCCATACAGAACCACTATCTGAAAGTCTGGAAGCTGCTGGTAAAAGCACTGTTGTTAATGATGTCACCAGCCGATTTAAAGCGCTTCCGAGTTGCAGTGCAACAGCATAAATGGCATTTAAGGCTGGCCCCAAAAGCAAATTGATCAGAATTTGATCTGTTCGTTCGTATAGGTTGCTAGCAAAGCCGATTAAACTTGACCATCCACCCAATGAGAAAAGTTTCTTGCTATCTTGCCAATTTATAACATGGAAATCGAGCCTGAGAAAAGGCTTTTGCAGAGTTAGCCAACCTGCTAATAATATCCCAATAATTGCCCCCGGAGTCAACCACACTAAAGTCATGCCAACTAATAAATTAACTGGCACAAAACGCAGCAAATTCAAACCAATCAAAATCAAAATTTGCTGTAGTACACTCAAAAAGTTGACCAGCGTGTACCGTTCTTCAGCACTCAAAGCTGCATACCAAGGCTGACTCACAGCATTGATAACCTGCGCCAAAGCTGAAAGCCACACGACATATTTAGCTTGTGAAATCAATTCTTCAGGAATATTGAAACATGTGATGATCCACGGTGCAAATATTGCCATGACCACAGCAATGCTTGAGCCAATCACCGTACTCATCAACCAGCCATTATTAAATAATTGCTTAGTTTGATGCCAATCACGGTTTTGCAGGCTGATTGAGAGAAAACGCACCATAGCTTGCTGCGTACTCTCGTTGAGAAATTGAATTGTTGTTGAGGTTGATATCAACAGCATAAAAATACCGAAGACTTCCTTCGGCGCTGGAGAATTTTGGGCTAGTACATCTAGGGCCGTGCGAGTAATAAATAGACTCAAAAACATACTTATACCCATTCGGGCATAGGTGGAGAGACTATTAATAAAAATGACACTTGCACGACGTTTCATGTATTTTGACCACGCTGAAATCAATGACAATATTAAACTAATCGGACATTTTGTTTATCTACTAAGGAGTACTCAAAAATGCCCCGAATTTTATGATAAGAACCTGATTGAATATAAGTCGGTTTGTCTAGCATTGCAGCAAGAATACCTACATGCAATCGAGTTGCTACAACTACTGCTGCTTCTGCAATCAACTTACTAAAGGTATGGAAGCTACAAAGGTCAGGGTTACTGATATCAGCAGCGAAAACTGGCAAACCTGCTAAATTGGGATGATCTTGAAGTACTTGGTTTAAGCTTTCTTGCACAAATGTTGTGTTTGCTCCCTGTTCGCCAAGAGTTTTTGCTAAAGCTGCATGTTTTAAGGGTGTTAAAATGTAGCGCCTAATCGGTCGTTTAATAAACTTGGGAATATAGCTTGATTTTGTTGTTGAAATAGTTTGCTCTGGTTGATATGAACCTGTGACGCTTTCGGGATCATTACGCTCTACAATCAAAATATGCTTTTGTGCTGTTTGAGATTGCAGGTTTTTGATATATAAAGAATCTTGCAGATGAAAAGCCATGTCATGATCTATTCCCAAACGGACATTGCCAGGAAAAACTAAATCTTTGAGAGTCTTTAAGCTGTAAGGTTCCCGCGCGTATACAAAAGCAGGTGCAACTCGCTCGCTAAATAATGATGCAAAGTTAGTTTCTGTGAACCAAAAACTCGATGGTAAGACAATTAAAGGTGTCTGGGGATAAAGACAATTATAATTTCTGAGTGTATTAAAGCCGTGTACCCATATGTCAGTCATTCCGGCGCCACCGTTGACAACGATCGCGTCTGCCTGCTGCGGTTGATTAACTAAGTTGGCTCCTAGTTTGTGCAGCATTTCACGGCTACCCATTTCGATTAATTTATCGCCATTATTTCCATGTAAAGGTTCAAAGAATATCCGTTTGCCGCGATATTTTGATAGTTCTTCTAAAAGGGGGTTTAATAAAGTTGTTTCGGTTGATTGATTCATTTTTTTATCGAACCACAGAGGTGCAAAGGAGCCAGTGCGTTGCGCGGGTTCCCCGCGTTGTAGCAACTGGCGTGACACGGAAAAAGATTTAGATCAACTAAAAAATTGTTCTATTTTTTACAATATTGGTCTGATTGCGATCGCTATTCCTTCTTTGGTAAGAATTTCTGGTGTGATAGTAACCAGAACTCTGTTCATCAGTAACTGCATTCACCACTATTCCTAAAACATGCGATCGCGATTGTTCTAGCAACATCTTTGTGGCTTTAGCGGCTGTCGAGTCAAGTATTTCTGGACGTACAGTCAACAATATGCCATCTGCCAGCTTGCTTAATAGCAGTCCATCAGCAAACAAATTTAAAGCTGGAGTATCGATAATTACAAAGTCATAGTCTCTCACCGCCGCTTCGATTAATGCAGCCATCCGCCGTGAGTCTAACAGTGCTGCTGGTTGAGGCGGAATCATCCCAGCGTGTAATACTTCCAGATTAATTAGTGCTTCTTGAGTAGAGGTTGATAATTCAGATTGACCAATTAGAATATTGCTCAAACCCATGAGGTTGTGCTGTTGCCAAATTACATGTTGATAGGGATGACGCATATCTGCATCTATTAACAGCACTCGGTGTCCCATGTGGGCCTTCGCTACTGCCAAGTTTGCTGCAACGAAAGATTTACCCTCGCCAGGAATGGAACTGACTACCACTATCACCTTTAATAGTTGATCCCCAAAAGTGAAGTCTAGGTTGGCTTGGAACATCTCAAAAGCCGCACTAGCAGGCGAATAGGGGTTGTCTCTCACAGGCAGTGCAACGACATCTTTATGAGTCTCACTCGATTTTTCATTGAGGTGAGGAATAATGCCCACCAAAGGATAGCCGAATACTTGCTTGGCTTTCTCGACAGTCTTTAAAGATTTATCTCTGGCTTCCAAAAGTAACGCTGTTCCCACACCTAACAAAATTCCTAAAAATCCCCCTAGAGCTAAGTTGAGGGTCAGGCGAGGAGACACAGGTTTTTTCGGAACTAAAGCCGGAGAAATCACTCGCGCATTGCCCACGTTTTGGTTGACTACAACTTCAACTTCTTGAAATCGCTTCAACAATTCTTCATAGGTAGAACGCGCTACTGCCAACTCTCGTTCTAGCTGTAGCTGTGTTTGTTCTAGCTGCGGTAACACACTCAAGCGTTTTTGCGAAAGTGAGTATGCATTCTTTAACACTGCTATTCGGTTCGCTAGCGCCAAGCGTTCTATTTCTGACTGCACCAGTTGAGTTGTGAGGGTCTGCTTTAGTTCTCCTATCTGCAAATTCTGCTGTGGTATGGACTGCTTGCTGCCTAAAGTTTGACTAACTCGCAGTTGGAGTTGTTTTCTTAAGGCTATCTCTTGAGATGACAAATCTTTGATGATTGGGTGTTCTTCAGTATACCGAGTCCGCGCTACTACTAACTGGTCTTGCACTTTCTGGTATTCTGCTAGAACTTGTTGCACAGCCGTAGATTCACTCAGGGTATTGAGAGCTACAGCCTGCTGTTTACTCAATTGTAATTGACTTTGCAAAGCGTCAGAGTGACTCTGGGCTTCTGCGAGGTCGGCTGTGGCTTTGGTAATTTGATCTGATAAATCCTTCAGGCTTTCTACCCCTGCTTTTGCCTCATCCTCTAGGACAATCACTTTGTTTTTTTCTTTGAACCGACGCAATGCAGCTTCTGCTTGCATCACTTTTGCTTCAACTTCAGGCAATTGCTTGCGTAAAAATTCCTGGGCTGCTGTAGCCTCAGTTCGGTTGGTCTGAACATTGTTCTCTAGGTAATTGCCCATCAGTGAATTAACCACTGCTGCTGCTTGTTGGGGGTTTTGACTTTGGTAAGAAAGCGTCAAAACATCTGTATCTTTAACGGTATTAACCTTAAGTGCTTTGAGAAATTCATCAATTTCTATAGGTTGGCCATGTTTATCCTTGAGATTCATGGCATCAATCGTTTTTTTGACAATCGGGTTCGAGCGGATGACTTCTGCTTGTGTATCCAATGGCTTACTGACTTGGGTCACTCCACTGAGTTCTCCAGTGTTCTCAGAGATACTCGTTAAAGAAGAAACACGATTAGTCTTATTGAAAAGTAGTTTACCTTCCGCTTGATAAATTGGTTTTTGCTTGAAGGAAGCTAAGGCTGTTAGTCCAAAGATAGATGCAGTCACAACTGCTATTACTAGACAATGCCTTTTGAATATCAGCGAATACTCTTGAAAATTAAAGGAATCTTGCTCTTCTTGTTTAGATACCATCAATAATGTTGAAAATAAATTTTCAAAATTTACCTGAGTTATTCATCGGCGATTATTCCTAATTTAGGGTTGTTTAAGCCAAAAATACCAAAAAATCATTTTTTTAGATTTATTCATAATTACCTTTTTCCTAAATTAGACTATCAAAGTATTTTTATCTCCGTAAAGACATATATCAAAAAAAGTTTTTTAAAGTCAACAGGTATTAATCATTTTTTCGGAAAAAATAAAATTTCAAAATTGGAATACCACCTTTTAGCCGTCTATTGACATGACGTATTTTTAGATACCATTTATTGAATCTCAGTTATTGATTGTACTACTATACAGTCTATGTTATAAGTATTTTTTGAACTAATGACATAGATTAAAAAATACTAAAAAAATTTTTTTTGAAAAGAAATAAGCATACGTAGTTTTATGATAATCATTATTATAAATATTTCAGAATGCCTATTATACTTGCTTTTTACCCTCATTTTTTACAATAAAAATAAAGTAATACCTGCTTTTCTTAGCTTTTTTTGCTTTGTATCCTCTTTTCCTAACGAAGAATTGCTTGACACAATTTTTATATTGAGATAATTTTTTCTCTAAGTAGTTTAAAATCACATATAGCCAGCCTGTTAAATAGGTAATTACCTAATTAATGAATGGTTGATAGCGTGTTAATAGCATTTTTTGTTTCCCTAATCTACTGCTGAAAGCACTTGAAATCATAGCTAAACGCAATTGATTTTGATACAGCGTATAAGCGATTCATAAAACACTTATACAATTAGCTCCTACCCCAATCGGATGAAAACCTTTATAAAAATAAACAATTAAGTAAAAGTTTTATTTTCACAGTAATGTCAAAAAAAGCAGCCAAAAATTTGTTTGTAATTAAAGTTTGAATCTCAAGTAATACAACTCATGTTCAATATTGCTGAACAGCTAATAGCCCTATGCAAAAGTCAAAAAGAGTCACTGCGTTTTTGTAGTTTCACGCTACATTTGCAACTATTGTCAGAGTGTCCTAATACAGTTGCTCTTCAAGTAGAGAAAGTAGCATTCAAAAATCAAAAGACTTATATTCTCAACCTTCTCACATAAACAAGAAACGCGATTTCTTTGAGAAGTCGCGGCTCTGAAAACATTCATAAGATACACAGTAGTAATAAAATCAATGAGTTTTAGCAGTTATATCGGTTCACGGGCAAATACTAGGTTGCCCAATTTACTACGGATTTTACCTATATTGCTCTGTTTTGGGGATATTCTTGGCTTGTTTGCCTGTCTAGGGCTTTCCCTGGAATTGCGTCTGGGTCAGCAACTAGATTGGTTTGACCCGATTGTTTACGCTTTTTTCTTATTGTTGATTGCCGCGCTTTATCTGGCGGACGCATACCGTCCAGATACCCAAATCGCAGGTTTACGGGTACCTATGCGGATTTTGATTGCTAATGGAGCGATCGCACTTTTGACTTCTGCCCTCATTTACTTATCAGGCACAGGCAAGGACAATCCATTGTGGTGGCGGAGTGTTTTGTTACCAAGCTTGGGACTGTTCACAATCTGGGCAATTATGTTACGCCTATTGGCAGTGAAATGGTTGCACTCAGAAGCACAACAGACGCGTTGGTTAATATTAGGTGCAGATCCAAGTGCAATCAAATGGATACAAAACTTACTGGCGCTGAATCCGCTGGGAAAGTTGGTTGTACTAGCTGAACTAAGTGAAGATACTACACATTTAATAGATGGTTATTTCAATTGTGCAGGTAATCTCAACGATTTGCCGAAATGGAGTCAAGAACCTTGGTCAGGGGTGGTAGTAGCCAGCGATATTCATTTTTCGGAATCACAAATCCAAAATTTGATGGAAATCAGACTGCGAGGTATTCCGGTTTATCGGTTACCAGATTTTTATGAAAGTTTATGGTCAAAACTTCCCTCATCTTTGCTACAGGATAGATGGTTAGCATTTAGCGCTGGTTTTAACTTGATGCCTGGTAACTTCAGTATGAAACTGAAGCGCGTTGTAGATTTGATTCTCGCGGCAGTGTTACTTGTGTTGTTATCGCCGATGATGCTGATGGTAGCTTTGGCAATCAAGTTAGATAGTCCAGGCCCCGTATTCTACAGTCAGCTACGCAGCGGCTTGTATGGCAAAGCATTTAGGGTTTATAAATTCCGTTCCATGTATCAAGACGCAGAGAAGCGCGGCGCACAGTGGGCTAGTCAACGCGATCCCCGGATCACTAGAGTCGGCTACTGGTTGCGTTTAATGCGAATTGACGAACTACCACAAATATGGAATGTGTTGTGTGGCGAAATGAGTTTGATCGGGCCGCGTCCAGAACGCCCAGAATTTGATGTCAAGCTCAAAGAAGTGATTCCTTATTATGAAGTGCGATATTTAGTAAAACCAGGGATCACCGGCTGGGCGCAGGTAATGTATCCCTACGGTGCCTCAATTGAAGATGCTTACGAAAAGCTAGCTTACGACCTCTACTACATCAAGAATTATTCCCCTTGGTTAGATTTAGCGATCGCCTTCAAAACCATTCGAGTAGTTTTGTTAGGTAAAGGTAGATGAAAAATACAGTTTTAGTAACTGGCGGTGCAGGCTACATTGGCTCTCATGTAGTCCGTCAGCTTGGGGAAGCCGGCTACAACGTCGTAGTCTATGACAATTGTTCCACAGGTTCACGGACATCTGTATTGCATGGCAAACTTGTAATCGGTGATCTAGCAGACAGCGAACATCTTTATCAACTCTTCGCCACATATAAATTTAGTGCAGTGCTGCACTTTGCAGCTAGTCTGATTGTTCCAGAATCGGTTTCTCATCCCCTTGATTACTACGCCAACAACACCCGCAATACTTTGAATTTACTGCGTTGTTGTCATGTTATGGGGGTAAACCAGATCATTTTTTCTAGCACAGCAGCAGTTTATGGGGAAACCACAGAAAATCCCGTTACTGAGTCTGCTGCGACACTACCAATTAATCCTTACGGTCGCTCTAAGTTGATGAGCGAATGGCTGATTAGGGACTATGCAGCATCGTCTTCACTGCGCTACGTAATTCTACGTTATTTTAATGTAGCAGGTGCTGAACCAGGCGGGCGATTGGGGCAAATGTCAGCGAATGCAACTCATTTAATTCGGGCTGCTTGTGATGCAGCACTCAAGCGCAAGCCGGAAGTGCGAATTTATGGCACTGATTTTCCTACCCCAGATGGCACCGGAATTCGTGACTATATCCACGTTGAAGACTTAGCCACAGCCCATGTAGATGCTTTGCGCTACCTAGAACAAGGACATGAAAGCCAGATTTTCAACTGTGGCTATGGGCAAGGATACAGTGTGCGGCAAGTTATTGAAAGAGTCAAAACTATTTCTGGGGTAGATTTTCCTGTTATTTTTGCCCAAAGGCGTTTAGGTGATCCTGCCTGTGTTACAGCTTGTGCTGATAAAATTCGCAAAGTCTTGGGTTGGCAACCAAAATACAATGATTTAGACAAGATTATCTATACAAGCCTCGCTTGGGAAATGCGGC
>NZ_JAECZC010000028.1:65495-68981 GCF_016056305.1 Amazonocrinis nigriterrae CENA67 | reverse complement strand
AATAGTTGGGGTGTCATTCCTGCCCAGATTAATGCGGCAATTACAAACGCATTCTTCAATCCCGCAGCTGGGATAGTTGTTTTTTGGCGGTCTTTTTCATTGCTTTTTGGGATGTTTCTTCATGGCAGTTTCAGCCAAATCTTAGGAAATCTACTATTTCTCTGGGTTTTTGGCAAGACTGTAGAAAATGTTCTAGGTGCTAGACTTTATCTAGGATTTTACCTGGCTGCTGGGATTTTGACAGGAATAGCACAAATTATTGCTGAACCGAATTTAACAGTACCATTGATTGGAGCGAATGGTGCGATCGCAGCTATTGTAGGTGCATACGTCATGAAGTTTCCCCATGCTAAAATTGACAGTATTTTGCCGCTAATATTTGTCTATATCCCTATTGAACTGCCAGTTTTTTTCTATGTATTTTGGTGGTTTGCACAACAGTTATTTTACGGCATCGGTAGTTTAAATATTCTCCCTTCTGGTGTTAATTCATTCAGTATTGCTTACTGGATGCAGATTGTAGGCTTGTTTATTGGTGTGGCTTTTATGCGGCTGAAGAAATAAAAAATAACCAATGGTTCTTGTAGCAGGAAAGTGAGGATAAGGGAGATGAGGGAGATGAGGGAGATGGGGTGCTTTTGGTGCAAGTAATGCAGGGGGAGAAATTACTAATACCCAATGCCCAATTCCCCATTCCCAATTAGCAATTCCCAATTACCAATTCCTAATGCCTTATGCCCCATGCCCCAATATACTAATTAATACATTGCTATATTTGCTGGTTGTAAAGATATGCCTTTGGGGTGAAACTTTTTTGTACCTTGCGAGAGATTGAATTTTTTAAATAAAAAATCCATACTCAATCAGATATATTGGATGCATACCACAAAAGATGGTATTGTTTATCATGAGTTATATTGCAAATGCCAGACGTTGATAAAACTAACTGTGAACTAACTGATGAACTAGCAGCTCTACGACAACGTGTTGCAGAGTTAGAGCAATCAGAAATGCAGTATCAGCGAAGGCAAGCAATACTAGAACAACAAATAGCAGAACTAGAAGTAAAACTAGCAACCACAGACGAAAGTCTTCATAGTCAAGTTGCTGGATGTGATGCGGAACGACAACAGGCAAAGGTAGCCTTGCAAGAAAGCTCAGAACAGTTGAGGCTAGTGCTAAATGCTGCCCACATGGGTTTGTGGGACTGGAATATTGCCACTAATAAAGTGATTTGGTCGGAAAATCATGAACTGCTTTATGGTTTAGTACCAGGTAGTTTCCCTGGCACTTATGAAGCTTTCTTAAGTTACGTTCATCCAGAAGACAGGCAATCTGTAATACAAGTTCTCATCCATGCTTTGGAAGAAAAGACTGACTACAGTGATGAATTTCGGATTGTTTGGCCAGACCAAAGTGTGCATTGGATTTTAGCCAAGGGACAATTTTTTTACGATGATCAAGGACAGGCGGTGCGGATGATTGGGGTTTGTATGGATATTACAGACCGCAAGCAGGCAAAAGAAAGTACTCGTCAATTAACCAGTAAGGTTCAAGAACAAGCAAATATTTTAAATGCTATTCTCGCCGCATCTGTTGATAATATTTTTATTATTAATCGCACAGGTTACTATCAATATGTTAGTCATGGTGGAGCCGCTGTGCTAGGCTTCAATGTCGAGGATATTATCGGTAAAAATGTGCGGGAACTGGATTTACCCGTAGACTTTATAGACAGGGTAGAGAATCAACGCCAAGTTGTGATGACAACTGGAGAACCGATTAAAGATGAGTGTGAATATGTTTTAGCAGATGGCACACATTACTATGAATACATCCTGACGCCATTACGAAATTTTGATCAAATTGAAGGTGTAATTACTGTTTCTCGTGATATTACAGAACACAAACGAGTTGAACATTCATTGCGCGAAAGTGAAGCCAGATTTCGCCGCTTGTTCGAGTCTAATTTGGTGGGAGTGGCTTTTTGGACTGTGGATGGTTTGATTACTGATGCTAATGACGCTTATTTACAATTAGCAGGCTACACTCGTGATGAGTTTACTGCTTTAGGCAAAATAGATTGGAGAAAACTGACTCCGAATGAGTATAAGTATTTGGACGATCGCGCTATCACAGAAGTAAAAGCCACTGGTGTTTCCCAGATTTATGAAAAAGAATACATCCATCGTGACGGCAAGCGAGTACCGATTGTTTTGGGGGTAGCGTTACTCAATGACTCTCAACATGATGGAGTCGCTTTTGTATTAGATATTACCGAACGTAAACGCGCTGAACAAGAACGCGATCGCCTGCTGCAACGAGAACGCACAGCCCGTAAAGAAGCAGAGGTTGCCAACCGCATTAAAGATGAGTTTCTCGCGGTTCTCTCCCATGAACTGCGAACCCCACTTAACCCGATAATGGGTTGGTCAAAATTACTACGTTCACGTAAGTTTGATGTGGAAACTACTAACCGCGCCTTAGAAACCATCGAACGCAATGCCAGATTACAAACTCAATTAATTGAAGATTTGTTAGATGTCTCTCGGATTCTCCAAGGAAAATTGAGTTTAAATGTCTGTCCCGTCAGCTTGCTGATGGTGGTAGAAGGTGCCATAGATACAGTACGACTAGCAGCAGAAGCTAAATCAATTCAAATTCAAACCATAATTGACCCTTCCTTGGGGCAAGTTATGGGTGATCCCAATCGCCTTCAGCAAGTTGTTTGGAACTTATTATCTAATGCAGTTAAGTTTACACCAAAAGGAGGATATGTAGAAATTCGAGTTGCAGAAGTTGATTACCAAGCTCAAATTACAGTCAGCGATACAGGTAAGGGAATCACCCCGGATTTTCTGCCTTACGTGTTCGATTATTTTCGTCAAGCTGATGGTACAACGACTCGCAAATTTGGAGGGCTAGGTTTAGGACTAGCAATTGTGCGTCAGGTTGTCGAACTACATGGGGGAACAGTTTGGGCAGAAAGTCCTGGAGAAGGAATGGGTGCAACTTTCACTGTGAGACTTCCATTTTTACTCAGAAACGAACAGGTAAGGCTTGAAAATGATCAGCCTCAACCTTTTAACCCTCATCCTGAGATACTTTCTAATATGCAAATTCTAGTAGTGGACGATGAACCGGATATCCGGGACTTAGTATCGTTTATTTTGCAAGAGTATGGAGTAAACGTAACTACCGTCGCTTCAGCAAAGGAAGCACTGCAAGCACTATCTGTGTCCATACCAGATGTTTTGATCAGTGATATTGGGATGCCAGAAGTAGACGGTTATATGCTAATGCGTCAAGTCAGAAAGCGATCACCACAACAAGGAGGAAATGTGCCAGCGATCGCTCTGACAGCATATGCTGGAGAAATTAATCAGCAGCAAGCACTAGCAGCAGGATTTCAATTGCACATATCCAAACCAGTAGATCCGGAAGTGTTAGTTAAGGCGATCGTTGGTTTGACAAAAGAATAGGGAA
>NZ_JAECZC010000028.1:0-65210 GCF_016056305.1 Amazonocrinis nigriterrae CENA67 | reverse complement strand
GTGAAACTTTTGTCGCTTCTGATACTCACTTACCAGGATCACCTCAATGTGTTGTCAAGAAACTCAAGCCTCAAGCAAGTGACCCAGTAACTTTAGAAACAGCTAGGCGTTTATTTGATACGGAAGCTCAAGTTCTGTATAAATTGGGTATTCACGATCGCATCCCGCAACTTTTAGCTTACTTTGAGGAAAACGCCGAATTTTATCTTGTACAGGAATTCATTGAAGGTCACGATTTGAGTACAGAATTAGTACCAGGAAAAACCTGGAGTCAAATCCAGGTGATTTTGCTGTTACAAGAAATTTTGGAAGTTTTAGAATTTGTCCATGAACAAAAGGTAATTCACCGCGATATCAACCCGCGAAATATCCTCAGACGCCAGCAAGATGGAAAATTGATTTTAATTGACTTTGGGGCAGTTAAACAAATCACTACCCAAGTGATTACTCCCCAAGGACAAACTAAATCTACTGTTGCCATCGGTACTCCTGGATATATCCCCAGCGAACAAGCTCAAGGTACACCAAAATTTAGCAGTGATATCTATGCTGTGGGAATAATTGCAATTCAAGCATTGACTGGAATATACCCCGACCAACTAGGAAAAGATGCCGAAACTAATGAAATTATCTGGCAAAATCAAACCGAAGTCTCACCAGAATTTGCACAATTTATAGATAAAATGGTGCGTTATGATTTTCGACAACGCTACCCTTCAGCAACTGCTGCATTACAAGCACTCAAAGCATTAACACAGCCAGCATCCGGTACTATAGCTATAAGTCCTGCTTTGCAGCCAAAAAATCTCACAGCCAGTAAACATAAAAAAGGACTGTTGCTCAAATTATTATTAGCGATATTTTTAATTGGAGCAACTGGAGTAGCATCTGTATTTGTTGTTAATCATATTAATGCTAATAATGCAACAGAATTAAATAAACAAGCCAATACACTTTTTGAACTCCAACGCTATCAAGACGCGCTAGCAGCTTATCAAGAAGCAGTTAATATTAGACCAGATTATGCTCAAGGATGGAATGGTCAAGGTAAAACCTTATCTGCATTAAAACGATATAAAGAAGCACTAGCAGCATATGACAAAGCAATTCAAATTCAGCCAGACTATGTAGAAGCTTGGAGTGGCAGAGGTTTTACTCTGCAAAACTTACAGCGATATCCAGAAGCGATCGCCTCTTTTGATAAAGCTTTACAACTGGATAACGATTACCCGGAAGTCTGGTATGCCAAAGCAGAAGTTTTTACTAGTTTGAAGCAGTATGATAATGCAATCAAATCTTTTGATAAAGCCATAGAATTTAAAACAGATTATTATGAAGCTTGGTATCAAAAGGGTTTAGCCCTGCATAATTTAAAACAATATGAAGAAGCGATCGCTGCATACGACAAAGCTATCGAAATTAAACCAAACGATGAGCGAGCTTGGTACAATCGTGGTAATGCCTTAGTAAATTTAAATCGTTATACAGATGCTTTGACAGCTTATGAAAAAGCAGTGCAATCCAAACCAGATTATTATCAAGGTTGGTTATCTAGGGGAAATATCCTCACCACCTTGCGACGTTACCCAGAAGCAATTGAATCATTTAATCAAGTAATTAAATATAATCCTAACAACTATCAAGCTTGGTATAATCGTGGTTGGGCGCTGCATCAAAACCAACAATATGAAGAAGCAGTGCAATCTTATAATAAAGCCGCAACCATTCAGCCAAAAAATTATCAAGTTTGGTATAGTATGGGAAATTCCCAATACAATTTGCAAAAATACGAAGCAGCGATCGCAGCTTATAATAAAGCAATTCGTTATCAACCAAACTCTTACGAAACTTGGTATAGTCGAGGCAATGCACTATTAAATTTGAAACGGTTTAAAGACGCGATCGCATCTTATGACCAAGCAATTAAATATAACCCTAATTACCAACAAGCAATCAACGCCCGCAAACAAGCCCAAATTCAACTACAAAGCCAACAAACAAAGCCCATAATCGTACCAATATTGCCAAATCCTAATTCCACCAACCAGTAGCCAGTAGGGTGCGTTATGGACTTTCGTCCTAACGCACCATGTTAATTAATGCGAGTTCGACGGAATTTAAAAACCCTCTCCAAACCTCTCCCCTGCAAGGAGGAGCCACTGCGCTATCGCGGTTCCCCGACTTGTAGCAAGTGGCGTCAGAGGCTTCAAAAGCTTGATTTTTCATTACTAACCAAGTGGCTTAAAGCCCCTCTCTGCATCGGAGAGGGGTTGGGGAGAGGTTCATCGAACTCACGTTAATTATGTACAGTGCTAAATTTTCTTTCCCCCTACTGCCTATTTGATCACCGAATATTCACTTCTTGTAAATCATTGCTAGGTTGAGAATTTGTCATTTTATTAGCAGAGTTATTAGAAACAAATGAATTTGTTTTTTTAATAGCAACTTTATCTAAAGCTACCTTTTGAATTTGATTTTGTAAATGCTGTTTTTGAGTATATTCATTCATTTTTATCTGTGCTTGGGCGTAAACAAGAGTATTTTTGGGAATTTGCCGCAGAAATTTCACAGCACTATTAAAGTCACCAATAGCCGCTCTTTTTTGTGCATTATGTAAAAAGTAAGCTGCTCTAATTTGGCGCTTTTCATTGTACTCAGCTAACTTGCGTTGCACTAAAGCCCCCGCAGAATTTTCTTTAGGAATTTGCCGCAGATATTCCAACGCCGCAGAAAAATCTCTAGCCCCAGCTTTTTCATAAGCTTTTGTTAATAACTCTTGCGTCTGGACTTCGATATTGACCCTTGCTTGCTGTACTAATTTGTCTGTTTTAGATTGCCAATATAAAATATCTGGAACTTTCGCAGCACTAGCTAGAACATCTGACCATCTACCTTCTTTTGTAGCTTGTTCAGCCGCTAGATACTGTTGTGCAGCCACTTGCCATTGCTGTTGCCATTCTTCGATTGTGGCTTTAGCTTCTGGATAAACATTACTATAAGAAGGAATCGATTTAGCCAAAGCGATCGCGCTTTGCAAATCCCCCGATTGATATTCTTCAGTTGCTTTATATAAAGTTTCTGTTTCAGAATAAGCAGGAGAAGTATTCAACAAAGAATATACTCCCAAACCCATCAACAAAGAATTAGCCGCTAGTCCTACTGTCATTCCTGTTAGTAGCGGCGATGATTTTCCAAAAGCAGAATTTTGATCAGATGCATCATTCTCAACAGCCACCTCTGAAGACACATGCTCCTCAGTTTCCTCTGTCATTTGTTTGAGTACACGCAATACTTCAGCCGCAGACTGAAAGCGGTTTTGGAAGTTATAGCGGATCATTTGGCTGAGAACAGCAGCAAGATAATCGCTAACTTGGGTGTTTGGAGTACGCCAGATAATTTCATTACTATAAGAATCTATTTGTAATTGCAGTGGTTCTATCCCTGTTAAAGCCTGGATAGCAATCATACCCAAAGCATAAATATCACTATTAGGTTGTGTTTGACCAATAAATTGTTCTGGAGGTATATACCCCAGTGAAGTCACAGGAATTCGCGAAATAGGCAATTCCCCTTCTATGCCAAAATCAACTGACTGAATTGAACCAAAGTCAATTAAAACTAACTTGCCATCAGCAGCACGTCTGATCAAGTTTTCTGGTTTGATATCGCAATGGATAACGCCTTGAGAGTGAACAAATTCTAAAATATTTAAGACATCTTCTAAAAATTCTATAACTTCATTTTCCGTCCAAACACACCCCCATTGTTGATTGATGGGTAATTCCGCAGTCAATGAGTGTCCTTCTATAAACTCTTGTATTAAATAGAAACGCTCATTTTCTTCAAAGCAAGTGATGAATTCGGGAATTTGTTGATGCAGTCCCAGACGCTTGAGAGTTTCGGTTTCAGTGAGAAAGCGTAATCTTAAAGTATCTAAATAGCTAGGTTGAGAATTGTTAACCTTTAGCTGTTTAACCACACATTTAGGATTATCTGGGTAATCTATATCAACCGCAATATATGTTTGTCCAAATACCCCTGCACCTAGGCTTTGGACGATTTGGTAACGTGCTTGTAGTACCTTACCGATCATGTGGTAGTTCATGAGTTGGTTACTGAGTAAATCCTTATATAAATTTCCTAACATGGTCTTTTGTTTCCGGAAGTCCTTGAAAATAAATCATTAGAGTATTCATTACTGAAATGCGATCTTGTATTTTTAAGTATTTTTACTAAAAAATATAAATTATTTTAATACTCTCACGAAACAAAAATGTAAATTATTACTGCTAGGGGCGTACAGCTGTACGCCCCTACAGCTAATTTATTTTTTGTAATGGTTATTGAAAATTATATTAGTTATACGTACGTGCTTGATTTATACAGACGATTACGCTATCAATGGGTTCCCCTAGCAATTAATACTTTTTAATATAGTAGGGTGCGTTATGGACGGAACGTCCTAACGCACCGAAAATCAGTTATGCTGAAGCAGCCGAAGGGTGCGTTGCGCGACAACACACCTACTAGTTCACCACGCAAATGCTGACAGGTGAAGACCGCTTAAAGGGAAAAGGGGAAAGGGAAAGGAATTAAAAACCTTTACCCTTTACCCCTTACCCTTTTCCCGCCTGTCAAAATCTTTTTGGCAGGCTACTACTAGCGCAAGATTTATTTATGTATGCGATAGTGCAAAAATAACTCACTGCCAAGCTGACGAGTTTCAATGAGTTCAAGGTGAGGGGCATTCAAGGGAACCAAACCCTTTCCTTCCACTGGGGTAGGTGCGTCCTTTCCTCCGAAAATCGTAGGCCAAATGGTTAACCACCAATCGTCAATTCGCCCTGCATCAACTAGGGCAGCTGTTAAAGCACCACCCCCCAAAGCAACAACCTTGCGGATACCCCGTTCTGCCATCAAGGTGTAAGCTCGATCCCAGTCTAAATCTGTATCTCCTAGCTCAATTACATCAGCTTGCTTTTTTATGGTTGCGGTTTGGGAATTCTTCTCCAAACCAGATCGTGTTGTGAAGATCCATCTTTCAAGATCCTGGTTGAAAAAAGGCATATCGGGACTAAGATTAAGCGATCCCGAAACCACACAAGTAATAGGCTGGGGAGATTGACCCCGAACTTTACGCGCTGCTAACAGTTCAGGATTTTGAATTGTATAAGTCTGTCCTTCTTCTCGGATCGTCGTTGCTCCCACCAGAAATAGATCCGCCAAAGATGCTTGATACTCCAAATGTGCTTGATCAGCTGGATAGATATAACCCGGTGATTTTGGATCTACAGGTTTAATCTTTCCATCAGCCGTCATACCAAGAACCAAAGTTGTTTGGATGGTTGTCATGATTGTTTGAGTTACTACATCATAAACAATAGACATCAATTCAGCTTGAGGAATCCTCTTCTATAAATATAGTTTTTTATGATAAATTCATGCCGCAAGTAAGCCCTGTGAACACAGAAATACAACCTATTGATTGTTTCATTTATGTCTCAAGATTGTGAATGTTTCACAAACGAATTTGCTAAGTTAAGGTAATGAATATTAGTTTAAAAAGCCTCGTACAGAATTTTCCGAATCAGTTATTACCCTTCTTGCTTAGTTTCTTAGATGATGCTTTATTATTAGGGCTGTCTCATCTAGAATTACACTTGCAAAGGCTAAAATGGCTTTCTCCAGTAATACTGTACTGTACATTTTTGTACTGGGCAGTGCAACTGTTGCGCTATATATCGAAGCCGGAAGTTTGATACAAAATAGGGATTTGAGATTTTGCTAAAACTGGTTGAGGTTAACTCTAGTGACAACTCATATCTGCGTTGGATATGCGATCGCTGTTGTTTTGCGATATATACATACTTTTAAAACCTTTTTATACCAAATATCAAAATTTTATATAAATTTACTTTGTGATTTTTGACACTATTGCTTCACTGCGGTTATTGACTAGTGTCAGTTAATAAACTGTCACTTTCTAGATGTTAAATTTTAGCTCATAAGAGATATCCTTAATCATGCAAGGAGTGATACCACTTCACCAAATGTTTGTTACAAGTGATTCTTGCAGTGCTTCTTTTTCGGAGTGTCTTGCAGATTTTAGATATTGCATCAAACAAGTGAGTTGGTATAGAGTTATACCCATTCGCACTTGAGTCAGAAAACACTCAAGTGCTTTCACATGTATAGCAGGGGACTCGGTTAAAAATCTTTTTGTGTTTCAGTTTTATCATCTATTCATGTCTTAACAAGCAAGGCTTGTACTATGTAAAAAATAATGCATTGTAGCGGCAATTCATGAATTGCCGCTATATGAAAATAAGAGTTCGGCTATTTTTTGTGTAAGTCCTGGAGTGAAA
Organism: Amazonocrinis nigriterrae CENA67; assembly: GCF_016056305.1. Taxonomy (GTDB): domain Bacteria; phylum Cyanobacteriota; class Cyanobacteriia; order Cyanobacteriales; family Nostocaceae; genus Amazonocrinis; species Amazonocrinis nigriterrae. The sequence continues at coordinate 58,845 of NZ_JAECZC010000028.1, read as the reverse complement.
CCCAGTCCTTTTTAGAGATCCTTTTAGCCAACTACAAAATTTACCAGCTTTCCAGGCACCACAATCACTTTTTTAATTTCTTTACCTTCAATGTGACGCTGGGCAACTTCTGACTCACGGGCATACCTTTCTAACGCAGCTTTATCAGCTTGCGCTGGCACTTGAATTGCACCACGAGTTTTGCCCATCACTTGAATCACCAAAGTGATTTCATCAGCTACCAACGCCGCATCATCAAAAGCTGGCCAAGTTTGAGTGTGAACTGAATCACTCTTACCCATTAAATGCCACAATTCCTCAGCAATGTGAGGTGCAAAAGGTGCCAGCAACACCACCAAAGTCTGGATACCTTCTGCATAAATTGGTGAATCTTTGCAGTTAGCATCAGTTAGGGCGTTACTCAACTTCATCAATTCTGAAACAGCTGTGTTGAATTGATATTCGTCCTCCACATCTTCTGAAACTGCTTTGATAGCAGTGTGAATTGCTCGACGTAAATCCTTTTCTGACTTAGTTAAATCGGAATTGGCATTTTCACGGGATACCCCAGCAGTAATGTAATCTGTAACCAATCGCCACACCCGATTTAAGAAGCGGAATTGTCCTTCTACATCCGCCTCATCCCATTCCAAATCTTTTTCTGGTGGCGCTTTAAACAATATAAACATCCGCGCTGTGTCTACACCATATTTGGCAATCACTTCTTCCGGCGCGACACCGTTGCCTTTTGACTTGGACATGGTAGCGTACACAAGTTGCAGTGGTTCACCTGTCTTCGGATCTCGTGGATCAGCAGGATCTACAAGATTAAAGGCAACCCATTTATCCTTATCGCTTTTGTTGGGATTTACATAAGTTAAACCCTGCACCATACCTTGAGTTAACAGACGTTGGAATGGTTCATCAAAGTTTAACAAGCCGCGATCGCGCAGTACCTTGGTAAAGAAGCGGGAATACAACAAATGCAAAATCGCGTGTTCAATTCCACCCACGTACTGATCTACTGGCATCAAGTCGTTAGTTTTACTGGAATCGAAAACCTGCTGTTCGTTTTTCGCATCAGTAAATCGCAAGAAATACCACGAGGAATCAATAAAAGTGTCCATCGTGTCAGTTTCCCGCTTTGCTGGTGTACCACAAGTTGGACAAGGTACATTCACCCAGCTTTCTAACTGAGTCAATGGTGAACCGCCGCGTCCGGTAAATTCCACTTCTTCTGGTAACTGCACTGGCAAATCTTTGTCAGGAACTGGCACGATGCCACAATTAGGACAGTGAATCACGGGAATTGGTGTCCCCCAATACCGTTGGCGCGAAATCAACCAATCCCGCAAGCGATATTGTACTCGCAGTTTGCCAAATCCCTGTTCTTCAGCAAACTTAACTATTGCTTGCTTGGCATCTGTGGAATTCATACCACTAAAGGGGCCAGAATTAATTAAAATTCCTGATTCGGTATATGCACTATCATAATCAATCATGATTAAAGGTGGCTCTTCCTGCTGGAAGTCCACATCTGCAACTGCCTCTGGTTCTACAATGACAAACTCAATCGGCAAGTTATAGTTATTGGCAAACTTAAAATCTCGTGCATCGTGTGCCGGTACACCCATGACTGCCCCAGTACCATATTCATACAGCACATAGTCAGCAATCCAAATGGGCACTTCTTCACCTGTAAACGGGTTAATTGCCTTACCGCCTGTGGGAATGCCTCGCTTGGGTTTGTCTTCAGCAGTACGTTCTAATTCACTTTGATTAGTAACTTCCTTAATAAAGGCTTCTACTGCTGCTTTTTGTTCTTTTGTGGTGACGCGCTGTGTTAAAGGATGTTCTGGTGCTAATACCAAGTAGCTGACACCGTAAACTGTATCTGGGCGTGTGGTATACACACCGATTTTTTCATCGCTGCCGACGATCGCAAATTCCAAATACGCGCCTGTGGATTTACCAATCCAGTTGGCTTGCATTAATTTGACGCGTTCTGGCCAACCTGTCAACTTATCCAAGTCATTGAGCAATTCTTCAGCGTAGTCGGTAATCTTGAAAAACCACTGACGCAACAATTTGCGCTCTACTATAGCCCCACTACGCCAAGAACGTCCATCGATCACTTGCTCATTTGCCAGTACAGTTTGGTCAACAGGATCCCAGTTGACTGCGGCTTCTTTTTGGTAAGCTAAACCCGCTTGCAAAAACTGCAAGAAAATCCATTGTGTCCACTTGTAATAATCTGGCGAACAGGTAGCAATTTCTCTATCCCAGTCGATGGATAAACCAAGACGCTGCAATTGTTGCCGCATTTGGGCAATATTTTGATAAGTCCACTTTGCTGGTGGAACTCCTCTATCAATGGCGGCGTTTTCTGCTGGCAAGCCAAAGGCATCCCAACCCATTGGATGTAATACCCGATAGCCTTGCATTCGCTTGAGACGAGCAATTACATCGGTAATTGTATAATTACGGACGTGACCCATATGTAGGCTGCCCGATGGATAGGGGAACATGGATAAAGCGTAGAATTTTGGCTTGTTGCTGTTTTTTGGTGTTTTATCTAAGCCTTGTTCTGTCCATGTTTTTTGCCATTTTTCCTCAATCTCTGCTGGGATATATCGCGAATCCACCGAAAGTTCTCCTACTGGGTCTGTAATCGTGTCTGCCTCCATATTGTAGATGATGGTAGGCAAGAGAAGGAGTTGGTTAACACGAGGATGGCTAAATCAAATGCAAATTTTTCTGGCGGAGTGCGAGTCTTTGTTTACGGTACGCTCAAACCAGGTGAAGCTAATTATGGTAGATACTGTAGTCACAAGGTGGTTGATGCCACTAGAGCAGTTGCCCTAGGCAAATTATTTGCTCTGCCGATGGGTTACCCGGCGATGACAACTGGAGATTACCCCGTTCACGGTTATTTACTCTCTTTTGCCGATCGCAGCATCTTAGACACCCTAGACGAACTGGAAGATTACCAGCCCACTAGACAAATCTCAGAAAACCTCTATAATCGTCAGCAAGTAGAGATATATAATCTACATGGGTTATCTTTGGGTCGAGCTTGGGTCTATTTGATGACTCTGGAGCTAGTTGACAATTTGGGCGGCATCCCCCAACCTGATGGTTGGTGGAGTGGTCGCGGTTTAACCACAAAGCGGGGTTGTGAGTTCTGATTGAACGCCCGCTTGGCGATTAATTTATGTCTGGTTCCACTACCTTTGGTCGGGGTTTCTCTAAAACTGCTGGCTTTTGTGGAGAAACCACCGCTGCTTTGGGAATTTCAATCACTGGGTTGTTTAAAGCTACCATCAGCGGTGAAACTGGAGCTACAGGCGTTGTGGTAGTTTGTGCAGTTTTGCTGATTGGTTTTTGCGCCAGTTGCAGCTTGGATTCACCACCTGGTAGTAAGCCAGATAATGTACCAACAACACAAGCAGCGATCGCTGCACCGCCAAATACCCAAACTAACCGGGGACGGCGGCGCAAACGCCCTAATACTTGCTCGGCAACTTCACTTGGCGGTTGGGCTGCTGGCACTGGCAGATTTTTCAACCCTTGCCTTAGCTTTAATAATCGCCCATACAAACATTGAACAGCAGCATCGTTTGCTAGCCATTCTTCTACTTGCCTGCTTTCGGCGGCTGTAACTTCACCGTCTAGATAAGCACTTAATAACTCGAAGCGATCGCGCTTCATCATATCCATAGCGCCCGTTGATTCATTGGTATGCTGTGCCATTCCTTCTGACAAATTTTTGTGATTTTGCCAGAGAGAACGGTTGGAGAATGGAGAATCAGTAGTCATTTTAGCATTATTGCCAATTTATGTACGGGGAAAAACAACGAGCAATCCTGAGAAATTGATCAATTTTATTCCTAATGGCGTAGTGCTATGTATTTCAAAATCATTCTTCATTAATGCTTTAATTCTGCCATTAGGCAGAGTCAGAGTACTGTCAATTAGCTATCAAGATAATTTTGCAACTGAGCTTGTAATCTGGATCTAGCTCTGGCTATTCTCGACTTGACTGTGCCCAAAGAAACACCTGTGATTTCGGCAATTTCTTCATATGCCATACCTTCGATTTCTCGCAGGACAATAGTAGTGCGAAAGACCTCTGGTAAATCCGCGATCGCTTCGCGCAATTGCTCGTAAAACTCTCTAGTTGTCAGTTCTTCCTCTGGGCCTGGAGTGTCTCCAGCAATTTCCCAATCCATCTCGCCATCATCTACCGAGCGCGGAGCATCCAGCGACAAAGGACTAACAACCCGCTTGCGTTTACGCAACTCATCGTAAAACAAGTTGGTCGCAATACGGCTCAACCAGCCCCGAAACTTAGACGGCTCTTGTAATCGGTTGATATTCCGATACACTCGAATCCAAACTTCTTGAGCCAAATCGGCTCTGTCAGGCCAGTCTGGAGCCAGGTGATACAAAACTCTATCAACTTGCGTCTGATAGCGGCGCAATAGCTCTGCAAAGGCAACACGATCTGGACGCTGCCCCACTTGACAGCGCAAAATTAAATCGTGGTTAGAGAGTTTGTCAACTTGCACCGATGCTTCCGGATACCTTGCATCAAACGTTGACCAGGATACAGTAATCGATTGACTCATAGATCGTACTGGCTGTAAATCATCCCTATCTATTAGACCTGCTAATTGGCACGATGTTCCTGCGTCAGTGACGGATTTATGACTGGAACACTGAAGTATATAATTTTGAGCATGTTCATGGCTGTAGAAACAGTCCATTATTCCTATGAACGATTACATGCAATTCTTTCAGCTATTATTGCCCACTTGTTCTGGGCACAGCAATGTTACGTACACTTGTGCAACTAACGTCATCTGACCACCTACCATTGACAAAAAACGGAATGTATGATTTTCTACTTATATAAAAGGAAAAATACAGCTATCCAATTGAAAGCCGCTTTTTGCTCCTGTAGCAGTGTACCCTTTGACGTAGCCCAAAAGAAAAATTTTCTTGTGACAAGATTGGCTAACTCGTGATCGCCTTTGGGGTTTAGAGGTAACAAAGATTAAGTAATTGGGAGTAAAAAGGGAAAAAAGCAAGAGGCGCGTTGCTTTTGTTGTGATCAAATCTCAGTTCCCTAAATAGTAAAACTCTTGTATCAAGCTTTTTGGCATCTGTCTTAAGTAGGAAACAGGGATAGAAGGTGAAGTAGTCGCACATCTTAAGCCTTGCGTCGATTGCGAAGCGCGGTAGCGACGTAAGAGGGTCACTGCATCAAGCCGTAGACGCGTAGCTGCTTGCCGCAGGCTAGGGCACAAGGCAAGAGAGAAAAGCCCTGTGATGAGCCTGACTTTTCACGGTATGTGGAATGTGAAATGGTATAAGACTTTCTTCAGTTCCCTACACCCTACTCCTAGCCTTGATGAGGGTTTCAGCACTTTTCGTAAAAAGTTAGGTGATGAGCGGGTTTTCCTAGTTATCATTTTACAATTAATTATGTCCACCTATTTAATTACGAATTACTAATTATTATCAAGTAGCTGTAGCGACTAATATGTTATTTTTCCGGTCTTGTTACTAGAATTGTTGTTGATGTTTCTGTGTGCTGCTGGTAAATAGTACCTGTTTTTGTTGGATCGGGTAAGCGGACTTGAAAAAAGAAATTGAGGGACAATGTAATCGTGAGCGCTAGCAATAGTTTTTCAAACATGGTCTTTCTCCCACCCACACTATTAATGATTGATGGCTGCACTTGGAGGTTGCACTAGTGAATAAATTTCTTTGCCAAGAATTTTGTTTGCCGGGATGTCGGCATAACCTTAGTTTGCCCAAAAATACTGAAAGAGTTATAAGAGAACAGATAAGAATTTATAAATTCTTGATAATCGGATCATGAGTGCATCCAATAAGTCATTTGGATATGTCAGGGATAAACAATAGGCGATGGTAATGGTAAGAAATGAATCTGTAGCGCGTCTAGTAATGTTTGTCTGTTTTGGTACAGCCATGTTATCACTAGCTGTCCATTGGCGGATCGCATCAACTCAACGGCAGTTTGAGAACTCAGCTGACGCTACAGGAAGCCGCACAGACAGTTCGCGAGGAAAATTAGGTGGTTTAGGGGAAACCGCTTTTGGGGCGTCTACACTTCCTGGTGAAGCCACCTTAAGAAAAACTGAAAACAAGACTCCCACACTAAAATCTCCTACTGTCAAGCCTGATAATAAATCATTTACAGAGAGTGAAAATGTAGCTGAGGTAACTGATGTAGGCAAAAAGATGCGCCTAGTAGCTCCAGGACAAAAGCACAATTCTAAAGCCGACCAGCCTAAGCTTCTCTTACTCCAAGCTTCAGACCAACAAAAATCATCTAATAGGCAAGCATCTGTGAAGACCCAAGTAGTGGTAGATTTAAGCGATCGCCGCACCTATGTTTATGCAGGAGATGAGGTGATAGCCAGCTACCCCATTGCCGTAGGTAAGAAGGGTTGGGAGACACCTACAGGTTCTTTCAAAATCAACCATATGCAACACGATCCTATTTGGCGTCACCCCATTACTGGCAAAGTATTTCCGCCTGGTAGTGATAGTCCTTTGGGAGAACGATGGATTGGTTTTTGGTCAGATGGACGCAATCAAATCGGTTTTCACGGGACACCGGATACTGGAGTCATGGGAACTGCTGTGTCCCACGGTTGCATACGGATGCGTAATCCTGATGTCCGCTTATTGTATGAGCAGGTAAAATTAGGTACTACGGTAATGGTGCGGGATTGATGAGTTTTTTTTGTCCTTGGTCATTAGTCTTTTGTCATTAGTAAAAAACAACTGACATAATGACAAATGACTAATGATCACTGACTTTAATATTGTGATTTTTCCTCAAAGGAAGGTGCGTAAACTTGGAGTAAGGTACTCACTTGGCGCAGAACTTCATTACCAGTGTTTTTGGGGATCGGTGTTCTGTTGTCATTGGGTTGATGGAGGCTACGGTTGATCGCCTCAGTTACTTGCTGGGAAATTAATTCTTCAAGGTCTGCCTGAGCGCGTTGGCGTTGGTAGTTAGCACCTTCTCCTGTGGTAGCGTACAAGGGCGGCAGCCTATTCAGAGCATAAGCGGCAATGTCTCCCACATCCAGAGAGCTTTCGCTGGTAGCCTCAATTTCTGCTACTCGCGCGATCGCTTCGGTCAGCACCAATTCTTCCATGACGTTAATAAATTGTTTGCGAGGAACCGCCACTACCTCACCTGTCAATAGCGCCCCCATCAGTCGATCCAGCGCCATGTACTCTTCAATAGAGAGTTCCGATGCGTTATCACAGATTCGCCCAACTTCTGCTTCCATTGCTGGTGTCAGATAGCCATCCTGGAGAGCTTGATCCACAATTTTTTCAATACTCATAACGCTCATCTTCTTTATAAAGCCACCCAAGTAAGGTAGGGACGGTATCAATTTAATTTATTTGCCTGGTTATTGGCGAACAATATACAAATTATGCACGGACATACTCAAATCGTCTTTACTATTCAAAGACCTTGTTTCGCCAGGGTACTGGGTCAACAGATTGTCCGTTGACATACAGACCCCAATGCAAATGTGGGCCAGTGGCTGCCCCTGTTGAACCGACTGCACCAATTACTTGACCAGGTTTGACAATATCGCCTTCTTTGACATTAATGCGACTGAGGTGCATGAAAATGCTTGTCACGCCCTGACCGTGGTCAATGCCAACTACGTTTCCGTGAATTCGGAATCCTTGGGATACTTTGCCTACCAAAGCAACCCGCCCAGCAGCTGGAGCAGTTACGGGCGAACCCGCACTACCAGCGTAGTCAACGCCACGATGGTAGTAGTCCTCTGCAAATTTACCATTATAGTAGCGACGTACACCATAGATTGTAGAAATCTGCCCAGCATTTGGTTTGAGGAAGGGGCCATTCCAATATTTTTTTGGTGTCTGTAAGGCTTTAAAAGCTGCTACACGCTTGAGTTCATACTCGGTCGCATCTACCCCGGCTTTTCCCGGTGGCAAGGTAATGCGTTGTACTGGGAATTTGCGATCGCTCACTTTCACTGCTAAATTCTGCACTTGTCCATCACCAGAAATCTTAAATGTTCTGGTTCCTGGCTTTTCCAGTGGCGTTGTCGGTACCAAAGCCCGATACTTATTGGGTGCAATTGCAAACGCTGGATAAGTTTTTTCGCCAACAGCCACTGTTGGATTGCTGCCATTGTTGGAATTATCTAGATTAATTACCACAGACAGAGTATCCCCCAATGTCGGATTACTCGGAGCCACCTGTACTTGTAAAGCATCTACTGGCAATGCCAAGGTGACAGGGAAGGAGGCAAATATGCCCATGAACAACTTTGTCGTACGGCCATTGGGTTTCCACCCTTTAATGCCGAGACAGAGCAAGTTATTTTGGGAGTTTCCAGTGCGATCCTTGGTAGTCATAGACCTATAAAACAACCTCTGAACTTCTGCTGACCAACAGACTAGCTTATGATAGCTAGTGTTTCCCAACCGAAGCAGATTTTAGGGAAAACAATACAATATCTTAAGTAATATTAAGCAGTGCTTTCGGAACTAAACTATACTAACTCAGGCGATCGCTTCTTGGGTAAAATGGCTCTAATAAATTGAAAAACTTTAATCTTGGAAAGTACTTTCTGCCGTCGTCAACACAGCTATCATCAGGAATAATACCAAGTCTGTATGAAGTTGCGCTGATAGCACTAACGAAAAATTACATACTGTAGGGGCAATTCATGAGTTTCCTGGACGCAAATCAAGCGCAACCTTACATAAAATTGGTATTACACTTCCATAAAATTACATTTCTTGTAGACCGTAGACATACGATAAGCTACCAGACTACAAAAGCTTCCACTCTCGCTACAAATGCAACGTATTTCATCTAAGTCAAGATCAATAGACTTCTTGCAGAAGTCGGGAAAAGGGGAAAGGGAAAGGTGGAAAGGTTTGGTATTTTCCTTTCCCCTTTAACATGAGTCCCTTTTCTCACAAGAGTGCAAAAAACACTTTTGCAAGAGGTCTAATGATGATAATCATAGAAATAAACCTATAAAAAAATAAAAGGCAGGAAAACCCGCCTTTAACCCAAAAAAAGCATTTTGTAACCAAATACAAATTCAATATCACATACAGTTGTGACAGAACCATTACAAAACTACGACGAAAGTGTGAATAAATGTCAAAAAGAAGAGTTTTTTAATTGGCAGCCTCCTGACTTGAAAAAGAGAGTAGGGAGTAGGCAATATTCCTTTTGGATGCTTGGTTGTAGGATTTTCCTGTGATTGACTGACTTGAAGGTGTTGAGTATGTGACTCCTATATCACTTTGGTCAGAGAAAAATCAAAAGCAAAATCTGAAACCCAGATAAAATTAGGGTTTGAAACTTTAAGTTCTCACACAAAGCCAGAAACATTGCTTATTGCGTAAAGCCTTGCGCTGCAAGGGTTTGGGAATATCTTCTGGAAAGAGTGATCGTGGAGGGCTAAAATCCTAGATGCGATGATTTTTTCATTGGGACTGCTTGCTGGATGCTGCCTTCCTGCACGAGCTTGCCATCTTCCATGTGAACGATGCGATCGGCAATGTCTAGAATGCGATGGTCATGAGTAACCATTAAAATTGTACAGGCTTGTTCTTTAGCAAGTTTTTGCATCAAGTTAACCACATCTCGACCCGATTGACTATCAAGGGAAGCAGTGGGTTCATCCGCTAGTACAATTCGAGGACGACTGACCAAAGCACGGGCGATCGCCACTCTTTGTTTTTGTCCTCCTGAGAGTTGATCGGGATAATAATGGAGGCGATTTCCTAATCCTACCTGCTCCAACATTTGCACTGACCAAGTTTGCATTTGTTGTTGCCCAATATGGTTATGCAATTCTAAACCCATTTTGACGTTCTGGAGTGCCGTCAAACTACCATGTAAGTTGTGTGCTTGGAAAATATAACCGTTATGGCGTCGTGCTTGGACTAATTGTTCAACACTAGCATTACAAAGTTCTCTTTCTAAAACTTGCAAACTACCAGATTGAGCAGAACGCAGTCCACCCACTAAAGTCAAAAGGGTAGTTTTACCAGAACCAGATGGGCCAGTCAAAATCACGATTTCACCAGCATAGATTTCCAGGTTGATGTTGAATAAAACTTGCTTACGCAGTGTACCTTGACCAAAGTAATAGCTGAGGTTGTGGATGGAAATAATTTTATTCATGGGACTGGGGATTAGGGACTAGGGATTAGGGACTAGAGATTGGGGAGTAGTCAGTTGGTTATCTTTTCTTCCTAATACCCAGTACCCAACCCCCAATACCCAGTCCCCATTTTTTAGAACATATCAGCGGGGTCAGCAGCTTGGAGTTTGCGAGTGGCGATCGCACCGGAAAGAGTACACATGATAATCGTGAGTACTAGTACCTGCAATGCCCGAATAGCGGTCATATATATGGGCAAGTTGGTAGCTATGCCAGTCAAATGGTAAAGTCCGAAAGATACTGTGATTCCTGGAATAAATCCCAACACGGCTAAAATCACAGCTTCTTCAAACACCACACCTAACAGGTAGTAGTTGCGATACCCCATTGCTTTAAAGGTGGCGTATTCCCTAACGTGGGCATTAACATCTGTGGAGAGGACTTGATAAACAAGAATCACACCAACCACGAAACCCATCGATACACCAATGCTAAAAATAAATCCAATTGGAGAGTTTACCCTCCAGAAGTCGTTCTCAAACTGAATAAATTCGGCGTGGGTTAGTACTTTAACATCATCTTTGAGACGTGCTTTTAATGCTGCTACCACATGCTTTTGATCAAAGCCTGGTTGCACTTCAATCAAACCGACATTGACACTAGAAGCAAGTTGGTGAGGAAATAACCGCAAAAAGTTCTGATCGCTGGTGATTATAGTACCGTCAGCACTAAAAGAAGCCCCTAGTTTAAATAAACCACTAATAGTAACTGTGCGACCTTCAACTTCGGTTTTCACAGTTTTACCTAACTCAAGTTGGGCAATGGTCTGTTGATAATTTCCTCTAGAAGCACGGTCGAATAAGACGGTATCTGGTAGCTTGATTTCTGGCAACTGTTGGTTAACTTCTGGAAAATCAAAAGCTGGCTTGTCTGGATTCAACCCAATCACTAGAATTTCTGTATCTCGTCGTGTTTGGGGATTCTTCCAAATCATGTTGCTAACATACATTGCCTCTGCCGATTTCACTCCTGGTATATCCATTGCCTGATACAGTCGCCGACGAGAAAATGTAGACATTCTTTGCAGGTTACGGGTTTGAGAACCGATTAAAACAATGTCTGAACGCAAACTGCGATGTAGTCTAGTGTTGCTGTCATACAGAGCAGTCTGAAAGCCCAGCTGCATGAACATTAGAAGGTCAGCAAAGGCAATGCCTGATAATGCTACCAATAGACGACTTTTTTCATGACTCAGTTGCAGCCATCCTAGAGGTGTTCGCCGCTGTAGTTGTTTGAGTATTCCCATTTTTTAGTGCTGAGTGCTGAGTGCTGAGTGGGGGGATGGGGTAATGGGTAATGGGTGATGGGTAATGGGCCAGATGTGATGACTAATAGTAAAATCCAATTCCCAATTACCAATTACCAATTCCCAATGCCCAATGCCCAATGCCCCATACCCTTTGTCTTACAATTCAATAACCACCTTGACTTGCATATTGGTTAGGTCGGCAGCTTTTTGGCTGGAAGTATCATCTAGTTGAATATGGACTTGCACTACTCTGTTGTCAATGTTGCTGGTGGGGTCAGTGTTAATTACATTTTGTCGTCGCACCTGCAAGTCTTTACGTTCGACTTTTCCCTGTAATTCACTGGGTAGCACATCACCCACTACTCGCACTTGCTGCCCTATACGCACTTTGCTAATATCGCTTTCGTAGACTTCGGCTACCACATACATCTGGTTGGTTTGCCCAATGTCGGCAATGCCATCATTTGATACCAATTCTCCTGGATGGGTGTGGATCTCGAATACTTGACCATCTTGAGGCGATCGCACATAAGCCTGTTTTAAATTCGCTTCTGCCCGATTCATGGCTGCGATGGCATGACTCACTTGTGCTTTGGCAGCTTCTACATCTACTACCCGTACTTCCGCAATCTCATTGAGTGTTGCTGTGGCTTCTTTGAGTTGTTGCTGGCTAGTGGACTGGATGCGCTGTAATTGTGCCTGTGCTGATTGCAGATTTTTTTGGGCTGTTTCTAAAGTTAAGCGCTTGCTATCCTTTTGGGAGGCGGAGATTGCTCCCTGTTGATATAGCAGTTGATAGCGTTGATCTTCTGCTGAGGCGTTACGGACTTCGGCTTGCAATCGGGCAATATTTGCTAGTTGGGCGTTAAGATCACCTTGGCGTTCTGCTGTTAGGCGAGCAATTGTTGCTTGTTGTGCAGCAATTTCTCCATGTTTGGCACCTGCTTGGATGCGAGCAAGGTTTGCCTGCTCTACTTTTACTTGTTCTTGTGCCTCTTTTAATGCTGCTTCTAAGCGATCGCGACTATCAAGAATGGCAATCACCTGGCCTGCTTTTATCCTATCTCCCTCCTTGATCAGCAGTTTTTCTACCCGACTACCATCCGTAGATGTAGTAGCAGAAAGTTTAATTACTTTTCCCTTTGGCTCGATCCTTCCCAAGGCTGTGACTGTTTTTAGCTCTGGGATTACTGCCGGAGTTTGTGTTTTTTGAGTAGAGGTATCCTGAAATTTTAATACCGTATAAACACTAATTCCAATGACAGTCAAAGATACAATAATAGCTATAAAAATGGGCGGGCGTAAAATTCTCTGAGGAGATATTGAACGGTTTAGCTTTGAGTTTTGCACAATAGCATACCTTTGAAGCAATTCCAAATTCGCTGATTCAAATTAGAAAAAAATCGAATTTTGGTAAATGTCCTGGTTAAAGAAGCAACGGGGAAAGGAGGGCAAAAAAGCAGAGGAGAAATAGATCCCCACTGCATGTGGTTTCATGCTCCACCCTTCAGTTGTATGCTCAACAAACAGAATGATCTGTAAGATACAAAACTAAACTGTATAGTTATATAATAGGATTATACTAAACTGGTTAGTTTAGTCAAGCGATCGCGCCAACGAATGTCATCTTTAAGGGCATTGGGCGTTTCCCCATTGAACAAACTGCTGTACAACGCATGAACCAGAAGACCTATTAGCAAAACCTAAAATCCAAAATCTGTCTTGGAAAGTTCCAAGGAGGGTTTCCCTCCGTAGGAAACTTTCCGCAAAATCTAAAATCCAAAATCCAAAATCCAAAATCACCACTCGGTTGTGACAAAGTACAGAAATTCTTAAGACTGTTTACAAGAAAGGATTATTTAAAAATGGTGCGTGCAAAAGTTGGGGAAATAGATCGCTCAAATTCAGCAGATAAAGTAGAAAAAATTCTGCTTGGGGCGATGCAGCAGTTTCTAGTTCATGGCTACGCTGCTACTAGTATGGATAAAGTAGCAGAGGCGGCGGGGGTTTCTAAAGCAACGGTGTATAGCCACTTTCAAGATAAAGAAGGGCTGTTTCGGGCATTGATAGAGAAACTGGCAAGAAAGCGGTTTCACTCAATATTGGGGACACAAGGTTTGGTGGGGGAACCCTATATTGTATTGCGGCGTTTAGCAAAAACCGCATTGGAACAAATGGTTAATGACCAGGAATATCAAGCCTTTGAGCGACTTTTAATTGGGGAATCAGCGCGGTTTCCGGAATTAGCTCAAGTTTTTATTCTCAGCATTGCTAAACCGGCGATAGAAACTATTAGTAAATATTTGGCTTCTCGAACTGAACTGAAAATACCTGATCCAGAGGCAACAGCAAGAATTCTGATTGGGTCATTAGTGCATTTTGTTATGACTCAAGAGATTATGCATGGTAAAGATATTATGCCAATGGAAAGCGATCGCTTGATTGATGCCTTGACACACCTGATTGTAAATTGTGCTGATTAAAACTTTTTTTGATTGTATATCTCTATTGTGTCACTTTCCGGGAGGGCAATCACTAGAAGCCTCACCAGACAATCAATACAATTTAACTAAAGCATTAGTAATATGATTGAATATAACTCTAAGTTATGACAACCAAATGACTTCTGCGCGTTGACCTGTTAGTGTTGTAATATTTTGACAAATTTCTTCTATCAGTTGTTGAGCAAGTGCTTCTGGTATATTGTCGTTTCCAAATATCACTTGAATACCAGGACTTTCAAAAGAAAATGCAATTTCACATTCCATGACTTCTATGCGGTAATCGCCCCAACCAGCGATGGCCTTTGAAGCTATAGAGTTCGGATGCAAAGCCTCGGAAAATAACTCAGAAGGCAAGTTAAACCAATAACCATGAGTTTGCTTAATCAAAAATTCCATTTCGGATTTACGTTCTAGGTTCAAAATATGAGAAAAAGGGCGTGAAATATCTAATTAATAAAGCAAGAACAATGCTTGCCCACGCCCAAGATTTAGTTTACACCTTGAAAGAATTGATGCCGACGCAGTATCAATGACTACTGACTACTAACTCCTAACTTTTGGCACTAGCTACTCAACGCTTTTAAAAACCGTTGTAAACTCTTGAACATACTGGGTTTTTTCGTGGGTGTGGCGGCTGCTGCTGTTGTTTGGGGTTGTCCTTTCATGAGGATGAGATCCAAGTCATCGCCTGAAGGTTTTTCGGGTAATTCGGCAATTATTTGATATTCACCGTTATTTTCTACCCATACTTCCCACTGTCCTGGGTAGCAGCGAAATACGGCTGTTTGCTCATCTACAGGACGCAGGTAGTAGCAGGATTCAATGGTGCTGAGGAAACGATCGCGCACTTTCCTAGCAGCATAACCGATACCCACAGTACCGGCATCTTCCAGGCGAGGGTTTAAAATGACTAAAGGGCGATCGCCAATTTCTTGACATAGCTTTTCTAGTTGGGGAACTTCCACAGAAGTAGGCGCAACGAACAAGAAAATTTCATCCTCTGGCTGAATTTTCGACTGTAGAGAAGCAGCCCTTCCCGTACCAATATCTGTAATTTTAAATGCTGCATCTGCCCAATCACGACGGGCTAAGGCTGCACCACCAGCATCAGCAAAGAAAACTTTCAGGTGAGACTCATATTCAGCGAACACTGGGAGAAAATCTTCTGCAACTAGCTGGTGTTTCAGTTCTGGGAACAAAAACTCAACTTGCAGGCGAGTATGGCCATCTGCAAGGGCGGCTTGGGTAGCTACTCGTGATTGAGCGATCGCATCTTCTAAACTGTTGGGAAGTTCACTCATAGTTTATTATCTGGCTTTAGTGTCTACCTCTATTGTTCAAAAAGATGACCATTTTTACCTGTCTGAACTAAACTTTTTGATTTTTTCATTTTAGGTAGCGTAACCACCCATCAAAAAATCCCCTACTTGAGAGGATGCCGTGAAGATGTGATGAGATGTCGTAGGCTGATTATTGGTTGAGAAGATTAATTACCTCACTCAAGAGGAACTTGATTTTATACAGGGTATACAGTCTTTCTTGCTCATATCGCTCTGGATAGTTCATCTTGCGCCTTTCCAGTGAAATTCTAATCAGTGCCATTTGCTCGTCAGTAGGAGAATTGATCTCATCAAGTGCCTCCCCGATACTCTGGATACTTCCAAAGCTGAGAGATTTTATGCCTTACTCTTAGGACTGAGGCAAACAATAGTCAAAACCCTTAGCCTCACGTAGCCCAAGTCAAGGTTTCTCACTTTTGGATAGGGAACAGGAAATAGGAAAAACTGTTCCCCTCTTTGAGGAGTGATTGTTGGGACTTGAAATTATGGCTATCTTTAGTTATCGTAAAAAAAATCTCCTGCTGTGATATGGCAGCAAGGAGATTAAACAGTTAAAGTTCGTCAGGTGATCGGAATCTTACTTATTTAATATCTATAACTGCCTACCTTAATTCCTCCATTCGATAGATAAATTTCATCACATCGACCTGATGTAGTATCCAATAAAAAAAACCTCTTGTTTTTCAATAGCAAGAGGTGGTGGTATGGTGTGAGGAGCGAACTGATGTTCACTTTGATTCAGAATATCAAGGAGATATGACATATTTGTCACAATGATATGAAAAGTGTGCGATCGCGTTTGTCGAGTCAACTGCCCCAGGTTATAAAATCATCAAAGCATTTTTTCTAAGAACTGCCGAGCGCGATCGCACTGAGGAATGCGGAAAAACTCGCTAGGAGTGGTATCTTCTGCTAAACTACCTTGGTCAAGGAACATAATCCGACTGGCAACTTCTCTGGCAAACCCCATTTCATGGGTGACAATGGCCATGGTGATTCCCGTTTGTGCCAAAGCTTTCATCACTTCCAACACATCCTTAACCATTTCTGGATCTAATGCAGAGGTGGGTTCATCAAACAAAATCATCTCTGGTTCCATGGCTAATGCACGGGCGATCGCTACACGCTGTTTCTGTCCGCCAGATAATTTAGATGGATACACATCTGCTTTTTCTGACAAACCTACCTTAGCTAGTAACTCCAAACCCTTACTTTGTGCTTGCTGCTTCTCTACGCCTTTCACCTTTATGGGTGCGTAGGTGACATTTTGCAACACAGTCATGTGAGGAAACAAATTAAAGTGCTGAAATACCATCACCAAACGTTGGCGAACCTTGGCAATATTAACTTTGAGATCAGTGATTTCTTGTTCGTGAAAGTAAATTCGTCCTCTGGTAGGGCGTTCTAGCAAATTCATGCATCGCAGAAACGTAGACTTACCCGAACCGGAAGGCCCCAAAATTGCCACTACTTCCCCTTGGTAAATCTCCGTGGAAATATCTTTGAGTACGTCAAGCTTGCCAAAGGATTTACACAAAAACTCGGTGCGAATGACTACATTACTCACTTTGCCTTAACCTCCTTTCTAAAGCAGATGCACCAAAGGTCAGACCCATAACCAGAATGTAGTAAATTAATCCTGCAAATAACAACGGTTCAAAGTAAATATATTTATTTGCACCGACAATTTGGGCACTACGTAATATTTCCACGACACCGATGGTTGACACTAAGGCGGAATCTTTGAGTAGTCCGATAGTTTCATTGACTAAAGCGGGGAGAATATTCTTCAAAGCTTGGGGCAAAATTATATCCCACATCATCAACCAGTAGGACACACCCATAGACATGGCTGCTTCACTTTGTCCTTTATCTACCGCTTGAATACCAGCGCGAATGGTTTCTGACATATAAGCGCCAGAATTCAAGGTAAAAGTCAGCACCCCTGCTTGCAAAGCCGAAATGTCATAACCTGTCAGCTGTGGCGTTGCGTAATAAACCAAAGCCAACTGTAATAGTAAAGGTGTGCCTCGGAATACAGAAGTATAAGCATTAGCCAGCCAGGTAAGCGGCTTGATATTAGTAATCTTCAATAATGACAGTACTGTTCCCCAGATTAACCCCAAAAATACAGATAACAAAGTGAACAACAAAGTTATGGGTATACCCTTAAGAATAAAAGGAATATCTGGAAAGATTCTGGTGAAATCGAGATTTAGTCCGCCTTTAGCAGCAGATGAAGATGCAGCATCGACCTTGGCGTTCACAGAAAACCACTTGGTTGCAAGTTTTGCCAATTCACCCTTGTCTTTCATTTGCTGAAGGACTTTGTTAAACGGTGCAACCAAAGCAGAATTTTTGGGAAAAGCGATCGCTGAACCACTTGCTGATTCTGAGGGAATCACATTAAACTCTAACTCTGGGTTAGCTTGGGCGAAACCCCTAGCCACAGTATCCTCAACAATTGCTGCATCAATTCGTCCAGATTTCATTTCCTGAATGACTTCCGGTACTTTATTCAGTTGCTTGAGTTGAATACCTGTAACTTTTTCGGCGATTTTTTTCGCATTTTGCTCTTGGATAGTCCCTAATTGTACCCCCACCTTTTTACCTGACAAGTCTTTTGGCTGCTTGAAATTGCTACCCTTGGGAGCGACAATCGTATCCTTAGCTTCGTAATAGATAATTGAGAAATCGACATTTTTTTGGCGTTCTGGGGTGGGAGTCATCCCAGCCATGACAAAATCAGCTCGATTTGCTTGCAGTGCTGGAATTAAGCCATTGAAATCAGATTCCATCACCTTGAGTTTAAATCCCAGTTCCTTAGCCAGGGTATTAGCAATATCAATATCAAAACCAACTATTTGGCGATCGCCCCCCTTTGTATCATAAAATTCGTAGGGAGGATAATCTGGCGAAGTAATCATTGTCAGTGTGTCTTTACCCACAGAAGAAGCTGCTTGTAGGGAATTATGACCACCCGCGATGACTACACTGATTGCCACCACAGCAGCAAACAGCATCGTCAATAGCCATACTTGGCGTTTGTTTATGAACTTGCTAATTATCCGATGCACTCTGTGTTAATTGGAAATGATTTTGGGAACTATATCACTGTAACTTTTGAATCTTTTTTCCGGAAAGCGTCAAAAGTAGACTGTATAACGGGTATATACCGAATCTTCTATACCGAAAATAGGGCATTACACTTATGAAGCCCTGATGCAAGAACAACTCTCTCCAGGCCGTTCCAGATATCTCTAGAGCGGCTTTTGCCTTGTATAGTGACATTTTTTCAGCAGCCAGGAGAAAAACCACGCGTAAAATTTAACTCACGTTAAATATATAAAACTTACGCAAAATCTCTTGATAATTCTTATTTATTAGGACTTACGCAAAAAACCTCTCAAACTCATATTTCTCTGTGTTCTCTGCGTCGCGCCAGTTGCTTCAAGTCGGGGAACCCGCCCAACGCACTGGCTTCTGTGCGGTTCGATTTTCTTTCCATTACCTGTGCGTAAGTCCTAGTAGCAGAAGGTTTGATAAATAAAGAAATTGCCCGTATTCTAAACATTAGCGTTCGCAACGTTGAGAAGTACGTTAGTGGACTGTTCTGCAAGACTGGTACAAATAGTCGCACCGAGTTAGTGGGCTATGCTCTCGAACAAGGCTTAACTAACTAATCGCCTGAATCTGTTGTTTAATGGCGAATTTCGCTCTGATTGCTCTCAAAGTTAAGCTTTTTATTAATCAATCTCCTTTTGGTAGGGCAAATTGATAAAGTAGTGCTTGGGCAAAATATGTCAAAAATCTTTCCATTACCCAACAATCACGAGCAAACTAGCCATGACGGAAAAGCAATACATTCAACCAGAGGGAATATTTGATGGGTCTGCTTTAGGCTTTACTCAGGTTGTTACCTCCCCTCCAGGAACGTTGGTCTTTGTGTCGGGACAAGTGCCTTGGGACATCAATCGCCAACTTGTTGGTGATACGGATCTAGCAGCACAAACTGAGCAAGTACTCAAAAACCTTGATTTAGCATTAAAGGGTGCAGGTGCATCTGTATCTGATGTCACCATGATTCATGTGTTTTTTGTTGACTATAAACCTGACTACGCCGCCATTGTCATCCCCATTTTGAACAAGTTTTTTGGAGGCAAACCGCCAGCAAGCACATGGCTTGGTGTGCAAACACTTGCCAACCCACATCTGCGGATTGAGATTGAAGCGATCGCAGTCGTCGGTCGTGATAGTTAGTCTTATTAACTACACTGCTTCAACGCAATTCCTCAGAATTTATTCAAAGCTAGATTACAGATATTTATGCTGACCTAGTGAGTGCGATCGCATTGTTCACCTTGGAAAACAATTTGTTGATTTTATTTCTCAATTTCAAAATAGGATGATTATTCTTGGATAGTCTCTTGCTAACCATATTGAAATACTTTCTATCTATCACCATTGCATCTGGTTCCTTGAGAGGGAATAACAGAGGTGATAAGGGAATTTTGCTTCTGACATCATAAGCATTTTTGGTATGGGCTGCATCTTGACCAAAGCCAATATTAGAAATGAGGTTGACTGAGGGAACCACCTCTATTCCTGAGTGTAAACAACATTGGAATAGCCACTGATAAGACCAAGCATCAACCTCTTTGTTATAAGCTTGTGAGCAAACGTTAGCCAAAGCATGAAAATGTTTGTCATCAGCAATAAAATCACGAACACGCTCTTTGGCTTCTTCATTTGCCCATAACTTGAGATCATAATCATAACCTTGCCAGGCTCTTCTCCAAGTAGCCCATCCCCAAAAGCCTCCACAAAAGTTAAAGTGATAGCTTTGCTGCTGTGGTTTCCATTCCCCTAACCAGTTGGTTCCGGTGATGGTCATGATTTTTGGTTCATTTTTGTATTTCTCTAATAATTCAGTGCAAAAAGGGAAAAAGCTAGGGTGAGGGAGGCAATCATCTTCCAGAATCATAGCTTCTTCAACTTGCTCAAACACCCAACTAATGCCTGTAGATACGCGCTGACCACAGCCTAAATTTACGTCTGAATAGTTTTTGAACACTTCACAGTCCCAATCAACCTGCTCGATCACAGCACGAGTAGCAGCACACTTCTCAGCTTCATTTCGTCGTTCGGTTCGGGGGCCGTCAGCAATCACGAAAAGTTTTTGGGGCTTGGCCTGCCTAATTGCTTCAAATACTTTCAAAGTCAAAGCAGGTCGGTTGAAGATAAAAAAGGCGACTGGGGCGGTCATAGGTAATACCAAATCAATAATATCATGTCCGTTTAAACACTTATGATACCTGTGGAGGTCGGTAATTGGTAATTGGTAATTGGTAATTGGTAATTGGTAATTGGATTCTACTATTAGTCATCAGATCTCACCCATTACCCATCACCCAATCCCCAGTCCCTTTTACGATTCTGCTGGTGCTGCATCAAGACAAGTCTTTAACATTTGAGCCGTGGTCTGTACATCTTTGCCCAGATAAGACTTGTGCTTTCCTGGGATTCTATGTATTTCCAAGCCTCCGGTTGCAAGTTTTTTCCACTGTTGAATGAAAGCTTGACGATCCACAGTCTCGGTCATCAGCCATGTCATGCGACCGGGGTAGGGAAGAAGCCTATAGCGCATGAGGGCATTCATATAACTCTGTTCCACTTTTTTGCTGTACCTTGTTGGGTCATTTGCTTGACGCTTAACTTTGGCTTTTGTGGGTAGATTAAGAATGTAGGTGATCCTTTGTGATGGCGAAATCGACTTGAGTTGCTCCAAGTGATAACCAATTCTTTTAACTTGGAAAAATTGCTCTATGCGATGACGCAGTTCTCTTTTATTATTTGGAGGAGCTGTATCCATTAAGACTAAGTTGACCTTTTGTCCTTGTGCGACTAACTGCTGGGCAATTTCCCAAGCAACTACTCCTCCAATGCATTCACCTCCAATCAGATATGGCCCTTCTGGTTGGACGCTACGGATCTCTTTGATGTAGTCAGCAGCCATAGCCTCTACAGTCGTGTGAGGAGCCTGTATGCCGTCCCAACCTCGTGCTTGAAACCCATAAATGGGACGTTCATCACCCAGAAGGTACAGCAATTGGGCGTAGACCTTTAATTCATATTGTCCGCCGCCACCACCAGGAACCAGAAAGAATGGTTTTTTGAAACCGTTAGGCTGAATCGGCACTAGGGAATACCAAGGAGAATCTTCGATTTGGGAACGCAAAACAACAGCTAGCTGTTCAATGGTCGGCGACGCAAACAATGTAGCCAAGGGCAGATTTTTCTGAAAAGTTTTTTCGATTTGAGCAAACAGTTTAACTGCTAGTAGGGAATGTCCTCCCAAATCAAAGAACCTGTCTGTAATGCTAATGGGCTGGATACCTAAGACATTTTCCCAAATCTTGGTCAACTGATGTTCCAATTTATTTCGAGGAGCCACAAAAATTTTTTCAGACTCCTGTCTTCCTTGGTCAGGTTTAGGTAAGGCGCGGCGGTCTACTTTACCGTTGGGGGTGAGGGGCAGACTGTCTAGGATCACCAAGGAAGAGGGCACCATGTACTCAGGCAGCTTTTCTTTGAGAAAGCGGTGCAGTTCATCAGTAGTGACTGTCTGTTGTAGATGAAGAACGACATAGGCAACCAGACGCTTGTCA
Source organism: Amazonocrinis nigriterrae CENA67 (assembly GCF_016056305.1). GTDB lineage: Bacteria > Cyanobacteriota > Cyanobacteriia > Cyanobacteriales > Nostocaceae > Amazonocrinis > Amazonocrinis nigriterrae. The sequence continues at coordinate 36,819 of NZ_JAECZC010000028.1, read as the reverse complement.
CCTGGGTTATCTTCCCTGACTGTGATCACAGTTTGTTGTACGCTGGGGTGCTGAGTCAAGACAGCTTCAATTTCTCCAAGTTCGATACGGAAACCACGAATCTTCACTTGATTGTCAATGCGACCGAGAAATTCAATTTTGCCATCCCAACGGTAACGGACTAAATCGCCTGTTTTGTACAGACGTGCATCTGGTTCGTCGCTAAAAGGGTTGGTAACGAATTTTTCAGCAGTCAAATCAGGACAATTTAAATATTCTCTGGCTAAGCCGTCGCCACCTGTGTACAATTCCCCAGGAATGCCGATAGGAACTGGTTGCATCCGCTCGTCTAAAATGTAGACTTGAGTGTTAGCGATCGCACCTCCAATGGGTACGGAATTTTCCACCACAGTTGCAGCACTCATTGGATAGCAACAGGTAAAAGTTGTATTTTCTGTAGGGCCGTAGCCGTTGATTAATTGACAGTTTTTCACTGTTGCCAAAAACTTTTCCACGTGAGGCACTGATAGGGCATCGCCCCCAGCCAATAGCTGCCGTAAAGATTGTAAGTCTTCTAAGCGTTCATCAACCATCAGGTGGAATAAGCCTGCTGTCAGCCAAAGCGTAGTCACTCCCTGACGACGAATCACTTTTCCTAACTCTTCTAAAGAAGGAGTGCCCTTGGGGAAGATTGCCAGTTTTGCTCCATTTAACAAACTACCCCAAATCTCAAAGGTGGAAGCGTCAAAGGAGATCGGCGCTAGTTGCAGGAATACTTCTTGTGAACTAAAACTAGCATAGTGATTACCCAAAACTAACCGCACAACCGAGCGATGAATCACGCTGACTCCTTTGGGTCGCCCAGTTGAGCCAGATGTGTACATCACATAAGCTAAACTATTCGCGGTGACGTTGTTAGAAACATTGACAAAATCATCACTGTATGCATCAAAGGCATCCAAATCTACAATTTTGGCAGGTGTTGCTGGCAATATTTCCAGAAACTGCTTTTGAGTCAGCAATACAGAAACTTTGGTGTCGTCTAGCATGAAAGCCAAACGCTCTTGGGGATAGGCTGGGTCTAGGGGAACGTAAGCGCCACCAGCTTTAAGGATCGCCAGAATTCCCACAATTGCTTCAATGGAACGTTCAAGGCAAATACCCACAAGAACTTCTGACCCCACTCCTTGCGATCGCAAGTAGGCTGCGAGTTGATTGGCACGAGAGTTTAATTCTTGGTAAGTCAACTGGCGATTTTGCTCAACCAAAGCGACTGCATGGGGTGAACGTTCGACTTGCATCTCAAACAGTTGGTGAATGCAGAGATCGCGGGGATAGTTAGTTTTGGTTTGGTTGAACTCAAAAAGCAGCTGATGTTGTTCGGATGGTGTTAATAATGGTAAGTCTTTGAGGCGTTTTTCTGGGTTGGTGACGATACCTTCCAGTAATGTTTGGAAATGCCCCAGCATTCGAGTGATGGTTGCAGCCTCGAATAAGTTTGTGTTGTATTCAATGGCTCCCCTAATACCTGTTGATGTTTCTTCTAGCATCAAGGTCAGGTCAAACTTGGCTGTACCGCTATGGATTTCTATGGGGTTAATAGTCACTCCTGGAAGTTCCAAGTTTGGTTTTGGAGTGTTCTGGAAGACGAACATCACCTGAAACAGTGGCGAATGACTGGTATCTCGTTCTAGCTGTAGTTCTTCTATGAGTTTCTCTAAAGGCAGGTCTTGGTGAGAGTATGCTCCTAGTGTGACCTCTCGAACTTGATTGAGAAGTTCTCGGAAAGTCGGGTTTCCCTGCAAATTAGTCCGCAAGGCCAAGGAGTTGACAAAAAGTCCAATTAACCCTTCGATTTCGACTTGATTACGACCAGCAATAGGAGTACCAACTATGATGTCTTCTTGCCCAGAATAACGATATAGCAACGTCTTAAATGCCGTCAGTAGAATCATAAATAAAGTGACTCCTGACTGCTGACACAAGAATTTGAGCGCCGAAACTAAGTTGGGGGATAACTGAAGTGATTGATAAGTGCCTTCGTAAGTTTGGACTGGCGGACGTTGATGGTCAGTTGGTAGTTGCAGGACGGGTAGGTTGCCACTTAGTTGCTGTTTCCAGTATTCCAGTTGAGATTTCAGGGCTTCACCTTGTAACCACTCGCGTTGCCAAACTGCAAAATCAGCATATTGGATAGCAAGTTCTGGTAATGGTGAAGGTTTACCAACACAAAAAGCTGAGTACAGTGCTATCAGTTCTTGAAAAAATATATTTTCAGACCAGCCATCATAAACAATGTGGTGCATATTTAAAAGCAGCACATGTTCATCTGGCGACAAAATTAAAAGTTGGACACGCAATAATTGTTCTTGTGCTAAATCAAACGGCTGTTGGGATTGTTCTATTGCCAGCCTATGAGTTTCTGCTTCTCTATCTTCTTGTGAAAATTCGCTGAGATCTTTAATGTGAATATTTAAATTAACATCGTTAAATATAATTTGGTTTGCTACTCCATCTTGTGATGGAAAGACTGTTCTAAAAACTTCATGGCGGCGAACAATTTCACATAAGCTTTGTTTGAGAGCAGTAACATTAAGTTTCCCTGTCAGTCGATAAGCTGCGGGCATATTATAGACGGGACTGTTGGGTTCCATTTGATTGAGGAACCAAAGTCTAGCCTGGGCAGAAGAAAGGGGTAAATTGCCAGAACGTGATACTGGTAATATGGGTGAAAAATTGTTGTTTGTAATTGCCGCAGCGTCGTGGAGAAACGAGAGAATTTCTGCTTTTCGCTGTCGCAATTCTTGTAAGAGGTCTGGGGAGAGTGTTTCTTTAGGAGCTTTGTAGCGCAGTCTATCTCCCTCTGACCAGACTTTAACATCTAGACTGCGGAGGTCAGATAAAAATTCATGTATTGTTTTCATTGTTTTCATAAATCACCTTCCTCATATTCGCCCGTGGTGTCATCCTGTGACTGTTGGGTTGCCCATTGAACTGTCTCGATGCGTGAACTTAATTCCGCTACGGTAGCTGCTTCAAATAAAGTACGCACGGGAAAGTCGATTTTGAAGGCATCTCGCAGTCGTGCCATCAGTTGAGTGGCTAGCAGGGAATGTCCTCCTAACGCAAAAAAGTTGTCATAAATGCCGACTTGCTCCAGTTTGAGGATAGAAGCCCAGATATCAGCTATCTGCTGTTGGATGGGGGTGTGAGGCGCAACAAAAGTTGCTGCTAAGTCTGGTGTGGAGTAGTCTGGCGCTTTGAGGGCGCGACGGTCTATTTTTCCATTGGGTGTTAGGGGTAGGGTGTCCAAGAAAACAAAGGCACTAGGCACCATGTACTCAGGTAGTTTCTGTTTGAGGAATTGACGCAGCTCGTCGGTGGTGGGCTTCTGTCCTGAGCGAGAAACGATGTATGCTACTAGGCGTTTATCACCTGGATTGTCTTCTCTGACAGTGACGATCGCTTGATCTACACTGGGGTATTGAGCGATCGCAGCTTCAATCTCTAATAGTTCGATACGGAAACCCCGTACCTTCACTTGGTTATCAATGCGACCAAAGTATTCTATAGTACCGTCATGTAAATAACGAGCTAAATCTCCGGTTTTGTATAAGCGGCTTTCAGCATCAAAACTAAAGGGATTTGGAATAAACTTTTCTTTTGTTAATTCCGGTCGCTGGAAATAACCCCGCGCTAATCCTGCGCCACCAATATGTAGTTCTCCAGGAACACCTATGGGCACGGGTTGCAAATATTTATCTAAGATGTAAATCTGAGTGTTGGCGATGGGACGGCCAATAGTTACTAAAGCTTCTTGCTGATCAATTCGCCCAATTGTAGACCAGATAGTTGTTTCTGTGGGGCCGTATAAGTTCCAAATTTCTGCACTTCTTTGATATAGTTGGTTGGCTAAACTTTGAGGTAAGGCTTCACCACCACAGAGAATTTTTAGATGTGCATTTCCTTCCCATCCTGCTTTGATTAACATCTGCCAAGTTGCAGGGGTGGCTTGCATAACGGTTGCAGCAGAGTTATTGAGTTGTTGTAATAACTGTAAACCGTCAAAAGCAACTTCCCGACTGACTAAAATTACCTTGGCTCCTATTGTTAAAGGCAGAAAAATTTCTAAAACTGCAATATCAAAAGATAGGGAAGTAACTGATAGTAGACTATCAAGGTTAGTTAATTTTAGGTGCTGTTGCATCGCCGTGAGAAAGTTGACGACGCTGCGATGAATAATTTGTACTCCTTTAGGTTTGCCTGTAGAGCCAGAGGTGTAGATCAGGTAGGCTAGGTTAGTGGATTTGACTTCGCTTTGTGGGTTTTGTGAATTTTCTGTACTAATAATGTGCCAGTCTGTGTCTAGACAAACTACTTTGGCTTGGTGTGCAGGAAGTTCATCAATTAAGTGCTTTTGAGTTATTAGAACTGTCACAGCAGCATCTTCTAACATGAAAGCAAGACGCTCTCTTGGATATGCTGGATCGAGTGGTAGGTAGGCTGCACCTGCTTTGAGAATGGCTAGAAGTCCTATGATTAAATAGGGCGTTCGCTCAACACAGATGCCAACTGGAACTTCTGGCTTGACTTTCAGCGTTCTCAAGTAATTTGCTAGCTGATTAGCAGATTCATTGAGTTGCTGATAAGTTATTTCCTGGTTTTCAAAGATGACTGCTACAGCGTTGGGAGTTTTTTCGACTATGCTCTCAAATAACTGATGAATGCAGGTATCTTGGGGGTATTCACTTTCGGTATCATTCCACTCTGCTAGCAGTTGATGCTGTTCAGATGTTGTTAACAGAGGTAAATCCCAAAGGCGTTGCTCTGGGTTGGTGATAATGGCTTGTAGTAAAGTTTGAAAATGCCCCGCCAGTCGAGTGATAGTTGCAGCATTAAATAAGTCTGTGTTGTATTCGATACTGCCACTGATGCCTTCTAAAGTTTCTCGAAGATAAAAGCTAAGGTCGAATTTTGCTGTGTGATTCTCAATTTCAAAAGGAGTGATGGTCAGTCCTGGAAGCTGTAAATTTTGTCTTGGGGTATTCTGCAAGACGAACAGGACTTGGAACAGTGGCGAACGGCTGAGGTCTCGTTCTAGTTGTAGTTCTTCTATGAGTTTCTCTAAAGGTAAGTCTTGGTGGTCATAGGCTTCTAATGTTACTTCTCTAACTTGACTGAGTAACTCCCTAAAAGTTGGGTTACCCTCAAAATTAATTCGCAGGGCTAGGGAGTTGATAAAAAATCCAATCAATCCTTCAGTTTCAATTTGATTGCGCCCAGCAATGGGAGTGCCTACAATGATGTCTTCTTGCTCTGTGTAGCGGTGAAGTAATGTTTGAAACGCCGCGAAAAGAGTCATAAACAAAGTGACTTCTTCTTGCTGACACAAAGCTACAAGCTTTTCAGTTAAGTCTTGGGAAATGGAAAAAGTTTGCTCAGCACCCCCATAGGTTTGCACTGGTGGTCTTTGATGGTCAGTGGGGAATTTGAGTACCGCAGGACTACTGCTGAGTTGTTTTTTCCAGTATTCCAACTGAGATTCTAGAACTTCACCCTGTAACCACTGACGTTGCCAAACAGCAAAGTCGGCATACTGTATGGGTAATGAGGGAAGCTTTGCAGGTTGATTGCTGGAGAACCCAGAGTAAAGTGCTGTCAGTTCCCGCAACAAGACATCAAAAGACCAGCCATCAGAAACGATGTGGTGTATGTTTAGCACCAGTATATATTCTGTTTCTTTTAGGCACAGAAGTTGGACGCGAACCAATAAGTCAGTAGCTAGGTCAAACGGCTTTTGTGCAAACAAGCGAATAATTTCTTGGGCTTGTGTTTCTTTTTCAGTTTCAGGAATATTTCGTAGGTCTATGACTGGCAAAGTTAAAATTGCATCTTGGGTAATAACTTGCTTTGGTTGCCCATTGTCTGATGGAAAGTTGGTTCTGAGGGCTTCGTGGCGACGGACAATTTCATTTAAGCTCTGCTCCAAGGCAGTGACGTTGAGCTGCCCTGTGAGGCGATAAGCAGAAGGCATGTTATAAGTATAACTGCCTGGTTCTAATTGGTCGATAAACCACAGGCGTTGTTGGGCAAAAGATAAGGGTAAATTTTGCGATCGCGGCACTGGTAATATCGGTGAAGCATTGCCTTTAAATGCTGCATTGGCGTTGTGCAGGAAAGTTAAAATTTCTGCTTTACGCTCTTTTAGCTCTTGCCGCAGGGTTGGTGTGATTGTTTTTGAGGGAGCTTGAAAGCACAAGTCTTCACCTTCAGCCCATAGTTTTACGTCTAAACGGCGCAGGTCAGATAACAACTCATCCAGCGTTCTCATAGTCTTCCCTCTTCATAATCGTTTGTCGTCTCGGATTCAGAAGCTCGCAACAGTTGGTTTGCCCACTGAACTGTCTCGATGCGATTTCCCAATTGAGCTACAGTCGGTAATTCAAATAAAGTACGTAAAGGAAGGTCTACTCCAAAGGCTTGGTGCAGTCGAGACATGACTTGAGTGGCTAGTAAGGAATGTCCCCCCAAAACAAAAAAATTGTCGTCGATACCAACTTTTTCTAGTTTGAGGACAGAAACCCAGATCTCAGCTATCTCCTGTTCGATGGGGGTGCGAGGAGCAACGAAGGCTTGTTGCAGGTCTGGTCTAGAAAAGCTGGGTGCTGGTAGGGCACGAGTGTCGATTTTTCCGTTGGGGTTTAAGGGTAGGGTGTTTAAGAAAACAAAGGCACTAGGCACCATGTGCAGAGCGAGTTTCTCTTGGAGAAAACCGCGCAGTTCGTCGCTGCTGGGCGTCTGTTCTGGGTGAGGAATGATGTAAGCAACCAGACGTTTGTCACCTGGGTTATCTTCCCTGGCTATGACTACAGTCTGCTGAACGCTTGGATGTTGTGCTATTGCTGCTTCAACTTCTCCAAGTTCAATACGGAAGCCGCGTACCTTAACTTGATTATCGAGGCGACCGAGAAATTCAATGTCACCATTGCTTAAGTAACGAGCTAAATCCCCAGTTTTGTAGAGACGTTCTATACTTATTTCTCCCCTGCTCTCCTGCTCCTCTGCTCCCCTGCTTTGATAAAAAGGGTTAGCAATGAATTTCTCTTGTGTTAATTCTGGGCGATTGAGATAGCCCCTGCCCAGACCAACGCCACCAATGTACAATTCGCCAGGGACTCCAATTGGTACTGGTTGCAGGTGGGAGTCTAAAATATAAGTCTGCGTGTTGGCAATGGGACGACCAATAGGGGCAATCAAATAATTGGTGTCATGCTGGCATTTCCAGAAAGTGGCGTCAATGGAAGCTTCTGTGGGGCCGTAGCAATTAATCAGAACATTGTGCAAGTTCAATTTGGCAAAGAATTGCTCTATGAGTTTGACAGGTAAAGCTTCACCTCCACAGGTGACGTGTCTGAGAGTTTGACAATTTTCAATTCCCTGCTGCTCCAGTAATACACTCAGTATGGAAGGTACTAAGGCTAGAACAGTGATTTGTTGTTCCACAATCACCTTCACGAGGTAGGCAGGGTCTTGATGTCCACCAGGGCGGGCTAGAATCAATTGCGCTCCATTGCACAACGGCCAAAATATCTGCCACACCGAGGGATCAAAGCTAAAAGAAATGGTCTGTAAAACTTTGTCTTGTTGAGTTAATTTAAAAGTTGTTTGCCGCCATTGCAGTTGGTTGTAAATTCCCCGATGAGGAATCATTACACCTTTGGGTTGTCCTGTAGAACCAGAAGTGTAAATGATGTACATCAAGTTATCAGGTGTAGCCTCACAAACTAAATTCTCTTGACTATTGTGGGCGATCGCTTGCCACTGTGAGTCTAAATAAACTACTTGTGCTGCATGAGCAGGTAGGCTGTTGACTAATTGTGCGGTGGTGAGAATTATAGGTATTTGAGTGTCTTGCAAAATAAAAGCTAAGCGTTCCGAGGGATATGTGGGATCTAATGGCACATAGGCACCTCCAGCTTTGAGAATTGCTAGCAGTCCTACTATCATCTCTAAAGAGCGCTCTAAACATATGCCAACAAAAACCTCAGGCCCAACACCTAGGCTACGTAGATGATGTGCCAGCTGATTTGCTCGTTGGTTTAGCTGCTGATATGTGAGTTGTGTGTTTTCAAATACTACTGCAACGGCATCCGGTGTTTTCTCTACCTGTTCCTCAAACAACTGATGGATACACTTATCTTTGGAATAATCTACTTTTGTATCATTCCACTCCACCCAAATTTTGTACCGTTCTTGCTCAGATAGTAAAGGCAAATAAGCAACAGACCCTTCAGGTTGAGTGACAATACCTTGCAGAAAAACAGCAAACTGCTCTTGCATCCTGGCAATTTTGTCACCATCTAAAACCGCTGTATTATACAACCAACAACATTCCTTGCCATCTGCTGCAATTATGAAGCTCAGTTCATTGCCGGACTCACCTTGGTGGTCTTCGAGCTTTTCCACTCGCTCTATAACCACTGGAAACAACTGCTTATTACCCAGTTGCGGCAAGGAACGCAGAGCCGGATACCTCGATACTACATCTTGTGGATAAGTCAGGTTGTGTTTGGTCAAGTTGACTTGTTTTTGATATTCCTGAAAAATTTGCTCAAAACTTTGCTCGCAATCTACCTCTACTCGATGAGGAACAACTGATGCAAACAAACCTGCGGTTCCCACTAACTGTTGTTGCAGATCTATATATTTGTATCCGATATCAAAAGAGCCAGGGCCACCAATGCGAGCGAGATAAGCAACAAAAGCAGTTTCTAGAAAATCGCCCCAGTTCCATTGTGGACGGCGCTCTTGCAAAAAGGCGATCGCCTCATGGGGTAGCGACATCTTTGCATATGCATATTGCTGCTTGTCTAAATGTAATGCTGTGTGTTGTGCATAGGGAAGCGCCAGCAATTCTAAAGTTGCTAGTCTTTTTACCCAAAAAGTCTCATACTTGGGAATTGATTTATCCAACTTTTCAATCTGCCTTACTTGATCCGGCTCGATATCACAAAACTGACACCCAACCTGTAGTCCAAATGTCTCCACCAAATCCGCGATCGATAGCGCTTGACCATTAATAGTCAGCACTTGATGGAGGGCAATATCATAACTTGCTGTGGAAACTTGGATCAAATTAGGTTCAATGGCGATTATCGTTCCAGGAGCGCGTTTGGACAAGTTTTCCAGAACCTCAAGCTGGGAAACTATAAAAAAGTTGTTGTTTATAAACAATTTTGCCTTACCTGATGGATTAGGGTAAGTACCAAAATCTAAAGCCCGAATCATGGCATCTAGCTCATGAGCAGAACGCTTCCATGAGATGATTCCACCTGCACTCGGTCTTTTGGAGCGCGAAAAATAGGTGCGCTCATTCAGGTTTGGTTTGGTTGCTTGGGCTATACCAAAAGATAGCTCATCTACTAACTGAGCAAATGCGTTAAGGGCTGCTTCATAGCATTTACCATTGAGCGTTAAAGCTGTCTCATCATCAGCAATATCGATGATTACCTGCTTGAGAATATCACCTGCATCAACGGTAGCCGCCATGACATGCCACGTCACCCCATGAGTTTTTTCCTGATTCATCAACGCCCAGGAAGTTGCATTTACTCCCGCATATTTCGGTAGGGGAGCATCATGATAGTTAATAGCACACTGGCGTGGTAACTCTAGAATTTCTTCGGGTAAGACAGAGGGATTGACAATGCTGAACAAGTAATCAAAAGGCTGCTGGCTTAAAAATTCTCTGAGATTATCAGTTGGCTGAATATGAGGTATTTTGTTACTCTCAGCCCAGGTATGTACTGAATTGTCTGCGGAGACTAATCCGTAAATTTCATGACCTTTTTCTCTAAGTATTTGTACGCATTGGAGCGGTAAAGTTCCCTCACCAATAATAATACAACTAAATTGATTACCCATAATTAACTAAGCAACACAGCCTACATTTTTTGTTATATTTGTTGCTTAGACCCGTAAAGGCCGCAACAGAGCCAATCTATATAAATATAATATCTGGAATTTTATAACTAGGTAGCTAATGACTCATCGTTCGCGTAATTATGCTGAAAAACATTAATTACTTCTGGGGATGGTCGATTATGCGAACGCTCAGTAATTGCCTCAAAATTCATTGATTTTAGTTATTTTTCCAACTCTTTTTCAAACTAGTCATAATTATCTACTTAACATGAGCCGAAGGTTACATAAAGTTCTTTACCAAATCTTCAATATTTAGGCTGTTGTAATTTATAAGACATTTACAATTGTGTTTCAACTTTAATCAAGTATTTTATCAGCCATAATCAAAAAACCTGCCAAAATGGCAGGTTTTTTGATTGCAAACGCCTGATGTTATGTTAATTGTCAATACTCAATTTTTTTTGACTAATAAATATTTTAATTGTGACTAAACATACTTCTCTCTTCCAGAAAGGCGTAGCAAAAAATCAATGAAATTGATACGTTTTCTCAGAGGTTTTTTGCATTGAATATAGAGTTGATCTGGAAATCAGATTATGTGTTTATACTTGACAAAATAGTAGAGGTATGCATATCTAAAATTAATACCATCTCAAACAAGTATCGGACAGTTAGAGTGATTAGCTTTATCCAGTCCTTAATTTAATCATTAGCGATCGCATCCGTCCTGCTTTTTGCCAATTAATAACATTTTGACATATTTATGAGAAGGGTGTGAGGGGTAGGCGTGGGGTGCAGGGAACCCCATAATTAAAATCAGGGGTTTCAAGCAAGGACGCCGTATTTCTCGCACAACCGTGTCTCGAAATACATTTTTTCTTTTTCCATAGTTGAAAGTAGTTGCTCTGTATGCAATTTCATTGGTGCTAGATTCTTCCCCTACACCCCGCCCCTTTGGGGCTGGTCAATCTGGAAACAGAGTATTTTTTATACATATTATTCCACATTCAGATGATCGCAGGGACGTAACGTCAAAACAAAGGTTTGAGCATTTACGAAAAGTTCAAAAGCAACCTTGATATTTTAGTTAGCAGTCAACAGCCATCAGTCAACAATCAAAGGAGCTTAACAAATGGCAATGACCCTCATCCAGGGCAACTTTAGAGTGATCAAAGCTGCTCCTGATGGCGATTCTATCCGCTTCTATCCCAACAACCCTCAGCTATGGGAGAAATTAGCGACACGAATCGTTACTAACCGTGCAGGAGGGGCACAGTTACGCTTAGATAGTATTGATACACTAGAAACACACTTCCATCCCAAGGGCGGTAGTGTAGGGATGCAGCACCAGCCACTGGAATTTGCTCATAGTGCTGCTAGCGAATTGCTCAAATTTTTAGGATTTAAAAAAATTACTCGTAATTCTAATGAAATAGTGACTGCGGCAGAACCAGAAGAAGTTCCTGGTTTTATCCTTACCCGATTTGCAGACACATATGGTAGAAGTGTAGCCTTTGCCTTCAAGGGCACTTCAGACGCAGAGGATGGTAGCAGTATTTACTTCGATAAATCTTTATTGAAAAAGAGCGCTAATTACCATCTCTTGAATAAAGGGCTAGCTTACCCTACCTTTTACTCCCAACTATATCCCGATATCCGCAAAGAGTTAATAGCTGTCACCGAGAAAGTTCGTAAGGACAAGAAAGGTTTGTGGGCATTAGACAAAACTAATGATGGTTTCGTTTTAGAAGATTTAGAAACTATCACTGACAACACCGTTATTTTGCCAAAACTATTTCGCCGACTCCTCGGTTATCTTGCCATTAATGATGGTAGCGTGTCTAGTGAAGGATTTCCCAATTATCTCAAGTCTTTGAGCGATCGCCTCATCATTCTCCCAGAAGGTCATGTTACTGGCTTTGACTTCGTGGTTCAAGTCAATGGTCAAAATATCAAGTTAACTGCTCAGCCTGAAGATTTGGTTTTTATAGAAAAATAATTTACAGCAGTTTTCATCAAAGTGAGGTAATGGCCCAAAAAAAAGCCCTCTGTCTAGGTCAGAGGGCAGAAACTTTAATTACCTATAAAAACAACTAAAAGTCTATTATATCAAATTTACATAATTAATTTACTCAAATTGTACATGCCTAAAAGCTCACCACTTTTGTAGACAAAATTACTGGAATTATGTTTGAAATATTGAATGATAAATAAATCCGTAAATGCACGCATATTATAAGCAAAACAGAAATTGTAAACAGCAGTTGTAAATGCAGACACCATCTTGTTTCTCGTTGGACATAATCCAAAAGTTATATAGAAAATTAGGGTAATTAGCTGAAACAAATTGCTGTATAGCCTTCAGTTACTGGCTTTGCGTGTTTAGTCTCAGACTTTTAGTTGAAAGCTAATTATGTCTGATGGAATATTTCTTTATTGATATTTGAATTTGGAAATTTATGCTACTTGATTTTTTAAGATTAAATTTGACTATAAATTGGAAGAGACAATATTTATTTCCAGTAATAATTTATGATAGACATAATTAAAAATATTAAGTCTTTTTGAACGAGATTTCCTAGTTGAATCTCAAAAATATTTAGAGCAGAATAGCATCAAGTAGTTAAGTTAAAGAACTTAATTACCTACGAAAACAACTTGCATTCAATCGATCAATCAATCTAGGAGTAAATTATGTCAACTATCGCTGTTTACGAACTACATAATACTGGCCTTCAATTGTTTGAAGATTCCGAAAGCTTTCTCAATGAATTAAGCGATGCAGATTCCACCTCTATCAATGGTGGTACAGGTCATAATGGTGGTGACGTTAGCAATCCTACCGCATTGACTAAGCTGGCTGAAGCATTTGTGTATGTATATGCTATCAGTCATATTGACACTATTGCTAAATCATTCAGTGGCGGAAATCCACAACCAAATTCACACCAAGGTTAGGTTAAGCGACTATTAGCAATAATAGTTCACTACTAATCTTTTTGATGCTTATAGGAGGTAAGGTAGAGAATAATCTCTGCTATCAGCATGAAGGTTATAAATTACTAAACCTCCAAAAGCGTCTACCAAAACTAGTACTCGATGAACCCCAAATTGTCGGGTGAGAACAAACGGGGAAGAAAGAGTTTTTAAATGTAACTTCTTAACTTCCCCAGCTTCACCAGCTTGTCACCAGGCAAAGTTTGTGTGGCGCACTACTAGCTATTTAGATAGCTCAGTTAGTGTCAAATATTTATCATACCTCCTTACAATTAACAACCTAGCCCATTTTCATGGACTAGGTTTTTTACTATTGTGATAAACCAATACAATTTCGTAGAGATATGAATTGCAACGTCTCTACAAATTTTATTGATACTCAACTGCCCTTGGGTGTAATATCTCCAGGCCCAGCTGTCACAATAACCAGATTTTCTGGCTTAATTAACTCCTCAATTGCTTGTTGCACTTGGGCCATAGTGACAGCCTGAATTCGCTGAGGAAACTCTCGAATTTCTGCTCGTGATAGCCCGAATACAGCATTATCCAAGATAATGCTAGATACTTCACTGGGATTAGCTAATTCCACAGGATAACTGTTAGTAATTGAGCGTTTCGCAGTATTGAATTCAGCTTCAGTTACTCCTTGTTCACGTAACTGTTTGAGTAAAGCAATAGTACTAGCGATCGCTTTCGGGGCATCTCCTGGTGCAGTCTGCATACTAATTAAGAACGGGCCTGGCTTAACTCCCGCTGCAAACCCACTGTAAATACCATAGGTCAGACCCAGGCGATCGCGCACTTCTGTACCTAAACGACTAGATAAGGTATCACCGCCTAAAATCTGATTCAGTATTAATGCGGCATAATAACGCGGGTCTTTGCGAGAAATACCGTTATAGCCGATGTAGGTAACGGCTTCTGCCTTACCAGGAATTACTTTATTTAAGCGTGTGGAAGTTTGGGGAAATGACACCGTTGGCAAGTTAATCACAGGCGGTTCACCCGTAGCCTGCCATTTACCGAACACCTGATTGAACAATACTTTTACCTTAGCCGGATCAAAGTCACCTACTAAAGCGATCGTTGTAGTATCTGGTCGATAATGTTGTTGGTAGAAGCGCAATAAATCATCACGAGTAATACTCTTTAAGCTTTCAACTGTGGGAAAGCTGTGGAACGGATGATTTTCTGGATAAATGGCTTGCTGGAATACCCGTCGTCCGAGTGAGTTGGGGTCATCCAACTGGGCTTTAAGACTTGTTAATGCCCGTTGACGGCTTAATTCTAACTGGTCTTTGGGGAAAGTGGCATGTTGTACCACATCTGCCAAAGTTTCAATTAATGTCGGTAAGTTGGCTGATAATCCTTGACCGCTAATGCTAACTCCTTCGCGGCTAGCACCAAAGCTTAAACTTGCTCCCTGGTCTTCTAAGGTTTTGGCTATGGTGAGAGCATTTTTAGTCTGGGTGCCATTGGTTAAGTTACCAGCAGTCAGATTGGCTAATCCAGCTTTTTGATTGCCGTCAAATTCAGTTCCTGCATCAATTTGGCCGCTGAGGTTAACAGTGGGGACGCTGTGGTCAGCTAACAGCAGCACCCGCAAGCCATTTGCCAAAGTGAACTGTTCTGGTAACGATTGTTTGCTGGAATCTGTAGCTGATGTGGCGGGTGGGAGATACTTGGCAAGTTCTGCTGGGTCTACAGGCTTACCGGGGCTGAAGTTCTCCGCAGTGCGACCAGAATCAGTGCTAGAAGTTCCTGGTTTACCATCTGGTTGAGTTGGTTCAAAAAAGCCGATGGTTTGTTTAGCAGGATTGAGGTAAGTTTTTGCTACTTGTTGGACTTGGGCGGGGGTAACTTTGGCGATCGCAGCCAAATACTTTTCAACAAAACGATAATCCCCAGCGACAGTTTGATTGTACCCCAACTGGGTGGCCTGAGAGGTGATATCCTGATTACCCAGTACAAATGATGCTTGCAGTGCTGTCTTGGCTCGGTTCAACTCTTCTAGAGTAACTGGTTGCTGTTGCAGTTTCGCTAAAGTTTGCTCAAGTACCTGGGCAATTTTCCCCAACTCTTGACCAGGAGCTGCCGTAGCACTAATCTCATACCAACCTGGTTCAATCAGTTCCGCTGCACCGCCACTAACTGAACTGGCAAGTCCAGATTCTACCAAAGCCTGATACAGTCGAGAACTGCGTCCGCCCGTGAGAATCGCATCCATGACATCAATTGCTGGGACATCGGGATGCTTGATATCTGTCAAAGGATACACAGCTTGCAGCAGTGCTGCACTTCCAGGTTGCTTCAGGACGATAGGGGTTTTTTTGGCAACAGAAGCGGATGAGGTGGATGTTGTTTGCTGAAAACGAGCTGTCTTGGGTCGTTTTGGTAGCTTTCCGTAAATTTCTTTGACAACTTTCAGGACGGGTTCTGTAGCAAAATCTCCCGTAATCACCAAGGTGGCATTATCTGGACTGTAGTAGGTTTGGTAATAATTCCGCACCTGCTCCACCGTGAATTTTTCTACATCTGCTTTCGTGCCTCCCACGGGTAAGCCATAGGCTCGGTTTGGGAAAGCTTCTCGCATTACTGCCTGATCTAGACGATTGCCTGGTGAGTTTTCATACCCTTGTAATTCGGAAATTACTACCCGCTTTTCACTAGTTAGTTGTTCAGCTCCCACTAAAGCGTTTTCCATGCGGTCTGCTTCCAAGGTCAGCAGTGCTTCGAGTTTGTCTCGCTGGACTGTACCAAAGTAAGCTGTTTCGTCATAGCTGGTAAAGGCATTGAACTGACTACCCAATGCACTAAACAACCGTCCAAACTGCACTGGGCGATCGGTTGTACCCTTGAACATCAAATGTTCTAATTGGTGGGAAATACCATTTTCTCCCTTCAGTTCGTTGCGTGAGCCAACTTTATACCAAACCTGTACACTGACTACTGGGGCAGTATGCACTTCTTTGGTTAATACTGTTAAGCCGTTGTCTAATACCGTTTTTTGCACTCCATTGGTGAGTGAGATACCAGACACGGGTGCCACTGCTGTCGGTGTTGCTGCATTGGTGAAATTGCCCGAAAACGGCACAAAATTGAGGAGGAAGCTGAGGAACAATCCTATAAGCATGTATGAGGGTAGTTTCATAAGCAATTCAAAATCTACTATTATAAAACACAATTCCAGAGGGTGATTTAAAATTGAAGTTTCCCAACTGCATAGTAATTTTTACTTTTGAAATCAACCATTCTGGCTATTGTTCATTGACTGGAAACTGAATCAACAAAGTGATGAGATTGCATCACAGAATCAATTTGCCATTTATTAGTGTAATGAGCGATCGCCTTTGTAGACAGGTCATGCAATTTTAGATTTTGGTATTAATTATGTCTCAAAAAAACATCAAGCTAGAAACAGCACGTTTACTGCTGCGTGCATTTCATACTAACGTGAGTTCGATGAACCTCTCCCTCCCAGCCTCCCTCTCCTAAAAGGCGAGGGAGGAGGAACGAAAAAACAAGGGTTTTACTCCCCTCTCCTCGTAGGAGAGGGGCCGGGGGAGAGGTCAAAACAGCACTTGTCGAACTCACTTCATACTAAGTTGCAGTTTTGGGACAAGCCTTACCAACAAGCCGAAGCGATGACTTTCATAAAAGCGATGAAGCAGGCAACGCCAGGTACTTTAGGCGAGTGGTATCAGTTGGCAATTGAACTCAAGGCAACAGGCGAAATGATTGATGATTGTGCCTTCTGCATAGCCGATGACGGGCAGCAAGCGGAGATTGGCTTCACGCGATCGCAGACACACCAAAAAAAGGCTATGCTACTGAGGCTGTAACTCGCTTGCTCGATTATTTATTTACACAACACAACCTACATCGCGTAATTGCAAATTGCGATCCAGAGAATATAGCATCTGCTAAATTGTTACAACGTGTAGGTATGAGATGCGAAGGGCACTTTTTAAAAGTTTGTGGTTTAAAGGCAACTGGGTAGATGAACTGTGGTTTGCCATTTTGCGCGATGAATGGCAGCTATAAAGTTTTGCAACTATTTTAATTACCGTTTAATTTGCTTAGGAAAGTTAGGAACTAACAAAGATTGCTCTAATTCACCTTGCTGATTATAGAATTTCATTTCACCTTGTTGATTACATAACCATACTTCCAAAGCTTGAGCTTCTAAATATAAGTTTTTTTTAAATTCTATTTCATCCAAAGTGTTACCACTGGATTTAACTTCTACACAAATTTCTGGTGCAATAGATGCTGATACCTCATCTTCAATTTGAGTAAATCGTTCCTCTGAACACCAGACAACATCAGCAACTTTGATGCCGTCTGATGTGTTAATAGCACATTCTGGCATCACTTCACCTTTTGTTGTAGGCATTAACACCGTCTCTATAGTCATACAAGAATATGGGTGCTTTCTTTGTTGGTTCATTTCCACCAAGAGTGAAATAGTCTTGATCGTCACGAATAAAGATTGGAAACCAGTGCCTTTTCCACCAGCTTTCAGACGTGTCCAGTTTATATCTCTTAGCTTCTTTCACCGCATTACTATATATGCGATGATATGTTTGGGATGCTTCTTGTAAAGAATAAAATACTTCATCGCCTATAAAAGCATAACATCCCCACTTGTGTGTACCATTCGCCCAGGAATATAGTTCTAGTAGTTCTTGCGGTAGATGAAATGGTAAAGCTTTTAGTATTAACTGTACTTCGGTTTCTAAAGCTCTTAGTCCAGGCTGTAAAAAGTCAGACTGTTCTTGATAATAAGGCGAGTTAGTGGGTAAGAAGTTGTATCCTTCATACTCATACTCTTCTATTAAATCTAATATTCTTTCTAAAACACTAGTTAAATTCGACATTTTTCATCTCACTATGCATAAAGGACTTCTAAACTTTTGTTAGCAAATATTGCGATATATTTACTACAAAACTTTTAGAAGTCCATCATCCTGCTAGGAATAAAAAGTAGTATTTTGTTAGCCTTCAAATAACTAGGATGCCATTGCCTATCCTACGAAATAATTAAACTTCCATCTTCAAGGTACGCACCAAAAAAGCCCACTTGTCTGCGGCTTCTTCGATCATCTTAGCCGTCGGTTTACCTGCACCATGTCCTGCCTTTGTCTCAATTCTAATCAACACTGGTGCATCACCTGCGTGAGCAGCTTGCAAAGCAGCGGCAAATTTGAAACTATGAGCAGGGACAACGCGATCGTCATGATCGGCTGTAGTAATTAAGGTTGCTGGGTAAGCTGTACCTGGTTTGAGGTTGTGCAGTGGTGAATAAGCATAAAGGGTTTGAAACTCTTCTGGGTTCTCCGGGGAACCAAATTCAGAAGTCCAAGCCCAGCCAATGGTAAATTTGTGGAATCGCAACATATCCATGACACCGACGGCTGGCAAAACTGCACCGAATAAATCGGGACGCTGAGTCATACAAGCACCCACCAATAAGCCACCGTTACTACCACCAGCGATCGCTAATTTTGCAGGCTTTGTATAATTATTAGCAATTAGCCATTCAGCTGCGGCGATAAAGTCATCAAAAACATTCTGTTTTTTCTCTTTCATTCCAGCTTGATGCCATTCTTCACCATACTCACCACCACCCCGGATATTAGCCACAGCATAAACGCCGCCTATCTCCAACCAGATTAAGTTACTCACAGAAAAATTTGGGGTGATGGAGATATTAAAACCGCCATAGCTATAAAGATAGGTGGGGTTATTACCATCCAATTTAATCCCCTTTTTATGAGTAATAAACATTGGCACTTGCGTACCATCTTTACTGCTGTAAAAGATTTGTTTTGTCTCGTAATCATCAGGGTTAAAATCTACTTCTGGTTGACGGAAAAGTTCACTTTTTCCTGTCACCATGTTGTAGTGATATATAGCGCCCGGTATCGTGAAGCTAGTAAAACTATAAAAAGTTTCCGTATCATCACGCTTACCATTAAAACCACCAGCCGTACCGATTCCGGGTAATTCTACATCACGCACAAATGTACCTTGGAGGTCAAAAATTTTGATTTGAGTGCTAGCATCTTGGAGATAATCAGCAACAAACTGGTTGTTGAGGATGTTAACACCTTCTAAAGTTGCCGCCGTTTGAGGAATAATTTCTTTCCAGTTTTCTTTAGCAGGATTATTGATATCAACAGCGATAACTCTACCGCGTGGTGCATCTAAATCCGTACGGAAATAAAAGATGCTATCATTGTGGTCAATAAAGCTATAATTTGCTTCAAATTGATTGATTAATTCTACAACTTCTGAATTGGGATTAGTCAAATCTTTGTAGAAAACCAAATTTTTAGAGTCAGTTCCCAGCCAAACAGAAATAATTAAATAGCGTCCATCTTCTGTAACGTCGCCACCAAAACCCCATTCTTTCTCATCAGGACGATGATAAATTAGTACATCTTCAGATTGGGGCGTACCCACTTTGTGATAGTAAAGCTTTTGATAATAATTGACATCTTCTAATTTGGTTTTGGCGTTTGGCTCATCGTAACGACTGTAGAAAAAACCTTGATGATCGTGTGTCCAGGATGCACGAGAAAATTTAATCCATTTCAGGTGGTCTGGCAAATCTTCACCAGTTTGGACATCGCGGACTTTCCACTCTTGCCAGTCAGAACCAGAGCCAGATAGACCATATGCTAAAAGTTTACCATTCTCGCTAATGGATAATCCCGAAAGTGCCACAGTACCATCTGCGGAGAGTTGATTCGGGTCGAGTAAAACTTGAGGTTCAGCATCGAGAGTTAAGAGAGTGTAGAGGACGCTTTGATTTTGCAGTCCGTCATTTTTGAAAAAAAAGTAGCGATCGCCCTCTTGAAAGGGGATACCATATTTTTCATAATCCCAAAGTTTGGTCAGTCGCTGTTTAATTTTCTCCCTAGCAGGAATTTCGCTCAGGTAGTCAAAAGTAATTTGATTTTCTGCCGAAATCCAGGCTTTTGTTTCTTCCGAATCTGGATCTTCTAGCCAACGGTAAGGATCTGCAACTAAAGTACCGTGGTAATGATCAACTTGGTCACTTTTGTGGCTGGTTGGGTAGGTCAGAGATTTATTGATATCAGACATGGTGTCAGATTATAGCTTACTTGCCTATTCTACAAATCTCAACAGTTCAGGCAACGGTTGAGACTAGTCTCACCAACCTTTAAGGCGGATTTCGTACTCTTCGGCAAGCAAACAACGTTATGAGGCTTTTAGCATTTAACTACTACTAACGAGTTTCTCTCCTTTCAACATCCGCACTGCGGCTTCGAGTAAAGCTTCCTCTAAATAAGGCTTGGTAAAGTAGCCGCTAGCACCGAGTTGAATTGCCATTTGTCTGTGTTTGTCCGCACCGCGCGAGGTCAGCATCGCGATGGGTAGGTGGTTGAGGTTGGAGTCTTTCTGAATGCGAGAAAGCAACTCCAGACCATCGCAACGGGGCATTTCAATGTCACAGAAGACAATATCACAGGGCAGACCAGAGCGGAGTTTATCCCAAGCTTCCTGACCGTCACGCGCCTGTTCAACGCGATAACCTGCTTTATTAAACGTTAGAGAGAGCAATTCCCGGACTGTAATAGAGTCATCGACAATCAGTACTGTCGGATCAATCTTCACAGCAGGGGCTTCTGGCACATTCGGAATAGCTTTTTGCTGCCAAGGTGTACCACCAGGTTGTTTTGCAAGCCGTCCTTGGAAGATGTCAATAATTTCCAGCACATCAGCAATGGGCATAATTCGACCATCACCAAGGACTGTAGCACCAGCTACACCAATGGGTTTGGGTGCAGGGCCTTCAAATTGCTTAATTACAATTTCTTGTTCACTCAGCACTTGGTCAATTTGTAGGGCAATCAGGGTATTTCCCGATCGCACCACCACAACAGAAATCATGTCATCATCTCTAGTACCACCATAAACGCCGCCCCGACCGATATGACGATTAAAGGTTAACAGTTCCTTCAAAGGTCGGAATGGTAGCACTGTATCACGCCAAGAAATAAATGATTGTCCATCGGCGCTATGCTGTATATTTTTCACATGGATATCTAAGGTATCTTCCACGCCATCCATAGGGAATGCAACCCGAGCTTTATCAGAGACACAGCACAGAGCTTTACAAATACTCAAGGTCAGTGGTAGACGAATAGTGAAGGTAGTTCCCTTGCCTATAGTAGAATCTGTGTTCACTGTGCCGCGAATTTCGCTAATCTCGGAGCGAACTACATCCATCCCCACACCGCGACCAGAAATTTCATCTGCTTTATCTTTAATACTAAAACCGGACTGGAACAGCAAATCGTAAACTTCCATGCGCGAAATGGTTTTTGCTTGTTCTGCTGTAATCACACCGTCTTTTACTGCCTTAGACTTGACTCTTTCTGTATCAATGCCAGCACCGTCATCACCCACGGAAATCACAGTTTGGTTGCCTTGGTGGAAGGCACGGATGGCAATGACTCCCACGGGTGGTTTACCTGCTGCTTGCCGAATCTCTGGCGTTTCGATGCCATGAGCGATCGCATTGTTGAGCATGTGAGTCAGCGGATCGGTGAGATGATCCAAAATCATCTTGTCGATTAAGGTGTCTCCGCCTTCAATGATTAACTCTACTTGTTTGCCATACTTAATGGCATTGTCGCGCACTCCTCGCCGCAAGCGATCAATGGCTTGGGAAAATGGCACCATTCGCGCTCGTGTTAATCCTTCTTGTAGCTGGGTTGTCACTTGGCGGAATTGCCTAGCTACTCGTTCGGTTTCTTCAGTCACGAAGTCTATGTCGCTAGCTGACTCACGTACCCGGACAATCAGTTCAATCATTTCCTGGGATAGTGTGTGGAAAGGAGTAAAGCGATCCATTTCTAGTTCGCTAAAACCCCTGTCTGTATCTGCATCTGGCGAGTGGTAATTGGTTTGTTTAGGAGATTCTTTGGTTTTACGACTTGCTAACAAAGATGCTTCCAAAAGCGATCGCTCGTACAATTCCTGCATCCTTGCTCCCACATCTGAGAGTTGTTGAACTTGAATCAACAAGTTATCTAGTGATTGTCGCAGTCGTTCATGATCTTGCTCTAAGGTGTTGCGGTTGACTACCAACTCCCCAACCAAGTTACTCATATCATCCAGTTGCTTGACTGGCACCTTCATCGTTTCTTCAAATCTGGCAGTCCGACGAGTAGAGACACGGGGAGTTTTACTGGTGTGATGTTTTGCGGGTGAGGAGTGGGATATGGTTTTATCTGCTTCTGCCAGCAGTTTCTCCAAATCACCAAATTCATCTCCTATATTTGGTGATGAAACAGGATTATTCTCAGTATTGTTTGTAGCCTCTGGTCGCAATTCCTGTACATGGTTGCTTGCTGGTGTAGGTGTTGCTTTTTCATCATTGTCTGTACCAAGTAATGCTTCCAGGGCAGCAAAATCTTCTTCGGCTATAAAGTTGGCTTTGGTGTTTTGTGGTACTTCCTCTTCTAGTAATGCTTCTAAATCAGCAAATTCATCTGAGATATCAGCTTCATCTAAAGTAACTTCTGCTACTGGGGCAATATTTTCTGCGGTTTCTACTGCTGCTGTTGTCAAACCTAATTCAGCAATTATATCAGTAGTATCTTCTTTTTCAGCCAGTGGTACAGCCTCAGATGTAACATCTGCGTCAAACAACAGTGCGGACAAATCTGCTGTTTCTTCAAATACATCAAATTGAATAGTAGTTGCTGAGAAATCAGCGATCGCATCGATGTTAGTGTGACTGTCTTCAACAGTTAACTCAGTGGATGGTGCAAATAATTCATCACCTAAACCGAGTTTTGTTGTCTCTGAAAACTCAGCGAGCGCTTCTAAGTTAGTGTTAATGTCTTCAGCAGACAACTCAGTGGATGACGCAAATAATTCATCACCTAAACTGAGTTCTGTTGTCTCTGAAAACTCAGCGAGCGCTTCTAAGTTAGCGTGACTGTCTTCACTAGATAACTCAGTTGATAGTGCAAATAATTCATCACCTAAACCGAGTTCTGCTGTCTCTGAAAACTCAGTGAGCGCTTCTAAGTTAGTATTAGTATTTAAAAACTCTGGATGAGTGGAAAACTGTTGTAAGTCTGAATTTTCTCCTAAACTTATATCTAAAGTATTTTCTGAAATAAATAAATCATTACCAAGCAGATTTTCTGTAGTTTCGATTTGAATATAAGTTGAATTATCTATGACAGCTATATCTTCAAATAGAATTTGTGTTTTTTCATTTTTGTTGCCTTCAATAGTATCGAACAAATCAATTTCTAGTTTTGCAGATACTTGAGGAGAATCTATCAAAGAGTTCTCTGTTGGCTGGTTAGTAAATTCAGGAATAAAATCTAAAACTTCTGGTTCTTGCGATAAGCTAGGAATTTCTGGCAAATAAACATTATGATCACCCACTTCAGGAGAAATTGTTGAGTTAGTTGTGGTTAACTCTTCAAACAAATTATCCTTACCATTTGATGATAATATCAAATCTTGCGGCTCTTCTAGCTGCAAGAAAGTCATATCAAAATCTTCTTGCTCAAAACTTATTGTGGGAGAAGGTATAGACTGCTGAATTTCACTAAAAATCTCACCGGAAGCCGCAGCTGCAAGCAAACTCTCTTCTAGCGCTTTTGCTACATCCGGCTCACCTACAATATCAAATTCTGGTTGTGGTTCTACTTGAGCTTCCTGGTTCCAGAAGTTGCTCAAATCCTCGTCTGTTTGAGACACTCCTGTTGCTGTTGTAGGCGATGCATCAAATAAATCAGCAATTTCTGGTTCGTTCGTGGACAGTATTGTATTTTCTTCGAGATCAGCAAACAGATTACCCACAGACAAGGCATCTGGCTGGGATATGGTAGATTTTAATTCTTGGTCGTTACTAAATGTTATTTCCTCAAAACTACCTGCATTTGCAGTTTCTATAAATAATTCATCAAAACTGCTTTGTTGGTTTGTAGATAGTTCGCTGCTGGTGACAACCTTGGTTTCTGGTTGAGTGACTTCCCTTACAGAGAGTGTGTCATTTTCATCTAATGCTATTGACAATAAATCGCCTATTACATCTTTCGGCTGAATTTCCAAAGACTGCTGTGATTCGCTAGAGATTTCTGTAAATTCTTCTAAAAGTTCACCAGGAATTGCCGCAGATGTGGGTAAATTTTGCGGTTCAAAATTATCTTTTTCTAGGAAGTTGTCACCAAATAACAGATTTAAGTCTTCTGTTGTAGTCGGGCTGATTTGAGAGCCATTGCTGTTTCTATCTTCATCCAATGAGAGGAAATCTGCTAAATCGCTATCAGCATCCTCAATATTACTTTTTTTCAGTTCAATTCCTAATTTACTGACACCATTAATATCTAGAACTTCTTCTTGTTGCCAGGTTTCATCAAGTTCAGGAGTCTCGCCTTCAAACAAATCGGCAAGTGTGTTTAACTCAGCTAATCCTACCTCTGGGCCATGTTGGTCAGTACTTCTACTAAGAATAAATGCATCATCTTCACTACCAAATAAGAGATTGGCAGGTACATCCCCAGTAACAGCGTTTTGTGTGGCGACATCGATGTGAAGTTGCTCGGATATTTCTGTCAGGCTAATTACACTATCTGTTGGTTGTACAACAGTAGCATTATTATTAATATGATCTTGATGAGATGTTGGTGCTAGCTCAGTGGGTGGTTCTGTGATGATGGCTAGCCGTTCATCCAGCAAATCTGTAGTTATTGTTAATAAATCAATTTCTGGAAAGGTTAAGAGTCCTTCTAATTGCTGACTAATTGCAATCTCGGCTTCTCTACCTTGGAGAACTAATTCTTGGGCTTGCTTAATTTCAGTAATGACGATTTTGGCTAGAGTCAGATAGGTATTATCAGGATTAGCGATCGCATTTGCTGCTGCTTGGCATAAACTACACCAATTGGATAAATTCCATGTATCGCCGAGTTTAACTAACTGCTGACAGGATTGCTGAAGATTTTGCCGCGATTCGGGTGTTGTTTTTTGCTTAAATGATTGCAACATTTCCCGCAATGCCTGTAAAACCTGAGTTTGGAACTCGCCCGCGTTCAAATTTTCTCTGGCGGTGGCTGGCGAACCTGTTGCTTGGGATACCACAGACGAAGGTATTTCTGTGGAAGTGTCCTCTCCCAGAGTCAGATTATCCGGCCGCAGGAAAATCTCCGTGAGGGTGTTGACGCTATCGCCTGGGAATGGCTGTATTTGTGTTACAGTACTCTCGCTGCCACTGGTTCCTTGTTTTACAAGTATATCGAGATGCTCATTGAGCCATTTAAAAACTGGCTCCGCTTCTGACATGAGAGTACTAGCAGCCTCTTCCGATAGACCAAACGGCCCACTCAAATGCTCTAACAGCGACTTGAGGGTATCAGACACACCAAGAAATAAAGACTCTAACTTTTGGTCAATTTGAACCGGATGCTCTTTGAGAACCTTAAAACAATCTTCCAGACGGTGGGAGGTTTGCTGGATACTAGTCAAACCAAGCATTGCCGCTCCTCCTTTAATGGAGTGAGCCGCCCGGAAAACTTCATTGACCATTTCCGGGTCGTTCAAGGTACTTTCGAGATTCAGCAACCCCTGTTCAATTGTGTTCAGGTGGTCTCTTGCTTCTTCAATAAAGTAACCCAAAATCCGCTGTTGTTGTTCCGGCAGCATAGCAAAAGTTATGAGTTATAAGTTATTAGTTATGAGTTATGAGTTATGAGTTGTGATTTACGAGTTATGAGTTATCAATTATGAGTTATGAGTTATCAATTATAATTCTGATTTTTACTCTTAACTCCTAACTCCTAACTCCTAACTTTTACCACTCCTAACTTAGATTTATCTTGTTTCCAGGGTTTCCAAGCGGAAACGTTCAACGGAGGCAATTAAGTCACGGGATACACCCACTAGGTTTTGTAGGGCACCAGAAACTCGCTGCGCTTCCTGGGAGGTTTCTTGGGCCGTTAATTCCACTGATTGCATGACGTGAGCAACGGCGCGGGAAGTTTCCGTTTGTTCTACTGTATCGCTAGTAATTGAGCGCACAAGAATATCGATACGATTCGCTACTTGAATGATATTCTCTAGCGATCGCTTGGCTTCTTCTGCCAATTTTGTGCCTTTAATTACCTGTTGTGTGCCTTCTTCCATTGCGGTCATTACTGAGCCTGTTTCGCTTTGGATTTGCATCACAATTTGTTCAATTTCCTTTAAGGATTTAGCAGATTTGTCAGCTAATTGCCGCACTTCATCTGCCACAATTGCAAACCCGCGTCCGGCTTCTCCTGCCCGTGCTGCCTCAATACTAGCATTGAGTGCTAGCAAGTTAGTACGGGAGGCAATTTGAGAAATTAACGCCACAATTTTAGAAATTTCTTGAGAAGATTCCGCTAAGCGCTTCACCTTCCGAGTTGTTTCAGCTACAGTTTCTCGAATTTCTAAAATACCTGCCACAGTATTTTCCACCGCTTCCCCACCTTTGAGGGCGATGGTGCTGGCATCACGAGCAACTGTTTCCGCTTCCCGCGCCGCTTCAGCTACCCGCTGAATTGAGTCGGTCATTACCTGCACGGAATTTAAAGTGACTGCTAACTCTTCCGCTTGCCGCAAAGCATCACTAGATAAAGCTCTAGCAAAAGTTTCCGAGTTAGTTGCACCTTTAGTAACTTCTTTAGCTGCCACTTTTACCTGTTGTACAATATCTCGCAAGTTTTGAATTGTCAGGTTAAAAGCATCAGCAACGGCTCCCAGTACGTCAGCTGTGACTTCAGCTTGGACTGTTAAATCTCCTCTAGCAGCGCCCTCTACATCGTCCAACAGGCGAATCACTTGACGTTGCAAATTTTCTTTAGCTTCCTCTTGTTCGTCGGCTTTGCGTTGGGCTTCATTGGTGGTGGTGAAAATTACCCGCGCCATTTCATTAAAGCCAGTGGCTAACATTCCTAATTCATCTTCGGAATACACCGTGGCTTGAACATTGAGATTTCCTTGGCGGACTGCATCAAACTGAGCTTGCAGATCCCTAGTTGTGCGGCGAATTTGCTTGAGTGTGAGATTGCCCATGAAGGCAGCGGTAGAAAACCCAGCAATGCCAGCTGCTAGTGACATGGCCCAGCCTGTATTCCGTACTGATTCCCGTTGTAGGGGTGGAGAAAAGCTGGTAGCCGCGAAGCTGACTGTGGCTACAACTAGCGCTGAGAAAGCGCCCACAGTACCAGCAACAAACCAGGGTTTCGTGTCTAGGGAGGCATTTTCTAATGGTGCTAACCAGCCCTGTTCAACACTGACGGTGGGTTCTAGCTTCGAGGCATCGGTTTGGGTAAAAACTGGTACTGACTGTTGTGCGCCTGTGTGGGAGCCAGTAATGGAAAACAGTTCATCGTCGCGATCGCTTGCTCCATTATTACCTTCTTTAGCGCGTGTCTTCCCACCTGTTTCCATGGCAGTGGAAAGCATTGTCACATCACCAAAGCTAGAGTCTGCATCTGCCAAGTCAAACCCAGGAATATTTCCTAAGTCGTCGAATTCATCAAAGTCGTCTAAGAATTCGATGTTGCTTTTAGAATTTCCTTTGCTTGGTATGCTGTTAAGGTCTGCATCAGATGAGAATTCTTCTGAACCAAAGGCAGACTCAAAGGCTTCAAAGTCAAAACCTTCATCACTATCAAAGTTATTTGGTTCTGCTGTTAAATCTGCTTTCACCTGCTGGTCTTTCAAAGAAAATTTTTCCTTCACAGATGAGGGAACTTCTGAAAATTTTTCTTGTTCTTCTAGTCGCTGCACCCAATTACCTGATTCTGGTTCAGATAAATTGTTTGGGCTACTAGATTTGATTGTATTTTTTTGTGTAGAATCATTTTTGGATTCTTCTTTGGTGAACAGTAAAGTTTCATCTTGCAGGCTATTCACTTTCAAGTCCAATCCTGCACTACTTGGCTTTTGGTAATTTTCTTCTTCCAAAAGTTCATCATCTGTTTCTAAGTCATTGCTAGTTGGCGAATTATTTTCTGCGAAAGGTGAGTCGATACTCTTATTAAATGGTGACTTGTTATTAGTGTAATTGCCACCACTATCTAGTAAATTACTATTAATTTCTGGCTGCTCAACATTTTCTTCCTGCCAGAAAATAGGTAACTCTAATTCTGTTTGCTTTTCCCAAACGTTGGCGTTCGACTCTTGTTCATCTAAGTGTTGATTCAAAGCAAAAGGGTCATCGCTTAAAGATTCTGAATAATCTAGGGTTTTATTAAACGAACTACTATCTGTAGAGATATCAAACGGACTACTACTGGATAGCTCTTCTACATCCACAGCTTGTTGCTGGTAATCAAAGGAGTTCAAATCAAAGCTGCTGCTATCTAAGTCCCCAAACGTTCCTAAATCTTCTAATCTGAATTCACCAGAGTCAAGAGTATCAGATATTTCTGTAAAATTTGCTGGCTTTTGCGAGCTATTGTCTACAGCAGCAAACTGTCCTTCTAAGGATTTTTGGTATTGAATGACGCTTTCAAGACTATTATTGGCCAAATCAATAATTTCTTGATTGTCAGTCAACTGCAACACTTTTTGATATTCTGCTTTAGCTACATCATATTGCTGCAAAACGTAATAGATATGACCCCTCAGTAAATGGCAATTGGGGTCATCTGGTACATTTTGTACCACCTGATCAACTAAATTGACCGCAACTTCATAGTTCTGTTGCGCGTAGGCTGTACAAGCCTGCTGATATATTTCGAGGTAATCATCTATACTAGCTGCCATTGACTCTCTCCCAATTTCATCCTGCCCACCTTGCACTCCGTATAATTGCCATTTGATCGAGCAGTCGCAGACACTGGTTGTTTTTATCAGCCAATACCCACTCTCCGCGCAAAAAGGGAGCCATAGTATCTGGTAGATTCGCTGGTGGCATTAAATGCTGTACATCCAGCCAGTCCATACCACCGATTTGTTCTACTGCTAAGCCCACTATTGTGTCTTGTTCTTCAATAGCAATCACCGGAATTTCTGCTCGATCTGTGTTTAACGGAGCTGCTTCCCCAAGAAATTGACCCAAATCAGCCACCCAAATTACTCGACCTCGTAAATTTAGAGTACCCAAAAGTAAAGGAGAAGCATTAGGAATGGGGGTGATTCTATCAGGACTCAGTTCCATCACTTCCTTAATACCGGTTGCTGGTAGTGCAAACTCCTGATGCGAGGGTATGTAAAACCGCAAGTGTAACTCACCCTCTGGACTTTCTACTTGTAATTCTGGACGGAAGTGGTCTTGACCACTGCCACTTAAAAAGTCCGGTTTGCTGACCATGTTGTTTTCATCCTTATCCTCGCAGTAGTTGTTTAACTGTTCCTACCAACTCTGTTGGCTGAAACGGTTTAGCTATGTAAGCATCAGCACCTTGTTTCATGCCCCAGTAGCGGTCAAATTCTTCACCTTTGGAAGAACACATGACTACGGGAACATTTTGGGTTTTTGGATCGGACTTTAAACGACGACACAATTCGTAGCCGTTCATCCGGGGCATGACAATATCCAATACCACTAAATCCGGAGGTGCAGTTTGAATTGCCTCCAATGCTTCTACTCCGTCACTGGCATGGGTGACTTTTAAGCCACTGGCTTTCAGGAGGTCTGTAATCATCTCCCTTTGTGCAATACTGTCTTCCACAATCAGAACTATACTCATAAATGGCTATCTACCTCCTGATGTAGACGTTCCTTTTTGGAACATTCCCTGATCCTCCGTAAGTATTTATTGTATAAATTAATTCTACTAAGTCACTAATTTACTAGATAATAACGTTGTACTGGAGTTGGTTGATTCTGTGATAACATTTTTTACTCTATCTTTTAAGAATCAACAAGTCTTGTATCTTATTTGTGTGCCTAAATCAGATTTTGCGTTTATATATTTTTCTACGAGCATCAGTAACTCAGTGTCACCAAACGGCTTGGTTAAATAATCTGTTGCCCCGACCATACTAGCTCTGACTCGATCAATAAATCCATCTTTACCAGTGAGCATGATAATTGGTACAAACCGAAATGCTGTGGATTGTCGCAGCATGGCACAAATTTCATAACCATCCAATTCTGGCATGGCAATATCGCATAAAATTAAATCTGGTTGTAGTCGAAAAATGAGACTAATGGCATCTAGGGGATTACTGAGGGCGATCGCTTCATAACCCTCGGCTTTAAGGATAGACTCTACAGTCTCACCGATAGTTGTTGTATCGTCAATACATACTATCCGCAGAGTATGCTTTTCTCCCACTCCCATATCGTGTATGTGTGTCTTGGAGTTATTGCTCGCGGAATATACTAGTTGCAACCAACCTTGTTGTACATATGGATACATGGCTTTAGCAACTGTCAAAATGTCTCGGTTGAGATAACGAGCTAGTTGGCGCAGCGATGTTTTCCCATCTGCCCATTGTTGTAGCTTACTGACGGTTGCTGCTGGTAGTGAAGAATTGAGCTGCACTATATCAGCTAGCATCGGTAATTGTTCGGGAGACTGAATGTGTGGATGTAGTTGCTTCCACTCTTGTACTTGTTGCATAATTTTAGTTACTAAAGGAGCAATTTCTAAGCTAGTTAGTTGTGGGGCAAGTGCAGCCCCCTGAAGAAAAACGAAATTACCCTGGTGTAAACTCAGTAAATCAAAGAGTGTTTGATGCACTAAGTGGTGGATGATACTATGAGCGACCTTGGGGTTAATAATATTCCGTTCTAAGAGTGCCCAGATATATCCATACTCTGGCACACTCTGTAATCCTAGGCAGGCAAGTTGCTTTTCTTCGAGCCGGATTTCAACTCGGTAATGGCGTAAGTAATCATCAATCCGTAATAAATTACTATCGCCTTCTTGGCAATAAATAATTTGACCGTTGAGGAAAAAGACAAACCAAGACTGTTGTTTGTAGTTCCGAGAATGGCGAGGTCTGATTGCTTCGTCTAGTGTGAGTTTGTCGTTGTTGTGAAAGCTGGCTTCCACCAAAAGTTGCCCAGTTCGCTGCCCTAACTCAATCAATTGCAGGATACTGCGAATATCAATTTCACTTAAATTTCCCTGCATTTAGCTCGATAGCGCTCCTTCTAATCCCGTTTGCATTCTTTAATCTCAAACAATATTAGCTATCCCAATTTGTCTGGGGTACTCAAAATCTTATTTCTTTTGTAACTAATCCTGATCAGGGGATACATTCAAATACAAACTGTAAATTTTCGTAATAGATTTTGTCAAAGCTAGTGATACCACGGAAGCCATCATCACTGTCATCAGTAGAGAATATAAAGGCGTGATCAAATCGTTTTTATAAATATCAAGACGTGGTTAGCATCTATCAATAGTTTTGTCTGTCTTGTTTTCCCAAATTGAGGTGCATCATACCCAATTAGGATAGCTAATAAGGATTGATTTGGGCAGGGTTTGAATCCCCAGCCCCCAGTCCCCATTGCCCAGTCTCTAAATTGGTATCAGACAGGTTGACAGAATTATCTCAGGTATATCCCAAAACACGGACATCAAGTACACAAAAGGACAAACGGTGTGCTGTATTTAGCAGAAGTACAAAAGCAGAAAGGCGGCTTACTCGGTGGTAGTTCCAAAACCGAACTGAAACTGCTAGCTTGTCAGCGAACCGACCAGAATTGGAGTACTGTGTCGGAAGAAGTAATTGCCGCTGAGGATGCAAGCAAATTAAATGATGGTGCGTTGGTACTTGTGGAACTGAATCCCAATCGTCAAGTACAGCGGATTCAAGAAGCAGGACGCCCATTAGTGAACATTTTGCAAAATTTTTCTCGCCAATTAGAAAAATTTAAGCTCAAGGAAGATGAGATTGACCAGTGGAAGCAGTCGTTGACGTTTCAGGCGCAAGAGATGAATCGCCGTGAAATGGATATGGAAGCACGTCTGGAACAGTTGCAACAAATGGAGGAAGAGTTTCAACAGCTGGAGTCACAAAAACAGGAAGTTGATGCATTTCGTGAGCAAATTGAACAGTTGCAAGCTGAAATTGAGCGGAATCGCCAAGAATTAGAGGGAGCTTGGGAACATTTGCGGGGTGAGCAGCGCCGCTTTGAGGAACGCCAAGCCGATTGCCAACAGGGTACGGTTTTGGATGAAGAGCAAAGTCGGGTGATGAGTGATTTACTCGATCGCTTGTCTAATCGTGTTGCTCCTACGGAAAAAGTGCGAGAGCATCTGCATTTTGCTTTTGAAGTGGTGGAAAGACAGCAAGCTACTCTCAACCCACATTGGCAACAACTACAGGAACAACGAACTTTAGCAAATCAACAACAGGAGGAAGTCGATCGCCTTTCGCAAAGTTATAGCGATCGCCAAA
The DNA here is from genome assembly GCF_016056305.1 of Amazonocrinis nigriterrae CENA67. GTDB lineage: Bacteria > Cyanobacteriota > Cyanobacteriia > Cyanobacteriales > Nostocaceae > Amazonocrinis > Amazonocrinis nigriterrae. The sequence goes on along the minus strand of NZ_JAECZC010000028.1, from coordinate 4,527 downwards.
ATGCATGGCAACAAGCACAGGATTTTCTCAAGCAGCAAACAGCCCAATTGCAAGTGAATACAGCAATTGTTGCTAGCAAGCAAGAATATGTCCGGGTGGTCAAAGAGCAGTTGCAATATCAAGAACAGTTATATCAACAAATTTACTCCTTGGCTGCTACTTGTGGCAATGTGTCTCCCAGCGAGAAAGTTGATGTAGAAGCTTTAGAAAAAATGCCTTTAGAAGAACTGCAAAAGATAGTACAAGATTTGTTGGAAAAGTTGGAAATAGACTCTAGCTTTGTCCACGATCAAGAACAAGAACTTAAATATAAGCAAGAAACTATACAAGAACTGCAAATTAAAATCAGTAAAGCACCTGACCATGACCAAATCAATTTAGAAATGGAACTGGCAGATGAAAAAGACCACTACGAGATGCTAAATTCTAGCTTGGTAGGACAACGCCGTAGTTTACTACAGCGGCAGAAGTTGGTCAAACAACATCAAGCTGTATTGTTACGGCGGCAAGGTCATACTGTTACTAATACAGAAGAAGATAAGCAAATTGATTTAAGCCCAGTTCTGTTGCAAATTGAAACTCAGCGACAACAACAGTCCCAAGAACTACAAAAGTTAGAACGTGAAATTGGGCAGATGCTTGCTGCTCTTGAGCTAGACCAAGGGATGATTGATAATCAAACCCAAGACCAACAAGAAAAACAGCAAGAACTCAAAGAGATGGAAGCAAAGTTGCTATCTTTGCGAACAGCAACCGCTGAATGTTGGGGTCGTGTGCGTCTCTATGAAGAAGCATTGCAACCAATTCAAGATTCTTTGGATGGTTTGCGGCATAAGTTGCAAGGAGTTGGGGAATCTTTGGCTCATGTTCAAGAAACTGGTGATTATCAACTCCAGACTATTAGCGAAATGCGTCAGACTCTGCAAAGTTTGATATGTCAGCCAGAATTGCTAGCTTCTTAGAAAGTGCTGAGTGCTGAGTGCTGAGTGCTGAGTGGGGAGTTAGGAGTTAGGAGTTGGGAGTTAGGAGTTATTATTTTCCCCTCATCCCCCCATCGCCCCTAATCCCCAACGCCACATGCGCGGCTGTCGGCAGAGCCGCCCAACGCAGTGGCTCCTCCTTTCGGTCGTGGGGGCCCCGAGTTCCCCATCCCCCCATCTCACTTCGAGAGCAACTGTGCATTTAATGCTTTAGTGATGCGATCGCCTGAAAGTTCTAGGTGAGCTAATGTGTAAATATCCAGGTTTTCAGGAAATTGTTTCAGCCTGGACTCAATAGCTTTTTGCAGTTGGCGCAATTCATACCAAGCTAGTGTCCGCCCATCTTCAGGCGCATCAGTAGTACGCAACACCATTTCTAGCAAAATATTCAAATGTTCGCGTTGCAATGAACGCCGGATGCTAGAAATTGGCTTGGGTTCGCTTTGAGTCAAAATTTCTGTCCAGATGTCTTTTTGCAGGGTGTCGAACAGTTCTGGTATGGAAAGTGCTTCCCCAGGCGAGGTTTTTAATTCTATATCTTGTAAACGATTTAGCCTCTGGCTGTCTAGTAGCGATCGCAATACCGCAGTTTGGAAGTTCAAAATACGTTCGTGAATGGGATAATCAAGGCGGTTGTTGGGTACAGGACTACCCCAGTGTTGCCACCGCGATGGTGCTAGCTGATTCAGTAATTGTGGTGAAAAACGAAAAGCTTCTTCAGCAAATACATATTCTTGCAACTTTGTCAATGTTTGACGTTGTTTTGCTAGGGAAACTGGTACAAATGCCCAGGAAGTATCATCACTAGCATGGAGACGGCGAAACGATTGCCCACCAATGTATTTAGATAGCAAGGTGGCGTTACGAAAATAGTATTGAAGTACTCTATTAAATAAGGCGCGCAGGTTACTGTAGCTTTCTCCTTTGGAGAGATAACCTTTGTCAAGGCGCTGCCACATGACGCGGGCATTATCCATTTGCCACTGAGAATAAAGTAGCACATCGCTACTCATGTCCCAAACATTTGCCAGGGGATTGATGTCCCAAATATCCTCATCAGTTGCGTAAGATAATTCTGGTTGAGGTGATGCCAAAGCAATCTGTTCTAAAAAACTTTTTTCTGTTTCTGGAATCATTGCCTCAAGTAGCACTTGAGGACTTCTTTTATAACCATATTCAATTGCCCATTCGTCGTAAGGGCCAATAACCTGGGGGAAATAGTCACCTTGCTGTACTCCCTGCGGTGCTATGTTCACGGGTAGATAATCCATCACCGAACCGACTAAACCTTTGGTGTGAGTGATTTCAGTATTATTTAATTCTTCGGGCGCTAACATGGTGCTACCGTGAAAGTTATGGCGTAAACCGAGAGTATGCCCGACTTCGTGGGCGATGAGAGAACGCAAATATTGATGCACGTAATTCTGCATCGCTTCACTATTGGGTGTGGCGTTTTGCAAAACTGATAATGTCAACGCCCCCATACTTGCCTGATCTAAAGATTCCATACCATAGCAGAGTTCAGAATCGCTTCCGGTATTCAACTTTCCAGACGCGACAGTCTGAGGTAAATCTTCATAAATGCATTCAGAGGCTTGAGTAATGTTTCTATTCCTCAATCCTTTCTTGTTCACTTTTGACTCTACGTAGGTGCCATATACTTGCTGAATTGATCGCACCATATTGGCATCTACGATAATATCTGCATCCAAGATTTCCCCAGTGAGTGGGTTGACGCGCGTCGGCCCTCTGGCAAAACCTGCATCCAGAGAATTGAACCAGCGAATCGTGTTATAGCGTACATCTGCGGGTTGCCAATCAGCATCATCTGGCATTTGCCGTACTTCAATAGCATTTTGGAATCCTGCTTTTTCAAATGCTTTGTTCCACATGAGAATACCTTCACGAATGGCGCTGCGGTACTCGAAAGGCACAGCATTTTCAATCCAAAATACAATTGGCTTTTTGGGTGGAGATATGGGTAGGTTAGGGTCGGATGGTTCCAGATGCCAACGATTAATGTATCTGACAAATGGTTCTTGGGAGTTATTTTTAGAGAAATCTTTAAAGGCAGTAATAAAATATCCTACTCTGTCATCGGCAAGTCTGGGAATATAACCGTTGTTTTCTCTAAGTTTGGAAAAACTGTAGTGTACCTTGAGGCTGAGGGCCCTACTATCGGGTAAGGTGACTAAATTTGCTCCTTCTGGTGATGAAAAACCGTAAATCGAATCAATCTCTATGTTTTCAGGAAAGCTGTTGACATCACCAAAATATGACTTGCTTGCTTCTAAGCGATAATCAGCTTGCAAAGAGTATTTCAATAGAGGCGTTAAACCTGGTAAATCCTGCATGAGCAAGTCTTCCAGATTAATTAAAATATTTTTACTGCGCGGATCAATACTGTCTATTTCTAGGGAATAAAGAACTGAGTCACTAAAGGAACGAGCAAGCGATCGCTGTTCTGGTTCACTTGCTTCTGTACGAAATTTAACATTACGCACAACAAAGTGTAAATTATTGTTAACTCGCCGGAAATAGAAGAGAAAATCATCAAGAGCTAATCCACTATAAATATTACTTTCCCCAATGCCGGATTCTAATGTTACTGTAGCTAAATAGTCTTTATTTAACTGTTCCGGTTTAATTTCCAAGTAAACTTGACCTGAGTTTTCATTCCTATAAAGTGTGAAAAGTCCCTCTAGTTTCTCTGTTCCTTTGACTATCTCATGAAATCGCCACCAATCTTCCTTGCGATTCTCCCCAAAATTATTAGCACTTGCTAAGTTTTCAACTATTGGAAGCGCGTTTAATCCCTGCACATCAATATTCGCAACTTGGTTGGCTTGTGCGTAACTATTTCCGATTAATAAGTGATATAGCAAGACTGTATAGATTGCTAATTTCCTGAACCAGTATTTCATCCTTTCGCTTTTCACCTGAAGCGGTTCTTGTGTTGGGAAAAATGTGGATTTATCGGTTGTATGCAAGTCCTCAAATACTTAGGACTTACGTACTGTCAAATCCACCTCAGTGCGACAATTGCTTGTCACCAGGGAAAACAAGGTCACTAACCTCAAAGTAGTGTGTCTTTTGATTGGTAGTGGAGCTTTTCAGTAATTTTTCAATTGTCAAATCGATTTATTTATGCCTTACGGTAGATGCTTGCTCAAACTAAAGATACATGTTTTTTTGAACTATATATTGTAATTAAAACCCAAAAATGTATTTCGCGCTACATTTGGCAGCGACAGGAGTTTTCGATGGCTGATACCATTTTGGATTTTAGATTTTAGATTAGGAATCGCTTTCTGTGTCTGGGTTGCGTGGAACCATCAGCCGCAATCATTTTTCAAATTGGTATGATGACTGTTGACTTTCAGTAAGGTACAAGTGCAATGGAGTGTTTTGTGATTTGTCAGTCCTTTAAACTGAATCTTGCACCTGCCTAATATCTCGCCAAGAAATTTATTTCTTGACTAATAGCTAAAGTCCACTTTAGTGGACTGAGAAACAATTCTCCCCTGCTCCCCTGCCCCCCTGCTCC
>NZ_JAECZC010000027.1 GCF_016056305.1 Amazonocrinis nigriterrae CENA67 | reverse complement strand
CTCTATTAGTATTGATTTGGGAGTCGATAATCTCGCAGCTTGTGTTGATACCAATGGGGCATCCTACTTAGTGGATGGTAAACCAATTAAATCTATTAACCAGTGGTTCAACAAGCGTAATGCTTACCTGCAATCCATTAAGGACAAGCAAGGAATTAAGAGTATCACTAATCAACAAGTGAAGCTGACAGCAAAACGCAATAATCAAGTTAGAGATTACCTGAACAAAACAGCAAGATTTATTATTAACCACTGCATCAACAACAAGATTGCTAACTTGATTGTTGGGTACAATCCTGGCATCAAGCAGGAAATTAATATTGGTGGACGCAACAACCAAAACTTTGTCCAAATACCTTTTCACAGTTTGCGCTATAAGTTGAAAGCAATGTGTGAAAGATACGGGTTGAATTATACTGAACAGGAAGAATCTTACACCAGTAAAGCAAGCGCGATTGATGGTGATGAAATACCTGTCTATAATGCCGACAATCCCAAAGAATACCAATTTTCTGGTAAACGAATTAAACGCGGATTGTACAGGACAAAAGATGGACATTTGGTTAACGCGGATCTAAATGGTTCGCTGAATATCAGAAGAAAAAGTAAGCACAATGGTTTTACCGGAGTGTCTAGAGGGTCTTTGACCGCCCCAAGAAGGATTAATCTTCTTAAATTGGAGAAGTGGAGAATGGTGGCTTTAGCTCCATTCGGAACAACTTCTTAAAATCCCCTGACTTTCCGAATAAATGAGCGCTCGCGTTATTTATTCAGTCAGGAGAGTGTCAAAACATTTAAACAAAGAGCCTGTTGCATAATTGGATCTGAGCATGAAACGAACCAGGAAGTCTCTGCTGCTAGCCTTGAGTTGGGTATTGCTTAGTGTTGGTACAACGATTTTGATTATCTTGACGCAACCAACAGCACCTGTTCCAGCACAAGAACCTGCTGCTTCTAGCACTATTGAAACTACAAGCACAGCCAACAAACAAACGCCTCAAGTACAAAGCCAACAATCAACTCCACAACCAACCTCCAGTCCGGAAGCAACCGATGTAAATCAGCCAAAAGAGACACCACAACCTACACCCACCCCAGAAGCCACAGATCCAAAAAAGCCAGATTTGGCGGAGGAACCTCCACCCAGTCCTGAAGAAATCGCCCGTCAGCTAAAATTGATAGAAGCGGATAAGCTTTATTTAGCAGGTCAAATTCCAGAAGCCGAAAAACTGTATCGACAAGCAAAAGAACCATTTGCAGAAACAACTACACCTCAAGACCGCAAAAGTGCTATATATGACCCAGCGCAACTATCCCCAGCAGGTAAAGTCTATTGGCGGGAAGCAGAGGCAGGGATAGCAGCGAAGCTGCAAACTAGAACTTTGGTACCACTGAAACTATTAGTTGAGCAGTATCCAGAATTTATTCCTGGGGACATTAAGTATGCCGAAGTTCTCAAACAATATGATCGCTCCAAAGAAGCTTTAGATGTACTAGAACGCGCATCTTCGCTCTATCCTAATGAACCAGAGTTAATTAAAGCAAGAGTTACAGCACTTGCTGAAGCGAAAAAATGGATGGAGGCGTCTTTAGCAGCTCGCCAATTTGCCATTCTCAACCCTCAACATCCACAAGCAGGTGAATTTACCAACTTAGCAGAACAAAATCTCAAACGCTATAAATCCTATATCAGAAGAGAAATTAGAGGCAATGCTCTTGCCAACATCATCACAGGTACATTAGGTTATGCCGTGACTGGCAGTCTTTTGGGGCCATTTTCTGCCCTTGATTCTACCATCATGCTGCTAAAAGGTGAAGAGTCTGTAGGTGAGTCGGCAGCAAAGCAGGCAAAAAAACAGTTGGATTTGATTAAAGACGAAACAGTTTTAGCATATGTCAATGAAATCGGACAAAAACTAGCCAATGTAGCCGGACGCAAAGAATTTAAATATGAATTCTTTGTGATTCCAGACCCAGACCTTAACGCCTTTGCCCTGCCTGGAGGTAAAGTTTTTATTAATGCGGGTGCGATCGCTAAAACCAACTCAGAAGCCGAATTAGCTGGATTAATCGGTCATGAATTATCTCACGTAGTCCTATCCCACGGTTTTCAATTAGTCACCCAAGGCAACCTCATCTCTAACGTGACTCAGTATTTACCACTAGGCGGTACTGTTGGTCAACTCTTTTCACTGAGTTATAGCCGCGATATGGAACGTCAGGCTGATACTTTAGGTACACGCCTAATTGTTGCCACTGGCTATGCTGCTGACGGCTTGCGTAACTTAATGGTGACTCTAGAAAAACAACAAAAAAATGCTCCTCCCACTTGGTTGTCTTCTCACCCAGGCGGACGCGAACGAGTTAAGTCATTAGAAGAATTGATTTCACGCAATAAATACAACCGCTACGCCTATGAAGGAGTAGCACGACATGCAGATATTAAAGCCAGGGTGAAACAGTTGTTAAAAGAGAAAAAAGAACGAGAAGAAAAAAAGCGGCATTCACGATGATATATTCCACGCCACTTGCAAGATAGAGTTTTTGGGCATGGAGAGTGGCGAAGTAGTTACCAATGCCCTATGCCCCAAGCGGCGGGGTAGCTATTCCTCTCCACCCCACAAATAAATTAAGTTCCCCGCCGCTTCCAATGAATCAAAAAACAAAATTATTCGTCAATAAGAGTATAAATTTCTGAAGATATTTTCACTGGAGAAGATTGATGACATCACAACCGTTTAAGTTGATCTTTTTAAGCAGTCTGGGCTTATCTTTACTGTTGGGTAACTCTGTGGCATTTGCCCAATATGATAACTCTACATCCGATGGTGTTGTTGTACCAACAATACCATCAGGTTCATCAACATCAACAGGCACATCAATACCAATCAACACATCACCAGGTACATCGACTTCACCCACGGTAGTCAGCGGCACTCGGTTTTTTTGCCAGCCTTATAATGGTCAGTACACTGTGATGTATCAGCCACAAAGTCAACCAGGTCGATACTTTCCTTGGGCGACTCCTGGACGTTTGGGCGGTGGTTGGGACGAAGAAAGTCGTTGTGTAGCAATTGCCAGCCGCTTAGAATCCTACCGCCCAGATGGCTTACAAGAACTACAAACAGGTTTTTTAAATAACCAAAACATTGTCTGCGTGACAACTGAAGCAAACCCCTCTTGTCGCATTGTGCTAACAGTACCGCCTGGGAAAGACGTTTATACTGTACGCAACAACGTTTTTCAAAACTTACTTGCAGCCGACAGCGGTCAGGAAACTATAGGCGTTAACACTTATACCAACCGTGGTAGCACAGCGGTCAACGATATATACAATTTAGGTCGCACACTTCTAGGCAGTGGCAATAATCGAGTAGCTTCATCTAGAGGTGGCATCAATCTCAAACCTTTTCTCGACCCTAAAGATGGCGGGACTGCCAAAAAGTTGCAAAACGGAGTAGCACTTCGTCGTCAGTCTCAACCTTCTCAAGTCCCTACTCGCCTAAATCCTGGCAACTTCCGCTGATTAATTGGCAATATTTTCCTCTGGGGCAGGTGTTTAACCTGCTTTTTTTTGCGTGAAACTAAATTAGTTTTATGATTTATTTCTCAATGAATCTTCCTAGAAATTTATCAAATTTTAGTATTAATTCATCTTTTTGAAGTATTGCAGAGCGATAGTTGTATTTATTCCAATTTTCCTTATTAGCTGGTTAAGCTATAAATATTGGGAAATTCCAACACATAGGGTTGATAAAAGTATTGCTGAGAGTCTTTATTTTGTACCTCTAGACAGAAAGTCAGAGTAAGCTGAACGGCTTCAAGACCAATAAAATACCGCCTAGAAGAATCTAGACGGTACTTTGATTCCGTATTGAAATTAAAAATTAAAAAAGGATGCACTCACTTTTTTAATCTTTAATTCTTAATCTTCTATCTACCAATACCTACATATTGGAACCCGGCTCTCACTAGGGTTTCTGGGTCAAGGAAGTTACGACCGTCGATAATCACGGGGTTGCTCATCAGTTTTGCCATCTTAGCATAGTCCAAAGTGCTGAACTGCTGCCATTCAGTTACGAGTACCAAAGCATCACAGCCATCAGCTAGGCGTTCAGCATCGGTTTCCACTAACACACCAGTAAGACCATGACGCATACCTGTTTGGGAAACAATGGGGTCGTAGGCTTTGACTTTGGCTCCCAGTCTGTTGAGTTGCTCAATCAAGTTGAGTGCTGGCGCATCACGCATATCATCGGTATCAGGCTTGAAGGTCAGACCTAGCAAACCAACAGTTTTACCCTTGAGGATCTTCAGAACTTGTTGTAGTTTTTCTAAAGCAATCAAGCGCTGGCGTTCGTTGACACTGACAGCAGATTTCATTAATTGAGCTTCATAGCCATAGTCATCCGCAGTGTGAATCAGAGCAGACACATCTTTGGGGAAGCAAGAACCACCCCAACCGATACCTGCTTGTAAAAACTTATTACCAATCCGAGAGTCTAAACCAATACCTTTTGCTACTTGGGTGACATCAGCACCGACGCGATCGCAAATGTTAGCAACTTCGTTAATAAAACTAATCTTAGTAGCCAAAAACGCATTAGCAGCATATTTAATCATCTCAGCTGAACTGAGGTCTGTCACTAGCACTGGGACTTTTGGTAAAGATTGATCTTCCGCGAACTTGCGCTCAACAATTGGGGTATACAATTCTTGCATTAAGGCGATCGCTCTGGGACTATTACCACCCAGTACAATGCGATCGGGGTTAAAGGTGTCATACACCGCTGAACCTTCACGCAAAAACTCTGGGTTGCTGACCACATCAAACTGAGCTACAAGTTCAGCCGATTTTTCTTCAACTGCTACGCCACCAGCAGGCACAAGTGTTTTTTGGCGTTCAGCGATGCCATCTAGTACAATCATCCGTACCCAATCACCTGAACCAATGGGTACTGTGGATTTGTTGACAATCACCTTGTAACCACCGTTAAGATTTGCACCAATTCCCCGCGCAACAGCTTCCACATAACGGGTATCACTTTCACCAGTGGGTAAGGGTGGTGTGCCTACAGCAATAAACAGAATTTGTCCGTGAGCGACCCCAGCAGCTAAATCAGTTGTAAACTGGATTGTCCCTGCTTGAATAGCAGCCTGCATGATTTCTGAGAGTCCTGGCTCAAATATTGGTGACTGCCCAGATTTCATTAACTTGACTTTTTCTTCGTTGTTGTCTACGCAAATGACATCGTGGCCAATGTGAGCCAAGCAAGCGCCTGTAACCAAACCAACGTAACCAGTACCAATGACGCAAACACGCATGTTAATTTAACTCCTCACAATTGTTGTTGGGTTAGTTCTTTAAAACAAGATGTCGATATGACACTTATACGGCGCTGGTAAATCCAGCTACTAAAAGTACGGGCTACGGTTAAGGTTAGCCTGCACCAAACCTCAGAACAGCGCAAATGCGCTACTCACGAGACTAAATCCTTGATGTCGCTTTTGATGCGCTCGCGGAAATCTTCTATTGTTAGTTTTAACCCCTCTTGCAGAGGAATGGTAGGTTCCCAATTTAACCAAGTCTTCGCCCTTGTGATGTCGGGACGGCGACGACGTGGATCATCAGCTGGTAATGGCTCAAACTTAATCTGCGCGTCTGGGTTGATCAAGTTTTGCACTGTTTGTGCTAATTGTAATATCGTATATTCACCGGGATTTCCCAGATTCACAGGCCCTGTGTAGTCACTATTCATCAGCCGGATAAATCCTTCTACCAGGTCAGAAACGTAACAGAAGCTACGTGTTTGCGAACCATCACCGTACACAGTTAAAGGATGACCCCGTAAGGCTTGAACTATAAAGTTGCTCACCACCCGACCATCGTTTTCTAACATTCGAGGCCCGTAGGTGTTGAATATCCTGACAACCCGAATATCAACTTTATTTTGCCTGTAATAATCAAATGCCAGAGTCTCAGCAATTCGTTTGCCTTCGTCGTAGCATGAACGCAGCCCTATAGGATTAACGTTACCCCTGTAATCTTCAGTTTGGGGATGAACTTCGGGATCGCCGTATACTTCACTGGTTGAAGCCAAGAAAAATCTAGCTTTCACACGCTTAGCTAAACCCAGCATATTCAGCGTCCCCATCACGTTAGTTTTAACGGTTTTGACTGGGTTGAACTGGTAATGTACTGGGGAAGCAGGACAAGCTAAATGATAAATTTGGTCTACTTCTAACCTAATTGGTTCGGTAATATCGTGACGGATGAGTTCAAACCGAGGATGATTCATCCATTTGAGGATATTACGCTTATCACCTGTATAAAAATTATCTAAGCAAATTACTTCATGCCCTTCAGGTATTAGTCTGTCAATCAAATGGGAACCAATAAACCCAGCACCGCCTGTTACCAAAATTCTCATAGTTTCTCAGTGATTTACAGATATTGCTAGTGGCTCGTTAGCTTGTTTTTAGAGTACCCAGCCTAAATAAAAAAGTATAGAACGAACAGGGATACTTAACAAAAGTATTTTTTAGTTTCGCAATTTTTCTACGTATGCAATTTTGTTAAATTTTAACTCAATTGCTTAACAATTTATCTAGCAAATTAACAAACATCCTCTCATTATTGGAATTCTTTAGCTAATAATTCATCAAATCTTTAAGAAAATAAAGTTTTTTAAGCAGGTCGCCGCGAATCAAGTTAACTAGTGAGGGTCGTCAGTTGTCAGTTGTCAGTCGTCAGTAGTAACTGGAGTTTAGGTATATTTACATTTTGTAATATAATTATGTTTCAAGGAGAATAACAACTGACCACTGACCACTGACCACTATCTCTTTTTATACAGCAGCTGTGGAGTTGGGAACTCCCGTTAGTAAAGTTGGTGTTTGAGTGCGTTGTGGTTCTGCGAGCATGATGATGGAACAAGTGAGTTGGCTGGCTAACTGAGTTGTGACATCATTAATGGCTAAACCACCAGAACTTGTGCGATGACGTGTAAAAGGAAACACGACTAAATCGTATAATCGTGCTGCCTGTAAAATTGCTTGGGCAACATTTTCATGAGCAATGATTTGAATTTCCGGTGGATTTGGCAAAGCTAATTTAGACACAAGTAGAGCAAGTTGCGATCGCTTGGCAGCGATTTTACTGGAACTAGTGCGGCGATCGCACACATTCAACACAGTCACTTGGGCTTGATTGGCCTCTGCTAGCATCTGAGCCAATTGCACCGGCTGCAATGTCGATGTTGTTAAGTTTTCCACTGGTACTAAAATGCGCTGAATTTTTTTTGGTGACTCTACTAAACGTGTCACCGCCACCGGACAATGGGAGGCCCAAAGCACACTATCAATGACATTGCCAAATAAACGCGCTCTCAAACCAGTACGTTTACCCCAACCCATGACAATTAAACTTGCTTTTTGTTCACGAGCTGCCCTGCTAATTCCTGGTGCAAAAGCATCATCAATTCGTAGTAATGGTTCTGCTTGTATTCCTAATTTTCGACTTAGTACCGTGGCTTTTGCCAATAAGCGTTCACTCCTTTGCATAGAAACTTCTAACTGTGGTGCATCCATATGAGCAACAGCAGTAGCGATCGCTAACGGTATAATCCTGCCATTTGCCTGACGTGCCAATAATGCTGCCATTTCAACCAAATACTGCTGAGTCTGAGGATTGTTAACAGATACGACTATGCTAAAATCACTCGGTGTTGTCTTCAATTTTTGCTCGCTTAAGGTTAAGGATGCTGTTTGTGCAACCACAGAAGTGGGCAAAGCAACGGCTATTTGACTGGTTATCAATGGGCCCAAAGTTGATGTTACGAGCATTAAGACAATAATGCTATTGAAGACTTCTAATGGCAGTAACTCAGCCCGATATCCTACTAAAGTTGCTGCTAATGTCGTACCTACCTGGGGTATCGATAACGACCACATTGTGAGCATTTCCTGCCAGTTATATCGATAAATTAGTTTTGCTAATAAAGCTGCGATCAACTTGCTGGCAAGCAAACCGACTACAATGAACAGCGTTAACTTGAGGACGCCAATACTTTGAACAAAAGTAGGTACATCTATTAGTAAGCCTAGGTCAACAAAGAAAATAGGAATAAATAAGACACTGCCAATAAATACTACCTTTTCTTTGACTGGGCCTTCACCTACCGCTTCATTAACTGCCAAACCTGCTAAAAAAGCTCCAACAATTTTTTCTATCCCAATAAATTGAGCGCCCAAAGCCGCAAGAAATACTGCCAGTAATACAAATAAAAACTTGTTTCCCTCGTCGTCCCCTGACCGCCGAAAAAATTCTTTACCCGCCCAATCAAAGCCAACTAAAATCACAATAGAATAGAGAGTTAACCAACTCAACAAAGTGATTAACTTCACTAAGCTGAATGCCCCAATATGACTTGCTGCCACACAAACGGCTAATATTAAAAGTGCGCCAATATCAGTAAAAAGTGTGGCTCCAATTGTAATAGTGACAGCTTCATTATTGACAACTCCCAGACGATTAATAATGGGATATGCCAAAAGAGTATAGGAACCGAGCAAAGAGCCAATTAAGATAGAAGTATTCCAACCGAAACCAAAAAATCGCCCTACCAAGATTCCTGTGGTTAAGGGGACAATAAAAGTGAAACTTGCAAACCCCAAAGAGCGTTTTTTTCTTTGCTGGAACCGTTCTAGATCAACTTCTAACCCTGCGACAAACATCAAGTAAATTAAACCAATGTCTGATAGCAGGCTAATCATCGGCGATTGTGTATGAAATAGATTCCAGCCTGACGGCCCAAGTACTATGCCGGAGAACACCAAACCCACCAATCCTGGTAATCTCAGCCGTTCAAACAGGATAGGTATAACTAAGATGACCACCAACAAAATAGCAAAGGGAACAATTGGTTCCTTGCCGAGAACTTGGGCAGTTTGTTCCAGAGCAAGAACTTGTGATATTTGTTCCATAGGTAGGATTTAAAGCAGTGACGGTGAAGAAGAGGGGAAAAGGGATAATAATGGCCGCCCCCTCATGATGAGGTTTCAACCAACATGCAGCATCAGGATTATTTTGCCCACTTAGGGGTATCTGAAGCAGGGTAAAGGGAAAAGTGATAATACTGATATAGTTTTTTGTTCCTTTTCCCCTTTCCCTCCGCTTTCTTGGTGAAACTGCGATTACCCAGGGGTAATCGTTTGAATAATATAAATAAATGTAAAAACCACCCTGACAAACAGTAAAAAAAATCTTGACTTACACTACCTAGGCAATCATCTAATAACTAACTACCTATGGGTGGATTTGACTTAAAATAAACCGTAGGCGATCGTAGTCATCTTTCAAAAGCACGCTCAGAGTACGTCCTGCCTTGATCAGCCATTCTCGGTCAGCTTTGCGTAAGTGGTAAATTTCCCGAATAGCTGCTGCTGTTAAGGATTCTACTGGCGCACTATTTACAGAAAGCAACGTCCGCAAAAAATTTAGTTCTTCAGTGAATTTAATTATCGCCTCTGATTCGCAGCGATAAACAGCTTGATGAATTTGCGGTGGTCGTGGTGGTAGATACTGATACACTCTTTGGTTAGCGCCAAGAGTCGATGATGGCTGCTCAAAGCCAACGATCGCCGCCCGAAATTCAGTCTTCAGCATTGCAAATATCTGGGGTTGCTCTTCGCGCAAATCTTGCAATGACAACCCCAGAGCCACAGCCCGATGTACGGAATCTACGGGCATAGTCGTGGCATAATACACCACAGCATAAACTTGATTGCCTGACTCTTCATCCACAGCACAGACCCAACTACCAAAAGGCGGCATCGGAGGGAAGCTCAAATCTTCCGGTTCCAAACACTGTGCCAAAAACTCTGTAGTCGTAGTTTCAATCACCTCCGCAATGTGGTTAGGGTGGCGATCGCTTTTTGTAAACTGTGGTAAAGGTAGGCGCATGGAAGTTAAGAGTTAGGAGTTAGGAGTTAGGAGGAGGCAGTGCGTTGGGGAGACACTGCGTTGCGCGGGTTAAGAGCGTTGAAGCAAGTGTCGTCGGCTTTGCCGACTTGAAGCAACTGCCGTTTAGGAGTTATAAGATATTAACTTTTAACTTTTAACTAGTCACTCTTAACTCCTAACTAGGTTTATTTCGCTTTTTTCCGTCCTGCTGTGGTTTCTACGAGTTCTAGTTCTGACAGGCGAAAGGTAATTAATTTATCCCAATTTCCACCTTCAAACAATACGGCTACCTTGCCATCACTAATTCGTTGGACGAGTCCTTCATAGCGGTAATAGGTATCAGCGGGATTTTTGATACGAACAGTTGCTCCAGGCAGAATCATGATTTTTACCCTAGCTTGTTTACTGTTAATAGCTTAATACGTGTCAATTGTCAGTTGTCATTTGTCACTTGTTGGTTGTCAGTTGCTAGTTTTCGGTTATTTTTCTACTAACCCTTACGGGTGACGCTCGCAAGCTCGCTAACGCTGCGCTAACACCAGTTGTTTATGGGGGACTCGGGGCCCCCACGACCGAAGGAAGTGGGGATTGGGGGAAGACCCCCAAGACCACACTGGTTCACCACTGACAACTGACCACTGACCAATGACAAAGGACTCATTAATAATACTTCTGTCGCTGTCGAAAATTTGCTACCGATTCTACTATTCCTAAAGCGATGAAGTTGGTAAGCATGGCAGAACGTCCGTAACTCATCCAGGGTAGGGGAATTCCTGCCACAGGCGCTAGACCAACTGTCATACCCACGTTGACAATTAGCTGAAACACAATCATCGACAAAACACCAATAGCCAACAGTGAACCAAAGTTGTCTTTGGCGGTTTGAGCGATATGCAACAAACGCAAGCAAATCAAGCAGAAGACAAACAATAATAATAAACAACCAACAAAACCGAATTCTTCACCAACTGCGGAGAAAATGAAGTCTGTATGCTGTTCAGGCACGAAATTCAGTTGTGTCATTGGCCCCTTGAACAGACCCCATCCCCAAATTTCACCAGCACCGATGGCAATGC
Organism: Amazonocrinis nigriterrae CENA67; assembly: GCF_016056305.1. Taxonomy (GTDB): domain Bacteria; phylum Cyanobacteriota; class Cyanobacteriia; order Cyanobacteriales; family Nostocaceae; genus Amazonocrinis; species Amazonocrinis nigriterrae. The sequence continues at coordinate 94,802 of NZ_JAECZC010000027.1, read as the reverse complement.
GAGATTGATTTTGGTGATAGCCAGCCCCTAAAATGTCATGTCCGGGGCGAAGAAATACTGTGAGACGGTCTTTTTGATAGTCTTTTAAAACATGATTCCAAGCAAAGACTCCTAATTCGCCACCCAGCATGTTAAGTACCCATGTACTGATACCGCTAATGCCAAACCGCCGCCAAGGCAGAGTCTGCCAACCTAAAATCCCCATAGCTAATGCCCAAATCAACCCTAATGGCCCCAAGGCTATTTCTTTAAATACCACTAGTGGTTCTGATAAAGGCCAGGATATACCAAATAAAATGGCGGCTACTATGGGAGAAATCAATAGTATCAACCAACCGGGGTTAGCATTTGCCCAATACAACATACCCAAGACTATGGCCCCAAACACCAGCGATGTTGCCAAATCAGGTTGAACAAACACCAATAACCAAGGCAAAGCAGTAAATGCCAAAGCACGGAAAAAGTTAGGTAAAGTTGCAGCGGTACGTTTATGCAGTAAAGCAGCTAAGGTGATAATTAGCCCTATTTTGGCAAATTCCGACGGTTGTACATTAAAGCCAGCAATGCTAATCCAGCGCTGCGCCCCTTTGGCACTAGTACCAGCCACCATCACAATAATCAAGCTGAGGTTTGTAAGTGCATATGTTATCCAATGCCACTGCATCAGATTTTCGTAACGGCAGCGAGCTAAAAATAACGCTATCAAAACGCCGATACCAGCTACTAGCCAGTGCCACCACCAGTCAGTTATCGGCTGCTTGAGTTCCGTACTTAGGATCATGATGCCGCCGAAAATACTGACAATAACAGGCAAACAAAATAACAGCCAATCTACTTGCTGCCAGGGCTGAACCCAATACTTCCAACGAATTTTGGGGAGCGAACGTTTTAACAACATTGTGTGATTTTAGACTTTAGCTTTGAGAATTTAATTGTATTGACTTAACAAGCATCAAGTGTAAAGAATGAAAATTTTTTACTTCACACTTCAGCATTAATCTTGACTATTAATAATCTGTATTCCTAGGTTATTGCCTAGGAACCAGACAAAAATTAAAAATTAATCATGTTAAGGCTGCAACTGATACTCTACCAGCGATGGCCAGAGCGATCGCTTTTAATGCTTTCGCCGAAGCTGAATCAGGATCAGCAACGACTATGGGGACACCATTGTCACCCCCAACCCTGGTAGAAATCTCTAGGGGTATGCACCCCAACAAAGGTACTTCTAACTCTGCTGCTGTTTTGGAGCCACCACCAGAACCAAAGATGTCATACTGCTTATCTGGTTGGTCTGGCGGTATAAAATAGCTCATGTTCTCTACTATACCTAAAACTGGAACGTTCATTTGCTGGAACATCCGCAAACCCTTGCGAGAATCCAACAGCGCTACGGTTTGGGGTGTAGTGACAATTACTGCCCCTGACATCGGTACTGATTGCGTTAAAGTTAACTGAGCATCTCCAGTTCCGGGTGGCATATCTACAATTAAATAGTCCAGTTCTCCCCATTCCACTTGATAGAGAAACTGGCGAATCACGCCATTCAGCATGGGGCCGCGCCAAATCACTGGCTGATCTCGGTCAATCAAAAAGCCCATCGAGACTAATTTGACACCGTGATTAAAAGCAGGTTCTAGGACTTCACCTTTTTCTGTGGAACGCACAACAATTTCAGCATCAGCTAGTCCTAGCATGGTGGGGTCGTTGGGGCCGTAAATATCGGCATCCAGTAAACCGACTTTGGCCCCTGTTTGCGCTAAAGCCACAGCTACGTTGACCGCCACCGTACTTTTACCAACACCACCTTTACCACTGGAAACCGCCAGAATATTTTTCACACCAGGAACGCCATTGCGATCGGGTAAGCTTTTCTGTTGGGGTGTTTCTGCTGTTACATCTACACTCACTTCTGTAACGCCTGGTAGTTTTTTAACAGCCTTTTCACAATCTTCGACAATAAATTCACGTAAGGGACAGGCGGGTGTGGTCAACACTAAGGTGAAACTCACTTTACCCCCGTCAATTTTGACATTGCGAATCATATTCAGTTCTACCAGACTCTTACGGAGTTCTGGGTCTTGCACTGGTCGCAACACTTCTAAGACAGAGCGGGAATCGAGGACATCGTACATAAAACAATTCAAAATTAAAAATGAAGAAATGCGTTCCCCCAAGGGGTTGTCGAACACATCGTGGTGTGCCTCTTGGCTATTGACCAGATGCAAATTAGCTGTGTTTTTACTGTCACCGCTGTAATGAAATTTAAGAAATTTTCATTATCACCTAATAAAATCTTAACTTTCTTTAGCAAATGGGGATTAGGTATTGGGAAAGGAGCAGGGGAGTAGGGGGGATGAGGGAGATGAGGAATGGGTAATGGGTAATGGGTAATAGTAAAATCCAATCCCCAATTACCAATCCCCAATTCCCAATTCCCAATTCCCAATTCCCTAAAAATCAAAACAACTATCGTCAAGGGATTTTTTCTTTCCTGACACTGCTTGTAATGCGGTCTTTTCTACTGCCTCGACTAGGGAGCGTGCTACACGATCTACATAAGGACGAGACAATGACCAAATCAGTGGAGATAACCAACCACGAAGGGTTACAGAATAAGACAAGCAAGTGCCACAGACTGTGGACTCTACTTGGTAAGTTACTCGTTCCTCAACACCAGGAATCGCCAGTACTCGAATACTCAGCATTTCTCTGGGATTAACGCGTTCCACAAAAATTTGGATGGGAATTGGTGAAAAGCGCGTCACAGCTTGAAAAATCAATCCTGGTTTAGGTACCAATCCGTGAGGGACATTGGTACTTTTGAGCAGTGGATGCCAGGAAACGTCTGTTAAGTCAGCCACCTTCAACCACAGTTCATCTACGGAAGCAGAACTAATTTCTCGATACGTTCGTACCAGAGAAGCGCAAAACCGACGACGTTTGCGGTGGATGAATTTGGATAACCAACCTCGCATTTGCCTAATCCTCCTCGCTACACACTTGCTGGTAACTCTGGCATGGTTGGATCACACTTTCTCAAATTTGCCCTTAGCATAGCAAGCCCCAATTGGGCAGTATGGAGAATAACGCGATCGCGCTTTGAGTTTAAATCCCAACTCAGAGAACCCCAGAATCAATATAGTTAAGAATTGTTTAACAGTTCAGTTTGTACCTTGATGCCTTAAAGTAGAGTGTGCTTGTAGATTCATTCACCAGAGTCTGGCGTTGACACCAGAATTTTCCCATCAATTAAGTTCAAAAAAAACTCAGTCAATATACAAGCCTATACGCTTTGAGGGAAAATAACTCTAGTCACGCCCATCAAACTCAAGAAGTCTGAAGTTGAAAGGATGAACGATGAAGCAAAAGCTTACCAGTATACGCCTCGCCCCTGTGAGCGAAAAAATCTGTTTTTTTTTCGATATTCATGTCTCGACGCTTGATGGGTGGGGCATTTAATACTTCATCCTACCTTCGGGTTCTCCTGTGGAGTACGGGAAGCTGCCCAGAAGGCGTCTACATCTTTCAGCCTTGACCATTAAGAAAAAAGAAGATTGGGCAAATTGAGCTTTAGTCTTGGCTCATCTTGCCCGCAAATTTTTAAACTAAAAATTTGTGGCTTTGTGGAAATTGTAATTTAGATTCGGGAATCCTATGTTGACCAACTCGCAAACCCCCACTGTAAAAGCAGTACCATCCAAGTCTTTACCAGGAACTGATGCTCAAGCTAGGGTCAGTCGATTCATGAAACAGTTGCAAGATGAAATTAGCCAAGCTTTAGCAGAACTGGATGGTGCGGGTAAGTTTCATGAGGATAGTTGGGAACGCCCAGAAGGGGGTGGTGGGCGATCGCGTGTGCTGCGTGATGGTGCAATATTTGAACAAGCAGGTGTAAACTTTTCTGAAGTTTGGGGTTCTCATCTGCCAGCATCAATTTTAGCTCAACGCCCAGAAGCCGCTGGACACGGTTTTTATGCTACAGGTACTTCACTAGTCCTACACCCACGTAATCCTTATGTGCCTACAGTTCACTTGAATTACCGCTACTTTGAAGCGGGGCCAGTATGGTGGTTTGGTGGTGGTGCTGATTTAACACCTTACTACCCCTTTGCCGAAGATGCTGCCCATTTTCATCAAACGCTGAAGCAGGCTTGTGACCAACACCACCCAGAGTATTACCCAGTGTTTAAGCGTTGGTGTGATGAATATTTCTACCTCAAACATCGCGGTGAGACACGCGGTGTTGGTGGTTTGTTCTTGGATTATCAAGATGGTCAAGGTAATTTATACCGCGGCCCCGACCCCAATGGAGAAGCAGCCACTTACAGTAATAAAGTGGGAGCGCCAGCACCACGCAATTGGGAAGATTTATTTGCTTTTGTGCAAGACTGTGGTGGGGCGTTTTTGCCAGCTTACGTGCCAATTGTACAACGGCGGCATGGGTTGGAATATGGCGATCGCGAACGGAATTTTCAACTCTATCGCCGAGGCAGGTATGTAGAATTTAACTTGGTTTATGACCGAGGCACAATTTTTGGTCTGCAAACCAACGGACGCACAGAATCTATTTTGATGTCCTTACCACCCTTGGTGCGCTGGGAATACGGTTATCAGCCAGAACCCAATTCCAAAGAAGCCGAGTTGTACGAAACCTTCCTCAAACCTCAAGATTGGATAAACTTCAACAGTGCTGAGGCGCAAAGTTAAGAGTTAGGAGTTAGGAGTTAGGAGTTAGGGTCAGTAGAGACGATTCGCCGAATCGTCTGTACATTAGTTATTTCTCCCTCATCTCCCCCTGCTCCCCTGCTCGCCCTGCTCCCCTGCTCCCCATCCCCCTCCCCCACTCATTACTTTTAATACTACTCACCACTATTTTGCTGAGTTAAACTACTAAAAGTAAGCACCTAGCAAAAAAAGGTGACAAATTTAGCTGAAGCTTGTTAACCTCAAGTGTTAGCACTGAATAAATTTTGTGGCTGGTGAGTCAACTAACTCTCTGGAAGTCATTCTAGGTAAAGTAGGCAAATATTGCTTTTAAGCAATACTTTTGGCTCACCAATCACAAATTAAATCAGCAGCAGTTAATTTGGAGACGAGTGCCACGGGGAGGCTTAGTGATTCAGATAGAACAAACAACTTATACAACCCAAGACGGTAATACCGTTATTGTTTTGACACCAGCAGGCCGCCTGGATATCACCACTGCTTGGCAATTTCGCTTGAAATTACAAGAGTGTATTTCCAAACTCAGTCACCATGTAGTTGTAAATCTCGGCCAGGTAAATTTTATTGATAGTTCTGGTTTGACATCTTTAGTTGCTGGTATGCGCGATGCTGATAAAGTCAAAGGCAGTTTCCGCATCTGCAATGTACATCCAGAAGCCAAACTTGTGTTTGAAGTAACGATGATGGATACGGTATTTGAAATCTTTGAAACAGAGGAGGAAGCTTTAGAAGGTGTACCTCGTAGCATCGCCAGCTAAACAAACAGTTGGGAGTTGATAGTTAAAAGTGATGAATTAATTCATAACTCATAACTGATAACTCCTAACTGATAACTCCTAACTTTACTTAGTATTGTTCTCGCTTAGTGTAGCGATAAGGCCCCATAATTGCTCCCCAAGTGGCTTTTCCTGTCTCTGGGTCAATTCCTTTATCGTAGCTGTTAAATGCCGTTGCCGTGGCTTCAAATCCCAAGGACACTTGTATGCTGTTGCCAAGATAAGTAAAGCTGCAACGAGTGTCTGGAACTGGAGTAGCGGTAAACTTATAGCTATTGGGGGCTAATATTTCTTGGGTGACTGTGAGGATGCAACCTGGTAGTAAATCTAATTGCTCAATTGCCAGTGTCTTAAGTAAAGCAGGATTTTGACCTGCGCCACTTAAGGCACTTGGGTCTTTAAGCATATAGTACTGCACTTGTATGGGTGAAAGCGAGTCAGAACCAGGCATTAACCGCATAATTCTTTGGCGGTATGGACGGTCTAGATTAATAATATTGGCTTGTTCAGCGAACAACGTGATACTGTCTTGTGAAAATAAATCAATTGGTCTAACCCACATCCTTAGGTGGACATACCACACAGGTTCTGCCAAGGCTTGTTCTTGATTATCAAATTCACCAGCCAGGTATTTTCCTAGGGCTATTAAATCTGGCGATAAGCTCATAAATGTGATGCATAATCACGGAATATATTAATTTTTGCTTAGCTCATCAGCAAAGAGGGGTCATACCCCTCATTCTGCTAGTTTAAGTAAAGCTTCTGTTCGGAAACCTGAACTTGGCAAAGTAGCCCATAAGGGAGAGAATAAAATAACGTCGCCCTTAACATTTTCTTTGTGAATAACGTCCGTACCGTCTCTGATACAAAGCGAACTTTTTATTCCCTTCACACCCGACCGATTAACACAATTTATCGTCGGGTAGTGGAAGAATTGATGGTGGAAATGCATCTGCTGTCAGTAAATGTCGATTTTAGCTACAATCCAATTTATGCCTTGGGCGTCGTCACATCTTTTGACCGCTTCATGCAAGGCTACCAACCAGAACGAGATAAAGAATCGATTTTTAACGCTTTATCTCAGGCTGTAGAGCAAGATCCGCAACGTTATCGACAGGAAGCTCAAAGGCTACAAAACTTGGCTAAGAGTTTACCAGCTAGGGATTTAATTGCGTGGCTGAGCCAAACTAATCATTCAGTTGGGGATGCTGACTTGCAAGCACAACTGCAAGCGATCGCTAATAATCCTAACTTTAAATACAGTCGCTTGTTTGCAATTGGTTTATTCTCGTTGTTGGAGTTGGCAGATCCAGAATTAGTTAAAGACGAAAAGCAACGTACTGAGGCTTTGAAAACTATCGCTGCTGGCTTAAAGCTATCTGAGGAAAAACTCAACAAAGATTTAGAGTTATACCTTTCTAATATAGACAAGATGGCACAAGCACTGATAGTAATGGCAGATATGGTTTCAGCAGATCGCAAAAAACGCGAACAGCGCAAACAACAATCAAGTACGCCAGTTGCTCCTCCAACTGCCAACGAATAGTGCAAAGTTAGGAGTTAGGAGTTAAGAGTTAGGAGTTATTAAGAACTCATAACTCATATCTCATCACTCTTAACTTTAAACACCCAATAATTTGTAGATTAAGCTGTTGATGATAGTGAGTGCAAACGCGCCTAGCACAGCACTCCAAATACCGAAGCGCAAGCGAAAGCCTTCTACCAACCAAGCAGCAATACTGAAGCAAACAACGGCAATCATAAATGTGAAAATGCCGGCTAATAAATCAAACGTGAGTAAATTTGGTACGGCAAATACAAGGCGTAAAATGGGTCTTACTATTGCCGTAACAATACCAAGAACTGCCGCAGATAAAAATGCTTTTTGAGGACTGTCAACTTCAACTCCCAAAGGCAGCTTGCTAATAATTAACAAGCTGATAGACGTTACTATCCAAACAATTAAAAGCGTTAGAATTTCATTCATTAGCCATAACCCCTGAAACGCAAATGGCGATTGGCGGTAAATAAATTACTCAGTCTATCGATAGAAAAATCTTTGCAGCTCAACCAATTATTTGTAAATTAGCAGATTTTTTTCTCTGACCATAATTTATTCCGTATATCTTTAGGTTTAGGGAATGGGGCATGGGGAATTGGGAATGGGGAATTGGGAATGGGGCATGGTTATTATTTATTTCTCCCCTGCTCCCCTGTTGCCCCTAATTCCCACTCCCTCCAGTCGTGGGGGCCCCGAGTTCCCCTGCTCCCCTGCTCCCCTTTGCCCCTAATCCCCAACGCCACTTGCGCGGCTGCCGGGGAACCCGTCCAACGCAGTGGCTCCTCCCTTTCGGTCGTGGGGGCCCCGAGTTCCCCTGCTCCCCAGCCTCACCTTTTAGGATTAGTATTAGTTTTTCCAGGTGCTTGAGGTACTTGAGGCGCTTGTTGGTTAGGAACTACAGGATTAATGCCAGGATTGATAGGACTAATACCTTGACCAGTTGGTTGATTGGGTGTTGTAGGTAAAGGAAATTGATTGGGAGTTGAAGGCAAGTTGGGGTTAAACTCGCCTTGTGGATTAATTCCTGGAATAGGTGGAGTATATGGTGTAGGTACACCTGCGGGATTATTAGGAAAATAGGGAACTGTAGGCTGGTTAGGTAAGTTTGTGGGTGATGAAGATGGCCCTGGTTTAATTCCTAAAGACACGCGATTACCTCCCACTTGCCGCAGCAAATCCAATATTTGAATTACATCGTTGTAACTTGCTGTTTGTGAGGCATTCAGCACCACAATGTTATTGGGATTTTGTTGAAAATACAGCTTTAACCTCTGTGCTAATTCTTCCCGTTCCACAGGCTGTTGTTCAATGTAAGTTTTTCCCTGAGGGTCAACATATACAATGGGATTTGCACCAGCTCCTGTACCTGTACTGCCTTTGGGTAAATCAACATTAATTGCCTGTTGCCGCGTAAATTGTAAAGCTCCCAAAATGAAAAATGTCAGAATGCAAAAAATAACATCAATGAAGGGAATGAGTTGAACTTGAACTTCTTCAATTGGGGTATGTAAATTAACTTTCATCGTTTCACTCTTACGCCTGGTTTAGGGTTAAATTATTGACTAATTTATTTACACCTACCTACTTATTACTTACACCTATTCTCTGTGAAGCTGCATATTAATACCCTCAACATAAAATGCTGTAGCTACAAAAACAAAGCCTGCCTTCGCAGGCAAATTATATGCATCTTCATGGAGAATCAGTATCAGGATCTAATGAATCAGATACATTTGGAGGAGCAGGTGGGTTGGGAAACTGGTTTTTACCTCGCTTGCGGGGTGGATTAAAGCTTTGCCGTGGTGTTTCCTGGGCAATTGATGTACTATTGCTAAAGTCAGGTGGAAATTGACGGTAAAGTAATTCCAACTCATTTCCTGCCTTGCGAAAAACTTTGACTTGGTTAACTACCAAACCTTGAAATAAACGGTAAAATACCAAACTAACAATAGCGATCGTTAGTCCTGTTGCGGTAGTGATTAAAGCTTTGCCAATACCAGCAGGCACATCGGCTGTAGCTGCTGTGCCGAAATCTCCAATCTGAAGATTGCCCAAAGACTGTTGTAAACCCGAAACTGTACCCAACAATCCTAACAGTGGTGCTAGGGCAATAACAGCTTCTAAAAGTTTCTCACCACGCCGCATCCCAGCCAATTCATCTTCTGCTGTGGCTTCTAGGGCTAATCGAAAGGTTTCTACATCGCTTTTTCGCAAACCTAGGGGGGCATAAAGAAACCGCCCTACAGGCTGATCCGTTGCTTGTTTAGCAATATCTGCAGCTACTTCCCAATTATCTTGAGCAGCATCCAGGACGCGATCGACTATTTGCTTTTCCTGGGTTAATATTCGCAACCAGAACCACAAACGCTCTAAAATTACGCTTCCACACAAAATTGACAGAGCCAGCAAGGGGTACATTACTGGCCCACCATCGAAAAACAACTTTTGAATATCCACTTTTTAAGTCTCCTCCCTCGATTCCAAGAGCAAATATCTTAAAGCATTTTAATTCTAGAGACTAATGCACAATTACCATACTCTTGTGCAGAATCGGTAGGTATTTGATGAGCAGCTTTTGAGCAGGGGAGATAGGGGGATACAACTGACTAGTGACTAATGCCCCATGCCCCATACCCTATGCCCCATTCCCCATTCCCCATTCCCAACTGTAGTAGCGTCTTCCAGACTAACCAGGACGGTTATTCCCACCGGAAGTTAATAGCAGAATTTGTCAAAATTAAAGGTAACTGGAGGGCTAAAGTATGAAATTTTCAGTCCAATCGCTTTATACCTGGTATCGCAATTTGCTTCGTAATCCCAAGTATCGTTGGTGGGTTATTCTAGGAACACTGGTCTATTTGGCTAGCCCAATTGATATCGCCCCAGACTTTATACCTGTTGTGGGACAAATTGATGATGTTTTCCTTTTGACATTACTAGTTTCTGAGGTGTCTGGACTAGTCATCGAGGGTTGGAAGGCTCGTAAAGGTACTGTAGACAGCCAAGCCACCAATGACTCAAAGGGATCTACCTCCACAGCAAGCACCATTGATGTTGATGCTGTTTCTGTTAAATAGTTTTTCAAATCAAATAAAATTTAATATCAATAAAACCCCTGCTTTGCTGTCTGCTTATAGATTCGCTTTCAATGCAGGGGATATTTTTTGACTGATGGCTGTCAATATCTCTATCTAAAGATAGTTGCAGATTTGTTGTATGCTTTAAACCAAGGGTAGCGATCGCTTTTACCAAATTACCGATATTCAAAAGGTCGTTGAGAATACCAGTCACATCAGTTATAAAGATTCATTTCCAAATGTTTCTGTATAAAAAGCGTTAGGGTCAAGCTTGATTAAATCCTCAGTGATTGCTACAGTACCATTATTTTCTGATAGTAGTTGTTTGCCTGCATCTGTTTTGAGCAAACTTGCGGCTACATCAATGATGGTGTAATCCTAGTACTGAAAATTTGTATCCCTTGTTACTAGCAAACTTAACATTTCATCATTTTTGTCTATCTTTAGATTTTCAGTAGATGGAAGACTATTTAGAGTAAAAATGGAAGACTATTTGGAGTAAAAAGGTAATTTTTGGAGGTCAACATTAACCGATTTTGTTATCTTTGAGAGTTCCTAACGCATGAAGACGAAGATTTCAAATGAACATAGAAAAGTTTTTGCGACGTACAGAAATATTGAACAAGCGTTTAGCAGATTTATCCCAAACTGCTAATATCTTGCCTTGGATTCCGCCAGAACTTCTGCCACAAGCTTTTCAGGAAGTTCAGACGAACTTAAGAAATTTACACTTAGCAGTGGATGAACTGTATCAGCAAAATGAGCAACTAATAGAAATACAATCTTTGTTAGCATCAGAACGCCAACACTATCGGGATTTATTCGAGTCGGCACCAGAGGCATATTTAGTAACTAATGCTAAAGGGATAATCTTTGAAGCTAATCTTGCCGCAGCTAGGTTACTCAATCTTTCAAAGCAGTATATGGTAGGCAAAGCATTAATTAACTTTGTGCCTTTAGAAGAACGTCAGCATCTTCGCAGCTTCCTGAATCAGCTATCTGAATCTGACAAAGATAGAGAATTAATAGTACGCTTCCAGCAACGTGATGGTGAGTCATTCAATGCAAACTTGGCAGTAGCAATTGTCCGCAATCAGCAGGGTGATGCAATATCTCTACGCTGGATAATGCGTAAAATTGTTGAAGCGAAGCAAGCAGAATTATCATTAGTCAACCATGACAGCGACTTCACTCAAAATCGCTATATATATAAATATACTAAAGGAGAAAATATTTCCCTCAACCCGCTAGAAATTTTATATGTCTGTCGGGGTTTAGTTAAACTAAGTAGCTTCTGTGAAACGGGCGAAGAAGTGCTTGTAGGTTTGGCAAAAGGAGGAATGGTTTTTGGCTCAAGTTTAACTTTTCTAAACAACTACCAAGCGACAGCCCTATGTGATGTCGAGTTAGTGTCAATTCACGTAGGAGAAATAGCAGCTTCTTTAACACTAAGCTATACTTTTTTACCAAAAATCAAGCAGCGTTTACAGCAGACAGAAGCTTTTTTAGTTATTTGTGGAAGACGACGAGTAAAAGACCGCTTGCACCATCTATTGCAATTTTTGAAACAGGAAGTTGGTGAAAGCATGTCAAATGGAACTCGCTTGAGTGTTCGCTTTACTCATGAAGATATTGCTAGTGCTTGCTGCACTACTAGAGTAACCGTTACACGATTGATGGGTAAATTAGAAAAACAAGGCTTTATCAGTTTTGATTCCAAAAATTTTCTTATATTGAAAGACTTTTCATGATATTTATTTAAAATTAATTAAATATTTATTTTCAGATTTATTAAATTATTTTATAATTATCAACAAATTTTAAACAGCAGCGAATGAAACAGCCCTGTCTCAGTAAGGGAAGATAAAAGGGGGGTGCGTGACAGCTTTAGCGGGTTGGGCTTGGGAGGTTTGAATAAGTAATAAGCACGGACATGATATTATTACTGTTCTCATCTATTTGTATCTATAAACACTTATAAAATTAATCTAGAATTTCCCTAAAGGTAGAAGCAAAGTTTAGATGAAAAAAGATATTTTTTAATCAATCTATTAAGTTCAGTCCATCAGTACCTGATTTAACATTAATACCAACCTCAAAACCCCATCATATATAAATATGATGGGTTTTTTTTAGCGATCGCATCCCTTCACATCACTTTTGATTGCGTTCACCGATGAAATTGTGCTGTGCTAGCTTCTGCAAATTTTGTTAAGAACCTGAACGCCTTCAGGATATAACTGCCACAATCTTTAGGAGAGGTGTTGTAGAACGATCGCCATGCACTCGCCTTATCTTCATCATAGCGATCGCCTCGTTCGGGATGATGTTCTAACCATGCTAATCTTACAGCATGACCAATTAACACATCCAAGACAATATATTCTTCGATTTGCAGATTGGGATTTTTTGCTGCGATCGCACTTAATTCCATTAATGCTTCAATATTAACTTGACGATATTCTGGAGCCTCAATTTTATTTAACAAATGTTCAACTCGCAAAGCAAAATTCTTTTCACCGGCTGTCATTTCCGATAACATCAAATCGCTATCTAAACGATTGCGGCGTTCTAATTTATCACCAATCACCAATCCTTTGCAATGTTTTAGCAATAGCCAAACTCGTTGAAAAAAGTCTTTGGGGACACGGTTTAACGCCCCCTCGCCTTGGCGATAGCGTCGCCAACCGCCTGGTGGAACTGTAATTTCCTCGGTAGTTGTGGGTAGCACTACCCAATCAATATCACTTTCTTTTTGCTTGACGTGCAATGATTCTTGCTGGCGTAACAAGTTACTCATACCTGTGTAACCAGTTAATACCTGACGCAAGCGCATTTTTACCTCAAACGGCGAAAGTTCCATCAAGTATTCGTATGCTTCATCTTGAGTGACATGCAATTCCTGTGCTAATTCGCTGGTTATTAACAGGATGAGATAGCCGACTCTCAATGTTAGTAGTCCGCGAAACAGTTCGCTTTGGGATCTGATGAGGACACCCAGATAAATTAGTATCTCTTGAGTGAGGACGCGATCGCGTATATCTTCACGACAAAAATGATTAATTTTCTCGGCGATTTCGTTGTGAGACATGGGTACAGTTATCAGCGAGGCTTCACTATAAGCTTTACCCACAGAAATTTGCTTACCCTGTACCAAAATACTCGTCACAGCATCCGACAAACCGATATCAACCATTTGTCGCAAACCCGCAGCCCGACGTACAACAGCCCAAAGACCTAAATCTCCGGCTTTGGTGTATACTTCATCGAGTAAATCGGCTACAGTGACACGATATTGTGGCCCGCCAAACCCTGTATTAAATTCTAGTCCTTGCAAACGCGTCAAAGTCTGCAATAACTCAATTTGTTCATAAAGATTTTCTGATGCACGTAAAGAAGAAAGCAACAAACTCAAGTTAGTTTCACACTCCATTTGGAATTCTTGAGTATGTCCTAAACGCCAGTTTTTTTCAGGATGATAACCGAGATAATAGCAATGTGGGGCAGCATCTTTCACCGAAGATTGAGAAAAATCTCCTTCTTGCAGAAAATCAATTCTTTGTATCCCTGCTGTCAGCATCAACTGATTTAAACGCCCTAATTTTACTTGCACATTGTTACAAACTCCATCTTTGAGTTCTTGCATTAATTCTAATAATGCTTCAGAACCAATTTCTAACATGGTGTGCGTTAACATGAAAGTCAAAGTAGGACGACCTAAATCACTCCAATACTTTTGAATATAAGCGAGTTCACTTCTAAATTGATCTACTAAAAAATGGTAATCGAGAGTTAAATAAAACTGTTGGGAGTCTACAAACGAAGGTAAAAATACAATTGTCTCGCCGTGAATGCGAAAAATTCTCGATGTTGTCAAACTCCGCAGTCGCCGCACTGGACGACCAGTTAAACCGAGTTTGTCATTACGTCCAATTTGAGTAAAAATAGCTGAAAGTTCCCCAGCTTTTCTGACTTGAATCGGTTCTACTTGTTTGGGTGTTTGGGTTTCGATGCCATGAATTTCTAGTTTTGTCTGCAAATCTTCATCTTCAGCTAGTAAGGCAATTTGTACCATTGAATCTCGGTTTTTGCCTATACACAAATATCTTCCCAAAGGGTCAATATCGCCAACAGCTATTAACCCTTCACTTAACATTTGACTGAGAAAATATAAACTCTGCGCCCACACTAAAGGAATATTTTCGTTAGGTAAGCGGACTTGACTTTGGGGTGATAATTTTTCAGCTTCTATATTTTCCGCTGGTACATAATAAAGTTCTGGTAATAATGCCAAATTATCACGCTTCACGAGTAATGTTTCTAAAAGTTCTTGGTATTTTTGGACTTGCTTTTTATCGTCACGAAACAATCCATCGAGAACTAAATAAGTGAAAAATAAAGGCCATTCGCATTCAATATGTTCAAATTGTTTGAGTTCCCAAGGTTCGTAGTGCAAGCGATGACTGTCTTCTAAAACAGTTTGATGTCCATCGCGTAAGAAACGTTTACAGCCGTATCTGCCTTGGAGTTTATTGATAATGTCATTAAACGTTCGTTCCCACAATTGCACATCTTCCACTGCAAAGGCAGGGTAACTAATAATACTCAACAGTGCCGCATCAATTTCTTTAGATCCAGATTCTCTAGGTAATAGCGATTCTAATGTAATCCTGGCGCGGGCAACTTCATCTGGCAACACATGAATTACTGATGCTTGACTACCACGCACACCAAATAAATCTAATCCGTTGATAGCTTCTAAGGCGGCTTTTGCCATACCTACAGAACTGGCGTTTAACTCAGCATTCCCATGATTAATTTTGTTACCTCGTTCCCAAATACCATAGTCTGGTGTGCGATAAGCTCGTCCAATGTAATAAACTAAATTTTGTACAAAATTTACTTCATCAATCGTATAAATTATTTGCAATCCCGAAGCGGTCATTTCTGCCAACATCAGTAAAAATATAGATGTGGCATCAAGTTGCAAATGTCCCCATTCGTTATCGCCAACCACGATGTCGCCTGTAGAGGTATTGTATTTGGCGTGTAACCCATCTAGGGGTGACTGAGTATGTTTAAATCGCTCTACTTTATGCGCTTGTCGCATCATAGCAAAGAGCAATCCCCGCATCAGCTTAGTAACACTATGTTCTAATTCATAGGTGCGTCCTTTATCTTCATCAATCTTGCGATATGCAAGTGCTAAACCCCAAACTGCCAAAATGCTGTAAACATTGTCTCTCACCCAAGCATCTGTATAATCGCCGTGGGCAGTTATGGCTGTACTTGCAGGTAGTAAACCAGTGATGGGATTCTGACGAGCCAGGATAATAGTTTTAATTTGCTGGTAGTAATATTCTAGTCGAGCTTGCAATTCGGTGGCTGTTTTCATAATCTTAAGGGCATATGGAATTTGACCCTGTGGCTGTGGAGTGAATTATGTAAGCCAAGCCAAAACAAGTTTTGTAATGGGCGATGGTATTACAGCTGAGGGTAGTAGGAATTTCTTATTATCTCGTGTAAGCGTAATTGGTTACTTAATTGTTAACGAAGAATAACCGAGAATCAAGATTTTTTTAAATCTTCATCTACACGTAGTTAATTTTATACATCCTTTAAAGGATTTCTGTTAATTCTAGAGAATGATCAACAATCATTCAAAAGATGCAGCGATCGCTCAAAACAAATTGACTACATTGTAGGTATTAAAGCGTTGTTACAAAAAAATCACTAGTATGAAAGGGGATTGATTATGTCTCTGCGCCATAACGAAAATCATGCTCCATTGGTAAAAGTAGTTTACTCCCAAGTTAGAGTTAACGGTAAAGTGGAGTTAATACCATTAGAGTTATATGCTGATGGTTCCCTAAGACGTTCTGTTGGATAGTTGAAACTTGAATTGCTGACTGTCAACCTGAAACAGTCAGCAGTGCCAATCAAGCCAAGAATTGCTGGAGTTTGTATTAGTGGTCAACGTGATAATTTTGGCATAAAAAAACCAGCACGAATACAGGTGCTAGTAAAGTATTTCATCTTGATGATCTTTTTTGCTTTTAGTCCCTGTTTAGCTAGAAAAGCAATGTTGAGACTAAGTAAATTCTATAGTATCAACAAACTCTAAAATTCTTTCTTTGATTTCTTCTACTTCTTCTTCCAGAGAACCTGGTGGTTCGTCTTTGAAAAAGCTACGCTGGCTACTAACTATATACAAAAACTCTGCATTGATAAAACCGAGAAGCCCTCGGTAGGCATCCAATCTATTAGAAGTTCCGTTATTTTCTTGCTGGGAAATTGTTGACCCCTTAGGCATATCAACTAACACAAAGTAAGCCCCTCCCAGCGTATCTTGTAAATATTCAGTATATTTAACTTCAGCATTTGGCACGTTGGCTAAAATTGCCTGTGGTACATATTTGTCTACTAAAATTGAATGAAAGTATTCTTCCAGTTCGATAGATTCCAATTCTTCCAACTGTTCTGGAGGTATAGCGTAATAATCGATTCTCAGCAAAGTGCCGAAGTCATCAGAAAAGCCAACTACCCCTTCTTGACTTTGAACTTTACCCCCCTGCTGAGGATCAACTGGAATCGGGACGGTGAAATTTCCTAAAGGTGACTCATACACGCCTTCGCTATAGTCTTCTACTCCTAGTGTGTCATCGTCTTCAAAGTCTTCTGCTTCTTGAAAGGCAGCAATTACCTCCTGTATGATTTCATGGGCTTCTTCATCCTCAAGTTCCAAAGCTTGTTGTAACTTTTTGATATAAGGCTGTTTCTGTTTAGGGATAACTAGTTCTTCTTCATCTATTAACACGATAATCCCGGCGGCAAAACCGTCCAGCACCAGATCTTCAGATAAGGCTTTACTTGCAGCATTAAATAAAGCACCAAGTCCTTCGTCTTCTGCAATACCGATGAGTCTATCAACTATTTCTGTGAGTTCATCTTCTGAATATTCTTCAAAGATTTCAAATTCCCAAAGGATACTAGCTAAAATTTCTGGATCGGCCTCTTCAACGCTAGAATCAGCAATAGCGGTGACAACTGCGATCGCTGCTACTGCTTCTTCTGGACTAAGGGGTTCTTGTGAAATCTCTGATGAGTTAAAAATCTTGTCATAATTGGTCATAAATGCTACCTCTTTTGCTGGATAGTCATAATACATTGACAGTAACAATGGTTCAGTTGAGCAATGCAGTGAACTTACCATACAAAAGGTTTGCTAACACACGACTAATTTAATATCCTTTTTTATGTTCACCGCATTAACTCTGATTGACTTTAATATAGTTTTGTTACAAAATCTGAGACATATAAGAAGCGATCGGCGATGCTTTCGTAAAAACTTGGTTCAGTCCAGTAACCCAGGTGTCCTTTTAGTCCCCAGGATGTTTGGTATTTCATTTCAATGTTCTCTAAGTTTTCATAGTAATCCAGATGTCCGCTAATGGGGTCTTTCAAGTGGTAGTAATTAACCCAACGAATTTGCTCAAGTTTACATATAACTGGGTTTTGGTTCAAGTATGGACTTTGCAACGTAAATTGTGGTTTGACACGGAATGAGTTCAGATGTTCTAACATTCGCTGTCGAATATACTGATCCTCGTTTGCAGTCTCCCGCAAGAAAAAAGCAATTTTGTCCAATGGTGAACCAAAGGAAATTAGTCCTTTAATCTTATCCAGCAATAAACTTTTATTCTGATCTTGAGCAAGGCTAGACTCAATGCACAGAAGATTCAATGTATCATAAGCAATACAGCTACCAAGAGAATGTCCAGCCAGTATTACTTGGTCATAGTTTGCTTGCTCATCCTGAATAATTGCTTCCAGTAATGTTTGGCATTCTGCAAGTATTTCCTGGCGAATTTTTTGATAAGGTGATTTGGGGTCGGTAATACTGTAAATTGCAACATCACCAAGGTAATTAACCAAAGGCGGAGTAATAATTTGTTTACTCAATGTCCAGGCTGATTGGAGAAAACGACCTTTGAGAAACGGCCCAATTAACAATAGAATTAGCCAACTTGCGAGTCGCAAAGCTGGATATACAAAGTTAAATAGACGCAGCAAGATGGAAACCTCGCGCAGGCGGTATTTAAATAAGCTTTTTCTTTTGTTATCAGCTACAAGTCTATTTAATAACTGTTCATTTCCCTTACGATTGTAAAATTTACTTGTTCCATCAATTGTTTGCTCTGCCCATTGCAATAGCTCTGGTACGCTAATTTTATTTTCTGTATTAGGTGCCCAGTAGTACTCATGAATATCAATTAACCAATCTTGTTCGGTGTTTTTAGAACTAACTCTCACAAAGCTTTCTGTCCAAATAGAGCCAGATGATAGCTGACGCCTAGCAATTAAGTGTTCTAGCTTAAAAGGTAAACTCTGATTATCAAAGTATTTGATTAAGTTGCGGGCGAAATAGTCCATAGTTTCAAAAGGTTTTTGTTCGCCAACACCGTGAATGAGAAAAAATGCTGTGTGACCTGTGGGAAATCTGACATTAATACCTTGATTGCTCATACTGATAACCAGTTACATACAAAAAAATTTGGTTGGAATATTTGGTTATAATGCTTTATCTGCCACCAATACCTGTTTTTAAATAGTTTGGACACAATTACAGATCAACTCCTAATTACACTAGTTTAAAGATAAATTACTAAATGTCATAAAAATTTGACTTATCAAGTGCCAAGTTCATAGAGACGTGGTTGATATTTCAACAGTTGCTCATAGAAAGCCATAGCAAATCACAACTGATACAACTGCTAATTTTTAGCCTCTAGCAAATGAATTATATCTATGGATGGAACTATAAACTAGCTAACGATAGATTGTTCTGCCAGGGGAAGGATGGCACAATGCCGTTGTATGCCATGACACATACTAAATTCAACATACTGTACTCATGGCTGTGCAAACTAAAATTACATAAAATTTTGCATCTTATATGGTAAAAACTCCTCCATCCCAGTTCTCACCAGATCAATACAAAGTAGATCCTGCAAAGGAAAATGTAGAAGCTCTTATACAAGAACCACAGCTAGATACTGAAATTGATCTAGAGTTCCTTTACACCAGAGATATTGAATTTCGCCAGGAAACAATTTATTTCATCGTCGTCGATCGCTTTTATGACGGCGACCCAGATAATAGTGAAGGTACTAACTCAGAACTGTACGATCCCACCGGACAAGACTGGGGTAAGTATTGGGGTGGCGACTTGCAAGGTATCATCGATAAATTAGACTATCTCAAAAACATGGGAGTGACTGCCATTTGGTTGACTCCTTTATTTGAGCAGGTTGAAGAGTTATTTGTTGGTAATGCAGCCATACATGGCTATTGGACAAAAGATTTTAAACGTATAAATCCTCGCTTTATAGCTCAGGGAGAAGACCCTTCTTTAAACAATACTCAAGAAGCAAAAAATACAACTTTTGATCGGTTAATTGCAGAATTGCACAAGCGCAATATGAAGCTAGTGCTGGATATTGTCTGTAACCATAGCACTCCTGATACCAGCGGTAGTAAAGGTGAATTGTATGATGATGGCGTGAAAATTGCGGACTTTAATAATGATGTCAATCACTGGTATCACCATTATGGTGAAGTGCAAAATTGGGAAGACGAATGGCAAGTACAGAACTGTGAACTAGCCGGTCTTGCAACCTTCAATGAAAACAATAGTGAATATCGCGAGTATATTAAATCAGCAATTAAACAATGGTTAGACCGGGGTGTAGATGCACTGCGGGTGGATACTGTTAAGCATATGCCGATTTGGTTTTGGCAAGAATTCACCGGCGATATCACCAATCACAAACCAGATGTATTTATTTTTGGGGAATGGATTTATAGTCATCCTGGGGACGATCGCTCGGTAGAATTTGCTAACAATTCGGGTATGACACTGCTAGACTTTGGGTTATGTGTAGCAATTAGAGCCGCACTCGCACAAGGTTCAGAAAACGGATTCCACACAATTCAATACATTTTTGATGAAGATTATCGCTACAGCGGCGCAACAGAGTTAATTACCTTCATCGATAACCACGATATGGCCCGCTTCCAATCGCTGAACCCCGATCCAGCAATGTTGAAAGTGGCGATCGCTTTAATTATGACCTGTCGCGGGATTCCTTGCATTTATTACGGAACTGAACAATATCTCCATGACGACACCAACGGCGGTAATGATCCATACAACCGCCCCATGATGGACAAGTGGGATACAGATACAGAAATTTATCGTTACATCAGGTTACTGTCTGGGTTACGGCGATTGAATCCCGCTGTTTCAATGGGTAGTCATTGGCAAAAATACTTAACACCCGACGTTTACTGTTACGTGCGCCGCTATCGTGACTCTTTGTGTTTCGTTGCACTTAATCGTGGTGGCGAAGTGACTCTCCCAGAAGTACATACAGAACTCCCTGATGGTGAGCATACCTGTGTGGTGACTCGCAATAAGTATGAAGTCAAAGACGGCAATATTTACGACTTGGTACTTCCAGAGCGGGGTGTGATTGTTTTCAGCCACGTTGGAGAACGAATTAAAGGGCAAACGATTGTGCGCGCGCAACTCAACGGAGTGCAGACTCAACCTGGTGAAATCATTGTGGTGACAGGAGATTGTCCAGAGTTGGGCAACTGGGATATTACCAAAGCCTATCCCCTAGAGTACATCAACACCAATACTTGGTTTGCAGAGATTCCCTTTAATGAAAGTGCAGGGAAGCTAATCAGTTACAAATATGCAATGTGGCGCGAAGGGCGATCGCCTCTGCGAGAAAATACTGTACCTCGTCGTTGGGTGATTGCTAAAGAAGGCACTGTCAAATGGCGTGATACTTGGGCATCGGGACGAGAGTCATAGAAAAAATAGATATGGGAGATGAGGAAGTAGGGGGAGATGAGGGAGAAAAATCCCCTTCATCATCCTCATCTCTCTCATTCTCCTCACTACCTCTGAATGCAACTCGTATAACTATTTTCCATTCCCCATACTAAAAAACCATGCTCACAAGTGGCGCGTGGTTTTTTTGCTGGCGTGACCAAGCTAAATTGTTGCAATCATGGCGATCGCATTTACTATTTCGGCGTTCGCATTTGCTATTTCGGCGTTCGCATTTGCTATTTCGGCGTTCGCATTTGTTATTTCGGCGTTCGCATTTGCTATTTCGGCGAACTCATTTGCTATTTCGGCGTTCGCATTTGCTATTTCGGCGAACTCATTTGCTATTTCGGCGTTCGCATTTGCTATTTCGGCGAACTCATTTGCTATTTCGGCGTTCGCATTTGCTATTTCGGCGTATCCATAACGCAATACAGTTCAGTCGTTAATTAAGAAAAATGTCAATTTTCAGTGGCTGTGCGTAAATTCTCCATATGCTACTGATTAACTTAATACATTTTCTTTTTGGAGAAAATGTATTTCAACTGTTAAGTTTGTAACGCCTTAACTTTCAATCAAACAGAGAAGCCCTTAAATGGGCGCATTTTCAGCGACATCTGAAGTAGTCTCTGTTACTTACCATGCAAATCAAATGTTTGGGATAGTTATGAAAAAGTTTTTGATCGCTTTGATGTTAGCAATCTTCACAACTATGGGGACATTGCTACTGCCAAGCATTGCTTACGCTCAATCCTCTCAGGTAACTCAACCAACTCCTTCAACCCCATCCACTGCTTTAAAAAAGCGATCTCCAAAACCTCAGACCTCAAAAGCACTCTATACTCGGTATAGTATCAATACTCCTGAAGGACAGAAGGCTCTAAAGTCACTGGAAGCAGCCTTCAAAATCCTGCGAGATAATGGATGTGAACAACCTGCTAGTTGGTACTATCAAGGAGCTATCCATTGGGTTCCAAATTTTAGTAATTTTAAAAACCAAAACACCGTCTGTCAGAAATATACACAAGCTGCATTCAATGATCCACAGCAGAAAGCTGAGGTAGAAAAGCTGATAGCTGCATGGCAACACTGCACCCATTTTGGGGGTGAAGAAAATCCGCCTCCCCATTCGCCACTAACTGCTGAATATGACCTGCACTTCTTACCTTGGCATCGACTGTACATTGGTTACTTGGAAAAAATTGTTCGCACACTCTCTAAAGATGATCAGTTTGCAATTCCGTATTGGGAATACACTAATCCGAAGCAGACTACAATAGCGACAGATTTCGTCACACCAGATAGTTCTCTTTATACAGATTTGAGAAGGAGTTCCCTGAATCGTCCAGGTGGAAAAGTGGACAGCATACAACAACGAAGGATAGAAAAAGACAAAAAAAACGCATATAAATCTACGACATTTAATAATCCCTCTGGCGAGGGCGACTTAGATTTTACTAATTTAATTGATCGTTCGCCTCACGGTGCTATGCACGTTTACATTGGTGGTGATGTTGGTCAAGCATATAATCCTATTTGGCAAGGCCCTTCTCCTGAAGGTAGCGGATTGATGAGAGATGTTTTCACTGCTGGTTTCGATCCAATCTTTTGGGTACATCACTCTACTATCGACCGTTACTGGGAATCTTGGACACAAGCAACAAAAATCAAAGCTACACCCCAGGATTTACCCCTACCTCAAGAACTAGCACCACTGTATACTTTTGTTGATGAAAATGGGAATCTGGTTAAATTCAACAGTTCCCAGGAAATTATTAATGCAGTCTACAATGTGGATTACAAATACGATAAACTTGACCCGGATAGCCAAACACTAATTAAGCAACCACTGAGAACGGTAACAGGCATTAGAACCTCTCCAACTGTGACTGTTGTAGGTGCTAAAAAGAATGGTAACAACTTGGATGAATTGACAAAAATCACTGTGCCATTAACTAAGCCACTAGAAGCTACTCAAGCGCTTCCAGGTACTTCTTTAAGGTCTAATAGTGAACCGAATCAACCAAATATCTCTGCAAAAGCTCCTTTAGCTGAAGGGAAATATGTATTGGATGTGACAGTATCTTTTACTAAACGCCCAATTGGTAACTATAGTGTTTATTTGAACTTACCTCGTGCCAAGACCGTCACTGAAATAATCGGTGACATCGATAATTACTATATCGGTGCTGCCAATTTCTTTGATGCACACTCTACAGATGGAGGAACCAAAACCTTTGTTTTTGATGTTACTAATGAACTCAATGCACAGTGGTCTGAAATTGAAAAGGGTACAGTCGAAGATTTTGATGTGTATTTTATCTCAGACAATCCTTCTCAAACCAACGATATCAAAGTTGAAAGCGTGACACTACGCAAACTAGCGTAAGCTGTTTAGCTGACTCTACATGAAAAAAGCGATCGCTCTTAGTTGAGTCTAACTCTAGGAGGGAGCGATCGCTTTTTTCTTATTGCTATAAAATTCCTATTTAATTCGGTGAAAAAACGACTTATACCCAATTTGAAAAAAGAATGCAACAGATATCTTGTAGGGGTGTACAGCTGTACGCCCCTACTCTTATCTTTAATATACCCGTCTCATTTTGCCTGAAGTAAAATTGAAGAGATAGCAATCCTTAATTTTCCACAGGTTTGGGACGGTTATGAAAAAGCTTCTTTTCGCTCTGGTGTTGCTAACATTTACTACGTTTGGGATAGTGCTGTCGAGTAATGTTGACGCTCAGTTACCCCAGAATAATATCCGTCAAATCAATTACGCTCATGAGGCTCCAGTGGACACCCAACCATCATCTGGCCTTCCTAGACAAAATCAGCTACTAGCAACTGTTCTTGCTTCTCAAGAACAGAAAACACAGTTAATAAATAATCCATCAACACCAACACAAGTAAATTTATCCTTATCTACTCCTATTCAACTTGATTGGGCTAATTCTCCTGGTTTAACTAATGCTAAGAAACGTTATGTGCTGGAAGTTCAAGTTTCTTCCACTGGTAGACCAGTTGGCAACTATAGCGTATATCTAAATTTGCCCAATCTCAAGGCGGCCTCTGATGTTGATACTTACTATATAGGGCCTCTCAATTTCTTTGAGCCGCTAAATCCAAAAGATAAAAGCAAAACTTTTCAGTTTGATCTCACCGAAGAATTAATTCAGCAGGTCAAAAAAGGCGAACAACCAACAAAAATCTCAAACCTCACTTTAACTTTCCTTCCTGATGAAGGTGGTGGCCCAGAGGTTTTTGTTGATCGGCTTTCACTTCGGGAACTGTAATATCAAATTGCATCACGATATTACTTATTGGGTTGGGAAATTCGTGCTTCAATATCTTCTAATGTTTGCAGCAATAAACGTTTTGCCTGCAATTGCCATCCCAATTTTTGAATTCTAAAAGCTGCTACAGTCCCACCAATGGCTGCTAATAAGCCGATGGGTTGATTTAACGAAATTCCGAATAACAAACCCAATCCAGCAATTCCCCAAAATGGTAAGGCTACTGCTTGTCTTTGCTCTTCAACAATTTGGGTAATTGTACTATACTGCATAGTAGCTAATAATTCTTGTTTTACCTGCTTTTGTTCTGCTGCCGATAGAGATAAACCGATTTTACGACGCAGCTTTTCAATTTTGCGGGCATCAGTGCTGTATTCAGTTAGCTCATCTTCTGCCATTTTCAGTAGTCGTTCGAGTTGCCCCATTTTGCCTGACATCCGGGATTTTGATACAGCTATTATCCCGAAAAAGTTGGTTTGAAGCGAGCGATCGCACTCTCTACACCTAAAAATTGTGTAAATCTGCTGAAAAATTCAGCTCATACCATTTCACACAATCACTGATACAAATTCATTCACTCCTGCTTTTCTGCTCAAGATGGCTATTGGATAATTTTTAAGCTATTGTTAAAATCTGCTTGCTGAACGTGCGTTATCTGCCAATTAGATGGTACAAAAGTATTATTCTAGAAAAGCATCTCTTGATACTGAAGTGCCACTTTTTCCCCATACTGATAAACTTGTTTAGCAAAACCTTTGATAGCCTAAAACGATGAAAGCATCTGCTAAGTTCGACTTTGAGGATGAAAAATTTAATGCACCGCCTTCTCAAGTCATCCCCTGGTGTCAGATGATTAATCCTCGGTATGGCACAGATGGCATCCAGCCCCACGGGTTGGCGATTAAGCTGGATAATGCCCAAGCTGTTGGTTTTCAACCAGATGATAACTGGCAGCAGGTAGAGCATGAATTTAGCTCTGGCGTGGAAACTGTTTTTATGACCACTACTCCCCAGTTAGTCATAGTACGTCGAGGCCCTTTGTCTGTCAAAGACAGAGAAACTGGTCTGAAACTGGGTACACTCAAAGATAATTATGATGCTTTTTTAGCAGACAAACTTAAATTTAAAACCTTTACTCGCTATCTAATTTTTTTAGTAGGAGCAAATAAAAAGTTTTTACATGAATCCCCACTGCAATTAACTCTCAATGGTGCAGCAGGAGCAAGTTTCAGCAAAAGTTACTGTGAGTACCAACAAGGGAAAGTTGTGAGTGGGTTTGTTGCGGAACTAGAAAAAGCTTATGCCATATATCGCAAACAACCCTTAACACCAAAAGGCCCACTATTCCACGCGCACGGGATTTTTTGCCCGATAATTGAGTGTGAAGAAAGAGGGATTGAACCGAATATTGCTTTGGTAGCTTCAACTGTGGATTTCAAACATCCCACAGTGGGAACGTTGACACAATATCTGATTGCCTCGGATTCCCCAGAATCTGCAATTATCTGCAAGGCTTTTGAAGAATACAAAGAATTTGGTAAGGAACCCGTAAAAGTAGAATCATCCAAAATGGCAATGGCTGGCGTTTCCAGTTCCTACATTTACGCTGATGAAGATGATTTTGGTTATCCACCATACTAGGGACTGGGGACTGGGTAATGGGTAATGGGTAATGGGTAATGGGTAATGGGTGAGATGTGATGACTAATAGTAGAATCCAATTCTCTTTTTCCCAATTCCCAATTCCCAATTCCCAATTCCCAATTCCCAATTCCCAATTCCCAATTCCCAATTTTTTATTCTTTCAGCAGCAAATAATATAGTGAACCATTGCCGCCTGTGATACCGGCGCGATCGCCTGCTAATTTACCAGATCCCATGAAATAGTCTACTCGTCCTGGCCCTTTGATGGCGCTACCTGTATCTTGATCGAGTACATAGCGGCTAACAGTACGAGATTCTAATCTACCGGAACCAGCAGGATAGGGAAATGAATTATAAATTAGCGCTAATGCTCCCGGTGGCATGAGAGACTTATCTGTAGCAATGGAACGCTCTGGTGTAACTGGCACATTCAGGCTACCTGTAGCTTGTCCAGCGCCATTTTCACTGAAAAACACAAACCTTTCCCAACGCGGTAGATAATTACTCAACTCCTGCGGGTGTTGGTGAAAATAACTAATTAAACGTGGCATTGTCAATCCATCTAATGGCAGTTTGCCATCTTTCGCCAGTTCTTTGCCGATACTAGTCCAGGGGTAATCTGTTCCACCTGCGTAGCTAACAGAGGTTCTTTTGCCATTAGTTAACTGAATTTGGGCAGAACCTTGGATGTGTATCATGTATGCATCCAGGCGATCGCGGAACCAAAGCATTTCTAAACCATGCAATCGGCTTTTATTGCCTAGCAAACCATCTTTACCTTCCAATTCAATTCGTTTAGGGTGGGGTTTCGCCCATTGATCGAAATCTGACGGTAAACGATAAAGGGGATATTTGTATACTGAAGTTTTTACTCTACTTGCAGTATAAACAGGCTCGTAGTATGCAGTGAATTTTACTGTACCCTTGCCATCATTGCCCACAGATTTGTAAAAAACAAACTCTCGCCGCACAGCAGCTTGCAGTTGTGCCGGAGATTTGGCACTGACTACCAGTTGACGGAAACGTACTAAGCTGCGACGTACGCGGTCAAGTGTAATTCCTGGAACTGGATAGTTTTGATACACTTCAGCCGCCTTATTTCCTGCGAGGTAACGCAGACTATTGTCAATGGATGCCAATAACGCCTGGCGATCGCCAACTTTACCGCTTTGACCCCAAATTTGCTCATCCCATCCTAAGCAACTGTACTGCGAGGCGCAATCAGTGCCGAGGTTAACAGGTACAAGCGGCGGTTGTATTTCAGGAGTGCTTGGCTTGACAGACGGCGGGATTTCAGAATTGGTCGGCACTGGTATTGTTACAGGAACCTGAGCCACAGCTGACCAGATTGTGTTTACAAGGGCAATTCCGAGACTTAAAGAAGCCAAAGCAAGGGTTTTTCTCATCATTTAGTTGAATCTTTCAACACTAGAGCTAAAAACGGGTTCTACCCGGATTGACACAATCCGAGATGGGCGTACAACCATATACTCCCCTTGTATATTCTTGATCGGTACGCTAATAAAGTCATTGGAAGCAGACTTGGGTACGAGTTCGCCGCTATACCACTTTTGAAATTCCTGAATATTAGGAAAACGTACTTCTTCGCGGTGTCCACTTTCCAGAAGGAGGTATACAGCGTATTCATTCGGTGTTCTAGGCATAAAATTGAATCATTTGAAACAGGTTCAACCCATGTTAACCACGTCACCTCAGAATGAAAAGGGTAAGCATACGGGAGCAAGAAAAGCATTTGGGGAAAGTTGTAAATTATTAACTCATAGCGATCGCTCCTAACTGTTGATTCGCATATGATGACGGTTGCTTACTCAAAGACGGTTCCCAGTAAATCCCAAACTGGATCAATCTGTATATTCTTGATCAATTGATTCTGCCAATACTTTTGCTTATTTGACGTTCTCCCAACGGATAAATCCTGGGGGATTCTTGGTTCAACGACACTCAGTAAAACTAGAGAGGTTCAGTCTTGCCAAATCGATCCCTCACCGAACAATCCTACCTATTGGTGGTGTTGTCTAGGTATGGCAACTAGCCTCAGTGGGATGTATCTTCCCAAGCGTTAATTCCGTATGTCTTTAGGTACTAATTTACACAATTAAATTAATTTACTGGTTTCGCTACTCTGTCGAGTTCATGGTTTTGAAAAGGTTGTTCGCGCCTTTGCTGCTAGCATCACTTTACGTCGTAGAGTTAATGGCAGTAGCGACGGATTCTTGCCTGTGCTAGACCAAATGTGTTTATTTTATCATACTAAAGATAACTATAAAAATGTCCAATAAAAGTCTAAAACTTCTGACCTTATCCGTAGTTTTTCCAATCATCAGTTTAGGGATATTAACTGCCTGTATTCAAAGTCAAAGGGAAACTACAACGACTAGCGAGTTATCACCATCTAAACCAAATGTCATGCTTGATATCAAATCTCAAGCGGGAACATGCCCTAAGACAGTTGGGCTTTGGATTATTTCACTTATCTCTGAAGGTGGTGGGGAATACACTGTTGTTGCCGACACTCGACCGATTGCAAATTCTGCAAGATTGGTAGCATCTGGTGAGAGATTTGTGGAATATGAAGCAATACTACGTGAATCTTACGCATCTTGTATCGGTAGTGCTAGCTTGCAAGAATTTCGTTTTTACAATTTCCAGTTGCGAAATGGAAAGGTTTATTTTCGTGTCGATCTCCCAGCTATTGTCAATGAGTCAGTCAATGGGACACCGTATATTGGAATTACGTACAAGGAGCTAGTTGCTTCTCGTCCATACGTGCGTTGGAAGTCTACAGAATAAGTCAATTGAGAAGTTTTAGCATAAGAAAAGACCTAGTAAAATAAGGACTTAGGCACAAATCATACAATGTTAGGAAATTTACTAGACGGGCGTTACCAAGTCCTTCAAGTCTTAGGTGGAGGAGGATTTGGTCAAACCTATATAGCCCGCGACACCCACCGACCAGGTTCACCCAAGTGTGTTGTTAAGCACCTGAAGCCTGTCACCCACAACCCTGAATTTCTGGAAACTGCCAGACGGCTATTTACCAGTGAGGCAGAAATACTAGAACAACTGGGGCATCATGACCAAATTCCTCGGCTTTTAGCCTACTTTGAAGAACAACAAGAATTTTTCTTGGTACAAGAGTTTATTGATGGGCGTTCTCTTGCAGCAGAACTTTTACCAGGTCAAAGGTGGACAGAAGACCAAGTTATGCAACTTCTGCACCAGGTCTTGGAAGTTCTCAAGTTTATTCACAGTCAGAATGTCATCCATCGAGATATCAAGCCGGAAAATATCATTAGACGGCAAGTAGATAGCAAGCTGGTGTTAATTGACTTTGGCGCGGTTAAGCAAATCCAATCTCAACTGTTGACAGCTTTAGGACACATGGCTACTACAATTGCGATCGGTACGCCAGGATATATGTCTACAGAACAGGGTCGAGGCAAACCCCGTCCCAACAGTGATATTTATTCTCTAGGTATTATTTGTATCCAAGCACTCACGGGGATGCATCCTCGGCAACTTGAGGAAGATTTAGAAACAGGAGAAATTGTTTGGCAACATCTGACAAATGTCAGTCCTGGGATGGCAACTGTGCTATCTAAAATGGTGCTACATCACTTTAGAGAACGCTATCAGTCTGCAACAGATGTTCTAGAAGCGCTTCGGCAAATCAATACTGCTATTAACCCTGTAATTCAAGCACCACATCTAACGCAGCCTTCACAAAACACAATCCTTTCTCAGGAACAGTACAACCGCCTAGAAAATATACTCTTGGAAATTGTTGGCCCCGTAGCCCGGACATTATTAAGAAAAGTTACGGCATCAGCGCCCAATAGCCAAACAATAATAGATAATTTGGCGCATCATCTACCAGGACATCAACAAATTGAGTTGAAGAAGCGCACAACATTCCTTATAGAAGAAACTCAAGTCAACCCAGCCAGCCAGCCAGTGAATTTACCGGCTACATCATCATCCCAAATCATCAATGACAGTTTTATCCGTCAATGCGAGAGAGATTTGGCTGAATTAATTGGCCCCATTGCTGCTTTTCTTGTGCAAAAAGCTATAAAAACTTCTCCTCAGATTTCTCGCACTGAACTTGTGCAAACTTTAGCAGTACACATTACCGATCCCCAAAAAGCTCAGCAATTTCAGCAACGCTTACTTGCTTAATTTACAAGTTGATTCAGTATTTTAACTAGTGATAGCGCTCTTGTCATTCGTCATTCCTCATTTGTCTCAGTTTCATCATTACCAAAAGTTACACAAGGACTATCAATTTTGAGTGTTGGCTCAAATGAATTGCAGAAAATGACCGTAGAACAATTAACCCCAATTTCATCAGGGTGAATGCACTCTATCATTCCTTCTACTAAGGCATGGAAAGCACAATCATTGCAGATAATTTTAGATGGCAATGGTTGCCATGAAGTTAAGTATGACATCAGTTTACGAATAACAAATGACAAATGACAAATTAGTGATTTTGTTGATTCAGCAGGTTCATAGCTATTTCTAAACTAGCTTTCATCCGATTAAAAGCTGCTGCTAAACCACCAATTTCATCGTGAGACTGTTCTGCAAAATCAGCGCTCATATCACCAGTGCTGACTTGTTGAGCGATTTTTTCAATTTTCCGAATCCGCTGAATTACAGTTTTCTTGATTAAATAATTAATTAACAGAACTACGATCGCAAAAATCGCCACTAAAAGTCCCATAATCAATTTCCAAGTGCGGTTGGCATTGGCAAAAACATCTTCAGAGGGGACAGAAATTATTTGAGCAGCAATAATATCGTTGAGTTTCCAACCAAAACCATTTTCTGTGCCATAAGTTGCCAATAGACTTTTAGGAGCTTGGTCAGGTGTAGAATGGCATTGCAAGCAGCTTTGTTGTGTAACAGCTAATGGTCGGGCAATATAAAATACCTGACCGTCGGGAAAGTCACGGAAGCCAGAAATTTCTGGAGTCTTGGGGTTTTGGCGGAACTGCTCAACCAGTTTAGCTTCAAAATTATCTGCTTTATCCCGCAAATTGGTGGGATTAAGAGTTGCTTCTTTATAAAGAAAATTTTCGTATTCAGGGTTTTTACGTAGATACTCAAATACTTCTGTAGCTGAAAACGCGGGTACTGTTTCTGGAATAAAGGCTGGCTCCGTAGCTAACCTAGGTGCTAGCAGACCATTTATCCGATTTTGTGTATAACTTCTAACAGAGTTCATCGTTTTGATCAAAATCAGCGCTTGAGAAGTCACTTCATTTTGCGCTCTCTGCTCCAGTACTCTGGATAAGGCTAGACCAGTTACAAAAATGCTGACTAGAAAAACCAGCATCAAAATTAAGTTAAATTTAGTACCAATTTTTAAGTTTTTTAACATATTATTGAATTCATCAAACTATACAAAGGAAACTAAGATTTGAATTAATCTAAATGTCGCTGATAACTACTATAAAAATACCACTCAAAAAATCAATAAATGTTAATTTTTGTCAGCAAATAACTATCTAGTTAAACTTTGAGATTCAAATAATTTTCTGAACCATAATTAATGATGTCTGGGAAATTTTCACGTCGTTTGTTTATTTTACAGCTGCTATGTTGTACGGTTACTGGATGCAAATCAACACCAAAGTCTGAGGGCGTGTTAACCATTGGTGTGATCAATTATGATGGAGGTGGAGAAATAATTGACAAATTTGCTAAATTTAGTAACATTCTGGCGCAAAAAACAAAAGCACGCACTCGGCTAGAGCCTGCTTTCAATGAAAATAAAGCTATTGAACGCCTATCATCTCAAGCTTGGTCATTGGTATTTGCACCGCCAGGATTAGCCGCTGTGGCGATCGCTCGTTATCAGTATATACCTGTATTACCTTTAGTGGGTGTGAGTAATTTGCGCTCAGTATTAGTCGTTCGCAAAGACAGTCCAATTCAAGACTTAAAACAGCTACAAGGTAAAACAGTAGCTTTAGGTCAACCAGGTTCAGCAACAGGATATTATTTACCGCTTTACAATCTTTATGGGTTGACACTGGCTGAGATATTATCTGCACCTACACCCAAAAACATTTTAGAATTAGTGGCTGAAGGCAAAGCTGACGCTGGGGCTATCTCGAAAGCAGAATTGGATCTCTACAGTCCCCAGTTACGCCAAACAGAGTTTCGCATCCTCTACACAGATCCTCACTATGTTCCCCCTGGTGTAGTTTTGATTGGATCTACTGTAGAACGCAACCGTCAAGAATATATCCGCAAAGTTTTGAGTGAAGTTCCTGCGGTTTTGGCTCAAGAAGTAGGCTATGTTCCTAATGGAAAAGTACCAGATTATAAATATATGATTGATGTCGTTGAGCGGGTAAAATTAATTTCTTCCCAGTTACAAAATAAGCCTGTTCGTTTATTTTGAGTATGGAAAAATATGAAAGGAGCAAAGTGTTTGATATCAAGTTCGGCTAATGACTTACGATATAGTTGGTTTACCTGGTAATAGGTAATGGGTAATGGGTAATATCAAGTCCGGTTAATTAGTTATGATTCCCACAGTCATTGCACCCCACCCCTAACCCCTCCCCGTGAACGGGGAGGGGAAACAAAGCGTAGCTTTGGTGGGGTGGGGTTCTTACGGTTTAATAAGTAATTAAGCGGACATAATATAATGGGTAATGGGTAATAGTAGAATCCAATTACCAATTACCAAATACTAGAGTTTCAAAAAAACAATTTGAATCTTGCTAGCTGATTTTCAATGGCTGGTTTGAGGATTTTGTTTAGTTCTTTGCTATCTTTGAATTGCAGAATTTGTTGTGTAGGTAAATCAAAAGGAAATTGTCCTTCGATGTCTGGGCGTTGCATCTGCGCTAACAAAATTTGTTCTGAACGCTTACTTTGAATCGCATAGCCAATTTCTACACAGACATTTGGGCTCGGAATTAATTGAGTAGTTTCTTTACCTGTAATACTAGCAATAGGTGTAGTGTCTGCAATAAACAACAAACTCTTACGAATTTTTCGCATCATCGTACGATTTAGCCGTAGAGGAGCATCACTAGGACGATAAGATTCTACTAATGTTAAGGGTAGGCGCGATCGCAAATTCAAAGCTGCCAAAGTTTTTTCTAGTCCCTCTTTTAAGGCATCCCTGGCTGGGGCATACTCAATTTGATAGCATAAAAAAATGATAGGTTCTAACTGAGCCAACAACGCTTGCTTAGTGAAATAAATTTCATGACTGATTAAGTCAATGTTGGCTACACAATAGCCACCACTACCTTCAATATAAAATTCTATATTTTCCCCTTCCAGATAGCGCCCAAACCAAGTTGATTGCTTAACTTCGTCGCTGTCTTCTAAAAAATCCGCTCTTAATCCCGATCTCAGTAGACTTTTTTTACTGAGGCGGATGTCTGGTGGGCGTTTTTCCAGTTCTGCGATCGGTTCATAATCCTGAAGATACCATGCTCTGAGCGCAATAATTGACATAAGGCGCTATTTCAAATTTCTGTTGCTATTCGACTTTTTACAAGCTTATACTATTTTGGATTTTAGATTTGAGATTTTGGATTAGGAGTCAGTATCGGATCGTCCTTTGTCATTCGTCTTGACAAAGGATAAAGGAAAAAGAACTAATGACAACCATTACAATACAACAACACCCAAACTTCTACTAGCTCTCAACATTTCCTCTCCTTGTTTATACTAGCCAGGGATGTACTTACCTTTCATCACTATAAACAAGTAATGAAAATCAGTTACAGCGCCCCCTGATTTTCCATAACCTGAGGAAATATCGGCGTTCGCGTTGGGTGTTGTTGTGTTTTGGCGAGACAGACATAAATCAAACAGCGTCTTTTACCTCTTTCTTTATTACAAATTCAGCTGTTGCATCTGCCAGGGAAGCTTTATTAGCTTCAATTATTAGATTAGCACCAATAGATTAACGTGGATATTTTTGCAATTAAACTTTACTTTGAATTCTATTAGTAAGGTAGTCATTACAATGCCCACCCTACATTTAGCCCAATGGCAAAAATTGCGTCAAATATATGATGTTTTATTAAGCAAAAACTCAAAAATTATTAACTTTTGAAAAGTGTCTTTACTATTCCCCATTGCCCCTTATCCCCACAGGGGGCCCCGAGTTCCCCATTCCCCATTCCCCATTCCCAATTCCCTATCTTTGCAATTTAATAGGAATCTCAATCCAGAATTCTGTACCTTTGCCTGGTTCTGAAATACATTCCATCATTCCACCGTGGTTTTCTACAACAATCTGGTAGCTGATTGCCAATCCTAGTCCAGTACCTTTACCTACCATCTTGGTAGTGAAAAACGGATCGAAAACTCGTTTTCTGACTTCTTCAGTCATTCCCGAACCATTATCAGCAATGCGAATTAGCAAGCGTGATTTGTCTGTTGAGACTCTAGTAGAAATCCAAATCTGAGGTGGAGTCAGAGAATTTGTTGCTGTTACTGTTCTTTGCTTTTCTAGGGCATCAATGGCATTGCTAATAACATTCATAAATACTTGATTCATCTGTCCAGCGTAGCATTCTACCCGTGGTAGGTTGCCATAGTCTTTAATGACTTCAATGGCAGCCAAATCAGCATTTGCTTTGAGGTGATGGTGCAAAATTAATAAGGTGTTTTCTATGCCTTCATGGAGGTCAACGGGTTTGTTGTCAGCTTCATCTAGGCGAGAAAAATTGCGTAATGACAAGACTATAGAACGGATGCGATCGGCCCCGACTTGCATAGAGGACATGATTTTTGGTAAATCTTCTTCCAAAAAGTCTAAATCGATCGCTTCGATTGCTGAGCGAATTTCGTTTTTCGGGTATGGATAGTGCAGCTGGTAAAGATTCACCAGTTCTAGAAGTTGTTCTGTATAATTGCTCGCGTGGTACAGATTGCCGTAGATAAAGTTAACGGGATTGTTGATTTCATGTGCAATACCCGCTACTAACTGTCCTAAGCCAGACATTTTTTCTGACTGAATTAATTTTGCTTGTGTTTCTTGGAGTTGATGTAAGGTATGCTCTAATTGTGCAGCTTTGGCTTTTGCTTGTGTTTCGGCAACACAGCTTTGTTCGTAGAGTTGTGCTTGTTGAATAGCGATCGCAGCTTGATCTGCTAGTTGTTGCAATAAATTAATTTCTGCATCTTGCCAATTTCTAGGTGCGTCACACTGATGGGCAATGAGTAAGCCCCAAAGTTGCGTATTGATGTTGATGGGAACGATTAAATTAGCTTGCACTTGCAGACTTTGCAAAAACTCTCGATGACAAGCACTCAAAGAATCCATTGACACATCATCAATGGCTCTTACCCTTCCTCGAAAGTATAGACGAGCATATTCATCGGGAAAACAATCTTTTGGCGCTTTGATTCCCAACATCGACATCCAGTCACCGTTAATCTCTTCAACAATCACTTCCCCATCAGATTCACCGGTTACCTGGAAAATCAACATCCGGTCTGAATTTAGCAGGGGACGGACTTCCCGGACGATGGTTTGCAAAGTGGTTTTCAAGTCCAATGTACTGCGGATATGCTGGGTAACTTGGTTAAGTACCTTGGTAAGTAGTAATGATTTTTCTAATTCAGCGGTTTGTTCTTGTACCCGACATTCTAAGTTGGCATTCAGCGTTTGTACTTGTTGGTACATTTGCTGCTG
Source organism: Amazonocrinis nigriterrae CENA67 (assembly GCF_016056305.1). Classification (GTDB taxonomy): domain Bacteria; phylum Cyanobacteriota; class Cyanobacteriia; order Cyanobacteriales; family Nostocaceae; genus Amazonocrinis; species Amazonocrinis nigriterrae. The sequence goes on along the minus strand of NZ_JAECZC010000027.1, from coordinate 59,117 downwards.
CTGAATTGCGATCGCAAAGTGATAGCAAAAAGCTTTTCCTAGTGAAATTTCTTCGCTTTTCCACTCAAGTGCTTGTCCTTTTCTTTGTTCTCGCCATACCTCAAAGGAAAGCCTGGGTAGCTGTTGGCGCTGACTTTGGTCACAGTGTCCCGCCCACAAGATTTCGCTGTCAAATGCAGCACGGAAAATACTGATTACACCGATAAAGTTTTGATGATAATGTAAGGGAATGATCAACAATCCACGAATCTGAGTAGATTGGAACGCACCAGCCAAAACTCGCAAACGCGGTTCTTTGTAGAGGTCAGTAATTGCCCAAACATTACCAGGTTTAAATTCAGCTATCCACTTTTGCCAGACGGGATGCTGTTCGATGACGCTGTTTTCTAACTCATAGGGCAGTTTTGGTTGTTCGCCCCATGTGTAAACTTCTGCACTGTAATCAACGTAAAGTCTACCACCAATACCACCAAAGGTAGCAATGACTTCTTCTAACCCTTCCTGCAATTGAATTGTGGGTAGTTGATGTAACAGTGTATTCACTCGATTAATTGTAGCTTCTCGCTCTTGCTTAGCACGAGCTTCAGTGAGTAAATTACTTTGAGCGATCGCGATCGCCACTTGATCCACAACTTGTTGCACTACTTTCAGTTCCCGCTTTAAAATCGTGCGCGGTTGACTGTGGTGTGATACCAATAATCCCCACAATTGAGGCTTTGCTGATTGTCCAGTATAGTCATCATATAAAATCGGCACTACCAGCGAAGACTGTACGCCCATTGCTGTTAAGTATTGAAGATGACAAGGGTCTACCTGCCGATAGTGAATACTTCCTGTTGCCAGAGGTTTGCTGGTTTCTGTTTCTAGTGGCGATAGTCCAATCTTGCCACTGGCTACATCCACTATTGAACGTTGTCGCGCCGACAGAAACATCTCTCTGACATCAATAGGAATATCATCTGCTGGGAAATGCAATCCTAACAGTGATGGTAGAGACTGTTTATGAATAGATTCGGCAATGACTTCACCGCTGCCATCAGCATCAAACCGATACATCATCACTCGGTCTGTAGCTAAAAATAAGCGAATCTCAGCAACGGTAGCTGTTAATATCTCTTGTAGTTCGAGCGATCGCCTAATTTGGCTTGTTATCTGATGCAATAAACCTTCGTGGTTGAAGGTTTGCGGCGAACCACTTGGGTTATTTGGATATGCCATTACCGGGTATACCTAAAATAAAGATATAAAACTCTACACAAAACCCTTGCTAGATGCCGAACCCTACTTGTAACTATAGATTTTTAATAGTCAATAATTTTAATAATATTATTAATAAACAATTAATTTTATATCCTCAAATATAAAAATGTATACGGTAAAATTATGCAAATTATACAACTCAAAATATTTTTATATATTTCTGATGCTTTTTTACAAATTTTTGAAATTTAATAGCAATTAAATAAGCAATTTTACTTATTTAATTTGTAATAAGTTTATGCATGGGGGGGGAATATCAACATCCCCCTCACACTGTGAAATTATTAGTTTTAGTAACTATTCAGACATAAATTCAGCAGAAATTACTGTAGATAAACATAATTGGCGAATTTCTTCACGTACACTCATGAGAATTTTGCCGAGATGGTTTTGACCAGTTTTATTTGCACCACAGCCCCAGAAATAATCAGTTGGCGAGTTCTCCACCAATATCTCATCACCTGTGGTCAGAAGAATTTCTCTAATATCTGCATGAGTGAGAAACTTTTTGAGTACTGCTTGTCGCATAACTTGGGTTTTGACTATTTCCCAGTCTGGGCGACATTGGCGTGTGCTACATCGTCCCAAAGCAGCAGCTTCTTCTGGGGTTTCAGCGGCACGTATTATAGGTATAATTACTGAATCTATACTATCTACAAACTTTTGTGCTTGATAATAATGCTCCACCGTTGACCAGTAAGTACCTTGGATGTGGATTCCGTGGGGAGAAAAGTTAGAAAAACAACCATAAGGCTGCCAAACCTTGTAAAAGTAAATGGTCATATGAAAATTTCTCTTTTATATATCAACTTCTATAATGCCTGTAGATGCTAACAGGAAGTTGTCAACTTTAGATTGAAACTCAAGACTTGCCTCTAGAGAGAAGATATTGCTAGGAAAAAATTTTATTGTGTCAGAGAAACTTGTCTGCGAGGTTGACAATGGAGATAGAAAGTGGTATAAGACATCAGCAGATGCCACTGGTTGTAGCTGGAATTTTCCTTGGTCTAGGTTTGGGAGGCTTTGTTGATGGCATCCTGCTCCATCAGATTCTGCAATGGCATCATATGTTGAGTAACATTAGACCTCTCTCCACCACCTCTAATATTGATTTGAACATGGTATGGGACGGCTTGTTTCATGCCCTAGATTGGATATTAACTGTAATAGGAGTAGCATTGCTGTGGCGGGCTGGAGGTCGTAAAGATGTTCCTTGGTCATCACACACCTTTGTTGGGTCTTTGCTGATGGGTGCGGGGTTATTCAATGTGGTTGAAGGAGTCATTGACCACCAAATTCTGGGTATCCATCATGTGAAACCAGGGCCGAATCAGTTAGCTTGGGATATAGGTTTTTTGGTGTTTGGTGCGTTGCTTGTTTTAGTCGGCTGGTTACTACTACAAAATCGCTTGAAGAGTGATAATTTCAGTTACGTTGATAGCAGTTCCCAATAATAGCAAAATTAATAATCGCTCCACTTACAATCTTGCTGCCGATGGGTATGGGGCTTGGTATGCTTTTATAGAACAGCAAGAAACTATTTATAAAGTAAATCTTAAGTAGCCACGCCAGTAGGGTGCGTTATGGCTTCAGCCTAACGCACCGATGCATAACACGGTGCGTTAAACTCTTGAATCATATGTTTAATGACAAATTATATCAAAAATATCCGCCTAATACATCCTACCTTAACTGATAATAGCCATTGAGCAATCTCGCTACACAAAAAAGCCCAGTAGCAATAAAAAACAAATCAAATTATGTAAATTCAGCCAGGCAATTATCACCTGGTCACTTATAATTTATACTTTGAGAATTTCAGCAAAATCAAAGGTAAAAATTAATGCAGCACCAAGTAAAGATTTTAGAACCAACAGATTTATGGTATTTAGAAAACAATATTAATAAAGAAACTAACAGATATTATCACCCTACCAAAGATATTCCTTTTGTTCAACAAGTTGAAATCAAGCTAGAAAACTCTGGAGTTGTCATTCAAAAAGGTTCGATGTACAGTTGTGTTGGTAAATTAACCTATGGTGTTTATAAAACTGATAACCGCTTAAAAGATATCTGGATATCTTTGAGGACAGACATAGATTACAACGCTCCTGTTTATAGAGGTACTGGTACGGTTAAACTCGAACCTAGACAAAAAGGAGACTTTTTGCATTACACCAATATTGAAATATTAGAACACGAACAATGGGAGTTTGATGATGGTGTATTTCAGTTTTGTTCTGACAATGTAGTTATAGGTACTAAACGATTAAAGTTCCGCCAAATTGCTGGTTCTGATGATGGGAGATGGAGAATTGCTCTGTCAGCTTTACCTGGGCAAAAAGCTCAAGTGGTGACGGCTACATTTGCACCAACTAAAATTATTGAACTAAACAAAGGTGAAGTTTTGATTGCTGATTATGATATGGTTAAAGGATTTACCAAGGGTATTGAAGAAGATTATCGCAAATTAGGTCATTTTGGTAAAGGAGGAGGAGAAGGTTATGTTTGGTTTTATAACGGTGAGGGTAAATTATTAGTATCTGAAACTAGTGGTATGGCTCTGGGATAATATAGGATAAATCAACTGGCTACTGTACAGTACAAAAAGGTCGTCGAAGCAATTTTTTACTGATGCTAATTCCATTGGAATCAAAAACTATGAAGTGCTTTATTAGTTCCAAGAAACGCCGTTTGTCAAAAATGCCTTGAATTAAAACTTCTAGCTCAGTTGCACCCAAGACAGTAAAATCTTCACCATCAATTGTGTGCCAAGGTAAAAACTCTTGCCAATCCGAAGTTAATGTACCAACTCGGCAACGATTTTGGCAAGTAATAACTAGGAATGTATTATAAACAAACAGCTTTGGTATCTGTTGTAAGTAAGTTTTAATTCGTTGATAACCTGCTTTGAATGTGGCATATTCATCACTCGGTTGAATTGAGATAATAACTGCTAATGGTAAACCGTTGATAAAGACAACTACATCAGGACAGTGAGCATAATTCCCTTCAACTACAGTTAAGGGATGAATAACTAACCAATCATTGTTCAGTAGATTAGATGGATCAATGAGCCATACTTTGTCATGGACTATTTCTTTGTTGAAGAGGTATTCAACTTCAACACCATCGGTCAAAAGTTTGTGAAAGCGGCGGTTATTTTCTAGTAAGTCAGAACTCTCTGTGCAAGTCACCTGATGAATAGCTTTAGCGATCGCTTCATGGGGTTTTGTCGGGTTAATCTTGTGTAAAGCACTATGAAGTCTATCCCGTAAAACCACTTCACTATAACTACTGCGTCCTATGCGATACTTCCCCCAAGCAATATCTGGTTCTAACAAAACTGTGTAGCCAATGACCTCAAACCAAGTCAGCAAAGATGGTGCGATCGCACATTGTCTGAGGTCAAAGCGGCGGCGAAGTTTTCTTGCAATATACCTCGCCTTCACAGTTGTTTGTCTTAGCTGTGCTGGATTCATGAAAGTAGAAGACCTATTTTTTAGTCAATGCAGAAGTTTGCGCCTAGCTTGCTGACATTGGTTGGTATATTCACACATGGCGTATACGGCTTGATACTAACTATCAAAGCTAAAATAGCTCTACAAGATTGTATCGTTAGATACATATTACCAACATTATTGGTAATATGTATCTGGTTTTTAAGCCTCTCTCCTTATAGGGGAGCCAGTTGCACAGGAAGGGTTTCCCGACTTGAGCAAACTGGCGTGAGAGGTTTGGAGAGGGGTCAAAACAGTACTCATCAAACTCATGTTAAAGCTTAACTTTTGCTGACTGTTCTAAAAATTGGCTTATGTTGTTGTTTTTCGCCATTTAACTCACTGAGTGAATGGTTAATTTGTTCTGAGGTAGGTTTCATTTTGGTGACAAGAGATAAAAGTTTTTATATGTTAGCTGGATTAAAAAAAGCTGCATATTTCAAGCATGAAATAAAAGGGAATGAAAAAGAGGATTTCCCATTCCCTAATTAACTTCAATGACCAACCAATGGAAAGAAGGAGAAAACAAAAAACTTACAAGAGCGGTTTTACCGCGTTAACATTGACAGATTAATGTTCATAACTTGTTCTAGTTACCAGCAAGTATTTCTACGTTGCCTTTTTGCAGTGCTTCTAGTGCTTCGCCTTCAGCATCTTCTTGCTTTTTAGCAGCTTCTTCAGCAGCTATGCTGACACCCACTAATTTTTCTTTGTCCGCGTCGCTTTCGAGGATACCGTATTCAATCAACAAATCTTCTAGCTCGTCCATTTCGATGGGTGTAGGAATGGCAAGATTTGTATTGTTGATAATCTTGCCTGCTAATTTACGGTATTCATTTGCTTGGTTGCTATCAGGTGCATACTCATTGACAGTCATCCGCCGCAATTCAGCGTGTTGCACGATGTTGTCACGGGGGACGAAGTGAATCATCTGGGTGCTTAAACGAGATGCTAGGGTGGTAATCAGTTCGTCTTCTCGGTCAGTTTTGCGGCTATTACAAATTAGACCACCCAAGCGCACACCACCAGTGTGAGCATACTTGAGAACACCGCGAGAAATGTTATTAGCAGCAAACATCGCCATCATTTCACCGGAGGTAACAATGTAGATTTCTTGTGCTTTCCCCTCGCGAATTGGCATGGCGAAGCCACCGCATACAACGTCACCTAACACGTCGTAGGATACGAAATCTACCCCACTGTAAGCGCCGTTTTCTTCGAGGAAGTTGATAGCGGTGATGATCCCACGACCAGCGCAACCTACACCAGGTTCTGGCCCACCAGATTCTACGCATCTAATACCTCGAAAGCCTTCAATCACCACTTCTTCAAGTTCTAAGTCTTCTACAGCGCCTCGTTCCGCAGCCAAGTGCAGCACAGTAGTTTGGGCTTTACAGTGGAGAATCAAACGGGTGGAGTCTGCTTTGGGGTCACATCCGACAATCAAGATGCGTTGACCTACTTCTGCCATAGCGGCTAAGGTATTTTGAGAGGTGGTAGATTTACCAATACCGCCTTTACCGTAGAAAGCTATTTGTCTAATTTTTTCGTCGGACATGATGATATTTCCTGCAATAGTTTGTTTGGTGGGTCTTTTGGAGCGTTTTTGTGTTCACACTGATTAGTTACAGATGTGACCGGTTAGTAGAACGTCGTTGGAGGCGATCGCTCTACAACAAAAACATCTAGTATTGAGTACATATGATTAGTTATGGCTGATGACTGATGACTGATGACTGATAACTGATGGCTGATAACTGATGACTGATAACTGCTTTTTCACTCAGCACTCAGCACTAATAAAGCACTCAGCAACGCCACATGCTCCACTTGGGCTTTGCCCAAGACCGCAGTGGCTCCTCAGCACTTTGCAATATCTCAGTTGTTGTCGCAAAATCCATTTGGTTGCTCATACCCAGAGAGTGGTTGCAGCAGGTATTTAAATTTACGCAGAGTTTTCCTTAAACCACACAACCAACCTTTACTTGCAATCGACTCTAAACGGTTGCGACAACTTCCCCGATTTTACTGATATCGTAACCACCGAGAATTTCTAACTGTGAGTGAACCATCGGATGCCCCAAAGTACTGAGCAATTGCTGTACTGGCGCTTCTTCCAGATATTCCTTGAGAATCACTAAATCGTATCTTGACTGATGTAAGGGAATAAATCCCAACCCAAAGGCGGTAGCTACAGATGCCGTACTGATACCTGCATCCACAACTCCTAATGCTACAGCTTGGGCAACATCTTGGTGGCTTGTGACAATATGGTCAAAGCCTTGGACAGCATGGAATGGTATCTGCTCGTTTTGGAGTGTTTGTTCTAAAAGTAAACGACTACCAGCACCAATTTCGCGGTTGACAATAGTGGCTCCCCGTTCCACTAAGTCACTAACTGTTTTGATTCCCATCGGGTTACCAGACTTGACTAAAAGTCCTTCCTCCCAAACACCGAGGGTAATCAAAACTGCTTCTCTTCCAGCCAGAACATCTCGAACAAAAGGAGTATTATACTCACCAGTTTTCGAGTCATAAAGGTGCGTCCCAGCGATATGAGCCTCACCTCGGCATAGACTCTGCAATGCAGACATGCTGTTAGCAAAGTTAAATTGGACTCGCAGTTGGGGATGCCAACGTTCGGTAGCTCTTGCCCATAGTGAAATCACAGGCGCACAGCCAGCAATCACAACGGTGTTGTGAAGTGTGTCCAAATTATCGTCTAGAAGCCGGACTCGAACTTTATCCTTATCTATGCGAGTTTCTCCGTCAGCCGGAATCATATCTTGGCGAAAAGCATCCTTGCCAATCAAAGGATAAGCTACCCATTGCCCTCCCACACGCGCCAGACTGACTCGCGTCTGCTGACCAGCAGGAACAGGTTTGGCAAGCACTGCTTCAATTTCAGGTAAATCCCGCTCTAACCAGAATAAATCCTCTACTTGACAGCCAAGCGCTTTCGCTAAACGAAGTGTGATAGCCACTGAGGGAGCGTATTGTCCCGACTCTACACCACTAATAGTTTGACGGGTGACACCAGCTAAGTTTGCCAAATCTTGTTGGCTCATGCCTAGGCGGGTTCTGATTGACTTCAAGTTGTTACGGAGATCATTATCCTGCTTCATTGGCTTTGTCTGTTAGTTTTAAAAAGCCGTAGCGGATTTAACTAAATCTGCCAAGGCAAAAGCATGGTCAGTGAGTTTATATCATTTCTCTCGGACGACCTTTTGTGCTTTCGCTGTCTTGATTCCCTCTATTCAAAGAATAGCAAGTTTTTTTGCAATCGGCAATTTTTTTTGCACTAATTTGTTTTTTTTACCTCCTCCTTAGAACTCAAAACCCTCTAATCATCTCCAAATAAGGGATTTTGAAGAATTTTTGCTTATACCAACTATTATGGTATTAAGTAGCGTTCAATACAGTTTTAGAAATTAGTTTGGGTTTAGATGCTTGATAGGCGAGTCATACAAGCCGTAAGCAATATATCACCAACCAATTTTGCTGTTTGGGGTAAATTTTACCCTCAGTAAAAAAATTACCGTTTTCACTTAAAGGAATATGCAGACATATATTGCACAATTGGGTATTTACCAAAAGTGCAATAGATGAAATGCAATTATAGTTGTTTGCATTACAGCAATGGAGAGAATAATGATTACCGAAGAAGACTTAGCGCACCAATTTACTGTAATTATCGAACACGCTCACCCACAGGTATGGAAATTACTACGTCAGTGTTATGTGAAGGTAATTAATCCTAAGCCTTATTTAACAAGAGCAAATCTAAAAAGTTGCATTTGCCATGCAAAATACATTGGAATTTATTGTCCAGACAAACTAATTCATACTGTAGAAGCGCAAAAAAACCTACTCAGAGAAGTAGCCGAATATGTGGGATTAGTTGAAGTTGTTTGTTTGAATGCTAACAATTTGATGCGTGATCCTTTGTCGAATCTTAAGGAAGCTTATCCCCAGTTATGGTTAGATTTGCTCTTAATTGTCACGCAAGAACAATAATGCTAATACGACTGACACATGAAAAATAAGTAATTAAAGGTTTGGGCTGGGGACTGGTGTCCAGCTTTGTTTGCCAAGGTACTGGCCCACCTATGCTCTATGCCCTATGCCCTATGCCCTAATACCAATCTTAACCGCAGCTTTTATACTTTGCTGCTAACCAAAATCTTATGAATCAATCATGTCTACCTCCAGATGATTTGCCTTCAGATCAAACAACAAGGATGAGTGAAATACTATTCAGGCAACTTGAAGAAGCAACTAAAAAAAGCTTTTTCTTGGCGTGCGATCAAATGACACGTACCTTATTATGTAGTTGCCATTGGTATTTCCGAATCAATAGTGGCATTCTGACATTGATCATGATTTGTCACAATATGGAAAGTTATCGCAACATCATGAAAACTATTCCCCATTTTACTGACAAGTTAAAACAGTTCACTAACACAGCTAAAATTACTGTCAGTTCTCCAGTTGACAAAGGTATACCGTGGGTACTCAGCATCAATAATATCTTGCCTGAAGGTGACTTGCCTAGTATGTGAGAGATGTAAGAAAGTAGCATCACACTTTTTCGGTGCGTTAGGACTCAATCCATAACGCACCCTACTATATTAAAGTCAGTGAATTGCTATACTGGAGACTACAAAATATTACAATAATCTTGTAAATTTCAAATATATTTATTGTTAATTTTATGTCAGGAGTGGAATCTTTAGCTGAACAAACCGTTATTAGGTTAGCTGTTCCGATTTTTCAAATGCTTCGGGAAGGCGCAGGTAAGCTTTTGGGAACGGTTGCCAATAGTGTAGATAAAACAACTCAAGAGTTAATTTTCACTGCATCAAAGCAATATGTCAAAAACTACGAAGAACGGCACGGTATTCTCAAAGTATTGGGAATGCGTGAACATGTCAAGTTGGAATCGGTCTATACGGCAGTTCAATTTTTAGATCATGATGGTATACGTAGTTTTGAATCTATTGAAAATTTAGAAAAATTCTATCGCCAAGCTAATGGCCGCAGGTTTCTATCTCAAGATAGGGGTAAACAAGCAGGAATTAAAGTTGCTAATGTTCAGCAATATCTGATGGTACTTGGTGGCCCTGGTGCAGGTAAGTCTACCTTTTTGCGAAAGATGGGACTAGAAGCACTGAAAGGTAAAAAAGCAGAATTTCAGCACGACTGTATACCAGTTTTTCTGGAATTGAAAAGGTTGACAAGCAATATCGATATTGAAAAACTAATTGCTGAAGAGTTTGGTATCTGTCGCTTTCCATTCCCTGAAGAATTTACAGCTAAAGCTTTAGAAAAAGGCAAGTTACTAATTTTGCTAGATGGATTGGATGAAGTACCACAAAAAAACTTGACAGAGGCAATTAACCAAATTCAAAACTTTGTTGACAAGTACGATCAAAATCGCTTCATTGCTTCTTGTCGCACAGCGGCTCATCGTAGTGGTTTTCGCCGCTTTAGCGATGTAGCAATGGCAGATTTTGATGATGTCCAAATTCAGCAATTTATTGATAACTGGTTTCACTCAGAAGTAGATAGACAGGTAAAGACAAGTGAGAAATGCTGGGAGTTGCTACAAAAGTCAGAAAATTCTGCTGCTAAAGAGTTGGCACACACGCCTTTATTACTGACATTTCTGTGTTTAGTATATGACCGATCGCAAAACTTTCCAGATAATCGTAGTGTTCTTTATCGTAAGGCTTTGCGGATATTATTAGAAGAATGGGCATCAGAAAAGCGAATCAACCGAGACAAAATTTATCAAGGACTGCATACAGAATTAGAAGAGATATTACTATCAGAAATTGCTTATACATATTTTGAGTCTGACAAGCTATTCTTTGCTCAGCGTGATATTGTTCAGCAAATCAAAGCATTTTTAGCGAATAATTTGAATGCACCTCAACATTTAAATGGTGAGGCAGTTTTGGATGCTATTGCTGTTCAACAAGGAATTTTGGTAGAACGAGCAGAGGAAGTATATTCTTTTTCTCATCTGACGCTACAAGAATATTTAACAGCACAATATATTGATGACCATCGCCAAGTTGAAAAATTAGTTACTGAACATTTGATAGATAGACGCTGGAAAGAAGTATTTTTACTAGTAGCTGGTTTAATGCGCGGTGGTGCAGATGAGTTGCTATTGCTAATGGAAAAGGAAGCGCAAAAGTATATTAACACGCCAAAATTGCAAGCTTTATTAAAGTGGGCAGAACAAATAACAGCCGGATCTGAAGGGAATTATAAACCAGTGGGGAAACGTGCAGTAGCGATCGCCAACGCCAACGCCATCGCCATCGCCAACGCCAACGCCTACGCCATCGCCATCGCCAAAGCCTACGCCAACGCCTACGCCATCACCAACGCCTATGCCTACGCCAACGTCAACGCCATCGCCATCGTCATCGCCATCGTCATCGCCTACGCCAACGCCATTAAATACACTCGTCAACTTGAAGAATCAAAAATCTTCAATGACGTTGATTTTACTATGCTGATTGACCAACTTGAAGACCTAAAAGCTAAAATTCCTGATGATCAACAGTCAAAAGAAGTCCGTCAAGCATTTCGCAAACACCTGCAACAAACCTTACTCAATGCTTTCCATCTCACCCAAGACATGGTTAATTTCTCTAAAGAAGAGGCGGAAGCACTGAATAATTATCTCTACGCCAATCACCTGATTATCCAGTGCAAACAAGCAGCAGTACGGGTGTCACCCCAAACCTGGGAAGCAATAGAGCCGCGGATGTTGTTGGTTTTTTGATAGCATGAAAAGTATTTCCCATCCTGCAAATATAGCTGGGGACTGGGGACTGGGGACTGGGTGAAAAGTCTTTTTGTGTCTAGATTTTATCATCTGTTGATGTCCTAAACACCAAGGCTTGTGCTATATAAGCAGAGCTTTGGCTGTTGTGACTACAGACTTGATTTAATATCACGTCCGCTTGATTACTTATTAAAACCGAAGAACCCCACCCCGCTAAAGCTACGCTTTATCTCCCCTCCCCGCACGCGGGGAGGGGTTGGGGGTGGGGTGCAATAACTGTGGAAATTATAACTATCTATCCTAACTTAATTTAACTTATCAATTAAACCCTGTGGTAACCGCAGAATATTCATTCATAACCACAGCTTAAGCCGTGGTAACGACAGCTTAAAGGTTTCTTATCAATGAATAATCATTGGTTACCGCAGAATATTCATTCATAACCACAGTTTAAGTCGTGGTAACGACAGCTTAAAGGTTCCTTATCAATGAATAATCATTGGTTACCACAGAATATTCATTCATAACCACAGGGTTTATTTTCCTTATCAATGCAAACTCTGTGGTAACGACAAATTTTATCTCTTCACCCAAGCAAAAACCTTTATATCTCCGCAGCTAAAGGCATTGTAAAAAAATTGCAACACAAATGAAAATGTAAAAATGTGTTTATACATCCTTAACTGATAAAACCACAATTTTATATGCAGACAATTGAGAAAAAGTCAAGTAAAAAAGCTTGGGCAGGCGCGATCGCAAAACCTGCAACTGAATTTCCTTTAACCCAACTGCCAATCCTCTCAGGCAAAATCCCCGATGGCTTGCGCGGTACACTTTACCGTAATGGCCCAGCACGCTTAGAACGCGGTGGTGTGTCTGTGGGACACTGGTTTGATGGAGATGGCGCAATTCTTGCTGTCCATTTTACCGATGCAGGAGCCACGGGAGTCTATCGCTATGTGCAAACAGCAGAATACCAAGCAGAAACTCAAGCCGGACGCTTTCTCTATGGTGTTTATGGAACGCACACACCAGGCCCTATCTGGAAGCGGTGGAATCAGCAATTTAAGAATGCAGCCAATACTTCAGTTTTGGCTTTACCTGATAAACTGTTGGCTTTGTGGGAAGCAACCAATCCCTACGCCCTTGATTTGCAAACTTTGGAAACTATAGGTTTAGATAATTTAGGTGCGTTAACTAAAGGATTACCTTATTCTGCTCATTATAAGCGCGATCCACACACAGGCGAAATTTTTAACTTTGGAGTCAGTATAGGCAGTTCCGTACAGCTGAACCTCTACAGAAGCGATCGCACTGGTAAAATTATTCAAAAAACTGCTTTCAAGTTAGACCGCTACTCCGTCATCCATGATTTTGTGCTAACACAAAAATATCTAGTGTTTTTCATGCCTCCAATGGCACTGAATACACTACCATTGCTGTTAGGTTTAACTACCTTGAGCGAATCTCTGCTATGGAAACCCCAGTTAGGAACGCAAGTATTAATCTTTGACCGGGAAAACTTATCGTTAGTTAGTCGTGGTGAAACTGATCCTTGGTTCCATTGGCATTTTGGTAATGGCTATGAAGATGATCAAGGAACAATCATTCTGGATGTGGTGAGATATTCAGACTTTGAACAAAGTAATGAATTCTTGAGAGAATTTGCCAGTGGTAAAACGCACACCATCGCTAATGGCACACTCTGGCAAGTACGTCTGAATCCGCAAATGGGTAAAGTCATAAATGCACAACAAGTTGTCAACCGCAAGTGTGAGTTTCCAGTAGTGCCGCAATCGCAAGTTGCACAAAGTTCCCGTTACACTTATTTTTCATTGCTGGGACAGAATGCAGATATCACTAACGAATGGTTTGGTGCGATCGCTCGTTTTGACTACAATAGCGAAACACTCACCGAAGCAGACTTAGGTGAAAATCGCTATGTTACAGAACCCATCCACGCCCAAGATACCCAAAATCCTCACCAAGGCTGGGTTTTGACAGTGGTGTACGATGGTAATTCTGATAGTAGCGAAGTTTGGGTATTTGATAGCGATCGTCTGAATGAAGAACCTGTGTGTAAATTAGGATTACCCAGTGTTATCCCCCACAGTTTCCATGGCACCTGGAAATCAGCTTAATTTCCTGAGTTTTCACGGGAAGTACTGAAACTCTCATCAAGAATGGAGGTAGGGTGTAGGGAACTAAAGAAAGTTTTACTACACCCCACACCCTCTGACTTTTCCACATACCGTGAAAAGTCAGGCTTAATGTTGCCCAAAAGGAGAAGACTCTTTTTTGGCTCAAAGGTTTGCTAATGCACCTATATATTGCATTTTTTGAGTAAAGACCGTTATTAGTCATTTGCTCTTTGTAAACACAAATGACTAAGGACAACCCTTACAAGTTTATGTGCAACCTAAATGCACAACAACTTTGCAACAAAAAAGTCTTGCTAATTCAACTACAGTCTAATGTCTAGTTCGGTTTATAAATATTCAGTGAACCAGAGTTAGAAGAACTGATTGCAGCATAGGAGGATAGACCGGAAATCACGTTGGTACCGTCTATGGTAACAGTACCCGTGACAGTTGCGTCACGAGATGTACTTTTAGAGCGATAGTTTGATAGGTAGCCTGGCCCTTGATAGTGGCTAACAGAGTTACTACGGTAAGTATTACCCGTACCAGCCCAAGTCAAATTGACATCCGCAGTCTTGGAAGTTCCTGAGTAATAATCATAAAGTGTGAAAGTGCCAGTCAAAGAGGCAGATTGCAATGAATTGCTAATTGTCACGTCTGCGGTGTCACTAAAGCCATAACCATACGAATATGTTCCATTGCAATAGTTGTAGGTACTATACGAGAGGGAAGCTCCTTCTTGGGTAGTTGGGGCGCCTGGCGCACTTTTTGTCAGGTTGTCAAAAGCAGAAACGTAAACGTCGGTATAGCTGCAATCATCATATTGATAAAAAGAGGCATAGGCATTATTTCCGTTGACTTGGTATTTGTAAGCGGCAGCTAAAGCTGGAACAGTCGTCAGACTGAGTACTGCTAAAGAGGTGACCATTGCTGTTGCTGTTTTCATTTTCTTCTCCAAGAATCGTTAGTTTTTACAAAATATTTAGTTTTTTGCGCTGGACAAATTCACCGTCCTATAAAAGACGGCATTTGCTGATTGCAGACTGATGGCGATCGCACAAGAGCCAGCTAGTTAATTATTTGTCAGAGGAGACAAATTAAACTTTGATGCAAAAATTTGTCAGCATTATTCATAAGTACCTTTATTTAAGTAAAGATACTTATGAATGTTTACCATTAACCAGAATTACTGCAAGAGCAGGATGTGTGTCTGCTGTTTACTTTTACAACGTTGAACTCAAAAGTAGCACATGAATATCCTCGTCTGTAATCATATCAGGAGAAATTCTGGTGGTTGTGAAAGTTTGTCAGACATTCCTTGAAACTAAGTGTCAAACATAACTAAACCCTTTTTGCTTGATATTATCAAAACCGTATACTTGAATACTAGCATTACTAATTAAACAATTTAATATTCTTTACATAAAGCTCAAACTTTTGAGGTTCAGGATAATGGCAATTTAGCTATACACAAATAATGTTGTTGTAAGACTTTCTCGTCTTAAAACTGATGTCCACCTTGGTATTCATAATTAATAAACTTTTACAGAGGTGTACACATTTCTAAATTCAAATTCAGATTTAACATTCAGTTAATAAATTTCTCAAAGTTATTTATAAAGAAAATATGAACTATGGGAGCCAGTGCGTTGCTTTCTTGCCCATAGCTGTAGCACTGATAAAACTGAACAGCATTGCGTTGTGGCACAACTATCTCAAGATAGATAAAAAAGGCGTTGCTGTAACGCACTCTTCATGAATGGTGCGATCGCGCTCATCTAATCAGTAAAGTTTTGATGAAGTGCGATCGCTTGACTGCTTTTGGTGTTAAAGATACAAGTTTTGGGCAAGCCAAAAAAGCCATGTAAAATTAATTTATTATTTATTCCGTAACTCATCTGACAACTCATGTAGTCTTTCTATATACTCAACAAGCTTTATTATTAGAGGAGTTGTTCTATGACTAATACTCAAACAGCTAAAAGTGCAGATCCTACACTCCGCCAAGGCGACTCTGGTTCTGCTGTATCTGAATTACAAAAGTTGCTCAATGCAAAAGGTGCAAAGCTAGTCGTTGACGGCATCTTTGGTGCTAGCACCCAGACAGCAGTCATTAAGTTTCAGCAAAGCAGTGGTCTTGTTGCAGACGGAATTGTCGGAGCTAAAACTTGGGTAGCCTTACGAGCGGTGACTCAACAACCGATTCGTCTAGTAGATGTCTGTCTCAATTACAATCCCAACCAATTTACTCATCAAACGGCTGCATTAGAGTGGCTGCAAAACCAAATTCCAGTAGAGACCCTCAATGAGTTTGCTCGTCGTTGGCGGAATCAGTAGGCTTGAATTTGAATTGGTCGTTGCTGACTGTTAACAGTTAACAGTCAGCAACCCGTCTGTGCATCAGCAATCAAATCATGAAAAACCAAACTTGGCAGCCACCTGAATTTATTCAACTCGACGGCCAATTTGTAACACTTACACCTCTTTTTCCAGAAAGAGATGTGGAAGCTTTATATGCTGCTTCACATGGCAGTCCTCAAAAGGAAGCCGTGTGGAACTACTTATTTTACGGCCCATTTGATAGCCCTTCCACAATGAAAGACTGGATGGAAAAGGAGATGGTAGGTAAGTCCGATCCTCTTGTTTGGACAGTGTTTGAAAACTCAACAAATACTCAGGTAGGAATTGTGGCATTGCTAGCGATTGTTCCAAACCACGGTCGTGCTGAAATTGGACATGTGTGGTTGACTCCAGCAGTTCACAAAACGAAAGTTAATACAGAATCACAGTTTCTACTGCTTAAACATCTTTTTAACCGCCATTGTTATCGTCGGATTGAATGGAAATGTGATTCTTTAAACCATGCGAGTCGGACTGCGGCTGCAAGAATGGGATTTATTTTTGAAGGTCGTTTTCGACAACATATGTTCGTACGTGGCAGAAACCGAGATACCGATTGGTTTGCAATGACAGATAAAGAATGGTTGCGTTGTCAAGGCAATTTTCAGAAATGGCTTTATTCTAATGAAAAAATTTCATTAATGGCACTGAATAATAGTTAGTTTTACTAATTGAGCAAAATATACCCAAAGCGATCGCTTGTGTCAAAGAGGCACTGTTCGCTGGCAATCTTCTTGCCAGCGAATTTGTATATCTTAATAAACCTTTGGGGCTGAGACTCTGATGCAGTTTCTCCTATTGGTAGATAAATCAAACCCACCTGAAAGATTTTTTTTGAAGAAAAAAAATCAATTACAAGCATAATAACTGCTTATTAATATAATATTAGACATTTTGTTGCAAAAACTGGTACAGGTCTGGTAATAGTACTGAATGAAGATAATATTAAACACAAAAAATCAAAATGCTGTCTACCAAGTGGCGAAACTAACAAATTACACTTGATAGCAAGGCTTGAATAGGAGGTGGGTTTAATACACACTCATATGATGCATTCAATTACTGGCTTGATGTCATCTTTGAGCTAATTGTACTTAGCCAGCATCAGTGTAATCAAAAAAACAAATTAGTTGAGAAAATTAGTTCTACTGTGTGCCAAAAAAATTAGGACTGGCAGCACAACAATAAAATCTGAGTCTCAAACTAAGCTGTGTGCGTTTGCACTTTTCAACTCAGTGTTATGTCCCTTGGTAAAGCGAAGTATTGCCATATATGCCATACAGGAGAGTGTCAGTTTGAAAAACAAGATTTTATCATAAGGATAATCATGCAATGAATCGACGTTTGAGATACTTAATAATATTTTGCTGCACAATATTACTGATACTTTTCTTGGGTCAAATCGAAGGGTATACGACGGCTCAAGATAGTTCCCAGAAATCGAACCAAGTCAATGCGATCGCATTTAACCCCAAAGGAAATATCTTAGCCAGCGGTACAGATGATGGGCAAATTGGATTGGTCAATGTCAGTACTGGGAAACTGGTGCAAACCCTGAAAAACGACTCAGGTGCTGCCATAGCGGCATTAGCGTACACTGCGGATGGGAAACTGACAAGCGTTAGCCGAGACACAGTAGTACAGCAGTGGGATTTAGTCACTGGCAAAAAACTGCCAATCTTGCAAGGGTCAGAGAACCCACCTAGGGCAATTGCAGTCAGTCCAGACGGTAAGTTGTTAGCCAGTGCAGGCGAAGACCCGAAAGTTGCAGTTTGGGATTTGACAACCAACAAACTAGTGAAAGTGCTGGAGGGACACGAAAGTTTCGTCAATAGCATAGCTTTTAACAGCAGTGGCACACTCTTAGCCAGTGCAGATGACAACGGTTGGATTAACCTGTGGGATATTAAAGAAGGGAAACTACAGCGAACCCTACTAGGTCACGCAGATGCAATTACAGGGGTGGCCTTTAGTCCTGACCCTAATGACGCAAATAAACTAGCCAGCGTCAGTCAAGATACCACAGCCAGGTTGTGGGATGTGAGCAAAGGGCAACAACTAAAAGTGCTGCGTAAAGCCACCAAAGCCCTGAGAACAGTTGCCTTCAACCGCGATGCTACAATCTTGCTCACAGGAGGAGATGACAAAAATATCTACTTGTGGGGCGTCACAAGTGGAGAGTTGCGCTCAACTCTTCGCAGCATACAAAATACTGCCATCAAAGCCATTGCCGTTAGTCCAGACGGTCTTACCTTTGCTAGTGGATACCAAAATGGTGATATCAGCATTTGGGACACCGCAACTGGACTTGTTAAACAAACAATCCAATTAACAACTAGCTTATTAAACACAGCTACTAGCCTTTTATCCCTAAACCTAAATACAAGCAAGACCTCAGAATCTATTAACTCAGTGATCACAGGTACTGTAGGCACTATTAAACAAACACTAGTTGGTTCAGCAGCATCGTCATCAGGAGCATCAATACTGATAGTCACCAGCACTAGCAACCCGTTTAGCAACTACTACAGCGAAATACTACTCAACGAAGGATTAAACAACTTCAACATCAGCGACATCACCGACATCAGCCAACAGACACTAGCACAATACGACGTAGTGCTACTAGGAGAAATCGCCCTCAGCACAGATCAAGTAGCCATATTCACCGATTGGGTAGCCGATGGCGGCAACCTGATAGCCATGCGCCCCGACAAAAAACTAGCAACATTATTGGGGCTTTTGGACACATCATCCAGCCTCGACAACAGCTATTTGCTTGTAGACACCTCCACAGAAGCAGGCTACGGCATAGTAGACCAGACCATCCAATACCACGGAACAGCCGACCGTTACACACTCAACGGAGCATCTAGCATCGCCAACCTCTACACAGACGCCACAACAGCCACCAGCAACCCAGCCATCACAGTGCGTAACGTCGGCAACAACGGCGGTACAGCAGCAGCATTTACCTACGACCTAGCACGTTCAGTCATCTACACACGCCAAGGAAACATCGCCTGGGCCAACCAGGAACGCGATGGACTATCACCAATTCGTTCCGACGACCTCTTCTTTGGCAACGCCAGTAGCGACATGCAAATAGATTGGGTAAATCTCAACAAAGTCGCAATTCCTCAAGCCGACGAACAACAACGCCTGCTAGCCAACCTAATCATCAAAATCAACCTAGATAAAAAACCACTACCACGTTTTTGGTACTTCCCCAACGGCAAAAAAGCAGTCGTACTCATGACAGGTGACGACCATGCCAACGGCGGCACAGCAGGAAGATTTGACCAATTTAAAGCCAAAAGTCCAGCCAACTGCGTAGTCGAAAATTGGGATTGTGTACGCGGCACATCATATATCTTCCCCAACTCCCCACTAACCAACCAGCAGGCAGCCGCCTACACAGCAGAAGGGTTTGAAGTCGCCTTACACATCAACACCAACTGTGCAGACTTCACAGCCAGCACATTAGAAAACTTCTACACACAACAACTCAGTAGCTTTACAACCAACTACAGCAGCATTTCAGCACCCAGCACCCAGCGACATCACTGTCTAGTGTGGAGTGACTGGTTTAGTACCCCAACTATCGAACTCAATCATGGCATCAGGTTCGACACCACCTACTACTACTGGCCACCGAGTTGGGTTGCCGACCGTCCAGGATTCTTCACAGGCTCTGGAATGCCAATGCGCCTAGCCAACACCAACGGCACAATCATTGATGTCTACAACGCCACCACCCAACTAACCGATGAATCAGGACAAACATATCCATCCTCAATCGACACTCTCCTAGACCGAGCAATAGGCAGCCAAGGCTATTACGGTGTTTTCAACGTCAACGCCCACACAGATGCCACCAACTCATCAGTAGCCGATGCAGTAGTCACCTCAGCCCAAGCCCGGGGAGTCCCCATCGTCTCCGCCAAACAAATGTTGACATGGCTCGACGGTCGCAACAGTTCATCATTCAGTTCACTGTCATGGAGCAACAACACCCTCAACTTTACAATCACCAAAGCAACAGGGGCGAATAACTTGCAGGCCATGCTACCAACTCGCCGTCAGAACCTAGTTTTGAATAGTATTACCCGCAATGGTAACGCTGTCAGCTACACAGCACAAGGAATCAAAGGCATTGAATACGCCTTGTTCCCTGGTGATACAGGTTCTTACATTGCCACATACATCCAAGACACAACACCCCCCACAGTGATTGCCACAACACCCAGCAGCAACGCCACAGGTGTCAGTACAGCCACAACAATTACAGCTACCTTCAGCGAAGCCATCAACCCTGCCACCATTAACAGTAGTAGCTTGGAATTGCGAAACCAAGCCAACACGTTGATTACCACCAATGTCACCTACGATGCAGCAACCCGCACGGTCACACTCACACCAACTAGTTCATTGGCAATCTCAACAACTTACAACCTCACAATCATTGGTGGAGCCATTGACCCACGGGTACTAGATCTTGCAGGCAACGCCTTAGCCAATAACTTTACTTTCTCATTTACCACTACCAATACACCACCATCTTTAAGCATCTGGAATAATTCCACAACTCCCACCAATCCATCTATTTCCGACCCCAATGCTGTGGAGTTGGGTGTGAAATTCCAATCTGATATTGATGGTTTCATTACTGGTGTGCGGTTTTACAAGGGAAGTGGCAACACAGGGACTCACATCGGCAACTTGTGGAGTAGCGATGGTACACAACTAGCAACGGCTACTTTCAGCAATGAAACTGCCTTGGGCTGGCAACAGGTTAACTTTAACTCCCCAGTGGCTATTAGTACTAATACAGTTTACGTGGCTTCTTACCACACCGATGTCGGCAACTACGCTGCCGATAGTGGTTTCTTTGCTGGTGCGGGAGTTGATAACCCACCACTGCACCTACTGCGTGATGGCTCAAGTGGCGGTAATGGTGTCTACAATTATGGTGCTAGTAGCTTCCCGAATCATAGTTTCCAAGCAAGTAACTATTGGGTTGATGTGGTGTTTGTCACTAGTATCGGCCCAGACACCACGCCACCAACGGTGACATCAGCATCTCCCAATAGTGGTGCAAGTGGAGTTAGCACAAGCACAACTGTCACAGTCACTTTTAATGAGGCTATGGACTCGGCAACGATTAATAGCAACAGCTTTGAGTTACGTAACTCCAGTAATGCTCCAGTGACAGCGACTATTAGCTATAACACTGCTAATCGCACAGCCACACTCACACCAACTAGCCCATTGGCAAATTCTACTACTTATACTGTGACTGTCAAAGGTGGCAGTACTGACCCACGGGTGAAAGACTTGGCGGGCAATGCCCTGGCAGCAAATTTTACTCGCTCTTTTACCACCGTGGCTATACCCACCTGTCCGTGCAACATCTGGAATGGTGCAACGACTCCTAGCGTGGTGACTGTTCCTGACCCCAATGCTGTGGAGTTGGGTGTGAAGTTCCAGTCGGATGTCAATGGCTACATTACTGGTATTCGTTTCTATAAGGGTACTAGTAATACTGGGACTCATGTCGGTACTGTTTGGAGTAGTACTGGTACACAGTTGGCGAGGGCGACTTTTAGCAATGAAACTGCTTCGGGTTGGCAGCAGGTCAACTTGACTACGCCAGTGGCTATTACTGCCAATACTACTTATGTGGTGTCTTACCACACTAATGTTGGATATTACTCACTTGACCAAGGGTACTTTGCTAATGCTGGTGTGGATAATTCACCGCTGCACGCTCTGAGTAATGCCTCTGGTAACGGTAATGGTGTGTATAACTACAGTGCTAATCCTGCTTTCCCCAATTCTTCTTACAATTCCAGCAATTATTGGGTCGATGTTGTCTTTTCTACTAATAACTAACCCCACGATTTTCTGAGTAAAACTTAACCAGGAGCAACTTTTTTTGTATCAAAAAACCCTATTTTGTTAGGAAACTAAACACAAAAACTTTTGTGATCTGGAGCGAAATGCCAAACTCTCCTCCTCTTTATAGAGGAGGAGATTCAAATCAAAAAGAAACAGGGAATGGCAGGATTGACCGAGGATTTAGTCTATTTATCAAGGACTATATATGACCAGGAAAATAACAGAGGAGGCAGCCATGGGCATTGATTCCTAAAGTTCAGGTGACTGGGGCGGGCAAAAAGAGGAGCAGAGGAGATGATTTGTAGCTTTCATTTAGCAAATTAGTATTCATTCCAATTGATTAACCTAAGTTTTTAAAACTCAAACAATGTTCTATATTTACAACTGCTATTGTTCTGGGAAGGAGGCTGAATGAAAAGGCTCATTAAAATGATGATCCTGATGCTAATAACAACACTTTTGGTCTTGGGATCGCATATGGGGTTTCCTCTATCGATGCAGAGGGTGCTGGCACAAGCTGATCCCTGTACTTCCCCAGTCAATGCAATAGTTGCCGAGAACTGTCAAGCTGGTAATCCCTCTAGTGAATGGAATATCAGTGGTGCTGGTGACTCAAGTATTCAGGGTTTTGCTAGTGATATTAGCGTCAATAAGGGAGACACTATTTCTTTTAAAATCAAAACTAACGCCACTAACTATCGGCTGGATATTTATCGCATGGGCTACTACAGTGGCAACGGTGCCCGCAAAGTAACAACGATTCAACGTTCGTTAACACAAGCCCAGAACCAACCAAACTGCCTTCAAGATACAACAACTGGACTGATAGATTGTGGCAACTGGTCAGTATCTGCATCGTGGTCTGTGCCAACAAACGCCACGTCAGGGATATATTTCGCCAAAGTTGTGCGTACAGATACTGGAGGAGCAAGCCATATCGTCTTTATTGTTCGAGACGACACTAGCACTTCAGATTTGCTTTTCCAAACCTCTGATACGACTTGGCAAGCTTACAATAACTACGGTGGCAATAGCCTTTATACAGGCTCACCTGCTGGTAGGGCATACAAAGTTAGCTATAACCGTCCGTTCAATACCCGTGCAGTTGATAGCGGTCAAGATTTTTTGTTTAACGCTGAATACCCAATGGTTCGCTGGCTAGAAGCCAATGGTTACAACGTTAGCTACTTTACTGGAGTCGATAGCGATCGCCGTGGTAATTTAATTCGCAATCATAAAGTTTTTCTATCTGTTGCTCACGACGAGTACTGGTCAAACAATCAACGCGCTAACGTCGAAAATGCCAGGAATCTTGGTACCCATCTGGCTTTCTTTAGCGGCAATGAAGTCTTCTGGAAAACTCGTTGGGAAAACAGTATTGATTCATCGGCTACACCCTATCGCACCTTGGTTACTTACAAGGAAACCCAAGCCAACGCTGTCATCGATCCCCAAGATCCTCCTACCTGGACAGGTACTTGGCGCGACCCGCGCTTTAGCCCCCCAGCTGATGGTGGTCGTCCTGAGAACGCCCTGACTGGAACAATCTTTAAAGTCAATGGTGGGACTACTGCTATCCAAGTACCCGAAGCAGATGGTAAGATGCGCTTATGGCGCAACACTGACATTGCTAACCTTTCAGCAGGGAGTACTGCCACACTGGCTCCCGCCTCCCTAGGTTATGAGTGGGATGAAGACTCTGATAACGGCTCAAGACCTGCTGGCTTGGTTCGCTTGTCAAGCACCACGGCCAATAATGTGGAAGTTCTACAAGACTACGGCTCAACATATGCAAATGGTACGGCGACTCACCATTTAACACTCTACAAGCATAGTAGTGGTGCCCTAGTCTTTGGTGCTGGAACCATACAGTGGTCTTGGGGTTTAGATGCCAATCACGACAATACAGACCGAGGTAATACAACGGATGTGCGGATGCAGCAGGCAACCGTTAACCTATTGGCTGATATGGGTGTACAACCTGCTACCTTGCAGAGCAATTTATTAGCTGCTACTGCTTCCACAGATACAACCGCTCCTACATCAACAATTACCTCACCGACTACTGGTACAAATATACCGGTTGGTTCACAGGCGACAATCACTGGTACTGCAACTGATGCTGGTGGTGTCGTGGGTGCTGTTGAGGTATCGGTAGACGGCGGGACGACATGGCATCCTGCCAATGGTCGTGCTAGCTGGAGTTATAGTTGGACACCTGTTAACTCTGGTTCTATCACCATTAATACCCGCGCTAGTGATGATAGCGTAAATGTGGAGACTCCAGGAGCAGGTATTACTGTCACAGTTGGAGGAGAACGTACCTGTCCTTGCACTATCTGGGATAGCACAGCAACACCAACAAACCCATCAGACAGCGATACCAGTGCAGTCGAGGTAGGAGTCAAATTCCGCTCAGATAAGGACGGCAAGATTACTGGTATCCGATTTTATAAAGGAAGCAGTAATACAGGTACTCATGTCGGCACTCTTTGGAGCAGCACTGGTACGCAGCTAGCCACAGCGACTTTCAACAATGAAACCACTTCTGGTTGGCAACAGGTCGATTTTTCGAGTCCTGTAGCGATTACTGCTAACACCGTTTACGTGGCTTCCTACCATACCAATGTTGGGCGGTATGCATCAGATGATGGATACTTTGCTAGCGCCGGAGTTGATAACGCCCCACTCCACGCTCTCCGCAATGGAGACAGTGGGGGCAATGGTGTCTATAGCTATAGCTCAACTTCAACCTTCCCTACCTCAACTTTCCAGTCAACCAACTATTGGGTGGATGTAGTCTTCACAACTAGTACAACTCCTGACACAACCCCACCGACAGTGAGTGTAACGACTCCCAGCAACGGTGCTACGAATGTCAGTGTTGGAGGGAGTGTCACTGCTACTTTCAGTGAGGCTATGGACTCAACAACAATTAATACCGATACATTTAAGTTGCAGGGGCCAAACAGTACCATATCAGCCACTGTCACCTACAACGCCAACAACAATACCGCCACGCTCATACCAAGTAGCTCATTGACACCTTCAACAATTTATAGCGCTACTATTAAAGGTGGGACTACTGACCCACGGGTGAAAGACCAAGCTGGCAATGCCTTGGCAGCAGACTTTACTTGGTCATTTACCACAGCGGCAGCTGACACAACTCCACCAACAGTAACTTCCACAACTCCCAGTAACAATGCTACAGGAGTGAGTACAGGAACTAGTGTCACTGCTACCTTCAGTGAAGCTATGGACTCAACAACAATTAATACCAGTACATTTGAGTTGCAGGGGCCAAACAGTACCATATCAGCCACTGTCACCTACAACGCCAACAACAATACCGCCACGCTGACACCGAATAGTCCACTAGCAATTTCCACAACTTATAGCGCTACCGTCAAAGGCGGCAGCACTGATCCCAGAGTGAAAGACGTAGCAGGCAATGCCTTGGCAGCAAATGTTACCTGGTCTTTTACCACTGGAACAGGAGCAACTAGCATCTGGAATAATAGTGTAACTCCTACTGTGGTGGCAGACCCTGATAACGCTGCGATTGAAGTTGGTGTCAAGTTCCGCTCAGATGTCAAAGGGAAAATAACTGGTATCCGTTTTTACAAAAGCGCAACCAATACGGGTACTCATGTAGGCACTTTATGGAGTAGCACTGGTACACAGCTGAAGAGAGCAACTTTCAGTAACGAAACTGCATCGGGTTGGCAACAGGTAAATTTTGCTACTCCACAGACAATTACCGCTAACACTACCTATGTAGCGTCTTATCACACTAATGTTGGACACTACTCCGTAGATGAAGGATACTTTGCTAACGCTGGTGTGGATAATCCACCGTTGCACGCCCTAGCAAATGGGGTGAGTGGAAGCAATGGTGTTTATAAATATAGCTCTACAGCAACGTTTCCAAACAACACTTATCAATCAAGCAACTACTGGGTTGATATCGTATTTGCTCCGAACTAGAACACTTATTGAGTCATCAATCTGGTTCTCAATCTTTCTGTGTTTTTGACCAACTTCGGCAAAAGACTTACACTCTCTTCCACAGGTTGGTAACCCTAAGAATAATCGTCAGATTCACATCATCTGACTAATTCCTGAAAATCAAAAGCCTCGAAGTTTTGTATTACAGAATTTTGAGGCTTTTTTCTGCTGAGCGATCGCCCTCGAATTTATAACCATACCGCAATACGCTTGGGTTAAGGCTAAAACTCTTTGTCAAAATTGGATAATTTAATTTCTGAAATTACCCTAATTTTCCGAAATAGTTAAGCTAGGGGATGTAGTAACTATCAGATTGCTAAATTATAAATAACTTCTATAAAAACCTGGGGAATATAACCCCAAAAAAACCCAGTCACAACAACTGGGTTTTTTAGTGGGGTGCGATGACACAGAGCGATCGCCCCATAGTAGCAGAGGGGAAAATCTTTCAAAAACCCCAAAGTCAGAAAAGTCAAGACTTGTTTTCTTTGTTTTATGGCTACAGCCAAGTAATATCAGCATTTTTGAGAGCCAATGCTGTTTACCCTTTTTGAACGATTGCTCCTTTCAATAAACCTTATAAATACTACTTTTGGTTGAGGTAAGAAATTCTATTTCTTACCTAACTTTTTTAAAAAAGCCTTGTAACATAAATTATTTCATCATTATGAATTGATGGGCATTGATAAAAATCAATGTTAGGCGATCGCCACCTAGTTGGGATCAATTAGATGAATTTTTTTCAGGAAGTTATTTAGCAAAAGTCTATGCAATTGATCATCTATCTAATGTTAGTAAATCATCATCTTTCCTCAGCTAGAGAAATAGGATTTTGAGATTGAACAGAATAGTTAGACATAATCTTTGAAAAAAGGAAACTCCCATGAAACGTATAGCATCTGTTGCTATAGGAGTACTTTTGAGTACTGCTATAGGTGGAGGATTATTGTCTGAATCTCAAGCTCAAGCTGCCTACAAACAAGATCTGTTAACTACACAGCAAGATACTTCTGCCAAACCTCAGACGAATCAAAACAGACGTACTCCTCGTCCTACTCCTCGTCCACCTCGAAGATAAATTATTTGAATATAGGGGATAAAATCCCCTGTTCCAGGGCAAGAATTTTCTCTTGCCCTACATGAATTAAAACAACTATGTAGAGAGTCTTTAACTTGGTCACACGATTATGTTTTGAGTTGCAGGTGTCAAGATTCCGCATCTACTATCAGCTAGCAATTGGGTTTTTTAAATAGTTGATTACCCTTCCAGTATTGCTATTTTATTATGTTATAACAACTAAAGTTGCCGTTGATGCTACATCTTTAATTTTAAAATGTAGAGTTTTGCACCTATCGTTGAAATTGATAAAACTCATACGGCGTACTCCTGAACTTCAATTGAAGATTCAAGCTGCTCCATAGCACGCACGCGAGGCAGAACATTGTCACAAAAGCCTTGCATTTCGGCAAGGGTTGGCCAACCTGACAATATAAATTCGCTAACACCTGCAAATTTATAACGCATAATCTCGTTTGCAACTTCGTCGTAATTTCCTACCAATGCCAATGCTGGCCCTCCACGGTAAGGTACTGCTCCACTCCAGAGATTGGGCCCGAGCCACTCTGAGTTTGCTTTTTCTGCTAATTCATAAGTTGACTTAACGGCAACCGAATCTGACTTATCGACCACAGTTTTAATAAATTCCTTCCACTTCAGATCGGGATTTTCTACAACCCGAAAAGCTGCTTCAATGGATTCCTCACGTGTTTGACGCACAATCACTGACATACGAAGCCCTATAGGAATCCTTGGTTTATACTCGGTTTGAGCTATTGAACTGTGACTTGCTACAATTTTTTCAGGTGTATCGCCGTACCTCAGCCAACACTGTGCATGTTGAGATGCTGTATGATTGGCAATCTTTGAATTACCGCTCAAATAAATCTTGGGCTGGCGGACTTCTGAACGAAGTGAAGTAAACTTGGTATTTAACTGAGCATCTTGAAGCTGATAATGCTTACCTGCGTAACTCACTGGATTTGTCGCATTCCAAAGGGCTGAGCAAATGTCAAGATACTCGCCTGCTCGCTCGAACCGCTCATCATGTGAAAGAAAGTCTCCATAATACCCTTGCTCAACTGGAGAATATCCACAGATAATGTTGAGACTAATCCGACCATTGAAAAGATGCGAGAGCGTATTAACTTGCTGGACAAAAAGCGTCGGTGACATCAGCCCCGCTCGGTAAGCCAGCATGAATCCTACTCGTTCGGTATGGGCTGATAGCCTTCCTAAAAGGGCGATAGGATCAGGCATATGAAAACCAAACGGTGTCAATAAGGACTCAATTTGAAGCTTGTCAGCGCAACTGACAAACTCCACAAGAGCCTCAAGATCAATTCCACCAGAACGATCTGCCTGTGCTTCGTTTTTCTTTGCTGCTTCAATAGGTAATGCCCAATGAAACTTTAATGGATTAAACATAATGACACCTTGAGTAATTGATTTATAGTTGTGGATTCATAAAGTTTTTGATTTTATAGGCATTTGCGTTTGCGAGATTATAAGAGGCTAAAACCCTCACCTAAAAAGGAGTTGCAAGCTCTATAATTGTTAAAAATTCAGTACCTATAAGAATCAGATTTGATTTTTGAAAAAACTACGAGATAACACGTCAAATCACATTTGTGTAACAGCGAACAATGTTAAATCAGAATCTACAAGGCGCGATACCTTCGGTAAGCTTCGCTAACGCAGAATTAGATTCAGACGTTGTTGCTGTAAGAAAACTAGGTAAATAAAGATTACGTATTAGTTTTCGATTGAATTTTCAAACGCTTGTATATCCAAGCAATATATGCCGCCGCTACTAGGCTACTTAAAATAAATAACGATTTGGTTCCCACACGAGCAGAACCTATGGCTACTAATATACCTGCTGCTGGCAGGCTTAACTGATTTAACAGCACAATTAATCCTACAGTTTTGCCTAAGTGTTGGCTAGGAATCCATTGGACGCGCTCAGTGCGAATATATACATTAAACAAACCAGTAGAACCGGAGGCTAATGCATAACCAAGCACAAACAGGTAAAAATTATTAGCAAGACCCATCAACATACCGCCGCACAAGATGGCAAGGTAAGCAGTAATGCCCAGGTTGAATACGCTAAAGTGCTTGATTAATTTAGGCACTAGCAAAAAGGAGACTACCCCTAACAGACCCGCAGTGGTATTTAACACAGCAAAGTAACTGTCAGGCTTATTAAAAGTACCAGTGATTAAGGGCGCACCAGTTGCTAGCGCTATGCCAATAATGAGGTTAACTAGAATGCTGAGAGCCGTTAAGGTGAGCAGATTGGGATAGTCTAGTAGTACCTTAGCCCCTTGGACAACATCACGCCAAATCTGCTTTTTACTTGACTTATCAATCTTTACATTTAAGGCTGAACCTAACGATATAACCCCTAGAAAACCTAAACCGAATACGCCTGCGGCAACAAATAAAAAATCTTGGTTTTTTAAATACAGTGCCAACATTGCCGCTAGCGCGGGGCCAAGAATGCTAGAAGTTTGGTCAATCCCCTGAAGGATACTTTGTGCTTTGGGTAAATCTGCCTTACTTACCAATTTGGGAACCGTGGATTCCATTGCAATAAAGGCTTGTGCATAAAAGAATGCACAAATACTCATCACCAGACTAACAATGATGAATATGTGGCTGGGAAATAGGTTGATCAATAAAAAACCCGACAAACAAACCGTCATTCGTACAAAGTCGGCAAGTAGATAAACTTTTTTGCCGCCCAAGCGATCGCTAAAAGAACCAGCAATGGGAAGAGAAAGTACTCGCGGAGTCCATTCAATGAAAAAAGCTAACCCAACCAGTGAAACATTCTGAGTGCTTTTATAAATAATCAATGGAACCGCGAACAATAAAAACTGGTCGCCCAAAGCGGAACAAAAACGTGATACTAAAAACTGAATAACTTTGAAATTATTCACAACTTGCCTGCCTGTCGTAATGATTCATCAATTAAGTCTGTTACAAAGACTGATATCTCAGTAAGGGTTACACTGAACTCTTGATTGGTTCAATATTGACTTGAGCAAACATCTCTTTGAGGAAACTCTGTAATGACTCGCTGCTGTCACTACCGATAACACCTGCTAGAGGGATTTCAATTGCTTGGTAGGTAATGTGCTGGGGCAACTTTTGCTCTGTAGACAGTTCGTTCCAGCGTACTACATAGGGATGATTGCGAAACTTTTCATGTCCAGAGATGCGGCAGTAATCTGCTTGATAATGGTGACCAGGAAAAACATACCAACCGAATTTCTTACCTGTATTAGTTGTTGCTGGAAATTCAAAGTCCTCGCCTAGCCATATTTTTAGTTCTGCTGAAGGCAAATGAATATTGGTAGCTAAATTAAAAGTATCAACCACATCAGCACCGCCCACCCGGTTAGCAACCTCCAAGAATACTAAACCGTTTTTATTAGCGATCGCCTCTAAATGGAAGCTGCCATTATTAAGTTCAACAGCACTTAAAACTCGACTCACCCATACTTTATCTGCATCACTAATATCAACTTGCACAGATCCCAAAGGTAGACCGTTAGCATATCCTAGACAATCACCTACATATTGACTGGCAAGTACAATTTTTACTTCGCCATCTTGCACCAAACCATCAAAATGAACGATAGGCCCTTGAATAAACTCCTCCACTTCAAACTGTGTCAAATTAGGGTTTTCCTGATCTAGCAAATCAATTCCAGTATTCTGTGCGTGTAAAGCCAAAAGCAATGAATGAATAGAAGCAAATACCTTCACATTTTCACTAGATGCCCCATCAATTGGTTTAACAACTACTTGGTCTTGCCATTTGGGGAGTTGTTCTATTTTTGATAGAGGTAAAAACTCAGGTACGCGAATTCCAGCAGCAGCAACAATGGCTTTCATAATGACTTTGTTGCGTACTTTTTCTACCTGCCCCAGGGTAGAGCCTGGAATGCCAAAATGTTCTCGGATTTTAGCAGCATCCAGCAGTTCGTATTCAGATAATGATATGATTCGGTCAAACTGTAACTGTTGTTGTTCAATTATTTCAACAACTTCATCCGCAGTTTTACCAACCCCAGGCCGAATCAGCTTTTTACAGTTTACAAATTCAGGAATATTAGTTAGCGCTTTTTCAGTACCAATATATGTAACTTCATGCAGATTATGGTCGATGCCACGATGGTAATCAATTTTGTGATATGGAATGCGGTGTAAAATCAAAATTTCCATTGGTTTTCCTCGAATTTACTAACAACAAAATAGATAAATACAAAACCCTGATAAGTACATATATTCAGATGCAAGAGTTCACAATGAGAACATGAGAATATATTTTCAAAAAGCCATTTGCTAGGCTAAATTTTGTTTAACTAGCCAAAGCCATCATAGGTTGAGTGTGATAGATATAGGCAGCTATAATCTGTTGCCAACAATCACTAATAGCAGTCTTCAACTTCAAAATATCTAACTCGGCATTGGGACTATATACACAAACCATTGCAATGAAATCACCATTATCTTTGGGAATAGCTCTCACCCGATTTCCTTGAATTGGCAGCAGGGTAAAACCAAACCACTCTAGTTCCTGGTTAATTTCAGCTTTGTTGTATAGCTTTAAAGCTCTGTTAAACAAACGTTCAGGTTCATCTTTAACTGCTGTTAAGTCTAAATAACCATCATGGGCACAACCAAGCATAATAGTAGCTGCAATTCCTTGGGGGGCAGGTAATTGCTTTGGTAAAGGCCGACCTAATACTCTATCAACCCAAAGATGATAAAAATTCAAACCGTACACTCGTTCAGCAAGCGACCAAATTTTCATACCCGCAGGGCGGCGGTTTGGTTCGACAACAGCGGCTTGAGTAGCATCTGTATCAATCTTGATTTCATTATGGAAAGGCCCATTACATTGACCAACTAAAACATTTGCTAACTTACCAACACGAGTTAGTAAATGCTCTTGAGTCTGGTTTAATCTGGCTGGTAAAATCTGACCTGTTTCTACTGGGTAACGACCACTAGCACTGCATTTTTCTGTAATAAAGTGCAAATGTCCCAGCCCGTCAAAGGAATATTCTTGTTGTAGAGGAATTACCTGTTCGCAGATAATGCCACCAGAGAAATAAGGCTCAACTTCTTGTAAAGCTTGCTGCAAATCTGCGTTGGTATTTAAAAACAATACTCCTCGGTTATTGCCTTCACAAGCTGGTTTTAATACTACTCCTTCAGGGTAACGCCGCACAAAATCCAATAACTCGTCAGCATTATGGATAGTGGTATGGGCAGGAATGAACATGCCTTGAGGTTCTAATATTGAGCGATGTTCAGCTTCAATTTGACGATAAAGAATTTTGGAAAAAGCCCCAGCCGCTAAAGTGGCGTTATCTACAGGCAAGTTTAATTGTTCTAATAACTGGGCGCCACTTTGTACTGCATTATCGGAGAATACCAAACCACCCCGCAACTGTTGGCGAAAGGGTGCTAGTGCTTTGAGTCCAGCAATAACAAAATCTGGCTTGCAGGGATCTAATGCTAATGCAACGTCAGCAATTCGGTAATCATGTGGAGCCGGGTTAGCGCGGAGTAGCAGGGTTTTGACACCATAGCGCTCATATGCATATTTCCGCATAGATGCCACATCTTCAATACGGCTGAGATTGTAATCAATAATTAGCAAAAATGAATTTGAATTTTGTGTCATGGTCATTTGTTTATGCAATCAGAAAAATTATTTACTAGTGATACCAATTCTGTAAAATTTCGCAATACATTTAAATTCCAAAACCCAAACTATATCTGAAGTACAGACGATTCGGCGAATCGTCTCTCCAATTACGCATTGGTATAGTTTGTCAAGAGTCAACAGACCAAAGTAACCTTTGACTCTTGACAGAGTTGCAAAAAAAGTATGCAACTTAAAAGTTCAGTAGCTGATTACTCGTAATCAACTTGAATAGTATTGCGAGATTCAGTGATTAATTTTGGCAGCAGTTCATTTTTTTTATCTTGGGGGATAGCCCAGAGAACTTGTCCAAGAAATACTTCTCGCGCCGTTTCTACCACCTCTGTACCACTCTTTAAAGACACTTGCACAAGTTCCGGTTCTAGACAGCAGATGTTCTG
This sequence comes from Amazonocrinis nigriterrae CENA67, assembly GCF_016056305.1. Taxonomy (GTDB): domain Bacteria; phylum Cyanobacteriota; class Cyanobacteriia; order Cyanobacteriales; family Nostocaceae; genus Amazonocrinis; species Amazonocrinis nigriterrae. The sequence goes on along the minus strand of NZ_JAECZC010000027.1, from coordinate 25,910 downwards.
TTGAATTGTGCGAATCCGACCAGCGTGGGCAAAATAAACCCGAAAATAACTGCTCATCGGACTTTGTTGATAAGTTTCTGTACCCAGATCAAACTTTGCTAGTTGGGCTTTTTGCTGTAACTGTTCCTCGGCTGTCTGATACAGCAGATTATTCAGCCATAGCTGAGTCATGCTTACGCCTTGTGTCAATATACTGACACTGGGTGAGATTAATGCACCCCCCACTCGCGGATTGATTTCAATTACTTCCCAGTGGTCGTTGTAACACCTTGCTTCGAGATGATAGCAACCCCATTGCAACTGCAAATGCTGGAAAATTGTTTCAATCCAAGCTCTAGCTTTTGGCAGCTGTGATTCATTTAAGTTAATGGGTGGTGCAACACAAGCATTTTCTAGAACTGCACTACCAGATTCGTCTACTTCTATCTTTTCATGAATAGCAACAACGAACGGTTGTCCATCAACAGCGATAATCTCAAAGCTAAACTCTTGTCCGGGTATGTAATCTTCTGCCATAAAACCACGATTGGCAGAAAATATGGAACTGTATATCAAGTCGGTTGCTATCTCACTTTGAATCTTTTCGATATCTTGCCAGCTTTTGTCTGTGGTCAAACGAAAGGTGGCGTAAGAAGCAATACCTGTGACTGGTTTGATGAAAGCTGGTTTGCCTTTGGCTTGCAAATCTATCCATGTATGCTCGTCAAGTAATACGGAATTAACTTGACTCAAACCTGCTTGATTTAACTGCTGTCGTAATTGATATTTATTCAACAACAATTCGACCTGAGCAGGTTCCATATCAGCTACACCAAGGATTTGATTGGCTTTTGCCATCAGAGTGCGATAGCCTTCCCAAACGCTCAGACAGCAAACTATGTGGTAACCCTGTGCTGCTAATTCTTGCATTACCTGCTCTACATCTTCCCAGGTGAGGGCATGGTTTTCGCTCACTGCCAACCACGCACTTTTTTCTTGCAATTCCTGAATCCGGTAACTGTTAGCTGGGAGGGGAAGGGAAGAGAGTACAAAACTCTCTAAGCTGTGTTTAGCAGCATTACTAATCAGCTCTTCCATGAAGGAATAACCGCAGTGGCTTAGTAATAAAACACCTGTTTTATTCATAGTTTTCTTATGCTGCTACTGATTTTTTTTGAGCAGAATCAACGATATCTGCATAAATCTCACGGAAGTACATAGCTAGAATGTCCTGTTGTTCTTGCAGATATTTCTTCAAGTTAGCAATGTCTTGTTCGTTCTTGATGATGTAACGGATAGCATTCCACACTTCACCAGGATGGTCATCATTGGTATCAGTATAAGAATGAGCAATTTGACCACCAATTTGATCGGCACCAAGGGATTTTGTCATGGCATCAATCTTCTTTGGCTCCATTTTGACGTTGACATATTCTACAAGATAGGAATAAGCTAAAACGCCAAGAGGCCCTTCGTGATCTAACAGATAAGAGAAGAAACCAACTAATAGTTTAGTAGAGAGGTAGGGTTCAGTATTCAATAACTGTTCGCGGGATACACCAGCTTTTTCTAAGTCTTGGATAAACAGTTCATCGTGCAACATTTCTTCCATTTCGTAATTTGCCCAAATCTGTGCTGCTTCTGGGCTTTGTTTGGCTATTTCTGCTATGGCTTTGGATTCAACTACTCGTAAGAGGCGAATACGCCAAACAGTTTCAATCAAGTGCCGTTGATAATAACGCTGATTTATGAGTTCGCCTTCAAAATGGCTTGCAAAAGGAACTGTTTGTTGCCATTTCTCAATTTGTAAATCAATAAATTTATCAATTTCCTGACGCAGATTAGCAGATGCAATGGGATTTAGGAAAGGTTTTTGACGAACTAAGCCGATATTTTGACAACGATTCATATTTTGTCTCCTGTTATTGTTGATATTGGTGAAAATGGAACAAATTAGTTAAAAGTAGAAGATTGAAATACTGAACAATATCTCCAGATTGAAGTGCTGGTATATTCAGTTCTAATAAATTTCCGTGAAACATGACTACACAAGCCAATATATAGGAGTAGTGACTGTTCTAGTCTCACTAAATATCGGTACTTGTATATTCTTGATCAAAGTGATAAGAAAACTCATTAAATGATGCATTTTCAAAGCTTCTTGCATAAGATATGATGTGGCTATTGATATCAATATCTTGTCCATCATAGTGATTGATTCTATCATAATCAATTGCAGATTCTAATCGATATAAAAAAGACATTTTAGGATTTGATTCGGTGTTTGTGGAAGCGTTCATGGCTAATTTACTGTTAGTAATTAACGAATGATGAAATGAAAAAAAATAAGAGATGGATAAATAGTCTAACTGCTAACAGGTTGAATCGTGATATCACCTTGTAAGCGACATTGGCAGGCAAGTCGATAGTACTCTTCGGGATAACCTAAAGTAGTTAAAAATTCCCGTTCTATATACTTGGCTTCAGTCAGATTTTTGGTACCTTCTAGTACTTCAATAACACATGCACCACAGGCTCCAGCACGACAGCCAAAGGGAATTATAGTTTCTTTGACTTCTTCTAAAAGAGTTAAAGCTGAGTTCTTTGGTAGTTCAATTAATTCGCCTGAAGGCTTAATTAATACATTTGGCATACATTTTTTTGGCGGTGTAGAAAAAGCCCTTGCTTTTAGGCATTTTTTTAATTTCCTCTTGAATCTACAATCGCCAACTTTTAAATTACGCAAAAAAAGAAAAAAAAATCTAGATCAGTTTAAGAGCAGTACCTTACATAGCTTAAAGGATGTTTGGAAAGTCTGTTAGGCAGTAAAAAAAGCCCTCAAGGCATAAGCTGTAAATTCTTAGAGTTCCCTAAATAACCGTGATTGACTTTACCTTCATACCTTGGACTCTACCCTTGGTGGACAAGAGCTTTGGCAGTAACATATAAGCGCAAAGTTATTTCTGAAGGTGGATGCATAATAATGGCTCAACGTAAAACCTTATTTAAGTCTGATATTCAACTTTCTTACTTGGAGTGGCATCAAGGACAAAAACCTTTACTGCTATTACATGGCTTGGCAGACAACGCTGTGGTTTGGTCTAGCTTAGGTGATTACTTGGCAGCAGACTATCACATAGTTGCACCAGATATGCGTGGTCATGGTGAAAGCAGCAAACCAGAGAAAGATTATAGTTTTGCAAGTGCGATCGCAGACTTGGAAGTACTCATGGATCAGCTGGGATGGTCTTCTGCTCATGTTGTCAGTCACTCTTGGACGGGTAAATTAGCTGCTATCTGGGCAAGACAAAATCCTAAACGTTTGCGGAGTTTGATTTTGGTCGATCCGATTTTCATCTGGAAAATGCCTAATTTCCTGAAGTTAACATTGCCAATTTTGTACCGTGTCTTACCTTTCCTCAAAGGTATGGGGCCGTTTACAAGTTACGAGGAAGCAGAACAGCAAGCACGTCAATTGAGCCTATATCAAGGATGGACTGTTTTACAGCAGCAAGTGTTCCAAGCAGGAATTGAACAAAAACCTGATGGTAGTTGGGGTAGCAAGTTTACTGTTGCAGCCCGCAATGAGATTTTTGAGGAAGTACTGCAAGTCCCAGGTTTTACAATTCCCCTTGACATTCCTAGTTTATTCATACAACCGGAAAAAGGTGTTAACCGCCAAGATTGGCAACTCCAACCTTACAAAACCTACTTGAAAAACTTACGTTTGTGCCGAGTTCCCGGCAATCATTGGCCCTTTTTGAGTAATCCAGAGGCATTTAACCGGACTGTAGCAGCTTTCCTCGCAGAAGAATATAGGTGAGATACATCTCATTATCGCTCGACCCAAGACAAAAATTCAACAAGAGCGATCGCTACTTTTACCACAGATTCAGCCAGTCATGAGCCTTTGTATCAATCCAGTTTGTCTCAAACCTAATAACCCTGATAATCATCAAAACCGTTTCTGTCAAAATTGTGGTTCTCCACTAGAATTGCTGGGGCGTTATCGGGTGATGCACTTGCTGAGTGACAAAACTGATTTTGGCAAAGTCTATGAAGTATACGAACAAGACACACCAAAAATCCTCAAGGTACTTGCACACAATTTATCAAACGACGCCAAAGCAGTGAAAATGTTTCGGCAAGAAGCAGATGTGTTGAAAAAGTTGCATCATCCCGGCATTCCCAAAATTGATGACTATTTTCAGCATCAAACTAGAAATAATTTGGTGTTGCACTGCATAGTAATGGAAAAAATCGACGGGTTGAACTTAGAACAATGGCTAAAGCAACAGCAAAATCATTTCATTTCTCAAGAACAGGCTATAACTTGGCTCAAACAGTTGGCAGAAATTTTAGATCTAGTGCATGGCAAGCTATATCTGCATGGAAATATTCAGCCATCTAACATCATGATCCGCAGGGATAGACAGTTGGTATTGATTGATTTTGGCACTATCAACGAACTAACAAGAACCTACCTATCGCAACTCAGCAAAGACAGTGGCAACATCACAAAAATGATACCATCAAGTTACAGCGCTCCTGAACAAATAAACGCGATCGCTGTACCGCAATCAGATTTTTTTGCTTTGGGACACACCTTTGTGTTTTTGCTAACTGGGCATCATCCTCTAGATATGTACGATGTTCACCAAAATGTATGGCAGTGGCAAGGTCATGCTACTCATATCTCACCCTTGCTGTTGAATTTAATTGATTGGTTAATGATGCCGGAGGTAGAGAACCGTCCTACTAATGCCCAGGAAATTTTGCAGCGCTTAGAAGAAATTGAACAGCAACATACTCGCATCAATGCGTTGGGTATTTATCAACCTGAACAGTTAGCCCAACCAAAACAGAATATACTCTCGTCATCACCACATAAGCAACCAGAAAAATTGGCTCTCCCAGCACTATTTGCAGCGTTGCTGGTGTCATTGGGATTACTGAATGTCATAGGTTTAGTTACAGGCTATCCCAAATTGACCGCCTTTCCCAACAATGGACAACATCCACAAAGAAAAGGCAAGATTGATTACTTTCCGTATGCAGAAGGTAGAGATAGTCAAGGTAGAATTGCCGAATTTAATATAGCTGTTTTATCAATAGAGTATAAATGGCTTTACGGGAGCAATTTTCAAATAAAATATAACGATCAAGTTATTAGTATTGAAGTTTTAAAGTTAAATTTACAACAAGAAGGTATACAGCAGATAATGGAAAATCCCAATGAAATTATCTCTGTAGGTACAGCTACTTGTGAGGGTAATGTAGGGGTTGGACAACGCATAGCTTTAGAGCGTTCTAAGCAGGTACAATTTTTAGCAAAAAAGTTATTTAATAATACACCAAGCGTGAAAAATTATCGCTTATTAAATCTTGGTCAATTTCTCCGGAATAATTGTCAAAAAAATCAAGATTTAACTGCATACCAGAGAAGTGTAATTATTATGGGTGTCAAAAAAAAGTCAGCAGGTGTAATTCTGGATGAAGCGTTAAGAGATAGGTTAGATAAGAAGCCTTTTGGTGATTTTAAATTAAAGGATTATTCCTTGGGTTCGGTGGATAAGTTTAAAACTATATCTAGTAATTTGTAGTTTATCTCATATTTTTGGAATTTTAGATTTTAGATTTTGGATTTTCAGGATTTATAGCAAAGTGCTGAGGAGCCAGTGCGTTGGGGAGGCAGCGCGTTGGACGGGTTTCCCGCCTTGAAGCACCTGGCGTTGCTGAGTGCTGTAGACGCACCAAGCGGCTACTCTTCTCCTTCAAAGACGCTCTTGCTAGCTTGCTTAAGCGTAGGGGTACGAGGAGAACGCCTAACGGCGAACCCGCTATCGTGGAGCCAGCTGCGTGGTCAGGCAACGAGCGTACTGGCTCCCCTACTGAGGCTGCAATTTTCAGTCGTTCAACTTGGTGCTGCATAAACTAAAAGCGACAAACCTATTGATTGAGTGAAGGGATTCAAGCCCAGAATAAAACACTCATATTAAACGGAGAAACGGTTATGAAAATGCAAATTTTGTTGAGTCTTGCCTGTTCTATGTCTTTGTTGGGTTCATTTGTAATGCCAGCTAATGCCCAACCAGTTACAACTCAACCTACCGTGCAACCTCAGTCTCAAACAGTTAATGAAGAGATTAGCATTCCTCAAGATACAGCGATTATCATCTCATTTCCTGCGCCCGTTACCGTAGATGTTGGTCAAAAAAAGGATTATCCCCTCACAGTTCCTTTAGCTAATCCAATTAAAGATGCTCAAGGTAACACTATAGCGCCTGAAAATACTCCTGTAACGATTGTTCTTAAACCAAAAGATGGAGGTGCTAAAATTGTGGCGCAGTCTTTGGTAATTAATGGTCGAATTGTCTCGATTCAAGCATCAAGTCAAGTAATTCCAGGCACTACCATCACCCATAAACGAGCTAATGAAAAAGCTGTGGAAAATGGTTCTGTTTGGGGCAGAATTGGTGGCAGTACGTTGGGCTTTTTGAGCCAAGGTGATCCGGATCAGTTTGACAGAGGAGCAATGCTAGGAAGCGCTGTAGGATTGATCGCCGGCTTGCGCTCCCCAGAAAATACTCGTGTTGTACAGATTCCACAGAGTAGTGTTTATGTCTTGTCCCTTGAAGCTCCAATTAGTTTGTCTACTAACCACTAATTTGAACTTGACTAAATGCAGCTGTTTTCAGCTGAATTAATCAGATTTTTGTGCCTCATGCAGAAGCGCCAAGAAGAACGCTTTCTTAAATTGGATGCAGTATTGTTAAATGGAAGTTATGTTTGTTTTCAGGTTTCAAATACCTCTCCTGCAAAGGTTGCCACTGCTGCCACGATTTGAAACGATTTTGTGCTAACAAACTAGCAAGTGTTGGTAATTTTGTGTGAATTTCTGACTTGAAGACATCCACAAGCCACTCACCCATCACTACACTATCTTGCATAGTACCTAAAATGTCTTGGATACTTTTCACTTCTGCAATGTAAGCAGCGTAAGACTCTCCATATAAGTCTGTAAATAACTCCATCTGGTAACGCACGCGTTTAGCTTGTTTCCGTAAATCATGAATAGTTTCGCCTTGAGTTGCCAATTGTTGTTCTAGCTTTTCTGCTTTCCAGTCGGTGATGACTATTACCTCTGAATTTACAACTTGGGTGCCAACTAGCCAACCTGGATGTAGCAAGAAACGGCTGATTTCAGGTAATAGTAAATCTGGTAGCACCTGCTGAATTTGTAGAGATGCTAAGGGTTGATAACTGGGTTTTTCCAACCAATCTTCTAATGCATGTTTTAAAGATTTGTAAGGTTCATCCTTTAAAGTTGACTCTACATTGGAGAAAGCATCTTTACGTTGTTTAGCTAAAGCATCAAAAGCTGTTTGCAGAGTTTCCTGTTCTTTGCGAGGTAAATTTGGTTGATAAAGTGTTTCTAAACTTTCTTTGAGGACATCTAAGTCTCGGAGATTACCAAGACGACGGGCAATTTTACCTATATTTTTATCACTGGCTGGCTTCGACAACTTTAGTGCGATTTCAAACCTACTTATGGCTGTGCGTAGGCGACGCATCCCTACTCGCATTTGGTGTAATGCTTCTGGGTCTTCATCTTTCTTAACTGATTTTTCCCACTTCAAGGTTTTCTTAAAGTGTTTTTGAATCGCTTGGTAAGCGTAGTCTCCTAAAGTTTTTACAGTGGTTTCTGTAGCTAATTTCATAATTGATAGCAATAAACTACTTAATCAAGTTCTTGCATGATAGCATTAGTTAAAAAATTTCATCTATCTTTTGATATTTATTTTTCATATAAATCTTGGGATATAAATATTATTATTACCATTGATACTTGATATCTTGATGACAAGATACAAATGCTAGGATAAGTTAAGGTTATTTATTTACCTTGCAAATTTGTATTTTGGTTAGGTTGTTAGATGATTGTCTATTGCCAAGTATTAGATGACACACTAAGATAGCAGGATTAACAACTTTTAAACCTGAGAGATGAGCTAAAATGTCAAATTCGCATCTACTCCATCAAGTTTCTTTAACCTTTGCTGATAGCTTTAAAGAACATAGGGAAAACCTTTCAGGTTTGCTATTAACTCCTGATAGTCATTTATGGTTAGGGTCAGATGAAACCTCAACGATTGAACGTCTTTCTTTAGTTGATACTGAAAAATTTACAGGTCATCAAGAATTTCGGGTGGCAGAATTTATTGATTTACCTGCACCAGAAGATCAAGAAATTGATATTGAAGGGCTGGCTTATGCTGATTATTATTTATGGCTAGTAGGTTCTCATAGTTACAAACGCAAGAAACCCAAACCTGGTAATAACGATAAGAAAAATATTATCAGGCTCACAAAAATTGAATCAGAACTCAATCGCTACATTTTAGGAAGAATTCCCCTTGTAAATGGTAAGTTATTCTCGTCTTGTCCACACCCCCAAAATCCAGATGTCCAGTTGAGTGCTGCGAAACTAGAGGTAACAAGTCAAGGTAACTTGCTCATGGAAGCTTTAGCGAATGATCCACATTTGAGTTCATTTATTAAAGCAGCAATTCCGGGAAAAGACAATGGCTTTGATATTGAAGGGTTAGCTATTTATCAAAACTCAATTTTTCTAGGTTTACGCGGCCCTGTTGTCCGGGGTTGGGCTATGATTATGGAAATAGAGTTAGAAGATTCTAAACCAGGTTTGATGAAATTGCGAAAAATTGGAGAAGATAATAAAGGATATAAAAAGCATTTTATCTGGCTAAATGGGTTGGGAATTCGGGATTTGCTCGTGCAAGGTGAAGATTTGTTGATTTTAGCCGGGCCCACAATGGATTTAGATGGGCCTGTGCAAGTTTATCGCTTAAAAAATGGTGTGCATTTGTCAGAAAATGTGCTGAACAATCCAGAGGTTATACAAGAAATTCCTTATGGAAATCGAGATGATCATGCTGAAGGCATGACTTTATTTGAGGATGTTATTGGAGAACCTTCGCTGCTGGTTGTTTATGACTCCCCGGCAAAGGCTAGGCTGGTGGATGATAGCAGCGTGCTAGCTGATGTGTTCAGGCTGGGATAGGAATGAATTGCGATCGCAGTTAGTTTTTTATTAAACCGACAAAAGTAGCGATCGCTCACTTACAATTTCATTTTTTTGGCTTTGGTGGTTTTGCAGGTCTAGCTGTTGCAGCATTGTAACTATTTCCGTCTCCTGAATTACCTCTTTTTGTATTTTCTTGGGAGTCGTCCTGAGAGTCTTTAATCTTCTTCTTTGGCTTTGGCTTTTCAATAACCTGAGATGATGCTACTGACAGAGGAGGAAATCTGCGGTTATCTCGAATACCCATTATTTGTAATGGTGTTGGTAAAACTGGACGTTCTGTATATTCATTAGGCTCAATTGTCATATACCGAGTTTCGTCTTTTTCAGGAGTAACATCCCAACGCAGCATTGCTAACAGCATCTTGATGCGAGGATGAAACAGAAGCGATCGCACAACAAAATTCTCCCTCATCCACACCCCACCAACTTAGCAAGGTAATTAATGTATCTTATATTACTTGCTCTTGGGAATTTAAAGGTTGGTGGAAATTGCCTGTACAGGACAGGTAGGGATACATTGTTCACAGACAATACAACGCGATCGCGTAAACGTCAGTTTATACGTTTCTGGATTCAGGGTGAGGGCTTCAGTAGGACAAACCCCAGTACACAAGCCACAGTGGACGCACACATCTTCATCGATCGCAATTTCGCCTAAAGTAGAGGAGACAGTAATATTGCGCGATCGCATCCACTCGATAGCCGCATCTAACTGATCGATGTCTCCTGATAGTTCTAAAACTAGTTTGCCAATTTGATTTGGGGCAACTTGGGCGCGGATAATACTTGCGGCTACGTTAAATTCTTTTGCCAGCAGGTAAGTCACTGGCATTTGAATGGCACGCTTGGGAAAGGTGAGAGTGACTCGTTTTTTCACAGGTTTACAAGAGTGGAGAGTTAAAAGTTAGGAGTTGGGAGTTAGGAGTTAGTAGGGGTGCAATGCCTTGCACCCGTAAAGGAGTCAGGAGTTATAGCGGTCGAAGCATAGTTTAAGACAGTGCTGATTGCTACTAGCCTTGAAATAACTTGCTTTCTACTCAGCACTCAGCACTCAGCACTTTGCCATAACAAAATACTAACAATTGATGGCTTGATTCTGAATCTTGCCTACTTCATATCAGCTAGGACAGCGGCTGTGGTCAGTTAAACTAAAAAAGAGATTGCTTAATAAGTTTTAATAAATTAGTTATGAGTACAGATTCACCAGTTAATTCTCCCGACAAGCCAGAATCTAACTTTGGGGCGCGTGTAAGAAATTTCTTAATTGCCATAGTAGCGATCGCCCTCAGCGTTGCCTTAATCTTGGGACTACGAACCCAGACAACTACAGCTTCTGTGAGTCAGTTAGGCGAGTCATCCACACCCCTAGAAGTAGCTGTTAGCAACGGCAAGCCTTCAATAGTGGAATTTTATGCTGACTGGTGTACTGTCTGCCAGAAAATGGCGCCAGACATCGCCGAACTAGAAAAGCAATACGCTGACAAGGTGAATTTTGTCATGCTGAATGTAGATAATACCAAGTGGTTGCCAGAGATGCTGAAATATCGAGTTGATGGCATTCCCCATTTTGTGTTTTTGTCTAAAAATGGAGAAACCATAGCCCAAGCGATCGGCGATCAACCCCGCATGGTGATGGCAAGCAACTTAGAAGCTTTAGTTACTAATTCCTCCTTACCATATGCTCAAGCTAGTGGTCAAGTTTCTAAATTCTCAGCCCCAGTTGCACCAACACCTAGCCAAGATGATCCCCGCAGTCATGGCAGTCAAGTAGTGAATTAGCAAATTTATCGCAGAATTGAGGAGTTAGGAGTTAGGAGTTTGTTATTTCTCCCCATCTCCCTATCTCCCCACTCCCTATCTCCCATCGCTACTATGATAAGAATCTAAAATTCCACTGCGAATAACTAGTTGCGGCCATATCAACAAAAAAAAGCCCATCCATGTTAACACAGGGATAGATATCAAGATTGTTAACCAGATAGCTTTAAATAACAACCAGCTACCACTAATCATGGTTACACCCGTAAGCATTATAGACCAGGGCTGACACCACCAAGGTTTGTAGTTCCAAGGACTTAAAGGCTTTTGTTCAGACATTAGTTTTATTGAGTAAATTGGCAATTAGCATCAAAGTTAAGAAAACCAAATTCAAGTTTTTTTTAATTAATAAATTCTGGGGGTTGAAGTCCCCCACTTGGTTATCGGTAAGTTTTGTGGCGCAGTCTAAATCCCCATTGCAAAACTTAATTACGAATTATTTTAATCAGGTTTCCATTTGTCTAAAGATACATATTCGTTCTTTAACAAATCTAAAGCCTGAATACTGCCACTTGGATTTAGAACACGGAACCAATAAATTGTGACATTTTCGTTGGGATGTTTTTCAAATACTTGAACTGTGTAGTAAGGTTCATCTGGAGTCGGAGAACCATTAACCATCGCCCCAACTCGTATACTTCCCTTAGAGAGTCTTTCAATTTCTTTTGCCTTACGTTGTACTTGTCGTAGTTTCCACACTAAGTTCAAAGCTGTCTTTTCATCAATCTCTTTGGAATCCTGAACAACATTCGCAGTGGTATAGTTGTTTAAATCAGAGACAAGTTGGGAGGTGTTTAGCTTGATATCAAAATGGTTTGTAGGAATTTGAGTAATGTCCGCGTGACTTTTTACTCCTACTAACAAAGAAGCCATGAGAGAATACCAGAGTAAACTTGTCATAAAGCGATACCTAAAAGTTTTTGTTCATTCCCAATGCAACTTTAACATTCTACTATTTGGGAGAGTAGGGGCCTAAAAATTTCTCGCCATCGAAATGGATTATATGATCGGGTACATCAGCAATCCAAACCTCAGTTTCCCAGGCAATATCTGGTGCAAATTGACGGAAGGTTTGACGATCAAGAAAAGCTGTAACAAAAATGATATCAGCTTGACATTGCTCTGTAAGCTTTTTCAATTCTAAAAGTCGTATGGGAGAAATTACACCAGAACTATGTACAGCTTCTATTAGATACAGCCAATTTCTTTGCTTTGAATATGCTACTACGTCAGGTAATTCACCATCTGATAATTCAAAAAAATTCAAAGCCTTTAGACGGTCAGATTCTAAATGCAAAAATCTCTTAGCAGTGTCACCTACATATAATACTTCAGCACCATATCCATAACGTGGTAAAAACTCTTCTATAATCTTTTTCTGCAACTCATTATGCTTACCTGGACTGAAATCTAAAGTTTTACCTGATGGGAATATGACAGAAATTGTATGTAAGTTGCGATTATCTAAAAGCTGTTCTTTTAGTGTAATCTTATTTTTTAAAAATTCTGCTACATCGTTTTCCCAAGTTTTAGACCCAAAGGCTTTGATTAAAGCAGCATACTCTGGATTTAATGCAAATCGCCGTGTACCATCATTTCGTGCAGCATTTGGATTCGCAGCACTTGCATTAATAATTCCCGCCAAAACAGTTAGCTTTAAATCTTTCCTTCGGATATCATCATAAGAACTTTCAGAAACATTTTCATCAAAATTATTATTCCAGTATCTGATAATCTCTCTAGTTCTTAAAGCATAGGAGTGATCAACATTTGCCCAATCACTGCTTTGTTTGACGTTAGCTACAGCTAAAAAAGCCATTGCTATCCTTTCAATACGCCTTTGTGTAATTCCTGCTAGAGGTACACCAAATTTTTCAAGTATGTATAAAGCTTCATTAATCAGCCGTTGCAGTTGCATCGGTTTATTTAATTTGGAAACATACTGTGGTATTTGAGACATCCAAAAGAATTATAAAGGTAACGATAATTGAATTGGTGGTTGACGTTGTTGTATCTCTTTTGATGACAACCTGTAATCTGATTGTAGATAATCTCGAACACTTGCAGCTAGGTGAAATGCAAATAATGGTGGTACTGCATTACCCACTTGATTAAAACAACTGGTTTCTGTGCCAACAAATTCAAACCAATCAGGAAAACTTTGTAATCTAGCAGCTTCTCTGAGAAATAAACGCCGCCGCCTACCATCAGCAAGTTTAATTCTATGCATATCACCTGTCGCCCCAGCCAAATTTCTACAGGTTAAAGTTCTTGCTGGTTTATCTAAATGTAGGTCACGAGGACGTTTACAAAAAGATGCTTTTTCATACTTGGCTACATATTCATCCATGCTAGGTGTGAGAAACTTTGATTCTGGAGGAGATAAAAAAGCTAGTTCTTCTAAAGCTTCACCAGCAGTAATTTTTCTTGTCAAGAATTTCGGTAATTTAAAGTTTCCTTTATGACCTACTACTATCAAGCGCTCACGATTTTGAGGAACGCCAAAGTCAACAGCATTTAATAAGTTACAGTCTACTATGTAACCTAAATTCTGTAGAGTTTGAACAACTTCATCTAAGTACCACTTGTTCTTATATAGCAGTCCTCTAACGTTTTCAAACAGCCAAATTTCAGGACAAAGTTTCTTGACTGCGCTAATAAAAATTGGAAAGCCATCTCGTGAATCTTGCAACCCTTTTTGGTTTCCTCCGACACTAAAAGGTTGACAAGGTGGCCCACCTATCAGCACTGTTGCCGATGGTAATTCTATATCCGGTGTGAGTATAACTTGAGTGCAGTTTCCCTTTAAGTTGCGTCGATATGTTGCACATGAGTCAGCATCCATTTCAAAACCGTGCGTTTCAAAACCCTGTGCTTCAAAACCAAGGGATAAACCGCCACAACCAGCAAATAAGTCTACCACTAATGGACTGCGGGAAGATTTAGGTTTCAGTAGATGATTTATTTGATTGATGTAGCTCATCCTGCACTAGTTTACTCAAATTTATTGTTTGTCTATCATAAGCTTTTTACCTCTCCACCACTTCACGCACTAAAGCAGCCAATTTCTCAGCACTATCAGGAACAGCGATCGCCTTGGCATTTTCGCTCATTTTTGCTAATTCTGCTGTTGATTGCAACAAATGCAAAACCTGATTTTGCAAACTTTGCGCTGTTAACTCCGATTGTTTAAACGCTAACGCCGCACCCGCTTTCGTAAATACCTCTGCATTGTAAGATTGATGATCTTCAGCAGCAAAAGGATAAGGAATCAAAATTGCTGGTGTTCCACACACCGCTAATTCTGTCAAACTACCAGCACCAGAACGACTAATTGCTAAACAAGCGCGTCGCAATAATGGTGCCATATTGTTGTAGAAGGGTAATTCTATGTATTGCGGATGCTTGAGGCTATTGGCATCAGGATCGCGATCGCCTGTTAAATGTACCACATACGCACCCGCATCAAACCAAGCTGGCGCCGCTTGGCGTACCAATTTGTTGACAGCAACCGCACCCTGACTACCACCAAACACGAGAATTAAAGGAACATCATCAGGAATTGGTAAATCCAGCGTCACATTGCTGGCTGCATCTAGGAATTGGGAACGCACCGGAGTACCCACACATACATTTGTGGCGCGGGGTAAATATTTCGCCGCCACGTCAAATCCTAACGCCACCGCCGTACACCAAGGCCCAAAAAAACGTGTCACCTTTCCTGGTAAAGCGTTAGACTCATGAAAAACTACAGGTAAACCCAGGGAACGCGCCGCTATTACTGCTGGCCCAGCGATATAACCCCCTGTAGTGAACACTCCTTGAAAATTACCCTGTTTGAGGATGCGCCTAACTTTGATAATCGAACCAATGAGTTTACCCAAAATCACAACAGAGGAAAATCCAAACCCTTGCTGAAACCCTTCAACTGCAATAGTATTCAAAGGATACTGTTTGGGGACAAGTTGAGTTTCCAGCCGATTGGGCACACCCAGCCATTCGATATCATAATCTGGGAGTTCTTGCGCCAATGCGATCGCGGGAAACAAGTGTCCACCAGTCCCACTGGCAGCTATTAGTAATTTTATCGGTGTGTTTGCCATCGAACCCCTACCGTTTAGCGCCTAGCTTCACTAAGATAAAACAATTTCCTGACTTCTGTACTCAAATCAGTAAACTCTTACCAAATGACTAACATTATTGCTTTATTACTGAAACGCCAACACAATTTTTCCGCTGGTATCGGACTGATTGTATCGCTACTGACACTCGGTGTAACCAGTATGCAATCTGCTCAAGCTAATACACCTAATAATGCACCAGCTGATCTCAAAAACCTGTTGACAGAAATTGATACATCAGCAAGCGCTGGCGATGTCAACAAAGTGATGCAATTCTATAGCCCCAATTTCGTGCATGGAGATGGATTAAACCGCCAGACACTGCAACAATCTTTAACTGCACTGTGGAAACAATATCCCAAATTGCGATACAGCACACAGCTACAATCTTGGAAATCTGAGGGTAATACTATTGTCGCCGAAACAGTGACTAAAATAACTGGTTTACCTTCTGCTAACGCGAATAATTTGGCTTTGAATGCCACAATTACATCTCGTCAGCGTATTACAGATGCAAAAATTGTCCGCCAAGACATTTTATCTGAACGTACCTTGATTACATCTGGTAATCAGCCACCCCAAGTTGATTTTCAATTACCACAGCAGGTAAAAGTCGGTCAGCAGTATAGTTTTGATGCCATTGTCAAAGAACCGCTGGGTGATGATTTTCTCTTGGGATCGGCATTAGAAGAATCCGTCCAAGCCAACAAATATCTCAACCCCACACCCGTGGATTTGCAACCACTGACATCTGGCGGAATTTTTAAAACAGGACGCGCACCATCCATCCCTGGTAATCAATGGATTTCTGCGGTGATCCTCCGGGGTAATGGTATCACAATGATAACTCAGCGTTTGCAAGTGGTGAAATAGTA
This sequence comes from Amazonocrinis nigriterrae CENA67, assembly GCF_016056305.1. Classification (GTDB taxonomy): domain Bacteria; phylum Cyanobacteriota; class Cyanobacteriia; order Cyanobacteriales; family Nostocaceae; genus Amazonocrinis; species Amazonocrinis nigriterrae. Next base: position 10,008 of record NZ_JAECZC010000027.1, on the reverse strand, counting down.
AGGCGCTGCGCGCGGGAATTGGGAGTGGGGAATGGGGAATGGGGAATGGGTAATGGGTAACGGGTGATGGGTAATGGGTAATAGTAAAAACCAATTACCAATTACCAATTACCAATTACCAATCCCCCCCATCTCCCAATTCATTCATCTACCCAATAAAGATAAAATCGTTCACTATCCACCCATGCTCTCTCAAAATTTTTGATAGGAGTAATCTTTAAATTATTTGGATTTAATTTCAGTTTTCTATGTAAAATCAGCAAAATTCTCTTTGGAGACTCTTGACTCTTTAATAAATCACTTATTTGTCTTAATATCTCAGGTTGTTCGACTTCTTGACGCCCTTTTTTAAATAATGTAAAACTACCCATTTCTTGACGTTCTGGATAGTAAAACTGGCGATTAAGATAACCCGATAATGCAGCCATATTTGCATCTCTACTGGCAACAATAAATTCCTTCTCTAAGTGAGATTTTTGGATATAATGAGCCGTTTCACGACTGGCTGAAAATGGAATGATTAAATCTCTTGCAAAACTAGAAATTCCTCCCAGAAATTGGGCATAGAGAATTATCATAAAAGCAATATGATGCCATTTTTGACCAAATTGCAGTAAGTTGGTTCCGATAGAAAATTTATTGGTTAAAAATGTAGAATCCTGATAATAACTTGCCAGCCATAACGCTGCAATCAGGACTAAATAAAAATGTCCAAAATGCCGAGGACTTCCTGCAAATCTCAAATATGTAAATGCCAGGATTACGCCATTACCTATAATATAAAAAAACAGAGGAAATGGCTTTTTACATAATTTAATTACGATGAAAGTAACGATAGATAGAGCAATAAAAGCACATACAGTTAAATCCAGCCATCTTTTATGTGGAACAATTAAAAAGTAACTAGCAAACAATCTATCTATACTTCTCAATAAATTGCGGATATCTAATTGCATTATCCATCCATTATTTAATCCGCCATGAAGATAACTATCTACTGGAGGAGTAACAATATAAATTGTCAAAATAAAAGAAAATATAATAATTCCAATACTTAAAAATAAGTCGTATTTGTGGCTTTGGCTAAAATACTGCTTTCGATGTTCACTATCAAAACAAAATTCGACTAGCAAAGTTAATGCCAGAGAAAATGATACAAAGAAAGCGTAGATACTACTATTAGCAAGTAAACCTAATAAAATTGCTAAATATAAATAAGTTCTTTTTCTAGATGTAAAAATTTTACAAAAGGCGAAAATAAACAGCAAGCTAAACGCATAATTTCGACAAATTATAAAATATTCATAAAAAGGGAAAAAACCAAATGAAAAGAAAAACTTTTGTTTATAGTTAAAAGGACTGTATAAGCAAAAAATAGTAATTGCAGCAATTGTAATCGCTAGATGAAAGATTTGCATGGCAACGGGAGTGTCAGCGATTCGTCTGACAAATGCCAAAGAGAAATACCACAAAATAGGATGACCTTCATAATGAATATTTGCAATTAAATCTTGAAAAGATTCACTATCTCTGACAATCAGCCAAGGATTTAGTTCATCTCGCCACATCGAATGGTTGAGAATACCTATTAAACCGAGAACTGAAAAAAGAATTATAATCAACCAAGGAGAATGAAAAGGTAAACTCGAAATTCGATTAATTACTTTTTTTGCTAGCATTGCTTAATTTTGAGTATTTAATTAAAATTAAAGCTTTTTAAATATAAGTTGTTCTGATAATAGATTTATGATAGGCTTTGACTACAGTATTTTATCTTATTGGGCAAAAATTTTAAAAATTAAATAACCGATTTCTTCAATCAGTCGGGTATATAGTTCCAAATTGTTGGACAATTGACAATTGACAATTGACAATTGACAAACAATGATTTCCCTACAAAATCAAATTATTTTGATTACAGGTGCAAGTAGTGGTATTGGTACTGCTTGTGCTAAAGTTTTCGCTGGTGCAGGTGCAAAGCTGATTTTAGCAGCACGGCGCTGGGAACGTTTGCAACAGCTAGCAGATGCACTCACTAAAGAGTTTGGTACAGATATTCATTTAATACAGCTAGATGTGCGCGATCGCAATGCTGTGGAATCTGCCATTTCTAACCTACCCGCCGCCTGGTCTAATATCGACATCCTCATTAACAACGCTGGTCTCAGTCGCAGTTTAGACAAGTTGCACGAAGGCGACTTTCAAGATTGGGAAGAAATGATTGATACCAACATCAAAGGTTTGCTTTACCTCACCCGCTATGTTGTTCCCGGTATGGTTAGCCGTGGTCGCGGTCATGTGGTCAATCTCGGTTCCATTGCCGGACACCAAGCTTACCCTGGTGGTAATGTATATTGTGGTACGAAAGCGGCAGTGAAATTAATTACTGAAGGATTAAAACAAGATTTGTTGGGAACTTCCATCAGAGTAACTTCCGTTGACCCAGGTATGGTAGAAACTGAATTTAGTCAAGTGCGCTTTCATGGAGATACTGAACGCGCAGATAAGGTTTACCAAGGAGTTACACCCCTAACCCCAGATGATGTAGCTGATGTAGTCTTTTTCTGCGTCACGCGATCGCCTCATGTCAATATTAATGAAGTAATACTCATGCCAGTTGACCAAGCTAGCGCTACTCAAGTATATCGGCGTAGTTAGAATAAAAACATTTCTACAAGATTAGGTTTGGTAAGGCTATGCAGACTACCGCCAACACAGAAGAAATACTCATACTTGAAGATGGTCAAGCACCGCCTCCAGGTACTGTTACTGCACCACGCCAACCAAAGTGGTACGACACATTTAATTATATTGCCGACCCCGAAAAGTTCTGTCGTCAAAATTTGCAAGAATATGGCCCCATATTCAAAACCAATTTCTTTGGTCGCACTAACATCTTTGTTGGCTCTGCTAAAGCAGTACAAATGGCGTTTAATGGGGACTTAAAATACACAGAAATTGCTTTGCCGGCAACCATGATGGATATGTTCGGCGAGTATAGTTTGTTTCAGCGCCCTGACTTACATCGCCAGCGGAAAAATGCCCTAGCCCCCGGACTTACAGGGCGTTTGCTTGATGAATATACGCCCTATACTAATGATGCGATCGCTCGTGGACTGCAAACTTGGGTAAGTCCTGGCAAAATTGCATTGTATCCAGCTGTGGAAAAAATCTGCTTTGATGTACTTGTCCCCCTGTTGTTAGGAGTCCGCTTGCATGACTCTGATTCGGAAACTTTTGCAGGGCTACCTTTATCTTCCAAAGCAGAGTTAAAAGCTTTGTACAAAACATACTTTGACGGCTTCTATGGGTTGTCTAAGTGGAAATCTTCCTTAACGAAATACGGTAGAGGACTCAAAGCACGCGACGCCCTCATTGATTTTATGCGTGCAGTCATCCGACGGCGGCAAGCAGAGGATAAATCCAATACCACAACAGACTTCTTAGGTATGATGCTAGCCAGCCAACAGCAAAATCCTGAAGGAGTATTTAGCAACGCCTTCATAGAAAATCAGTGTCTGTTGCAACTGTGGGCTTCACTCTACGAGATTACAGCACTCGTATCTTCGTTCATCTATCAGGTTGCTGAATATCCCCAGGTAATTCAGCACTTACGGGAAGAGCAAGCAAACATCGTCGGTAATCAAAGCAATTTCAGTGGATTTTCACCTGATAATTTGCGGCAAATGGTCTTTTTAGAGGCGACTATTAAAGAAACCTTGCGTCAGTTACCTCCTAGTGGTACAGCCAGCCGTTTGCTTACCAAATCAGTGGTCTTGGATGGTATGCTTTATGAAAAAGGCTGTGTCTTGATGGCTGAACCACGCATTGCACACATCATGCCAGAGCATTTTCACCAACCAGAAGTATTTGCCCCAGAACGCTTTTTACCAGAGCGTGGCGAGGGTAAAATGTACGAATTTTTTCCTTTTGGTGGTGGTGTACACGCTTGTTTAGGCGCACAAATGGCGATCGCAGTTACTAAAGTCTTCACATCTCATGTACTGCGTTTGTTTGATTGGCAGTTAACAGGGAAAGCAAAGTTTATCCAATTTCCTCTGAAGCGGATTAAGGATGATTATCAAATTGATATAATCAACAGAAACTAGTAGTCCGCCACACAAATTATGACAGGTGAAGACTGGGGAAAGGGAAAAGGGGAAAGGGAAAGAAATTAAAAACATGCGCCCCTTTTCCCCTTATCCTTTCCCCCGCCTGTCAAAATCTTTTTGGCAGGCTACTAGTCAAATTATTTATCGTCCCAAAGATATAGGCTTTAAATTCGTGGGTAAAAAAATACCTACGATTTTTTCTTGAGTTATAGCAAAGTACTGATTGCTGATACCAATTGGAAAAATGATTGCGACAGATGGAAGACTGGTAGGAGCGGGTTTAAAAAGATGATCAATTATTAATGATGATCTGGGTGAACCCGCCCCTACTGAGTTTCACAATCCAAAATCCAAAATGGTATGATTTCGCTTGAACAGCAACAAGCCTCATATGTATCTCTTCAGGTAAGGTGGAACGGACAGTCAAGTTTACTTGTTGATCTCCAAGTGAAGGAGAAAAAATGTGTGGCTTGATACAATAATTCCCAAATAACTGTTATATGCTTTCTAAGCCCTTTACTTTTACCCTTATTGCGGAAATTTCCGCTAGGAAACACCAGAGCGATAGGAAGTTACCCCTGAGTCAGTAAGGTTGATATTTATCAATCGTAATACTTCTGAACAGGTGTAAGTAATTTCCTACGCCCTGGTATTTACTTATTTGAAACTTTTTTAAATTATATTAATGCAAGTTGTAAATTTCTGTTTTGAAAGTTACGTAATCATCATAATACTTGTTAGATGAATAATTAAATATATTTTAAGAGTATGTTTGAAAAGTTTTGGGCGAATATAATTCGCTACTACACAGGCTAAGTCCACCTCCGTGGACTAATAAAAAAGTCAGGTTTTTAACCCGCGCAGGCGGTGAGACCAGTGCTGCGGGAGGGTTTCCCTCCGCAGGCAACTTTAGCGCAGCGTTAGCGAGCTTGCGAGCGTCACCCGAAGGGGTTTTGTTTGTGTAGCCGCGACTTCTAGTCGCCAGGGTTCTTTGCTATCTAAATTGCTTCTACAATAAGCCCGTACCGAACTCGAATCAAAACCGCTATATTTTGATAGCACATACCCGATCGCCCCATCAGCCATTAAAATCAATTTGCTGGCATAATCAGCAAGCATTGAGATTTCTGGAGTTTTGTCAAGACTGTGCTTACTTCCGTGTTACCGACAATCAACGCCCTCAAGCAACCCAGCAGTGATGCTTGGATAGAACAAGCGATCGCGAATTTAGACATTATATTGCTTGACCATTCCCACTGCGAACGCAAAGCAGCAGGCGTGGCATTAAATTTTATGTTTCGCTATCCTTCCAATACTAAAATGGTACGGGAATTAACAGCGATCGCCCGTGAAGAACTAGAACACTTTGAACTAGTTAACCAGTGGCTAGAACGCCGAAATATACCCCTGGCGCCTTTGTCGCCGCCTCCCTACGGTGCAGGTCTCAAAGCCCAAGTCAAACCCCAGGAACCAGAACGCTTTTTAGATTCTTTACTCGTGACAGGTTTAATAGAAGCCCGCAGTCACGAACGCTTAGGACTATTAGCTACTTACTGTCCAGAACCAGAATTAGCCAAGTTTTATCGCGGCTTAATGGCATCTGAGGCACGTCACTACGGTACATACTGGGTTTTAGCTGATACTTATTTTGACCGCGAAATTGTCATGCAACGGCTTGATGAATTGGCTACAGTCGAAAGTGAGTTACTCACAAGTTTACATCCAGAGCCTAGAATTCATAGCTAGTAAGCTGACAAACATAATTAAATGTAAAATGCCAACCAGATAAACCAGTTGCTGTTCGGCCTTTTTTCTCCTGCTTCCTGTCTTATACTTAATAATCATCTAATAGATATGATGCTTCAGTTAACACATATCAGGCTGTTAGTCTCCAACTTTAAAGAATGTTTTCTGTTTTACCGTGATGTGCTGGGATTTGCTATTGATTGGGGCGATGAAAATAGTTGGTACGCCGAATTACACACCGGAGATAATATTAAGCTGGCTTTGTTCAGAAAGGAGTTAATGGCTGAAGCAGTCCCCAGCGCCTATCAACCTTCGGCTATTGAATGCCACAACAAAGTTGCCTTGATTTTCGCTGTAGATAATGTAGATGAATTCTACGAGTATCTCAAAGAAAATAACGCCATAATTGTGACTCAACCTCAAGACCGACCAGCATGGGGACTACGAACTGCACATTTTCGCGATCCCGATGGCAATTTAATTGAAATATTTAGCAATTTGGGCAGTTGAAATTACAGTTTCTCTGTTAGCAACTAGCCAAGACTTTTTCTTTTTTCAATTGAGTAGATTTTGACTGCTGCTATCACTGGGTGTAGAAGTATAGGGGTGTGAGGATTTAGGAAAGAAGCAAGCGCCGAGTAAATTTTCATTGCTTGATTTCAAACCTAATTTTTTCATCCTACACCTCTAAAGGTTACATAATTTTCATTTTCTCTAAAAGCTCGTTTTCCTTGCTGAAATTTTAAAGGAAAAAGCGCTCGCCTATTTAACCTAATACTTTTGTTAACCCTCTTCGGTTATAACAAAGTATGTTTTGTATGAAAGAAATCTTCAGTCTTTGGGCAGGTATCTTTCAATAATATTTCTTTTACTATTCGAGGTAAACTGACAAATCTAAAAATTATAGATATGAGGCTGAGGTTTTAACGTTGATGCTTTGGACTGGAGAAAAAGCAAGGGAATTAAGTTATCGAGAAAAAGAACGATTTCACTCAGCACTACTAGAATTAATAGATTTTGTTTGTAATTAGTGATTGTACTTAAATGGGCGATCGCTAAATTGATATGTAAATTCCTGTAAGTGTACGTTGCAAGATACAGCTTTATCCCAGGAGAACATTAATCATGCCCAATTTTAAAATACTCTCTACTAGTATGGTGGCGATCGCCTTATCTGTGTCCACTGGTTGCACACCAGCTTCTCGGCAAAACCAAAACACATCTGAAGCTCCACCTGTTACAAGTAAGCCTGTACAAGCGACTAACAGTCCATCTCCAACCATATCCCCAACTGTATCACCAACTCCATCAGGGCGAAATACTCTTAGTTCTTCAGACAGACAGTTTATCAATGAAGCTGCTCAAGGTGGTTTAGCAGAAGTCCAGCTAGGACAACTTGCATCACAACGTGCAGCCAACAATGAGGTTAAACAGTTTGGACAACGTATGGTTAGAGATCATACCCAAGTCAATAATCAACTCAAACAGTTGGCAACCCAAAAAGGTATCACCCTGCCAACTACTCTCGACAGCCAAAATCAGCAACTGAAACAACGCTTATCTAGGCTTTCTGGTGCTAACTTTGATCGCGAATATATGAATCAGATGCTTCAAGATCATGAAAAGGATGTTTCTGCATTTCAAACTCAAGCTCAACAGGGACAAGATCCAGACGTGAAAGCATTTGCGGCTCAAGCCCTACCAACCCTTCAAGAACATCTACAACAGGCTCGTTCGATTGTTAATGCTGGAAGTTCAACTAGCACTCCAACTCCAACCACTACCCCAACTTCAAAAAGTACCCCAACGCCAACCACTACCCCGTAGTCATGTAGAGTGGGCTTAGCCCACCAAAATCTGGATCTAGTCTTCCGTGAGAATTTAAAATAAAGCGTATTTTGTCAATCAATTAAAATACTCAAAATCCTCTGCCTGCAAATAACAATTGTGCGTGAGGGAGGGGGAGAAGGCAAGCGTCGCTTGCATCCTCCCCCCTTTATTTGATTATTATGATCAACAAAATTTTTGACGCTTTGAGAGTATCGTCTAATGTGAGTTCTGCCAGAATTGCTATTCAGTGGGTAAATTGGGATATATATCCAGAAGATTTTTCTGTGCAAACCTGACCCACAAATGGTAATGAGAGATTATTACAGAGATTTTTTGATTCGTAACTGGGAGGCGGGCGATCGCACCAGAGCCGCCGCAGTCATTAGTTATGTACTATCAGAATATGGTCTGGGTTGGGAACCCAAGGGCGCAGACAAAGATGTGTTGCAAGTAGAGGAACATTACTTAGCAACTGGGGGTGAATTTTGGGTAATTGAACACCAAACTCAGATAGTAGGTACTGGGGCATACTACCCCGTACAGCGTGGGGAAAAAGCCGTAGAAATACGCAAAATGTATCTTTTACCAAGCGTCAGAGGTTTGGGTCTAGGGAAATATTTATTACAACAACTAGAAGCAGCGATCGCCGCCCGTGGTTTTCAGCAAATTTGGATTGAAACCGCCAGCGTTTTGGTGGAAGCAGTCAAGTTATATGAAAGCAACGGCTACAAACCAGCAACAGGTGTAGAAACAAAACGCTGCGATCGCGTTTATGTGAAGTCGCTACGCTATGGTCAGTAGTCAGTGGTCAATGATAAAAAGCAACTAACAACTGACAACTAACAACTGACAACTAACAACTAACAACTAACAAATGCTCAAAGGCTTACTCAACCTTTTTCTGCAATCCAATTGTCCCTTGTGTCAAAGAAGCACACCTGATGATTTATGTCAATATTGTGCTAAACAATTGCAAAGCTGTCACCACAAAGACCCTAGCTGTTTATGGCAAAAGCCAATACCGATATTCAGTTGGGGAGTATACGGTGGTTCTCTCAAACGAGCGATCGCTGTGATGAAATATGAAAATCAACCCCAGATTGCTCGTCCTTTGGGTCAATATCTAGCAGAGGCATGGTTATTAAATTTACCCTCTAATGAGCGACACTTAGTAGTAGTACCTATTCCACTCCACGCTAGTAAGCAAAAACAACGCGGTTACAACCAAGCTGCACTCATAGCACAAAGTTTCTGCCAAGTAACTGGGTTAAAATTAAAACAAAATGGTTTACAACGGTTGCGAGAGACAAAAGCGCAGTTTGGTTTATCAGCATCTGAGCGAGAAAATAACTTAGCTGAAGCTTTTGCTGTTGGGTCAGAACTTCGCGATCGCCGCCTAGATACTCCTGTGTTGTTAGTGGACGACATTTACACTACAGGTGCTACTGCTAATTCTGCTGTGCAAACACTTCGTCAGTGTGGCCTTACAGTCTTAGGGTTAGCAGCTGTTGCCACTACTGTCAAAGATAGACACATTAAGAATTCATAGGCAAGCTCTCGCTGAGAAATCTATAATTAACCAAAGAAAGGATGAAGTATAAAGGACGTTCTACGAAGTTATTACCGTTCCCCGGTGGGGTTGCCACAGGCTAGGGTAGTTTGAAAAAGAAGGTAACAAATCGGATTCAGAATCAACTGATTCATCCGTGTGTTTCACTTTACACTTCATCCTAGCCTTAAGCAAGCTGCCAAACCGTCTACATACTTCATACTTTAGGTAAACGATTATCCCGTGTTTGTGGGAACACTACTTAAAATGTATGAATAAAGCTTTTGCTGCGGATTTAAGAAAATTAATTATCGTTCCTGCTACATTGTTGGCAATTGGTATAAGTACAAGAACGGCATTTGCTCAAAATAAGTTATACAGTCCAATTCCTCTAACTACCGGCAGCACAGAACTTTCTGATACGCTTTCAGATAAAGACATTCCCACAGGTCAAGGTGGATTCGCCCGTGATTATGCGGTGAAGTTGAATAAGGGCGATAATCTAGCAGTTGATTTATCCTCGGATAATTTTGACAGCATCATCACATTGTTAGCGCCCGATGGCTCGACAATAGCAGAAAATGATGATGGCCCCGACGGCACTAGTAATTCCCTACTGTTTACTCGCATCAACGAAACTGGAACGTATATTATTCGTGTCCGGTCTTTTGGAGAAACTGGGGTTGGCGCCTTTAAACTGAAAGTGACAAAGCTGCAACCGATTAAGTAAAGTGCTGAGTGAGGGGGATGAGGGGGATGAGGGGGATGAGG
>NZ_JAECZC010000026.1:11103-76512 GCF_016056305.1 Amazonocrinis nigriterrae CENA67 | reverse complement strand
TCCCCAGTCCCCAGTCCCCAGTCCCCATATTTAAGGAAAATCAAACCATGATTAACGCCAAACTTGCCATACAATCTCATCCTAGCCAGCAAACAGTTATTAAACTCTCACCAACAGTTGCTTTTGGCGGCAAAGAATTGGTGATTATTGGTGGCCCCTGTGCAGTTGAAAGCTTAGAGCAAATGGAGATAGTCGCCCAACAGCTATCTGCTGCACCTGTACAGGCATTACGTGGCGGTGTCTACAAACCCCGTACCTCTCCCTACGCTTTCCAGGGAATGGGAGAGGAAGGATTAGAAGTTTTAGCGACGGTGCGATCGCGCTACAATATCCCAGTCATTACCGAAGTGATGTCTATTTCCCAAATTGAAGTAGTCGCCGCCCAAGCTGATATGCTTCAGATTGGTAGCCGCAATATGCAAAACTTTGACTTGCTCAAAGCTTTAGGACAAGCCGGTAAACCGATATTACTCAAGCGTGGTTTAGCAGCGACAATTGAAGAATTCGTCATGGCAGCCGAATATATCTTAAGTCATGGTAATCCTGATGTGGTGCTGTGCGAACGAGGTATCCGCAGCTTCGATAATTACACTCGCAATGTCTTAGATTTAGGCGCAGTAGCAGCTCTCAAGCAAATAACTCACTTGCCTGTGATTGTAGATCCTTCCCATGCTGTAGGTAAACGGGAATTAGTAGCACCTTTGGCAAAAGCTGCGGTTGCTTGTGGTGCAGATGGGTTAATTATTGAGTGTCACCCAGAACCAGAAAAGTCTGTTTCTGATGCACGTCAAGCGCTTTCTTTGGAAGATATGGTGAATTTGGTTGATAGTTTAAAGCCTATAGCAGCAGCTGTTGGGCGGAATATATCACAAGCAAGAGGGGTGGGTTTAAAACCTACCCCTCTTTATTGTGCAGCCTAAAAAACTAGTTTTTGGGAATGGGGAATGGGGAATGGGGAATGGGGAATTCGGGGCCCCCACGACCGCTCGTGAGTGGGGATTAGGGGCAATTGGGAATTGGGAATTGGTTTAGTTATTCTCCTCCTCCTTCCCCTTCCCCTTCTCCTTCCCCTTCTCCTTCCCCTTCCCCTTTCACCAAAATCATCAAACATATACAACTAGCAGCCAGCTTTATCGGACTCAAAGCTTGTGTTTTTAATACAATAAAAGCACCTAATCCTATCAAAACAAAAGGCACGAGGTTATTGCCATAGCGAGTCAAGACATCAGCGATCGCTTTTTGGTGGGTTAACTTATATGCTGCATAGCACCAAACTCCTAATAGTAGGAAGAATAAGCTAATAATCACTAAAAAACTATTTAAATTGCTACTAGCAAATAATGGCATGTACACGCTAATATTGTCGCTGCCATTGGCAATTGTAACGGCTGCCACACTGTAAGTTTGAGGAGAGAAAAAGCTAGTAATTTTTGAAGCTTCAGATTGTGTTGTTTCTGCTATGATTTCTTCTAAAGAATCTTCTTGACGATTTACTAGGCTGCTAATACCGATGGCGATCGGCAGCAATCCAAGTAATCCAATCCAGTGTTGTGGTATGATTAATCCTCCAAAAAAACCAGGCAAGCTGAGGATTATTAGTATTATAAAACCTAAATACTGACCAAAAACAATATTTCGTGGGCGAAAGTTAGCATTTATCTGAGAAAAAAATAGCACGAGAATGATGATATCATCAATGTTAGTGGCACTAAACGCAACGGCACTTGTGCCAATGGCACTGACTAACTCATTCATATTTTTAAGTAGACTAATTTAAAATAACACATAGACACGTAGACGTAAGAGATGATTAATCAAGTAAACCTTAAATTGTAGTAGCCTGACCGCGCTAAAATATTGCATTAATAAACCACTAAGACACAAAGACACAGAGATATTAGAAGAAATTTATGCACTAAATTAATCCGGTTGCAGTAGGGTGCGTTATAGCAACGCTTAACGCACCAAGTCTCGCTTGTTGCCTCCCCTACTTAAAATTTACTTTATAAATGATGCCTTAATCACAAATTACGAATTACGAATTTAATTTAGTATTGTGGTAAGTCATATGTTTTAATCATCCAGCATGAATAACCTGCTAGCAGCTTTTACTCAAGGGATAGTTGCCTTTTTAGCTACAAATATTGATGACATCATTATTCTGCTGCTATTTTTCTCGCAGGTAGATGTTAATTTTCGACGACGGCATATTTTAATTGGTCAGTATCTTGGTTTTACAGCCATCATTATCGCTAGCTTACCAGGATTTTTTGGCGGTTTGGTAGTGCCACGAGAATGGATAGGATTATTGGGACTACTACCCATAGCAATTGGTATCAATCATTTAGTAGATTGGCAAGCAGAAACTACAGAAGTTCAGACAGTAAGTAGTGAGTTTCAACAGTCCTCCTACAAGAACCCCATACTATCTTTTATTGTTAGTATTCTGCATCCTCAAACTTATAAAGTTACAGCAGTAACGATTGCTAATGGTGGGGACAATATTAGTATATATATTCCCTTATTTGCTGGTCAAAGTCTTGCCAGTTTAGGAGTAATTATAATGGTATTTTTTGTCATGCTAGGGATGTTGTGTGCTGTAGCTTATCTGTTAAGCCGTCAAGCTACTATTGCTTATGCTTTAAGTCGCTACGGTAAGCATGTTGTTCCTTTTGTGTTGATTGCTTTGGGTTTCTTCATTATGTATGAGAGAGGCACATTCACCCTATTACCTTGGGTGAAAGGCTAATCAATTTTGGATTGACGATTTCAGATTGTCCAATCCAAAATCTAAAATCTAAAATTTAAAATCCCTCTACCTCCTGCCTTCTACTCGGTTTAAACTTGATAAACTAACTTCCAACTCACCATCATTAAGATGGTGTAAATAATAAACCGCAAGGGACGTTGAGGAATTATTAGGCAAACTTTAGCACCCAGTAGCACACCTGGAACCGAACCCAGCCATATAGGCAATACCAGACTCCAATTAACTGTTCCCAAAGTGAGATGTCCAAGGGATGTAAATAGTAACAAAATTGCTGCTTGTGAAATATCTGTACCAACTAACTTACGCGCATCAAGACGGAAAAAGCCAATCAGTACCAAAGCAAACATTGAACCTGAAGAAACGCTAGTTAGACCAACTAAACAACCTAAAATTGCTCCCAATATGACTGTTATAAATCGGCCCAAGTTAGTTTTTAAGTCTAATTTGGGCAGTTCAGGTAGAGTAAATTTTGGGAAAAAAGTCAACAGCAATAATTGTACTAAAGCTAACACTGTGATCAACAAAATCATGATTCCCAGCAAGCGGAGCAAAATGTTATCCAGGTTATGCTCGCCAGTGCGCTTGATGAGGTGCAAAATTCCCACTCCCAACAGTGAACCAGGAACGCTCCCAAATGCCAACCATTTAACCACTTCTGTGTCAAGGGTTTTCTGTTGCCAGTGCTTGACGCTGCCGACTACCTTCATTAATGTGGCAGCCACGACATCAGAACTCACGGCGATAGACGGCGGTACCTGAAAGATAAAAATCAACATCGGCGTGATTAGAGAGGCTCCACCAATTCCTGTCAAACCAACGATAATGCCAACAAAGAAGCTCAAGAGTGGTAGTAATAAATAGTCCATACTCCTATCCAGAAATGGGTTTTCAAGTGCAATTGGCTCAAACTGAGACTCAGCTTAGGTTTTACTGCTAGAACACAGTAAGCAAAGCAGTCAAACTACAGCCCTTTGTTGGACAAAGCTCCTGGTGGCAGGTTATTGTGCTTTTTAAGGGATGAAAAATACAAAAGTGCTCTAGCTCGAAGCTTGGGTAGATAATTCCTGGACAACAAAAAATCAGCCTGGGAGTTGTTGAGAGTGTATCGGCTCGCATTTCACCAAAACAGACAGTTACAACTGTTTATGGGTCATTTGTCCGACTCAGCTTAACTCGTGACTCACTTTTTGCAGTTTGACATGCAAAAGGCGGTAAGCCCATCAACTTACCGTATTTTAATATTAATCGTGGCTAAACGTCTAGCGTACTTGTGTTCTGTATCATCAAATTACAGAAAGTCGGCGCTTGATTGCCCACTCCTTGGTGGGGTGGGATGAACCGCTGCTTGCCGACTTGGGGCATGGGGCATGGGAAAAACCACCAATGCCCAATGCCCGCTCTCATCCCATCCCTAATACCATTTCCAAAAATATTTGCAATACATGAATCGCCTGTAGGGGCATACAGCTGTACGCCCCTACTCAATCAGGTATTTCGTGAAATGGTATAACACCATTTCACGAAAAATCTGATACAAATTTTTTCACCCCTGCTCCCCTGCTCTCTATTTGTATCAAAATTAAAGTGAAACGGTATTAGTCCACGCAGGGGAACGCGCGTTTGTATAATAGCGAATTATATTCGCCCAATACTTTTAGGTGATGTTGTGGAATTCACTTACATTAATATCATTCACATTTTTGGGCTTAAGATATTCTAAAACCTCCTGATATATCTGGCTGTTAACGCGATCGCCTCGTTGGCCGTTCTCCAGTTTGATATCATCGACAAATAAATTGAGTCGAAATTTCATATAGGCAAATCCTTCTTCATACTCCATTCCTTTAACCAAAACTTGAGGATCTTGCCATTTTTGTCGCGGTTCTTTAAATTTTTCCAGAAGCCATTTGTTTAACTCCAAAACATAATCATCTAAGCGAGTTTCTTCGCGTTGAGGATTAGAAATTTTCTGATAAAGCCTCTGTACTCGTCGCTTCATTAAATTGATTTTCCGTTCCCATTCATCTGAAATTAGATAGCTGTCGTTATCTAGCAGATTTGGATCGCGAATACAAGCACGATACCATTCACGAACTAGTTCAATCAGCGTGTCTTTAGCACTAGTTTCATGAAAGGTAAAAACAGAGAGATTGTTTTGAACTTCAGTGATGGATTCCAACCCTATTAAGCTAAGAATATCTCGATATTCTTGCTGCACATTTTCAATTTCGTCTTGGGTCATACCACCTTTTTCTGCAAATTGCAAGGTAACTACTAATGCTTCAAGTCCTTGATGAATTTCTTCTAGTTTGAAATTAATTTCTTGTTCTGCAAGCAAGCGTAGTCTACCGATTTCGCGTTGCGATTTTAGTTCTGCTGATTGATAGTACTTATCAAGTAGTTCTAATTTGCTATCTATATCGCCTAAAGTGTCTGGATGAGCTAGAATTGCCTCCTGGATAACTTGCTTGACTTCCTGGAGGTCATACTCAGTTGGCAATCGCAGTTCTGTGGAAAAGTGATAGTAGGATGTAGGACGGCTAAGATTGACAATATTTTGTCCTTGGAGAGTGCTGTTGGGAATGTAAATATCACAATGTTTTTCTGGTATGTACAGTTGAGTTACCCGTACCCCAATCCTGCGTAATATAGCAATATAGGTATTATCTAGCAGCAACACATCCCCAAATTGAAAGGGTGTATCAATTAACAGCACTACCCCACTAAAAAAGTTTGCCAAAATTCCTTGAGCTGCAAAGCCAATGACAAAGGTGGCCCCACCCAGTGCTACCCAAATGCCTGTGAGATCGACCCCAAACGATCGCAACACAAACACACCAGCTACAGTGAAAATGATTACGGGAACTACTGCTTCAATCAAAGGTAGCAGTACATTATCCCACATTGCCTCACTTTGTTGAGTGTATTCTCGTAGGTAATAAATAAATACTTGTAACAGCAGTTGTACTAACCAGTAGCTAATCGAAACAATCAAACCTGCTGCCAAGATACTTTCAATGCCATCAATAATTTTAGTATCACGTAACTCATGTAATGTGAACTTTAAAAGAGCTAGTACAAAAACTGTGAGCGCAGGATAGGCAGAAACATTAAGCGTTACTAGTGCAATGTCTCGTTCAAATTTGCGAAAAATGGAACGCAAGACATAAAACAAAATAACGTAAAGTAAGAGGATGTTTGGAAAGTCGTTAAGTATACTAGAAACCCCTCTCCAAACCTCTCCCCGAAACGGAGAGAGGCTTTGAATTCCCCCTTTCCGCTTCGGAAAGGGGGTCAGGGGGTTAGGTCTTGGATGACTTTGATGTTTCGCATAATACTTTTCAAACATCCTCTAAGATGCCACCAACAACTGTAATTAGTAAGCTACTCAGAACGAAAGCCCAAGTATTAGTTTCAAATGGTAAAAGTTTGCTGAGCATTGTAGTAGTTTTATTGCTTTGATTGATAATTGATTTATGGTGCTAGTGAATCTGATATTTTCACCTCCTAACTGTTGCCTAATTCCATCTTCCCACTACATAATTTTGAAGATATTTGAGAATTTCAAGATAAATCTCACTACTGACGCGATCGCCTCGGCCAAAATTTTCTAGTTTAATATCATCAACATAGTACTCAAGCACAAATTAATGCCCATTGGCAATGATAATAAACTCTGTTGGGAGTAGTAGCTTAGGGATGGCTTGATCATGAGTAAGTCATAGCGAAGTGCTAAGTACTGTAGACGCTTGATGCGGCTACTCTTCTCCTTCAAAGAAAGACGAAACAGAAGAGTAGTATGTGGCGTGGAAACCTCCAAGGCCGCTTTCAACCTACGCAGGCGGGTTTTGCCTGTGTGCAAGATGAACTGCAACTTCCAGTGCAGGAGTGCTTTGAGCTTTTTAATTTATTGATTATTCAATTTCCAGTTTTAGTCCAGGGAGCAAACGCTCTAAATTTTTCAATGATTTTCCTTGCCAGGGCATAGCATTTGAACCTAAGACAATCAACTGAATTCCTTTTTTCTTCCGCAAACTCAGGACAAATTTTGATAGCATACTAATGCCGGAACTGTTGACAAATGCTAAATCCCTTAAGTTCAAAGTCATCGTTGCTGGATCAGTTGCGGCAATTTCACTGAGTAGATTACTAATCGGTTCATATTCACTTGGCCCCCCAAGACTCAATTCTCCTTTAAAGTTGACTGTAGCAGAGTCTTTGTCACCTTCAACAGTGTAATCCTCACCTTTAATTTCTTGCACGACCATAGTATGTTCTCTTCCTAAATCAACAATATTTGCATCCGACACCGACGAATACTATACCTTGATTTGTGCCATTGTAGTTACAGCCATGATTAGAGGTTATTGCTGAATAGTTTCTAATTTCCAACCAATTTTGGCTGAATAGTCATTAATCATAGTTAACAGCCCTAAGCCAGAAGAACCTTTTTCCTCAGCACTTTTTTCAATTTGCTGTATATACATTTCATGTGGATCTGAAGCTAGTAATTCTGCAATAAATGCTCTCAATTTTTCTTCAGATCCTGGTTTGATGCTATTGCTGGCAAAAATCACGGCAGTCACGCTATCTGTTTCATTCAAGAAATGAATGCCAAATCTTACTTTATAGTTATAACTATCATCGTTAAACTTCATGGCATTTTCTAGAAGTTCGTTAGCGACATAGCTAACAGCAGATTTACTTTCTTTTATTCTTTGTTCTTGATTTGGTTCATTTTCATCTACAGGTAAAAAGTTAGTGAAGTAGTCAGCAAAAAAGTGCGCTGAAAGGCGATTGCTGCGCCAACGTTCTTTGATTGGGCGAGAACTGGGTGTAAAAGAAAGTTCAAGAAAATCATGTTCTTGAGGAAAGTCACAGATAAAGTTGCCAAAGGATTCAGCTTTGATTGTAGAGCCTGTAGATATTTGAGTCATAGTTTTTTAACCTCTCACGAATGATGGTATGGATGGGGATTGGGGACTTTGGTCTTAATTATCAGGAACTTCTTGCTGTCGCTTAAACACTAGCAATGTGATGTCATCAAATACTTTTTGTTTGCCAATGTGTCGCCGTACATCTGAAATTACCGCATCTTTAATTTCTGATGCTGATTGATGCCAGTTTTGGCTGATAATTTCACATAACTGTTCAATACCGTATTGATTCTTATTGATGTCTTTGGCTTCGGTAATGCCATCGGTGTAGAGGACAACCCCATCGCCAGGTTGTAATTCTAGGGTTGTGGAGCTAATAAAATCGGCAATGTCATCATCTAAAGCAATGGGGAAACCCAAGTCCATGGTGTCAATGCGCTCAATTTCTCCACCGTTGCGGACGATAATTGTTTCTTCGTGCTGTCCACTGATACTTATTTCTCCTTGAGTATAGTTAAGAATTACTAATGTCAAACTCTTGTCAGAGTTCATCCGTTGCACGTTTTTGTAGAGAGTGCGGTTGAGTGTGTCAAGGAAGCGCACTGAGTCAGATTCGCAGATTTCTCTGAGTAGGCGAACTGCGGTTTGCGTCATTAGCATTAATAATCCACTTTCTAGTCCATGTCCAGTCACGTCTCCAATGCCAAGAGTTACTACTCCATCGGTGTAGAGTACATCGTAGTAATCGCCGCCGACTTCATCGGCTGCTTCCATAAAGCCGGCAATATCCAATCCTTCAATGACTTCTAATTCTTCTGGTTTTGGTAGAATCATCTGCTGCATTTGCCGGAGTATATCGAGTTCGGCACTCATACGGAGAAAATCTCCGCATGAGTTTTTCATTGAGGAGACTAATTTCTTCGTTAGCTGTGGCGAGTTCAGCAGTGCGTTCTTGAACTTTAATTTCGAGATTGCGGGCATAATCTTCTAATTTTCGATAATAAATCATCAGATTTTGCCAAAGAACGTGAACAATAGTAACTATGGTTGCACTGACAACAGTTAATATAGGTGCAAACACAGGAATTATCCAGCCGCTAAGAAAGGCAATGTAAGCACTGCTAACAATAATGACTACAGCCAGGAATAAACCACCTATGGTCAGCCGACGTTTTTTGATATACATGGAGCCAAAGGTGGCGCTGTATCCAGACCAGAAGAAGATGAGCAACCAGTTGAAGGGTTTAACTGTGGCTTGCAACATCGGGCGGCCATCTATAGCGGCGCTAAGGATTTGGCTACTAATATTTGCGTGAACTACTACTCCAGGGATTAGCTCTGTGGGAACAAATAAATTGTTATTGTAAGGGGTACTATAGTTATCATTCAAACTGGGAGCTTTTGCACCGATCAAAACTAGGCGATCGCGCATAAAATCAGCAGGTATGCGATTTTCTAAAACATCGGTCATGGAAATATGCAAAAAGCTCTCTAGCCCACCTCGGTAATTGATTAAAACTTGGTATCCTCCCATATCAGCTTCGTTGTATTCTCCATCATTGCTAGATAGAGGTACAAACTTAGCTTTGCCTAAACCGTAGATTTGTTTACTGGCGTTGATTTCTTTTAATTCAATGCCTGCTTTTTCTAAATACATTAAGGCTAGGAGTGAAACTAGCCCTTGCGCCAAGCTTTGATCAGGTTTACCTAATAAAATAATCCCGCGCCGAATTTTACCATCTGTATCTAAGAGTAAGTCGTTGGCGGCTACTTGACCTTGTTTGGCTAGAGTTGGTGGTGGTGCAATTGGTTTGCCGGCAACTTTTTCAATACCGATAAAATTGGGAGTATTTTGAAATTCTTTGACGAGTTCTGCGTGTCCTGGTTCTACAGGTAAATCTCGATAGATATCGATGGCGATCGCTCTTGGTTGTTGTGCTTTGATGTTACGTATCATTTTAGCCATGACGCGATCGGCCATTGGCCATTGCTTGACATATTGAATATCTGGCTCATCAATTGCGACAAGCGATTTGTGCAAAGTGGTCAGCAATGGTAATTTTGGGCTTGACCTTCACGCCTTCCTTGGGCTTTACTCTACTTTTACTATGACTTTACCATTAATGCCCGATCGCTTATCCTTCATCCCACATGCCTTGGTATAAGCCTTGTCGCGCTTACATTGCTGCCAAAATACTTAATTTAGTATTTATGTACTATATTGAGATGCGTTTGCCCTGATATTTAGCAAGCTTTTTGGCTTTTTTTAACCGTCGAACTCACGTTAATTCAGAAAATATTAAATATTATTGTATTTTTTTTGAAATTGTATATAAATGTTTACTTAATTAATACCAATTTAAAAAATGATTGCGATAGATGGATTTACAGAACCTAAATACAGAAGGCAATTCCTAATCTAAAATCCAAAATAGTATAAGCAGTCTAGAGATTGAGAAAAGTAAAAAAAGTAAGAAAAGTAAGAAAAGTAGTTTTTAGAAAACGTTGACTAACTTGATAATATATTGTAAGTTGATGTCTTAAATAAGTAGGTAGGCACGATTAAACCGAACTATATCAACTTATATAAAGCACCACAAACGCTTAAAAAATTGAAATACGTAATTCAAGGGAAAATACAAATGAATTTTCAGGCAAACTATCTCAATACTGCTGGTGATGTCAGAGATGCCTTATCATTACGGCAGTTGTACGAGATTTCTGACAGAGATTTACAAGAAATCACATCTCTGGAACCCTTGATGCTGCCGCAGATGGATAAGATGGTGGATGGTTTTTATATATGGCTAAAAGAGCAGCCTGAGTACGAACAGTTTTTTTCTGATTCAAACCTGCTCAAGCATACTCAAAAAATGCAGCGCATCTACTGGGAAAAATTTTTAGCTGGCAAGATAGATGATGAATACGTCTATCATCGGCGAGTAATTGGGGAAACTCACGCCCGTATTGGACTCTCCATGACGATGTTTTTTGCCGGCATGACCATATTTAATAACCTGGTTTCTGAAATTATTCAAGAAAAAGATGCTAATGCTAAAAATCAGGTGGCAACAACAGATGCAGTAGCGAAAGTAATACATTTGGATACGGGCATAGTTTGTGAAGTTTACTCCATTATGTCCAACGAGATGATCGCCGTCCAAAGCAAATCATTGATGGAGATGTCTACTCCTGTTACCCAAATTTGGGACGATATTTTGCTGTTACCTTTGGTAGGAGTAGTAGACTCAAAACGGGCTTTAGATATTAGAAATGCTGTATTAAGTGCAATCTCTCGTACTCGCGCTCGTGTCTTTATTTTAGATATTAGTGGTGTAGCTGTGGTAGATACAGCTGTCGCCAATCACTTAATCAAAATTGCTAAAGCTACTCGTTTGATGGGTTGTGAATCAACTCTAAGTGGTATCTCTCCTTCCATTGCTGAAACTATGATTGAACTTGGTATTGATATTGGTACACTGAAGACTACAGCTACCATGATGGATGCATTGGAAGGAGCCTTCCAACGTTTAGGGCTGCGAATTACAAAGACGAATTAAAAATATGAATGTTAGTAATGTTCAGCGCATTCCCTTGCAATTATCGCAAGGTTGTATTTTCGCTTCTATCCAAATAGATTTGACTGCGGAGGTACTTCAGCAGTTCCGCCAAGATATCCTAGATTGGCTACATACTAACAGAGCCAGAGGTATCATTGTGGATCTCTCAGGTGTAGAGATTATGGATCTTCAAGACTTTGAAACTTTGCGGCGTACTTTATCAATGGCAGCAATGATGGGAGTTGAAACTATCCTCACAGGTTTTCAACCAGGGGTAGTATCTGCTTTAGTAGATTTAAATGCTAATGTTGATAGTATTTATGCTGCCTTAGATATTGACGATGCTTTGCAATTAATGAATAAACTGCGACCTTTAAATCAGGATGTAGAGTTATTACCTGAAACCTTTAATCAAGAATATTCACAGGAAATAAATGAATCATCCCAACTCAATTTGGATTCCGATCAAGAGTGAGTCAGATTTAGTGCGCTCAATTATAGATGCAAAAAGAATAGCTAACGAAATCGGCTTTGATAATAATGCTTGTCAAATGATTGCGACTGCTGTTTCGGAATTATCTCGCAATATTCTTAAATATGTAGGGAAAGGCGAAATTATTATCTCTTTTATACAACAAGGTTATCGGGTTGGGATTGAAATTACTGCCCAAGATCGAGGCCCTGGGATTGCTGATGTAGAGCAGGCAATGACTGATAATTTTAGCTCTAGCGGCACTTTGGGATTAGGATTACCAGGAGTGAAGCGAATGATGGATGAATTTGAAATCAATTCTGGACTGGGAAAAGGAACACGAGTGACCATTAAGAAATGGCGTTGAAGAATATTAATTATATATTAATAAAATTTTGATAAATATCAACAGCAAAAAGACGAAATTAGTAAGAAAATCAACGTGATTGGATTTAGTAATTTATTTAATAAGTTCTGTTATTCGTGCAATTTGCCGATGAGTATTAGCTACTTTAGTATTTGCTTTTCTAATTGCGATCGCTTATCACCAAACACTTGCCGTCAACCAACCTACTTTAGCTAGTTTAATTCCTGGAATTGTCCATCTTCTTCACTATAAAATCTATGGATAATCATAAATGTCTACAAAAATTTCTGATCATTTAGATTGTGCTTTCTTTGGTCGCCCTTGCTTTGGCGAACGCTTTAGTGGAGACACAGTAATTATTGACAAGCGAGAAGAACTATTTTTTGTAGCTATTGTTGATGTACTCGGACATGGATACGATGCTTACATTGTTGCTCGTCAAATTGAAGATTTTCTCAAAGAAAATTGGAGTAATGATGTATTGGCAACTCTACATCAACTCCACGCAGAAATTAGAGAAACTCGTGGTGCAGCCGCAGGTTTAAGTGTGCTAAATTTAGAAACGAGCGAGTTATCTTATACAGGAGTGGGCAATACAGTTTTTAGAGTTTTTGGTAGTCGCTCATTTCGACTCTGTTCCACAGAAGGCATAATTGGTAGCCATCTTCGCACACCTATAAAACAAAAAGTTGAGTTAACTAAATCAGATATTATTGTACTTTATACTGATGGCATTAAAGAGCATTTTGAAATAAATGATTATCCCCAGATTCTCTATGAAAGCTCTAACACAATTTCTAGAAACTTGGTGCGACGATTTGACAAACTCTATGATGATGCAACTTGTGTAGTTTTAAGGTATAAAAAATGATTACATTAGGTAGCATTTTTATTAATCAGCATTCGTCTCTAAATGAGGTACGCAAAAAAGTTCTTACTATCGTTAAGCTGCTATCAGAAGAAACTATTGTGGCTACGCGAGTAGCTACCGCAACTTCAGAAATGTGTCGTACTCTCTATAAATTATCTATTATCTTTGAAATTGAGTTTGCTCTGAACACAACTATTAATCATTCTGCATTGTGGTTAAATTTTACAGCTAATCAATCTTTGCCAGGAATCAATTTATTAACTCCTTTTTTTGATCAGGTTCAGGTCTTGACATTAGAAAACAATTTGTATAGGGTACAAGCTATGCTTAGTTTACGTGATCAGCAAATTTTTAGTAATGATGCGATCGCCCAAATTAAGTCTATCATCCAGCAAAAAAGCCGCAATGAATTAATGACAGAACTGGAAGATAAAAACCGCGAACTATATCAATCTCTGGAAGATTTAAAGCTAACAACCCTAATGAAAGAAAAACTGCAAGAGCAAAATCTGCGGATGGGAGCAGAATTGAATGTTTCCCGGATGCTCCAACAGATGATTCTCCCGAAACCAGAAGAATTAGTAATAGAAAAACTTGATATTGCAGGATTTATGGAACCTGCTGATGAAGTCGGTGGAGATTACTACGATGTCTTATACACAGATGGCGTAGTCACGTTAGGTATTGGAGATGTAACCGGACACGGATTAGAAAGTGGTATCTTAATGCTGATGGTTCAAACCGCCGTTCGTACTCTCAAGGAAATTCGGGAAGTTGATCCAGTCAAATTTTTAGATGCGCTAAATCGCACAATGTATAAAAATGTGCAGCGAATGAACTCTGAGAAAAGCTTAACCCTTGCAATTATCAACTATGCTGATGGAGAAATTAGTATTAGTGGACAGCATGAAGAAATTCTGATTATTCGCAATAACGGTAAAGTTGAACGAATTGACACAATGGACTTAGGTTTTCCAATTGGTTTAGATAGTGAAATTGCTGATTTTATCAATCATATTACATTGAATTTGCAGCCAGGTGATGGAGTAGTACTTTATACTGATGGTATTACAGAGGCAAAAGATATTAATAAAGTCCTATACGGAATAGAAAGACTTTGTGAAGTAATTAGCAAGAATTGGTACAAATCCGCCCAGGATGTCAAAGATGCAGTAATTACTGATGTACGGCGACATATTGGCAAGCAAAAAGTATTTGATGACTTTACATTACTAGTGCTTAAGCGTGAAAGTGATATTTATCAAGAAATGCCACAACACTCAGAACCAAAACTAAAAGCATGAGTTTTCTTCCTCATGAAAAATTAGTAAAATAAAACTAATTAAAAAATTTACATATCTAAAGTTAAAAATCGATTTAACAATTTTCGTTCTTTTCTGATAAAGCTGCGGTGTACAAAAAACTAAAAAATTACTTTCCGGGATAATTAATTATTTATTTACTTGAGAGGTCTATCAAAATGGCTGAATTATTTGGCGAGTTTATCAGCAACTTTTCTCTAGAGCAAGATTTTCTTCAATTAACTTTTACTCCTAGCTCTCGCCCAATTAAGCAACGCTGGAAAAATAATCGCCTTTCTGCTCACTTCGTTGCTGATTACATGGCTAACTTTATTCCAGTTGATGAAGAAGATCCAACTAGTGAAAGACGTATTAAAGAAAGTAAAAGTGCCGTTAGCTATGTGGCGAACGAGTTACTTGAGAATGCTATCAAGTTTAATGACGAAAATTTAAAATACAGAGTGAAATTTGGCATTTACTTTATAGAAAATTCAGATAACGTTACAGCTGTAATATTTGCTACTAATAGCATTAAGTCAGAAGGTGTAGATAAATTAAAAACATTTATCGAACAGTTGCTTTCCTCTGATCCCAATGATATGTATATTAGTCAAATCGAAAAAAGTGCTGAAGAAGATACTGAAGCTTCAGGCTTAGGTTTATTGACCATGATTAATGATTATGGTGCTGTACTAGGTTGGAACATAGACATAATTGAAGGTGATTTCCCAGTTGTTACTGTAACTACGATGGCTCAAATCAAAGTCTAATATTTATCACCCATCACAAATTCAACAATCAAATTCTTTACTTAAAATTAAAGGAATTGACAGAAAATGGTTAATCAAGAAATTAAGGCAGATGATTACATTGTACAATTTGATGCTGATTCAACAATAATTAATCTTAAAGGTGAGCTGAGTCTTGGTGGCCCTAGCGAGTATGAACCAATCACTAATTTACTTAACGAAGTTGCTGCAACTGATCCAGAAATAATAACTATAGATTTAAGAGAACTAGCATTTCTTAATAGTTCTGGTATCAGTATGCTATCAAAATTTGTGATGAGCTTACGTAAAAAGAAAGGAACTCAATTAGTTGTATTAGGATCAAATAATCAGCCTTGGCAAGGTAAATCATTGCAAAATCTAGTGAAATTATTGCCTGGATTACAACTAAAAATCCAATGAAATAATTAGTAATTTATGCGGCAAACATTGCAAATATTCAAAAAAGTTAGAAATTGGCTTGTAGGATCGCTGAACGATTCATGTTAATAATCAAACGATGCTAAAATAATTAACGATGCTAAAAGAATTATTGCTATTTAAAGTGAATACCTGGGCATTTTTTGCCAGTAGCCTGTTAATTACCATTACTGGAGTGAATACCTGGGCGTTTGTTGCCAGTAGGCTGTTAATTGGCATTACTGGGGCGATATTTATTTATTTCATTTTATTTTATCTTTTGCGTTCTATTTTCCGCAAATTTGAACGAGATATTGCCCTAGTTACCCTTAACGTTTCGGCTTATCCGGCTCTGGCTACTTTTATACTTAGTGTCCTCAAATTTACCTTTGAGAGTTTACCTTCAGTTAAAGTTATTGACAGCTTTGAAAATATTATTACAGCCGGACTGATTGCATCCATTAGCTATTGGATAGTACAACTTTTTATCCAAGTTTTTATCTACTATCTAAAAGAGTATACGCAGCAAACAGAAGCCATGTGGGATAACGTACTACTACCGCTTTTAGAAGCAGTAGTTCCTATTGTAATTTACCTAATAGCTATTGTTTTTATTTTACGTTCATTTGGAGTCGATCTTACTGGTATTTGGGTAGCGTTAGGTGGCGCAACATTTGTGATTGGTTTCGCGGCTCAAGGTATTCTGGCAAACTTTTTTAGTGGAGTTGTCCTGTTAATTGATACACCTTTTCAATTTGGTGATGTTTTGCGCCTTGAAGATGGCTCTATTGCCATGCTCAAGAAAATTGGTGTGCGGGTTACTCAACTTTATGTGCCTGATAAGCATTACAATATTTACATCCCTAACAGTAATTTACAAAGTCAAAATATTATTAATCTTAGCCGTCCTACAGCTTATTATCATCACTCTACTCAAGTAGAAGTATTAGTAGAGTATGATATATATGAGGCTAAACAAATAATAGAAAAAATTATTTTAGCTCATCCAGATACATTAGGAAGTATTGATAAAAAATTAGAAATAGTTGATAGTTACTATCAACTTGAAGAATTAAAAAAACAACAAGAAATTGGTAAGTTGCGTTTAGTTGCAGAGCAAGAAGTTAATTCTAAATTAGAAGAGATTCAAATAGGATTAGAAACACTAGCTGTTACACTACAATTTGCAGAAAAAGGTGGATTTTTCCAAGACGAAATTGATAATGTACAGCAGGAATATAGAAATATTTTAGCTTTGATTGGTTTAGAAGCGATTGTCGAAAATCAAAACAATCGTACTATTTTTAATCTGCAAGAAATCAAATTTCACGACTCGTTGATTGAGTTAGTCCGGAAATGGTATCGCATTTGGATTCGCGATCCTAATCTTTTAGATAATGATAGTTATATGATTTCTGAAGAGTGGGAGCGCAAGCTTAATCTCTTGAAACGAAGAGCGCAGCGTTTATACCAAAAAATTTCTAATCCCCAAAGTGAAGAAACCCGAATTGATGATTACGTGATGGAATTAAATAGATGGGTTCGGGAACGATTCAAAGAACCACGTCAAAAGTGGCAAGACCCACAAGTTTTAATCAAAGGTACAAATCATGGTGGTGATGGGAATACCTATGCTGAATTTAAGCTCAATTTCTTTGTTGATGATATCACACTAGAGAATGGTAGACGAGGTGAGCGCGTTAGTAGTCAAATATATCAAGAGGTTTTGCAATATCTCAAGTCAAAAAATGTGAGGTAAGGATTCAGGTAGCAGAGTATGCTGATTACCAACATTAAAATCTTGAAAGCTGTGGAACAGGTTACTACCTCGAATTGCTCCCCCATCTATCCGATCAATCTGACCTTTAGGACTTTGGACATTGGGTGTCAAGATAGAGTGTTCGGCTTTCAAGCTGTCATCAACAACTATCTGAGCTACAGCTGTTGTTGTTGAACTTAGAATACAAGCGATCGCAGCACTGCCTATTAAAATTCTCATCAGCATGATAACTCTATCGCTCTCCTCTTTTTACCTAAAATTAAAGATTTATATAAGTGAATCTAATTATGCTTGAATTTAGTTAAAAAAGGCACTTTTATCATAGAAATTTTATATAATTTTACTGCCTCCTTCATGAAAACTTTAATTTTAGATGAATTGAAATTAACTAAAACTGATACAAATCGACTTGTTTAAATCTAAACTATTCCGATATACAATCTGATGCTATCTGGTCATGCTTGAAACTGCTGGAATATTTGTGCAATATACATCTTGGCAGTTTGACCAAAGATACCTTGTAGGGGCGTACAACTGTACGCCCCTACAACCAAAGCATGTGTCGCAATCATTATCGAATTTGGTATAAATTTCGACGGAATCTAACCCCAACCTCTGACCTACGAGGTCAGGGGCAAAAAATCCACAACTTGGTACGATGCAGATAGGATAAGCTCCATAGCTCTAAAACCTCGTAAATGGAAAATGCAAAAAAAACTGACAAAAAGCGTCAGTCACCTTTTTATTTTCTCAAAAACCTGCTGCTTGCCCATTGGCGATCGCTGTTACTCTTGTTGATAGGAGTATATTTACCTTTGCAGGTATTTGAAATTCTGGCGGTGAAGATTTGGCAGAATCAAGTTGGCTTTCCGTGGGATGTGCCTATTTTGTTGGCGGTTCACTCAAGAGCTAAGCCAGAATTGGATGTATTGGCGGTAATGTTAGCTAAATTTGGCTCGTTTTGGACTGCCTTACCGATTTTGAGTGCGATCGCAGTTATATTACTATTAAGAAAACGCTGGCGATCGCTAGCCTATTTACTCACCACATCACTAGGAAGCGCCGTTATCAACCGGACAGCAAAAGAATTAATGCACAGAGTCCGTCCCCACCTTTGGCAATCTAGTGCGCCTGAGTTTGACTTTGCATTTCCCAGCGGTCATGCTATGACAAGCATGACATTAGTAGTAATTTTGTTAATTTTAACTTGGGCTAGTTCTTGGCGCTGGTTGCTTTTGATATTTGGCAGCTTGTATGTCATTGCTGTTGGTTGGTGTCGTCTCTATTTGGGCGTGCATTTTCCTAGTGACATTCTCGCCGGATGGATGGTTGCATTAGCTTGGGCAATTGGGGTAAGTCTAATTATCAAACCGTATTTAACTCAAACAACTCCTATCAGTAGCAATACACCGAAAGATGAAACTTCCTTACTTCCCGAAGAAAAACAGTTAGTAAAGTAATTAACATTCAAGCCACAAAGGAATTAGGAATTAGGAGTTATATCAAGTCCACTTAATTACTTATAAAAAGCGAAGAACCCCACCCCGCCTTTGACTTGCGTCAAAGTTTCCCCTCCCCGTTCACGGGGAGGGGTTAGGGGTGGGGTGCAATAACTGTGGAAATCATAACCAATTCCCAATTCCCCATACCCAATTCCAAAATTTAAGCCTTTTTCGTAGGTGCATTAGTAACTCGTGCATCTACAATTGCTTGCGACACATTAGGAATAAACCAGTTTGTTTCACTAGGTTTCACAATTGTAGTTCCAGCTTGATTAAATTCAATTACTCCAGTATCTGGATTTTTTTTCAGAACTAAATTTGTACCATTAGGAACCTTGATTACCACACCGCCAGTCACATCTTCACTTTGTCCATTTTGGCTGATAGCAACAGCTGTGACATCATTTGGTAGATAAACTCCCTTACAATTCCAATTGTTTTCAGTTGTCTGATTCTCACCTAAAAAATACAGCGCAGCCCCAGAGGAATATTCATCATCATCAATATCTGGTTCTGGGCCATAAATAGCTAGAGTTTTGCCTGTTTGGTTGCTGCACTGTCCCCAATCTATGCCTGACTCAAAAGCATATTTTTGCAGTTCTAATTCATTAATTTTTTGGTCAATTTGCTCTGCTGTGTAACCCTCTAATTGAGATTGTGTTTCTTTGACAGTTTGTAAGGTTTTCAGTTGTTGAATCAGTGTTTTGTAATCAGGATTTTTGGTATATTCTGGGCGGTCTGCTAATGAAGGTTGAGCAAATACCAGATTTACAAGTAATATTGCCACCATCAAAATATATTTGAATTTTTTCATAATTTATGTCCTAATTTTGACAAATCGCAACTGATGGTTATTTCAGACTTTTGTCAATATTATAACGAAACTCTCACATTGAAAAATTTTTCCACAATTCTTCTGTTGTGTTGTTTGCCTAACTTGCAGCTTCATTCAACCATTTAAATTCAAATACTTGATTGTCTTAGATACATGAGTTAGTATTAAATCTACCTTGAGAAATAGAACTAAAGATATACAAAACAAAGCCTCTAGATACATCAATATCTATACGTAAAAGTTATAGATTCTTGCCGAAAGAAAGCTAACTTTTAATTCTCCATATTCCCATCGAAATATGTGCCATTTAAACTATAAAAAATTGCAATATTAAACATCAAATAAAATTATCTTTTTGATCAAATTTGCCTTTACAGGTTATTTTTACAATAAATGCTGCTTTGTCAACAGTATAAAAATTATAAAATTAGTTTAAAAAAATACGAATACCACCTGAGTAACTTGGTTAAAAAATAAAGAGGAATAAAATTTGAGTATTCTGGAATTTTCATTATTAATTTGGATTGGCTCATTTTGCGCTGGCTTGATAGGAGCGCTAACTGGGTTAGGTGGTGGGGTAATAATTGTTCCGTTATTAACTTCAGTATTTGGTGTTGATATCCGATATGCTGTTGGTGCTTCACTGGTGTCTGTAATTGCTACTTCCCTTGGTGCAGCATCTACCTACATTAAACAAGGCTATACGAACTTGCGACTAGGAATGTTTTTGGAAGTAGCAACGACAATTGGGGCCATAGTCGGAGCGTTAATTGCTACTTTTGTATCTGTAAAAGCGCTGACTATTGTACTAGCGATCGTGCTTATTTATTCAGCATACCTTTCACAAAAACCTAGAGTAGAACACGCTGAAGATGAATCAACAGATCCTTTAGCAAACTATCTAAAACTGAATAGTACTTACCCAACCTCTGAGGGATTGGTATCTTATCAGGTTGGTTCTTTACCAACAGGGTTTGGTGTGATGTTAATAGCTGGGGTGCTTTCTGGTTTACTTGGTATTGGTTCTGGAGGTTTCAAGGTATTAGCAATGGATCAAGTCATGGGTGTACCTTTTAAAGTTTCTACTACCACTAGCAATTTCATGATTGGCGTGACAGCAGCAGCATCAGCAGGGGTTTACTTAACACGCGGCTACATCGATCCAGGACTATCAATGCCGGTGATGTTAGGAGTATTACCTGGTGCTTTTTTAGGTGCAAGAGTTCTTGTAGGTGCTAAAACGCAAATTTTAAGAATTGTTTTCGGTGTTGTACTGGTGGTGATGGCTATGAAGATGGTCTACAACAGTTTAATAGGGGGGCTGTAAAATGTATAAATTTAATTTGCATAATTTGAATTTTCGTTGGGACTCATCGGCACAGCCAGAGAGTAAAGCGGCTAAACTCAGCTTCCAGCAGAAAAATCCAATCTCTGATATCGAAAAATTAGAAGAAAAGCCTGCTGATACTGTAGAGCAAATATCTAATAGTTGTGAAATCGATACTAATAATAACCTAACCAAATCATTAAGTGAGCAGCAATTAGAACGTTTACTCAGCAACCTCCTGAAATATGGTGTTTTAACAGCTAGTGCTGTCGTTTTTTTAGGGGGAATACTGTACTTGATTCGCCACGGTGCTGAACCTGCTGGATACAAATTTTTTCAAGGAGAACCGTCTGAATTTCGTTCACCAGCAGGTGTAGTGAATGCAGTATTATCAGGTAGCCGTCGTGGGATTATTCAACTAGGATTGTTAATATTAATTGCCACTCCGGTTTTACGCGTTCTAATTTCTTTAATAGCTTTTCTACTCCAGCGAGAATTTATATATGTTCTTGTCACTTTGTTAGTGTTAGCTAGCCTGACTTACAGCCTCGTCGGAGCTTATTATTAATATGTTCAATAGGCAATTATCAATCAGGCATTGCTCATAATGTGTCGTCATCACCTCTTAAATATACACATTACTAACCTTGTAAAAGGTCGTTAATCCAGTTGAAATTCTCTTGAATTTGTCTTGCTAGATAAGTTCTGAATAATTCAAAGTTTTCTACTGGAAAATTCCCTAATCCAAAAGCAAATGCTAAACTCACAACTCCAATAAATAAAGCCAAAGTTCTGCCAAAACAACCAGGATTAATTTCAAGAAAAAGTAATTTAGATTGCCCGATTACAGCAATTGTAATAAAGATAATTCCAGCTATTAAAAGTGTGTTGTTTGAAGTTAAAGTTGCCATGTTCTTATTAAAGTGATTTCTCATTCTTATTGTAGCTATGATTTAGTTATTATTTCTATAATGTCCATACACAGAAACTATTAATTTAATAATTCTCAGCTGTCAAAATCTTGCATTTCAATCCCCTTACGGGGAGTTAGTGATTTGAAACCGGATTGTGTTGGCGATGTCTGCAGGTGTTGTGTATACGGCAGACAGTGAGCCAGTGGCGGTTGCGGTGTTTGATGCGGCGGTTTCCGGTACAGAGATGATGCCATTTCTAATTATCTTTTGATTATTCTTGCTTCCAAGGCAGACGCGGAACATCTCTTATTTCGTCTGGGTATACAGATTTGATTACTTGATGTAGATATCTTACAGCATAGAATTCATCAATAAAACCACAAATATCCATGTCCATATTTGGAGAAGTATAGGGGCTATGTGCAAGCCAAGTGTCATCTAAACATTTCTGTATGTAGCCCAAAACTATATTTTCAAAAAAAACATCTTTCCGAGGACATTCTTTAACTATTAAAGCTTTTTTACGAATTTCAGTAAGTTCTGGCTCTTCCCATTTACGCCCTTGCTCATCATATCCACAAGACAATTCTTTGCCTAAAGTAAAAGTATAGTCTTTGAGTGATACTAGCCCAAAATTATGATGATCAACATCCATAAGTTGTTTGATTTTTATTTTATAAACTGACAAGAATTTATCTTTATATAATTAGTTATGTATTTACTTTACTGAGTAGCTTGGTAAAGCAAATCATATTATTTGAGAGAGATTAATTTTAGTCAAACAAATTGGCAAGTATTAAAATTACTCCTTTCTCCAAAGCTTCTCTAGTCATATTTTGTCTATCCGTTTTAGATATACCACGACCACCCTCACCCACTGCCCCAGGAAAAGCTTCTAGTAATGAAATGTAAGAAACAAAAGGTAATTGTTGAAATCGGCGTGCGTAATTAGACATCGCTTGCCATTGATTGTCATTGCTGGTTATGTCATTATATGCAGCACGTTGTGTCAATTTTATATGTTTCAATCCCCTTACGGGGAGTTAGTAATTTGAAACAAAACGCTGTTGTGGCATTCAATGTGAGTATTTTGTCCGTTTCAATCCCCTTACGGGGAGTTAGTAATTTGAAACTTGTGAAGAGACAGGCGATCGCCCAACAAAGATTCATGTTTTAATCCCTTTACGGGGAGTTAGTAATTGGAAACTTGTTCCCGTCAAACAAAACCCCTCGGCTGTTAGTTTTAATCCCTTTACGGGGAGTTAGTAATTGGAAACATTCTGGCAACAAGCGAGTCTTCATAACGGTTGACACGTTTTAATCCCTTTACGGGGAGTTAGTAATTGGAAACTGCTTGATGTTGAGCTAAGTTGAAAGCAATATTTCCTAGTTTTAATCCCTTTACGGGGAGTTAGTAATTGGAAACTTCTTGCTGTTTTGCGGCTTCGGCTTCGGCTGCTGGTTTTAATCCCTTTACGGGGAGTTAGTAATTGGAAACTCTTTAGACTAAAACTTTTACTGAGCAAGGTTCCTATAAAGAATTTTGGCAGGAAAAAATGTTGGTCATTTTCAGCCGTTTTTATTGCAAATAATTTGCAACTTTTTCCATTGATCAAACGCTGTAACTATTTACTTGTCAAGGTTCTGGCGATTTTGGCGGGACTCCAGGGATTTTGCCCCCGCTTTGCCATGCCAAACATCAAGCTGATTACCACATCATAATATGTGTATCTAATATTGTCGAGTAGTTTTCTAGGACTTACGCACTTCTAAGTAGATTTTCGCCTTAAAACTGTAATTGTTGCTCTGTTTTTATCCAGCACAGCATCTGTAAACGCTCTTTTTAAAATGCTTTGCGCGCATCTTTTAGGCTTTTTGATAAATAATAAGCACTTAATAGACATCTAGCTTGAAATAATCTGCCATTGCTTACTCAAAAGTTTTTTGTCTTGTATATTCTCTATTTTACAGCTTTATGCATACTTATTTAAACTTAGTATAATTTGGTTATTTCTCAACAAACTACGGTTAAAGATACATGTTATCAACCCGATGGACTCACAACATCCTAGACTCGTATCGCAACATCGGTGATAGAAAAGCTGATCCTGTAATCGAGGATCTCTTTGCAACAAACCAGGTGGGGGCTGACAGAATAATTATCAGTAGACCGAAAACTTTTGCGATCGCGATATTGGGGATTTCCAGAAAATAAAAGCGCGATCACCGTATCAAATATATTAATGACGCTAGTTGCGCGGCTGTCGGCAAACCCACCCACGGCACTGGCTTCCTAATGCCCTAAGCGGCGGGGAGAGTAACCTTAACCACCTCCAAGGATATGAAGTTTCCCACCGCTTTCAATAAATTTCGTGACGAGAGATTAACAAAATTTAAAATTGTATCACCGCGGTACTAGACTTTTGCATAGCTACCAGATTAAACTACACTAAGCCGATAGAGTATTAGTGATTTTTATGGAAAGCATCCAAAAAGTGAGTCAAGACTTGAGTTTAGCAAATCAAACAATCTCTGAGCAGTTAGAACCTACTGTTTCAGAGGCTTTCAAACAAGACTTTTTCACAAAACTCAGAGGTGGATTCTTTCTAGTACTAGGATATCTGTTATCGCCACTATGTTGGTGGAATGATCTGTTATTTAATTTGCCAATTGCCTACGGTTTTGGGTATGTATGCAGTTTATTGTCACCTAAATTACTTGTACCCTGTTCAATTATAGGTTACTGGCTCACTAATATTGTGGGTATTTTGTTAATGCAGTTAGGCTCTGCTGATGTTTTTCAAAAGGAATCTAAACAACGTAACCTCAAAAAAGAATTACTTACAGGTCTAATTTCCTCAACTATTTTTACTGTTGTGGTGATCGTATTAATACAGTTGAAGATTCTTGATGCTCCTGTTTTATTTTCCAATAATTAGAGGAAATAATATCACTATTACTCAGCAGCGATCGCTGCTGGTAAATCTTCACAAGAAATATCAAAAAAGCTCAATTTTCACCAGCTTGTAATAATTCAGTCAAATTCAAGAATTTGGGTGCATCTTTACCAACTATTAAAGGCAACTTACCATTCCATTTTTCTATTGTTTGTCTTTGTAGTATTTCTGGAGTTAAGCCGTCACGTAGTAATCTATGTGCCTCAGCCTCTCCTTTTGCTAGATTGACTTTCGCCTCAGCCTCTTTTGTAGCCTTTAGTGCAATAAACTCTGCTTGTTTTGCTTCTTGTTCAGCAATCTGTTTTGCTTCTACCGCCTCACCAAACCTTTGTGAAAAATGAACGTGGACAAGGGAAATATCATCAACTGCAATATGATAGTTAGCCAGTCGTGTAGTTAATGTATCATCTACTGCTAATTTGACTTCTCCTCGTTTCGTAATAACTTCCTCGGCAGTATACTTGGCAACAACTGCTTTTAAGACTTCTTCAACTGCTGGGTTAATAATCCGCTCAATGACATTCTTTTCATTGCCAATTTGCTGGAAAATAGCATTAGCTTCTTCCGGAAGAATATGCCAATTCAGTGCTACATCAGTGAAAACATCTTGTAAATCTTTGGAAGAAGCTTCAGCCGAAATTTCCTGACTTTGTACACGAACACTCAGCTTTTCTACAGTATTAACTATAGGAATAATTACGTGAATTCCTTCTCCTAGAATTTCGTCTTGTACTTTTCCAAACTCCATCAAGACCCCGCGTTCTCCTGCATTGACAATTACAAAGGGTGTGAGGAATAGAGTTATTAAACATAAGAGTGCTGTCAGTTTACCAGCACTGTTAAGAGCTTTCTTTGTTTTCATCGCTGCTATGAAAAAAGGGAGTTGGGAGTAAGGAGTAGGCAAAGGATAACAAGATAACGTAGCCAATCAGTGGTGTATACATGGAACAGGTTTACAATATACTTCTATCAGCATTTAGCGCATTTAAGAAGATACATTTTTAACTTTATTTTGTGAAAGTTTTAAATACTATAAATCTACCAACTTACAGTATTTAACAGTTGTTGAATAGCAGTATGTCATAGCTGCGTCTGCTAAACAACCTTGTTAAAGGTAGATATTCATACCGAGTTGTATTCAAAGGTAGTAGGGAGATAAGGGAGATGAGGGGGATGAGGGAGATGTTACTTTCCCATGTCTAGATGCTATTTTTGAACGCAACTCATATCATGTCCATCAGCTGCTTGTCCAGTTGGATGAGATAGTCCCTGCCGTATGAACCATTTTCTAAGCCCGTGATCAGATGGTCGGGAATGTCTTGGCTAATTTCCTCGCTGCATGAACCAGCGGCTAGGGCGATCGCTGCTACTGTGTCCACATCGCCTGTAAAAGCTATACAATCTTGTAAAAGCTGGCTCATACTGTCGTTTCGCATCACCGCAGTAATTGCTGCGCTGACACTCATCCAACCTTTAGACTTAACTTTACCCTCCCAAGGCTGAGACCAATCCCCAGATACATAACCTTCTAGAAACTGTCCTAATTTGCGTTTTGGCCCCAGTCGATAGATAAAGTAGTGCGACATCAAAGCAGCTGCTACAGCAGCATTGATCCCATCAGGTGTATTGTGGGTAATTGCCGCTTGAATTGTTGTTGCCTCAATGACTTTTTCGGGTGTGGGATAAATGCCAATAGGTGCTGCACGCATTGCTGCGCCGCTTTTGTCACTATCAGGGCGAATTCTATCTAAAAATTCTTCTCCATCCTGGATTTCTACCAAAAAATCGTAAAAGCGGCTAGCATAACCTTCTCTAGGATCGCGTTTAAAGGCTCTAACAAAACTGTCAGCTAAAACTTCCGGTGTCCACGGTAGTTGAGCTACTATCACCTCTGCAATGGCAATGCTCATCTGTGTATCGTCTGTATAGCTGCCAGGTATGAGTCGATGGCGGGGATGTTGTAAGTATTTACTTAAATCGTTATAAGCGCCCATTTCATTGGCGTATTCAAAGCCAGCACCGTAAGCATCACCAATTGCCAACTCTAGTAACATAGTTTGTTTATTATGTCCGTTTGATTACTTAATTAAACCCGAATAACCCTACCAAAGCTATGCTTTGTTTTCATGCACCATTACCCTAAAGGGGGCCCTAGTTCCCCATCAACGGGGTGAGGTGCAATGACTGTGAAAATTATAACTAATTAAAGGGTTTTGGTATTAGCCCTAGTTTTGTGTTGGCGATCGCTTGACTTTTAAGACAGTTATTACCTGATATTAAATCTGCCTAATTACTGATTATCAAAAGTTTCTGTACCTACCGCAGTTCTGTCATTAGGTTGGTTTCAGATTGAGAAATGATAATTAAAATCTACTAAAAAATACTAAATAACTGACAAATAAAAAATATTTCATTGTAATATTTCGTTGCTGACAGTCAACAGTTATCAGTGATCAATTTCAAGAATGTCAAATGATTAAGACCCTACCATATCAACTTTATAACGTTCTAGAAGTACGTGCCCGCTTGGGTGAGGGGCCAATCTGGGATGCAAAAGAGAAATTGCTTTACTGGGTTGATATCTACAACCATCGAGTGCATCAATTCCATCCAGCCAGCGGCAAAAGTAGATTTTTTGAAGTTTGTGATGTAGTAGGAGCGATCGCCAAAGCAGGTGCAAATCGATTGATTATGGCGCAGCGCCATCGCTTAGCATTCCTGGACACTCAGACAGGTGTGATTACTCCAATTGTAGAGATTGAAACAGATCTACCAGATAACCGTTTTAATGATGGTAAATGTGATCAACAAGGTCGTTTTTGGTTTGGATCAATGTCTGCTTCTGGAAAACCTCAAGCTAGCCTCTACCGCTATGATCCTGACGGCTCATTACATGTAATGGAAACAGGATTAACTATCTCCAATGGTCTGGGATGGAGTCCCGACCAAAAGATATTTTACCTCACAGATTCTTCTCAACAAAAGGTCTTTGCTTACGACTTTGATGCAGTTACGGGTAGTATTAGCAACCGTCGCATTTTCATAGATTTCACTGGTGAATCTTTTTATCCTGATGGTTTGACCATAGATAATAAAGGATGTATTTGGTCAGCAATGTGGGATGGTTGGTGTGTGATTTGTTTCAGCCCATCCGGTGAAGAAATACTAAGGATACAGCTACCAGTTCAGATACCAACTAGTTGTACTTTTGGTGGTGATCATTTGCAGATACTTTACATTACTACTGCCTCTGTCGGACTCAGCCAAGGAGAGATAGAAAAAAGTTTTTACTCAGGCGATTTATTTGCTCTGGAAACTGATAGTACTGGATTACCTGCATATGATTTTCAGGGATAATTATTGCCAGTCTAAGTAGGGTAGTGCAATTAAAGATAACTGGCTGTGTTTTAGCTGACAATTCCTAATTTCCATAAGTTTATAGGTGCATCTTCAAAAAGAAATGGTATTAGATGGCTTTAACTGTCCTAAGAAATTGAACATGACTGAAACCACAGCATCCGGCGACTCAATTAAAAAGCCATGACCACCATGATTAAGCACCACAAGTTCAGCGTTGGGAATACTTTGTTGGAGTTGCTGGGAAAACTTAACTGGGGTGAGAATGTCCTGTTTACCTACTATCACTAATGTAGGACAATTAATATCTTTGAGACGCTCTGTTGTGTCACTGCTAAGAATAGCTCGACTCTGGTGATAAAGTCCATGAGTTGTTGGGCGGAAAGGATAGTTAATTGCAAATTCAATCAGCTGTTCTATCATTCCGGGTATAGAGTAGAACGCATCCGTAAATATCCAAGGTAATACGACTTTCTCATAAAGTTTAAAGTCTAAATGCCCAGGAAGCTCACCCCAAGTTTCGATGAGGCTATTGAATCGTTCATCGCCTTTTGCCAAAGATGACAGTAGCATCAGACTCTTAACCTTTTGCGGGTATGCTAACGCTAACTCTTGAGCAATTTGACCACCCATTGAATGACCTGCAACATGTATCTGTGCAATGCCAATGTGATCGAGCAATGCTGCAACATCATTTGCCATTTGTTGAATACTGTAGGGACTATCAGGAGCAGAACTTCGCCCTATCCCTCGGTTATCTAAGCGAATGACTTGATATCGGGAAATGAGTAATGGCATGATTAGTGACCAATAAGCATGATCGCACAAGAAACCGGCAATTAAAAGTAAAGGCTCACCTGTTCCTTTGATTTCGTAGAACAAATCAATCCCGTTAACATCAACTTTAGGCATAGTGACTAATACATCCTGTGAGCCAGCGTTCAAAATCTTATACCAACTGGCATTACTATAATATAAACAATAAATAAAAACCTGATTTTTAGAAAAAAACTGTAGTATTTTTGTGCGATTGAGTTTTTCTTTAAAAGAATATCAAAACAGCCCATAATTAATTATGGAGTCTCCGATTAAAATTCATCTAGTAATTCTGGGGTGGAATGGCATGACAGCCTAACGCACACTATATCTTGGGCAAAACGGAGTTATTCATAGAAGAAGAATATTCAGGGCGGTAAATTAATTATGAAATCCTGATTTATGACTCCAGAAGACTCAATTTTTTTTCTTTGAAGAAATTTAAATAAGGGCTTGCCCAATTGAATTATGCACTCAAGCCCAGCACATTCCAGAAATAACAAGAGCGCCACGTTTGACAATTACATTGATACCAAACGATACCAGAATCATTCCGATTAATACCTAAATTCTGGTATGATTTGCTTGAAAAATTTACCACAAGTAAACATGTATCAAACAATCAAACAAATAAGTCGAACCCTCATGACGACTTTAACAATTTCTTTATACTTAAGCGGAGTCTCACAAGCTCGTACCGTTACTGACATCAGTCCACCGATAGGAGCAGGTTTAGGTGATGTACTGTGTCCACAACTTCAAACTCCAGTGACAACGCCATTTCCAAATAACAACAATAGTGTATCTCCCAGCCCGAATCAAATCCTTAACTTTCCTGGCTTATCTTGTACTCCTAAAACTTTTCAAACTATAGCTCCCATCGATACCAAACTGTTCGTTGAACCTTCGGGAGGAACAACTGAGTATTTTTTTACTGAAACAGTTGTGAATAATACTAGTTCTATCTGGGATGGTTTTAACCTCAAAATTGGTTTTGGATTGAATGATGAGTTTGCACCACCTGAATTAATTTTAGTCCCCTTTGGCTTTGCAATTCCAGATTTCGACTTCAATGATTCTGGTTCTGACCCACAACCAACCTCATCTAAGTTTACGCAACTCATTCAGGATGGTTCTTTCAATCTTTTGTGGTCTGGGGGAAGTGTCGCTCCTGGGGAATCTATTGATTTTACATTTTCTGTTGATGTCCCTGATGATTTAGATGGCAACAATTTCTATAATTCCTTTACCATTCGTCAAGTTCCTATTGCTGCACCTGTTCCTGAGCATAATTCTACTAATGGTCTTCTAGGTTTACTAGGTCTATTCATCTCAAGTTTAGCTTTCAAACATAAACTGACATAATCCTGATCCAGTCTGCACTACCCCAATTAAGGTTGGGAAATTTTTTGCGCTTTTGTGTCTAGCGAAAACCCTTATTTTCACGTAGCAGCAATACCCTGCGGGAAGCTGCTTTGCATCTACATGAATTGCTGCTACAAGTTCTAGTTTTGTGTAAGTTCTATAGAATATAAGAGTTATTGATTTGCTCGACATTGCAATCTGTTGATACCAAGCTTTAGTATGTTCCTCATCTGTAGAAATTATTTCTACAAATGAGGATAACCTGATGTAAAAATTAGGCTATCATCTTTTTATGATGATATAGATGATATCTCAAGATGTGTCAAGCTTGTTTGGAAGTAATAGAAAAGCTAGCGATTAATATTGAACTTTTCTTGCATAATTTAAACGCTTTCGCAAATAAAAAGGCAATCCTCACTGAACTAGATAAACTAATTATTTGTCAATGTTTGCTAGGTTTTTCTCGGCAACAAATAGCAGAGATGAGCAAGCTGCGTCACCAAAATATTGGGGACAGACTGACTAATAATATTTATCCGAAAATAGCGGAGTTAATGAAGGTTGACCAAGAGGAAATAGCCGGGAATTGGGTCAAAATTATGAATTTTTTACTTGATCTACGCAATGGTTATAAATTGAATCCTGCCCCTCAATTAAACAGTGATAATTTTCAAGGAAGTTTTGGTAGGCAATTTTTTCTTTACCCACCTAATCAAGAAATTGTTCAATTTCAAATTGAAGCTACCAAGTTTTACCAATTAGGTCTTTATTATCAAGCTTTGCAATATTTTTTAATGGCATGGAATCAAGAAATAAAGCTTTATGGCAGTGGTAACCCCGAAGTCTTAATTTATATTAATAATTCTTTAATCGAATATAAAAAACTGCATTTACAAGAAAATGGCATTAAAATTTATACTTTAGCTGTCGTTGTACCGTTTTATCATAATCAAGGTAACATCGCTGCTGAAACTTTACGAGGGATAGCTCAAATACAAT
Organism: Amazonocrinis nigriterrae CENA67; assembly: GCF_016056305.1. GTDB lineage: Bacteria > Cyanobacteriota > Cyanobacteriia > Cyanobacteriales > Nostocaceae > Amazonocrinis > Amazonocrinis nigriterrae. Next base: position 45,255 of record NZ_JAECZC010000026.1, on the reverse strand, counting down.
TACAAGTTAATTTCCTCAGCTTTGAAAAAATTGCTTTGGATCAAGAGATAAATTTAGATAATATTAAACCACAAATGTTTTTTAGTTTAATATCTACTAAAATAGCTTTACAAATTCTAATTGTTAATGACCCCAACAATTTATACAGTCCCTACAATCAAACAGCGGAAAAACTAGCTGAATTAGCACAACCATTAAATTTAATCGCTATTATCGGTCATTACTCAAGCGAAATGACCAAAAATGCATTACAATTTTATGCCCAAAAGGGGTTAGTTCTAGTAAATTCTAGTAGTACATCTAATGAACTTTCCAATTTATCTTTAGTCTCTTTTTTTAGATTGACTACTCCAGATATGATTAATGCTGATAAATTAGCTAATTATTTGATGCAAAAATATTCCTCTATTAGTCCATCAAAATTAGCAATTATTTATAATCAAAATAGCCTTTATAGTACTTCTTATAGAAACAGTATTAAAAAATATCTAGAACAATATAAAAATAACTTCATTTTTTTAGAAGAATGTAGTTATATTAGTGAATCCTATTATCAAGTACAAAAATATATAAAACATATTAAGCAAGAGGGTGCAGATATCATTATTGTAATTCCCGATGGAGGAATTGAACCTAATTCTCTCAATAATGCTGCACTCATTAGTAGATTAAATATTGATAATTGTTTAATAGCTGGGACGGCGACATTTTATCAAGAGAATGTTTTGCATTGGATTCATGAACACAGCCAATCTCATTCCATTAGTCCAGATAATTGTCAGATAATTGCTTGTGTTCCTTGGCATTGGCATAGTCAAGAAAATGGCTGCAATAGCTCTAAGAATCATGTAGCTCAAAGTTTTTGTCAAATAGGCGCTCAATTATGGGGAGAAGAAAATTTAAATTGGCGCAGTGCAACAGCTTTTGACTCGGTATTAATAATTTTGAAAACTCTAGAAAAATATCATAGTCAAGATAGCCAATCTTTACTTGCAGATATGAATTTATATTTCAAAAAAGATAAAAAACAAGTAAAGGGTGTTACAGGAAATATACAGTTTGATCAAAATGGCGATCGCCTGAATCCTCCAGCGGAGATAGTGGCTGTAAAATGGAATACACAACAGCAAAAATGGCAATGGACAATTTGACAAACTGCTAATTAGAGGAGTAGGGAGTAGGGAGTCGGGAATGGGGAAGAACCCTTTTTTATAGTTAGTGCGATATCAGTTATCTACACCTGTCGTCAAAATCTTCCACGCTTGAAGTAGAAATACTGTTTATCTCTCGGCTACTCTATTTATATACCAAACACCAATAAATAAATAGAAAAATGTTAAAGGTATTTGCTGACCGTGGTGGTACATTTACAGATATTGTTGCTGTGACTAATAATCAAGCAATTATAGATAGACTATCAAGCCATACCGAACGTTTTTTGATTGTTCCTCTTGCTAACAAAGAATGGGTAATAGTATATAAATTACTTTCCGAAAAACCTGAACAATATCAAGATGCAGTTATCCAAGGTATCCGAGATATCATTGGGCTTGCAAATGATGAAGTTATTCCTTATGAAGCAATAGAAGTAGTGAAAATGGGGACAACAGTGGCAACAAATGCACTGTTGGAAAGACATGGCGATCGCGTCGTTTTACTCATTACCAAAGGCTTTAAAGATGCGTTGCGAATTGGCTACCAAAATCGCCCACATATCTTTGCGCGTCATATCATTTTACCTACAATGCTTTATGAACAAGTCATTGAGGTAGATGAACGCTACGATGCTAATGGTCAAGAATTAATTCCTGTAAATATAGAGCAAGTAAAAAAAGACTTACAAGCAGTTTACCACACAGGAATTCGCAGTTGTGCAATTGTTTTAATGCACAGCGATCGCTATCCTAACCATGAACAACAAATAGCCCAAATTGCCCAAGAAATTGGCTTTACTCAAATCTCCATATCTCATCAAGTTAGCCCTTTAATGAAGTTGGTAAGTCGAGGAGATACAACAGTCGTAGATGCTTATCTGACTCCAATTTTGCGGCGCTATGTCAACGAAGTATCTAGTCAGTTACCAAATATCAGATTAATGTTTATGAAATCTGATGGTGGCTTAACTGATGCCGAACAATTTCAAGGAAAAGATAGTATTTTAAGTGGGCCTGCTGGTGGTATTGTTGGCGCAGTACAAACTAGCAAAAGAGCAGGTTTTGATTTAGTTATTACCTTCGATATGGGTGGAACAAGTACAGACGTTGCCCACTTTAAAGGAGAGTATGAACGCCAACTAGATTCCGAAATTGCTGGGGCGCGGATGCGAGTTCCCGTATTAGCAATTAACACTATTGCAGCGGGTGGTGGTTCAATTCTCTTTTTTGATGGTTCTAGTTATCGTGTTGGGCCAGAATCGGCTGGTTCAAATCCTGGCCCTGCTTGTTATCGTCGTGGTGGGCCATTAGCAGTGACAGATGCTAATGTGATGTTAGGTAAAATTTATCCTCAATATTTTCCTTCTGTCTTTGGAACTGATGGCAATTTACCCCTAGATAAAGATATTGTCATTCATAAATTTACTCAACTAGCCCAAGATATTGCAACTGTCACAGGAAATCATCGTACTCCTGAACAAGTAGCAGCGGGATTTATTGCCATTGCTGTCGAAAATATGGCAAATGCCATTAAAAAAATTAGTCTCCAACGAGGTTATGACGTTACCGAATATGTGCTTTGTTGTTTTGGCGGTGCAGGCGGGCAAGTTGCTTGTTTAATTGCCGATACATTAGGCATGAAAAAGATATTTCTTCACCCTTATGCTGGTGTTCTCTCAGCTTATGGTATGGGATTAGCTGATGTCCAGGCTACCAGAGTTACAGGAGTAGAACAACCTTTAACTGAAGAATTAATTCCTCAATTATTGCAGTTAATGGAGTTCTTAGAAACCGCAGCCAGAAGTGAAATTAGCAACAATCAAACAAGTCTTGAAGAAGTAGTCCAAAAAGTGAATTTAAAATATGAGGGTACGAATTCTACTTTGACAATTGATTTTTCTTCAAATCTAGCAGTAATGAAACACAAATTTGAAGTTGAACATCAATCTCGTTACGGTTTCATTCAATCAGCAAAAAAATTAATTGTTGAATCCGTCACAGTAGAAGTTATTCAAAAAATGGATACTCCTGAAGAACCAATTATTTCTCGTACCCGTCCTCTCAACCAAATACCCCAATCTGTTGAAACAGTAAGAATGTTTACGGCTGATCAATGGCATGATACTCCCGTTTATCGACGCGAAGATTTACAACCAGAAGATAGTATTAATGGGCCTGCCATCATCATCGAAAAAATCAGCACCATTGTAGTTGAACCTGACTGGATAGCAAAATTAACTGAACAAAATCATTTAGTTTTACAACGTCTGTAAACTGCTGATGGGTACTGGGAAAACATTCTAAAATTTGTTCTTAGCCACAGCAAATTCCATAATTTTTCCTTTCATGTAATCTCAAAAAGATATAATTCAAAATGTATACCACATCTCAACCCGACCCCGTTCGTTTAGAAATATTCAAAAATCTCTATCAATTCATTGCCGAACAAATGGGAATTGTTCTACAAAACACTGCCGCATCAGTCAATATTAAAGAAAGGCTAGATTTCTCCTGCGCCATTTTCGATTCTTCAGGCTTATTAGTCGCTAATGCTCCCCATATTCCCGTACATTTGGGGTCAATGAGTGAAAGCGTCCGCAGTTTAATTAATGACAAAGCCGACACCATAAAACCAGGCAATGTCTATCTATCCAACAATCCCTATAACGGTGGAACTCACCTTCCTGATGTTACAGCCATAACCCCCGTCTTCCTGGAAACTAGCAAAAATAATCCTACTCCCCTCTTCTACGTTGCTTCTCGCGGACATCAAGCCGATATTGGGGGTATCACTCCCGGTTCCATGCCTCCCCACAGTACCACAGTAGAAGAAGAAGGAATTCTTTTTGATAATTTTCTCTTGGTTAAACAGGGAAATTTTCAAGAGACTCAAGTCAGACATTTACTCGCAAATCATACTTATCCTGCACGTAATCCTGACCAAAATATAGCCGATTTCAAAGCACAAATTGCTGCTAATGAAAGAGGAGTTAAAGAACTGCTGAAAATGGTTGGTCAATATGGATCGGAAACAGTCCAAGCATATATGCAATTTGTGCAAGACAATGCTGAAGAATCAGTGAGGCAAGCAATTGATGTTCTCAAAGATGGTTCATTTATTTATCAAATGGATAGCGGGGCAAAAATTCAAGTTCAAGTGATTATTGACCGTGGAAAACGCAGTGCTACTATTGATTTTACTGGCACATCTGGTCAATTAAATAGTAACTTTAATGCTCCTAAAGCTGTTACTCAAGCAGCAGTTTTATATGTCTTCCGCACTTTGGTTGATGATAGTATTCCCTTGAATGCCGGATGTCTGAAACCTTTAGAAATTATTATTCCTGAAGGTTGTATGTTGAACCCAACCTACCCAGCCGCAGTAGTAGCTGGTAATGTGGAAACTTCCCAAACCATTGTCGATTCTTTATATGGAGCGTTGGGTGTGATGGCTGCTTCTCAGGGAACGATGAATAATTTTACCTTTGGTAATGAACGCTATCAATATTATGAAACCATCTGCGGTGGTTCAGGAGCAGGAGTTAATTTTGATGGTACCGATGCAGTTCATACTCACATGACTAACTCCCGCTTGACCGATCCAGAAGTATTAGAAACCCGCTACCCTGTACTCGTAGAAAGCTTTAGTTTGCGTTCTGATAGTGGAGGTAAAGGAGAACATTCAGGTGGTGATGGAGTTGTTCGCCGCATCCGCTTTTTAGAACCTATGACAGCTAATATTCTCTCTAACCATAGGTTAATTCCTCCCTTTGGGTTAAATGGTGCAGAACCGGGACAAGTTGGACGCAACTGGATACAACGTCACGATGGAACCCAAGAAAATTTAGACAGTATAGCCACAGTACAGATGAAACCTGGGGATGTTTTTGTGATAGAAACCCCTGGAGGCGGAGGGTTTGGTTCACCTTGAATCTTGTCTAAACTCATCATCAGTAAATACGCCAATAGTGCGATCGCTTTATTTTTAGTTTACTCAAATCTTGCACCTGCCCAATTGACCGCCAAGAAATAAATTTCACAGGCTCAAAGCCGAAGTTTGCGATTAGCTTACTAAACATAAATTTCAGTCTGTTTTAACGGACTTTAGCTATAAGCCTTGAACTTAAGTTCAAGGCGTACTCAAAATCAGGTGCAAGATTTGAGCCTCCCACGGGCGCGTTCTTCGCTCCCGCAAAATATAAAAGAAACACTTTCTTCCCCCACTCCCTACTCCCTACTCCCTACTCCCTGTGTTTCTTGAGAGTTTAGTGACAAGTGACAATGACTTTAGCACCAGGAACCGCGAGCTTTGTCAGTTCACAGAAATTGTTAGTTATTTGCTGCTTATCCATTCTGAGCGCCATTTCGTCGAATCCATCGAGAATTAACAGAAGTTTGCCCATGCGATTGAGTTGTTCAAATGCAGAATACCCTGGTAAAGGAATCTCGTGTTTGCGAAAGAAAAATTCACAAAATAAAGATTCCACACTTACTACTTTGGCAAAGTCTTGCAGTAGTATAATTAAGGGTAGGCGTGGACGTTCTAAGCCGTGTCTTTGAGCATTTTGATAGCGTTGCAGTGCAGTCCAAGCGTAGTGAAAGGCAAAATTAGTCTTGCCCATACCGAACTCTCCCAAAATTGAAATATGCTGTTTGCTTGGGTCATCAAGCCAGAGATCAATGTATTCGTCAAGCCAACCATTTTGTCGATTATGAGGACTTACTATCCTTTTGTGTTTGATTGGATCAAGTTCTTCACTAGTATTAAGTAAAGGAATATACATTTGATCAATGCATCGAAGTTTGACTTCATTTTCCAGCCAGTTAAAATAACGACTAAAATCAGCATCTTTATCGAGTAATTCGTCAAATGTATAGCAAAGGAGACGTTCTTTATTTTCTTGTTTTTTCACTTCTATTCGCGCTGCTTGGCTAATACGGCGAAGAGATATTAACCATCCTTGGTCGGTGTTTTGTTTATTTAAAGTCTGCTTTAAAGCCATCACATCACTAATTTGTGCTTCTCCCTCTATTCCTCTTACCAAAATACGTATATATCCCCGCGATGCTGGCACGTTAATTAGCCATTCAAAATAGTTTTCTTGTTCTACCTGATACCTCTCGAAATGATAGCCCAAAGTATCAAACCAGGCTCTCATCTGCTGAGCTAGCTTTTGTAGATCACTTTCTGGTAGAGCAATAAGTTGTACTTGTTGAGATATTGGCTGTCTTGGTTTAATTATTCTTGTAGGTACAGAAATAGTAAAATCTGATTTTAATTGAGATTGTTGTTGGGATTTAGCAATCAGCAAGTCTCGTAGCTGTTGCTCTTTTCCTCGGTTTTGCCCATTAATCTTAAATTTCTTGTAAACCTCACTCATTCTCTTGAGATAGGCATCTCTCTTGATGCTCAGTTGTTTGGTAATCTCCTCATTAGGCTTGTTTTCCCCAAACTTCAATAGGAATACTTCCATCTGTTGGGCAGAAAGTCCGTAGCTATTGGCTACTTGAACTAAAAAGTTATATGTCAACATAACTAAATTTGTTAATTGAAGCAATTTAGAAGGGTTAAGGCTAAGAACTCAAGTCTAGATTTATTTGCGTCAACTACAAGACTCATAACTTAGCAGTATGCCTTAGAGTACGGAAAGCTACTTTTGTGTTTACACTGACGCCAGGGCCTAGTTCCTTTACCTGGCGTTCCAAAACATTCTGAAATACCTAAATTGCCCAATTTGACAGTTAGTCCTCAACCTATGGAAAACTGCTTTTATCCTTCACAAAAAGAAAAAACTATCTGCTTTTCAATAGACCCACTTAATTAAGTTAAAAACTGTTGCCTTTTCTACTTTAGTGGGCATTTTACCCCTGCCAAATTCCTACCGCAAGTATACAATACTCGTCTGAAAGTGGTTTTTAAAGCTATATTTACATTTCTCTACAAAAATTGTGAGCCTATACTGTATTTAAGAAAATTTTCAACATTAGTTATTGTAAGATTCGGAGCTTATATGGTAATTTTATCGTAAAAGTCATCAAAAGGCGGTTTCAACTTACACAAGTAATTTAGAGAAAGTTAATCAAAACTAAAGATTTGTGCAATGCTTGTCTTTTGCCAATTTAAATCTCTGCAAAAGCCAAGTAATGTTTAGAAATATTTTTTGAAAACCATCACATTTTGCATTAAGATTTTCTGGAATTAGATATAAATTCCGATAGTGTATATTTTCAAAAATGATTGTCTGAGATATCCATTAGCTATTTGTAGAATATTCCAAATAAATAAAAATAATCTTTTGATTGATAATAGCTGAGTGGACAGGCAAAAATTTTCATGACTTCCGCGTGCTTGAATGCCCAATAAACAACTCATCTGTCTCATATCTGGAGTTGACTGATGTCCTCAATTTGATTTTTTGATGGGCAGAAGTCTCTTTGGCTCATATTTCTCAACAATAATCAATAAATATTGGTAAAAGAAGATGACAAGGATTTTTATCATTGAAGATGAGGTAAAAGCAAACAAATCGTCTTTGAAAAAAATCGAAGCAACAGTATTTGATAGCCTCGATTCCAAAGATAATTTTTTCAGCATCAAACAAGCAGCAGAACCATTCTGTAATGATTGTATGATTTACGAAATACAAATACCTGAAGTTAATGCTTGCGGTTTCATACGAGTACTCCATCAGGGTTCTATCGCTGTAACTATTCCCTTCAGTTTTCTTGAACAACAACTCAGCAAGCTTGAGCAGTGTAAAGACGTTGAAACAGATAAACACTTAAATGAGTTCTATAATTTCAAAGAATTAGTCAAAAATTTATCTGTTCTCAAACAATTCTGTCTTCACAATTTTCAACAAAAGAAACAAAGTATTTTCAGCAATCAGTGGGGTGCTACTCAGTCTGAGGAAATACTTGAGCCACTCCCTACCAAAACTACAAAATCGACAGATGATAATTCGAGCTTTTCTCATGATCCCCTACTGAATCAAGTGTTTCAATTTATTGATAATAATTATCATCTCACAATTACACTTTGTGATGTAGCTCTGGCAGTTGGTTACTCCGCAGCTTACTTAACAGACCTAGTGCGTCGTCAGACAGGGAAAACAGTGAATCATTGGATTATTGATCGCCGAATGGCAGCAGCACGTTACTTATTGCTAAAAACCAACCAAAGTGCAAATCAGGTTGCTTTAGCTGTCGGCTATCAACATGAGGGCCATTTCTTTCGGCAGTTTCGACAGCACCACGGAACTACTCCCCAAGCATGGAGAAAAATCCAGCGTTCTGGAGGCCAGCTGCAAATAGAAGCGAAAGAATTGCGAGTCTCACAAAAAGATTGTGCATTGTAGTCAGAGCCTGCTTTTCTTAAGCTGCTAAATATTAACTAGAACGAAACTATATGTCTATTGAAAGTACAAAAACCTTTTGTCAGAGACTAACGATAAATCAAGCTTTTCGCTTAAATAGAGGCAAATTACGATCGCCTCCAAGGGCGAAAAGACTCTTGCAACTCTAGATAAAAAATCGTAACCTACCTCCAGAAATACAGTATTGCCTTCGGCTGCAATATCCAAATCAACTGTCTGTCTACCCCTAAATTGCCTCTAATCTAGAATTATACTGCTTTGCATATATATGAACATGGCTAATACAGCTAACTGTTCCTATGAAACATGCAGACATTCTTTTCAACCTTCTTGCAAATTTATGTAACTTGAAATGAAGGGTTTACATCGGTTAGTTTACCCACCTGCTTGGTCTATTGCTGCCAAAATTTCAGCTGCATTGTTTGCAACTGCAATTATACCAATGGGCTTTACTGCCTGCTACAACCTACGACAAAGCCTAGCAAGTCTGGAAGCTGGCGAATACCGCAAACTAGAGCTATTAGCCGCCAGTACTGCTAGTCGGCTTGACCAATTGATTATCGATATTCAGCGTCTGATCGTCCAAGTCAGCAGCGATCGCAATGTAGTTGGATTTCTGACTGCAACCATACCCAGAAAGCGAGAAGCCTTACTTCCTAACTTGCAACGTACACTGGAGAATGTCTTTCATTCTAACCCAGACTTTGATGCTGTCTTTCTCATGGATGCACAAGGTAAATGTCTTGCTGCCACCGATCCCAAATTCGTTGGTAAAAACTATGCTTTCCGTGAATACTTTCGTGTCAGCATCCAAGGACGACCTTACATTTCCAGCATATTAGTTGGTCAAACTACTAAACGACCTGGGCTTTTCCTTGCCTACCCCGTGCGTTCTGATGACGGAAAAATTGTCGGGGTGACAGTAGTCAAAATTAGAGGGGAAAATATCTGGGCAATTGTGAATGCTTTGCAGGTAGGCTCTCAAAGCTATGCCTTTCTGATTGACCAACAGGGGATTGTCATCAGTCACCCCAATCAATCTCTGCTTTACCATAGTCTGATTCCTTTGTCGCCCAACATCCAAAAGCAAGTCATGACCGATAGAGATTACGGTCTGAAAAAAATTACAAGCTTAGACATTTCGGAATTGGCAGTGATGGTGAAGGCAAAAGAGCCTGGTCACGCTAGCTATCGCTCTGAACAGGAGCAGATATCTAGAATAGTTGGCTTTGCACCCTTGCAAGTGCAACCTTGGGTATTAGGCATCAGTCAACCTAAAACACAGTTTGTTGCTCCTTTGAACCACCTAATTTGGCAGCATGGCAGTAGCGTATTGGTAGTGGGAGGAATTACAGCAATCATCGCGCTGTTATTAGCCCGAAGTATTTCCCGACCAATTCATAGCCTCACAGCCGCAGCCCAAGCACTAGAGCAAGATAATTTCCATCCAAAAATTTTGGCTGATGCGTCTAGAACTCAAGATGATATCGGACGCTTAGTTCGTGTCTTTCTCAATATGGCTGGTGAGGTAAAAGCTAGAGAGCAAAAGTTAAAGCGACAAGTAATCGACCTCCGGGTTGAAATTGATGAAACTAAAAGAGTTAGTCAGGTTGCGGAAATTACGGAGAACGAACACTTTAGACAGTTGGAGCAAAAAATTCAAAAGCTCAGACAGCAAGTGGTAAGTTCAGATGAAACTGAAACAGATTACTTCGAGCGATTACACAGTAAAGTCGAATCTCTCAAGCAGCGATCGCTAAACAATTAAAAATTCAAAATCCCATTATTTTTAATGTCATAAATAATACAAATAGTATTTGAATCCAAAATCCAAAATCTAAAATCTAAAATTGGTATGACAGATGACGAACTAATCTCCCGTGAAGAGGTATTGGCTGGTTTACCCGCCAGACGAGCAAATACATTGCTGTTTTTGATTGAAAGTCGAACAGCGCAGATAGTGGCGCGATCGCGTGTAGAGTTTTCGTTGACAGAACAAGCAACACACGAGCGGGATATGGCTTTTTTGGAAGCTTTTGCCCTGGGAAATGCACCACCACTCCATCCGACAATTCAACACTTAGAACGCCATGCTGATAACTGGGCATCGCTGATTCCCTCTAATCCGAGATTAAAAGCTGCTATTGCTCATGCTCTCTCCCAAAAATATACATTCACCTATAATTTAGTACCGAACATTCGAGCCGCTTTGGGGTTAGATGAAAAAGCCATACAGGTAGCTTACTCCCGTCTCTACAGGACACAATTAGCCAAAATTTTTGCACCCAAACTGTCACTTATCGAACAGTTACGTTGGACTTTATCGGCGATCGCGCAAAAATTAGAGTCACTACCACCATTCTGGCTCGCATCTTTGCTGACAATTGCTCTTGGTCTTCCCCAAGCATTTCTAGCCTTACCTATTGCTGTTGCCAATATCGGCCCCCTACCGACAGTAGCCTTTTTAATTATCATCGGCATCATCAATATATTCACTATGGTTTGCATGGCTGAAGCTATTGGGCGCAGCGGCGATTTTCGTTATGGTAATGCTTTTATCAAACAATTAGTATCTAACTATTTAGGAAATATAGGTTCTTCTATACTTTCTGTTGCTGTAGGCATCCGTGTCTTTTTGATTGCCTTAGCTTGTTACATCGGCTTATCAGTTACTATGGCGAACTTCACCCAGATTAGTGCTGCACTGTGGGCGGCAGTACTTTTCTGTGTAGGGTTATACTTGCTAACACGTAAATCGCTTAACTTCACCGTTGCTGTAATGCTATTTCTTGCAGGCATCAACGTCAGCTTACTTTTATTTCTTTCACTTTTGGCACTCCGTCACATAGAAATAGACAATCTTTTATATATCAACTTGCCTTTTCTCAAAGGCGAAACTTTTCAGCCTTTAATGTTACAGCAGTTTCTGGGTGTGAGCCTGATGCTCTACTTCGGACATATATATGTAGGTGAATGTGCAAAACTGGTACTTCCTCGTGACCCAAGCGCTTCATCACTGATTTGGGGTACTGCAATGGGAACAGCTGTTTTAACAGTTCTGTTTTGTCTGTGGGTGATCGCAGTTAATGGAGCTATTTCACCGCAGTTACTGTTTGGACAGTCAGGGACAGCCTTAGAGCCGTTGGCTGTGCAAGTCGGCCCCATTGTCAAAGTTTTAGGAGCAATCTTAGTCACTTTACTGTTGGGAATGGCCTGGCTGCGTAGTTCCAGCCTGCTGCTCAATTTAGCACGAGAATGGTTTCCTACCCAGCCTCGACCAGTGTTGATGCTACCTCGTCAGAAAGGGACAGTGATATTACACCCCCGCAGTAATTCCAGCGACATTCCTTATATTGGTTTAACTTACTTAGGAATGGAAGTAAATGAGCCAAAGTTCCGTTTAGATATTCAATTTAGGGGAAATATACATCATTTAGAGATCGTAGCTGCCCAACGTTGGGAAATGAAAGAGCTAATCAAACAGTTCCCGGAACTACGCAAGTGGGACACTTCTTTAACCCTAGAGGTGCGATCGGCCGATCTGGATGCTGCTTGTATACGAATCACCTCAACGATGGTTTTGGTTTACGAAGGAGGCTTAAAAGCAGATATCAGTAATGCAACTCCTCTTGAGAATTCTCAGTTGAGTAAGCTGAATATTAAAACCAACACACAACGACTTTGGACAAATCTACTTTCCCAACGCCGTTTCTTATTATCTATCAGTCCCTTAGTTCTAGTCTTCTTACTAACAGAATGGCTATGTCTGGCTGGTACGCAATCTTTTAGCAATATACTAGCATTTGCTGGTGTACTTGGTAACACAATCGTCGGGGGGATTTTTCCCGTTCTCATGCTAATTTCTAGCCGACGCAAAGGAGAGTTAATACCAGGAGTAGTTTTTCGACTTCTCAACCACCCAATTTTAATTGTAGGCATATATAGCCTTTTTTTAAGTATCTTGTTGATCCACGGTTTGTTTATCTGGGAAAATCCATTGGCACGTCTTTTTGCATTAGGTATTGCTGTACTATCACTATTAGCAACTTTTGTTATGAAGCGCTATGGAGCCTTTGCTTCTCGTGTAGTAGTAGAACTGCGAGAAGAACAGCAACTAGGAGGACGTTCTATTTTCAAAATTACTGCTGGCGGAAGACCACAGATGGCAGAAATACGGTTGGGATATGTTGAGGGTGAACAATATCATCAGGCTTCAACAGTTGAAATTCCATCCCTTGAATCGCTCAAGTATGCCATCTTCCACCTCCCAATCAAACGAGAAAAAGAACTGAGGGTGTGGACACACAGAAATAATTCCCAACTAGAATCCAAGAGTTTACCTGCTTTTGTGGAATTAGAAAATGGCAATAAAAAAATGCAGTTTGATTTAAAACTATCAAGCGGAAGAGTTTTGTTACCCATCACAAACAATGACTGTTTATTAAAATTTACATTCCCATAATTAGCAACTAAAACTCCTTATTCTCTCCGCGCCTCTGCGCCTCTGCGTGAAAAAAATCATCCAAATCACAAATTATTAGAGGTAAATTATGGCACAAATCGTCTCCGTCCACTCCTTTCGTGGTGGAACTGGTAAATCAAACTTAATTGCCAATCTTGCTGCCACTATGGCGCGTCAAGGTCAAAAAGTTGGGATTGTTGATGCTGATATTCAGTCACCGGGAATTCACGTACTTTTTGGACTCAATGAGGGAAAAATTAACTACTCACTCAATGACTATTTATGGGGACGCTGTAGCATCAAAGATACTGCCTATGACGTTAGCCATACTTTATTAGCAGAGATGGGAGAGACAGGTAATATTAACGGCAAACTTTACCTGATTCCCTCTAGTATTAAAGCTGGTGAGATTGCCAGGGTACTGCGTGAGGGGTACGACGTAGTTAGGCTTAATGATGGCTTCCAAGAACTGATACGTTGTTTGAATTTAGACTATCTGTTAATTGACACTCATCCTGGCTTGAATGAAGAAACCTTACTTTCCATTGGGATCTCTAGTGTTCTAGTTATTATCCTGCGTCCAGACAGCCAAGATTTCCAAGGAACTGCGGTGACAGTGGATGTGGCTCGGAAACTGAAAGTGCCGAAAATGCTGTTGGTGGTAAATAAGGTGTTACCAGCATTTGATTTTGCTGACTTGCAAAAACAGGTAGAGACTGCTTATAACGCGCCAGTAGCTGGAGTTATGCCACTTTCTGAAGAGATGATGGAATTAGGTAGTAAGGGAATTTTTTGTTTGCGCCACTCTGAACATCCCATAAATCAGACAGTGAAAGGAATTGCTCAGCAAATTGCTAATGCAGCTTGATAGTTTGGTTATGTTGAAATTGCGATCGCTTCGTGCTGATGTCCTTACCTACTTCAAAGCCAATGCTTCTGAAGTAGAGGAACTATTGGCATACAACGACAACGTTTTTCATCACAGCAGTTTCAGTGATTCCCTGAAATTTCCCCTTGCACCCGAACCCCATGTTAGTGCTTGGGAAGAGTATGCGATCGCATCTCAAAAAGTAGGAGTCTTTGAAGCGCTATCAAGTAAACTTGTACAGTTGCAGTTTTCCATCCAGGAAGGCATTAGCCAAACCGAGGCTTATCTTGCTGCTACTCGCAGAGGTCTTCCAGTGGATGGTATCACAGAGGCGAGTGGTTTGATGTTAAAGCAACCAGAGAAACTCCAATTGATAATGCATCAAAGCCTCGCTGGAACTATCCCAGTTTTGCTAGCTGGAAATCGAGAGGATTTTGTATCTCTGGTACAAGCGTTAACCAAACGCAATGAACCACTACTACTCCCTGAATCTATGGGTGCCTGCATAGTCAGTGGGTTCAACAACTGGGATCGGATTCGTCGCTATCGCCAACAATGGGAAGTGCAAAATTCTGGTAATTGCTCTGAAAGTAGTTGGAAGGCGGAATTTCAGCGAATTATCCCGCAAAAGCAACTTTATCAAGATAAGTTCATTATTTTGAGTCCTGGTTTCTATAGCAATATTTCAGCTAGAGATATGGGACTAGAAGAATCAGAATGGTTGCGATTATCCCTAATAATTCGCTTGGAACATGAATGTACCCACTACTTCACATACCGCCTATTTAACTCAATGCGTAACAATCTGCTTGATGAATTGATTGCTGATTACAGAGGCATTGTAACCGCTTGTGGGTATTATCGGGCAGACTGGTTTTTGCGCTTTCTGGGGTTAGAGTCGTTTCCAGCTTATCGCGTTGGAGGTAGGTTAGAAAACTATCGAGGTCAACCGCCTCTTTCTGATGGAGCTTTTAAGATTCTACAGGCATTGGTGAAGGCAGCCGCAGAAAATTTACAACGCTTTCATGTTGAGTATGCAAGTGAGTCAAGAGATAGCAATATTCAACCTCTGATGTTGATGGCATTAACTTACTTGACATTAGAAGAATTAGCTTCAAGTGAGGCAATATTTTTTATCAAAGAAGCATTAAAAGCATTGCAGAAAACCTTTAATTTTCCTATTCCCTATTCCCTAAAAAACATAAGGATTTAAGTGATGACAGAAGTTCTACTTAAAGAATTAAGCAAAAGTGACATTGATTGGATAATTTCTACAGGTCGTCGTAAAGAAATAGCTCCTGGAACTATACTCATGCAAGAAAAAAAAGCACTCGATGCCTTGCATATTCTCTTAGATGGAATTTTAAAAGTTACTGTCTCAGAACCTGAGCAGAATCCTTTGGCGCGTGCTTTTGCTGTCATGGAAGATATTGAACCTTTAGGCAGAGAGATTGCTAGATTATCAAGCGGTGAAGTAGTTGGCGAAATTCCATTTATCAGTAATCGTTCAACTACGACAACTGTTAGTGCTGTTGAAAAGTCTCTCGTAATATCTATTCCCCAGCAGCAATTAGCAACAAAATTGCAGCAAGATGTTGGTTTTGCAGCACGATTTTATCGAGCCATTGCCATTATATTTTCCGACAGACTCCAAGGCGTGATTAACCAACTTGGTCGAAAAAACTTTGGTAAAAGCCAGCCAGTTAGGGATGTTTTGTGTGTTTTAGGAGAATTACATGATAGTGACATTGATTGGCTGATGGCTGCGGGAATTCCTGAGAAAATTGCTGCTAATACAGTACTCATTCATCAAGGAGGAGCTGTGGATGCACTCTATATCCTCCTAAATGGAACAATGTCACTGTCTATTTCTGATGATGAGCGTAATCCCTTGGCTCGTGCTTTTGCTGCGATAGAGGGTAATGAAATTTTGGGTAGAGAGATAGGGAGATTATCGAAAGGCGAAATTATCGGAGAAACACCTTTTATTGATGGTCGGCTACCTTTGGCAAATGTCAAGGCTATTGAAGACTGCTTAGTGTTGTCAATTTCTCGACAAAAATTAGCAGCAAAATTACAGCAAGATATGGGTTTTGCATCGCGGTTTTATCGAGCGATCGCTACTCTACTTTCTCATAGATTGCAAGGAATGTATACTCAGCTTAGTTATGGTAGGCAGGTTTATAGCAGAAGTCAGCCTCTAGATGAAATGGTTGAGTATGAAGATGAACTAGAACTTAATGTTTTAGATAGAATCGCTTTCGCGGGTAAAAGATTTGATTGGATGCAGGGAAAGTTAACTAACTATTCAGTGTAAGTTGTAGGTTTATCATCTACATCTTAATTTTTCTTAATTTCATCATAAAAATCTCCATTGAGTTTGAAGCTTTTAATATTTAGCTCAATCTCCTTAATTTTCATTTTTCAACAGTTAAGAATAAGTTGGTTTTATGTACTCTAAAGAAAATCTAGTCTTACCTAAAAATTTTGTATTGTGTTCATAATTGGCTTTGCACTAAAATTCTAGTATGACAAAGAAAATTGTTTTTCAAACACCTGTGGAGGAATTATGTCTAACCAAAACGAAAACTTAGAGCCGAAAGAAAATAGCGAACAGATTGAAATTAATGAAAATGGAGAATTAGTAATTAACGAGCCACAGTTAGAACAAGCACTTCAAGAGTTAAGCCCTGAAGAGCTTGAGGAAATAGCTGGTGGACTCAGGGCGAACGCATCTAACGGTGCTTGTGGAAATAACGTGAATTGTTAACAGACAGAGACATTATAGTATAAAGGGTTGACGAAGAAACATATTTACAGTGCGATTGCACTGAGGACTGAAGAGTCAATTATTTATATAATTGCAAATTGTGAATGAAATGAAATTTAGCAATAAATCACTAAACCTTATATAAATTTGTTAGTTTCGCTGCATTCGCAATGGCAAATTTTATTTGATTGACTCTTCAATACTTTAAATATTAAATTTGCAGTGTTTCGGCTAACGAGAATAACACTTCTACAAACAGCGCTCGTTAAGCTTGGTAGATGCAATCTTGATTGTAGCGTTCGCACTTTTTGCCAAAGATTTAAAATTACCTAAAAAATAAAAACACTGCTTTTGAACTTGGATGCCTATGACTATGACAGAAGCTGTTTTCAAATAAGCTAGTGTTATTAATTGAAATGTTTGGAAAGTTATAAGTAACTTGAATTTATGAAGTCTACCGAAAAAATTATAGTCTTATATAAAAATAGTGCATTGTGTTCAAAAGTCACTTAGTGGCAAAATTTTAGTAAGACAAAGGAAATTGTTTTTTGAATCACTGTGGAGAAATTTATGTCTAACCAAAACGAAAAATTAGACCCGAAAGAAAATAGCGAACAGATTGGAATTAATGAAAATGGAGAATTAGTGGTTAACGACCCACAGTTAGAACAAGCACTTCAAGAATTAACTACTGAAGAACTTGAGGAAATTGCAGGAGGAGGGGTAAACGGTTCCTGCCCACAAATTAACGGTAAATGTGCAGTGCAGGATTTAACAGATTCTTAAACGAAGCCATAGAATAACATTCCTATGGAAAACGATCGCTACACCTAGTCTTACATAAACCTAGATTGTAGCGATCGCACTTTTCGGGTTAAAGATTTTGAATTTTCTGAAAAACTAACAGTACTATTTTCAATTTAGAGGTTTGTATTATGACTGGAACAGTTTTAAAACAAGCTAGTAGTATTGACTCTGATAATTTCAAGCGTGCGCGATTAATATCGGATAAAGCTTTTGAATTAATTATTTTACCAACAGAGCAGTGTAATTTACGTTGTATTTATTGCTATGAAGATTTTTCAATAGGTCGGATGAAGCCTGAGATTATTTCAGGTATTAAAGCTCTCCTTGAAAAACGATGCCCAAATTTGAGTTATTTAAATCTATCATGGTTTGGTGGAGAACCTCTTGTTGCTAAAGACATTGTTTTAAATATTTCTGAATATGCCATGTCTTTGGCTGATAAATATTCACATTTGAATTATTCAGGTTCCATGACAACCAATGCTTACTTATTGGATCTCAATACTGCTTCGGCTTTAGCCAATGTAGGAGTTAAACATTACCAAATTTCTCTTGATGGGCCTCGTGAAATTCACGATAAAAGCCGTATTCGTGCAGACGGCAAAAGTACATTTGACAAAATCTGGAATAATTTACTAGCAATAAGAGATAGTTTATTACCAGTAAATATTTTACTGCGTATTCATTTTACTCCAGATACAGTTAACTACCTCGATCCGTTGCTAGAAGATATCAAAAGGGAATTTTTACCTGATTCAAGGTTCTCTGTTTTTTTCAAAGGAATTGAACATCTTGGTGGCCCTAATGATGCTTCAATCAAAGTTTTTTCAGAGGCTGATAAAAACGCAGCTATTAAAATCTTAGAAGCTAAATTATTTGGTAATAATTTAAAATCTCCACAGAATGCTGCTGTGCCAGACAACCCCGTTTGTTATGCTGCACGTCCCAACTCATTAGTCATTCGTGCAAACGGAAAAGTTGGTAAGTGTACAGTAGCGCTTACTGATGAACGTAATCATATTGGTACTTTACAGCCAGACGGCAAACTTAAACTCATACCAGGTCGTTTTGCTCCTTGGATTCGTGGAATAGAAACCCTAGATCCTGATACCTTAGCTTGTCCTCTTGTTTCTTTACCAACAAGTGATGAAATAGCTATTAATTTGCAAAGAAAAGCACTTGCCGTCTAGCCAAGAATAGCAGTACCAAAAAGTCAATTTAAATCATATCTTCATAAAATATGCAATGCTATTCATCTGTCGATTCTTGTAAAAATTATCTTCAGGCAAGCCTTAAATCTTATCGTCTAGGTAATGCTAAGACTATTGGCTCTCAATTAAAATTATCCGGTGATTCAATAGATGAGTCTTTGTCAATGTTGATGCGTACTCGCTTATCATCTACAGACAGATTGCTTATTAGCAAGTTTAGTAACGCTAGGCAACGTGGTTTACTTGCCGCTCGTCGGGGAGATTTTAATGCAGCTGAAAGTGCATTTACAGCAGCTCGTTTACTACTGAAATTAAAACAACTTTCAGATGAAGGAAGTTTGCTTTACCAATCTTTCTTAGAACAAGCAGAAGCTTACTTAGATTATCGACGTGGTGAGTTTGAACAAGCTCGTAACCGAATTTATCAGGCTCTAGAAATTGACATGATTTTAGAGGAAAAATACGGTTATGAAATTGTACTTTTTGGTCGTATTCAATTAGTGCATAATCTTGTACGTATTGATGCTGGTTGCATGGAGTTGCATCGATCAACTAAGCTTGCTTTTCAGATTCTTGGTTATCTTGATGGAATATTAGATACCTTACCTATTCCTGGCTTATGGGGTTATGAGCGTGTAAAACGTCAACGTGCAGAGTTTGTCGCTGCAATGTTTGCTCAAGTCACAGGTGAGATTGCTACTATTTTAGCTGGTAAAGATCGTCAGTTTGTCTCTGATTTACTGACAGTTGGCTCAAATTATATGCCAATATGCCCTGATGAGACTTATCATTGTCATCCTCAAGCGTATGCTTGGTTACTAGTTAAGCAGGCATTTATCAATCATGAAGTTGCTACTTTTTTAGAACGAGCATCTGAATTTCTCGCTAAGGGAAGCAATGATACACCATTGCTCTGGTATGCAACACTTGCTGATTTAGTTGCTCTGTGTGATGAACTTGCGCTTCCAGAGTCTAATTTACTCAAGCAAGAGATAGTCAAAGATGCAGCTACTTGGAAGGGTATCCCACAAAGGCTTTTGTCTCTATTTCATTAGTTTGATTTGAACAATTATAAACATGGCAAAATATTGTCAAATTAATAGAAAATGCTCCACCAAAAGCGCACTATATTCCGCAAACAATCCCTAGAACGTCTATCCTCCCCTGAAAGAATAGACCAACTGATGCAGGTAGTTAGCCCCAAAAGCTGGCTACCTCTTGTTGCTTTGGGTTCCTTGGTAGGAGTCGCTGTTATTTGGAGTATTTATGGACGCATCCCTATTACTGTTGAAGGGCAAGGCGTACTGATTTACCCTAGCAAAGTTCTACCTCTACAATCAAAAAGCGCAGGACAGATACTTGCTCTCAATGTCAAAGTTGGAGATGTCGTCAAAAAAGGACAAGTTCTAGCAGCCATCGATCAAGCTGAACTCCGCAAGCAATTGCAACAACAACGAGCTAAACTCATAGAATTGCAATCACTAGACGAAGCTACCAGTTCCCTGCAAGGACAAAGGCTGGAACAGGAAAGAGGGTCTATGCAGCAACAACGCCTGTATCTCCAGCAACGCATCCGCGAACTTCAAGCTTTGTCACCTCTCCTCAAAACTACAAGCAACGTCTCTATTGGCCAGCAACGCCAAGGCTTGGAACAACGCCTTAAAGAAAGCCAAGCTTTAACTCCCGTTCTCAAGCAGAGAATGGAAATCCGTAAACAGATGCATCAGCAACAAGGAGCTATTTCTGCTGATGAAGCTTTAACAGCAGAACAAGAATATTTGCAAAACCTAGAGAAAATTTCTGACCTCAAAGCCCAATTAAAAGAACTTGATTATAAAAAGACAGAACAAGAAAAAGCTAATCGTGAAAACCTCAGTACTATTTCTGACTTGCAAGCTCAGCTAAAAGAACTGGATAGCAAAGCAGCTTCTGTAGCTCAACAAGACTTAGAAAATGCTAATACCCGCAACAAAGAAATTCAAGAAGTCAAGCGGGAGATTGCCAAACTCGAATTGCAACTAGGAGATAGCAGCCAAATCATCAGTCAACATTCAGGACGCATTCTAGAATTAACCGTGACATCAGGGCAAGTTGTCAATGCTGGAACTCGTCTTGGCACGATAGAAGCAGAGGACTCATCTCACAAATTGGTTGGTGTTACCTATTTTCCGGTTGGGGATGGTAAGAAAATTCAACCAGGGATGACAATTCAAATTACACCCCAAACCGTCAAGCGACAACGCTTTGGCGGTATTGTAGGTACGGTGAGTAAGGTTTCACAGTTTCCTATTACAAAAGAGGCAGCTGCATCGGAGGTGGGTAATGCAGATATAGTAGAAAGTTTGGTATCTCAAAGACAAGAAGGTCTAATGCAAGTATTTGCTGACCTAGAATTGGATGCTACAACTCCAAGTGGTTACAAGTGGTCTTCTTCTACTGGGCCGCAAACCAAAATTTCCCCTGGAACTACTACTATTGTGCGAGTCAAGGTAGAAGAACGCGCTCCCATCACTTTTGTTTTACCAATCTTGAGGGAATACAGTGGTATCTACTAATTCGACCTTAGCAACACCGATTAATCCTTGGCAATACCTGCAAAAATTACTCTTGAGTACAAGCAGGCGGCGCGTTAAAACCCCCACTGTCTTACAAATGGAGGCTGTGGAATGTGGTGCTGCTGCTTTGGGAATTATTCTTGGTTACTACGATCGCATTGTACCCCTACCTGAACTACGACGAGAGTGTGGCGTTTCCCGTGATGGCAGCAAAGCATCTAACATGGTAAAAGCTGCCAGAAGGTACGGACTCGAAGCCAAAGGCTTTAAAAAAGAACTCAAACAACTACAAGACCTGCGCCCCCCTTATATTATCTTCTGGAACTTTAACCACTTCCTAGTTGTGGAGGGATTTGGCAAACAACGAGTTTATCTCAACGACCCCGCCACCGGGCCGCGTACCGTGTCCCTGCAAGAATTTGACGAGGGATATACCGGAGTGGTGCTGGTGATGGAACCAAGCCCGGAGTTTGTCAAAGGTGGTCGCAAACCCAGCATGATTGTATCCTTGTGGTCAAGATTACAGGGGGCTTTTAGTGCTTTAGTTTACTGTTTAATCGGAGGTTTTTTCTTAGCCCTTGTGGGATTGCTGATACCTGTGTTTAGCCAGGTATTTGTAGACGAAATCCTCATCGAACAAAGGCAAGATTGGTTGCGGCCGTTGCTTTTGGCAATGGCTATTACAGCTATATTTCAAGCATTGTTAACCCTACTGCGATTGAGATATCTGCGTCGGCTAAAAATTAAGCTGTCTGTTGGGATGTCCAGTCGCTTTCTCTGGCATATTCTGCGTTTACCTGTAAGCTTTTACGCCCAACGCTTTGCAGGAGAAATTAGCGATCGCACCACTATCAACGACGAAGTTGCAAATATCCTTTCGGGACGATTGGCAACTACGGTAATTGATGCAGTTATGGTAATTTTTTATGCCTTAGTCATGGTGCAATATGACTGGGTATTGACATTAATTATAGTTATTTTTGCTGCTATAAATATCTTAGTTTTACAGTGGATTTCCCGACGGCGTGTAGATGCCAATCAACGATTGATCCAAGAGTATGGCAAAGCTGCTGGTACTTCCATTGCTGCTCTCCAAAGTATAGAAACCTTAAAAGCATCTGGTTTAGAGTCAGATTTCTTTTCGCGGTGGTCTGGTTATTACACCAAGGCGATTAATTCTCAGCAGGAATTGGGTGCGACAAATCAAATATTTTCTGTATTACCCTTGCTCCTGTCGGCTATTTCTTCGGTGATGTTATTAGTTGTTGGTGGTTTACGAGTGATGGATGGACACCTCAGTATTGGAATGCTCGTAGCTTTTCAAGGTTTGATGTACAGTTTTCAATCACCTGTGAACAATTTGGTCAACTTCGGTACTACACTGCAAGAGTTAGAAGGAAATTTGCTCCGCCTAGATGATGTGCTGGATAACCCGGCTTCTGAAATGGGGAGCGGGGGAGCAGAGGAGCAGAGGGGCAGGGGAGCAGGGGAGAAACTTTTGTCCGATTATCCTTCTACATTTGTTCCCAAATTACAGGGGTATGTTGAATTACGAAATGTGACATTTGGTTATAGCCGCCTAGAGCCTCCACTGATTGAAAATTTTCACCTCTCAATTAAACCGGGACAGCGAGTGGCGTTAGTAGGTGGGAGTGGTTCTGGTAAATCTACAATTGCCAAACTAATCAGCGGACTTTATCAACCTTGGACGGGGGAAATACTATTTGATGATACATCCAGAGAGCAGATTCCCCAGCAAATACTCACTAACTCCGTGGCGATGGTGGAGCAAGATATTCTGCTGTTTGGCGGCACTGTCAGGGATAATTTAACTTTATGGGATTCTACCATACCCGACAAAAGCTTAATCCGAGCTTGTGAAGATGCTGCGATCGCCGATGTTATCCTTTCAATGACTGGAGGGTTGGATGCAGAACTCATAGAAGGTGCTGCTAATTTAAGCGGTGGACAACGACAGCGGTTAGAAATTGCTCGTGCTTTGGTAAATAATCCTTCTATCCTGGTGATGGATGAAGCTACCAGCGCCTTAGATGCAGAGACGGAAAAAATTATTGACGAAAATCTGCGGCGACGGGGTTGCACCTGCATTATTGTGGCACACCGCTTAAGCACTATCCGAGACTGCGATGAAATCATCGTTTTAGAACAGGGTAAGGTAGTACAGCGCGGTACTCATCAACAATTGTGGCACGTCGATGGTGCGTACTCACGATTAATTCGGATGGAAGGAGAAGCACTGTAAGTAATTACTAATTCGTAATTCGTAATTCGTAATTTTTGAGTTTAATTTTCCTTAGTTTATATGTGGATTTGTTTGAATTAAGTTCTCAGATGCCATATTTAACAGTCTTTCATGAGTAATTACTTTAAAAATTCCAAAATTTCAATGCAAGTGAGGCGACCGTGGGGCAACTTTACCAAATTCAGGGGAATGAACCGATACTGTTAAATGACCCATTACGGGTTTTGGTAATTCAATCTGGCTCTGTGGCATTGTTTGCCGTCACGGTGAAAGATGGTGTCATAGAAGGTACTCGCCATTATCTCTGTAGTATGAATCAGGGTGAGGCACTTTTCGGAACTGCTGCTAGTTCTGGCCATAGCCAACGCCAAATTTTAGCCGTGCCGATGGGTGAGATAGAATTACTACAAGTACATCATGAATCTTTCCGTGAGTTAATAGCCAATGGAGATGTTAGGGCGATCGCTTTGGTAGAATCTTGGCTCAAGCAACTTAGTACTGCACTCTCCCCTATTCCCACTCCAGCAATTCAAATTAAAACTGACGGAAGCAGACGATTTTCCTTAAGTAATGGTCAAACTTTCCAACCAGAACCAGGTGTTGTCTGTTGGGTACAAATCAATGAAGGGACTGTCAACTTTCTAGGATTTGACGAACTGACTCTAGGAAGTTCAACAGTCACTTTTCCTCTCAACGAAAAAATGTGGCTAGAAGCTGGAGATACAGTTCAACTTGCCACTATTACAACTTCGGAAATTGACAATCCAAATATTATTCTGACAGGGCTATCCCAGCTGAATACTCAACTTCTGCGCTGCATTGACATTCTAGAGCATCAAGAAGCCCAAGAAGAACTGATGCGATTGCGCGATCGCCAACGTCTCAATCGTCAAGTTACAGCTGAAGCTTTAGGGGAGTTAGCATCAACCCTAAATTACCAAGATGGCGATTTTTTCATCGAAGGTACGCCTTTACTAGTTGCGGCTGGTGCAGTCGGCAGAGCTATGGGGGTGAAAATTAAACCCCCGGCTCGTTCTGAGAACCTCAAGCGACTCAAGGAGCCACTAGAAGCGATCGTTCGGGCTTCGCGGATTAGAATGCGGCGAGTGCTGCTGCGAGACAATTGGTGGGAAAAAGATTGTGGTTCGCTCCTTGCTTACACTCAAGATAATCGACCAGTGGCGCTGCTACCAGTTTCAGCAAATCATTATGAAATCTTTGACCCCGTTGAACGCACCCGCGCACGGGTGGATGAGCGCGTAGCCTCTACACTAGCTCCCGTCGCCTATATGTTTTATCGGTCTTTGCCCGATCAGGTACTGGGAGCTTTAACTCTACTGCAATTTGCACTCAAAGGGCATGTTAGGGATATACTAACAATTTTCTTGACTGGTATTGCTGTAACATTGCTGGGGATGCTTACTCCCCAAGCCACGGCTATTATTATGGACAATGCCATACCAGATAGCGATCGCGGGTTATTGCTGCAAATTGGTTTGGGGTTGCTGGTTGCTGCTTTGGGTACAGCCTTATTTCAGATGGCTCAAGGATTTGCAATTCTGCGAACAGAAACCGCAACAGACGCTACTACTCAGGCTGCTACTTGGGATAGGCTGTTAAACTTACCAATATCTTTTTTCCGTCAATATACTACAGGCGACTTACTATCGCGCGTAACTTCAATAAGTACAATCCGTCGCCAATTAGGTGGCAGAATCTTAATAAATCTCTTTAGCAGTCTGTTTACACTGTTTTATTTGGGTCAGTTATTTTATTACAACTATAAATTAGCTTTTGTTGCTGTTGCTGTTGCTGTAATAGCGATCGCAGTCACTACAATCTTTGGTTTACTTCTGCTGCGTAAGGTGCTACCCCTGTTGGAATTACGGGGCAAAATTTTTGGACAAACAGTGCAGCTAATCAATGGCATTTCTAAATTGCATATTGCTGGCGCCCAAGAACGCGCCTTTGCTTCTTGGAGTAAAAACTATAGTCAGCAAATCAAGTTAGAACTAAGCACGCAACAAGTAGAAGACGCTGTAGTGCTTTTCAATACAGTGATGCCTATACTGACTAATGGAGTTTTGTTCTGGTTTACTATTAAACTGCTTGAAGAAGCAAATAATGCTGGAGCTATTGGTCTATCCCTTGGTACTTTTTTAGCCTTTAACACAGCCTATGGAAACTTTATCAAAGGAACCACAGACCTGAGCAACACGGTGACTGAAGTTTTACATATAATCCCTCAGTGGAAACGCACCCAGCCAATTTTAGCAAGCATACCAGAAGTGGTTGCCAGCAAAGCTGATCCTGGTAGGTTACTCGGCAGAATTGTTGTGGATCGTCTCACTTTCCGCTACCGCAAAGATGGCTCACTAATACTCGACAATCTTAGTATTTCTGCGGAGCCAGGAGAGTTTATTGCTCTTGTTGGGAGTTCTGGAAGTGGTAAATCGACGATATTCCGATTACTGCTGGGGTTTGAAACTCCAGAAGCAGGTAGTATATACTACGACGGTCAAGACTTGTCTGGCTTGGATGTAGAAGCAGTGCGCCGACAGTTAGGCGTAGTCTTGCAAAACAGCCGACTAATGTCAGCTTCGATTTTTGAGAATATTGCTGCTGGCGCTCAGATTACTTTGGAGGAAGCCTGGGAAGCAGCTAAAGCATCAGGTTTGGCTGAAGATATCACTGCCATGCCAATGCAAATGCATACTGTAGTTAGTGAAGCCGGAGGTAATCTTTCTGGGGGACAGCGACAGCGATTGCTAATTGCTCGCGCACTGGCATTGAAACCTCGTATTTTACTCTTCGATGAGGCAACCAGTGCGTTAGATAATAGAACCCAGGCAATTGTGAGTGAAAGTTTGGATAAACTACAAGTTACCAGAATAGCGATCGCCCATCGACTAAGCACAATCCGCAACGCTCATCGTATCTATGTACTGCAAGCAGGACGGGTTATGCAACAAGGAACTTTTGACCAGCTAGCTGCTCAAGAAGGACTATTTGCCCAGCTAATGGCTCGACAAATGACTTAGCTACTGCTTGAACGCACCACCAACTAAGCCTTCGGCTTTAGTTGGGGATTCTTTCGCGCTTGAAACTGACGGTAAAACTTTTACCCAAGTTCAAAATTTAGAAATTCCCGAATCTGGTTTATCGAAATGTGAAAGTAATAGACGGTTCAACTGTCTCTATGCCCGACACACAAGAAAATCAAAAAGAATACCCTCAACCTAGTACTCAAAAAGAGGGATGTGGCTTTCCAATTGCGAAAATTGGTGTAATATTCAGTTTGGTGACAGGAGCCGCTGTTGCTTTGTGCATAGATGTTTTGAACACCCATGATATTAAGTTAGCAAGGAAATTGTACAGTTTTCTCAAACCTAATGATGTGCTATTAGGGGATAGAGCATTTTGTGCCTATGCCGACATGGTTGCTATTAAAAAAAATGATTGCGATGCTGTATTTCGTAAGCACCAAGCGCGCACAACAACCATGCGAAAAGGTAAAATTTTCGGAGATTCTGACAAACTTGTTACTTGGAATAAACCTCAAAGATGCCCAAAGGGATTAAATAAAGATGAATTTGACACTCTACCTGACTCTATAACTGTACGAGAAATTTACTACTATATTGAGATTCCTGGTTTTCGGACTAGCAGAATTAGCTTAATCACGACTTTATTAGATCAAGAAATCTACCCTCGCTTAAAAATAGTTTGGCTTTACTATCAACGTTGGCAGATTGAACTCGATCTAAAACATTTGAAAACTACTTTGGGTATGGATGTTTTAAGATGTAAAACTCCTTCAATGGTACGCAAAGAAATTCATGTTTATTTACTTGCTTACAATTTACTGAGGAGTTTAATGTGGACAGCTGGGACTACTTACAATACTCCTCCAAATCGTTTATCGCGCGCTTGCTACTCGCCATCATTTAATTAACTTTCTTCCAAAATTAGAGGCTGCTGGCTCTAAAAAACGCCTTAGACTTTACTGCACTTTGCTTAAAATTATCGTTCACAAGGTGATTCCCGTAGACGCGAAGCGGCTTGTCATCAGACATCGCCCCGCTAGAAACGAACCACGAGCTACCAAACGTCGCCCCAAAGCTTACCCCAGATTGAACCAGAAGAGGCAAGAATTACGTAAACAATTGCAGACTGCTTAAACGGCAAGTGTTTCGGCTTTTCTTAGTGCCATTCTTATATAGTCAATAATCAGACTAAGAGCTGATTCGTAAAGAAAATCTTAAGGAGACTCAACTCATTACTAGGTTTAAGTTTCAGCGAATAAGTGCTGTATTAACTCAAATTCCTGAAACCCTTACAAGGTAAGTATTTTACTTGAGTTTACAAATTAGCTCTAATGATGCTCGTAATATTACTATGAAATAAGCACATTTTGACGATATTTATAAAAGCTTTACTGTATAAGGGTTTGAAAATGTGCAAGTTGAGAGGTGAGAGAAACTATATAAACAAAGTTGACGGTTAGTAGACCGAAAATTTTTGCGATCGCTCTCAGGTAGTGAATTCAAAAACCAGATTTTTTTCTAAAAAACTGTATTTTACATTACATTTTTTGTGTCAATTTGCTTGAACTTAGCTCAGAACTAAAGATTATGAATTAACGGCATAAGCAACACCAAAACTCTTCACGGAAGCTTCTTCTGAGCGTTAGAACTTGATATAAATTTAAAGATGAGATTTTTAAATCTTAAAAGTTTTAATTTTAGCTGTAACTGCAACTACTCCAGTTTTAACTAATGGTAAAACGTGAGAGGAAGTGGTTAATTGTTGAAGTGAATTTGATGAACCTCATACCGTTTCACTTTAAAGTTGATACATTTAGGAGGCAGTGCGGTCTTGGGGTGTCACGCCACGTGCTTCAAGTCGGCATAGCCGCCCAACGCAGTGGCTCCCCAAGTCGAGCAACTGCCGTGCAAGCAGAGGGGCAGGGGAACTCGGGGCCCCCACGACCGGAGGGAGTGGGGATTAGGGGTAACAGAGGAGCAGAGGAGAAATTATTTGTATCATTAATTTAGTGAAATAGTATCACTCCCTAAACCCAGTCGTCTTTTAAGAGATTGTTTAAAAAGTATCAATAATTTTGATTTGAGGTACAATCAACCTCGAACAAAGCCAAAAACATCAAATTTTTCGTTTTACTCTACTTCCCACTTCCCTAAAGCCAGGATTTAACAATCCCCACTTTGGTCAAGTGGGGGTTTAGCATCAGGCGCAGTGCAGTTTCTTTTGGTGGGAAACCTCGTGGGAACTTTTCCCTGCCTACTCAAGACTCAGAAGTGACTATCACCTCGTCGGCAAAACTGTGCCAACGCAGAAAATGAAATGGCCCTGCAATAGAACCCCATAAACGCTCATCACTTTCTAGATCTCTTCCCCGATCAAGACTGAGAAATTTCTCAGCGTCAATCTCAAATTCATTATCAAGATAGGTGTTTTTACCGTTGCGAACCACAATGCAGCCTTTACCAGGTTCAACCCTGCCTTTAAAGCTACTGCCTGTCCACTCTACAACCATGTTACAACCTGGCATTTTCTCCAGTTGGTCAATAGTTAAGGTTTTCAGTCGTTCGAGGTCGCGGGATGCACCGTAAAACTTTTGTTCTTCCTTAACATTGTAGTGTTCAATGACAATGTTGTTTTCTGTCTCAATCAAGTGCATGACGCGCATCCGGTACGGTTGAGTAAGCATATAGTCATAAGCTTGTTCGAGAAACAAGCTCATTCCAGAGAACAGTTCTAAAGGAAGAGGACGGATACACACACGAATGTGGGCAAAAAAAGGCGGATTTTCAAAAGCTTGTTCTTGATTGCTAAAATCTGCTGCCATCCAGCGAGCTAAAGTGGCAATATCTGTAGAATGAGTCATTTAAAGATGATCAACCAGTTGCTTGAATATTATCTGGAAGTATTGTAAAGCTTGGGAATGGTAATAGGGAATCGGGAATTGGGAATGGGGATAATTATGAATATTTTATGCGTCACACCAAATGGCACAGTTGGGAGAGAAGACTGGGGAATGGGAATAAGGGGGATAAGGGAAATGCCCGATTCCCGATTCCCGATTCCCAATTTCCAATTCCCAATTCCCAATGCCCAATTCCCGATATAGGTAAAGTACCAATGCTCCGACGCTTAAGTGTTATTATAACTGTCGCTATACTTTTTAGCAGTTCTTTGGCTCTAGCACAGAGTAAAAACCCTGAAGAACTCGATAAATTTCCTCCTAGCCCGCTAGAAATTACTACCTCCGATCCGCTGCTGCCAAATTTGAGCAAAAAACGGGAGTTAACTCTTGAAGAACAGCAAAACCTGGAGGTGGCGCTGGATGAGTTGAATCAGCAAGCTACACAGAAACTGCAAGCAGGAGATAAGGTAGCAGCGTTTGAAATTTGGAACCGGGAACTACGTTTGCGGCGGTTTTTAGGTTCATTAGCAGAAGTGCAAGCACTGTCACGGGTGGGTGCTTACGCTTGGAATGAAAGCGATCGCCAAGAGATATACTACATTACTCAGCGATTGCAAGCTATTCAAAAACAACTACAATCCCCTAAAAAGGTTGCCAAAAAAAATGTACCACCAAAAACTGTTGACCTGGAACTTTTGCGATCGCTAGGTCAAGCTTACCAAAACGTGCGATCGCTCAAACCTGCCCTAGAAGTTTATAACCAAGTTTTGACAGCAGTACGACAGCAACAAGATACAACAGCAGTAGTACAAACCCTCAACATTATTGGTCAACTGCATTTAAATTGGTTTGATTATCCCAAAGCTGCTACCACCTACGAAGAATTGTTGAGTTTAGCTACCCAAGCAGGCGATCGCACCAATGAACTAGCATACATACAACAGCTTGCTTATATTTACGAGCAGGGAAAACAACCACAGCAAGCAATAAATATGCTAGATAAGCTAGTAAAAATTGATGTTGATGAAAATAATCTGACTGAAATACCAAAATTGAAACTCACAATTGCTGCAAATTATCAAACTCTAGCACGAGAAAATCCCAGTTTACTATCAGAAGCTTTTAACAATTATCAAGAAGCCTACACCACAGCTTGGCAATTGCAGCAGTTTACTCGTGCAGGTGAAGCTTTGCAAAAGTTAATAGCGCTATATCGCTCTCAAGGACAAATAGACGAGGCTTTACAAACTAGTCAAATTCTGATAGTTACACAAGAGCAAGCTGCTAATTTCTACGGTTTGATGGAAGCATATGATCAAATCGGGCAAATATATTTACAACGCAAAGACTATCCTCAAGCACTAACAGCCTTTCAAAAAGGTTTAGAACTGGCAAAACAACTCAAACACCAGGAAACATACTTTACTCAGCAAATTGCAAAAGTACCCAAAGGCAATTTTTAAATTGGGGAATTGGGAATGGGGAATTGGGATTAGGGGCAATGGGGAATGGGGAATTGGAAATTAGTTATTCTCCTCCTCATCCCCCTCATCTCCCCCTGCTCCCCTGCTCAATAGCTACTCAGCTGTTACTAAATCTACCTGCTCTCCTGCTTCCACAAGTTGGTAGAGTTTGTCCTCAAATTTTTCCATACATGCTGACCAATCGAATTCTAATACCGAGGGGCGAGCCTGCCTAGACAAATCTGCTTTCAAGTCAGGATTTTCTAGAATTGCAATCACCTTTTGAGCAAAGTCTGTTGAATTGTTGGGTTCAGCTAATAATCCATTGATAAGTGGAATAACTTGCTCTGGGTTTCCGCCAGCATTGGCTGCAACAACAGGGGTTCCAGATGCTAAAGCTTCCATGTTGGTTGTACAGAAGTTCTCAGTGACAGAGGGGTTCACAAATACATCTGCTCTAGCAAACCAACCCAAAAGTTCTGTGCCGTGAGATTCACCCCAAATGGTAATGTTGGATTTAAATTTTTGGGACTGCTGACGAAGTTCTTCCTGTTTGGCACCGCTACCAACAATCACTAGATGAACGTCTGGAATTTTAGCAGCAATGATGGGAAATATCTCTAGCAGTTGGGTGACATTCTTTTCTGCACTCACTCGTCCGACGAACAGGAGAATGGGTCGATGGTCGTTAGGAATCGGATTATAACAAATATTTCGGGGGTGAAATCTTTCGCAATCAATTCCTTGATAGGGTAGGTATTCACTACGTTGAGATTTCATGCTCTTGTACTTAGCAAGCAGTTCTTGGGAGGGAAAATAATTAGCACTATAAGCCTCGCTGAACTGTTTGATGAAAATGGGAATGATGGGACGAATCAAGTTAAAAAACTTATCGCCTAAGTAATATCGAATATAGGCAACGATGTCTGTATGGAATACCGAGATGATGGGAGTACTGGTTTGCTTAGCGTATTTTATGCCTACAGGGCGACCATAACCTTGTAAGAAACATGAGTAGAAACCTCTCATTTGTGGTGCTTCTTCAACTACCACAATGTCGGGTTTAAAACTCGATAATACCTCAGTATCGTTCCAATGCCGATAGTGTAATGGTTCAGGGAGAGACTTGTAAAATATTAGAGGCTTTGTAGGATAGGCATAAGAAGAAAAGTTAGAAAAAGACTGAGCCTCTTTCAATCCTGCCACAGGGCGATCGCGTACTTCTATGGGAAATTTATCATTAATTTCTGGGTGAATTAGAAAAACTTCATGTCCCTGTTGTAACAACCAACGAACTCGTTGATGTACTGCAACTCCAACCCCTGATAAAAAAGGTGCATAAACACCCGTCATAATTGCAATGCGAAGTGGTTGTTTTTTCATAATTCGAGGAAATCTTTCATGAAAATGCTGGTTTGCGATTTAGGACTTACGCAGCAAATCTTTCATGAAAATCCTGATTTTTATATCTGTTGTGAACTGCTGGCGGTTAAAAAACCTCGTACAGTTTTCCAAAGATACAGTTGGATTTAAGACTTACGCATTGACAAATGGTCTAAATTGTAGATAACAGAGTGTGCGTTTATTGTTTTGATTCAAGATGCAATTCCCCTTAATAAATTCCCCTTCATAAATTTTTATAAATCCTTTGTTGAGGGATATAAAATTGTGACGTAATTACTTAAAAAAATAAATTTTTATATGTAAAAGTTGTATATATATAAAACTTACACAACAACTGTCTGAAACTCTTATTCCTTCGTGTCCTTTGTGTCCTTTGTGGTTCGTTTTTTCATAATTTTGCGTAAGTCCTGTATATAATCTAGTTGACTGATGACAGTCAACATACCATTTCACGAAATACCTGATACTGTAGAGGCGTACAGCTGTACGCCCCTACAGCCGATTCATGTGTTACAAATATTTTTGGAAATGGTATCAGTACCCCACACCTTAGTTTTCGTCAAAGAGAAATTCTGTGATCAATAGGTTGATCCAACAAATCATAAGGGTGGTATTCAACTAGTCGGATGTTCCAAGGGCCTTGAACCCGATAGACAATACCACGCCATTTAACTGTTGACATCCAAAAAGATGATAGCATTGCTAACCCATATACCCACTGTGTTAAGGGAATTGCTAGCAACATTCTCACTATCGTAGTCGCTGATAATTTTGTGACTAGCTGACCTTGAGAGCGAATTACTGGCTGTATTCCATACTCCACGATGAGCATGATCAAGAATAATCCCAGAGTATAGATGCTGTAACTCCTCAACAATAAAGCCGCAGCTTCCCATAGTGCATCTCCCAACGACAAGAAAAACAATACTATAACTGCTGTCGGAAAGAGGATGCTAGAAATCGCTTCACTAACTAAAGCTAGCCAACGGGGATGATACAGTCGAGAATAAAATATTTGGCGTTTGAGAGAGTCTATAAAGCCAAGCAAATCGCATTCTTCACGATTTAGCATAATCAAAGAAGGCACCAACTTGACCTGCATCCCATGTTTTTTCAGGATGTTGTGCATCATCATATCTTCGCCGAAAGCTTGTCCCCACATATCTAGCAGTCCTGTTTGGTGAAGCACTTCTTTTTTAACTGCTAAAGTTCCACCCCAAGGAATGCCGAATAAGTACATCTGCACGACTGTAGCAACATTACCTGCATACCGTACTAAAGACCCCCAATAACTACCTGTTGGTACATACCAACGATTACCCGTTGTCGCCCCAACTTTGGGATTAGTTAAAGGACTAACTAATTCGCGTAGCCAATTAGGATGGACTATTGTATCAGCATCTACTAAAGCAACTACCTGATAAGAATCATCCAAGTCGGAAACAGCTTGTATTAAAGAACTACATTTGAGACTACAGTTGTGGCGTATTATCCTCAAATGGTTGATTTGGACATTGGTTGCTTTTAGTTCATTGATAGTCTCGCTGGCTATTTGCCAAGCAGGATCTTCTTGACTATCAATAATTAGCTTTAAATCGTAGTGTGGGTAGTTTTGCTTTAATAGTGCCTGCAAACAATTGGGTAAAAATGGGTCGGCTCCACGTAGACAAAGAATCACCGCCGTTTTCGGTAACTGTTCGTCGGGTAATATAGTTTTGGGACGCGATCGCACATACAACAAAAACATCAGTGTAATACACGCCTGAATAGCCAGCCAACCCAGCAAAGACTTAGATAGGAATATCGCCAACTCTTTCATGAAATCCTAATCTCCGGCAAATGGAATTGGGCATGGGGAATTGGGAATTGGGA
>NZ_JAECZC010000026.1:0-10952 GCF_016056305.1 Amazonocrinis nigriterrae CENA67 | reverse complement strand
TTGTTGTATTTTTCTTAACTACAAAACTTGACTTACTAAACTTTGGTGTACCTGTTTGGATAGATACAGTTGGATTATTAGAAATACCAAAACCTTCTTTGGGAATACCAAAAAAATCTGTGTCAAGCTTGTGATTTCCGTTCTGATCATCAACTACAGCAACAGCATAATTTCCTGGCTTCAAACCAGAAAAAACCTTGGTGACAGAAGTGCCTGTAATCTGAGTACAACCACTTTGAACTTCACTAGTGTTACTCATAGGAAATCCTCGTTCACTAGCATAAACTCGAAAGCAAATCTGGCCTTTTTGGTGACGGATTCCATTGACTGAAACAGTCAGTTTTGTAGCAGGCTCTGCCTTGACAAGTTCTGCACAACTAATGCTCAATAAACTAGCTAGAAGAAGATGACGTAAATAAGATAATTTCAGCATAACTTCGTATTGTTCAGTAAAAAATGTGCATTTTTAGACAATAAAACATCTGTAACAGCAACCCTCGAAGAGTATGGATTGTTGTTAAACAATGCTTGATTTTAGTGGGCAAAGCCCACTAAGCTGCTTCACAGTCAACAATCATCATTCATCTGTCAATGCAAATTGCATAACAGCTTAGTTGCTAACTATTTAACTAATTGTTGAATATCAGTTTTTTGCAACCATTCATGTGTAAGTTGCATTCCTGCTTCTAAGTCAATTTTGGGTTTGTAATCTAACAAACTCTGGGCTTTAGCAACAGAATAAGCATGAGGACGAGACATAAAATCTACGGACTCTGGGAGAATATCAGCTTTTTTACGAAAAAGTTTTTGTCCCTGATGGCGTAGTTTCAAAAACAACTTCATTTCATCTTTTGGTAGAGACATGGGTGCCGGTAAACCTTCCATTGCCGCTAGACGCATGAAATACTCTTTCCAAGAAGTGTTTTCACCATCGGTGATATTGAAAATTTCTCCGTAGGTTTCTTTTTCTATAGCTAGAAAAATAGCATCAATCAGATTGTCTATATAGACGTGATTGATTACTCCTTTACCATCATTCGCATAGGCAAACAATTTTTGACGCATCATCAGAATTGGTCGGACTATCCAAGGAATACTCCCAGGCCCGTAAACATCACCAGCACGAATAATGATTACGCCGAAATCAGGCGGTGCATTCAGTGGTAGAAGTTGTGCTTCGGCTTCTATTTTTGTCTGACAGTAGGCATTATCCTCACCAGAGAGTGGCCCGGATTCAGTGACATTATCAGGATAATTAAAGCCATAGACCATCACACTGGAGAGATGCACAAAAGTTTTAACACCAGCATTTTTGGCAGCTTTAGCCATATTGACTGTGCCGGTGACATTGATTTCTCGAAAATCCTTTAGTGAGCCGGCTTCTTGGGTAATTTGAGCAGTATGTAAAACGATGTCTACTCCCTGACAAGCTTTTTGAGCAATAGCTGCATCGGTAATATTGCCAACAAGTACTTCTGCACCCAAACTTTGGATTTTTTGGCGATCGCTATTTTTTTGCAATCCCCGGACTTTCATTCCCTGCGCTAAGGCTAACTCGGCTGCACGCAAACCGATAAATTCATCAATTCCAGTAATGAGAAGAGTTTTATTTTGCAAGTTCATACAGCAGAGCCAATTTTGGATTTTGGATTTTGGATTTTAAATTAGGCAGTTGTCAGTTGTTAGTTGTCAGTTGTTAGTTGTACCCATCTCCCTATGTCCCTTGCTAGAAAATATCAGCCGGATCGGCAGAACGGAGTTTATTGATAGCGAGTGCGCCAGAAGTTATACACATCAAAACTGCCGATATTAAAACGATTGCTGCATTATTAGCAGTCATGATGATTGGTAATTTAGTGGCTTCTCTGGCAAAGTCATATAAAATTACAGAGACAAGAAATCCTGGTATATAACTTAAAAATGCCAAGATAAGGGCTTGTTGAAAGACCACATTTAATAAATAGTTATTGGCATATCCTATAGCTTTCAATGTTGCATAAGCAATAAATTGTGTCGCAATATTGCTATAAAGAATTTGATAGACAATAACTACACCCACAACAGAAGCCATTGTCAACATTAAATTCAAGATAAAGCCAATAGGTGTTCTCAAGGCCCAATAGTTTTTCTCAAAGTTAATAAATTCTTGACGAGTGAAAACTTGAACATCATTAGGTAAGCTGGCTTTCAAATTTTTCAGAATTTCTTCTGCATCAACACCAGGTTTGAGAGAGATGACACCTATATCTATTTTCTCTGCCGGACGAGTATTAGGATTTATTCTTAAGAAAGTTGAATCACTAACAATTAAATTGCCGTCTACACCAAAGGAAGGGCCTAAGCTGAATAAGCCACCAACTCTAACTCTATATCCAATTTGGGCATCGAAGGGAAATATTTCAATTGTTTGTTCCTTATCTCCTTTGTCAAAATTTGCAGCAATTGGGCCAAATTCTGGTCGAGAATCTCGGTCAAAAAGCATGACATCAGGAATTTTGAGTTTGTCTAAGTTTTGCTCGACTTCCGGTATATTCATTACAGGTCTTCCCGGATCAAACCCAATAACATATATTGAGTATTTCTCGCCAGTTGCTGGATTTTTCAGTTTTGCAAATTGCAAATACATGGGGCTAACTGATTCTACACCATCAAACCCCAAAGCTTGGTATAAACGAGTGCGTGAAAAGCTTTGACTTGAGGTTAAAGATTTATATTGAGAACTGACTAAAAATAAATCACCTCGTAGGCTTTGATGTACTGCGGTAGCACTGGAATAGAGAGCATCTTGAAAACCAAGTTGCACAAACATCAGCAGGACAATAAAAGCAATCCCAGCTATAGCCACTAAAAAGCGAACTTTTTGTTGGGCTAATTGTAGCCATGCTAAAGGAATTTTTAAATTCATGGATTCATTTGTTGGTTGTTGGTTGTTAGTTGTCAGTTGTCAGTTGTTAGTTGTTCTAACTATTGACCACTGACTACTGACTAATGACTACTGACTCTTGACTATATCTGAATAGCAACATCCACCTGTAAATTGGTTAAACGAGCTACCCGATCGCTATCTTTGGGGTTATCGATGGATATTTTGACTTCAACTATTCTGCGGTCTGTGTCTGAGTTGGGGTTGAGGCTAAAGATACTTTGTTTATCAACTTGCAAACCAATCTCGTTCACAGTTCCTTGTAATTTTCCAGGAAATGCTGTGCTGGTAATGGTCGCTTTTTGACCTAAACGTACTTTTTGAATATCGGTTTGATACACTTCTGCGACGACATACATTTGAGATGTTTTGCCTATGTCAGCAAATCCAGTGTTGGAAATTACTTCTCCGGTTTTGGCATGAATTTTCAAAATTTTGCCATCTATGGGAGATTTGATGTAACTTAATTCTTGGTCTGCTTTTGCTTGTTTGATAGCAGTTACAGCACTTCTAACATCGGCTTGTGCTAGGTCAACATCGACTGTACGCACTTCTTTAATACTGTTGAGTTTGGCTGTGGCTTCTTTTTGCTGTTCAGTGAAGGTGTTTTGAGTACGGTTGAGGCTGGCTTTGGCTTCTGTTAGCTGCTGTTGTGCAGTCTTCAATTGCAAGGCTTTGCTATCTGCTACGGAAGCAGCGATCGCACCTTGTTTAAATAACTGCTGATATCGCTGGTTTTCGACTTGAGCGTTGTTGACTTCAGCCTGGATGCGGTTGATTGTTGCTTGTTGTGTTGCAACGTCACCTTTAAATTGTGACTCTAAACTCGCGATCGCTGCTTTTTGGGCATCAATGTCTCCGGGTTTAGCCCCAGACTTTACTTGTGCTAATTTGACTTTGGCAATTTGCAGTTTGTCTAAGGCTTGTTCTAAAGCTGTGGTAGCACGACTATAATCTTCTAAATACGCTAATACTTGTCCTGCTTTCACAGTGTCTCCTTCCTTCACCATCAGCCTTTCTACTCGAATACCGTTAGTTGAACTGGGAGCAGACAAATGAGTCACTTCGCCTTCAGGTTGCAAACGTCCCAAGGCAGTCACAGCAACTTTGACAGGGGTAGCCTTTGGAGCATTAGCTGGTGGAGCCTGAACATCAGAGCGAAACTTGATTGGTGAAAAACTATAAAATGATATTAGTCCGGTAGCCAAAGTAACAGAAGCTGCCAAAAGTATTCGCCACCGACCAGGAGATTTTGTAAATAATCGGCTTTCTTTGTTTACTGCCATATTTTCATTCCAATTGTGCTATCTCAAAATTTGGCTAGATGGCTATATCAGGCGGTTGCAATTAACTCATCCGCAGTTAATCAAGGTACTTTTACTCTATGATTTGATCTTCACCAAGCGGAGAGTTAAATTAGTTCTATGTGAATGTAGTAAGCCTTTATTGCTACCATCAATTAATGGTTTAGCAGCAAAATCAACGGTGGCGTTACTCCAAATCTTTTTCAGTTTTATCCTAATTTGACATTGAATCAAGTATCCTAAAATACCATAGCGCTAGCCAAAAACTTAAATCTCAAAAACAATGAAGCGCCAATAATATCGTGTCCGGTTAAAGACTTATCGTTAAGACTGCAAGCGGGCAGGGGAGAAAGAGTGCAGGGTAGGTATTTTCAGATTTCCGCGCCATACTCCCAATTATAAGTAATCAGCGGACTTGATATGAAAATGTCTCGGAAAAACTTCGATAAACTTGTGTTCAAGTATGGCAAAAAACTTTAATATTGTCAATCGATTTATTGTTGAATGATGACGGATGACTGATGAATGTTAATGGTCTATTTGAGTGTGGGTAATTTTCTGTGTGTAGTAGCTTCATCTAGCAGTTTTGTTATTATCAACAGATTGCTATTGCCACAATTGTGTACCACAAGACATTCTCTTCAACTGATACCGCTAAAAAGTCCTCAATTCCCAATCGAAACTTTTTAGCTGTATCCTAGTCGTATTATTGGTGTTTTGGCTAAACGCACTCAAAAACAGTAATTATGCCTATAGTGCCCATAGACCAAATTCAAGTTGGTCGCAACCGCCGTCCAGTTAAAGGCGAAAAAGTTGACGATTTGAAGGAATCAATTAAGGCTAATGGTCTGTTGAACCCGATTACGGTAGATCAAAAGCTGAATTTGATTGCGGGATTACACCGTCTGACAGCGTGTAAGCTGTTGGGGCTAGAGGCTATTGAGTGTAATATTGTTACTTATACTGATTCTGACCAAGCCCGTTTGGCAGAAATTGACGAAAATTTGATCCGCAATGAGTTAGAACCGCTTGAGCGTTCAGAACTGTGGCTAGAACGAGATCAAATTCTGGAACGCATGGGGCTGCGGGCGAAAGTGGGTGATAATCAACATACCCTCAAAGGTGGTGAAATGATTTCACCACCACCAAAAAGAACTGTGGAGTTAGCCAAAGAAGTCGGATATTCTGAACGCACCTTCCAGCACGGTAAGCAGATTGCTAAAAGCATTCATCCAGCAGTTAAACAGCTAATTAAAGGTACTGCGATCGCAGATAGTCCTACGGCATTATTAAAAATAGCTAGGGCTGGTAGTAAAGAACGTGCTTTGGCAGAAGAGGCAGAAAAAGCTTTGGAATTAGCCCAAGCCAGGGGAGAAAAAGAAGAAGCCGAACGGCAAGCTAAACTTATTGCTGAGTTCAAAGCTAAGCAAAAAGAACTACAGATATTAGCACATAAAAGTGCTATGGCACAAAAAGCAGCTAAATTGGCTGTCAAGAAAAGTCAACGCCAGCCAGAACCATTAATTGAGCAATCAGCAACACCTACTGCACCCAAAGTCCAAGTTGGTCAGGAATGGCTCTTAGGACGGCATTTAATATATTGTGGTAATACTGCAACTCCAGAATTTAGAAAACTGCTGCCCTCAAATGCAGCATTAGCGATCGCTACCCTTTCCTCCACCTGGGAGCATAATTACTTAGTAGATGAAGCGCGGGTTGTGGCTGTGCTGCGTTCAGAGGGACATATTTATGAATTTTACAAGCATAATCAAATGCCCTTTCAATACGAATTAATACTAGGCAATATTTATATAGGAATTTTTTCTCATCAATTAATATCTAAACCACAAACACCAATTAATGTTGAAGGAGTAGAGGGAATCATCAACTACTTAATAAATTTGTATACTAGCCCGAATAATTTTGTGATTGCCCCATTTATGGGACACGGTGAAATTCTCATTGCTTGCGAAAGAATGGGGCGTATCTGTTTTATTGGGGATACCCATCCAGAATTAGTCAGTCGCGGCATGATGCGGTGGCAAAATTGGTCTGGAAAGCAGCCAGTAATGGGGAATAGGGATTAGGGACTGGGGACTGGGTACTGGGTACTGGGTACTGGGTACTGGGGATTAGGAATACTCCTGTTAAATAGATTTTTATTTGTGCCTTTGTGTCTTTGTGGTTCAAAATTTATTTTTACCACCAAGACACTAAGACACAAAGAATGAATTATTAATCTGTAACTTGTTTATCAGACAATGCTTTATGTAATCGGAATTTTGATGATTCATAACAAAATTTATATGTTGTTTATAACGCACAAATTAAAATTTAATATTTGCTTTATAAATAACTAATTGTTTTTGAGAATAGATTTATATTTAAAATTCATCAAAAATCGTTCCCCAATTATGATGTTCTTCTGAAAAAATCTTACTGATAGTCATGCTTGATGATTTATGTATTCGTTGAATGATTACTTGGCTGCCAAGATTTTTCTAATGCCCTCTCAATCAAGATAAAATTCATGTCCCAGCTATTAGGAACGAAAGTATTAGCTCCAATGTTTAGTCAAAAAATATACTTGACTGGTATATTTACTTTCAGATTTACATCAGCTAAAATCCAGCTTTTTTCTGAAATTAATTTAAAGGAATGATTTAGTTTCTATAAAGTATGCTAATCTTTTTATTAATTCAAACGTTTCAAGGCGGTAAGGAAAATTAGTTATTTGATTGAACTTAGAAAAGCAAAAACTAACCCAAACCGCATTTGCATCACCTGACAATTGGTTGAGTATTTGTTCAGCTAACTATATGAAATCGGAGTAAAGGTGATGTTTTTTCTGTAACGAACTTGTCAACTTTTCTTGGTCAATTTCCATAAAATACATTATCCTGGACGTTGAAACTGGCTATGGCATTTATCAAGATACAGAACGTTGTCATTAATACCAGCTACGTTGTTGCAGTTAGGCTAGATAATCAAACTAGTTTGGGAGAAAAAAGCGTTTCTGTCCTAATAGCTACTCCTAAGTTTTCATTGTTCCAGTGGGATACAATTGCCCAAGATATTTGCCATTACGAATGGATTGAATTTACTGGTCAAGCCGCTAACGCACTCCAAGACTATTTTACCAGTTTCAACAACGTTATCGACCTGCTGCCACAATATCAAGAGTCGAACGCTGTATGAAGTGTGAAGTATAAAATTGTAGCTTTTATGCTTCATCCTCTGGCTTTCTGGCGTTGTGTGTGCTTGAAAAAAAAGCATTTAGCCTTAGCAGATAGGATAGCTAGCTGCTTAAAAGAAGAGATAGCTCATTTTTGGTAAGCGACATAAATTATACCAATTGGAAAAAAGATTGCGATCGCGGACTACTAAAAAGTTTAGCAATTAACTTTTTTAAATCTAAAATCCCAAATCTAAAATCCCAAATGGTATCACTCTCGCTTCACCATCCACAGTACTCAAGAACAGTCTATGTCCTATGTCTGCTAATTCAATTGATACTGCCTTGGCGGAGTTAGAAGCCCAGATTAACAATTGTGAAAAGGATTTAGTTAGGTTTATAGAGGCAAAAAAAATGAAATCAGAAAAACCAATGTCACTTAATAAAATTAATAGACAATTACAACAAAATCCTATAGCCATTGTGGGCATGGCTTCTCTATTTCCTCAAGCCAGAAACTTACGGGAATATTGGCAAAATATCATTAATAAAATTGACTGTATTACCGATGTGCCTGATACACATTGGAGCGTCAAAGATTACTACGAT
This sequence comes from Amazonocrinis nigriterrae CENA67, assembly GCF_016056305.1. Taxonomy (GTDB): domain Bacteria; phylum Cyanobacteriota; class Cyanobacteriia; order Cyanobacteriales; family Nostocaceae; genus Amazonocrinis; species Amazonocrinis nigriterrae. Next base: position 2,941 of record NZ_JAECZC010000026.1, on the reverse strand, counting down.
CCGAACCCTAGAACACCTGAAGATAAAACCTACTGTAAAAGAGGTGGGTTTATTCCAGAGGTTGATTTTAACCCCATGGAATTTGGCATACCTCCCAGCATCTTAGAAGTAACAGATGTATCGCAACTATTGAGTTTAGTAGTTGCAAAAGAAGCAATGGAAGATGCCGGTTATGGTGAATCTCGTGAATTTAACCGCGAGGCTGTGGGTGTAATTTTGGGTGTGGCTATGGCCAAGCAATTGGGAATGCCACTGTCAGCTAGATTAGAATATCCAGTTTGGGAGAAAGTTCTCAAAAGCAGCGGTTTGTCTGATGAAGACACCAAAAAAATCGTTGATAAAATCAAAAGCGCCTACGTCAAGTGGGACGAAAATGCTTTCCCTGGAATGTTGGCTAACGTTGTAGCCGGTAGAATTGCCAACCGCTTGAACTTTGGCGGGATGAACTGTGTAGTTGATGCTGCTTGCGCTAGTTCCTTCGGCGCATTAAAAATGGCCATCAGCGAACTGATAGAATATCGTTCTGACATGATGCTGACTGGTGGTGTGGACACTGATAACACCATCATGGCTTACATCTCCTTCAGCAAAACACCAGCTGTTTCTCCCAGTGAGAATGTCAAACCCTTCGATGCTAAATCTGATGGCATGATGCTGGGTGAAGGTATTGGGATGATTGTCCTCAAACGGTTAGAAGATGCCGAACGTGACAACGATAAAATCTATGCAGTCATCAAAGGCATCGGTACCTCTAGCGATGGACGTTACAAGAGTATTTATGCCCCTCGTAAAGAAGGTCAGATCAAAGCCTTAGAACGTGCCTATGAAGATGCCGGTTTCTCTCCCGCCAGCGTTGGCTTAATGGAAGCGCACGGTACCGGCACAATGGCAGGCGACCCCACCGAATTCGGTTCTTTAAGAGACTTTTTTGGCGAACATGACTCAAAAAGACAGCACATCGCTTTGGGTAGCGTCAAATCACAAATCGGACATACAAAAGCGGCGGCGGGTGCTGCAAGCTTGATTAAAACAGCTTTGGCACTGCATCACAAAATCTTACCAGCCACAATCAACATTACCGAACCTAACCCCAAACTCAACATTCAAAATTCCGCATTTTATTTGAATACCGAAACTAGACCTTGGATTCGTGCGGAAGGTGAAGCGCCAAGACGTGCTGGTGTGAGTTCTTTCGGCTTCGGTGGTACTAACTATCACGTTGTTTTGGAAGAATACGAAAGCGAACAAAACCGTCCTTACCGCTTACACAATAGTGCGCGTGAGATTGTATTGTTTGCTCCCAACCCTGCACAACTGTTGGCTAAATGCGAAGACATTTTAAATAAGTTGCAATCGGAAGGCAGTGACAGACATTATGCCCAATTAGTCCAGGAGTGCCAATCAGCAGAAATTCCCTTAATTGCCGCTAGAGTTGGGTTTGTCGCTGAGAATCCGCAAGAAGCCTGCAAGTTGATGCAAATTACCATCGAGTGGCTGAAACACAAGAGGGCAGCAGCATCCTGGGATCATCCCCAAGGAATTTACTATCGTTCCACTGGCATGGAATTAGGCGGTAAAGTTGTAGCTTTATTCTCCGGTCAAGGTTCGCAATACTTGGAGATGGGCCGGGAACTGGTGATGAATTTCCCCCTGATGCGGCGTTTGCATGGCTACATGGATAGCTTGTTAATCAAAGATAATTTGCAACCGCTGTCGGAAATAGTTTTCCCCCGTCCGGTATTTAGCGAGGCAGAAAAAAATGCTCAAATTGCCGCCTTGCAACGCACAGAATATGCTCAACCTGCCATTGGGGTGTTGAGTGCTGGGATGTATTCCATATTGCAACAAGCTGGTTTCAAATCAGATTTTGTCGCCGGACACAGCTTTGGAGAACTAACAGCTTTGTGGGCAGCAGGTGTTTTGAGTGACCAAGATTACCTGTTCCTCGTGAAAGCCAGAGGTCAGGCAATGGCAGCCCCAGAAGACCCGGATCATGATGCAGGCAGTATGCTGGCTGTGAAAGAAGATATCAGCAAAGTGCAAGCAGTACTGAGACAGTATCCGCAAGTATCCATCGCTAACTTTAACTCGCCCACGCAAATTGTCGTCGCAGGCCCCACCGCAGAAATTGCCAAAGTGCGGCAGACATTGCACGACCAAGGATGCGCCGCTGTATTATTACCTGTGTCCGCAGCCTTCCATACATCCCTGATTGCCTTCGCACAAAAATCCTTTGCGATCGCCACCAAATCCGTCGCCTTCCAAACTCCCCAAATCCCCGTTTTCAGCAACGTCACCGCCAAACCTTATCCCAAAGAACCCCAAGGTATTCAAAAAATCCTGGAAAGCCACCTCTCCAACTCCGTGCTGTTTAAGCAGGAAATTGAAAATATCTATGCAGCTGGTGGTTACTGCTTCGTGGAATTTGGGCCGAGGAAAATTCTTTCTAACTTAGTCAAAGATACCCTAGGCGATCGCCCCCACATCACCGTTGCATTGAACCCCAGCACCCAAAAGAGTAGCGATCGCTCTTTGCGAGAAGCAGTTGTACAGTTACGCGTACTTGGTTTACCTTTGAAAAACCTCGACCCGTATGAAGTACCACCCGCACTACCTGCTACTGAGCAAAAGAAAGCGTTGAATGTACGTTTAAACGGCATCAACTATCGCTCCGAAAAAACCAAAAATGCCTTTGCTGAAGCTTTACAGGATGGGCATAAAGTTAGTTTACCTGCTGCTTTATCTAACAATTCCACCCCTGAATTTACTGAAACTGTGGTTTCCACTCCAGCAGTAAAAGAGAGTAACGGACATGTTGCACCCACTCTCGTTGAATTTTCACATAATACTAATTCCGCCGCATCTAGAAATGGGAAAGATGCAGTTAAAAAGCAAGAGTCAGAAATTATTTCTCCCCCTGCTCCCCCTGCTTCCCCTGCTC